>NZ_JANQBD010000014.1 GCF_024722015.1 Paenibacillus radicis (ex Xue et al. 2023) | reverse complement strand
GAACCTGTTCGTCAGTCGACCTGTAATGGTGAAGTGAAGAGCCGTATGCGTTAATAGCGCACGTACGGATCTGTGAGGGGTAAGGGGCGCAATCCAAGAGAAGGAGAGGCCCCGCCTACTCGACTATGCTGGGCAAATAGGAGCATTAGACACCAAATCAGAGGGATAGCGGAACGAACTGTTCCCGTATCTCTCTAATTTTTGATCATTCCAGCTGATAGAGGAAGCAGCACTTCCGCTAATGCTCTTCACTTCAGTGATAGGTAGTACTTGGGCTGATGCTCTTCACTGTCAGTGGCAGCACTTCCGCTAACGCTCCTCACATCCGTGGTAGCAGCACTGAAATTGCTCAGAGTCATTTCCAGAAGCACCAACGTAAATTGAGCAACAAGGAAGCTGTAAGTCATTTTTATCCATTGGTCAATTAAATATGAGCTCGCTGGAAAGTATTGATAGAGGAATTTTAGTCTATACCTATTTTCAATACAGGAAAGGTCTGGTATGTTTAGTAATGTTATATAAATTATATTTGGAGTGTACATATGGAAAACAACAGGGAAAGCAGCAATCGAACTTTAATTGTAGATGGAATGGCATTATTGTTTAGAGCTTATTACGCACAATCTTATGGTGGGTACATTCGGAAGACGAGCGACGGGACCCCTACTAACGCAATATTTGGGTTCATCCATTATTTATTCGATGCTATCAAGGAGTTTCAACCTACTCATTTGCTCTGCTGTTGGGATTTGGGGAGCGCAACTTTTCGAAATGAAATGTACTCCTCCTATAAAGCCAATAGAGCGGAAGCTCCGGAAGAATTAATACCGCAATTTGGTCTGGTAAAGGATGTTGTCGATTCACTTGGTATACCAAATTTTGGAGTGCCAGGCTTTGAAGCAGACGATTGTATAGGTACCATCGCTAACCAAATTAGCACAGAGACGGATGTTCTTATATTAACAGGGGATCATGATATGCTCCAGCTCGTAACTGAGAAGATTTCGGTTATTATAATGAAAAAGGGTAAATCCAATTATCAGGTTTACACACCTGTATCACTATGGGATGAGAAGGAATTGTATCCATCTCAAATCGTTGATTTGAAAGCCTTTATGGGGGATACTGCGGATAATTATCCGGGAGTTCGGGGAATTGGCGAGAAAACTGCACATAAGCTTATTAAAGAGTACGGATCTGTGCTGGGCGTGTTAGAAAACATTGAAAAGCTCCCCGCTAGCACCAAATTAAAAATAGAGAGTAATAAGGATATGCTTTTCTTGTCCAAAGACTTGGCGACAATTAAAGTGGATGTACCTGTTGAATGTGCTTTGGAAAATTGCTGTTGGAAAATAAATCGCAGCTCAGCACTTCAAAAATTTGAAGAGCTTGAATTCAGCAGCTTGATTAAATTGATCGGATAACAAAAGACTAGACCTAGCAGTGGTTATCGCTGTTAAGTCTAGTCTTTTTGAATGGCAATAATTAATTAATAAATTGAAGAAATTGCAGCAAACGTTTCAGCATAACGGTAGCTTCAGCTCGTGTAGCGTTAGCGGAAGGCACGAATGTTGTATCGCTGACGCCATTAATGATTTTAGCATTAACGGCAGCTGCTACTGCAGCTTGAGCCCAGCTGCTGATCGTGCCGCTATCCGTGAACGAGCTTGTTGAATTCAGGCTTCCCTTGGCCTTGTTGCCTGTGAAGTCAATAGCTCTGGAAACCATCACAGCCATTTGCTCACGTGTGATCGTGTCGTTTGGTTTGAAGTTGTCGCCTTCGAAGCCATTAACGAGTCCTGCCTTGGCAGCAGCGTTAACCGTCTCGGAATACCAAATGTTGGAATTCACATCTTTGAATATTCCATCTTTTACCGGGTTCAATCCAAGCGAACGAACTAATAAAGCGGCAAATTCTGCTCGGGTAATGCTCTTATCCGGTGTAAATAATTGGTCTGTGGAGCCCTCCACTACAAGCTTGGAGGCTAACAGCTCAATATCGTTTTTAGCCCAATGAGTGCTTATATCGCTAAATGTTTTACGATTTTGAGCGATTGTATAAATGCTGTTGCCTGAACGTTTGAATGTAACTTGCGATCCGGAGTTGTTGAATATAGCTGGAACGAACGAAAACTTACCCGTACCAGGATTATAAAGCAGCACTGTAGTTGTTTTGTCGTCCACCGAATTCGGTAAGGCTAAGCTTCTTGAAACATAAACCCCGTTGAAATCAGCTACTTCAACGATATTAGCGGTAATTTTATAATCAACCATATCTCCAAGCAGGTTCAAACCGCTCTGAGTTGCCTTCTTTGAGATTTCATCAGCCAATGGACCGCCGATTTTTTCAATTTGAATGTTGATCACATTATTTTTGGCGTCGCCGTTAAGTAACTTTGTAATTATATCTGCACTAAGCGCTTTAATGGGGAGATCGTAGGTGGATGTGTCTGACTTAATAGAGAGTACTATCCCAGCAGCAGAATTTTGTGCATTTAGCCAGGCGTCGGCTGTTAGCTGAACAAGGGCAACAGGTTCCTTGCCTTCTACCTGTATAGTAATTTTTTGTTGGCCGGACTGATTGTTTTTAATGGCATCGATTGCTTTGTTTAAGCTTTCGGAATTAATGGTAACTTTATTTACTGTTTTATCGCCGGCTTTCTCTTTTACTGTAGCAGCATCGAGCTTCACGCCATCCTTGTTAACGTTCGAATTGCTTCCAGAGGCAGGATCAGTTCCTGTACTGACAGGACCACCACCACTTCCGCCACCGGAGGTTCCTCCTGAAGGAGTGGAATGAGAATCCTGTTTATAAGGTCTGGCGCTGACTTCATTGGATTCCGCATATTCTCTTTCGGAGTCAAAACCAGTAACCACATAAGTATACGTTTGGTAATTAGTTAAGTCGGTTTCCGTAAACGAATAGGTTGCAGCACCTACAGTGCCTACTAATTTATACGTATTATCGTTCATTTTTCTTTTTACAAAATAACCTTGAGTAGCTTGCGGAGATGGAGTCCATGACAATCCGACCGATTGGTTTAAGTCTTTTGCTGATAAGGTAGACATACCAATTTTCCCTGAAGTTTTAGATTTTTCCATAGCTTCTTTCATTTTAGCAAAGAATCCACTTACCTCTTCGTAAGGCGGTGTGGTAAGAGTCGAAGGATGGCCCGCATCACCTGGGTTCCAAAGCAGCTCTGCTGGAATAAATCCGCGATAATCGCTGGATCTGACCCCCGTAAAAAGTCTGTTCAAATCCATGAGCTCTTTGGTTTCCGCACCTGCCGGTTTTTTCTTTACTTGAAAATTGTTGGAATATGGAAGAACCGCATTGATATCAGCATACCAATTATAGTCTAGGGCCGAGCCGCGAAAAGGTCTGAAGTAACCCGTATCATCAATAATTCCAATGTTAGGATGATCAACCCATTTGATAATTTGGATAATTTGATCGGCCGTAGATGTAAAATCACCATGATTCTGCAATCCGATTTGAACACCTTTTGCTGAACCATAGGCTGCTAGCTCCTTAAGGTGAGGAACAAGTCTCTCCTTGGCTATTTTCTCCCATCCCAATTGTTTCGCATCTGATGGCGTAGCGCCTGCGAACACTCGAATAACTGGAGCTCCCATTTCAGCAGCTACATCAATCCAAAATTTATAACGTTCCATGTCGATCGCACGCTTCTCATCGCTAGGTTGAACGAAATTATTTTGCGCGCCTGTTCCGCTAATGGCAATTCCAACTTCTTTGGCCTTTGCCTTGATTTTTCTAGCCCAGTCCATTATTGCCGGTTTAGCCGATTCTTCCGTCAGCTTATCATCGTATCCGGGTATATAATATTCTGTCACATCGACAGCATCAAATCCGGCATTTTTCGCCCATTGAATAGCATCAAGGGGATTCAGCGCCAATGGATCGGTTTGAGGTACAACATTCCATTTAGACTTCCATGCATTTAAATTCGAGTTGAAGCTGTAAAAGTTAAGGCTAAGCTTGTAATCACCTGTGTAATAGGCATTTTTGCGGGGAACAACCTTGCCATTCCCATATCCGGTATAACCGTAGGTGTCAATAGGCCCGGATTGCCCATCGTCGCTGTTATCACCGATGACCTTTATAACAAAGCCTTCAAATGCGAAAACATTCTCGTATTTCTCAATAGCCTCTGGAGTTGGGACGTATATCTTTACATCTCCTGTTGCTTCTTTAAACCAGTAACCTTCATCGCCGCCTTTACTGCCTATCATTGTGGGAGGTACTTCCCCCATGATTAAAGCTTTAATGGGGCTTCTATAGAAGGCTCTGTCGGCGATGCTGGTTACTTTAGGCAATTCTACTGTTTTTAGATTACCTCCTTCTGCAGCAATAGCCTGATAAAACACCCTTGATTGAAGGGTTTTGGTATTTAGAAGTTTAACAGTCTGCAAAGATTTATTTCCCTCAAATGCTTTGCTTGGCAATGTGGAATCCACAAAGTCTGCTGTTCCTATAACTTGAAGGATCGCAAGGTTGGTTAGCTTCTCATTGATAAATTTAATGTCCGTTGAGTTCAACAATCCGGCTGTAACGGTGAGGCTATTAACATCCAAGTAGGGGACATTGGTAGCGTTAACTACACTTTGCAATTGTCCATAGGTTGACGTGGTGACGGTTATTGCTGCGCTGCCAGTTGCTTGGGCCGCCACTGAATTCGCTGCAAAGGCGGCGACAGGCAGGAGCGCTGTTAACATCAGTGCAACAAGGATCGAACTCAAAGCTTTTTTCAAAGTATTCATTGTATCCTCCTAGAAATAGCTATAAATGGATAGATCATTAGAAAATGTTGATGAACTGTATAGGTAAACGTTTACTCAAACTCATTCCTATTACCCTTGCTGTCTGTGCTGATAAGCTTGAGATAGTTTCCGGACACCGTAGAATGCCCGGAGCTCGTGGCTATTATAACGGTTTTGCTATTTGGGTATCGTGGATGGCCGCTTTAACCTGTGCAAGGAACTGTTTAATTTCCTCATAAGGGGGCTCAGCAAGATCATTAGGATGACCCGGGTCACCCGGCCGCCATAGCAATTCAATGGGAACATAGCCATGGTAACTGCTATTTCGAATATCGGTGAAAAGCCTGGTTAGATCAACAAAGCTGTCCGTTTCCTGGCCGGCAGGCTTCGTCTTCAGTTGGAAATTATTTGTATAGGGGAGAACCGCCCTAATATCGGAATACCAATCATAGCCTAAACCGTTATGGCTGCGGAACTTTCTAAAGTAACCGGTATCGTTGATAATACCAATATTAGGATGATTGACCCATTTTATAATTTGGATGATCTGACCAGCTGTAGCTGTCATGTCTCCGTGGTTTTGCAGCCCTACCTTAACGCCTCTTGCCGCAGCATACTCTGTACATTCCCTCAAGGCTGGAGCAATTCTATCCCTTGCAATGGTTTCCCAATCGGAATCCATAATATCTCTGGGGACATTTCCTGAGAACAATCGGATAACTGGAGCGCCCATCTCAGCAGCAATATCGATCCAATACTTAACCCGCTCAAGGTCGAGAGTACGCTTCTCATCCCTCGGATCAGCAAAATTATTTCCCACACCGGTACCGCTAATTTCAATATCGAGTTCTTTGCAGAATTCCTTTATTTTCCGTGCGTATTGTATGATTTCTTCATGGGGCTTGGTTGGCATCGTCTGGTTGCTGTACCCGGGAATATAGTAGGCTGTGACGTCGACAGCGTCAAAACCGGCTTCTTTGGCGAATCGAATAGCTTGCAAAGTATCCATCGGAGGTGCAGCGCTGCCGCCGTTTGTAAGCCATGCATTCAGGTTCGCGTTAAAGCTGTACAGATTAAGGCCTACCTTAATTTCACCTGTGTAATAGGGACCCGTGTAATCGTAAATTAAATCAGCATCGTATTTGTAATCATAATAGGACCTGCTGCTGCTCTCATCTTCATTGTCAACGCTGACATCACCTACTAATTTCACCTTGAAATCTGAGAATTCATAAACATCCTTATATTTCAAAATAGACTCTTGCGACGGGACAAAAACCTTCAATGAAATAATTTCCTTAAACCAATAGGAACCAATAAGAGCGGGCGGTTCTTCCCCAAGTAAAAGAGAGATGAGGGAGGTGCATCGGTAAAATGTTCTGTTTTCCATGGAGGTTAACTGAGGCAGGCTCGCTTGCTTTAATGCATAGCAGTTATAAAATACTCGGCCATTCAACAAGGTTACAGCCGGCAGATCTGCTGTCAACAGATTGGAGCATTCCTCAAAAGCGCTTTCATTAATCGTCGCTGTATGTAATAGCTTTATGTTTTCCAATACTTTATTAGCTTTAAAAGCGCTAGCTGGTACAGTGGAATGCTCAAAATCAGCCGTGCCTGCAACTTCGAGAGTGATAAGATTCATGAGGTTGTGGTTGATAAATTGGCAGTCAACTAAATTCAATGTTCCGGCAGTTACGGTGAGGCTTTGGATAGTTAAGTACCCGGCACCCGCCGCATCGATGGCATCCTTCAGTCCTCCGCCTTCTGCACAAGTAGCGATGGTTATTGCAGCTTCAGCTGTATTTGTTCTTAGAACATCCATGATTTCCGTACCTCCTTATTTTCAATAAATGTAACTAATACAATGAAGTAAACGTTTACATGACTTCATATTTCCTCCCCCGTATTTATTCGCTGCATCCATGAGCGGCATTCCAGCATTCAGAAGCATTAGAGCTGTTGAAAAATAAAACGCTTCTTCTAAGAAAGAAAAATTTTCAAAATTAAGGAATTGACACTAACGGATATTGAAGTTAATATCAAATTCATAAGCTGTATTAACGTTAATGCAATTATACAATAAACACCAGCCTAACTCAAGGAGGAGATGAATTTAAAATATTCAACGAAGGTTCATCCGGAAAAAAATTCCCTTTGCTGCGGTTTTGAATGCGTTATCATTTCATCATTTCTTACAAATTTTTCTCGACTAAGATCATAAGGTGGGGGGACTATTGAATCAGACTCAAGGGTCAGCTGCAGTTACAAGCATGCGAAAAATTCAAAAATCTAAAGTAAATAAAGATAGTCTGTTATTTAATATTCGCAAGTATAAAATGCTTTATTTATTATCGCTGCCGGGGATTCTATACTTTATCATCATCAAATATATCCCGCTTTTTGGTTCCGTAATTGCGTTTAAGGACTATAACATTTTCGCAGGAATTTGGAAAAGCCAGTGGGTCGGTCTGAAATACTTTCGTCAGTTTTTTAGCGCTCCCGATGCCTTGCACTCACTTGTTAATACATTGATTTTGGGCGGCTATGAGCTGCTATTTTTCCCTTTGTCGATGATAGTGGCATTGATGCTGAATGAAATGAGATTTGTGTTTTATAAAAGAGTCATCCAGACGGTAATTTATGTGCCCCATTTTTTATCCTGGGTTATTATCGGCGGAATTTTTATGGGAGTAATGTCTCCATCCACAGGTATCATCAATCATGTTATCCAGTCGTTAGGGTTTGAACCGATTTATTTTCTAGGATCGGAATCCTATATTCGGTCAATTCTCGTAGGCTCCAGTATTTGGCAAGGTATTGGCTGGGGAACCATTGTCTACTTGGCTGCACTGGCAGGGGTGAACACCGAGCTGTACGAAGCGGCATCCATTGATGGCGCTAACAGATGGAAGCAGCTGTGGGCTATCACGATACCTTCTTTAATGCCGACCTTTACGATCTTATTGCTGCTGCATCTTGGCAAATTTTTGGATATTGGGTTCGAACGAGTATATCCCTTTCTTAATCCGCTAAACATGAACAACGGTGACATTCTGGATACCTTTATTTTCCGAATAGGCTTGTTGGGCTCACAATATAGCCTTACAACGGCGATAGGTTTATTCAAATCGGTAATCGGATTTATCTTAATCATGACAACCAACTATATCAGTAAAAAATTAACTGAAAACAGCTTGTTTTAAAGGGGGGACTTTCCTATGAGGAAGTCAAATCCAAGCAGAGATTTGTTTCAAATCCTCAATCTTGTTGGTCTTACGTTGCTTGCTTTAACGATCTTTTTACCCTTTATTAACCTCATTGCCGTCTCTTTCAGTTCACCCTCCTCCGTAGTAAACGGGGATGTAGGCCTATGGCCGGTCCATCCAACTCTTATTAACTATCAGTTTGTGTTCCAGGATAAGCAAATTTGGAATGCCTATGGGATTACCATTTACATTACCGTTGTCGGAACTTTGCTAAGCTTAATCATGACTTCTACACTTGCTTATTCACTCTCACGCCAGGAATACAAGTACCGCAAGGCCGTGCTGATGATGGTGATGCTAACGATGATTTTCTCGGCACCTTTGATTCCAACTTACTTGGTGATTAAAAATTTGCATATGGTTAACACGCTATGGGCATTAATGATTCCTGCGATGATCAGCCCGTTCAACTTAATCGTAATGCGTACCTTTTTTATGGGAATCCCTAATGCGCTGATCGACTGCTCACGTATCGATGGATGTGGAGAGGCTGGTATATTACTCCGAATCATCCTTCCTTTATCTGCACCGATTATGGCGACAATGGCCTTGTTTTATGGAGTTGGTTTCTGGAACAGCTATCAATCCGCACTTTACTATATACAAAGCCGGACGCTGATGCCGTTGCAAATTATATTGCATGACATGGTTACTCACGATAATTTGAGCACGAGCTCAGGCGATCTCTTTGAATCGATATTGCAGAATTCACCTTTTGGAGTGCAAATGGCGACTATACTAGTCGCGACAGTACCTATTCTTGCACTTTACCCGTTTCTGCAACGTTTCTTTATGAAAGGAATGCTGCTTGGATCGATTAAAGAATAAAGTTTCCGTATGATTTTGATTGGCTTTGAACCTAAAAAGGGAGGGATTAAGCTTTGAAAAAGAAAATGAAGAAGACGGTAGCAATCAGTACAGTTTCCTTAATGGGCGTGGTGGCGATAGCGGGTTGCAGTCCTGGTAATGATACGGGTGCAACGACGGTGTCGAAAGCTCCTGTAAGCACGAATTTTAGCATTTCAATGCCTTACAATGCGACTTACTTGTCGAAAAACCCTGATATTGATAATGACCCCTATGTAAAAAAGCTGGAACAATTAACCAATACCAAAATAAAGTTCAAGGTGCTGGCGGATCCTTTCTCAAAGTCTATGGATGTTATGTTTGCCTCAGGGGACATACCGAATGTTATTGCTACAGGGGGAGGCTTTGGATCATCTAACGGTATAGCCCTTCAACAGGCCTTGCAAGCCGGAATGTTTATGACATTGAATGACCTCATTGATAAATACGGCCCCGAATTGAAGAAGTTTATTCCTAAGGACGCCTGGGATAAGGAAACTTACGATGGGAAGATATACGGGATACCGCAGTTTATTACGGTTGCAGAACGTTCTTCGACGTACATTCGGATGGATTTATTGGAAAAAACCGGATTGCCGGTTCCCAAGACGGTAGATGAAATGGTCAATGTATTGCGTGCGTTTAAAAAGCTGGGAGTAGCGCAACCGTATGTCGGACGGCAAAATTTTGAACAGATGGATACATTCTTTGGTGCCTTTGATGTTCTGCCTAACCAGTGGACAGTAGATACTGCGGGCAATCCGGTTCCCAAATTTTTCAATGCCGTCAATATGCAGCAAGCACTTCAAACCTATAGGACCATGTATGAAGAAGGCTTAATGTCCAAGGAATTCCTTACGCAAACTAAAGTTCAATACCAGAATGTAATCAATACAGGCAAAGCGGGAATGTTCCAAGCCAATGCGAACAACTTCATTCCTTTACAAACCGGTTTGTCGAAAAATGTCCCTGAGGCCAAGCTGGCACTTATTCCTTCGCCAATAGGACCTGACGGATCAGGCGGTTACAGCTTGATAGATGAAGTAACCCGTGCTTTTATGATAACAAAAGAAACCAAAAATCCCGAAGTCATTGTTAAATTTTTGAACTGGATGCTGACGGATGAAGCGACCAAATTTTTCACCTACGGGCTTGAAGGCAAAGACCATACCGTTGAGAATGGTGTAATTAAATACGATCCCAAAACCGATGAGCAGATTAGAGCAGAAAGCTTCCGTGGCTGGATGTGGATGATTCAAGACAATACGTACAACAAGTTATTGCTGGAGGCATCTCCATTGGGACAGCAGCTAATTAAAGATTTCAAAGATATCGTAGCGAAGGAAGGACGGGAAAACATACGTTGGAATCCTCCTTTAACCGCATTGGATGCCAAGCCGACACTCAACTTGAATACTGGAATTCCGCCTATGATACTGGAAGCGATGAGTAAAATAGTGGTTGGGGAAAAACCGGTCAGCGATTGGCCTAAAGTGATTATTCAGTGGAAGCAGCAAGGAGGGGACCAAGGACTTGCAGAAGCTGCTAATGCATACAAAAGCAAAGCCTATCATCCTTTAAGAATAAAAGTTAATCCGATTCCCGTTGTTAAAGATTAAGCAGGTGGGGGACCCTTGGTACTTACTGTGGGTCCCGTTTCATTCATTTTCAACCACGGCGCCCCACAACCTCAATGAATTTTAGAGGAATAAATTTACAATTGAGTCTTGTATTCAAAAGCGTACATGGTATAATTCCGATATTGAGGGAATAGTTATTTCTAGGAAGAAAGGAGAAAAAGATTTGTAAACGCTTACTGTATACCATTATGTAAACGTTTACCTACTCACATGAAAAGAAGCAGCATTAACGAAGGCGGGATATTTGGAATGAGGTTTACTATACGCAGCAAGCTTCTTTTAGGATTTTTGGCTGTTTCTTTGTTATTTTTAATTGCGATTGGCTGTAATATGTTAATTCAGACTAAAGTAAATTCATTATCGAATGGAATCCTTTATAACGAGAATGAGCAATCCGTTCTGCAGAAGCTGAGCTATCTGGTCCGCAGCACGAATGCAGACGGTGCTTGGTATCTGATGAGCTCGACTGATGAAGGAAAGAAGAAATATTTGTCCTTATATGAAAAAGACGTCCAAGAAGTATCCGATCAATTAACGATTATTATCAAAAGCCATTATCATGACAGCGGAGAGCTGTCAGCTATCACTACCTTCGATATGGAATGGAATAAATATTTGAAGCAAATTGATGCGGTTTTTACAAAATATCCATCTCAAACAACACAAAATGCCCAAGCTCAATATATAGCGGTTCCTTTAGAGCCGGTACTGAATTCTTTAAATTCCTATACGGATAAGTTATCGAAGGTAATAGCAGAGCAGGAAAAAGAAATTACCTCTTTTAATTCCTTTGCTAATCGATTTAATATTTCCGTTATTGTCGTTACATTTCTAATAGCAATAAGTCTTGCGCTGATCTTATCCAAGAGGATAGTCAAGCCAGTGCTTCAAGTAAATCAACAGCTGAGGCAGATCGCGGAAGGTGAAGGGGATTTAACGAAGCACATTCTTGTAACTACAAAGGATGAGATTGGAGATTTGGCGCTGTATTTTAATCAAATGATCAATAATCTTCGAATGATGATACAGCATGTTGGTTCCACTGCGGATCAGGTTGCTGCTTCTTCAGAGCAATTAACTGTCAGTTCCGAACAAAGCAACTTGGCGACCGAGCATATAGCGCAGATTATGCAGACCATAGCTTCCGGATCTGAGAAGCAAGCAGCTTGCTTGCATGACAGCCTTGCAACCATTAATGATATGTCCAGGAGTGTTCATGAAATGGCTTCGAACATTCAGGATGTTTCCACGGCCTCCAATCAATCCTCCGATATTGCATCCATAGGTAACGAAACGATACAAACAGCCATACGACAAATGAATTCCATAGAACTTTCCATACAGAGGTTAGCCAATATAATAAAAAATCTTGGTGAACGCTCACATGAAATTGATCAAATCGCTTCAGTCATCACGGGTATATCCTCACAAACGCATTTGTTGGCACTTAATGCAGCAATCGAAGCTGCACGTGCTGGTGAGCAAGGGAAAGGGTTCGCAGCTGTTGCAGAGGAGGTGAAAAAACTCGCCGAGCAATCGGATGGTTCAGCGAAACAAATTACTGAGCTGGTTCATACGATTCTAACGGATACTAGCCATGCAATGAGTTCTATGGATGTAAGCCTTAAAGAAGTAAACGAGGGAACCATGGTCATAGATCAAGCGGGTAAAGCATTTGGCAAGATTCAATTATCCGTATATCAAGTATCCGGGCAAATTCAAGAAGTCTCTGCAGCTATTGAAGAGATGGCTGCCAGTGCGGATGAGGCAGTAAATTCTATACAAATAGTTAAGCGATTATCTGAAGAAACTGCGGCAGGTACACAGACTGTTTCAAGCGCATCCCAGGAACAGCAGGCTTCGATGGAAGAACTCTCATCGTCGGCTAGTTATCTTGCTCGGATGGCGGAACAATTGCAAATGTTAATTACCAAATTTAAGGTGTAGTTTTTGAAATTCATTATTAGGAGTGAGGCTTCTTTATGAGCAGAGTTAAAAAACGTGCCGGCTTTCGCATTCTGACAGGATTCATTATTGCTATTGTAATGGCTCTAAGTTCAGTGCCTGTTTATGCTGATTTTATCCCGATAGACTACGCATTGAATTCAACAGTAGGCAGCATTAAGACAAGCTCAATACGGGCAGGCTCCAAGCCGGAAAATGTATTTAAAGCTGGAATATCCGATTATTGGGATGTTGATCAGTCACAATCAACATCGGCTTCCGTTTCTCAGGGGAAAAACCAATTTTGGATTGCGGTTGACTTGAAAGAGCAAAAAGATATTTTTCAGTTTGTTGTTAATTTTCAAACTAATTTTACCCAGTTAAAGCAGAGAGTATCACAGTATCGCATCGAGTATACCAATGACACCGATAAGTGGAGTGCGCTGTCAACCACCACAATAGAGGGCTCTGGCGGCCTTGCTAATTATAACAAACCGGTTGGTTGGACTACTGCGGTAACCCAGAATACTGCAGATTTAGTTGATGGTAACGGTAATAAGACCATGACTTATACACTCGATAACATGATTAATGCCAGATACGTCATGCTGACAGGAGAGATGATACAGGGAGCGAGCTTTATACGGATTTATAACTTTATGGCCAATGGCAAACAGGAGATTGATCCGAAGCCGCCAGTAGTTTATCCGACCGAGAACATTGCAGATATTCTTCCGGTATACTCGGGCATGAGTCAGACTATAGGCCGTCCAGCCTTGGTTGAACTAAATGGAAATGTCCCTAAATTCACTGTTAAAGCCAAAAAAGATATTGTAATTGGCGGTGTGCTAAAGGACCCTGGCGGCAACCCGATATATACATTCCCCCAACAGAACCTTGGCAAAGATGCGCTGTTAGAAATAACGCCATCTGCAACAGCAAGTCTTAAAGGCACGTATGTTATGAATTTCAATTTGAGTGATAACGGGAAACAATACTACGACAGCTATTATTTTACCGCAGTTACAGGTTCATCTGCCTATAATGACAGCACACCCTATCCGGCTGTGGATAAAGGCAGTGACGGTAAGCTGGTTTACTTCCCTGACTATAAGGGAAATCGGGTTATAGATTATTCTGACGTAGGTTATAAGGGTGGGGGAGTTGCGATACCGAATGTTCCAGTAAAAATTATTCTTGAGCCGATTCCAGGTAATGGAGATGATTATACCCGCATACAGAATGCTATCGATGCCCTTAGTCGTATTGCCCCGGATGCGAACGGCTTTAGGGGAGCTATTCTTTTAAAAGCGGGAACTTATAGAACGAGCAATACGCTCAAAATTAGCGCGAGCGGTATCGTAATCAAGGGAGAAGGCAATGGCATGATTGACAAGAATGCCCCCGCTATTACCCCGGACAATTGGTATGATTATGCTCAGTCCGAAAATCCTGAATCGGGTGTCACGAAGATTGTCGCAACCTGGAAGTCGTTAGCCTATGATAAAAGCACGGCAATTATCAATGTTGCAGGGGGCAGAGAATCCGTAAGTGAAGCTGCGATTCATGTGGTTGACCAATATGTTCCGGCAGGAGCACATACCTTCCGGCTTGAAAGTGTCAATGGTCTTAATGCGGGAGATACCGTGAATGTGAAAAAAGCAACTAATCTTGCATGGGTTCAAGATCTTTATATGGATGTAATAACCGAAATGCCAGGAGTTATTTCTGAAAATCAGTGGTCAAGTGACATGAGCTATTGGGATAGTCTGGTAAAGGAAAGAACTATTAAGGCAGTAGATCAAGCTACAAATACAATTACATTAAAGGAACCATTGGATGATTCTCTGGATATGAAATATGGAGTGTCCACCGTTACTAAATTCAGCACTTTAGGCAGAATAGAAAACGTTGGAATAGAGAATATTCAACTGATATCAAGGTTTGATAAAGCAGTTACAAGTGTAAGCACATCATTCGGAATGACATATAAGCAATATGAGGATGAACTCCATGCACAGGTTGGTGTGCGATTCTCGGACGCCCAAAATGTTTGGGTAAGAAACTATACCACCTATCATATTGATGTGGCAGTAACTGCTACCAATGGCGTGAAATGGCTAACTATTCAGGATGCCAATGTATTGGAGCCTGTAAGCAAAACTACGGCGGGTGAACGCCGTTATGGTTTCTCCATATCGGGAGGGCAGCTGGTTTTGACACAAAGGGCCTTTGCCAGATATCCTCGTCACGGATATATCGTTATGGGTGGTATATCGGGACCTAATGTGTTTTACAACTCCACAGCCACTTATTCAATGGATGCAAGTGAGCCGCATCTTAGATGGTCTTCAGGGGGACTTTATGACAGTATGAATGCTCGGATTTACATTCAGAACAGATGGAATAATGGTACAGCCCATGGCTGGGCGGGCGTCAACTATACGTTGTGGAACAACAATGGTCCGTATATCATAAGTCAGCCGCCACTCGATGCCAACTATTTATTCGGACAGTCAGCCGCATCGGTTAGAGTACCCTTTATCATGGAGAATGTGGACCCTGGAAAAGTTCCCAATTTTCCGGCATATGAGTACAGTAATGGGACAGCCGTTAATCCGGCAAGCCTCTATATTCAGCAGCTTACGGATAGGCTTGGTCTCCAGGCTGTAGCTAACATAAGCTCATCGACCGTTCCAAATTATATTGATGAGTCTGGTACGCTGAACACCTATGTTCCGAAGCTGACAGGCATATATCTGGATGGTCAGCTTATTAACGGGTTTAACCCGGAAACAACAACGTATACGGTACCCATTCCACTAGATTATGAAAATTTGCCTGTTCTTACGGCTGTAGGGGAGAATGGCTCTACAGTAACGATAACCATGCCAAACGATGCTGCAAAAAGTCCGTTTATAATTACGGTTCATAAAGGTACTGATATTGACGGTTCTTATTCAGTTAATTATGACATCATCCCCAAAACAGAAACAATTACAGCAAGCAACGGAAGCAGCAGTGTAATCAATCTAATTGATAGCAATAAGGATACCAGCTGGTCGGCTTCGTCAAATGGAGGAGTTTGGGTACGTTTCTACCTTGGCGATATGCCAAAGATGATAAACAGTGTTTCTATAGGTTTCAATAAAGATACGCAAAACAGGAGACAATACTATTTTGATATTGAAACATCAATGGATGGAATCAACTGGACGAAGCAATCGAATCCGGCTTGGCAGCTTGATAATCTTGGAAACGGCCATATTATGAGTCACCAGGTTTTACCTGGAACAGAGTCTTCCCTGTCTGATGTTGAAACGTTCTTATTGGGGACGCCCGTGCAGGCACGACTGGTTCGCATAACCGGCTACGGGACCCGAATAGGTACCGGTACAGGAACAGCTACTGCTAACAGCTATTTCTCAATGGAGCTTGGAGTCACGGATGGCGGCACGGTGGATACAATACCGCCAGTATGGCCAGTTAACAGTAGTATGACAGCTTCTAATGTTAGCCCTTCGGGGGCTACTCTTAATTGGTCAGCTGCAGCTGATAATATAGGGGTAACCGGATATAAGATTTACACAGTTACAGGCAATACCTATTCTGAGATCGCTTCCTTAAGCAGCCCATTGACCCAATATAATTTGACGCAATTAAATCCGGACTCTAACTATACGTTTACAGTCAAAGCAGCCGACGGAGCTGGGAACTGGAGCATGTATGGCCCTAGCGCTTCAATTCATACACCAACAAACGCCTCCGTAAGCCTTGTCACCTATATCAACTTATCTAGTAGTGGCGGTTCCGCAATCCATACTAAAGGAGGAACACTACAATTATCTGCCACGGTATTGCCTGTTAATGCAAGTAATAAATCGGTTACTTGGTCGGTATATAACATCGACGGATCAGCCACTAATTTGGGAACAATTGATCAAAACGGGTTGTTGACTGCATTATTGAATGGAACCGTTAAAGTGGAGGCAGCAGCCAAAGACAGCTCCGGCGTCAAAGGACAAATGATGATCACAATCAGCGGTCAAGACGCTGCTCCCGCTCTGTCAGCCACTTTACTTGGCAGCTCCAGCGTGAATTCAGGGCAGCCCCTTGATTTGATCTATGGGTTAAACAATGGGATTCAGACTGTAAATGGAAAGATCTATGCTCAAGATCTGACTATAAACTATGATCCGGTGCAATTGGAATGGCTCTCTGTAACTCCATTGCTTAACGGTATCTTCATCAGTAAGTCCGAAACCTTAGGGCAGGTCCGAATTATTGCAGCAAGTGAAGGCTCTAACTATGCAATTAACCCAAACAACAGCGGAGCTATTCTGAAGCTGGGCTTTAAAGCCCGCTCCATTTCCCAATCCGCAACAAGTGCAGTAACTGTAACTAAGGTTGCTGTTTCTGGCGGTGACGGGATAGTGAGCCAAGCAGAAGGAGCCACTTATACGGTACAAATTCATGTGGTCGATAAAGCACCTCTGAATGCGTTAATTCAAGATGCTCAGGCTCTATATAATTCAGCTGTGGAGGGCAACCAGCCGGGACAGTACCCAGCGGGGGCAAAAGCGATTCTGCAGGCCGCTATTGATAAGGCTAGGGCTGCAGCAGGCAGCGTGACTGCTTCACAAGAGCAGGTGACTCAGGAGCTCCAGCATTTGAATGCTTCCGTGCAGAGCTTCGTAGCTTCCGTTCATATTGCATTACAAGGAGACTTGAACGGAGACAACATCATTAATATCGGGGATTTGGCCATTGTTGCGAGTCATTATGGAGAAACCTTGGGAAGCCCTAATTGGCTTAATAGTGCGGATATCAATAAAGATGGTGTGATTGACATTGTGGACCTCGCAGCGGTAGCACAGAAAATCATTACTCCTTGAACGTCTTCAGAATGACGTTCGAGAGCTAGTGGGGCAATCCTCCATTAGCTCTGTCTTAGATAGCAACAAAGAGGCTGCGATGGAATCTTTCCATCGCAGCCTCTCATTTGTAAGGCAAATGCCGTTATATTGGATTATCTGAATTAGTTCATAAATTGCAGTAATTGCAATGATCTCTTCAGCATTACAGCCGCTTGGGCACGGGTTGCATTGTCATTTGGCGCAAATGTGCTGTCTGTAACACCGTTCATGATACCCATACTAACAGAACGGGCAACAGCATCTTTCGCCCACCCGCTGATCGATGAGGCGTCCACGAATGAGGGAGTCCGTGCAGGATCTGCATCTAATTTTTTACCTGTCAATGCTATAGCCCGTGTGATCATTACGGCCATCTGCTCTCGCGTAATATTGGCATTTGGACGGAAGGTGCTGTCCTCATAGCCGTCTATTAAACCAGCTTTAACTGCGGCCCCAACTGCTGGAGCAAACCAATCTGAGGATTGGATATCAACAAACTTGGATGTATCAGATGCTGTAAGTCCAAGTCCGCGAACCAGCAGTATAGCAAATTCCGCACGGGTAATTTGGTTCTGAGGAGCAAAGCGGGTGTCGCTTATGCCTTTGATGAGCAGTTTAGAAGCCAATTGCTCGACATCTGCTTTTGCCCAATGGCCCTCCATGTCTAAAAATGTCTTGGATGACTTTACAACCGTGTAGATGCTGTTACCGGTTCGTTGGATAGTAACCTGCAAGGTACCGTTCGACTCTGTGAAGAGGGCTGGGACAAAGTTAATTTCCCCGGTGCTGGGATCGTAAATTACAGCAGCAGCCGTGTTTACATTGACTGAATCATGTAAAATCAGCGTACGGGGCACATAGGTCGAACCGAAGTCATTGACCGAAAGCGAGTTGCCGTTGGCTTCTGCTGTGATGTTAAATTCTATTGCATTTGTTAGTAATTGATATCCGGCTTCTTTTATTTTAGAGTCAAGTTGAGCAGCTGCAACTCCTTCAACCTTTTGAATGGATATTTTGATTTTTATATCCTTTGCATCTGAATTCAGTGCACGGGTCAAGTCAGCCATATTCAGCGCTTTAAGAGGCAAGTCATAGCTAACGGTATCGAATTTTATGGAAATGACCGACTCGGATATTTTGGATAGAGCATATGCCAAACTATCAGCGGGCAGCTGTACCTGTACGGCTTGAGTGTTTCCCTTTATTTCCAGCTCTATTTTACTTTGATTTCCGGAAGCAATTAATTGATCAACCGCTTGATTTAAAGCTGTCGCATCCAAACTCCATTTGGAAATGATACTTCCATCCGAGGTTTGCTCAAGCAGCGGGGAAGAATTAATAATATGTACTCCATCAGATGATTTACTGGGTCCATCTGCAGTCGGATTTCCAATATCGGGGGTAGCATTACCACTACTACTACCGCTGCTGCCATTGTTAATTATTAAAAGATCAGCTTGAGATCCCGAGTTCCATAACTGGTAATCAAGGTAATCATCATGCTGGTTAACGGCTTTTACAGACCGCAGGATAAGGGGGGAATTTCCAGAACTTTTACTTTTAAATGTGAATGTGCTTAGATTAAAATTACCGCTATTCACGCTATCCTTCCCTATATTGGTATGGGCAAAAGTGATCCGGTTTCCTTGCAGGATCGGAGTAATCGATAAACCGCCATCACCCATAATATTGACGGTTCGGACATAATCCAATTTATCCGGTTCATATTCCAATACAACTTCATAGCCATACAGATTGACTGCATGCTCAGCTGTGACCGTTACCTTCACTTCACTTCCTACTGTCACCTGCCCATTGTCTAAGGCCAAGCTGTAGACTGGAGAGCTTTCAGCTAATGCGGGTCCAGGATTAAACCACACTGCAAATAACAAAACAGCCGCAAAAATAAGATGGTTTGCTTTACGTGACATTGGGATGCCATCCTTTCGATTATCACTGGAGAGTAAGGGGAGAAGCTGAAACCATAAATGAAGCGCTTCCAAACACTAAATTTGCAGTCCAAAAGAGTCCTTAGAAAGCATTTTAACGTCCATTTAGGTAAACGTTTACCTATCCTCTAAAATATTGAATGATTAGCGCACTCCTCCATTCTCTAATGAAGCATAATTAACGACCTAAAATAAAGCCTATCCTTGAGCAGCCATACTTGCTATACACAGGAGAAAGCCCCGTATTTATTGAATCCAAGTCTAATTGGAGAGATTATAACATACCCTGTTTTGATATTACAATACCCAGAAAGAATGGTTGATTTACCCAAAAATAACTCTTGACTTCGCTTACATTCCAGCATAATATTAATTTTAGAACACGTGTGCATAAAAATTTTTAAGTTGTTTGGAACACGTGTGCATAAACAGAATGAAGCAACTTGGTTGCTTTTTATAACATTAGGAAAGTAAACGTTTCCCTGATATAATTAATAAGTTAGTAAACGTTTACCTAAGGAGAGGTGTTTTCAAATGGAAAAGCAGAAAAAGAAGAAATACGCTACCCTAAATGACGTGGCCAAGTTGGCAGAGACATCGATAGCCACCGTTTCATATATCCTTAACGACTCCAATAAACGCTATGTGAGTGAGGATCTTAAGGAGAGGGTGCTGCAAGCAGCGAAAGAGCTGAATTACATGAAGAGCGCCGTGGCCAGCAGCTTGAAAGGTAAGGAGCGGGGCATCCTTGCTGTTCTGGTTCCGCAGTTCGACAATCCATTCTTTACCCGGATTATAATCGCGATAGAGGAAGCTGCACATCGCCACGGATACTTTATTTCGATCAGTACAACCGTGGATGATATGGATAAGGAAAGACAAATCATCCAGAAGATGATTGAGCAGCGAGTAGACGGATTAATTATCAGCCCTAGTATTGGCGGGACCGAAAATACGGATCATCTGCGCAGCTTGGGTATCCCCTACGTTATTCTGGAAAGGCCTTTGATTGGCGTTGAGCATTATGACTTCGTCGGTTCCGACAACTGGAACAGTGGTTACTCCGCCGTCAAGCATTTGGTTTCTCAAGGTCATACCCGTATCGGGTTTATTGGCTGGGATACATTTATCAACGTCCAAGAGAGGAAGCTGGGATATACAGCAGCTATGCACGAATGTGGTTTACAGTTGGAATCTGAGTGGATTCAATTAGGTGACCTTAGCTCTCCGGAAGGTTATCGCTTAACGGAGCCGTTTCTTAATTCAAATGTAACCGCTATCGTTTTTGGACACCATATTATGGCAGAGGGGGGAATACAGTTATTAAGAGAGAAAGGGGTGAGAATACCGGAAGATTTTTCTGTGGTAATTATTGGAACACCGAGTTGGACTCAATTGAATGTACCTAAGTTTACATGTATCAGTCAGTCTGAGCAGCAAATCGGTGAGGTAGCTATGAAAGCTTTGATGAGAAGTATTTTAGACGAATCGGAAACCGAGCAATGGCATCAGGAGAAAATAGCTTGTGAGCTTATGCTGGGCGAATCGGTCAAGAAACTAAACTAATGGAGGTTGTATTTTATGAATCAAAAGGCGGTTGTTTGGGGTATTGCAGCAGTTGTTGTGGTTGGCCTTGCTATAGCTTGGCCAAAGGTTTCCTCAGTTTTCAAAGCATCGGAAGCAAGCTGGCCGGCCAAAGATATTACTATTGTGGTTCCTTATAATCCAGGCGGAGGGACGGATCTTACCACAAGAGCAGTAGCTGACGAAATGGGCAAAGCATTGGGGAAAAATATCTCTGTAGTCAACACCCCGGGAGCAAGCGGATCGGTAGGAACTTTGAACGTTCAAAACGCTCCTCATGATGGATATACAATTATGGGTAACGGTTTCATGTCCTTTGTAAGCTACCCGGTTATGGGCTATACAGAGAAAACACATCGTGATTGGCATATGTGGATTGCTGCCTTTTCTCCAAATGTCATTTCTGTGAAAGCGGATTCAAAGTACAAGGATGTCAAAGAATTGATCAAAGGCATCAAAGACAATCCAGGTAGCGTATCCTTCGGGACTGCAGGTATTGGTACAGGTGGGCATATTGCAGGCGAAGTGTTAAAGTCTTCTCTTGGTTTTAACTACAAGCATGTACCTTATCAAGGTGGAAATCCTGCAATAATCGCTGCTATTGCTGGTGAAGTGGATGCTGTTCCTCAATTGTCTATGGAGATGGTTGATATGTTCAGAGGTAAAAAATTAAAAGGTCTTGCCGCATTGACAGATAAACCATTGATTATTGAAGGGGCTGACCCGATTCCTTCCATTGCTGAATTGGTGCCAGAAATGAAACAGTCCGTTCCACTCGGTGAAGCATTCGGTATTGCAGTGCCCAAAGATACTCCTGAGGCTGTTGTGAAAAAAATCGATGAGGCTTTCAAAAAAGCAGTAGCTAGCGAAAGCATCAAGAAATTCGCCAAAGAAAAAGGCGTGGAGATATTAGGTTACAGTGGTGAAGAATCCCAAAAATATGTGGAAAAGCTTGCTTCAACTGTAGACTGGGCATTGTTTGATGGCGGAGTAGCTAAGATTTCCCCAGAGAAATTTAATATCAAAAAACCAGCTAAATAATTTCAATGAAATAAGGTGAGCAGCAGATGGAGAAAAATTCAGAAATAAGGGTAGAGAAGATCAGACATCTTGATTTTGCATCATCGATCTGTTTGTTTCTGCTATCGTTATTTATTGTTTGGGAAAGCAATAATATTCGTGTAAACGCTGGAGGGCCGATTTATTCATCGCCAGGATTACTGCCGTTATTTATTGGCAGCATGCTTATGCTTTGTTCGATTCTGTTATTTTTCAAAACTTTGAAACATGTTGGAATCTCAGGTAATATCCGAGCTTTAGGTGCATGGTTTCCACAATTCATTAAAAATAAAGATGTATTAAACATGTTGGCAGGCATCGCAATTATCGGAATCTTCACATTTATTCTGATACCAAGATTTCCATTCATGCTGTCCTCATTCATCTTTTTAGTTTTTCTGATGAAGATTATGGAGGCTGGATCTTATCGTAAAATCATTCTGACAGCGGCTTCCGTAAGTATTTTCATCTATGTGCTTTTCGAAATTGGCTTTAACGTGACATTACCATAAGGAAAGGGTAGGGAAAACATGGGCTTACATTATTTTCTGGAATCTATTTATTTGCTCATTACGCCGGTTAATATTTTGGTGCTCGTCCTTTCTGTATTGTTCGGACTGATCGCTGGCGTGCTTCCGGGACTAACATCAACAATGGCTATAGCTCTCTTGACTGGATTGACTTATGGAATCGGTGCTGAGTCAGCTATTTTATCCTTGGTAGGCGTTTATGTCGGTGCCATATCAGGAGGGGTTCAGACAGCTATCCTGCTCAACATCCCGGGAACTCCTGCTTCGGCGGCAACAGCCTTGGATGGCTACAAAATTGGACAGAGAGGAGAAGCCGGATTAGGTATTTTTCTCGGAAATGCCTCTGCTTTTCTTGGAACTGTGTTCGGTGCCATTTGCGTATTGCTTTTAACTCCGCTTCTTTCAACGTTATCTTTAAAGTTCGGTTCTTGGGAGTTCTTTTTGCTGGCTCTTTTCGGAGTGTTGATTTGTGGCAGCTTGACATCAGGAGGGGACTCGATAAAGGGCTGGATTTCCGGTGCGCTCGGTTTATTCGTAGCACAGATCGGATTAGATCAAATGAACTCGTATCCGCGCTTTTCCTTTGGCAACATTGAATTGATGGCAGGCCTTTCCTTAGTTCCCATCATGATTGGATTGTTTGGTTTCCCTGAAATCGTAAATTCATTCAAACAAAATCAGCTAAAAATTCCCACAGAAGTTCTCACCCTAAGAGTAAAAAGGGGATTGTCTATCATTAAGGGCAAAATGCCAACGGTATTCAGATCCGGTTTCATCGGTGTCGTCGTTGGACTTATCCCTGGGGTAGGAGAGGATGTTGCTGGCTGGGTATCGTACTGGGCGGCCAAATTGCGCAGTAAAAATAAAGAAGAATTCGGTAATGGGGCTTATGAAGGAG
Source organism: Paenibacillus radicis (ex Xue et al. 2023) (assembly GCF_024722015.1). Classification (GTDB taxonomy): domain Bacteria; phylum Bacillota; class Bacilli; order Paenibacillales; family NBRC-103111; genus Paenibacillus_S. The sequence continues at coordinate 208,782 of NZ_JANQBD010000014.1, read as the reverse complement.
TTATTGCCGCAGAAACAGGTATCAATTCCACTATCGGCGGACACATTATCCCACTTCTGACTTTGGCTATACCAGGCAGTACCTCTTCTGCCGTACTTCTTGCTGCGATGTGGCTGCATGGTTTAAGACCTGGACCGCTTATGATGAGCGAAAATCCTGGATTTATTTATACGATGAGTATGTATTTGGTTGCAAGTGCTTTTGTTATGCTAATCTTGGGTCTGTTCATTTCCCGATATACAGTTAAGGTTTTACGGATTGACAAACGAATTCTCATGCCGGTTATTTTCGTCATTTGTGCTGTAGGCTCATTCGTAATTGATAGCAAAATTTCTAGTATTTACGTCATGTTTATTTTCGGTATTATAGGGCTCCTTATGTCGAAGATGAATTATCCGGCATCTCCATTTTTGCTCGGAGTTGTTCTTGGGCCAATGGCGGATTCCAATTTAAGACGAGCACTGGTGCTGTCAGACGGCAGTCTTGAGCCTTTCTTTACAAGACCATTGTGCCTTGGATTGGTGTTCTGCATTTTGATCTTAATTATGTCGCAATTTAACATGTTTAGTAAGCTGAAGACAGTTATCTTCAAGAAGAAGGACACCGTGGAGGAACATCGCTAATGATAAGGGTTAATGTAGGCATTGTCGGTAGTGGATTTATCGCAACGACTCATGGTGACTGTTATAAAAAAGTATTCGGCATTGACGTCTGTCTAAAAGCGGTAGCATCAACCAATAAAAGGACGAAGTCATTCGCCGAGAAATTCGGGATAGAGAAGATCTATACCGAGTTTGAACAGCTGCTGGAGAATAAAGAGATTGATGTTGTTGATATTTGTACCCCCGCATACCTGCACGAGGAAATGACGGTTCGCGCGCTGCAAGCGGGTAAACATGTCATTTGTGAAAAGCCGATGACAGGATATTATGGAACGTTGGGTGACGCTAATGTAGGACTTAACGTTTCCAAAGAAAAGATGTATCACGATGTGATCAGGCGCATGGATAAGCTTAGAGAAGTAGCGGAGCAAAGCGGGAAGCTGTTCATGTATGCAGAGAACTGGGTTTATGCGCCCTCCATTACCAAATGCTCAGAAATCATTCAAGCTAGAAAAAGCAAGCTGCTTCTGTTGAAAGGTGAAGAAAGCCACAGCGGTTCCCATGCAGCTCATGCTGCTCTATGGAATCATACGGGAGGCGGAGCGTTGATCAGGCAAGGCTGTCACCCATTATCGGCGATTCTTTACTTGAAGAAAGTAGAGATAGAGGCTAGAAATGAACAAATTACGATTCAGAGTGTAGTTGCGGAGATTGGAAATATTACCAATCATTTGAGCGAAGAAGATAGAGGAGTTATCGCTGCCCGTCCCGTTGACGTCGAAGACTGGGCGAATGTGACCCTGACTTTCTCGGATGGAACGAAGGCTAACGTTATGGCAGGAGATATGATTGTTGGCGGGGTAAGAAACATTGTGGAGGTCTACTCCCCCGAAAGCGCATATCTGTGTAATCTAACGCCAAACAATCATATGCTGTCTTATTTCGCTGATGAGTCGAATTTGGAGAACACTTTTATTAGTGAGAAAGTAGAAACGAAACAAGGCTGGCAGTTCGTTAGCGCATTGGATGATATCATGAGAGGCTATGTCGATGAATTTCAGGATTTTATGGAATGTGTGGCTTATAATCGACAGCCCAAATCGGATTTCGATCTTGCTTATGATTCAATGAAAACGATATATGCAGCTTATTGGTCGGCTAGTGAAGGCAAAAGAATTTATTTTTAAAAAATCATATTTATAGAGAGTATGAAGATTCAGTCAGATTACTTGCATAAGCAGGATAAGAATCTTCATGAGGAGGAGCGGAGACATGGACAAACAGCAATATGGATTTGCAATTGTTGGTGCTGGAGTAATAGGGCAAACTCATGCGGAGCGATTGTTAAGTGTAGATAAAGGGAAATTGGTAGTCATTTGCGATGAAGTCGCAGACAAAGCGAAGGAGCTTGCTGAAAAATATGGTTGCGATTGGTCCAGCAATTTGGATGAAGTGCTCGCGCGCACGGATGTGGATATAGTTAATATTTGTTTGCCTAGTGGAATGCATGCCAAGTATACGATAGCAGCTGCACGAGCAGGCAAACATGTTATTACTGAGAAGCCGATGGATATCACTTCAGACAATGCTTTGCAAATGATCCAGGAATGCCGTAAAGCAGGCGTGAAGCTAGCGGTTATATCCCAGCATCGATTGCAGGCTTCTACACAACAAATCAAGCAAGATATTGAAAGCGGCAAATTCGGGAAATTAATTATTGGAACCGGTGCAATCAACTGGTACCGATCGCAGGAGTACTATGACAGTGGGGCATGGCGCGGGACTTGGGCATTTGATGGTGGCGGAGCATTAATGAACCAAGGCGTACACACGGTTGACGTTTTGCAATACTTGATGGGGCCTGTTGAAAGTGTGCATGCCGTCTGCGAAACATTAGGTCATGAGCGAATTGAAGTAGAGGATGCAGCCGTAGCCACATTGCGTTTTCGTAATGGAGCTGTAGGAACACTAGTTGCCACTACTTGCGCGTATCCAGGACTTACGACCCGTGTCGAAATCTTCGGACAAGATGGCAGTGCCGTTATTGAAGGAGATGAGCTGGTATTTAGAAATGTGAAGTCTGAATCGGGTGAGGATGGAAGTAACGCAAGCCATAGCTCAGTCAGTAAGAGCAATAGAGGGAACGGAACAACGGCTGCTGATCCAACAGCGATTGAAGGTGCAGGTCATATTAAACAGATGAATGATATGATAGCTGCCATTGAGGAGAATCGTGAACCGATTATTAATGGAGAAGAGGGTTACAAGCCTCTGGAGATCATCTTGGCTATTTACGAATCTGCACGTACAGGTCAAACTGTTCAGCTTTCAAAGCTGGTTGGAGCTGTATAAGTAAACGTTTACCTGAAAGCGAATTTGCATTTTAAAAAGTATTATATGGGTCTGTCCTAAAAGCCATTTTGGGACGGCCCACCCACTACTTTATTCTGAATAGCTGGTTGCAAAGAACCCTCAATTCCGATTTGGAATTAAAGGTTCTTTTTACACATTTTATGGGTTTCACGAGGGTACTCTTTTGAGACTGCGGGTATTCTCAGCGATGCAGAGATGAGGTCGCATTCCAACGTGTGTTAATGTTGAGTATCGGATTCGGGTTCGGTTACGACATTGCATGGCAATCTAGGGAACTCCACACAAATATCAGGAAAATGTCGGGTTAATAGCTCCGAAAATAGCGTTCACAGCCTTATAGCTGGAATTACTCATGTTAATTTTATGTATTTGGGTTGATATCATCAGAATCACCTTTATTAGCTGGAGTTTTTCCAGTTAGAATGAATTCAAACGATATCCAGGCTGGATTAAAGGGAGGATTTCCATCTATTCCCTTTCTTGCGAACACCCCTGAAAATCCCAATCTCCTGTGGAATGAAAGAAAACTTTGAACATCTGGTTCTCGCGCCCTCGCTTAAGCTATCTCAAGGGGTTCGACCGACCGCCATGCAATGCCGCAACCCGCGCCTGGGATTCGCGCGCGTTGGAAAAGTATGAACTGCAATTGCAATTGTTAATGTGTCTAGCTATTAAGGTACAGTTCACACGGAAACCAGGTTTTAATATTTCACCTGTTTACCGTATGGGGAGCATATCAACTTAGGACAGCGAGAGCCCCGTAATGTTGCTAATTTCTTTGGTTTTTCATTTACAGTACTTGTTCAACCTCTTAGTGTTCCTAACGTTTTCATCTTTGAAATGTAAGCATTGGTTTTTTTACCATCCATAATATGAAGGTTGTCCTGCTAAAAAACGATTGACACTAGACAATGTAAACGCTAAAATTAACTTGTACAGTATTAACGTTAATACACCAAGCAGCTGCATAATCAGTAAACAGTATGAAGATTAGAGGTGATTCGTTATATGGAGTTAACGGGAATAGTGGCCGTAGTTTCTGGTGCGAGCTCAGGCGTAGGTCTCGCAACCTTGAAGGCTTTGGTGCAGAAAGGTGCATATGTAGTTGCACTTGCCAGGAATGAGCAAAATTTGATACAAGCTATAGAGTCCATTCATCCAGATTTAAAAAAGAACATAATCACTATTGCCACAGATGTTAGAAATGAGACATCCGTAAAAATTGCAATTGACCATGCAGCTACCCAATTCGGTCATATTGATATTTTAATTAATGCGGCTGGAGTCAGCATGAGTGGCAAGCAATTGGTACAGGAAATTGATCTCGCTGAGTGGAATCGGATTATGGAAACGAATTTAACTGGAACTTTTCTTATGTGCCGTGAAGCGCTCCTCAAGATGACAGAGAGAAACTCCGGATATATTATTAATATTTTATCAACGGCGGCTTTTCAAGTCTCAGGAGGGAACAGTATTTATGCCGCTTCTAAATTTGGCGCAAGAGCTTTAACGGAAGCTATGATTGCAGCTAACAGGCGCTCCGGAATACGGGTAACTTCTATCAGCCCAGGGGCAATCGACACGAACATCTGGAGTCATAAATTAAATCCTGTTTCACAGGAAAGCAGAGACACGATGCTGAAGGCGGAGAGTATTGCCGATATTGTTCTATTCCTTGTGAGTCAACCTCCTGAAGTGCATATTGAGAATATTACGGTGACTCCCTGGTATCGGTGAATTCCGTAAGATGAGGGCTGGACCAGGATCCTTTGCAGTAAATTTCTGATTTCTTAGAATGTATCACTTATAAGTGAAGTATCATGAAGGAGAGAGTACAATTGAAGACAAAAGCGTTAGGTAAAACGGATATCCAGGTTTCAAGCATTACTTTTGGCTGCTGGGAGCTCGGAGGAGGACCTTGGGAGTTTACAAGCGATGATAATAATATTAAGGCGATTCAGGCAGCATTCGAGATGGGAATTACTACCTTTGATACGGCGGAGGGCTATGGGGATGGCCATTCAGAGGAAGTTGTTGGCGCTGCTCTGGAAGGAAAGCGTAAGGAAACAGTAATTTCAACTAAAGTCAGTCGAGCTAATCTGGCACCGGCTAACGTACGCCGCTCTGCGGAAAGAAGCTTAAAGCAGCTGAGAACAGACTATGTGGATATTTATTATATCCATTGGCCAAGCTTTGAGATTCCGGTATCGGAAACCTTAAATGAATTTAATAAGCTGAAGGAAGAAGGCTTAATTCGTGCAATTGGGGTGTCTAATTTTTCGTTAGAGCAGTTGAAGGAAGCATCGAACTACGCACAAATTGATGTCGTTCAGCCTGAATACAGCCTGCTGCATCGGTCTATTGAAGAAGATATCGTTCCTTATTGTGTGCAAGAAAACATTGGCATAATGAGCTATAGCTCTATCGCTAAAGGAATATTAACAGGAGCCTTTCACCTGAAGGGGAAACAACTGGACGAAGATGATTTCCGAAGTAAACGGCGGTTATTCTCCCCCGAGCATATGGAAAAATCAAGAGAATTGATTGTACTGCTCAAAGATATTGCAGAAGGAAAAAATAAGGCGATCTCACAGGTTGCTATCAGCTGGCTGCTTCATCAGCATGCTCTGACTACAGCTATAGTGGGCTCCCAAAGCATCAAGCATATGAAAGAAAATATTGAAGCAGTGGATATTGCTTTGACATCGGAAGAGCTAAGTGCTCTGGATACCCTAAGCCGTAAAGTCATTGCTGAAATAGACGCTGAATAAAGGAAGAAGGGTTTTTAGTATGTATGTTTATGCGGGCTGTATGACTGCCGAGGCATCTCCGAGCTTGTACCTGTGCGAGTTTCATGAAGAAGACGGGTCCCTTACTTTGGTCAACTCCTATAATGACATGTCCAAAACATCCTATTTGGTTGTTGATGCATCCAGAAATATTTTATATGTAGTAGGGATGGATTTTGAAAATGAAGGAATAGCGGTTTCGTATATATTCAATCCTGACACGAAACAATTGCAGTTAGTTAGCAAACAAGCAACATTAGGTAAAAATCCAATCTATGTTAGCACAGATCCAGATTTCACTGCATTATTTGCGGCTAATTTCACGGGTGGGAGCATTATCGCTCTGCCACTGAAGCCAGGCGGGATCATGGAGGACATTTCCTGCTGCATCTCCTTTGAAGTTCACCGTATAGGATTTGGCTCGAAGAACAAATCACGTCCACATAGTATTGTGGTAGACCCGACAAACCGGTTTGTAGTCGTACCGGATTTGGGGACCGACCGGCTGTACATTTATGAAATTGATTATGCCCACCATGATTTGAAGCTGAAACAAGCTATTTTTGTTGAACCCGGATCTGGTCCCAGACATTTTTTATTTCATCCAACTAACCATTGCGCTTATATGATCAACGAGTATAGCTCGACTATTACCATATTTACTCATGATGCTTCGCAATGTGTTCTTGAGACGATTCAAACCGTATCAACTCTACCCGCAGATTTTGATGAGTTCAACAAATGTGCGGATATACAGTTATCTGCCTGTGGCAAATATGTATACGGTTCCAATCGCGGCCATGATAGTATTGTCCAATATCGAATTAATGAAGACGGAAGGCTCACGTATGTGGGACATGTATTTTCAGGAGGAAACAAGCCTCGGAGTATGGCTGTTTCTCCAAGCGGCAAATACATGTTGGTTGCCAACGAAGGGGCAAATCATGTTGCCTCATTTGCGATTAACCAGCACACAGGCGAACTGACTCCGGCCGGACAATTGAATTTGGAATCGAGTCCTATTTGCATCAATTTTATGATATAAGGGGAAGCTTTCCGATTCTCTGCAACCTAACTTGATTGCTTATGGTTAGAGTCTGAGCTCTAAGCAAACAGGAAAAAGTCTTGCACGCAGGTATGCGAGCAAGACTGTATACGAGCTGCACCGATTCGATTGGGAATGACATCTACTTAGGGCTGCAGCTTCTTTTTCATACGGACATGAGGGATGCCTGCATCCAGAAAGATTTCAGGCGATACCGTAACATATCCCAGCTTATGATAGAATGCTTCCGCTTGGCATTGTGCATCAAGAAGCGAGTAGTCAAAGCCTTGCTCGCGAGCCAGATCCTCCAGAGCGAGCACAATGGTTTTACCTGCTCCTGTACCTCTCAGTTCCTTGCGGACGGCTATTCGCTGCAGCTTCATCGTTGCTTCATCATAAGGACGCATTCTTCCGGTAGCCAAAGCTTGTCCGTTGTCCAGTAGCAGTACATGCACACATGCATCGGGACTTTGATCGAATTCGTCGATCTCGAGGCTTTCATCTACCTGCTGTTCTTGTATGAACACCTCATACCTAATAGCTAAGCACTGCTGTAATTGTTCTCTAGTTGTAACGATAAGAGTTTGTTTCACAGATAAGTCTCCTTTTTGTTCAAAAGAACCTTTGTCGAATGGCTAAAATGAAAGCTAGGAATAGGGTAACCTTCCGTACGGCAATCGTCAAGCTGTTGTAAAATATTGAGAATTTCAAAGTAATGCATTATTTCCGCAATCTAAAAAAAAGAGCCATGGAGAAGGAGAAATGATATGAGTATTGTACATACCAATGAAGAACCGTCCTCACAAGTTTACGAACAAATCCCTACCAGTCATTATTTGGTTGACAGCCGTAAAGGCCCTTATTATACAGGCGATTTCAAGATGGGACTTAACTTTTACAGCTTCAGTCATAACTTGAGCTCATGGGTGAATGGCAGCACGGATGGAGCCCCCCCAATCGATACGATGGAGGTTATCCGGTTCGCCAAAGAGGCAGGCTTCGACGCTGTCGATATTACCTCGTACTATATCCCGGGATATGATAATTATACGATGCCAACCCGATCAGATGAAGAGATTTTTGAATATGCAAGAAGTATTAAGAAGCTGTGTGAAGAGTTAGGGATTGCAATCAGCGGAACAGGGGTAAAGAATGATTTTGCCGATCCTAGCGATGAAAGACGTGCATTGGACGTTAAACGTGTCAAATATTGGATTGATGTGGCAGCTGTGATGGGAGCTCCTGTCATGAGAGTGTTTAATGGTGCGGTTCCAGAGGATATAAAGGACTCTAACTGGGAAACCATAGCAAGAGAGAGAATTGTACCGGCTCTTAGAGAATGTGCTGAATATGGTGCCGAAAAAGGAGTCATCATCGGTATGCAGAACCATGGAGACATGGTGTGTACAGCTGATCAGGTAATTCGGATTCTGAATTGGGTAGATCATCCTAACGTTGGACTAATCAATGATTCCGGTTTTTTCAAAAAGTTTCTTGAATGTACCGGTGAAGGCTATGCTTGGTATGATGATATTGAAGCAGTGCTTCCTTACACGGTGAACTTCCAGGTGAAAAGAAAGCCGGCCGGGGCTAATACAGACATTCTGGTGGATCTGGAGGAGCTCTTTACCCGAATCAGGTACAGCAATTACCGCGGTTATATTCCATTAGAAACATTGTGGGTGAATGGTGACAAGGATCATCCCAAGGACCTATCCGAGCCGCCTTTCGAACAAATAAAAGATTTTCTTGGCAAGATGAAGGCCGCCTCAGAAAGTACGAAAACATTAACGAAATAGTACCATAAAAATAAAACTGCCCTATTTGTTGATTTTGACATAGGCGCAGTTATTTTTTTGCTCAAAAAAGGCAAGCTGGTAGTATGGGTGTTTTTCCTGGGATTAAAGGAATTCTGAATACCATTGCAGAATTGTATAGAGTGGATGACAGTTCTCATGATAAGGAATGGATTAACTGCAGAGGTGAGTAAAGTGAGCAAGCGAGTACGCCAAGAGGACATAGCCAAAGAACTTGGATTATCGATCAATTCCGTATCTTTAGCTTTAAAAAATAGCAAGCGAATTAATGAGGAAACAAGACAAAGAGTACAGCAGGTGGCCAAAGAATTAAACTATATTCCGAATTCCATCGCCCGTTCTCTTGTAGAAAAGAAATCGAAAATCATAGGATTCATCTTACCGAAAATAACGAATCCTGTCCAAATAGAGACGGCCCAGCTTATTGAAAGAAAACTTATGGCCAACGGATACAATATGATGCTGATGACCACCGATAGCGATAGAGATTATGAATCCTTCGCTCTGGACATCCTTGTATCCCGGCAGGTGGACGGCATATTCCTGTTTCCTACGAATAAACAAAATCAGGATAAAATCAGGTCAATACGAAATGCTCATATCCCGATGGTCCTTTTATCCGGTGGTAATTATGAGCCGGCGAGCGATTCCGTCTACATGAATCAGTATAAGGGCGCTTATAAAGCTGCAGCCCATCTGGCACAGTTAGGTCATCGAAAGATCGCGTTTATTCATGGCGGGGCAGCGAATATGGAAAAATATATGGGATATCAAACGGCATTGAAGGATAACGGGATCGAGTTTAATCCGGAGCTTGTTATTACCGTCGACAAATATAGCTACGAACAAGGCTATCTGTCGGCTGCGAAGCTTTTTCCTCAAGGGGGAGTAACTGCACTCTTCGCATCCAGCGATTATTTGGCGCTTGGAGCGCTGCGTTGGTGCCGCGAGCAAGGAATGCGAGTACCCGAGGATGTGGCTATTGTTGGCTTTGATGACCTGGAAGCAGCCCAATATGCTGAAATACCTCTGACTAGTGTAACTTATAAGGTAGAGGAATTAACTACTCTTGCCGTAGAACTGCTATATCGGTTGATAACCGAGCAGGAGCATACTACCAAGTCCAAACCGACAAGAATTGAAATCGAGCCTTCGCTGCAAATAAGGAGCTCCTGTGGATATAAAAGCCAAAATGGTGAGGTCTCAGCATGCAAAAAAGGTTAAGCCGCAAACATTTCCGTGCTCGGCTGGAAGTCATGATTGGTACTTTGCGTCAAGAAATTCGGTCTGGCAAACTGGCGATTGGCAGCTACTTGCCTTCCGAAAGTGATTTGGAAAAGCAATTCGAGCTCAGCAATGCTTCCGTTCGCAGCGGTCTGAAGGTTTTGGTTGAGGATGGATACATCGAGAAAATACCACGGGTAGGCAATAAGGTGCTGAATCCCTCATCTGAACAAAAGACCGTTATTAAATTTGGCTATGTCCATTCTTTTGCCCGACTAGTCGAGATGGAAGAGCTGCTGGCTGAGTTTTCCCGGCAATTTCCGCATATTATTGTACAGCCGATAGAGCTGTCGTCAAGCAGCTACTCCAAATCATTAAAGCAATATATGGAATCGGAGATCCTCGATGCAGTTTTGATCAATAATAACAATTTTCAGGACTTCATTGAAAATGGCTGTACGGACTTATTGGAGCCGATTGAGCAAATGGATGATATATATCCGTTCCTGACGCAACCATTTCAACAGGGAAAGGATACGCTGGTTCGTCCATTCAATTATTCACCTGTAGTTTTATGCTATAACAAAAACCATTTCGAGCAGTCTCATGTTCCACAGCCAGACAGCAGCTGGGCATGGAGAGATCTTTTTAAATACGGCCAACAATTGTCGGTAAAAAATGAAAGATTCGGATTTTATTTTTATATGCCGTCGCGTAACCGCTGGCCGATCTTTATGCTGCAGAGTGGAACGAGCTTTCAAACGGATGCTAACGGAAAATACCAATTGCGGGGGAGCAAGATAATAGAAAGTCTGGAGGCGTGCAGAGAATTGCTGGCGATGACAGATGTATTTCCAAGGATTTTGTCAGAGAGCGATGCCGATGCGGAGGCCCTCTTTCTGGAAGGAAAAGTTTCGGTTATTATGACAACCTATTTTTTCTTAAATCAGCTTAGGGATTCCAATATTTCCTTCGATGTTTCTCCATTGCCGGGGTTGCAGGATACGAGCACACTGCTCATTATTAATGGACTTGCCGTCAACAGCCGGTCTTCTAACAAAGAGGCTGCCAAGCTGCTGGTCGATTTCCTGTCTTCCTACGAAATCCAATTACTGCTTCGCCGCAAAACATTGAATATTACCGCACACCGACATGCTATGGAATGGGAGGGGGAGGAGTCCTTATATCGTCCCTCTAGATTTTTTTTGTATAGAGAAATTTTCCCAACCTTACGGTTGCTCACGGAGCTCGGCCTCAGCAATTACCAATTGAAAAGCATCCAACGTGATATTATGTTATTTTTGTCCGGCTTGCAAAATAGCGATGCGCTTAGCGTGAGGCTGGAACAATTGCTCATTGAGGCTAAAGAAAGCAACATCATTCAATCGTCCTAAAGTTTTGCTTTTGCCAAACTAAATCGTAATAGGCATACTTTTATACATAAAAGGTGCAGGCTCTGAAATAGAGCTTGCATCTTTTTTTGTCATCACATTATCATTATCTACCCCATAAAATCACAAGTCGAACTAAAAAAAACCACATTGACTACGCTTACATTAGTGCTATCATGGTTTTAATGAGTTAGATATGAGTCACAATAATGAAAAATGATTGGTGGGGCAACTAGCATGCAGCATAAGGATGTTTATTTTCATAATGTAACGGAACTTGAACAGCGCCCGCATCTGCCGGGACTAAGATTACACCGGTTTCCGAGGCTGGTTCGCCACAGCTTAACGGAGAAGGGAAGAACGAAGGCAGTACAGTCGAACGGCTGCGAGCTTCGTTTTGTTACAGAAGCGAAGTACGTGCAAGTGGTGCTGGCCTCGCAGGATACTAACGGTAAAGTGCTGGTGTTCAAAGGCGACTTCTTCCATTCCTCTCATCAGCTGGAAGCGGGGGTTGTTACAACGATCCAATTGGAAGAACCCGAAAGATTTGCACAGGTGTTCCCCGATAAGCTGAACAACAGGGCGTTTTCTTCCAAGGTTTGGCGTATTTTCTTTGAGCGGTTCAGCGCGGTATTTTATGACATCGATGCGTTCGGATTTGAAGTGAGGCCTCCTCATAAGCATGAGATGCCACAATTGACGCTGCTTGCCTATGGCTCATCTATAACTCAAGGGGCAGGGGCTTTAAGTCATTACAACGGCTATGTACAGCAGGCTGCCAGACGTCTGGAAATAGATGCCCTTAACCTGGGCCTTAGCGGGTCCTGTTTCTGTGAACGGGAGCTGTCAGATCACATTGCGGAGCGCAATGACTGGGATATGGTTTATCTTGAAATCGGTGTCAACATGAGGGCGGTAGTACCTGTTGAAGAATTTGAACGGCGCTCGTCCTATTTGCTAGACCGTATCATTGAACGGCAGCCGGAGAAGCCGGTGTTTCTAACTTATATTTATCCGAACCGAGCCACCTATTTCAGCGACTATAGCCATGCTTTGAGCGAGGCAGAAAGACGCTACAATGAAGTTTTGGAGAAGTATACGACAAACAGAAACCACCCTTTCCTGCATTTTTTAGATGGGAACAAGATTATGGATGATTTTACATCGTTGACTAGCGATCTTATTCATCCTTCCGATTACGGCCATATTCGCATGGGGGAAATGCTGGCAGGATTAATGCTTCCAACTGTAAATAAACTGCGGGAATCGCTTTTGAAGCATGCCGTGCACTTGGGGCAGAAGTAAGGTTTCTGAAGGCTCAACTACTTTTATTAAGGGGAGATTGATATGAGAAAGAAATGGCTTTTATCGATAGTCAGCGCTTCATTACTTGCCACAACAGCAGCGGGATGCTCGCAGTCAGGGAAGCAGGAAGCGGAAACCGCAGGCAAGCCTGGAGGAGGGAAAGCGGCCTTCTCCATCTCCTTCCGTTCCGGGAACATATCGTACGCGGAAAATCATCCAAACATTAACGATGAGAAATGGGTGAAAAAGCTGGAGGAGCTAACGAATACGGATTTGGACATCCGTTTAATGCCGCACAAAGAGTTTGATCAGAAGATGATCCAGATGTTTGCTATAAACGATATTCCCGATGTTGTGCAGGCAAGCTCCGGCTTAACCAATCCGCAATTGGCCGGGTCGGTGCAGGCTGGGGTATTTATACCTTTGAATGATTTGTTGGAAAAGCATGGCAAAAACCTTTTGAAAAAAATACCTAAAGAAGCATGGGAGAAAGAAACGGACGCCAAAGGAAATATTTACGCAATACCGGAGTGGTTGTCCAATCCTTCCAGAAGAGCAACGTGGATTCGTACGGATTTATTAGAAAAGACAGGACTTCCAGAGCCCAAAACGGTTGATGATTACCTCAATGTTATGCGCGCATTCAAGAAACTGGGTGTTGAGAATCCATTCATGGGTCGGGAGGATTTCGTATATGCGGATGCTTTCTTCGGCGCTTATGATGTTTTTGGAAATTTCTTTATGAAGCAGGGCGACAAGGTCGTTCCTAAGTTTTTTAACGTAGAAAATATGCAAAAGGCAATCCAAACCTATAAAACAATGGTGGATGAGGGTTTGGTCAGCAAAGAGTTTGCAACGATTAATCCGACGAAGTTTAAAAATGATATTATAGCCGGAAAAGCGGGGATTTGGAACATGAATGCCAACTTGTTGATTCAATGGGATCAGCAGCTGAAAGAAAGCGTTCCCACCGGGAAAATGAAATTGATTGCATCCCCAACCGGGCCGGATGGCAAGGGAGGCTTGCGCCTTGTAGGCAACGTTACCAGAGCTTATTTGATCAATAAAAAGGCAAAGGATCCCGCGGCTATCATAAAATTTTTCGATTGGATGGTTAGTGATGAAGCGGAGAAATTTTTTACCTTTGGCATTAAAGGAGAGAATTACACCGAAGAGAACGGCAAGATCAACTATAAAGCGCCTACCAATGCAAAGGATGTGGATGAGGAGACGTACAGACAGGTTTTACTATGGCTTGTTCAGGATACGACCTATAACAAAGGAACGTTGAGCCTTACACCGGAGGGGCAAGGTTTGATGAAGCTATATGACACGGTATTGGCCAAAGAAGGCCGAGACGGGATTCAATTCGATCCTCAGCTGCAGGGATATTTGAAAAATCCCGATATTGCGCCAACTGGAGATAAGCTTCCGCCGGTTATTCTTACACATGTATTGAAAATGGTTTATGGAAAGGAACCGATATCGGACTATCCGAAGGTTTTGGAAGAGTGGAAGCAAAAGGGCGGCAATGATGTCATTAAAGAAGCTACGGAGAGATTTGAAAAGAATGATGGCGTTAACCTGTCAAGAACTAAGTAATATCGAAGGTATGAAACTGTGTAGAGCTGGCATCTATGCAGTTTTTCTTTAGGGGCAAAAATAACAAGGTGAGCGAGGAAATAAAATGAACTATTTACTGCGAAGTATCGGGGTACGTATAGCCTTATGTATAATGCTGCTGCTGACTATGATTACACCAATATTCGGAATTCAAACGCTTTCGGCTGAGTCTGCAGATAAACAGCTTTTTTATGACAGCTTTGAATATGGTGACGGAGTTGCTGTCCCGACTGCGTCGCCATCCCTGTGGTCTCAAGATGGCTCAGGCGGAAGTCTCGTGAAGACGACAACCAGTGGCAAGCATACTGGAGCCTACGGTATAAAACTTGATGCGACCGATTCGTTAAGTCTGCATCTTAGTACGATCGGGTACCAAAATATTCAGATGAGCTATTGGTACAAATCCAGTGTCACAGCCGGTGGTGTAAAGGTGGAGTATTCCGCAAACGGGGGTTCCACTTGGTTTGCTTTAGATCCCATTAATGGGGCGCAAGGTTCCTTTAAACAAAGAACGTATACCATCACGGCAGCAACTTACACATCTATGGATAATTTACCGGATGTCAGAGTGAGGTTTAGCGTGGATTCGGCAGTACCTTTAGCCGGCAACGTCTATATAGATGATGTGGAAGTTAGAGGCACAGCTATTCCGAGTACGCCGGAGGAGCCTTCGACTCCACAGCCCGAAGGGCCGGAAATCGAATTCTTCTCCGATAATTTCGATGATCCGGACAACTACGGTTCAGATGGCAATGTAACCATCCCATCTCCCTGGGTACAGGAAGGTGCCGGGGGAAGCGCAGCGAAAACTTCAGTTTCTGCTAGTGCGCCATCGCTTCCCAACTTCGTCAAAATCGATTCTACCGATGCGCTGGGATTGCCACTCAACACGACTGGATATGGAAACATCAAGCTGAGCTACTATACAAGGGCGTCCTCTTATGTTAGCGGAAGCATTGTAGTGGAGTGGTCGGGAAATGGAGGAAGCAGTTGGACGACATTAGAAGAATTTAAGCTGCCTCAAGGCACTGCGGAGCAGAAGAATAGCGAATCCAACAAGCTGAAAGCTTGGGTATTAGGGGCTGGTGCCAATAACAACACGAACCTGAAGATAAGATTCAGGGTTGGAAATCCGATGCAGGCGAATATGTACATAGACAGTGTATCAATTAAAGGGCAGGCTATTCCGGGTATTCCGCCTGCTGTAACACCTGTGCCTGATTCTCCGACAACAACGGACCCGGTGCCTTTCCCAGTGCCGAATGGGGTTACTTTGTATGAAGATGTTGCAATAGGAACGGCTGGCAGCCG
Organism: Paenibacillus radicis (ex Xue et al. 2023); assembly: GCF_024722015.1. Lineage (GTDB taxonomy): Bacteria > Bacillota > Bacilli > Paenibacillales > NBRC-103111 > Paenibacillus_S. Next base: position 193,302 of record NZ_JANQBD010000014.1, on the reverse strand, counting down.
CCCCTTATATACATCGATAGCGGTTCCCAGTACTCCGCCTGCGGCTCCAATGCCTGTCGTGGTTTATATACATGGTGGAGGCTGGAATCATGGAGACAGGAAGCAAGCGCTGGCTAACATATGTGGATATGTGACGAAGAGGGGATATATTGGCGTTTCGCTTGACTATCGCCTTACTCCTGAAGCGCCTTTTCCGGCTCAAATTCAGGATGTGAAGCTGGCAATTCGTTATTTGCGAGCGAATGCAGCTCAATATCATATCGATCCAGATCGTATAGGTGTCTGGGGCTCATCGGCGGGGGGACATCTTGCTTCCCTACTCGGGACCTCTGGGGATCTCATGACTACGGATCGGGTAGTTCTCGATACTGGAAACACGGTGCAAGTTCCGGATCTGGAAGGCGCGGGAGGCTGGCAGGAATATTCGGATAAAGTGCAGGCGGTGGCTGACTGGTTTGGGCCTGCTGATTTCACGACAACCTTTGCCAACAATTATAGCTCTGTAACAGCGCTCATGGGCGGCAAGAAAGCCTTCACGGTTCCGGACCAAGCCAGACTCGCAATGCCCAGTACGTATGCATCTCCGGATGACCCGCCATTCTGGATCCGGCATGGGGACGCCGACTCTACGATTCCCTATACAGATAGCGTAACATTTGCTAATCAGCTAACAGCAGCGGGCGTTAAAGTCGTTGACTTTAAAGTTGTTCCAGGCCAGGGCCACGGATTTACGGGAGCTGCATCCGAAACAGCCAATGCGGAGGCATGGGCATTTATGGATCAGCATGTTAAGAACAGAACCGTGACAGAACACATTTTATACAAAAACGGCCACACACCAGGCAATCCAACCGATCCTAATAATCCTAATCCGGGAGCTCCGAATGTTTCAGCTGTATTGAATCCATCTGCATTTACTTTGGAGGCAAACGGGACAAAGGAGTTGACTGTATCGCTTGCACCTAATGACGCAGTGACGAAGGCGGTCACATGGACAACTTATGACAGCAGCGTTGCTGCCGTATCCTCCTCCGGGCTGACATCTGCCTTGGTGACAGCTGTAGGTCCGGGCAAAACGAAAATACGGGCAAACATTACAACCTCCGTCAATCAGCAGGTTTATGCGGAAAGTGAAATAACGGTCATGCCTCAGCAGCCATCAGGGCCTGGAGTTGTGGTGGAAACGGATATAGGCAGTCCGCTGCCTACAGATGATGCACTTATTGACAGCAGCAAAGCAGATACGAATTTCAATTCCGCCACAGGTACAAGTGCTGGACTGTTCAGTGTTTCCTCAGGAAATACCAATAAAAAATATGTATATTTCAAATATGATTTGTCTGGCTTAACCGATCCTGCTTACAAATATATATTTCAAGTGGCCGGGAAAAAGGGAAGCTCCAACACCAATGTGGAGATGTCACTTTATGGCATAGAGAATACGGACTGGACCGAAACGGATCTGACATGGGGCAATGCGCCGGTCAATAATCTGGCTGCAGCTGTATTTGTCGGTAAATTTACGGTTTCAGCTGATAAAGGATCCAATCCGGAATTGTACAGTGTGGATGTATCCGACTATGTTAGAAGCCATTTGTCTCAAGGTAAGGTTACCTTTGTAGTAGGAGATGCAGCCAACACAGGTACTTCTATAAACATCTATTCGAAGGAAGCCAACGGCACGAGTAATCCAAAGCCACGATTAGTTGTTAAGGAGATTATCGATATTTCCAACGACAAGACGCCTCCTTCATGGTTGAGCGGCAGTAAATTAGCCGTATCCAACCTGGGGACTGATTTCATCAACTTATACTGGCCTGCTGCAGTAGATGATACCAAAGTAACCCAATACCAGGTTTATCAGAATAATACGCTGGTTGCAACGGTAAAAGGAAGCACTTCTTATAACGCTGCAGGGTTGAATCCAGGGGCAGCTTATACATTCAAGGTTGAAGCAGTAGATGCAGCGGGAAATATCAGCACGACTCCTCTGACTATTAGCCGAACAACGCTTTCGGAACCGCTGACACCTCTACCTGTCATAGGTGTAACCGCAAGCAGCAGCGATGGAAACATCGAGATTAACACGATAGACAGCAATTCTTACACTCGCTGGTCTGCATCGGGTGACGGTCAATGGATTATGTTCGACTTGGATGAAATCAAAAGCATCGGATATGTCGGTATCGGATTTTACAAGGGAGATATGCGGTCAACGAATTTCGAAATCGAGACGTCTATTGACGGAATAACATGGACACAGCGGTTCAGCGGTTCCAGCAGCGGCCGAACTACGGCTATGCAAGCCTTTGACATACCGGATACGGATGCCAGATACGTGCGAATCACAGGCCATGGCAACTCAGATGGCAGCACCTTCACAAGTCTTACAGATGTCCATATTTATGCTCCATTCACTAACGGGGACACTCCGGTTGCCCTTATTCCTTATATCGTACCGGGCCCGCCACCTGGAGCCGTACCTTTCACCCAACCGGGGATGACGAATGCGGATGGCACGAACCATCCTGTTCATATGCCCCATGTAACAACGGGCAGAGTTATTAATGTGCTGAATTATGGTGCAGACCCTTCAGATAACCGTACAGATGACCGTCCAGCCATTCAAGCGGCTATAAATGCAGCTGTTGAAGGGGACGAAGTTTACCTGCCGAATGGAACATACAACCTGAATTCAGCTCCTGACGGCATAGCTAATCTATTGTTGAAGACCGGGGTCAACCTTCGTGGTGAAAGTGAATCCGGAACGGTTTTGAAAACAGCTCTTAATAAAGTTAAAAACAGTACGTTGTTAAAAGCAGCCAATCAGCATGAGCTGGTTATTTCCAATCTGACGCTAACCTCAACATGGGAAGGTGCTTATACAACAGACCATAAGGTTAACAATCCGGCAAGCGGCGGACCGGACAGCATGATCGTCATTGCGAACTATGGAGATTATCCTTCCTACAATATCACCATAGATCATGTAACGGTTGAAAAGTTTACTCGTATGGGAATTCGCATCGACAATAGTCATGATGTAGTTGTAAAAAACAGCAGCTTCCGCAATGCCACCGACGTAGGTCCGGGAGGGTCGGGGTATGGAGTTGCTATCCAAGGGATGGCGAAGGTGGATCGGCTTGGGTATGACAATGATACAAAATGGAATTTGGTGGAAAACTCATCCTTTGAGGGGCCATACTTAAGGCATGGAGCGCTCATTCAATTTGTCGCACATAACAATACGGTACGCAACAATCATTTCAATAAGACCAAGCTGGATGCTATTGATCTTCATGGGGAACTGGAGTACCTAAATGACATCTATGGCAATCTAGTGACCGACATTACCACTGGCGGAGCTGTAGGTCTCGGTAATACAGGCGGCACAGCGCCAAGCAACCATAGTAAATCGGGTCCCAAAAACTATATCCACGACAATATTATCAGAAACTCACGAGAAGGTATTGTGGTTACGATGGGTACACCGGATACGATTATTGAGAACAATCTAATCGAAAATACGACTAATGTTGAAGAAGCCGCAGGCATCAATGTTTTGAACGGACCTGGAACTATTATTAGAAATAATGTGATCCGCAATAATACAGCCCTTAATTATTGGGCTATTCTTCTGGAGCATGATAAAGGGGATGAGAAAGCGAATTATATCGGTGAAGGCGATCCGCTCAACGTGAAGATTTTGAATAATACGATTACCGGGAACACCAACGGCATTCAACTTCAAGCCGGGACTGGAATTGTGCTTAGAGGCAATAAACTGGACAACAGCGGTACGAATTACTTGAAGGCTCCGGGTGTGACCGCTGTGGAGGAGGAGGAACCGCCGATTGAAGAAGCCTCCTCCAATGCCGACCTGAGCGATCTTACGCTTAGTGCGGGAACGCTGGCTCCCGCATTCCATTCCGGCACAACAGCGTACACTGCAACCGTACCAAATACGGTTTCAAGCATCGCGGTTACACCGACTGCAGCGGATGGCAAAGCATCGCTGACTGTCAACGGTACTGCAAGTGTGAGCGGAGCAACTTACAATGGGTTGAGCTTGAACGTGGGGGATAACCCGATTCAGGTGATAGTTACGGCTGCCAATAAAGCGGTCAAAACGTACACAGTGGTTGTTAAACGGCTGGAACCGCCGATTGAAGAAGCCTCATCCAATGCCGACCTGAGCGATCTTACGCTTAGTGTGGGAACGCTGGCTCCCGCATTCAATTCCGGCACAACAGCGTACACTGCAACCGTACCAAATACGGTTTCAAGCATCGCGGTTACACCGACTGCAGCGGATGGCAAAGCATCGCTGACTGTCAACGGTACTGCAAGTGTGAGCGGAGCAACTTACAATGGGTTGAGCTTGAATGTGGGGGATAACCCGATTCAGGTGATAGTTACGGCTGCCAATAAAGCAGTCAAAACGTACACAGTGGTTGTTAAACGGCTTGGATCATCCGGCTCCAGCAACCGGAACCCGGGCGGAACTTCTTCTTCCTCTTCTGAGCCACCAACCGGTAATGCTGCTGATGCCGGAGTTACAGGAGTTACAGGAGTTACAGGAATTACAGAAATCAAAAACATAGATGGCAAGTTGGCCACGTTTACAATTGTAAACGAAGCACAGATTGGCAAAGCTTTGCAAAACACAAGCAATGGTTTGCTCGCCATCTCTGTTGATAGCCGCGAGGCCGAGCAAGTGAATGTAACGCTGGACAGTAAAGCACTGCAAAAAATAATCGATGCCCAATCGGTTCAGACCGTTTCAATTAGTACCAAGCAGGGAACGTATTTGCTGCCGAGCCAGCAGATTAACATCATGCAATGGGCTTCACAATTGAACGTCAAACGGGAGGATATGCGCCTTGAGATTATCATCAGCCGGAATGATAATGCTGAACAGCGTGCCGAAGCATCCGGATTAAAGGTGCTTGGTGCTGTCGATTTCACCATGCATGTGACTGCGTCCGATGGTAGAACATTGAATATCGATTCATTTACCCAATATGTAGCAAGGAGTATTAAATCGGAACACCCAGTAAATGAAGGAACCCTTGCTGCAGTCCGTGTTTCGACCGATAGCAGCGGAAATGTCGGCTACTCGCCTGTACCATTTACTGTAAAGGGCAATGAAGTGACTCTTTACAGCAGAACGAACAGCACCTACATGCTGGTAGATAATCATCTTACATTCAACGATATTGAGAAGCATTGGGCCAAGGCCGACATTGAAAAAATGGCCAATAAACGAATCGTTCAAGGAGTGACATTGGAGGAATTCCGTCCGAATGAATCGGTTACTCGCGCAGAATTCGCTGCACTCATTACCCGTGTTCTTGGATTGGAGCATGTGAAGTTATCAGGCGAGGTCAGCTTCAAAGATGTCCCAGATGATGCTTGGTACCGCAGCTCCGTTGCAGCCGCTGTACAATCAGGTATTGTAAGCGGATATGAGGACGGCATCTTCCGTCCCGATCAAACCATTAGCAGGCAGGAGATGGCACTTATGATCTTCCGGACTATTCAATTCGCAGGGAGCAAGGAGCAACAGCCGGTCAATAAGCAGACGCTGTTTACGGATCAGGATAAAATAGCGGGCTGGGCGCAAGAGGCTGTTAACCGATTGAGCGGTATGAGATTGATGGAAGGCGTTTCTACAGACAGCTTCGCCCCTTCCGACGCTGCGACTCGTGCTCAAAGTGCGGTTATATTATCCAGAATGCTTTCCGTGCTTTCGTTTGCGCAATAAGATAGGCAATGAAATGGGCTTAGATATGAAAAAGATACAACAAAATCTAAAAAAATCCCAAGCATCCACAACCACATATAGAGTACTCTTAAGGTTAAGGGTTATTCGATTATGGAGTGGCTCCGTATATGGGGTATACAGTGAAATCTCAGCTATTGTCCGAGTATTAGCCATCAAGCTGGTGGTTGCGGTATAATTAAAAGGATTTTACACTGAACACTCGCAATGACATTAAGATGAAGTGCACTTATTCATTACTTGGGAGGTACATAGGGATGAGCAATATTGGTGTATGGGAAAATGCGGAGCCTGGCGTAAAACGGAAAATTTTTGAACCAGGTAAAACGATTATGATGATGGAAGTTCATTTTGAAGAGAACGCCGAAGGCTACGAGCACAGCCACCCGCATGAGCAGCTGTCTTATTTGATTAAAGGAAAGATTGAGTTTACGATCGACGGACAAAAAACAGTAATCGGCGTAGGGGAAACAATCTTTATTCCAAGCGGGGCTAAACACGGTGCCAAGGCTTTGGAGCCTAGCATCCTGCTGGATACATTTACACCGGTTCGGGAAGATTTGGTTAAACGTTAATTTAACAGGTGTCCTGATTGGATAACCGACTGCAAATGAAACAGAGTGAGTACCATTCCTGTTGTAGGGGAGGTACATGCTCTGTTTTTGCATTATAAAAATTTTCCGAATCCGACTTAGATGGACCATGACGAAGCAGCCGCTTCCGTATAAGCTCGTTTTACTTGATTGTACCAAAGCAGGGTAGTGGGAGAATCATGATTTTTTTGCAGATGGACGAGCCGCTGTTTCACCTGTTCATTTTCTTCGGGAGACAAGTAATCGTTCAATATTTTGGAATGGGCAGCAAGCAGAGCTACAGAGAAGATCTCATTATTTATGGCTCCATCTTTTAATAAATCATTTTTTAGCCGATGGACAAGGCTTTCCTTCACATTCTCTTGTACGGTCCAGTAGGTGAACGGGAGGAGTGACAACCATTTTTTTTGATGCTTTTCCATCAGTCCTTGAGCTTCCATTGACTCGGTTAATTGCTGTTGAATAGTGGGGCTGTTCCAAGTATAGAGAGAAACTATCCAATTTTTGATGGAATCAGTTTGGGTTTTCTTATTTATTTTATCGGTAATTAGTTCCAAATGGGCTTGAATTCCTGCGGGGGGTGTCTTGTTGAACATCACTTGATCGTTATTGGTAAGTCGAATGGTATCCGAAAGAATCAATTCCAGCAGGCCTGATGCTGCCAAATAAAATCCGAGCATGCCGGATAGCTGTTTGTTGAATAAGCCGGAGCTTCTGTCTAACGCGAGCAATATAAATTGTTCAGATACGGATAATTGCATAACATCCCTCCACTTCTATACGAAGCTGCATTTTTTCTGATAGTAACCATTTTGTCATGAAAAAAGACCGCTGCCAACTGCTAATACGCAGCTTGCCCGGTCTTTCGGGTGGACCCGATCAGATCAGATGTCTGTAAAGTTAATGGTACCTACGATTTGTGACAGGAATTCAGTCAATTCGCCGGCTTCTTCTTCCGAGATCTTGAAAACATGCTCCAGATAGCCTTCTTCCTGCAAATCATCTGGACCAATAACGGCTGTTTTCCCGGACTGCAAATCAGTAATAAGCTTCTTTCCATAAAAACGGTTCGTATTAGTGATAGCCAGATCGAAACGATGCAGCGATGCCCCTACAAAACAGACAAAGCGGGTTGTTGTTTCCTCATTCGTATCATATAAATAATCAAAATCAAACATAATGTCATGTCACTCCGTTCAGTTCATAATTGCAGTGTAACCTGATTATACATGAACATTGGAGTTCCGGCAAAAGGAAAGAGCATCTATTTCGGTACTTAACGTTTTCATTTTCGGTCAAACATGATAGAATTTAAAGAATGCAAGCATCATGAGTACCATGCAATTGACCCTAAAAGAAACGGGAGGCCGTACTTGAAATGTCTAAAACCAAAATGAGAAGTGATATGATTAAAAAAGGCTTTGATCGCGCACCACATCGCAGTTTGCTGCGTGCTGCAGGAGTCAAAGAGGAAGATTTCGACAAGCCATTTATTGCTGTATGTAACTCTTACATCGATATTGTCCCTGGTCATGTTCATCTTCAGGAGTTCGGAAAAATCGTTAAGGAAGCAATCCGTGAAGCGGGCGGCGTGCCTTTTGAATTTAATACAATCGGTGTAGATGACGGAATTGCAATGGGCCATATCGGCATGCGTTATTCATTGCCAAGCCGTGAAATTATTGCGGATTCCCTTGAAACCGTAGTTGCAGCCCATTGGTTCGATGGCATGGTCTGTATTCCAAACTGTGATAAAATCACCCCGGGTATGATGATGGGAGCACTGCGTGTCAATATCCCGACAATGTTTGTAAGCGGCGGCCCTATGAAAGCGGGTAAAGACAAGAACGGTAAATCGATCTCCCTTTCCTCCGTGTTCGAGGGTGTAGGAGCTTTCCAAGCCGGCAGAATTGAAGAAGCGGATTTGACCGAGCTTGAACAATACGGTTGTCCTACATGTGGTTCATGTTCAGGCATGTTCACAGCTAACTCTATGAACTGTTTGGCAGAAGGTCTTGGCCTTGCGCTTCCGGGTAACGGAACGATTCTTGCTGTAGCAGAAGAACGTAAGGAATTTGTTAAGCGCTCAGCGAAGCAGCTTATGGAGCTTATCAAGCTGGATATCAAGCCACGTGATATCGTTACATTGGAAGCTATCGATAATGCATTTGCTCTTGATATGGCAATGGGTGGTTCAACTAACACTGTACTTCATACATTGGCTCTTGCACATGAAGCAGGATTTGAATATCCGATTGAGCGTATCAACGAAGTAGCTAAGCGAGTGCCTCACTTGGCGAAGATTGCTCCGGCTTCCGATTATCACATTGAGGATGTTCATAATGCTGGCGGCGTAAGTGCAATTATCAATGAGCTGTTGAAAAAACCGGGCGCATTGAATGGGGATTGCATTACTGTAACCGGTCAAACGCTTCGTGAGAATGTAGCTGGTTGCGAAATTTTGAATAAGGACGTTATCCATCCATTGGACAACCCGCATAGCGAGCAAGGCGGATTGGCTGTATTATTCGGTAATATTGCTCCTCACGGAAGTATTATTAAAGTAGGCGCAGTCGATAAAGAAGTTGGCGGCTACCATAAAGGACCTGCTATTTGCTTCGAGTCCCAGGATGAAGCTTTGTCTGGAATTGCTAACGGTAAAGTAAAAGAAGGGCATGTTGTCGTTATCCGTTATGAAGGTCCGAAGGGTGGACCAGGGATGCCGGAAATGCTTGCACCTACTTCGCAAATCGTTGGAATGGGCTTAGGCGCCAAGGTAGCTCTTATTACCGATGGCCGCTTCTCCGGCGCTTCCCGCGGAATTAGTCTTGGGCATATCTCACCGGAAGCGGCTGAAGGCGGTCCGATAGCTTTCGTCGAAGACGGCGATATTATTGAGCTGGATCTTGTTAATCGTACGATTGACCTTCAAATCTCTGATGAAGAGATGGAACGTCGTAAGGCGAACTGGAAGGGCTTCGAGCCGAAGGTTAAAACAGGATATTTGGCTCGTTATTCGAAGCTGGTTACTTCCGCAAGTACTGGCGGAGTTATGAAGATCTAATGTTAATATAAGATACGGCAGGAGGGGCAGTAATGTCCTTTCTGCCGTTTTTGCATTTACACCATCTGGGTAGGGCCTATTCTTCAAGAGTTTCCACATCGTCATCGCCTGAGGAATCATGGGTTGGGTGTGCTCCAGGGTAATCACGTGAAATACCTGCGTGCAGCTCGCGGTTTTCATAGGTAAAGCGATTTGGCGGGCGCTGATCCTCACGCCAAGGCGTGCTTTTCCCAAGAGTCTCAGATATAAGGCTTGAGCCGTAGGGGCCTTCGGGAAATTCCTCGGCTATCAGGTCATTGCGCTGAGATTCCACGCTTGCCAGATCGGTATACTTATGACGTTCCTCTTCGATGAATTTATTTTTCTTTTGAAAAGAACTCATGGCTGCGGGCACCTCCTTAAATAGTGATTTTGAGTATAGGTTGTCCATTGCTTAAGCTATTATCCATTTTTCGCCGTATTTCGAGGGAATTCTCTTTTGTCTATTGCCACATTCCCCATATTGTGATAATATGGAAATAATTTCAAACCGTTGAGGAAGCACCTCTCTTACTTTTGTAGGAGGGGTGCTTTTTTGCGTTTGAATAATACATGTTGGAGGGATGCTTGTTGAATATGATGTTTTTGAACAGCCTGGAGATGAAGGTGGGGGACGATCAGGTACGCAGTGCTCAGGTTTCCATAAGTGAAAATCAAGGGAATTGGTTTGTGGATTGGAAGGAAATGGATGGACATGTGTTGTTATTACAGGAGTCATGGTATGAGGGTATTAGCATGGAAGAAATGCTGACCGTATTCCGAACTCATATTTTTACGAAACAATGTCAAGGGTTCACACCTATATTCGATGGCAGGGTTCAGTCGGATGCTGTAAATCTTGAGAGCAGAGCGGCACAAGCTCAGCTTTTGCATTATTATAGTGAAATCCATGTGAATGATGAGCTGTACGAGCAGCTGCGGCAGTGGCGGCTAAAGCAGTCAAGCTTGGAGGGGAAATCGCCATTTCTGGTTGCTACGAATCGCTTGCTGCGTATGATCTGCACTTTTCTTCCGCATAGTCTGGAGGAGCTGCGGCAGCTTCCTGGTCTAGGTGCAAGCAAGATCGCAGCTTATGGCAATGACTTGCTTGAGTATACGCAAAAGCATGAAAGAGGCACTGTGTTTCCACTGCATTGGGTGGAAGCAGAGGTTGACCCAGCCAAGTTCAATGCATGGCTGCAGCATGAGAAGGACCGCAAGCTGAAGGCAGATCAGAATAAGCGGGATACCAAGCGCAAGCTGCTTGAAGCTATTACACGCGGCGACAGCTTGGATGCATTGCGGGAGCAGACTCAGCTGCAGCGAAGAGATCTGCTGCTATGGATTGAGGAGCTGGATCGGGAAGGCTATGATCTGGAGCCATATATCGAGAGAATGCTCCTCGATGTATCCGCGGAGGAGCAAGAATTGGCTTGGGCTGCCTTTGAGCTGCAAGGAGACCGTTATTTGAAGCCGGTTCTGCAAGCTTTATATAAGCAAGAAGAGCTTGAAGCTAAGGAAGTGGACCGCATTTATGAATGGTTAAGAGTACTGCGGATGAAGTTCCGCCGTGTGAATACGGTGAGGCAGGCTGAAGCGGGCTAATAGTGGGCTTTTGGATGATTTGAAAAGGCTTTTCACTTCGCCTCATAGGTTTGCAGGGCAGGGTGAAAAGCCTTTTTGGTATATGGGCTTTGTGAAGATATCAATTAAGAATGATGGCAAATATCACTGCAGGTGAATGCGCCTAATGTTTAGCTGAAGTAGGTTTATAGCTAATTTATTTAACAATTAACACGGGTATCTTGGCATGTTGTACAATTTCGTAGCTCACACTGCCCAGCAGCAGCTCCTTGAACGTTCCTAAACCTCTGCTCCCCGAGATGATAAGATCAAATTGATGCTCTTCGGCATAGTCTAAAATGACTTTGGCTGGCGGTCCGCCATCAAGTAATGTAGCCGCTGCAAAGGGAAGATGGGCAATCTGCTGTCTGACTTCACTTGTTAGTGTCTCAGCTGCTTCATACAGATCGTCTTGCACCATTACAGGTGCGGTTAAGAGTGCATCGCCAAGAACGGCACTAGCGACTTGGAATACATGTACGACTTCCAGATAAGAATCCTTTAATGTCATTTTCATCTCAATAGCTTTATGCAATGCGTTTTGCGCTGTTTCGGAACCGTCATAGGCAACCAATATTTTGTTGAACATGGCTATCACCTCTCTATTCGGTTTATCTAATTTATTAAACATTTCAGAATATTTTGAAACATGAGGTGAAATTTCATGAAAAAAGCCTCCGCGCTGGCTGGATGCCAAGGCAGAAGCTTTGCAAAAATTGGTTACAGCCAATCCTTTTTTCGGAACAAAACCAACATGGATATTCCGACAAGCACCATGAAAATGACAGCGGCAACCCCGCCATACTCCCAATGAATACCAGGGATATATTCGAAGTTCATTCCATAAATACCGGTTATAAATGTGAGCGGCATGAATATGGTAGTTAATGCCGTAAAAACACGCATAATCTCATTCGCTCGGTTGGCCAGGCTGGATTGGTAGGCCTCACGTAAGTTGGCCATCAAATCGCGGAATGTATCGAATGTTTCTGAGATTTTGACGGCATTTTCGTAAATGTCTCCAAAATATTTTTTGAGCGGCTCGCTGATCAACCTAAGTTCCTTTTTGTTTAAAGTGGAGATTACTTCTTTTTGTGGAACGAGAACCTTTTTCAACCATAAAATTTCACTTCGCAAACCGATGATTTCGTTCAAGTGAGATTTCTTGGTGTGCATTAATATATCTTCTTCCAGCTTCTCGATCTTAACCTCAATCCGATCGCCAACGCTGGTATAATTATCAACTACAAGATCCATCAAGTGATAAAGAAAACGGTCCGGCGCGGCAACCTCTTCCTCCCACAAAATGGGTTTTAAAGCGCGCAATTCATTAATTTTTTGGCGTGTAACCGTAATAATATAATGCTTGCCAAGAAAAATGTTCAAAGCTCGCAGAAAGATTTCCTCATCATCAAAACGAATGCTATTAATCACTATGAAATAATTAGAATCATAAAGTTCGATTTTGGGACGTTGTTCTTCTTCAGTCAAGCAGTCCTCTACAGCCAATTCATGAAGATGGAATAAAGGCTGGAGAATCTCCAAATCCTCAGTATCCGCATCAATCCAGTAAAAGCCGTGCTCCGGCGCTTCCATTGCATGTGTTACATCTTCAACCAACGTAAAAATACCGTCCTGCACCAAACGTGTTTTCATCTGCCCCACCCCTTCACATAGATAAGTGACAACCAAACTTCATAGTGTCTGAAGTCATGGTTGCACTGTAACCGTGAGGAATACAGCACAGAAGAAACGTCGTCGATTTGTGCGAGACAGCTCCTTAGGTAAAATTGGATGAGATCAACCGTAAAATTAGGATAAAGCGGCTAAGGTCTGTTCGGCGCAAGCAAATCGGCGGCGTAAGCCGGCTGCATTCCAAACGAAATATTCGGTTGTACTTGAACGCAGATACTACTCCTCGGGTCTCCGTCCATTCGATTGCTGCACCCCTTTGCTAGTGTTGTCTAATACTTGTCTAGTATAACCCTTCATTTTCCACACATCAAGGTGAAATGAATGGATTCCATATGTTTTTTGTATGTATGATACTGTATGCAAAAAAGCGGGGAGAGGGTCCTCAGAATGGGCGGATCGGTTCAACATTTCAACATTTTTTGAGCGCTTGACGTTAAAGAAGTTTTCGTATAAAGTATTTCTATAACATCTGAATCTTATAATTCAGCCAAGCTGAATGATTTAGGTGTTTCAAGAAAAGCTACCGCTTATACACGAATGTATCTTCATCGAATAAGCATCGAATGAAAGCTTTTCTTATAACATCTGAATCTTATAATTCAGCCATGCTGAATGATCCAGATGACAACTTAATAAACTTTAGATTTAAACTCTTATCAAGAGCAGGTGGAGGGACTAGCCCTATGACACCCGGCAACCGACAAACTTTTGTCAATACGCTAACAGCGTGTAGATAGAAGAATGCACGGTGCTAATTCTTGCGGAAGCTTCAAGCTTCTGAGAGATGAGAGAGGACATTGTTAAGTATATAACAAGGCCTTTCTCGTTTGCGCGAAAAAGGCCTTTTTTGTGCCTTTTTGCGGGATTTCGATGATATACAACGGAGATAATGCTTAAGAAGCAAGCTTTCTGCGAAACCACTTAAAGGAGTGATTTACCCATGCCTATTAAAATCCCCGACCACTTGCCAGCTAAGGACATCCTATTGAATGAGAATATTTTCGTGATGGATGAAACGGTGGCTTATCACCAGGATATCCGCCCCTTGAGGATTGCCATATTGAATTTGATGCCTACCAAGGAAACAACAGAAACTCAGATTTTGCGATTAATCGGCAATACACCGCTGCAGTTGGAGTTTGTGCTGCTGCATCCGGGAACGCATACTTCGAAAAATACTTCTGCTGAACATTTGGAGCAATTTTATAAAACCTTTGAGGATGTCCGGCATGAGAAGTTCGACGGTCTTATCATCACTGGAGCGCCGGTTGAGCAGCTGGAATTTGAAGATGTAACCTACTGGGAAGAACTAAAGCAAATTTTGAAATGGAGCCGCAGCAACGTCACTTCAACTTTGCATATATGTTGGGCAGCGCAGGCAGGACTTTATTATCATTTTGGTATACCGAAATACGGTTTGGATGAGAAAATGTTCGGCGTATTCCCGCATGTGACCACCAAGCAAAACGTTAAATTACTGCGCGGCTTCGACGAGATGTTTCTGGTACCGCAATCCCGTCATACCGAGGTTCGCAAAGAGGATATCGATAAGGTGGCTCATCTTGAAATATTATCGGAGTCACCTGAAGCCGGTGTGTATATCGTAGGAACTAAAGATGGCAAGCATATATTTGTAACCGGCCATTCTGAATACGATGCTTGTACATTGAAGGCTGAATATGACCGTGACGTGAATAAAGGAATGGACGTAAAGGTACCTAAAAACTACTATCCTAATGACGACCCGTCCAAGCCGCCTCTTGTTTCATGGAGAGCCCATGCGAATCTGCTGTTTTCCAATTGGTTGAACTACTACGTGTACCAAGAAACCCCGTATGACTTACACAAGGAGGACTTTTCTATATGAACGAACAAAATAAGGATTTGAAAATCGAGAGTCGATTGGCTCAAATCGGTTCCATCGAGGAGCCGGTTACGGGTGCGGTGAGCTTCCCAATCTACCAGGCAACGGCTTTCCGCCATCCACAGCTGGGTCAAAGCACCGGCTTTGATTATGCCCGCACGAAAAGTCCGACGCGCAAGGTGCTGGAGGAAGCTATCGCTCAGCTGGAATCCGGCGACGCGGGTTTTGCCTGCAGCTCAGGCATGGCTGCTCTGCAAACGATCTTTGCCTTGTTTAGCCAGGGAGATCACCTGATTGTCTCGCTTGATCTATACGGAGGCACTTATCGTTTGCTGGAGAAAATCATGTCCCGCTTTGGTGTAACGGCAACTTATGTGGACACGAATGATCTGGACGCATTGGAATCGCATTATACTGCGAATACCAAAGCGATACTGATCGAAACACCGACGAACCCGTTGATGATGATTACTGACCTTGAGCTTGTATGCGGATGGGCTCAGAAGAAAGGCATATTATCGATCGTCGATAATACGTTGTTAACGCCTTTCTTCCAACGCCCGATTGAGCTCGGAGCCGACATTGTAATTCACAGTGCGACGAAGTATTTGGGCGGACACAATGATGTGCTTGCCGGTCTGATTGTAACCAAGGGCAAGGAACTCTCTGAGCAAATGGCATTTTTACATAATTCCATGGGTGCCGTACTAGGCCCTCAGGACAGCTGGCTGTTGATGAGAGGCATGAAGACGTTGGCGATTCGTATGGAACGCCATCAGTATAATGCTACCCAAATGGCCCACTTCCTTCTGCAGCATCCGCAGGTGGAGAGCGTATATTATCCGGCTTTGGAAACTCATCCAGGCTATGAAATTCAGCAGAAGCAATCTTCAGGCAATACGGGTATTTTCTCCTTCAAGCTTAAGGATGCCCGATTCATTGAGCCGATTTTGCGTCATATTAAATTAATTGCTTTCGCGGAAAGTCTTGGGGGAGTAGAATCGCTTATGACCTACCCTGCGGTCCAGACTCATGCGGACATTCCCGAAGAAATACGTCGACAACTTGGTGTGGATGACCGGTTGCTTCGTTATTCAGTAGGCATTGAGCACGTGGATGATCTGATTGCTGATCTATCTAGAGCGATTGATCTTGCACAGGCGGAAGTCGAGGGGGTTTAGTCGATGGCACGCAACCGTACCGAAGCACAAGCTGAGCGTCAGTTCGCAACGAAGCTCATTCATTTTAATAGAGCCATCGATTCAACAACAGGAGCTTCCAGTACTCCAATCTATCAGGCTTCAACTTTTCATCAAGAAGCTTTGGATGAGCAGCAAGAATTTGATTACACACGCTCAGGAAATCCGACCCGTCAAGCTCTAGAGGATTACATTGCGGTGCTGGAGGGCGGAACGCGCGGTTTTGCTTTCGCATCGGGTATGGCAGCTATTTCGGCTGCTGCCATGCTGCTATCCGCAGGCGATCACGTCATATGCACTGAAGATGTGTATGGGGGCACCTATCGGCTGCTGAGCACGATCATGACGAGGATGAATGTCGAGACAACCTTTGTCGATATGACCGATCTGGATAAAGTAAAAGCGGCACTCCAGCCGAATACCAAGGCTGTGTTCATGGAAACTCCATCGAATCCTACGCTGAAGATTACGGATATCGGGGAAATCACAGCATGGGCTAAGCAGCACGACCTGTTGACGATGCTTGACAACACATTCATGACTCCATACCATCAACGTCCGATAGAACATGGAGTTGATATTGTATTGCACAGTGCCACCAAGTTTTTAGGCGGTCACAGTGATGTCACTGCTGGTCTTGCTGTTGTTGCCAACGAAAGCTTGGGTATCCGTATGAAACAGCTGCAAAATGGGCTTGGAACCATTCTAGGTGTATCTGATTCCTGGCTGCTTATGCGAGGAATGAAAACCTTGAAAACACGCATGGATGCTCATGAGAAAAGTGCACAACGCTTGGCTGAGTGGCTTTCAGAGCATCCTGAAGTAGAAGCTGTATATTATCCTGGCTTACCGGGTCATCCTGGCCGTGCCATCCACGAGAAACAATCGCTTGGTTACGGAGCTGTCGTATCCTTCGATGTTGGCTCAGGAGAACGTGCCAAGAAAGTGCTGGGCAAGGTGGAGATTCCATTGGTTGCTGTCAGCCTTGGGGCTGTTGAAAGTATATTGTCCTACCCAGCCATGATGTCTCATGCGGCAATGCCACGGGAGGTTCGATTGGAGCGAGGGATTACGGACGGTCTAATCCGATATTCAGTAGGGCTGGAAAGCATCGAAGACTTGATTGCCGATCTGGAGCAAGCA
The DNA here is from genome assembly GCF_024722015.1 of Paenibacillus radicis (ex Xue et al. 2023). Lineage (GTDB taxonomy): Bacteria > Bacillota > Bacilli > Paenibacillales > NBRC-103111 > Paenibacillus_S. Next base: position 176,318 of record NZ_JANQBD010000014.1, on the reverse strand, counting down.
TTATCATTTGCCGAATAATGTCAGATTTTCAGCCGAAGGGATGTTCGTTGACATTCTTCGGCTGTTTTTTATATATTTTGAGTAATTGTTTAGTTCTTCGGCATCATTTTTATTTTGAAAGCACTATCTTTGTGTTATTATACTATTCACCAATGGTTAACTCATGATATGATTAATTTCAAATTTCCAACAATTGTTGGCGGCAAAATGGGGGATACAATGACCGTACTTTCTTTTTCTAACTGGAAAGAAAAATTAAAAATGATTTGTTATTTACCTTTTTCCAACAAGTCATTGAAGTATTTCCCCCCTGATTTTTCACTACGCGATCCTATAGTCTCGATCCTTCAACAATATCGGCGTCAAGGCGGTAATTGCGGTTTGCTTTTGTTTTATATGGAAGATTTTCATCATCTTTTTGCCACCTATCCCCACTCATTTATTCAGAATTTGCAGCAGCACATACGCATAACGATGCGCGAAGTTATACCAACATTTTTTAAGAAGCAAGATATTCTTGGAATTAAGCAATTTGGCGGTGAAGATTTCTGCATTTTCATCAAGGAGCATCAAGGCTTCACTTATGACGAGATGCATCGAAAATCGATTCTATTACGGAATGAGTTGGAGCGGAGACTGCGCTTGCCAGCCCGTTTTCATGAGGAAGCTTCATATACATTTCAGGTCGGCTGCTACATGATAAACCAGGATATTGAAAATACGAAAGCGGCCATACATAGTGCCTACCATTATGCACATTCGATCGCAACCAAGAAATTGCCGCCCCATTTTACTAAATCAAGGCAGCACTTAGTTGATATTATACAAACGGAGAATATTTCCGTGCTGACGCAGCCGATTATGAACTTAAATACCGGTGAAATCTTCGGTTGGGAGATTTTGACTCGAGGCCCGCATAATACTCCTTTTCACTCCCCCATTGAATTGTTTGATTTTGCTTATCAGGCTGATCTATTATCAAAAATGGAGTTTTTAGTTATCAAGAAAGCATTTAATGAAATTGCCGTCAGACAGATCCGGGAGCAAGTATTTATTAACATCACACCTGTAACCTTGTGTCATCCGCTTTTTTTAAATGAACTGCTAGACGTCATGTCTCAGCATCCAGAAGTTTCACCTTCGCAGATTGTTTTGGAGATTACAGAACGCCATGCCATTCGAAATTTTGATTATATGGGTCATTTACTAACCAAATATCGTTCCCATGGCTTTCGTTTTGCTGTTGATGACGCCGGCGCAGGATACTCCAGTCTGCAAACGATCTCGGAGCTCGTTCCGGACATCATCAAAATCGATAGATCGCTTATTCAAAATATCGACAAATTTGAAGTAAAGCAGTCACTGCTTCGTGCCATGCTTCATTTTGCGGAAAATATTAATTGTCAAGTTATTGCGGAGGGTGTAGAGCGGCAAGAAGAAGCCGATGTCCTGTATGAAATGCAGGTACAGATGGGGCAAGGCTTTTATTTTGCAAGACCGGAGCCTTTCATAGCGAATCAAGACCGAACTCAACAGTTCCGGTTGGTGAAAGAGAAGATTAGAGGGAACCGCCAAGTATACAGCGCCTAGAGCTATGAACTAACCCAAGAGATTGCCGAAGAGCATTTTGCTCAGGGTAATCTCTTGTTTGTTAATTTTTAAACGGGATTTTCTTTTAATGACTAAGCCCTTCGTTTATGGTACGATAGTTTAGATGATTTTCTTCGTATACAAAACATATAGCCAGAATAAAAGGAGTGAGCAGGATGAGTTCCGTTGACCGCATCCTTGATAATGCTTTAGCAGGAAACCGTATCAGTCTTGAAGACTGCATCGAATTATATGGATCTGATCAGATTGAGAAAATGGGACATGTAGCCAATCGGATTATGCTCAAACATCATCCGGAGCCGATTACTACATTCGTCATTGGACGTAATGTCAATTACACTAATATTTGCGATGTGTATTGTAAGTTTTGTGCCTTTTACCGTGCTCCTGGCTCCAAGGAAGGTTATGTTCTGTCCGACGAGACCATCTTCAACAAAATTCAAGAAACGTTGGATGTGGGCGGTACAGAAATATTGATGCAAGGAGGGACTAATCCAAACCTTCCGTTTACTTATTATACAAATCTGCTTCGCGAAATTAAGAAGCGGTTTTCCATTCAAATGCATTCCTTCTCACCGGCAGAAATTTTGAAGATGAAGGATGTATCGGATGGGCTTACGCTGGAAGAGGTTATGCGTGAGCTGCACGAGGCTGGATTAGATTCATTGCCTGGCGGTGGCGCTGAAATATTGGATGACCGTACTCGGAGAAAGATCAGCCGTCTGAAAGGATCTTGGCGTGATTGGATGGATGTCATGCAGACAGCTCATAAAATCGGCATGCATACTACAGGCACAATGGTAATTGGCTTTGGTGAGTCGATGGAGGAGCGGGCCCTTCACTTGCTTCGCATCCGTGACGCTCAAGACGAATGTATTGCGAATAAACATAAGACGCCAGGATTTCTGGCATTCATTTCTTGGTTGTTTCAGCCGGACAATACGAATTTGAAGGCTGAAAAGCTGGGGCCGCAGGATTATTTGAAGAATGTTGCGATCAGTCGGATCATGCTGGACAATATCCCTAATTTCCAATCTTCCTGGGTAACGATGGGACCGGAGGTAGGGAAGCAATCCCTTCATTATGGCTGTAATGATTTTGGTTCTACCATGATTGAGGAGAATGTTGTTTCGGCTGCAGGCACCACGCACAAAGTCAACATTTCATCCACCTTGGACATTATTCGTGAAGCTGGCAAAATCCCTGCGCAGCGCAATACGAAGTATGACATTTTACGTGTGTTTGACGATGTTAACGAAAAGATTGAAAACGACTTTATGATGCAAAATTAATAGCTAATAAAAAACAACGAACCCGATTAATTCGGGTTCGTTGTTTCTTTTTGTGGATCATGGACTACCGTGCGGTTACGGCCATTTCTTTTTGCCTCATACAAGGCTTGATCGGCTCCTGTGAAAAGTGCTTCCTTCGTACAGCCCTTTACATAATCCTGAACACCGATGCTTATAGTTACCGCATTGCCCTTCAGTTCCTCATGGTGCTGCTCAGAAATGTAAGTGCGAATATTTTCAAGATTCAGTAATGACTCGTTTAATTCAATATCTGTGAAAATAACTGCGAATTCCTCGCCGCCATAACGGGCTGTAAAATCATTGGGTGATACCATAGACGTTATCGACTGAGCGACCTTCTTCAGTACAATATCTCCTGCCCGGTGACCGAAAGTATCATTCACTTTCTTGAAGTGGTCGATATCCAGAACGGCAAGCTGGAAGGAAAGATTATACTTTTCCCCTTGCTCAATCAACTTATCCAAATATTCATGGAAGGACATATGGTTATATAATCCGGTTAGCGCATCGGTTTTTATCTGCTTGTCCATTATTACATTTTTTACAAGTAGATCTTGGCTGGATGCGAGTGAAGTTTGCAAATGCTTCAATAGCTCGGACCCGCGGCTCATGACACTTATTGCAACAATGGCGCCACAGAGAAGAACACAGGTCATGATGATGAGGTCGTTGGTTGAATACAAAGCAGTTTCACTTAAGCACAATAAGTAAAGAGCATAAAAGCTAATTAAACTTAGGATAGCCGAGAAAATAACCTTACGGAGCTGAAAATACAACACGGAGATTAGAATGGGAAGGTATAGTGTTGTTAATAAAACGCTGTCTTCAGGAAACGAATAAATCAAACTGACCGGAATGATGAAAGCGCCCGTAATAATAATATAATCGAGCCCTTTCTTTATCCAATAATTGGCAGCTTCCAAAGCCGCCACTCCAAGAACCCACACGACACCAAGAGTGATTATAGGAACCGAATCATATTGTTTAGTAAAGTAACTAATCACATTATTAAAGATGGAGAGCAAGACAGCAAGGCCTATAATAATCCAATAACCATTTATAATCTTACGGTTCCATAGAGGCAAGTTAACCAATTGTATAAAGTCAAACCCCATTCAGTTGTCACTCCATTATTGCGGCTTTCTAATTACTTAACTATACCATGGGAAATTGTTGTTTGTATATATGCCTTCAAGTGACCATATACTTTAAGTAGGAGCTACTAGGTAAGAAGGGAGTGAATGGTATGAAGCTGTTTGCTTTGACTTTAATGAAAGTACCGGAAGAATCGGTTCAACGACTTCATGAATCGGTTGCAGCTGCGGTATGGGATTCTTATAAACACAATGCGGTAATTGAACTACAGCATGATAAAACCTGTTCCATAATTGAAGTTAATGGGGTTATGCCTCGATTTCAATTGGACAAACGTATGGACGCGCTAATTCAGAAGGTTTCTGAGAAAATTGCTGATTGGGTAATAAGCGATAAGGAAGAGGAATTGCTGAGGGCTCTGATTTTAAAAGAATTTGATTACAAACAAGAAACTGATATTAATTCCATTCTAGGCTACTATAGACAAATGCTTCTGGTCGAGAAGACGAATGAATTCTGGGAGCAGCGTGAGATGGTACTGCGCCGTAAGGAGAAAATTCGCCAGGGCATTCAAAGCTTTTTACAGGAAAATACAGTCCTAAACATCGATGGTTTCATGAGATTTAGATTAGATGAGTACACTGAAGAGCTTCGGGAAATCGCTGAATATGCCATTGATGAGTTTTTGATGGATCAACAATACCGGGAGTTTATTTCACTGCTTCAATATTTTGTTTACATTCAGGAGGCCAAAATCCCGCTTGCCCATTTAATACATAAAGGCGGCAATGAGTTTTTGCTTTTTAACGAAGAAATGGAGAAAATCGATACATCCGGTGATACAACATTGACCATCGAAATGCTTGAAAAAGATATTAATTTCGAGGATGTCATTGTAAGTACTTTGATATCCGTATCCCCACAGCTTATTTATATTCACACAAGAGACCCGGATGTACAAATAATCCAAACCATTAAGCAAATTTTTGAAAACCGTGTTGAGATATGTGAATATTGCAGGTTATGCCAAAATCTTGACCGTTCGGCTGCATCTGATTATAATAAAGGATAAGACTGAAATCAAAGACAATAAGGATGAAGCACTGCACAGAGAGAGGAGACTTGGCTGGAAGCTCCTTCAGTTAAACGACATTCCTTTACCCCTTTGTAGTTGAGAGTTGGAACGCTGGCCATTGTAGCCTGACTAGTATAACTCTCCGGTTCATTTCCGTTATCAGATGCTTATTGAGGATTTGTTGATCGGCCTGCATACATCAGGAAAGATTGCGAATCGAATTAGGGTGGAACCACGAGACCAAGCGCACTCGTCCCTTTCTGGGATGATGCGCTTTTTTTGTTTGCAAAAAAAGAATGGAGGCTGAAATGAAATGGCAGTAAAGGTAACATTTCCGGATGGAGCAGTTAGGGAGTATGAGCAAGGAACTACAATCGAAGATATTGCTGGTTCAATCAGCTCAGGGCTTAAGAAGAATGCAGTGATTGGTAAACTTAATGGAAAAGCGGTGGATCTGAACACAGCTTTGGAGCAGGATGCTGCGGTATCTATTGTCACATTGGACAGTGAGGATGGCTTGGAAGTATATCGACATAGTACAGCTCATCTTATGGCTCAGGCGATAAAACGCATCTATGGTGAGAAGGCGGTAAAGCTTGGAATCGGTCCTGTAATCGAAGATGGCTTTTATTATGATATTGATCTGGAAACACCGCTAACACCGGATGATCTGGTTAAGATTGAGAAGGAGATGGAAAAGGTTGCCCAGGAAAACCTGCCAATCCGCAGACGTGTGGTCAGCCGTGAAGAAGCCAATCGTATTTTTTCCGAGCTTGAGGATCCATTGAAGCTTGAATTAATCCGTGATTTGCCGGAAGACGCTGAACTGACTATTTATGATCAAGGGGAGTTTTTTGACCTTTGCCGCGGACCACATTTGCCTTCAACAGGACGTATTAAAGCGTTCAAGCTTCTAAGTGTAGCAGGAGCCTACTGGCGTGGTGATTCGAAAAATAAAATGCTTCAGCGTATTTATGGAACAGCTTTCCCGAAAAAAGCGGACTTGGATGAGCATCTTCATTTATTGGAGGAAGCCAAGAAACGTGACCACCGTAAGCTAGGCAAAGAATTGCAAATGTTCACCTTCTCCCGTGAAGTTGGCCAAGGCTTGCCGTTGTGGCTGCCTCATGGTGCCAAAGTACGCCGAACCATGGAACGTTACATCGTTGATTTGGAAGAGCGTCTTGGCTACCAGCATGTGTATACACCAGTGCTCGCTAATGTTGAATTATACAAAACATCCGGCCACTGGGAGCACTATCAGGAGGATATGTTCCCGAAAATGATTATGGACAATGAAGAGCTTGTCCTTCGTCCAATGAACTGTCCTCATCATATGATGGTATATAAAAGCGATATGCGCAGCTATAGAGATCTTCCGGTACGAATTGCGGAGCTTGGGACCATGCACCGTTATGAAATGTCAGGAGCATTGACTGGGCTTCATCGGGTAAGGGCTATGACATTGAATGATGCGCATATCTTCTGCCGTCCTGATCAAATCAAGGAAGAGTTTGCACGAGTCGTTAATTTAATTCGCCATGTTTATGAAGATTTCGGTATTAAGGAATACCGCTTCCGCTTATCCTACCGGGATCCTAAGGATACTGAGAAGTATTTCCCGAATGATGAGATGTGGGAGATGTCACAGCGCATGCTGCGCGAGGTAGTTGAGGAATTGGGATTACCGTTCTATGAAGCAGAGGGTGAAGCTGCCTTCTACGGACCGAAGCTTGATGTTCAGATCAAAACTGCACTGAAGAAGGAAGAGACTTTGGGTACGGCCCAATTGGATTTCTTGCTGCCTGAGCGTTTTGAGCTTGAATACGTTGGAGATGATGGGCAGAAGCACCGTCCTGTTGTTATTCATCGCGGCGTCATCTCAACAATGGAACGTATGACAGCATTCCTTCTGGAAAATTTCGCTGGAGCTTTGCCAACATGGTTATGCCCGGTACAAGCGAAGGTGATCCCGGTTTCAACAGCGTTCGAGAACTATGCTAAAGAGGTTGCTGAGAAGCTTCAGCTGGCTGGCGTACGCGTGGAATCCGATCTTCGCAACGAGAAGCTGGGCTATAAAATACGTGAGGCTCAGCTGGAGAAAATTCCTTATATGCTTGTTGTAGGGGAAAATGAAATGAACAGCTCAAGCGTATCCGTACGTAAGCGTGGAGAAGGCGATCTGGGCGTTCAGAGCTTGGATAGTGTTGTGAGTTTAATTGAAACGGCAATTAGAACAAAACAAATCGACTAATGGATGAAACAGGTCTGCCTCAAAAGTCATATTGGGACAGTCCATCCACCACTTTATCCTGAATATATGTTGCAAAAAGCAACCCTCAATTCCAACTTTGATAGTGGATTTGAAGGGTTCTTTTGCACATTTTATGATTTAATCACTATGGTGTAGGAAGTACCCTTTTGAGGCGCCCCATATTTGGGTCTTATTAGCGAAATGCAGAGATGAGGCCAATTCGCGCGCGAATGCTAATCTCGGGTATCGGAGTTCGGAGTTCAGTGTTCAGAGCTCAGAGTTCAGTTACGTCATTGCATCGCATCCAAGTGAATCCCACGCAAATAACAGGAAAATGTCAGGTTAATTGCACCGAAAAATGGCGTTCCCAGCCCTATAGCTGGAATTTCTCATGCTAATTTTACTGATTTTTAATGATATCACCAATATCGGCTATATTAGCGTTAGTTTTTCCAGTTATATTGATTTCAAACGATATCCAGGCTGGATTAACGTGAGGATTTCCATCTATTTCCTTCGGCAATTACCCAAAATCCCAATCTCCCCAACTCCCATCTCCTCTAGGATATAAGCAATATTCGAACATTCGTTTTCGCTCCATCAAGTATAATAATATCCCCCAAAGTGCTGTCCTCTAAAAGCTCAAGTTACTTGCACAACCCCGTTTTTTGTAAGAAACGACTGTTTATCGGGCATTCAATATGGAGCATTTAAATTTTTAGAGGTTAGTGTCAGCGGTACTCTAAATGGATTTTACGTATATTTCCTTCAATTAATGGACAGCCTCTTATAAATAAGGGGTGGTTTAAAGAAGCTATGTTACCTAAAGCCGTAAATCATGCAAGGTGGATCTTTTTGTTTGCTGTTTTGCTGGTGTTGTTTCTTCTGTTCGTGCAGGAGCAACGGGATCAGGTCAGTGAGGCCTCGCAAATGTATCCGGTGCTTAACCGGGAGCAGGAGCAAGCTCGAGACCCAGTCAGTAAAATACAAGATCAGGATCCTAAAAGCAATGAGACGAGGGCTGTGTCCACTGTAAGCTATAACCTCCAAGCAGAGAATAAACAAAAATCGAATAAATATAACGTCATACCTAATTTAAACCATGACTTGTCCCGGCTAAAAGCTGTGGAAGTGGTGGCTACTGGGTATTATGCTGGCAAGGAATCGACAGGGAAAAATCCTGGGCATCCTGAGTACGGGGTTACCTATTCGGGTATGAAGGTAAAGCGTAATAAAAACTCTCTGTCCACTATAGCGGCCGACCCTTCGGTATTTCCGATAGGAACCGTATTGTGGATTCCTGGCTACGGTTATGGTGTTGTTGCTGATACAGGCGGAGCCATTAAAGGAAATCGGATTGACCTTTACTTCGAGACGAAAGACCAGGTCTACAAGGAATGGGGCAAAAAAACCTTGAATGTCTTTATCGTTAAACAAGGCGGAGGGAAAATTACCGAGGTCATGTGGAATCAGCTGCAAAACGAAATATTGTTTTAAATTTCCAACATAAAACATGGTTGTTCGTCCCATACTATAGTTGTGTAAGGGGAGGTGATAAACCATGGCAAAAAACAAAAACAACAATAAGTTCAACAACAATAATAACCAACAGCAACAACAAAATGATACAGAGTTTTCTGAAGAGGTTTTGGCTAATAACGTAAAGCGTGCTGCGCAAAATAATCCAAGTCAAAGCACGAATGAAAGTTCAAAACAATAGTCATTGATTAAGTGGTGTAAGTAAAAGTGCCAGGGTTGCATATAAATGTGCAGCTCTGGCATTTTTATTTAAAATAAATGTTTTCAAAGCGGCTGCTTTGGTGTAAAATATTATTATTGTGATGATAGTTAACATGAAAAGACAGGTGATATTCCATGCTGAATGCTCTGTTAACAGGGAGTACGATTCCAGTGAATAAACGAAAAGCAGCCGAAGTGTATCCGTTTTTGGAGAAGTATATGGTTCGTAAAGAAGAGCAAATTGCGGAGATTGAACAGGTTATTGAGCGTTACGAGAAAAAGCGTCAGATGGAAGAAAGAAGCTACCAATCGATGTCACCTTTACGCCGGATGTTTACGGGGAAAAAACCGGATCATCATCTAGCAGTTGAATATATCCACTATGTTAAGAAGCCGTTGCAGCAGATTCGGCAGCTGCGTGCGGAGCTGGAGAATGCCAGGTTAATTTTGAACAATAGTGATCCTGCTGATCTGGTAACAATCAGTGATGATTTGGAGAAGGAACTAGTTTAGATTTTAGTTAACGTAATGGCCGGATTCCTTGGGGGGTCCGGTTTTTTGCGTATGTTTTGTATGCCTATGAGTTTTCAATTTAAGGCTCTGTTGCCATCATAGAGGAGGTGCTTTTGATTTATAAGACAAGATTCGATATAATGTGACTACGGCATGCAAGTGTGGAGCTGGCAAATTTTCTCTTGTACGATAATATGGATGGAGGAGATTTGAATATGAAAATGAATAAACTATACATTGGACTCCTGGCTTTACTGTTAGTGGGGACAGCATGTACTAAGCAAGAAAATAAACCAGCTCAAAATACAGAACCACCCGTCAGTTCTCCAAGCGGTATTCAACCACCGGCTACAGCACCTAGCGGGAACAATACGCCAGTGACTCCACCAGCAAACAATGCCGATGCTTCCAAGCCTGATTCAGGTAAAACAGATCCTGCTCCGGTAGAAGCGCCAAAGGGAGCGAAAGAGCAGCCTATCGCAACCAAGGAACAGTTAGATTCTGTTGATTTCGGAATGACTTATGATGAAGTCTCGAAAAAAATGGGGCAAATAGGGAAGTTAACGTCAGAAAGTAAAGATGATAGTGGCATGAATGTTTTCCAAACTTATCAGTACAAAACAAAAGATGGTCAGAACATGAATGTTACCTTTAGAAATGGTAAAGTACTGAATAAGTCGGGTTGATTAGTCCTAATGAATGTATTTGTATGGAAAAAAGTGTGTTCCTCAGGTCGTTGCAGACCAGTGGGGACACACTTTTTTTGTTAAGTGATATGTGGGTTAGCTGTTCTTTAATTTGGTTAACTCAATGAAATCATTGTCTTGACTGTATGCCGGCACTCCATGAGTTCCAACATCAAGGCCGACCAGTTCTTCATCGCGGCTGACACGTGCAGGAACGAAAAGATTGATCAGCTTAAAAGCGATCCATGTCATTCCAAAGCCCCATACGAGGACAATGATGAGGCCCAGGGCCTGTACTCCGAGGAGACTCCAGCCGCCTCCATAGAAAAGCCCGCTGTAACCTTGGCCAATACCTTCTGTGAGTTCCGGTTTTGCGAATAAGCCTAGAGCCAAGGCTCCGATGCTCCCGCTTACTCCGTGCACAGCAAAAGCGCCAACTGGATCGTCAATACGTTTGGATTCCAAAAACTCTGTTGCAAATACCATTGCTATACCGCAGACGGCTCCAATCACAATGGCAACAACGTCACTGACAAAAGCACAACCAGCTGTGATTCCAACCAAACCAGCCAGAGAGCCGTTGATGACCATAGGTGGATCAGCTTTCCGGTAGCGGAACATTGTGAACAAAATACAAGTGGCGCCACCTGATGCGGCGGCCAGCATGGTTGTGACGGCTATATGGCCTATAGAGCCGTTAGTTGCACTTAGTGTGCTGCCGGAGTTAAAGCCGAACCAGCCGAACCAGAGAATAAAAGCGCCGACTGAAGCTAGGGGAAGATTGGATGGTGGCACGATATTAGGAGTACCATTTTCCGAAAACTTCCCGATACGCGGCCCGATGAACATTGCAGCTGCTAATGCAGAGGCGCCACCTAGAGCATGAATAACAGCGGAGCCGGCGAAATCGATCATCCCAAGGCTGCCAAGCCAGCCTCCCACGCTCCAAACCCAATGTCCTGCGATAGGATAAATAAGTCCTGTCATAGCAATTGTATAAAGAATATAGGCGTGGAAGTTAATTCGCTCTGCCACTGCACCGGATACAATGGAAATAACGGCGATAACAAAAGCGCATTGAAATAACCAATAGGTGTCATTAGTAATCGTAAGCTTGATATGTGTGAGGTCTCCTCCCATCATAAAGCCGCTTGTTCCGATTAATCCGTTGAAATCTTTTCCATACATGAAAGCGAAACCAATAAAATAAAAGACAAGTGCCCCGAATGTAATATCGACAAATACTTTCATAATGATGCTGACTGCATTTTTCTGTCTTACAAAACCGGCCTCCAGCAAGGCGAATCCGCCTTCCATCAACAAAATCATCGCTGCGGTAAGAACCACCCAGATGGTGTCTAATCCACTAGCCAACGTGGAAATATCCATAGAGCTCATCTCCTTGTTATACGCAAATAATGCGCTTACTCCGCCCATTATTATACGTTTTTGATGGTAGTTATGTCAACGAATTACGTAAGATATAATGACATGCAGCTAATAATGTTCAGTTATCCTTTTACAGCATAATTTTTGCATTTTACGATCATTCTATTAATAAAATTAACTGGAGGATTTACAAATGATCCCTTTGAAATTTGAATTAGTTGACCGCGAGGAAGCATTTGATGAAGTTCGCAATTATTTGCATGAATTTGATTTTTCGTTAGGTGGCAATTGGGATTATGAACACGGCTATTTTGACCGTAGCTTAGATGAAGCGAACAAAGTGTGGCTGCGTATTCCTTTTGAGGTGACACACGGAGCATTGGATGGAGATGCCGACTCAACGGATGCGATTATTCACTTGGGGACTCCATTTGTATTGAAACACGTATATAACGAAGGCTTGGATAAGGAAGCCAAGGTTAATTTTACCGGAGCTTTGATTGATCAGTTTCAGGAGCCGGTTGATAAGGATGCACCTGTGGAGGCGCAATGGGTAGATAAAGCTCAGGACCTGCTGAGTCAAGTGGAGAGTACATTTCCGTCCTAAAATTGAAATCCCCCCAACCCCCCCTTTCTCCAAAGAGGGGCCCCAGGGCGCTAGCGCCCCTGGACCCCGCAAGGTTGGTGGAGAGAGGTTGTTTGGTGCTTCGATGGGAACGTTGGTGGGTGGAACGCGTTGGTCGGGGCTCCTTTGTCTAACGCGAAGGTAGCCCCTCCACGCTTGAGGTTATCAATCCCCCCAACCCCCCCTTTCTCCAAAGGGGGGCCCCAGGGCGCTGGCGCCCCTGGACCCCGCAAGTTTGGTGGAGAGAGGTTATTTGGTGCTTCGATGGGAACGCTGGTGGATGGAACGCGTCGGTCGGGGCTCTTTTGGCTGACGCGAAGGTAGCCCCTCCACGCTTGCATGCGTGCGGGAACGGGCTAGAGCGTGGAGAGACTTGAGTGCATAGGAGCGCGTTTGTCCGGGCTGCTTTGCTTTGCAAAGTTTGCCCGGACACGCTTGAGGTTATCAATCCCCCCAACCCCCCCCTTTCTCCAAAGGGGGGCCCCAGGGCGCTAGCGCCCCTGGACCCCGCAAGCTTGGTGGAGAGAGGTTATTTGGTGCTTCGATGGGAACGTTGGTGGATGGAACGCGTTGGTCGGGGCTCCTTTGTCTAACGCGAAGGTAGCGCCTCCACGCTTAAGTTTTGTCAATCCCCCCACCCCCCCCTTTTCTCCAAAGGGGGCCCCAGGGCGCTAGCGCCCCTGAACCCCGCAAGCTTGGTGGAGAGAGGTTATTGGTTGCTTCGATGGGACGTTGGTGGATGGAACGCGTTGGTCGGGGCTCCTTTGACTGACGCGAAGGTAGCCCCTCCACGCTTGCATGCGTGCGGGAACGGGCTAGAGCGTGGAGCGACTTGAGAGCATAGGAGCGCGTTTGTCCGGGCTACTTTGCCTTGCAAAGTTTTCCCGGACACGCTTAGCAGTATTTAAGGACTAAGAGAAAGTGCAAGAGCATAAACGTATAGCGTGTTCTATAAAGGAAGAAGCTTTGCAGCGCAAGGCTTCTTCTTTATAGAACGAACGCGTTCCAACATCATAAGTACATAGGAAGCGCTTCGGTTGCTCAACAGTCTCTCACGCTGGGTCCAGGGGCGCAGCGCCCGGAGCCCCCCTTGAAGAACAAGGGGGGTATGGGGGGATTGAAATTTAACTTTTCGTTTATTTTATTTTAAGGTTACTTTAAGGTTACGAGTCCAATATATAGTCAAGGATAGCAAGTAACAATACATTATCATTCAAATCATATTTGAACGGAGGAATTTTACTATGGATGACAACAAACGCGGTTATGATGATTTCTTTCGCCGGTCGAATGGCGAATCTAATAGTTCGTCTAACGAACAAGCCGGACAATCAGAAGCAAATGAGCCAAGGCAAGAGCGTCCGTCCCACTACTATTCGTATGGGCCTTATAAATCAGATTTGGGACATAATGAGCCGGACTCAGGTATGAGAAGCGATGGGGTAGAAGCTGCACAGGTAGAAATGACGCCGCCGCGGCCCATGAGACCATTCTCTTACAACGTAACTGATAAGCCTATGCATGATCAGATGAATGGCTGGCAGCAAAATGAGCACAAGAAAAAAGGATCTTCACTAAGAACCGGTTTCACTGCCTTTTTAGCAGGAGCGCTGGTTGTGGGAAGCTTAATGTTCGCTTCGGACAAAATGAACTGGTTTACAGGCCCTCAAGGCGTTATGTCTAACAAAGCATCAGCAGCTACAGGCCAAACAACGACTGGATCAAGCGGAGGAGGAACGGTCAAGCCCACAGCATTCGATCTTGGTGGCAGACCGGAGAACATCGCTCAAATAGCTGAGCAATCGGGCCCGGCAGTTGTTAAAATCGAGACTAAGGTTAAGGCCAAGGCGAGCAGTCGCGGTGGAAGCTCTCTGTTAGACGATCCGTTCTTCCGACAATTTTTCGGAGATAATGGCGGTGGCAGCAAGCAACAGCCCAAGAGCGATTCCGGACAACTTCAGCCTGGAGGAATGGGGACCGGATTTATTTTTGAAAAATCGGGTTACATTTTAACCAATGAACATGTTATTGACGGAGCGGACGAAATTTGGGTAACCGTAGAAGGCTATGATAAGCCGTTCAAGGCAACCTTGCTAGGTAACAGCTATGATCTTGACTTGGCAGCATTGAAGATAGATGGCGACAAGGAGTTTGCTGCTTTGCCGCTTGGTAAAGCGGAAGATACTAAAGTCGGTGACTGGGTAGTTGCTATCGGTAACCCATACGGCTTTGATCACACAGTAACTGTCGGTGTATTGAGCGCACGCGAACGTCCAATTTCCATTCCTGACACACAAGGTACTCGCGAATACAAGCACTTGCTGCAAACAGACGCTTCAATTAATCCAGGGAACTCGGGTGGACCGCTATTGAACCTGAATGGGGAAGTAATAGGGATTAACACAGCAGTAAGCGCACAAGCGCAAGGGATTGGTTTTGCTATTCCTACAAGTACGATTTCGTCGGTGCTGGATAATTTGAAAAATAACGTGAAAATTCCAAAAGAACCATTACCTTATATTGGTGTTAAGTTGTCGGATATCGACAAAGATTGGTTGACTGAATTAAAGCTGCAAAATACTGAAGGTGCTATCGTTTCTGAGGTAGAGCGTAAAAGCCCAGGCTTTATTGCCGGCATTCGTCCTTATGATGTGATTACTGAGGTTAATGGAGCCAAGGTGAAGAAATCTCAGGATCTCGTTGACAAAATCAAAGCATTGAAAGTGAACGACCAAGCAAACCTGACTATTATGCGTGACGGTAAAAAGGAAAGCATCACAGTGACGATTGGTGACCGCAACGCAGAAGCTAAATAAATTTTATGACCTCGATCAGAAGATTTCTTACAACTAGAATAGAGAAAAAGGTTAGAATAAAATGAACACAAAAAAGACTCAGAGCGGAGCGAAATTTGGTGAAGCTCTGTTTCTTTTTGTATCCAACTAATTTGATGATAAAATAGAACTACAATTAGGTTCGTGTTTAAAAATGAAGGCGGTGCTGCATATGAGAGAAAAAATATTAGTTATAGACGATGATGAAAAAATCACTTCCATGCTTAGGCGATCATTAGCTTTTGAAGGATATACCGTTTTTACTGCACAGCATGGTATGGATGGATTGAAGCAAATTTTGGAGCATGATCCGGATACAGTTATTTTGGATGTCATGATGCCTCAGCTGGATGGGTGGGAGGTAGTTCGGCGTATTCGTGAGGGGGGAGCAACAGTACCCGTATTAATGCTCACAGCTAAAGACGAAATTGGCGAGCGGGTTAAAGGATTGGATCTTGGGGCTGACGATTATTTGGTCAAGCCTTTCGCCTTAGAGGAGCTGTTGGCGAGGGTTCGGGTTCTGCTGCGCAGAAAAAGTGCTGAGAAAGCCGAGCAGCAAACAAACCGACTGCAATTCCAGGATGTGTTTATGGATATGGATACACGCGAGGTGTTTCGTGGGAGTCAATTGATAGAATTGACGACTAAAGAGTTCGAGCTGCTTCATTTGTTTATGCAAAATCCGAAACGGGTGTTGTCTCGTGATGTAATAATGGAAAAAATATGGGGATATGATTACAGCGGTGAATCGAATGTTCTTGAGGTTTATATCGCACTTTTACGTCAAAAAACGGAGGAATATGGGCATAAGCGGATGATACAGACGGTTCGCGGCGCTGGATATGTGATGAGAGGAGAGAGTTGACGTGTCCATTAGGCTGCGCCTGACATTGTGGTATACTGCAATTTTATCCGTTACATTAATGCTTTTCGGCATTGGACTGTATTGGCTGCTTCATTATAATTACTACAGCTTTATTGAGGACGAGCTGCAGCAGCAAGGCGAGAATGTATATTCACGAATTCAGCCTCGGATGACTCCGACATTGGGAGGCGGAATCAGCTTTGATTTTGCCTTGCAGGGAAGAGACAATATTGGGAGTGCCGGGAAGTTTTATCAAATAACGAATTTTGAAAATGGGATCATTCGTCCATCGACTAATTTGTCTGAAGCTAATTTGACTTTGCCCGTCCCTGAACTGACAGATGCGAAACGGCAAAAGCTGGTTAACGATAAATATTTATTTGAGAAAACCAGAGTTGAAAATCTGGCATTCCTCATCTATAACAAGCCCATTATAGTAGTAAAGAATGGTCAACAGGAGCTGGCAGGTGTTTTTCAGGCCGCTGTTCTGATTGATACTTCCGAGAATTTATTTTCGCTCGTGCAGCGAATATTGGCTTTTACCGCTCTGGTGGCTGTGCTGCTGGCTGCTTCCTTTGGCTGGTTTTTGGCAAGAAAGGCACTGAAGCCTATAGAACAGGTTATCGTGGCGGCCAATTCTATAAGCAAGGGCTCTGATCTTGAAAACAGGATCAATTATAATGGCCCTAATGATGAAATCGGACGTCTTACAAATACAATCAATGATATGCTGGAGCGTTTGCAGAAAGTATATTTTGATTTGGAAGAGTCTTACCGGAGGCAGCGGAGATTTGTATCAGACGCTTCTCATGAGCTTCGTACACCGCTGACCACTATTCGTGGAAATGTCGATTTATTGGAGAAAATGTGGAGAAAGACAGCTTCTATAGGTACGGAGCAGGATCGGCAGCAGTTGGAGCTGTCGCTTGAAGCGATGCAGGATATAGCAGGCGAGGCGGAGCGGATGACTCGTTTGGTCAATGATCTTCTATCTCTTGCCCGAGCTGATGCAGGCTTTCAAATGTCGAAGACCAACATTGAGCTGCTGCCCCTTGTGGAGGAGGTTAACCGTAGAGCCTACCTATTCCCGCGGGAGGTCGAATGGAGGCAAGGGGATTTATCCGCTTTGCAAGGAGTTTATGTTTATGGAAACAGGGATTATATTCAACAATTAATTTACATTTTTTTGGAAAATGCTTTCAAATACACCGAACAGGGTTTTGTAAAGCTTGATGCTATATTGATGGAGAAACAAATCGGGATACGTATTGAAGATACGGGTATTGGAATGGACATAGAAGAGGTACCCTTGATATTTGAAAGATTCTATCGGGCAGATGTATCACGCGGCAAAACATCCGGTACCGGGCTTGGTTTATCTATTGCCAAATGGATTATTGATGAGCATCAAGGCTCCATTGAAGTAACAACATGCGAAGGAGAAGGCAGTACCTTTATTATTTGGCTGCCGGTTAGTGAAGTTTCTGACAATGTGCTTCCAGCGGCATTTCCTACATCCTTGGAATCGAGTATAATAGAATAGTCGGGGATATGTTTTCCCTTCAATAAGCTGCTTATAGGCACATAAAAAGAGGTAGGTGCAGAAATGGATATCATTAAAATCTCGCCCCGCGGATACTGCTATGGGGTTGTAGATGCTATGGCACTTGCCATGCAAACGGCAAAAAACCTTAACCTGCCAAGACCTGTATATATATTAGGCATGATCGTGCATAACGCCCATGTAACTGATTATTTTGATAAAGAAGGCGTCATTACACTTGATGGTCCGAACCGGCTGGAAATTCTGGAAACTATTGAAACCGGGACCGTTATATTTACGGCACACGGCGTTTCCCCTGATGTTAGAAAACGTGCGCGCGATAAAGGTCTTACAGTGGTGGATGCCACATGCCCTGATGTTACGAAAACTCATGATTTGATCAGGGAAAAGACAGCTGAGGACTACCATATTATTTATATCGGGAAAAAGGGTCATCCAGAGCCAGAAGGTGCCGTCGGGATTAATCCTGAACGGGTTCATTTGATCGAAAAGCTTGAAGAAGTTGATGAGTTGAATATATCGGACAAAAAGATCACAATTACTAATCAAACAACGATGAGTCAATGGGATATTAAGCATATTATGAATCGACTTTTGGAGCGGTTTCCACGGGCGGAAATTCATAATGAAATATGCTTGGCAACTCAGGTTCGTCAAGAGGCAGTAGCTGAGCAGGCGAAGGATGCCGATTTGGTGCTGGTTGTGGGAGATCCTCGCAGCAATAACTCCAACCGACTGGCTCAGGTATCTGAGGAGATAGCCGGTGTGAAGGCTTATCGAATTGCAGATGTTTCAGAGCTGAAGCTCGAATGGCTTAAGCCTGTTCGCAGGATAGGCGTTACATCCGGTGCATCCACACCTACGCCAATTACCAAGGAAGTCATTAATTACCTGGAGCAATTTGATTTAGAAAACCCTTCGACGTGGGAAATTAAACGTACCATTAACATGAGCAAGTTGATCCCAACAGCCAAACAGAAAGCCGTAAGTCAATAAAGAAATTTGGAATAGGGGAAGGGATATGCAGCAGGAGCAGGTGACAAAAGGCAAGAAAGCTTTTAAATTTCGAAATATTAAACGCTGGTTTAAATACAAGTACTTGCTGCTGACCCGAGCCAAGGGAGGTCCAGGCATAGTAGCCATGGGATTTTCCATTGGCTTGTCTGTCGAAATGTTCACTCTTCCTACCGCTGGATTAGCATTCTTTCTAATATTTCCGTTAGTTTATTTGTTCAGGGCAAGTATGGCGGCTGCATTAATCGGTTTTGTATTTGGCAAAATTATTTATTTACCGTTGACCTACGTTCATATTAAGGTAGGAGGTATGGTGCTGCCTCGCGGCACAGGCCGGCATTTACTAAATTTTTTACCCGATTGGATGGATGTATTTATTAAATCCAACTTGAAGCTTTTTGTCGGGGGGCTTATAGACGGACTTCTTTTAGGCTTGCTGTTCTATTTTCCAATCAAGTGGGGCCTCGAATACTACCATGAGAAACGCAAAGAAAAGCGTAAAAATAGAAAAGCCGAGCTTGTTGTTGGAACAGAATCGACTCCTTGAGTCGATTTTTTTTTGCCATGTAAGAAAGTTTAAGTGCTTTACAGCGCTAAAGCAAGATACCCTTTATAATATAAGTTTGCCGAGTAAACCCTATTTATCTCGAAGATAAGCTGCTTTAAGATCGAAAAGTATCCGCAATGAAAGAGGTTCGATCAGAAAGCTTTCGAAGGAATGAAGAAGAATGAGCTAGTAACCTGCCTGCCTTGCTTAGATTAGAGCTACATAAGAGCTTAAGATCTTCATGATCAAGGTGGATTTTTATAGGGATAGCGGCGGCGATGAGTCCTGGAGGATTTTGTACGGAACGGAGAGTTCCGTTATTCCAACTGCCGCCTCCAATCTGGGGCGATAGCGGAAGTAGGAATTCCGTTATGTTGGCCGAATGGAGCATGTATGGATAAAAATAGAGCAATAACGGAACTGGCTGTTCCCGTATCCCTCTGATTTTTGGAATTTTCAGGTGATAAAGGAACAATTACTTCCGCATTGCCCTTCACTTAAAGCATTCCATTCAAAGGAACATGATTTCAACAGTGGCTTTAATCCCACACCCATCCCTCCAAAGCGCACAAACGTAGATCGTACACCAAGGACGCCGTAATGCATTTTTCTTATAATATCTCAGAAAGTATAAGTTTGAACCGGAGGTTCACCTTTCTAATATTGCAAGAAAAGCCACCGCTAAGACACGAATGTATCTTCCTCGAAAGGGCTTCGATCAGACGCTTTTTTTACCTAAAAAGGAGTTCGGGAAGATTTTTTTATCTTGACGGAAACACGGCTCTGTTATATAGTTACTTTAGTGATTAAAAGCTTAAAAGCGTATAAGCGTTGAAGCGTGTAAGTGTTTGGGACAAAAACTTAATGAGCGGGAGTGTTGTTATTATGATCGTTATCATTTCTAATAAAGTATCCGAGGAACGTATAGGCGAAATCGTTCAGCATATTGAAAAAAATGGTGTTCAGGCTCATGTATCCAGAGGTGTGGACCGTACTGTTATTGGAATCATCGGCCAAGCAGATCCTAAGCTGAGCGAACAGCTTCGTCAGCTGTCAGGTGTTGAGCAAGTGGTTAAGATCTCTAAATCCTACAAGCTGGCAAGCAGAGATTTCCATCCGGATGATACCATTATCAAAATTAAAGATGTTGAGATCGGCGGCGAGCAGCTCGTAA
This sequence comes from Paenibacillus radicis (ex Xue et al. 2023), assembly GCF_024722015.1. GTDB lineage: Bacteria > Bacillota > Bacilli > Paenibacillales > NBRC-103111 > Paenibacillus_S. Next base: position 156,019 of record NZ_JANQBD010000014.1, on the reverse strand, counting down.
TCATGGGTGGCCCCTGTGCGGTGGAAACTGCAGAACAGATCGATGAAATTGCACGTCTTGTCAAAGCCGCAGGTGCACAAGTGCTTCGTGGAGGAGCATTTAAGCCGAGAACAGGACCGTATAGCTTTCAAGGAGTTGGTGTGGAAGGTTTAGTTATGATGGCGGATGCCGGCAGGAAGCATGGCTTGCTGACGATTACCGAGGTTATGACTCCGGAATACGTTGATGTATGCGCTGAGTACGCTGATATTCTGCAAGTGGGTACACGTAATATGCAGAATTTTGATTTGCTTCGTAAATTAGGAACAATCAAAACTCCGGTTTTATTGAAGCGCGGCTTCAGCTCTACTTACGATGAATTCCTGAATGCGGCTGAATATATTCTTGCGGGAGGGAATCCGAACGTTATGCTGTGTGAACGCGGAATCCGAACGTTCGAATCTTACACGAGAAACACTTTAGACTTGGCTGCTATCCCTGCTTTGCAAACTTTAAGCCATTTGCCTGTTATCTCAGACCCTAGTCATGGTACCGGCCGCCGTGAATTGGTCGAGCCAATGTGCAAAGCATCCGTTGCTGCAGGTGCAAATGGACTAATTGTTGAAATGCATACCGATCCTGATAACTCGATGACAGGTGATGGTGTTCAATCATTGTTCCCTGAACAATTTGCTAAGCTTATGGTTGACTTGGAGAAGCTGGCACCGCTCTGCGGCAGAAGATTTGATACGAAGAAAGAAGTCTTTACGTCTTAAGAATATTCGTAAAATAAGGCAAAACTCGACTTGGTTCCTTTGATAAAAAGGGGACCAAGTTTTCTTTTTGTCGAAACTGTGAACAGAATTTGGAGAGGTGTGAGCATACCTTACACACTCGTAAAAAATACCTTACATAGATATTGACGATTGTCGCTGAAAAGTTTTATAATATGACCATGATTAACAAAAACTTGAACAATGTTCGAACAAACAATGAAAAATGTTCGGAATTTAGGAGGTTAGTAATTCAATGTCAGCTCAAAACGTATTAAATATCATCAAAGAAAAAGGCATCGAGTGGGTAGACTTTCGTTTCGTAGATCTTTCAGGTAGAGCTCACCATATCTCTTTACCTGCTTCCGAAGTTGAGGAAGAAACATTTGTGAACGGTGTAGCATTTGACGGTTCCTCCATTCCAGGCTTTAAAGGTATTGAAGAGTCCGACATGGTTATGCTTCCAGATACGGAGTCAGTATTTGTAGATCCTTTCACTGCGCATCCTACTTTGGTTATTATGTGTAACATCCATACTCCAGATGGAGATCGTTATGATCGTGACCCGCGCAGCATCGCTCAAAAAGCGGAAGAGTATCTTCAAACTGCAGGTGTTGGTACAACGGCGTACTTCGCTCCTGAATCTGAGTTTTTCATTTTTGATGAAGTTCGTTTCGAAAGCGGGCAAAATAAATCTTCTTATTTCGTTGATTCCGAAGAAGCTCATTGGAACACTAACAAGAAAGAAGAAGGCGGCAACCTTGGCTTTAAAGTTGGTCACAAAGGCGGATATGTGCCTGTAGGTCCTACTGATTCTCAACAAGACATCCGTAGTGAAATGTGCCGTTTGTTGATCGAATCCGGTCTTCGCATCGAGCGTCATCACCACGAAGTTGCTACTGCAGGTCAAGGCGAAATTAACTTCCGTTTTGACACATTGACTAAAACAGCTGATAACCTTTTGAAATATAAATACATCGTACAAAACACAGCTAGACAATATGGCAAAGTGGCAACTTTCATGCCAAAACCATTGTTTGGCGACAACGGTAGCGGTATGCACGTTCACCAATCCATCTTCAACGGCAGCGAGCCTCTTTTCTATGAAAAAGGCGGATATGCTAACCTGAGTGAAATGGCTTTGAACTATATCGGCGGTATTTTGTACCATGCACCAGCTTTGATCGCTCTTACTAACCCGTCAACCAACTCCTTTAAGCGTTTGGTTCCTGGTTATGAAGCTCCTGTTAACTTGGTATTCTCCAAAGGTAACCGTTCTGCAGCTGTTCGTATTCCGGTTGCTGCTGTTACACCTAAAGGCTGTCGTATTGAATTCCGTACACCGGATTCCACGGCTAACCCTTACTTGGCATTCGCAGCAATGCTGATGGCAGGTTTGGACGGAATCAAGAAAAAAATCGATCCTCGCGCATTGGGATACGGTCCGTTGGATAAAAACATCTACGAATTGTCCGATGCAGAGAAAGGTGAAATCCGCAGCGTACCAGGTTCATTAGACGAAGCTTTGGATGCTTTGGAAGCAGACTTCGAATTCTTGACTGAAGGCGGCGTATTCACTAAAGACTTTATCGATAACTACATCGGTTTGAAACGTGACGAAGCTAAAGCAGTTGCTATCCGTATTCATCCGCATGAGTACTCCTTGTATTTCGACCTGTAAGATTTTTAGGTTCTATCGAACTTATCCTATCTTTATAGAAGTTTTGGTTTATGGTTTATAGTTTCAAAGGCAGAGCCCCGGTACCCCGGGGCTCTTTCCTGTTCTCTACCTCTCAATAAATAATTGAGAGAAAATGGGCCTCGCTTGAGCGATAGCTCAAGTCGAGGCGGAGTGCTTTGCAGTTTCGTAGAAACGATAGTGGTCGCCTTTGTCGGTGGATTGCAACCTTGGCAGCTTTTATATATAGAAGCAATCCACTGACAACAGCGATCGGAGAAACTGACAAAGCACGCAGCCTCGACTACCTGCTATCTCCTTTACACTTCTTGAACCTCACCGATTTTTTTCTCAATTATTCTCCCCATTGTCACCATTTTGTAATAAACCTCCATTATAATAAAACTATCAAAACCAGAGGTTGAGGGGGTTACTGATGGGAATACAATGGACGGAAAAAGAAGCGGTACATCTGTTGAACCGGGCAGCTTTTAATGCAGGTAAAAACGAAGTCGCTGCTAGCCTGGAATTAGGCATAGAGGAGACGGTACGAAGGCTCATAGCTGGAGAATCGTTAACCGGAAAAACGGAGCAGATCGAGCCTTTGGAGAAGCTTCTGGCTGATGGTAAAGAGATGAAAGCGGATTCGATTGGTGATCAACAAACCTATTGGCTGTATAGGATGATTCATTCGGAAGCTCCTTTGGTTGAGAAAATGACATTATTTTGGCATGGACATTTTGCAACCTCATATCAAAAAGTGAGAGAAATCCCGTTGATTCTTAGGCAAAATGAGCTTTTTCGGAAGCATGCGCTGGGCAATTTTCATGAGCTTGTTCTGGAAGTGGGGAAAGACCCTGCGATGATGTTATATCTGGATTTCAATAATAATAGAAAAGGCAAGCCCAATGAGAATTATGCAAGAGAAGTGATGGAGCTGTTCACGCTTGGAATCGGCAATTATACAGAGCAGGATATAAAGGAAACAGCCCGAGCTTTCACCGGTTGGTCTTATAATAAGAAGACGGATGAGGTTACATTCAATAAAGGGCAGCATGATTCCAACGTGAAAACGATTCTTGGGGAAAAAGGAAATTTTGACGAGACAACTGCAATTGACGTTCTCTTTAAGCAGGATTCTTTGCCTCATTTTATGGCGGGTAAGCTGTTGAAGTTTTTTGCGGCAGCTGATCCTTCTAAAGAATGGATTGATCTGGTAGCCGCTGATTTTGCGAAGTCAGGGCATATTGGCGAGGTGTTGACCAAACTGTTTTTATCCGATGCTTTTTATAGCTCTGATCTGTTGGGCAGCTTAATCAAAACCCCGATAGAATACGTAGTGGGCATTTTGAAATCATTCGATATTCCATTATCCAAAGGCTTCACTCAAGCGGCCAGAAAGATGGGCCAGGAGCTGTATTTACCGCCGGATGTTGCAGGCTGGAGGGGCGGAGACACGTGGCTTATGACCACGAGCTTATTATCTCGCTACCAATTTGCCGAATCAGTGGCGAAGCGGTTAAACAGCAAAGTGCTTGGCGGTACAGACTATACATTGAGCACGCAAGCTAAACCTGAGGACTGGGTGCTACAATTTTCGAGAAATGCAGGTACATGGTTCCTTGGAGAGCAAACAGTGAAAATACTATCCAAATTTGCAGAGGATACTTTTATTTATTCCACGCAAAAGACGAATGGTATGAAAGGACTGCTGCAGCTCATTATGGTAAGCCCTGAAGCGCAAATGAAATAGAGTGAGGGAAAGGGATGGGGAGTCGGTATGAAGCTGACACGGAGAGATTTTCTAATAAAGGGCACTGCACTTCTCGCTACATTAGGATTCGGGGGACCCATGATTTTCGCAGAGGGCGAGCAGCCCATAAGCAATACTGCAGAGATTGACCCAGGTGTTGAATCCCCAGTGCTTGTTGTAATACAAATGTCTGGAGGAAATGACGGCATCAACACGCTGATACCATATGGAATGGGTGGATACTTTGATTCCCGGCCTACATTGAATATTACTCAGAGCGAAGTGCTTGCAATCAATAATGAAGTTGGACTTCATCCCAGTTTGATGCGCTTAAATGAGCTGTACAAGGGAGGCAAGCTGGCGATTATACAGGGAGTCGGGTATCCCAAGCCGGATCATTCGCATTTCCGATCGATGGAGATTTGGCAGACAGCAATGCCCGATAAATATATACGCTCCGGTTGGCTGGGACGTTATATCGAATCGTCTTTGTCCAAGGACAGAAACTATTTAAGGGCGCTGCAGGTAGGAAATAATGCGAATAAAGCGTTCAATTCAGATCGTATCAATGTTCCTGTTATTCAATCGATTGAAAGCTATAACCTGTTCGATCCCAAAACTCCGAAAGCGGACCAGAACCGTTTGGCCAAAGCTTTTCTGGATATGTATGATCCCGAGCGTCAAGGCACACAAGTTAAAGTGACATGTCAACGCGGAACAGATGCCTATCAAAGTGTAGAGGCCATTCACAGCTTGACGAATGGATATCAAAATAAAGTGGAGTATCCAAAAACTAATATTGCTAAAGATTTACAGTTAGTAAGCAAACTATTAGCTGGTAATTCAGGTACACGAGTGTTTTATGTAGAGCTTGGAGGCTTCGATGATCATATACAGGAAAAAGAACAGCATGCCAAGTTATTGAAGCAGCTTGATGAGGCGATTGGTTCATTTTATGCGGATCTGGAAACTCAGGGCTTGCATGAACGTGTTGTAACGATGGCTTTCTCTGAATTTGGCCGTCGCGTGAAGGAAAATGGGAACGGCGGTACAGACCATGGTACGGCTGCTCCGGTTTTGATCTTTGGCGGTAAGGTTAAAGGCGGCTTATACGGGGTTATGCCAAGCCTTACAAACTTAGATAACGGCGATCTGAAGTATGAGGTTGATTTCCGTTCCGTATACTATACCCTCGTTGATAGTTGGCTTAAGGGTGATGCGAACACCGTAATGAATGGAGCTTATGAAAAGCTTGGTTTTATTTAGTTTATGGTCAATAAAACGTATCCTTTTGCATTTATTACTTTACAATTGCTACATGTTATTTATAATAATATTTATATTATAAAAAGTAGCTGTATGAACTGATAAACCGTGGATACTGTGCTAAAAGGCTAGTATTCACTCTCAAGAATGTTTGTCTTGGGCCGGTTTCATATCCCTAACGGGGTGTGAAGCCGGCCCTTTGTGTTTTACATTACATACAAAATAATGGGAGGAATCTTCAGTTTTGAAAAATACAGCAATTACTTACAAGTTTCATCCTATTGTGCAGTACCTTTTTGTAGGAACAGCTATGTCGCGGATCGCAACATCGATGACCCTTCCTTTTCTTACCGTTTACATGATTAAGTATTCGTCAATGAGCTCGGTGGAGATAGGTCTTACCATCGGCTCAGCTTCGTTGGCAAGCATGTTATTCGGTTTTTTTGGCGGAATTCTGTCTGATAAATTCGGTAGAGTACCTGTTATGAAGATATCCCTGTTTGTCTGGTCCGCTGTATTTTTCTTATTTGCGTGGAATCCATATACATGGATTTTTGTACTGTTAAATCTATTAAACGGTCTTTGCAAATCGGCATTTGAGCCGGTTTCTGTAGCTTTGATCAGTGATCTGACGCCGCGTGAAAGCCGATTCAGAGCATTCTCTATCCGGTATACTGCAGCTAACATTGGATTTGCTGTCGGGCCATTGATCGGTACAGCTTGCGGTATTTCCGGCGGGGGGCTTGCTTTTCTCATTACGGGTTGCTTTTATTTAGTTTATGGAATTACATTTTGTTTACTGCTCAAAGCTTATAGATGCAAAAATTCCGTTTCCGGATTGCCAGATGTACAGAAGGATGTGAGTTTAGGTACTGCGGTAAAAGCGCTTGCATGTGACCGTGCGCTGCTTTTATTTTTGTCTGGAGGAATCCTAGTTGAGTTTACCTATTCTCAGCTTTCCACTCTTTCGGCTTATGTCACTGAATATTTTGAAAATGGAGTTTGGTTATACTCCTGCCTGTTAACAGTTAATGCTCTTACGGTAGTCGGCTTACAGCTCCCAATAAGTAATTATTTAGAAAAAAAATCTCCTTTATCTACAGTAAAAGCCGGTAACCTATTATATGCAGCCGGGGGGATCGGATTCGCTGTAGCACCAAATTGGTGGCTGATGGTACTATCAATGATCGTTTTCTCCCTAGGAGAAATATTGTGCTTTCCCGCGGGAAATGAACTAATGATTCGTATTGCTCCAACGTCCTTAAGAGGCGCCTATTTGGGTGCGCAAAATTGCAAAGAGCTTGGCCGGTTTATGGGGCCGGTCATAGGAATGCCGATATTGTCCCATTGGGGTATTTTACCTTTGTTCATCGTGATTGGTGTACTGGGATTTATAAGCACATATTGCTACTGGCGAGGTGGGGCTATGAAGGCTCTAAATTAATTAAAGCATAAGCATTTTGGTGAGGATTTCTGTCACAGCAAGCTGCCGATCCGCGCTCCCTCTTGGCTGAGAGAATAAGTGTCTATTGCTTCATACATGGGTCTACGCCCTAGATAACTGCGGTACAGAACAATCCGGTTTGCTGTCCACTGCATCGGTGATGACTTCAATTCATTATTTGCCGAGGCTAAAGCTGCTTTGGTAAAAGCGGCTTCCCCCGAATATTTTCTAGCTATGGTTATGTGAGGACTGTAAGACCGGCCTTCCAATGGGAAATCCACTGATTTCATAGAAGCCTCTGTCTGTGCGTGAAGTGCGTTCAAAGCTGTTAAATGACCTCCAACTCTGATCCACAAAACACTGGGAGCAAAGGGCTTGCCAAAGATGCCCAGCGAGTCTAATGACAGCTGAAAGGTTGATACAGAGGCTGCAACCTTCTTCATGTGTGATTGAATGCCAGACAATGCAGCCGCAGGAGTATCCCCGAGAAATTTAAGAGTGATGTGCAGATCGTCCTTGTGAACCCATTTTTGAAAGCTAAGCGTAGGCTGTAGTGTTTCCATAAGCTGCTGAAGGAAGGAGCTTTGTTCCTCGCCAAGAGGGAGAGCAAGAAATAATCGGTCTTTATTCATGACAGGACAGCTCCTTAAGATGCAGAATATTACTTAAAGGGTATCCGATAATATTGAAAATATGTATCAATGATGTGAAGAATGAGCATAACTACTTGATGGATAGGGATAAACTTTGCTATCATTAACCATATCATATCAAAAGATGCGATTTGAAAACTAGGCGAAGGTGTGAACTCATGACTAAACGTGCGTACAATTTCAATCCGGGTCCTGCAGCGCTTCCGTTGGAAGTATTGCAGCAAGCTCAGGAACAGTTTGTAGATTATAATGGGATTGGAATGTCTTTGATGGAAATTTCCCATCGGAGTAAAGAATACGAGGCTATCAATTCCGAAACACAGCAGCTGTTGCTTGAATTGCTAGGACTGGAGTCAGGCTATCAAGTACTGTTCATGGGTGGGGGAGCAAGCACGCAATTTGCAACGATTCCTTTGAACTTCTTAAAGCCCGGCAAAGTCGGCAGTTACATCATTACAGGCAGCTTCTCGGAGAAAGCCTATGATGAAGGCCGGATAGTTGGTGAATCGGTAATTGCAGCTTCGAACAAAGAGGGCAAATGGAGAAGCCTCCCGAAAGCTTCCGACATTACAATAGATCCAAATTCCGCTTACGTGCATATGACAACGAACAATACGATTGAGGGCTCCCAGTTCTCGTACATACCGGAAACGGGAAATATTCCATTGATTGGTGATATGACAAGTGGTATTCTGAGCCGTCCGATCGATGCCAAGAAGTACGCAATGATCTATGCAGGCGCACAAAAAAATCTTGGACCGGCCGGTGTAACGGTAGCCGTTATAAGCGATGAGATGTTGAAGGAAGAGCCTAAGCATATTCCAGTAATCCTTCGTTATTCTAACCATGCGAAAAACAGTTCGCTCTACAACACCCCTCCAGTTCACTCGATTTATATGATGAATCTGGTGTTGAAATGGATTAAAAACAACGGTGGCGTAGCAGCCATGGAGAAGAAGAGCATCGAGAAAAGTAAGCTTGTTTATGATGCAATCGACGGAAGTGGTGGCTTCTACACAGGTAATATTGATGCGGATAGCCGCTCCATTATGAATATGACGTTCCGTTTACCAAGCGAAGAGCTGGAAAAGAAGTTTGTTAAAGAATCGGAGCAAAATAACTTTGTAGGCTTGGCTGGACATCGCAGTGTTGGTGGGATTCGTGCCTCAGCTTACATTCCAGTGCCGTACGAGGCTTGTAAAGCTTTAGCTGACTTTATGTCCGATTTCCAGAAGCGTAACGGTTAATTTGGCTGTCAGCAGCCCTGAGATCAATGGCAGGGCTGTTTTTTTACGCAAAAAAAGATGAGCGCCGCTTAAATTATACGGCATTCATCTTTTCATCCTTTTAGGGACCCATGAAGTTATTCTGTTAGGCAAAGGATTCCTTCAGAGAGGGCTCAGTCAGCTTATATCCAACGTTACGTATAGTGACAATATATTCAGGGGTTCTGGCATTGCCTTCAATTTTATCGCGCAGATGGCTAATATGGACGTCAACAATACGTGTATCACCAAGAAAATGATAGTCCCAAACGCCATGCAGCAATTGTTGGCGGCTTAATACTTTTCCGCGGTGTTTGCATAAAAATAACAAGAGATCGAATTCTTTTGGAGTTAGCTCTATGGCTTCTCCCTTCAAAGAAACTTCCCTTTGGTCAGGTTGGATCACGATCTGGCCAATCGTAACCGAAGCACTTTCGGTTGCAGATGGAAGTGTCTGGATACGTCGTAAAATAGCTTGAATTCTGGAAATCAGCTCTTGAGGACTGAATGGCTTCGTCATATAATCATCAGCCCCATTGTCAAGGCCGGCGATTTTGTCGGACAAGTCCTGCATAGCTGTGAGCATAATGATCGGCACCAAATTATTCTGACTGCGCAGTTTGCGGCATACTTGAATACCATCCATCTTAGGAAGCATCAGATCGAGCACAATGACGTCAGGACGGAAATGTTGAATCGCTTGAAATACAGCTTCGCCATCATAAACACAATGTACCTCGAAGCCGACCAGCTTCAGGTTAAATTCTATTAGCATCGAAATGGAAGGTTCGTCGTCAACAACAAGAATCTTCTTCTTCATCTCTCGGATCTCCTTTACTTAAAACACTTGATACTCTTATTATTGCAGAGCACTATCAACCGTATATTAATGAAAGGTAAAGTGAGTGTTAAATTTGTACGTTTATTGTAGTATAATGAAAGACTCAAGTGAGGTGATAACAGACTATGGCTTTTCATATTGTATTAGTAGAGCCTGAAATACCGGCAAATACTGGAAATATAGCTAGAACATGCGCAGCAACAGGAACCTGGCTGCATTTGGTTCGCCCACTGGGTTTCTTGACAGATGACAGAACCTTAAAGCGGGCAGGGCTTGATTATTGGCATGCCGTTAATATTGAATATCACGATTCATTCCAGGAAGTAAAGGATAAGTACGCGGAAGGCAGATTCTTTTTGGCAACAACCAAAGCTAAGCGCGTTTACACTGAGTTTACATTTCAGGATGGTGATTTCTTTGTTTTCGGTAAGGAAACGAAAGGACTGGCTCCCGAAATCATTGCGGAACATCCAGATCATTTGATTCGGATGCCTATGACCGATGCGGTAAGATCATTGAATTTGTCGAATTCTGCGGCGATTGTATTGTTCGAAGGGCTGCGGCAGACCGGTTTTCCGGGGTTGAAATAAACAACAAAACAAGTCGAATATGGCAGGAATTTTAACATAAGTAACGAATAGTATTAAAGCAAGCACTTGAAGGGAGGTTCTCCTTAATCGCTTGGCTGTACTGTTCGTTTTTTTGTGTGAAAGTGAGGTGAATTTATAATGAAACCAGCTGGTGTTGTGAGAAAAGTCGATCAATTAGGACGAATCGTGCTCCCCAAATCTCTAAGAAAAAGATACCAAATGAACGAAGGGGATCCCGTTGAAATATTGGTAAGCGGTGATCATATTATTTTGGAGAGATATCGTCCGAGATGTGTATTTTGCAGTTCGATGGAGCAAGTTAGTGAATTTAAAGAACGGCATATATGCGGAGAATGTCTTGGCGAGATGAGTGGATTGGTAGAAAGAACGTAGTGAAGAAGATCAGAGAATATGTAAAACATCAGAAAGCATCACGTATTCCTTGGTTAGAGGAACGTGATGCTTTTTAATAAGTGTCTGGAATTATTGGTTGAATGGATCAATTACAGACCTTTTGTTTTATCATCATTGTAAGAAGAAGTGAGTATGGCCACGATAAAAATCAAAAATACCAAGTTCATAATCCAAAATGTTGCTGACATCGTTTGCACCCCCCTGCCCTATTATTATAACCAACCGTTAATGAAAAGAAAACTTATAAAAGTGAACATTTATTTAAAAAATAAAAAGTGCGTAGGAAGCGGCCGAAGTTTACCATCGGATGGACGGTTGATTACTTGCCCTTCATAGATCAAGCTGGAGGATCCGCCACCGTCCAGATTATAGGCATCCTTGACCCCAAGCTGAAGAAGCTTGTCCTGCAGCTCCGCGAGCGTCGCCCCGGAATTCCCTCTCTCATCGTAGCCATCCGTAACCAGAAACAACAGCTGATCGTTTTTGAAATTACCTACAACCGTGCGTGGAGCTCGAGCAGGCGAGGTTTGCCATTGTGCAGGAATCGCCTGCTTTTTGCCGTTTTGCAGCAATACAGGAACGAAGGTTGCGCCGAAGGACGGCTTAAGCTTGTCCAGATCCTCCTGTCGGGCAAATCTGCCGCCAATCAGCTTACGATCTGTGCTCAACCCTATAAACGCCAAATCCTCAAAGGTTGGTTCAAAGCCATATACGAATTTGCCATTCATAATAGTGTTGCTTAGGGGATAACGTCTGCCCGTCTTATTGTCGTCAGCGAACCCTCCTGCATTAATCCCGGCTACAGCTCCGTAACGGCGTGCAGCTTCCAGCGTAGTTTCACTGCTGCCAATTTTATCTTTGCCAAGCACCATCTTCAACGCTTTATCGGTTTTCATATCAATTTTAAGCGCATAAGCTTTGTAATTCGATTCATTCAAATAATAAAGCTTCATATCCAGATTAGAGCTGTTCGTCTGTTTGGATGGCTTGGCTCCAAGCTTGGTGCTGATTCGCGTATCAAAGATGGCCGCAGGCTTGGTTGCAGCAGCGTCGGCTGTTTTGGCCATATTGGCGACATCTGTTGCGCTTTTCTCATATAGCTGAAAGAAGCGTTCAATAGTGGTCCGCGTTTGAGCGGCATCGGCCTTTGCCTTGTCGAGCTGCTGTGAAGCTTGCTGAAGCTGACTTTGAATGGAAAACTCTGTTTTGGTATAACGCTGGAATTCCGGGAGCGCAATGGAAAGCTGTGAAACATACAAAAAGCCAAGGATACCTATAAAAGGTGCGACAGCAAGCAACAGTGTACGATTAATTAACGGGATCGGATTCATTGGTAGATCACATCCTTATTGCAGTACATCTAGGCTTTTCTTCAGATCGTCAAGCTTCTTCTTTACTTCACCAAGCTGGGTATACAGCTGGTTGCTATTGTCCGTCTTGCTATTGGCGCTGTCCTTGGTAAAGGCAAGCAGCTCGTTTAACGAATCGATTTTGCTTTGCATTTTTACAAGGTCGCCGCTGACATTATCTTTGAGCTGGGAAATTTGCTTCTGGTAATCCTCCTGAACGGCTTGCAGCTGCTGCTCGGTTTGTGCGGCAATATCTTGCGCAATTTGCTGGCGCAGCTGATCCGTGTACATCTTGGCGCCAAGAATTCCAGAAGCGATAAGCAGGGTCCACCCCATAAATAAGAATAGATAGGTTCTTCCTCTTCCTTTTGCTTTGCTCGGTTTTCCAGTTCGCGCCATGGGCTGCTCTGAAGCCGCAGGTTCTATGGGCGTATTCATGGTTGATTCACCTTCCTGTATTCATTCGGCGAGAAGCCGTTCATTTTCTTAAATACTTTACTGAAATATTTCTCATCGTCATAGCCGACCATCTCCGCAACTTGAGCGATTCGCAAGTGAGGGTTGAGCAGGAGCAGCTTCGCTTTTTCCAAACGGATGCCGCTAAGGTAATCTGATAAATTCACTTGAAACTGCTGCTTGAATTTACGGGATATATATTCACGACTTAAATAGAAATGATTGGCAATCTCTTGGAGCGTAATATCCTGATGATAATGGTTTTGAATATACTTTGCAATCTCAAAGATGACGTTGCTGTCCTGATGCTGATGAGCAAGCAGCTGCTTGGAAAGCTCAATGAGACCAGCTGTCAGCTGGTCTTGCCAGAGCGAGACAGAGAAGAAGCCATCCTTATCGACAGGCATCTGGAAACGGGAAGAGTCTGATTCGGTTTTGATGTCTGGCTGCTGATCTCCGAACCACTCATTGAGCCAACGGTTGCGCAGCACAATATATTCCTGCCACCACAGTTCAAGCAGCCCTACATCTATAACATCAAGCAGCTTAACCGCATCAATCCACACTTGAACAGATTTACGAATCTGTTCAGCGCTGCCGCTGCGCACTGCGAGATGGATGGGCTCCGCATAATCGCTGAAGTATAATAATGGCGGCAAGCTGGGAGTTTGCCCTGTATAAATATGAATGCGCCTATCCTTAAGCAGCAAATTACGCATATGTAAGGCATTCTTAGCCTCCGTATAAGCTAAGAACAAGCCTGATGGAACAGGCTGAAGGCTGCTTATGCCTATTTCGACTTTACTGTGAAGAACAGTCCATATACCTTGCAGTATTTTGGACATAATCTGTTCGGCCGAGCCTTGCCCATATAACAAAACAAGAATGGCGTCATCACTGTTCCAGTAGCGGTAAGCGATCCCTTGCTGGGAGGCATGAAGAAACTCATTACATATATTCGTGATGGAAAAGAAAAGAAGGTCCATATTGGACTCGAACTTTTGTTTAAGACTGGAGCTAATCGTATCTAACGATAAGATAGCAACGCGGCATTCCCGAACATTCCGATCCAATCCAAACTCATTGGCAAATGATTGGGTCACAGCATCAAACCCGGAGGGTTCGGTTATTAAGTTAGACAGCATCTTATCCCAATAAGCTGGACGAATCTGATTCATTTCGATATTAAGCTGCTGCTCGCGCTGGCGCTCACTTTCATCCTGCCGCCAGCTGGCAGCGGCTTTAAATACCGCGGAATGCAGCTGCTCGGCGTCAATAGGCTTTAGTATATAATCCAAGCCACCGTACTGAACGGTATGGCGTACAAGCTGAAAATCATCGAACCCGCTGATTACAATAGTTTTGCCGGATGGATAATGAGCATGCAGCCACTCAAGCAGCTGGGCTCCGCCCATAACGGGCATAATCATATCCGTGAAAATAATTTGCGGTTTATGTTCCTCAATTAAAGAAATAGCAGACTGACCGTCAGGAGCCTCCAGTATTTCGTTGATTTCAAGCTCTTCCCAAGGAACCAACAGCCGGATAGCTTCACGGACATGCTTTTCATCATCTACGATGATGGCTTTCACAGTGACAGCAACCTCCTAAGAAGATATTTGTTGCGCAATAGGTATAACCAGTGTAACACGGACGCCTGATGGATAACACGGCTCCAGTTTCATGGATGCGCCTTGGAAATAGAGCTGGAGGCGCAATTTAACGTTTATCAATCCTATGCTTTCTGAAGCTTCCCCAATGTTGTCCGGGTGGAGGCTTAATTGCTTTTGCAAAATAATCAATTGCTCCGGATCGATACCTCTTCCGTTATCTTCAACAACCAGCGTTAATTGATGATCGTCCGTTATAGTACCCGCTATAAGGAGCTTTCCCTTTTTTTCTCGCGGGTCAAAGCCATGCTTGAAATAATTTTCAACCAAGGGCTGGAGTATCATTTTGGGAATTTGAATCGTTAAGGTTTGCTCAGTAACCTGAAAGGTCACATCAAGCTCGTCCTCAAACCGCTGCATCTGCAGCTCCAAATAGGATTTAATATGATCGATTTCCTGCTTGAGCGGCACCAAAGTTTCATTAGTGTTCATATTGTAGCGCATCATCCTGGCGAGTGAGGATATAAGTGAATAAATTTTGGGAGCTTGATGCTGGAGAGCTAGCGTCCCGATGGACTGTAAACCATTATACAGGAAATGGGGATTAATTTGCGCCTGAATGCCTTCAATTGATTCGTTTTATTGGCAATGTCCAATTTGTATTCTCTTTCGATCAGGTTGTTGATCGTTTGCATCATCATGCGAAAACGGCGAGCTAATATACCGATTTCATCATTGCTGGTTACTTGAATATCCACCTGCATGTTTCCGGACTGAATTTTACTAATATAGCCCATTAAATTTTTGATAGGCGTGGTGAACTTAAAGGAAATGTAGAGTGTCGCGGAAATGACGATAACCATAAATAGGATGAAAATTAATGCATTGATTTTGGTTAAATCACGGGCATTTTTGTAGAGATGCTCATAAGGAATCCGTTTTACCAGTGTCCATTCCATATAAGGAGTGCTCATGCGATCATAAATATGAATGCCAGTGAACGGCTTGCTCGTCCATTCAAAGCTTCCTGAAGAGTCTGGCATCGATAGTAAATGGTCAACCCATGGCTCATGAAGGACTTGCCCCCATTGCTCAGGATTTGGGCCATAAATAATAGCCCCGTCATTATCCAGTATATACAGCTCGTCTTGTCCGAGAGTGTATAGTTGCTGGCAGATGGACTTTATAACCTCAATGCTGAAATCGATGGACAGTATGCCCAGTCTTTTTTGGGACAAGGAGTTAAGCAGAGTTCGGTGCATAGTTACGACTGTTGTTTGGGGAAGATAAAATAAACTCCCAACTTTATAGTCATGGTTCCAGTGAGTGGGCTGCAGCTTTAATTCGGCGTTGTCCATTTCAGGCTG
This sequence comes from Paenibacillus radicis (ex Xue et al. 2023), assembly GCF_024722015.1. Taxonomy (GTDB): domain Bacteria; phylum Bacillota; class Bacilli; order Paenibacillales; family NBRC-103111; genus Paenibacillus_S. The sequence continues at coordinate 140,581 of NZ_JANQBD010000014.1, read as the reverse complement.
GTATTTCGGTCCCGGACCATCATTTCGATTGGGATTTCCTTGAGAAATTAATATGGAGCGGTTGTTTTTGGCAATATACAAGTAAATTTGCTTGATCTCCTTAACCGAATTGACAATCGTTTGAAGACCTCTAACCGTCTCGTTGTAGCTTAAATAATCCGTATCTCCGTTTTCAATGATCGTATAAAGGGTATTGTCATTGTAGACGTTTAAAGAATTTTGCTCAATCGCTTTTAAATAGTTCATGATATTCGTCTTGCCTTGATAAATCAGGTTGGAGTTGCTCTGAATGGTCTCATTGGAAACGGCCTGCTTAGTAAAATAGTAAGTGATAACTATTGATGTGGAGATAGGCATGATTGTAGCGGCAAGAAGGAACACGATAAGTTTATTACGAAAACTGTTGCGAATCATTGGAAAGTCCTCCCATTAATAGCTCAGCCCAACCAGCCTGCATGAACATTGTATCAATGGATATCAATAAATTCCACCTGATGGGTCACGAGAGTCGGTGTTTTTCCAAGGCATCCATTTCTATACTTAAGATAACTTATAAACGATGTTCCAAAAGTCGATACGCTCAACCGTGACTTTTGAACACGAACTTATACAAAGGGGGGAGATTTCTATGAAAGCCAAAAGCCGTTCATCGAATTGGATTCACCAGACGGTTTTCGTTGGCCCAGCGGTTATCTTTTTCGCATTGATCGTTATTGCTCCGTTTCTGTTGAGCATCTACTATTCGTTCACGGAATGGAACGGCGTTACCTCGGATATGAAATGGGTCGGAATCGATAACTTCAAGCGGATTATTGTAGCGGATGAAGATTTTCATAAATCGTTCTGGTTTACCGTACGCTTCTCAGTAACGAATGTATTGTTAGCCAATCTTGTAGGTTTTTCCTTAGCTTTGCTGCTAACGCAAAAGTTGAAATCGCGCAACATATTGCGGACGGTTTTTTTCCTTCCTAATGTGATTGGCGGCTTGCTGCTAGGATTTATTTGGCAATTTATTTTTGTCAAAGGCTTCACAACCATTGGGGAGCTGACGGATCTTGCTTTTTTTAAACTCCCATGGCTGGGAGATGCACCTACCGCTTTCTGGGGGCTTGTGATAGTAAGTGTATGGCAGACGGCCGGATACCTGATGGTTATCTATATTGCCGCACTCGCCAATGTTCCGAAGGATATTACAGAAGCGGCTTACATTGACGGAGCAACCCGACTTCAGGTATTGCGCCATATTACGGTTCCGCTCATCATGCCTGCGGTCACAGTATGTTTGTTTTTAACGATCTCCTGGGCATTTAAAATGTATGACCTCAATGTGTCGTTAACTCAAGGCGGACCTTTCAATTCTACGCAGTCCGTTGCCCTTAACATCTATGAAGAAGCGTTCCGTAACAACCGTTATGGATTAGGAACAGCCAAGTCATTAGTCTTTTTCATAGTGGTTGCAGTAATTACATCGATTCAAGTATGGGTGACGAAGAAAAAGGAGGTTGAGGTATAATGGAAGTTAAATCTTCTTACGGGCCGCGGATATTTGTGCTTGAAATAGTCGGACTTGTACTTGGTCTGCTGTTCCTGGTACCTTTTTACTTCGTCATTGTGAATTCGATGAAAAGCTTTGGAGACATTCTTATTAACTCTGCCAGCTTGCCCCATTCTCTTAATTTTGCGAATTACGGTAAAGTTTGGGACATTATGAAGTTTCCGAAGGTGTTTTGGAACTCGCTGCTGATCACTGTATTCAGTAATATTGGCTTGGTGGTCATTAGCTCCATGGCAGCTTATCGATTGGTACGGTTTCCAACCCGTTTCAATAATTTAATCTTCATGGCGTTTGTTGCGGCTATGGTTATCCCTTTTCAATCGATTATGATTCCTTTGGTAAGGGTGGCAAGTCAGGTTGGCTTGATGGACAGTATTACGGGCTTGGTCATTTGTTATTTTGGCTTCGGTGTTTCGCTGAATGTGTTCTTGTACCATGGATTTATTAAGTCGGTTCCTCTGGAAATCGAAGAATCGGCAAGGGTAGACGGTTGCTCGCCATATGGAGTCTTTTGGAAAATTGTATTCCCTCTGCTTAAGCCGATGACGGTAACCATTGTTCTTCTTAACAGTCTATGGATTTGGAACGACTTCCTGCTGCCGATGCTTATTTTAAGCAAGCCGGAGCTTAGAACGATTCCATTAGCTACTTATTCTTTCTTCGGTCAATATACGAAACAGTGGGATTTGGCTTTGGCAGCGCTTGTTCTTGGTGTATTGCCTATCGTCATCTTTTTTCTATCGATGCAACGACATATTATTGAAGGGATTACAGCCGGTTCTATAAAAGGTTGATCCCAATATGCCTGACATTTCAAGGGGAAACAGGGAGATACGGTCAATAAGTTACCCCTTAATGTTCAATATTGTCCGTGTTCGGTTGTTCATGCATTTTTTAAAATAAATGAAGTAAGGGAAAATAAGAAGAAAAAGGGAGGCATTTCGAATATGAAAAAATTAACAATTATTAGCATGGTTGCTATACTGGTTCTTTCCATTCTAGCCGGTTGTGCAAAGAAAGAACCAGCTCCAAGCCCAGGAGGCACAAACGCGGGTGGTGCTGCAGGAGGCAAGAATGTAACGCTTAAGATGTTCCAGTTTAAAGTGGAAATCGCCGAGCCTCTGGCTAAGCTTGCTGCCGAATATGAGAAAGCGAACCCGGGAGTAAAAATCCAGATTGACACTGTAGGAGGCGGTTCCGATTACGGCGCTGCGCTTATGGCGAAATTCAATTCAGGCGACAAGCCGGATATTTTCAATAACGGTGGATTCTCTGACTTGGATAAATGGATTGAGCATTTGGAGGATTTATCCGATCAGCCTTGGGTTAAAGATATGGTAACTGTTGCGAAAGAACCAATGACGAAGGACGGTAAGCTATACGGCCAACCGCTTAATCTGGAAGGCTATGGCTTTATTTATAACAAAGATTTATTTGCCAAAGCTGGCATTACTGAGCTGCCAAAAACATTGACACAGCTGGATGCAGCGGCTCAGAAGCTGCAGGCTTCAGGCGTAACGCCTTTTGTTAACGGCTATGCTGAGTGGTGGGTGTTAGGTAACCATTTCGTTAACCTTCCATTTGCTTACCAGCCTGATCCTAACGCATTCATCGACAGCTTAAACAAAGGTACTGGTAAAATGGTTGGTAACCCGGCATTCGAAAACTGGGTGAAGCTGTTTGATCTGCAATTGAAATACGGCAACAAAAACCCGCTGCAAACCGACTATAAGACACAGGTGACTGAATTTGCGACAGGTAAAGCAGCAATGACGCAACAAGGGAACTGGACGCAATTGCAAATTACGCAAACGAACCCGAATATCAAGGTTGGATTCCTGCCAATGCCTATTAGTGATGATGCAGCGGCAAGCGACAAGCTTCCTGTCGGAGTTCCAAACAACTGGGTAATTAACAAAAACTCTGCCAACAAAGAAGAAGCTAAGAAATTCTTGAACTGGCTCGTTTCTTCAGATATTGGTAAAAAGTATATTACTGAAGAATTCAAATTCATTCCTGCCTTTACAAATATCCCTGCTGATGAAAAAATATTAGGCCCATTGGCAGCTGATATTATCAAATACAGTAAAGACAATAAAACATTGAGCTGGAACTGGTTCAAGTTCCCTGGCGGCGAAGCAAGCAGCAAGAAATTTGCGGCGACAATGCAGGCCTATGTAGCTAAGCAGAAAACGAAGGATCAGATGTTTGATGAATTCCAAAAAACATGGGATAGTCTGAAAAAGTAATATTTCGAGCCCCGGCACAAACGTGCTGGGGCTTTACATTATCTTTTCATGAAGTCACCGAAATACGCGTTTTTAATAGCAACGCCAAAGCACAGAGTAGAACAGAAAAGATCGGTGTAGTGCATTAAAGGTCCTGAACGGAACAGAAAATTCCGTTATTTAATCTGCGGCCTCCAATTAGAGACAATAGCGGAAGTCGGAATTCCGTTATATGCTGCGAATAGAGGCACAATGAACAAAAACAGAGAGATAACGGAAATAGCTATTCCGTTATTTCTCTGTTTGTTGTGCTTTTCATGACATAACGGAATAACTACTTCCGTTAATGCTTCCACTAATTCATTGGGAAAGAATTAGTCTCCAGTAAAGGAAAGCACGGCTGCAAGCTTCTTTTCCAGTAACACGACTTCAAGAGCGGTCGTTTATTTCCAGCAGCAAGCGCAATTGAGAGCATAGGTGCCAAAAGCGTTGCACTATACCTAATAGTAAGGAGAAATGAAGGGATATCCTAACTAAAGCGTTTTTATCCTGTTTGAAGGCGCTTTATGCATTTAACTTTAGCTATGCCACGCTGTTACAATGGAAGGTAATTAATGGTTAGGCTAACGGAGGATGAGGATGGCTACACGTCTTGCAACAAGCTTCAGAGAATGGCTCGAGGCGAGAAAACATGCGGTTTCTGAGGATAAAAAATTATCAAAGGAAGCTGTCGTGTCGTTATTCATACACTTCTGCTTTCAGTTCGGCGCATCGATGTCCAGCGTGTTCCTGACTTTATATTTATGGAGGTTAACGCATAGCCTTTGGATTAACGGGATGTATTATGTTGTTACTTATGCGGCAACCCCGCTTGCTTTTGCATTAGGCGGGTGGCTGATCAAACGGAAGGACCGGATGTTCACATACCGGTTTGGAATTGCGTTGATCGCGTTGTTCTATTTGGTCGTTGTTTTCGCTCAGGAGCGGGTTGTAGATTACTATGTGTTATTTGCTGTATTTGGGGGACTGGCCTCCTCCTTCTATTGGGTAGGATATTTGACTCTAATGTACGATGTATCCACAGAACAGAATCGAATTCGATACTTGGCAACCAATATGATTATTTTTACACTCGCAGGATTAATCGGCCCAGCCTTGGCAGGGTTTATAATAAGGCAAAATGATGGACTTCAGGGGTACACCTTTGTATTTTCCGTAGCGTTCTTTATGTTCCTGCTTGCAACAATAGGCAGCTTTAAAATAAAATCCAAGCTTTCTCATCATAAGGCTTATTATTTGAAGTTTACAGGATTATTAATGCGTAAAAACAAGATCTGGACGGGATCGTTGTTCGGATTCTCGGTGCTCGGGATGCTGCAAGGTATTATGCTTTTTTTGCCTACAATATTGTTATTCCAGATTGTTGGACGTGAGGATTTGGTAGGCTACCTGGGTGTGATGTATGCAAGTGTGAGCATTGGTACCGGATTATTTATTTCTAAATATGGTCGAGAGGATTTGGCAAAGCTGTTTCTCCTCATTTCCACGGTTGGTTTTATAGCAGGTACGTTATTAATTGTTTGGAGCTTGTCACTGCTTACGGTCATTTTGTTTATGATTATATATTCTATTTGTGCACCTTTGCAGGGTAACACGATGACGACACATTATTTCCGCTTGATCAGCATGATGCCGTTAAAGGGACAATTGCGGGTAGAGTCGGTGGTAGTGCGTGAGATATTTGTTAACTGCGGCCGGGTCATAGCTATTTTAATATTAATCGGTTTGAGCCGCTATGTGGGTGAAGAAACACTCCCTTGGGTGGTTTTTGGAGCCGCCATCGTGCAAATTAATTTAGTGTGGTTGTTACGGTCAAATGAAGCTAAGGAAGCAAAAGAACCTAAGGAATCAGCAGCCCCAGGCAAAAAACTGAATATGTGATAGCCCTAAGACTTTGAATAGTCGTTAGCTTTTTTGGGAATCCTTTGAAAGCTATTTGGTTGGTAAGCTTGAAGGAAATCATCTATTCATTAAGGGGCGCTCCACAATATGGCTTCTCATTATGACTGTGTAGTCATCGGAGGCGGCATAGCAGGGTTGCAAGGAGCGATTCAGCTTGGCCGCTATAAGCATCGTACTCTTGTGGTCGATAAGGGTTATGGCAGGTCGACATTATGTAGAAGCTATCATAATGTACTCGGATGGCCGGATGGAGTTTCCGGGGAAGAGCTGCGCCGCTTGGGAAAGCTTCAGGCCGAAAGGTTGGGAGTTCAGTTTATTAAAGGTGCGGTGGCACGATTAAATAGGCAGGAAGATGTCTTCAGTGTAGAGATAAGTGGAGAATCCCAAGCGATCAAGGCAGATACATTGCTGCTGGCAACAGGGCTGCTGGACCGCTTTCCTAAGCTTCCAGGGCTTATAAACTGCTTGGGAAGCAGCGTGTACGTTTGCCCGGATTGTGACGGATATGAAACCCAGGGCCACCGCACCATTGTAATGGGGTCAGGGGATGTGGGGGCATCGATGGCGCTGCATCTGTTGTATTGGACCTCTGATTTAATCTATATCAATCATGAAGCGGCGATAGCGCCGGTAAGCAAGGCAATGATGGAGAAGCTCATTGATAAGGGGATTGTCTATTATGGACAGACTATTGACGAGGTTATAACATCGGGAGACGGAATCTTTCATGGAGTTCGTATGATAGATGGACAAGAAATAAACGGAGCGCGCGGATTTATTGCCTTTGGCGGTAATGAGGTGCAGTCTGAACTGGCCTCGCAGCTTCGTATAGAACGTCTGGAAAACAAGCATATTGTAACCGACCCGAGAACCAAGATGACAAGTGTTCCTGGCGTATGGGCGGCTGGGGATGTCGGAGTCCATGCAGAGCAGCTGACTATAGCAATGGGTGAAGGGGCTCAAGCGGCCATTTGGATTCATAAGGAGCTGTTGAAGCGATCTAGTAAACCCGCCTTAATAAGATAAAGCTGTTCTTTTAGTGGCTCAAATCCGAAATCAGTGCTTGGACGAAGTCAATTTTGATTTCGTCTCTGTGCCCAGCCCTAGACCAAAACTTAAGAACGGCAGTGACAGCATACACGACTTTATTCGATTCAAAGCCATTGCCTTCTGCCAAAAACCTGCATCTATACAGCCTTTGGGCCGGTATATCCGAAATCTTATTGAATTCATGCAAATGTGCATTTATTTCTTCATTCCTAGCTGAACCGGAGTGTTTTCTATGAAAATGGATGTACTTTCGCAGGTATGTGCTCTCTACAGCAATTCCGGTAGAAAATAACTGCGTGATTGCAGGATTTTGTAATGTCTGATGGTCGGCGGAGGGTCAAGAACCGATTTTGAGGTTAAGCCCTTTAGTAAGATAATATCCAAAAGTGGAATGAGATCGGAATCCAGCGCTTTTTGGTTGGAATCGGGTCTTTTTGCAATTGGATCACTATTTTTCGAATCTGTACCTCCACTTATCCATCGACTCCTCTCCATTAACAAAAATGCGTTTGAGCTTTAGATTATCTTGGCTTGGTGTTGTGATACCTTGATCTATAGTAAATGCATAACGGAAATAATGCTCTTTTAAAATCTTCAGTGTCGTTGCGTCCCATTCACCGTAAGGATAACAGTATACATCGGCTGTCGTTCCAACGATCTGCTCAATCTGGGCCTTTGCCTCCGTAATTTCGAAAGTTTGGCTTTTAGCGTTGAGTGTAGGCAAATGAGGATGCGTCATGCCATGGGGCTGAATATCCCAGCCTGCTTCGTGCATTTCCTTTATTTGATCCCAATTCAGAAAGTAGCCGTCCTCTACCGTGCCTGGAGACATAAATAAAGTTGCGTGAAAACCCAGCTTCTTCAAAATCGGCATCGCATGCTCATAATTATCCGCATAGCCATCATCAAAGGTCAGAAGTATCGGTTTATCGGGACCTTTATCGATTCCTTCCATCATGTCAGAAAATTGCTTTAAAGTTAGGGGGGTATAGCCTTTATCAGCCAAGTACTGCATTTGTGCGGCAAATTTCTCAGGTGTAATGGTGGCGGTGTTGCCCGGGTCTACGGTAATGCTGTGGTAATTAAGAACTGGAATACGCGCGGGCTTATCTGGTTTTACAGGTGGTGTTGCAGGTATTGCAGGTGTTGCTGGGGCCGCAGAAGCTGCGGGAATTGCAGAGAAGTGAGTACGGACTGAACTTGCGGATGCTAGTGCAGGATCTGCATCGGGACGATCCGCAGAATCATCAGGAATCGAATCGGTAACCATATCGGGATTTGCATAAGAAAGTAACCCAGACATAGCATTGATAGCAGGCCCAGTGGTTGAAGAAATAGCTATCGGGGACCTGAAGGGAGAATCAAACCAAAGAGCAAATGGATCCGAATCGGGATTATATAATGGAGCAATCAGGGGAGTGGGCTTATTCACGCTTCCGACGGAAGAATGCCCAAAGACTGCTTTATCAGGTGCTTGGGCAAGAGCAGGTAGCATGGAGAAGCTAACCACCACCAGACAGAATAGTACGGTAAAGTACCAACGATGCCGAAGAAGTGCTTTAAGGGCTGCTTGAGCTGGAAGTGTCGGATGTTTCATAGGCACAGACTCCTTCATGGATAATCTATTACTCTATGCATATCCTGCGATAGAATGGATTATGACTGCAGATGTCTAAATTATAAAAAGTAAAAAGGAGGTAAGCCTATAGCTGATTCATTGGAGGAAGCTCTTCAACGACATTGGCGTAGGTTCTAAGAGCCTCTTCACCTTGTGGTGTAACCTTATATACACCGCGTTCCACACGCTGAAACCAACGGTAATAGTTTTTTTGGAGCTGACCAGCCGTGTGAGGATTACCTGTCAATTCACGCAGGCGACGTGGGCTTAGAGGTCCATGCTGATTGAGTAAGTAAGCTATGTGGAGCGCTTTTTCACGGTAAGACGTCATCAGTTTAAGCTTCGTACTCCCGCCTACATTGTAATCCGACCGGCGTTCCTTGAATTCATAGACGATCCTATCCGCAGCGCGCTTGTTATGACGCGGCAAAATAGCGGGAGCAGGCACGGGCTCAGGTTCAGCTTCAACCGGCTTGGGGCCATCATGATGAGTGAGGGATGCGACAGGCGGATGGCATTCCAAAAGGACGGTTGGTTTTTTTCGTTTGAAAAATTGTACCGTTATCATGCCCACTCCGAGCATTTGGCAAAGGTTGCGAAGCTCTGGCCAACTGGCTCCGTGAGGAGCACGGCCTTTATTGGGAAGCTCGAAAGCGACGTATACCTGGCGGGTTAGCCGCAGTCTGTTGATCCCTTGTAAAAGCAGCGGGATTGAGAAGTTTTTTTTCAGTTCAACAATAACTGGCGGTTCGTCGCCTCTCATCGCAACTAAGTCACAATGGCGCACTTCACCTTTAACGCTATACCCCAGCTGTTCGAAATACGATTTGACTGGTGCGTAAAGCTCTGTCTCTGTTTTGATCGCCACAGTCTTTCCGTCTCCTTTGAGCATAGTGATGGGATCGAATTATGAGTGGATATTACTCAATCGGATTTCCATTTCCATCTAAATTAATGTAATTATATCATAAGTTTGGTAGTATTGGATTAGTAGTCACTGCTATAAAGCATATTAACCTGTTAAAAAAAGCGGCAGCTTCTCTATAGATGACAACGTTCGAGGTTTTGTTATAGGATCAGACAAAATCTATAAAGTGCGTGTTCAAACAGTCTGCTTTGTAGCACCGTGAAAGTATTAGTTTTCGTAGAAAACTCGCTTTGTGAGCTCTTTACAAGGAGGAGCGGAGTTACAAGCTTTTCAAAAATTACAATGAGGTATTGTAGGAGGTTCTTGTTTATGTTATCCGTAGAACAAGCAGGTCAAATAGACCCATGGTTGGGACAAAGTGTGGAATGCGCTTGCGGTAAAACGCATTCCGTATCCATTCGCAAAGTCGTTATTGAGCGCGGAGCGTTAGACGCGCTGCCTTCCTATGCGCAGGAGCGTGGGTATAGTGAGCTTCTTCTAGTGGTCGACAAGAACACGCTGGACGCGGCTGGACGCGAGCTGCTTGGGCTGTGTAAAGCGGCTCATCTGAACGTGTCCTTGTGTGTGCTAGGTGCTGACGAGCGCGGGGAGCTCGCCGCCGACGAGCGCGTCATCGTACAGCTGATGCTGAACGTGACGCCTGCGGTGCAGGCCATCGTGGCCGTAGGCTCGGGCACGATCCACGATGTGGTCCGTTTTGTGTCGCACAAAATGGACCGCGCGTTCTTCTCGGTGCCGACGGCCCCTTCGGTCGACGGCTTCGCCTCTGTCGGAGCGCCGCTAATTATCGGCGGCTTCAAGCAGACGATCGCGGCCTGCGCGCCGGAAGCGATCTTCGCCGACTTGGCGCTGCTGGCCAAGTCGCCGAAAGCTCTGATCGCTGCCGGATTCGGCGATATGCTGGGCAAGTACACGTCGCTGGCCGACTGGCAGCTGGGGCGAGTGCTGTTCGGCGAGCCCCACTGCGAGCTCGCGGATGAAATGACGCGGCAGGGTCTCGCCATGTGCGTCGACTATGTCGACGAGATCGCCGAGGGCAGCGAGCTGGGCATGCGCAAGCTGATGGAGGGCCTGACGCTGTCAGGCATCTCCATGCTGCTTGTAGGCCATTCCCGCCCGGCCTCGGGCGGAGAGCATCACCTCTCCCATTACTGGGAGATGCGGTTCATTCAGCAGCGGCGCAGAGCTCTGCTGCACGGGGCCAAGGTCGGCGTCGCCGCTGTGCAGATGGCGAAGCTTTACGAGGCAGCGGCCGCGCTGTCGAAGGAAGCTGTCGCTGCGGCGATAGCTGAGCGGCAGGCTCGCGGCGATGTGCTGACGCCCGAGCGGATGCGCGAGCAGATCCAGGCGGGCTACGGGAGCATCGCCGATCAGGTGCTGGCGGAGAACGGGCTGGCAGCGCTTGACGCGACAGAGTCAGCGGAGCAGCAGGAGCTGCCGCAGTGGATCATCGAGCGTTGGGACGAAGTCCGCGCTGTGTGCGGCAACGTGCCGCCCTCCGGGCAGCTGGCAGATGCACTGCGGCGCGTTGGAGGCCCAACGACGGTCGATGAGCTGGGCGTTGAGCCTGAGCTGCTGGAAGATAGCTTGAAATATGCCAAGTACGTCCGTAACCGTTACACCATCATACGGCTTCATCAATGGCTCTAGCAGCCACTGCAAGCAGTCTTCTGACCGCAAGATTTTCCTGACTCAGGAATCAGCGGGAGGAAGGCTTTTTTTTATCGACTTAAAAAGGATTCAATATGCACCATATGATCAAAAAGTTTTCGGGAAAGCGTGTTCGACATCCAATCTGGCATTCGCCCTGCTTTCCGGTTGTGAAGTCAGACTTATGGGCTTGTATGAATTTGAAAGCATACACTCAACTCTAATTTAATATTAAATTTTCGGGCAACTTATCCCCCTAACTTGCATAGGTATTTACTACACTTCATTTCTTTGATGTTGTCATAGCAAAAGCACCGTACGGAGGAGGTTGACTCATGGACATATTCAAGAAAATTTCGGATTACCGCACAGAAACCGACAGATTGGCATGGACGGGAACCTTTGCGCAATATATCGTAATGGTTCACAAGAACCCTAGCTTGGCGATGACCGCTCACAGTCGAGTTTATAAAATGATCGCTTCGAAAGGTGTAGGAGATGATAACGGTAGACGCAGGTACCATTTCTTTGAACAGGAAATATTCGGATTGGATCTGGCAATTGAAAAGCTTGTTGAAGAATACTTCCATTCTGCAGCAAGACGCCTCGACGTCCGTAAGCGTATCCTCCTTCTCATGGGGCCAGTTAGTGGGGGCAAATCAACCATTGTCACTCTGCTTAAACGTGGTTTGGAGCAGTTTTCTCGTACGGATGAAGGTGCTGTTTATGCAATAAAAGGTTGCCCCATGCACGAGGAGCCTCTGCATTTGATTCCGCTGGAGCTGCGTCCGGAGGTCGAGCAGGAGCTTGGGGTGAAGATTGAAGGGAACCTATGTCCTTCCTGCCAAATGAGGCTAAAAACGGAGTATGGAGGGCGCATTGAGGATGTACAGGTAGAGCGCGTGCTTATTTCTGAGGATTCACGGACAGGGATCGGAACTTTCAGTCCTTCAGATCCCAAGTCACAAGATATTGCTGATTTAACGGGAAGCATCGACTTTTCAACCATTACGGAATTCGGCTCGGAATCCGATCCCCGCGCTTATCGGTTTGATGGAGAACTGAATAAAGCGAACCGGGGCATCATGGAGTTTCAGGAGATGTTAAAGTGTGACGAAAAGTTTCTGTGGAACCTGCTGTCATTGACGCAGGAGGGGAATTTCAAAGCGGGCCGCTTCGCTTTAATATCGGCTGATGAGCTGATCATTGCACATACGAATGAGTCCGAGTATAAATCGTTTATTTCCAACAAGAAGAACGAGGCGCTTCAATCCAGGATGATTGTGATGCCGATTCCTTATAATCTGAAGGTGTCGGAAGAAGAGAAAATTTATACGAAGCTAATCAAGCAGAGCGATATGGCACATGTTCATATTGCCCCGCATTCTTTGCGGGCAGCGGCTATCTTTTCCATCCTGACCCGGTTAAAGGAATCGAAGAAGCAAGGTATGGATCTTGTTAAAAAGATGCGCATGTACGATGGGGAAGAAGTCGAGGGTTATAAGGAAGCTGATTTGAAGGAAATGCAAAGTGAATACTTGGAAGAAGGAATGTCGGGGATAGATCCAAGGTATGTCATTAACCGCATATCCAGCGCGTTGATCCGGCAAGGACTCGAATTTATAAACGCATTGGATGTTCTGCGAGCTTTGAAAGACGGTCTGGATCAGCATCCATCGATTACGAAGGAAGAGCGTGAACGCTACTTGAACTTCATCTCTGTTGCGCGTAAAGAATATGATGAGCTGGCTAAGAAGGAAGTTCAAAAGGCTTTTGTGTACTCGTTCGAGGAGTCTGCGAAAACGCTGTTTAATAATTATCTGGATAATATTGAGTCATATTGCAACTGGGGCAAAGTTAAGGACCCGATGACCGGAGAAGACATGGATCCGGATGAGAGGCTGATGCGTTCCATAGAGGAACAGATCGGAATATCGGAAAATGCGAAGAAGGCATTCCGTGAGGAAATTCTAATCCGTCTATCTTCATACTCGCGCAAAGGTCACAGGTTTAACTACAGCAGTCATGAAAGGCTGCGCGAAGCTATTGAGAAAAAACTGTTTGCCGATATGAAGGATGTTGTAAAAATAACTACCTCAACCAAAACGCCGGATGGCAACCAACTTAAGAGGATCAATGAAGTTATCAAGCGTTTGGTTGAAGAACACGGGTATTCGACAGCTTCTGCCAATGAGCTGCTCCGATATGTAGGCAGCCTGCTTAACCGTTAGACAAAGACCAGGATATTCGCCCATTTTTTCAGGTAGGCATTCACCCCTTAGGCGATCGTACATATATTTTAGTAGATCGCTATCTCAACATGAAAAGGGAGAACAGATATGTCTAACCAACCGAAACAACGGGAAAAACAAAAGCAAGTGACCGTGACAGCTGTGCAGGTGCCAGCTAACAGACCTGAGCAGCATCTGGTACGGCCGCCTTTTCACGGAGGAGGTCATCAAGGAGGAGGCTTTCATGGTGGAGGAGGAGGCCATCAAGGAGGAGGATTCCATGGCGGAGGCTTTCATGGTGGAGGGGGAGGATTCCATGGAGGGTTCAATAACTCACTCCTGCCTCTAATTGCTGTGACTCCATTTTTGACACAACCGTACTATGCGCCATATCCATACCCGTATCCATACCCATATCCTTATCCGTACCAAGATGAGTACCCATCTCAGTATCCATATTCGCCTTATGGATATCCTGGTTACTAAACCTCACCTATTCAAAAAAACACCTCTCGATCACATAAAATGAAGTGGTCAGAGGTGTTTTTATTGTGAAATGCTTGCATTCAATTTCCCTGCAGCTTCGGTTGAGCTGAGTGGCCGGGCGCTGTGGGCAATATAATTTCAACGGTTGTTCCCTCGTTGACCTTGCTATGAATTCGCATACGGCCCCCATGGCTTTCGATGATTTTAAATGTGACCATCAGACCCAGCCCCGTGCCCTTTTCTTTAGTTGTATAAAAAGGCTCACCTAAACGAGGAATGCGCTCTTCGGGTATACCGCATCCTTCATCTGTGAAACGTATCATAATATGCTGGTGATCATAATTAAGGAGCTCCATGCGGATATTGCCGCCATCGGGCATCGCATCCATAGAATTGTTCAATATGTTGATGAACACCTGTTTAATTTGATTTTCATCGCAATTAATTTTGGCTAAGTTGTCTTGCGCTTCTTCAGTAACAAGCTTTACTTTGTGAATCATTGCCTGTGAGCTCAAAAGTACGATGGTATTTTGCAAGATTTGCATCGCATCCTTCGCTTCATAACGGACGGATTGCGGCTTCGCAATGACAAGAAATTCACTGACAATAAAATTAATCCGCTCCAACTCATCTTTCATAATTTCGAAATAGGAGTCATAACCGTTTACTTTATTTTGCATCAATTGAACAAAGCCTTTTAAAGAGGTTAAAGGATTACGTATTTCGTGGGCTACTCCTGCCGCTAATTGACCGACAATTGACAATTTCTCCGAACGGATTAACATTTCTTCGGCTCGCTTGCGCTCGCTGATATCTTTGCCGATCATATAAACGCCATTAAATTGACCGTTCACAACTATAGGAACATTTAAAATACTTAATTCCACGTAGCTTCCATTTTTGTGTAAGAAGGTCACTTCATAATGACGGGTCTGCCCTTGGAGTGTATCTGCAAAGTAATCATGCCAACGCTCCAATTGATCCGGAACAATTAAATGGTGGATCGATTTATGAAGAAGCTCCTCCTCCGTATACCCTGTCATGGAGAACAAGGCCGGATTAGCGCTGGTGCAGAACCCATTGCGGTCGAAGGAGCAGATAGGATCCGGATTATGGCGGAACAAAGATTTATATCGCTGCTCGCTTTGTTCCAATTGCTTTTCTGCCTTTTTCTTTTCGAAGATGGCTTGAATCATAGCGTAAGAACGAGCAAAACGGCTATCTTCCTCCTGAGCTAATATCGATTCTAAAATATCATCCTGAAATTCATCAGGGTCGGTGCTTTTATCCAGCTTCTTCAACTCTTCAAGCATGTTCATCACATTAATAATATGATCCTTGTGAATCCATGCGGCTGAGGCTGTTTTGGATTGTGTCTCATGTTCGGGGCGCAAGGATACGATCCCTTTCTTGAGATCATATTCCGAAACATGATTCATATTAACTACGTTCATTTGGTCGATTAAGCGAAAGCCTTCCTCATACATCCACTCCTCGAAAGCTTCCAATGTTGCAGCCCAGTAGTATTTGTTATTCGCAGTGTGAATGACAAGTTCCTTTTCTTTCACTGACTCGATTTTAACTACATCATCCGAATGAATGATTAAGATATCGGATCCTTTTTTGCCGTCTCTTGTGACTGGAATTTTCTGCATTTAGTTCTGATCACCTGCCTGCCTACATCAATTAAAGATAACAATCGGATCTAATTCATAACAAAGCCGCACATATAAACCAAGCAGTGTGATCAAAAAAATGCAATTAAATCAACGCGGCAAGGGGAACGATAGATGTAATTATGGGGGCCCGAAGTATAACGGTTGATGACCGTTAGCCTACACAAACGTTTCCGAAAAGACTCCTGATATGCGTGTGGTACAAATGGCAAGCGCGCCAGTCATGACAGATATGGAAGGTAGAGGTGAAGCCGGCGTATTTAAACCGTAGACCGTAGACCACAATGTGGAAGCAATATTAAGTAATATGCTGTTGGTGTGCATAATCGAGGCGGCCAAGCTCATGCGGAAGATCCGAAAGAATATTTAGAACACAATGAATTCATTATATCGTCAGAAGAATTCATAAGTAAATGAAATCTTTTAATTGTTTCGTTAATAATTATATATGAAAATGGACCTGCTCACGTTTAATTATAGGTATAAACTATTAAAGTGATTGTTATTATATATTTCCGGAATTAATGATCAACGACCATAATAGGATTTAAAGGAGCTGAATTTTATGGAGAAACCTGTAAATCAGGGATGGAATGCCGGATTGTATGATAGTAAGATCGGATACGTATCACGTTTGGGTAAAGGAGTTGTAGAGCTGCTTAATCCACAGCCGAATGAGCGTATCATAGATTTGGGCTGCGGTACAGGTGATCTGACTCATGTTATTGCACAGCTTGGAGCTAGCTGTATAGGCATAGACGAATCGGCAGATATGGTAGGAAAAGCCAGACATAAGTATCCGTCGATATCCTTTGAAGTTATGGATGGACATGAATTTCGATTGGATAAGCCGGTCGATGCGGTGTTCTCCAATGCAGCGCTGCACTGGATGAAGCAGCCGGAGCGTGTAATTGAATCGGTTCGGCTGGCGCTTCACGAAGGGGGAAGATTCGTTGCTGAATTCGGAGGCAAACGAAACGTGGGACGTATCTATGAGGCGATAGCCAAAGTATTAGGGGATTACGGGATAGATGCTGAAGAGCGCAATCCCTGGTATTTCCCTAGTGTGAGCGAATACAGCGGCTTGCTGGAAGCGCAAGGGTTTGAGGTGCGCTGGATGGAGCTGTACGATCGACCAACGGAGCTCGATGACGGTGAGGGTGGGCTTGAGCATTGGCTTGACGCCTTTGCAGGGATGTTTTTTGCAGGGCTTGCGGAAGAGCCGAAGCGTGAGGCCTACGCACGCTGCAGCAAGCTGCTGGAAAGGGAGCTATACAATGGACAACATTGGATTGCTGATTACCGCAGGCTAAGGTTTTCCGCTGTGCTCGGAGCGGGAAGAATGATCTGATACAGGGCAATCGTTCCAGCAATAAACAATAAAGGAATAAAGTGACTGACAGCACTTTGTTCCTTTATTTTATTTTAAAAAAGTGATGTTCGGAGCAAAGAAAATTTGGTACAATCATCGTAGTTTAACTAAAATGTAAACGCTTTAAATTTATCGCTTTTAGACAGCCAGAAGGGAGCCGGCATACTGTGACATACTTAATTAAATTGAAATGGCTGAAATTCGTTTTATCTGCATTAGTTGTATGCGTATTGTTCACTGCTTACCATATTATCACAGTTGAAGGCGAGTCGAGCAATCCTCGCTTTGTGCTTATGCGGCTCGAGGATATCGGTCCGGGCGGGCAGTATGGATCTATGGAACAGCTTGGTAAGCTGCGGGCGGTACTGGAATATTTGCGTGAGCAGCACGTTAATTACCATCTGGCAGTCATCCCTCGCTGGGTGGATGTTTCGGCAGATGGAGCTCGGTACGATGTCTCACTAGATCAAACTGGAAATACGTATGTAGAAGCATACCAGAAGGTTCTGAAGCAGGCTGTTGGAGCCGGAGCTACTCTTGGGATGCATGGATACACCCATCAGGTCGGGAATGTACGAAGAGATGACGGGCATCAAGAATCAGGTATTGGCAATGAGTTTAATGTGCCAGGCTCTGATGAGACGCTGACGGCTTCTTTCGCTGAGCCGCGCTTGAAGGCAGGACTGGCCATCTTTAAGAATGCAGGACTGAAGCCGCAGTTCTGGGAGGCGCCGCACTACCGATCCACACCGGAGCAAGATCAGCTGTTCCGTAACTACTTTGGACTTCATTATCAGGCAGATGTGCAAACGGACCGCAATACACCGGTCGCCCAATATGTAAATGAGCGTAACAGAGGTTACGGCGCTCCAACGCTAGGGGCTGCTTATATCCCAACACCTTTTGATTATATTCCTTATAACAAAGATGAGAAATTGATTATCGACCGTGTGGGCAAGTCTAATAATATCAGCTCTTTTTTCTATCATCCTTTTCTTGATTTTAAGTATCTGGTACCGGTAACCAATGATGAGGGCGAGCCGGTAGTACGAGACGGTTTACCGGAATTCCGGTATCCCGCACAGGATAAAAGCTTGCTGCAAAAGCTTGTATTGGGATTAAAGGCAAAAGGTTATAAATTCTACTCCATTCAGGATTATGTTCCTTTCACCCCATCGCAAAGCATTCAGATCAATCCGGGAAGTCTGCAGGATAAACTGCTTCTTGGGGATGTTACTGGAGACGGACAGAGCGATATAGTGAATTGGGATTCCAAGAACGGAAACATTACGGTGATACCCGGCTCATTCAAAGGTATGCGCAATGACGCTCAGGCAGCATCTTCCGTGTGGGCAAATGTACCTTACAGGAACGGAGCTGCGGCAGCATTGGAAGACAAAGCTGCTGCAGAGGGGAAGAGGAATGGCTTATGGATCATGGATCCAACCGGACTGCTGCAGCGGTACGACTCGGAGAACGGTCAATTTAAGCTCCAGAAAGAATGGAAGATAGCACCCCGCAGCTACGCTAATCTATATGTGATTCCAATGGGTGGCGGAGATAAAGTTATCGCTGGATTATCATCGGATCGATTGAATTTATTCGGGTATTATGTGAACAAGGACGGGGGAATCAAGCCGCTCAAGCCCTACAAATTTAAAAATGAATTGAAAAACGAGATGCAGCTCCGTACGCAAGAAGATGGGACCAAGTCGCTGTTTTATGCAAGATCGGGTGCGGTCAATGGACTTGAGCTTAGCTTGGATCAAGCTGCTATGTCATGGAAGCTCAAGAAGGTTGAGTTGAATATTCCTAATGAGGATGGGGAAATTCGTTTCGGAGACTTCAACGGAGACGGGAAAGAGGACATATTGCGTTGGAATTCCGAGCTCAAACGATTTACCGTATACCTCTTAAAGGGAACAGACGAGTATCAGCTGCTATCTGTATTCGGCCCTTGGGGAAGCCCGGGCTCGAAACTAATTACGGTTGATTTGGACGGGAATGGAAAAACGGATTTGGCCCTTGTTAAACTGCAAGACGGTTTTGTGGATACTGCGCTGTCGTTTGAAAGCAAGTAGGCCTCATGGCTCACTTGAAACTTCTCTTACCATACAAAAAGGATCCTGGCTGCCCTCTCCTTGTGCAGCAGCAGGGTCTTTTTCTTCTTGTACGGGGGAGAGGAGCGATTTGTCTAGGTAAAAAGAAGGATTTACTCAAGCTGTGGCGAATTATTCCAAGCGTGACGAACTTGCGTGATTTCTAGTACATGATGTCGAAAATGAATAAGGCGTTGAAGATGCCGGACAAAGGGAAAAGCTACAACATAGGAGGCATTTTGCAATGTCGTTTAGAAATAAAATTATTGCTTTGTTTACATCGGCTGTTCTGCTGCTGATTGCTATGAACGATATCCTGCTTCACAGGCTTGCAGCACTAGCCTTGGATGCGGGATTTTCCCCTTATCTGCTATCTATTGCGATAGTACCTCCAGCCTTGATTATCGGCTACTGTATGGCTGAATATTTAGTACGGCCTATCCGTGGACTGAATAAGAGGCTGCAAGGTGAAAAGCTGGGCAGGCCCATTGACGAACTGGATGCGGTCGCTGAACATATCGATTTTATCCGCCAGCAGATGCATCAATACCAAGATGAGCTGATGAGCAAAAGTAAACAGATCGATTTTTATTCTCACCATGACTTTCTGACAGGCTTACCCAATCGACTACTGTTTAAAGAGCTTTGCAGCAATGCTCTGGATCAATCCAGTAGACATGAGAAACCAACGGCGGCTGTCTTGTTTCTTGACTTGGACCGCTTTAAAATCATCAATGATATGTTCGGCCATACCAAAGGGGACGATCTGCTGCGGGCTGTAGCAAGAAGGCTATTGCAGCATATCCGTTCGAATGATATCGTTTCACGGATAGAAGGCGATGAATTCGTATTGCTGCTGCCAGATTCAGATAGAGAAGAGACTATGCTGACTGCGCAGCTGCTAATTGACGAGCTTTCGAAGCCGTTTGTACTTGAAGGCAATGAGTTTTATGTTACACCGAGTATGGGAATTAGTATGTTTCCCGTTGACGGTACCGATGTGGAGACGTTGGTGAAGCATGCCGACACGGCTATGTATTTGGCCAAGGAGCAGGGGCGGAATCATTACAGGTTCTACACATCGGATATGAACGAGCGGATGACCAAGCAGGTGGAGCTGGAGAAAGGTCTTCGCAAAGCGTTGGAGCGGCAGGAGCTGTCGGTTCATTATCAGCCTCAGGTCGATCTGGATTCAGGCAAAATTACAGGCATGGAAGCGCTGCTGCGTTGGTCCCATCCCGAGCTTGGCAACGTATCGCCAGCAGAATTTGTGCCGCTTGCCGAAGAAAATGGAATGATCGTACCGATAGGGGAATGGATTCTCCGGAAAGCCTGCTTGCAAAATAAAGAATGGCTGGATGCAGGGCTCTCACCAATGAGGGTTGCTGTTAATTTGTCTGCTCGTCAGTTTCAACAGCAAAATTTGGTGGATGTTATAGCGCGTATTTTGGATGATACCGGCATGCCAGCCCAATATTTGGACCTTGAGATAACCGAGAGTGTAGCCATGTTTAACGAAGGATTAGTCATCACCAAGCTTCACGATTTAAAAAGCTTGGGCATTAAAATATCCATTGATGATTTCGGCACAGGGTACTCTTCATTAAGCTACTTAAAAAAGTTTCCCATTGATTCATTAAAGATTGATAAATCCTTCGTCGCTCATGTGATGCATGACCGCGACGATGCAGAAATCATTTCCATGATCATCTCGATGGCACGGAATTTAAGATTCAGTGTCATTGCAGAAGGGGTGGAGAATGAGGAGCAGCTGCAGTTTTTAAGGGAGCAGCAATGTACGGAGGGACAAGGATACTTGTTCAGCAAGCCTATGGATCCATTGGAACTGAAGCCTTTATTGGTTAAAGTATAAAGGGAGCACAGACGAACCGCAGAATTACCACTAACGAACTACAGCAGATCGCAACACACACCCAAGAGCCCGCAGAGACACCCGATCTGCGGGCTTATTCTGCATGTAACGAATTCCACAATATAACATCCAGGAGGGATGCATACTTTGAAAAAACTGCATGCAAGTGGTATCACTGCAATTGTCGCCGCCGCAGTAGCCTTTTTTGCGCTCACTTATGCCCATCAGCCCAATTCAGTGAAGGAGGATTCAAGTAGAGGTCGCGAGGTACCTATTGCAGCTTCTATTATGCCGTCAAGTATTCAAGCTTCTACTCCTTCTGTTCCTGCGAATCTCAATCTGGAAAAATCACAGGAGTCGGAGACGATCCCGGAAGCAACAGCGCCTGTATCAGAGAAGGATTCGGGGAATCCGGCGAATACGGCGAATGAAGCAGCAGTCTCTCGCGGCTTGATATACTTGGATCCCGGCCACCAGCGCAAGGGGGATTCCAGGCAGGAGCCCATCTCCCCGAATTCCAGTGCAACGAAGGCGAGGGTTACAGGAGGAACAACAGGCGTTTCTACGGGGAAACCGGAATATGTGTTGAACCTGGAGGTGGCTTTGCTGCTGAAGGAAGCTCTTATCAAACGGGGATTCGAGGTATTAATGACCCGCGAGGATCATGAAGTGAATCTCAGCAACGTGGAACGGGCCGAGATGGCCAATGCTGCTCATGCACGGTTGGCTGTAAGGATTCATGCCGACGGTAATGACTCGACCAAAGCTAAGGGTTATTCTGTGCTTTATCCTGACAAATCGGTTAGTGTAACCCGAAGCATTCAGGCGGATAGCCTGCTTGCTGCTGAATCGATATTAGGAGCTTTGAAGGCTGGTACGAACGCTTCATCAAGAGGGTTGCAGCCGCGAAAAGATTTAACAGGATTCAACTGGTCAACGGTACCCGTTGTGCTAGTTGAAATGGGCTTCATGACAAATCCTTCGGAGGATGAAGACATGTCCGATCCGGATTATCAGTTGCAGTTGGCGGAATCTATCGCCGTAGGGATCGAACTATACATGGTTCAAAAGGAGGATTAGCTCGAGTGTTATGGATTAAGAGTAAGCTTAGTGGTTGGATACTCCTCTTCTTCCTCTTAATGATAGTGGCAGTGCTTACACTGCCTGAGATTCAGGGTAAACCAGAGGAATGGCTCAAGGGAAATTCCCCCAAGGCCTCTCAGGGCGTTATGAATTTGGCGGATTGGAATTTTAAAGAAAAGGGAAGCTTGAGACTCAATGGGGAATGGGAGTTTTATTGGGCACAGCTGTATACGCCAGAAAGCTTTGCCGCCAAGACTACTATTCAAGCACCCGAGATGGCTGTTGTTCCTGGTTCGTGGAATAGACAGCCTATCAATTCTAAATCCTATTCGGGATCAGGCTATGTGACTTACCGATTAAAGGTGATGCTCCCAACGAGCGGCCGCACCTATGCAATGAGCGTTCCCTTTATCACGTCAGCGTATCGTTTATGGATCAATGGAGAACTTTTGGCAGAAGCGGGTAAGGTTGGAACTTCCTACGAGGATTCCTTCGCCATGTATTCAACCAAGACAATAGGCTTCCACTCGAATAGCTCAGAGATTGAAATTTTGCTTCAGGTATCTAATTTCCATCATATGAAGGGAGGGCTGCGCCAGCCGTTTGAATTGGGCCTTTTCGATCAAATCGTTCCTCAAAAAGAAATTAGCGTAGGCTTTGATATGCTGCTGTTCGGCAGCTTGATGATCATGGGGCTTTATCATCTAGGTCTATTTTCCATTCGATCAAATGATCGCTCTACCTTATATTTTGGATTATTTTGTATATTGATTGCGCTCAGAACCATTGTAATAGGGGAAATTGTGCTTCTAAAGGTATTTCCGGCGTTTCCATGGGAGCTCGAATTGAAGCTTGAATATATTAGCGCATATTTGGCACTAGCCTTTTTCGTTCTATTCATCGGTGAATTGTTTCCGAATGAAAGCAGCAGGAAAATTCAACGATGTTTTATTCTCATCTCAATCTGTTACACGGTGCTGACAGTTGTAAGCCCTACGATTGTTTATTCACGATTTTTACTTAGCTTCCACGTAGTTTTAGGATTCGCGATTGTATTTGAGCTTTATGTACTAATGCGGGCATGGTATCTACAGAGGCCAGGCTGCTCCATTATTTTAGTGGCCAGCTTCGTATTTGCGGTATCCATCATAAATGATATGATTTACGCCAACGAATGGCTAAGTACAACAGGGCGTGCATCCGGTTTTGGCTTATTATTTTTTATTATTTGCCAGTCGGGCGTGCTGTCGATGAAGCTTTCACGCGCTTTTTCCAATGAGGAGAAAATGTCGGCGGTATTGGCTCAGATGAACAGCAGCTTGAGTGTCAAAATTAAAGAGCGTACAGCTGACCTGGAGCTGGTTAACGATGAGCTTATGGTTAGAAACAGTGAGATGTCCCGTTTGGAAATATCGCGAAGCCATCTTTTAAGCAATATTTCACATGACCTGGGAACGCCGCTTACGACGATTCAGTGCTACGTAGAGGCTATACTCGACGGTATAGTGGATACGGAGGAGCAGCGTAAGCAGTATATTCAGCTGATTCATGGAAAAGTGCTCGGCATGGGCAGGCTGATTGAGGACTTATTTCAGTTGTCTCAATTAGAGGCTAGGCAGGTTGCTTTTCAAAAGCTTTACTTAACTACCGAGACTTTAATTCATTCGCTATTCTCCCGGTATGAGCTGGATGCTAGAAATGCTGGTATCAGCTACCAATTAATAATTAGTGGCAATGCGGCAGAAAGCGGGAATTTCTCCACAGTTCAAGTAGATGTCGAACGGCTCCATCAGGTCTTCTCCAATCTTATTTATAATTCGATTAAATTCACACAGGCAGGCGGGGAGATCCAGGTGGAGATGATCGATGATGGCGATAAGGAGATGTTATGCCGTATTTCGGATACAGGAGCTGGAATTACGGAGAATGATATGCCGTTTATTTTTGACCGTTTCTACACTAGCAACAGATCACGCAATTCGGTGTCAGGGGGGAAAGGACTGGGATTGTCCATATCTAAGGAAATTATTGAATCCCATGGCGGGAAAATTTGGGTGGGACGCTCGGTATTAAATGCCGGAACCGAAATTTGCTTTACAATTCCTGTACAAACTTCTTGACCAGTTGCTGTCATTTGTCTATTCTTGAACTAATAGCTCGAATTAATAAGATCTATGATAATTATTCTAACCACAGTTGTGGAGCTGAACTATTCTGATATTGTAAGAAAAGCTGCCGCTAAGACATAAATGGATACTCGCCAAAAGGGCTTTGAATGGAAGATTTTCTCATTAATAAGTAATGGTGGTGCTATATAAATTGGCTGGACAAACTATTTTGGTTGTAGAGGATGATCCGGAAATCCGCGATGTCATCCGATTATATTTGGAAAAGCACAAGTTTACTGTTGCCTTGGCGGATCGTGGCGATGAGGCGCTTCAGCTGGTTCGGACTGTGCAGCCTGACCTAATTATTCTGGATGTTCTGCTCCCCGGAAAAGATGGATTTGAAGTATGCAAGGAAATTCGCCAGGAGACTTCTGTTCCTGTTCTATTTTTGAGCTGCAAGAAAGAAGAGCAGGATAAGATAACGGGTCTTACTCTGGGCGGCGATGATTATATAACGAAGCCATTTAGCCCGAATGAATTAATTGCCCGTGTTCAAGCGAATTTGCGCAGGCCATATTTTTCTAATAACCCAACATCACATCCAACTAAACTGGAGTTTGGAGCCTTATATATTGATCTGCTGAGCAGAACAGTCAAAGTAAATGAAATCGAGATCGTATTGTCCAAAAAAGAATTCGATTTATTGAAGTTTTTGGCTGGGCGGCCGGGTCAAACGTTTAGTCATGAAGAGCTTTTCCGTGAGATTTGGGGGCAGGAGAGCTTTAATGATACCCGCACTATTATTGTCCATGTCAGCAATTTGCGCAAAAAGATAGAGCCTGACCCTTCAAATCCCCAGTATATTATTAATGTGCACGGCGTTGGTTATAAATTTATCCTTTCCTAGATAAGGAAGCATCCAGGTCAAAGTAATCGTTAGCTGTAAAGCGACTTGTGTCTCTGTTCCAGTTGGACTATGGAATGGAGACTTTTTTGTTGGCATAAATGGAATTGTGGTTATGAAGCATGAACATGATAAAATATGGCTATGTATGTTGATATCGGTCATTTGGCCGGGTTATACTCCGTGCTGCCGAAGGAGGTTGTATTAATGAGGTTCAATAGAGGGTCTGCGCTGATGATTGGCATTGCTCTGCTTACAGCAAGCCTAACAGCAGGATGCGGCAATCATGCAAGCTCAGAGGGGAATACGAAGAAAGCCGGTGAAACTGCAGCGGATAGCGGTCCTCTGGCCATCAGTATAGCTATGACGCAAGTCAATGATATTCCAGCTAAAGGAAATGAAGTGGAGCGGGCTATCGAGAGCTATACGAATACCAAACTCGATATTCAATGGCTGCCCAATGCAGCCTATGATGAGAAAGTAAATATTATGATTGCTTCGAATGAAATGCCGACTTTGCTTAAGGTGAAATATATTCCGACCATTATTAGCGCTATTGAATCGGGATTGTTTTGGGAAATCGGGCCTTATTTAAAAGACTACAAAAATTTGGCTGCCCAAAATCAGCAGTACTATGATAATATTTCGGTCAATGGAAAAATATATGGCATCCCGACCTATCGCGATATCGGACGAGCATCGGTTATTTACCGCAAGGATTGGCTGGACAATTTGGGAATGAAGCCGCCGATAACCGTCGATGAGTGGTACAAGGTGCTCAAAGCTATGACTTTGAACGACCCTGACAAGAATGGGAAGAACGATACCTATGGAATGGCTTTGTCCAAAAAATATAACGAAGGCAGTGCAGCGTTGACGACTCGCCTGTCCGTAGCCCTTGGCGCTCCCAACAAATGGGCCGTTCAGAACGGCAAGTTCACGCCTGATTTTATGACAAAAGAATTTAATGATGTAACGAAGCTTCTTAAACGGCTGTATGATGAAAAGCTGATGAATACGGATTTTGCAGTAATTGATGATTCGGAAATTGAAAAAATATATGATTCCGGCAGGGCAGGTGTTCGGATCGCCGTTACAGGCAACGCGAAGAGCATGCAGGAGCGCCTTGTCAAGACGGTTCCAAGCGGTGTATTCGATATGATGCCGATGACTGGACCGCGGGGAATTCGTGTTTCCGGTGAAACAGGCAATAGCGGGTTCTATTTACTGCCTAAGTCCAAAATTAAGGATGAAACGCAGCTGAAAAAGATCCTTTCTTTTCTTGATAAGCTGATGGATGAGCCGATGTCGACCTTGCAGATGCGGGGGATCGAAGGGAAGCATTTTACCAAACTGGAGAACAATGAGGTCGAAATTAAAGATTTCAACGCTTTTCAGCGTGAAGTTAAGCCTTACCGTGATAATTTGCTCAATTTGGAGGGGTATAATGTTGCTTCTCTAAAGGATACGCCGCTTGGTGAAAAAGGGACTAAGATAGCTATGGAAAACGCCAACTATGCGATACCGAATCCGGCTTTAACCTTGTCGTCTGTGACATATTCGGAGCGGGGCAAGGAGCTTGAGCAAATGATCAATGATGCGCAAACCAAATATATAATGGGTAAAATAGATGAAGCAGGCTGGCTGGCTGAAGTGGAGAAATGGCGCAAAGCCGGCGGCGATAAGCTGATCAAGGAATATGAAGAAGCTTATGCAAAAGCTGGTAAGAAGTAGGGCTTGGCCAAATAAAAAAGCCGTCTCTTAAGGGGAATTTACCTTTAATGAGACGGCTTTTGCTTGCTCGATAGGTCTTATTTAATGCTGACAGAACCGGAATCGGAGTTAACCTCTGCTTTTAACACCATGGAGAAGAAGTCTACGGGTACATACATCAGTCCGTCTTCCTTGATCACAGGAGCTTGGCCTAACGGGAACGGAGCCATTTTATTAAATATATACGAATCTTTGCCTGCCTGCAGGCTAGTCCATTGAGCACCTTTATTGATCTCAACTAATCGTGTTTCCTCATTCCATTTCACGCTATAGCCCAATCTCTCAGCGATGATGCGAAGAGGGACTAAGGTTGTTCCATTGTCGCTCATATAGACTGAAGCCTCAACGGAAGATAGCTCTGTACCGCCTACCGTTAGCCGGGCAGGTGCGGATACATTCGAATTTTTCACCAGCGCTATGCGAAATTCAGGGATGCCTGTTGAATACGGAGCTATTTCATATGGTTCGAACAGAATAACGGCTTCGCCTTTTTCAATATAAAAGGACTGAGTATCCGAAATTCCTTTAAAGCTGTCCTTGAAAAAATTCTCAGGATGCTGGGCTATTTGCTGCCGTATCTGTTCATTAATGTGCTCCTTGTAGCTGTCTCCGAATAAATCCTTTAATTCAACCGGGGAGGCCTGCGGCTCGTCACGAAATGTGTAAGTATCCACCCGCTGTATTCCATGTGCTCCACCTGTGTAGGTATCGGTTATTATTTTGACAGAGACCATGCTGCTGTTAGCGTCCCCTCCATCAGCTTTAACCTCGAACAAAATGGTGAGCGAATAAGGTCTCATTGTAATGCCGGATTCGTTCGCTGTAGCCTCATCTGCTTTTGCTTGCTTCTTCAGATTATCCAGATCGTCCATCGCATGCCGCTCGATAATATCATTGAGCTGTGCTTGATAGCTTATATCCTTAAGTCCATCGAAGACCGGGATGTTCACGTTAGAAGTGACATTGCCGGAGTCCTCTTTTACGGTTTTTGTTGTTATTTTTACGTTACGCTGCTCCTGGCTTGTATTATTGTTAAGTGAAATAGGGAATTCAGGAGAACCTGACGAGCCTGGGGCGATTTGGTACTTTTGAAAAAGAATAACCGCGGACCCTTTCTCGATGTAGAATGATTGTGTATCCGATATTCCTTGGAAGCCTTCCTCGCCATTGAAAAAGTTTTCAGGATGTTTGGCAATTTCCTGCTGAATATGCCCGTTAACGATCTCTTTATAGCTATCTCCTAATAAGTCCTTCAGCTCGATCCGCTTAGCTTGTGCTTCGTCTAACACATTATAAGTATCTATCCGCGGCATTCCGTTTGCTCCGCCAGTGTAAGTATAGGTTGTCATTTTGATCGAAAGAAGGTTGGCATTGGCCGCTCCTCCGTTAGCTTTAACTTCATATTGGATATTTAAAGTATGAGGTCTCATTTCGTAGCCTGCTTCTTGCGCATTTACCGCGGCATCGCTTGCGAGCTTCTTGATGTTAGCCAAATCCTCCATGGCCTGGCGGGAAATGATATCGTTAAGCTGATCCTGGTATTGTGTATCCTTCATTCCTTCAATGATCGGGATCACGATGTCCACCTGATATTCAGCAGTTTGTTCCTTAACCGCTTTGCCAGTAACCTTGATTCCTTGCTGTTGATTTAATGACGCGGATATAGGGATAACCGTAGCTGCCGAGGTGACAACTGCTTCCTGCAAGCTGCTTGCGTAAGATACCTGAGTAGCCGAAGCTGCTATGAAGCAGCAGCCTGTTATACTTAATGTGAGCATTTTGAATGAATGTTTCATAATGACTGCCTCCCTGTTGTGTTAATGTACTCAGTATAAGTGATAATAGTAAGCAGTTGGTTACAAAGATGTTACAGCTGGAGTTTATCGGGTAGAATCAGGTTTGGAAATCTGCTCTTCAATGGCTGAATATAAAGAGAATTGGATAAGATGAATGAAGCGAAGCCAGTAATTTATCCTGTTATACGAATCTTAATGATCAGTAAAAGTTTAGCAACTACCCGTTTGATCATGGTACAATTAGTACAGGTTCAAACGAAATATCAGAAGGAGGTCGAACATTATGTCAAATCCGGATGAAAAGAATTTCCACACCTATCAAGATTGGTTGACCTGGGAAGGATCCTGGGAGTTAATTAACGGCAAAGCCTATAATATGTCTCCTGCTCCTACCTCGCTGCATCAATTTATTGTAGGAGAGCTTCATTTTGCTCTGCGGACGTTTTTTCAGAACCGGAGCTGCTATGTGTTTGTGGCTCCATTTGATGTATTGCTCAGTGAAAGTGAAGAGTATGAATCGCCCGATCATGTCACACAGCCCGACCTCTTCGTTGTTTGTTCGAAGGGTCAAATAGCCAAGAATGGGTGTCATGGTGCGCCGACGTTAATTATTGAAGTGTTGTCTCCATCTACAGCATTGAAGGACTTTAATGAGAAGTTCAACTTATATCAGAAGTATAAGGTACAGGAATATTGGATTGTCGATCCTGGGAATAGAACAGCCCATGTGTATTCACTGCAGGATGGCAGTTACCAGGCTCGCCATTTGTATACGGAGCAGGAAGCGATCCAATCTATCGTAATTAAAGATTTACAAGTGCCCATGAGCAGACTGTTCAGTCTGGAATAACTTGAATAAACTAATTCCGATTTACTTGGTAGAACAAAAGAGGGAATGGGTGAGTGGGGAGGAGCGATAGCGTCCTCCCTAGCCGTCACCTCAATTGACTGCTTACTCAAAACGCTTTAGTAACTAATGCTTGAGGGAATTTTTTGGCTTTAGTCAGATCACGTAAAGCTAATTTATTCGCTAAGTCCCACGCCTGCTGCATATCCTCATGCTGGCTCGACCAATGCCAACTCCCATATCTTCCAATGCTGTAGATTCCAGCGTTCTCCAGATAGTGATGAATGACTTTTGTCTTTGATGTATCAGGAAGGCAATAATTTTGAGCCAGATAAAAAGCTTTTGTAGTTACGATCTCATCTGCACTGCGGATAAACCCAATTTCAATGAGTTCCTTTATTACTGTCGGTATGTTAGCTAATGCTTCCTCTTTATTGCTAAAAAATAATGGAGAGCACTCAACATACATAGAGCAATACCCTACTGGTGCCAGTGAGGATTCAACATTGCTATAGAAACCTACACGATAAAAATGCAAGTTGGGGTCGGGGAAATAAACCCAGCTCATATCACCTTGCAAATGAGTTTTTTTCACCCCTAGATTCAAAATCATACCTCTGCTCGATTTTAATTGCTTCGATAACTCCAGAACAGGGTCATCCACATCACTAATGATGCCGATTAATGAATTTAATGGAATGGTTGACACAATGGTGTCCCATGAAACTCTTTCATTATTAATGACCATCGTCTTATTTTTAATGTTGATGGACTTGACCTTTTTTTTGTAGTTAATTTTCAGATTATCAGCTAAAAAAAAAGGAATTCCACTCGCACCTATATCTCCTTTTGGATATAGAAAGTCACCGTTATACCCAGTGATATTTCTATGGGTTCGAACATTGCGGATGGTTTCAAATTTTCCAACGCCAATTGCAGACAGATCATAAATACCATACATTTTTGAATTGTAATCTTTAAAAAATGACTCATATAAAGTTAATCCATAGGATTGCAGAAGCATTTCTTCATAGTTGTTGTATTCTTGGAAATTATTAACCGATTGAAGCTCCTGTTTAACATCGTTTACAAATTTTTTGTCGGGGTGCCCAATATAACTTTGCTGGATAGGGAACTTAAAAAAATGCTCGTGCAGGTATACAAACGCATTGCGAGTATGCGCTTGCAGCTCGAGACCCTCCAGGATGTCTAATACGGCAGGTGTGCTTTTATAATGGAACCAGTGGCCACCTATATCAAATCCAAAGGTGCCCACTTTTGTCTCCACCTTATAGGATAGAGCTTTCCCGCCCACATTCTCACATGCTTCAAGTATATTAACTTCTTCACTGCAAGCCTTTGCAAATGATAATCCTGTCACTCCTGCTCCTATAACATGAATAGTCATCAGTATCACCCACCCTATTCTAGCCCTATACTTTTCTTTATAAAATGGTTTACTTTGCGGACATCGTATTTGCTAACTGCGATTTCTCGGCTCATTATGCCCATTGCTCGAATGATGTCAGGGTTCGTAATAAACTTCTCCATGGCCATAGCAAGTGCTACATAATCTTTTGGAGGAATCAAAAAACCATTTACGTTATTTACAACCGTTTCTCTGCAGCCTGGGGAATCTGTTGTGACGACAGGTAATCCCATTGCCATTGCTTCTAATGTCGATTTAGGAGTGCCTTCTCGATAAGAGGGTAAAACAAACACACTTGAATCAGCTATGAATGGACGTACATCTGTTGTTTCACCCAAATACTCTATTATTCCTTGATTGACCCATTCATTTATTGTTTCTCTTTTTATTGAACTAGGACTTTTGACAAATGGCCCCAGAATTTTAAATTTAGCTTGGGGGTATTTTTGTTTGAGCAGCTTGGCCGCCTCTATAAATTCAATGATACCTTTGTCGAATATGATTCTTGAAATAACCAGGAAGGAAATCGGATTAGCTTTAGGAGGGGAGTAGGTGAATTTATGGATATCAACGCCAGAACCATTTACAATTACAGCATCTTTGCTTTTGCCAATTAATTTAAGTGATTTAAATAAAGACAGGTCATCCGGGTTTTCAAAAAATATTTTATTGCTAAATTTTAATGAGAGCCTGTAAAGCATTTTCACAATAATTAAAAGATTTTTTTGCAAAACCGTATTTCCTATAAAAACATACCCTATACCTGTTATGAACGAGAAGGTATTTTTTATTTTTGCCAACCGTGAGGCGATGGTCCCATAAAGGACAGGTTTTATTGAATAACAAATTACGATGTCCGGCTGTAGACTTTTAAGTTGTTTAACCAATATATGTAAGCTGTAACTATCATAAAATACATTTAAACCTGTGTTATTGAGTGGAATTTTTATTAAGGTGACTCCAATAGCTTCAAGTTCCTGCTGAAAGATACTATCCGCGGCTAAAGCTACTATCTCATTTCCTTCTTGTTTTAAGTCTTTCAACAGGTCCCAACTAAAATTGATATAGTACTTAGAATATGGAACAATACATACAATTTTGGCCATATTTCCTCCATTAAGAATGCTGTGAATTGCTAATATCAACTTTACTTAAGACCCACCCGATCCCGATCAAAATTAAGGTGATTGCAAAGAAGCAATACAACACGGAGCTGCCTAAATAGAAAAAAATTAATGTGACAGACCCTAGAAATGCGCAAAATAAATAAGTTAATAGTACCGTGTGCTTTACCGAAAAGCCCAGTCTAACTAACCGTAATGCAAAATGATCTTTGGTACCTTTCCATGGGGC
This sequence comes from Paenibacillus radicis (ex Xue et al. 2023), assembly GCF_024722015.1. Taxonomy (GTDB): domain Bacteria; phylum Bacillota; class Bacilli; order Paenibacillales; family NBRC-103111; genus Paenibacillus_S. Next base: position 108,560 of record NZ_JANQBD010000014.1, on the reverse strand, counting down.
GATTCCAGATTTTATACGCAATAAAGAGATGAATATCGTTTCAAATATTGGTATTCCAAGGATAATAACTGGAATTACAATGTCGCCATATGGTTTGAATTGGAACATGTGAGCAGTTGAACATGCGATTAAAAATCCCAGAAATAGACTGCCGGTGTCTCCCATAAAAATTTGCGCAGGATTAAAATTGAATTTCAGAAAGCCGCAGCATGCTCCCGCTATAGATAAAAGCAACAAACCATTCATGATTTCACCAAGCTCCAGACAGATTAATGACAGAAAAATAGATGAAATAGCTGCCACACCTGAGGCTAAGCCATCCATAATATCTATCAGATTAAAAGCATTGGAAAGGCCGACGATCCATATAATCGTTAAAATACTATCAAATTGCTCTAGTCCGATTAAGGTTATCCTAATTCCGCTTAACCATGCCAAGGATGCTGCTATGATTTGAAAAAAAATTTTAGTTAGCGGGTGGAGATTATAAATATCATCAGTAAAGCCGACTGCAATTATGATAAAACACGCAATAAGTAAGCCGTAAACTGCGATTGGAATCATAAGTTTAAACAAAAAAATAACGAAGGCGGATGCAATGACAACAGAAGCAAAGATCGATAGCCCACCTAAATAGGGCGTATTTATTTTATGTGTTTTTAGACTGGTGTTAGATACATCAAGTATCATAAATCTTATAGCAATATTTTTGGCGATAGGAGTGAATAATAGGCTTAATAGAAAAGAAATCAATAAAGAGGCAACTATAAGCATATTTAACTCTTTCCTCCTATTACTAGTAAATTTTTACTATAGATACATATCGTATCACTATAATGGATATAAGTAAATTGTTTAATTTTTATTGTAGTTCTGCAATAATGTTATGGTTTAAATGTATGTAATAATGAAATTAAGGTATCTCAAGTCGATTGAGAGAAGGAGGTGCTCCAGCATGGTTAAACAAACGGATATTAAGAATTATGGCATGGGTGTCAATGACCTTGAAACCAGTGCCTTTGAGATGATGGAAATGCTGCATCTGAGAAGTAAAATACATCATTATTTTAACGAACTATCCGACGAAGAGAAAAATGAAGTCACACGATATGATCTGATCCTCATTTCGAATGCTCAACAATTCTATGAAAAAATGAAACTAGTTTACGATTTTCACAATCAAAATAAAAGTGATGAAGAATGGTGGTGGCATCTCCATAACATTGTGCAAGCATTCAACGCAAGAAGTTTTACGATCAGTTTTGCTCAATCAAATGGTGATTTGATGGTGAAGACGATTCAATAATATCAGGCTCAACCCATAAAAATATGGAGTTGGGCCTGATTTATTTCCGTTGTATGAAAATCGAGCGATCACAGCATGTTGGATATGGTGAATCCATCATCGTGTGGATGCGGGAAACAACAGTTAAAAGGCCGTTCCCAATGCTTCATTGGAAACAGCCCAGATTCATCTCTTACAAAAACTTTCTGTTATGCTTCTTGCCATCATACGAGAATAGCACCTGCTTTGATTCCAGGATTGTTTCCAGATGAACGGTTCTGCCCCACAGCTGTTGAATGTAAGGTATGGTTCGTTCTACATATTTCAAATCCAGCTCAACACCCTCGTAAGCATGCTTTAAGTACAACTCGCCGTTCTTATCGTAGTTGCCATTCTCGACGACAATGTAGGGGAATCCTCCGTTGACTCGGGAATAGACGAGCTGATCGCGGATAGACTCCCAAGATTTATCCGTAATTTTCCACTCGGGGCCCTTTTTCTCGAACACGTATAAGTCTAATTCATCCACAAGCTTTTTCGTCATATAATTGCGGACAAAGGAAATATCTGAATCATACTCCCGTACGTCAAACATCTTTTGCCGGCCTTCGCCACCTTTGATGCCGAACCGTTCCCGATCTTCAGCGGATGGATTCTCCCAGCGTTTCTCAATGTCTTCAAAGATTTTCAACCCTAAGTAATACGGGTTCAAGCTATGACGGGAGGGCACAACTACGGATGAATTGAGCTTCGCGTACTCGATGGTTTCTTCCACAGTCAGATCCAGCTCTCGTAAGATACGTTGATGCCAGTAAGAAGCCCAGCCTTCGTTCATGATCTTCGTCTCCAGCTGCGGCCAGAAATAGAGCATTTCGTCGCGCAGCATCGTCATGATGTCACGCTGCCAATCGGTCATATAAGGGGCGTGCTCTTCAATAAACAAAACGAGATCTTTGTCCGGGGAAGCCGGAAATTTAACTGCTTCCTGCTTGCGCGGCGCATCTATCTCGGTAGGATTATCCAAATCCCATAAATCCTCATAACCCAGCTTTCGTTCCTTTGTCTCTGTTTTGCGAGATTTTTCCATATTTCTACCATATCGTTCTGCATCGTAAGGCTTCGAAATCAGAGGATCAACATGTTCCTGGATGGCAAGAACGGCATCAATGAAACGTTCAACCTCGTCCGTACCGTACAAAATTTCATATTGACGGATACGTTCAGCTGTGGCGGACATGCTTTCGACCATGTTGCGGTTGGTTTTGGAAAAACGGGCGTTGTTTTTAAAAAAGTCACAATGTGCCAACACATGCGCGACAATTAATTTGTTCTGAATTAGCGAGTTTCCATCTAACAAAAAGGCGTAGCAAGGGTCGGAGTTGATGACCAGCTCATAAATTTTGCTAAGTCCAAAATCATACTGCATTTTCATTTTGTTGAAGGTTTTTCCAAAGCTCCAATGGCTGAATCGGGTAGGCATGCCGTATGCTCCGAATGTATAGATGATGTCAGCAGGACATATTTCATAGCGCATCGGAAAATAATCCAATCCAAATCCATCCGCAACCTCGGTAATTTCCGCTATAGCATATTCAAGTTTTTTGATATCATCGGCATTCATCGTGCGATTCCCCTTTCCGATCTTGGGAAGAAGGTTTTCAAAGCTTTATATACCTCGCCTTTCTCACGAATAACATAATGGACAAACTTGGGATCATGTAAATTGCGATAAGCCGACATTAGCGTGCTGCTCCGGTTGTATTGATTTACTTCTCCATAACCGAATAGGTTGCAGCGCTTGATCAACTCGTTGATGAGCTTAACGCAGCGTTCGTTATCCGAAGTCAAGTTATCACCATCAGAGAAATGAAAAGGATAAATGTTATATCTGGACGGAGAATAGCGTCGGTCAATTAGTTCTAAGGCCAATTGGTAAGCCGAGGAACAAATCGTGCCGCCGCTCTCTCCCTTAGTGAAAAATTCCTCCTCCGTAACCTCCTTTGCCTCTGTATGGTGAGCAATAAAAATGATCTCAACATGCTCATATTTGGTGCGTAAAAAACGCGTCATCCAAAAAAAGAAGCTGCGCGCTATATATTTCTCGAAGGAGCCCATGGAACCGGACGTATCCATCATAGCGATAATAAGAGCATTGGATTGTGGGGTAATAACTTCATCCCAGGTTTTGAAACGAAGGTCGTCAGGATTGATGCCATGAATGCCGGGAACACCGGCCGTAGCATTACGGCGCAAATTTTCCAATATGGTTCGTTTCTTGTCGATGTTAGACATGATGCCCTTTTTGCGGATATCGTTAAAAATGACATCTTTAGTGGTCAGGATATCCTTTTCCTTCTGCTGCAGATTAGGAAGCTCAAGTTCTTCAAACAGCATCGATTGCAGCTCTTCCATCTGCACCTCTGCATCGTAATAATCGTCGCCAGGCTGGTCGCCAGCGCCTTCTCCTTTACCCGGTCCTTTTGCAGGAGTCGGGTCCACCCCCAGCACGTCGCCTACTTGACTATCTCCATCGCCCTGACCAACATGCTTGCTCTTATTGAAATTATAGCGAAGCCGATATTCATCCAGACTACGGATCGGAACCTTGATGATTTGCTTGCCGTCAGACATGATAATGCTTTCGTCGGTAACCAGGTCCGGCAAGTTTTGTTTGATCGCGTCGCGAACTTTTTCTTGATGGCGGTTTTGATCCTGATAACCTTTGCGATGAAGGGACCAATCCTCTCGGGATACAATAAACAGCGGTTCTGTCATGCGGGACACCTCCTGAGGGCTCTTCTTTTCGTAGGTAAGCTAGCTTCGTAAGCGTTGAAAGCAAGACTACAAAGTAAGTAGCATACAAAATGGGCTTGCTTGATTTGTGCAGTCGATAAAACAGGCGGTGTGACATAAATAGTAGCAGATTGAAAAAAGTGCTTGTTACTAAATATATTCAAGTCCCGGGGGGTTATGTGAGTAGGACGGAGGCCTATTTTCTGAAGTTCGGTAAAGGACCCTAGTTCTCTTGGTATACACGTACGCGAAATATAAGCTTTTATGTATATATGTAAACGGTGATAAGGCGAGAACATTCATTTCAAGGTTTGACCTTGGAGAGTAAGGAGGAAGCAATTAACTGCTGAAAGATATGGGAGCAGTCCGAACTTTTCGTAATAGAGGAAGAAAAGGGGGAGCTGGTAGTTAGAGTGGCGTTCGCGGATAAAGCTGGTGGCAGATGGTGTGAAGCTTCAGGCTCAAGAACCCTGCTAAGCAGGGATTTAACCGGATGTAGCGTCTGGGGCCACCAGCTCGATAACCTCATCGATGATTTTGTTTCTTCCTTGAGGCGTCCAGCTCATAATGAGCCAGTTGGATATAAACCGGATTTTATTATGTTGTACAGCTGGAATCGAATTCCAGAAATCGAGCTTTCGTATTTTAGCAAACGTTTGATCAACCTCAGTGTGATCCATGTACATCCGAATCCACAGATGATCGGCAGTGAGCTTCGGAACGTCCTGCGGAAATAATTCAAGCCTCATTTTATTGATAGGAGCCGCCTTGTCGGGTTTCAAGCCCAATTCTGTATAAAGAAGCTGGTTTAGGGGGTGATTAACGGTTCCCTGCAGCATAACATGGTCATGCATAATCTGCAGCAGAGCGACGCTCTTGTTATTTGCTGATGCATCCAGCCTGGTACGAGCCTCCGTGATTTTTTTATCCAGTTGATTAAAGGTTTGCTGTGCTTCCTTCTCACGGCCTACGAGCTCCGCAACTTTCATATGAGGCACGCGCCAATCCAGATTAAAATCGAGGATGAAGGTTGGCGCGATCCGTTTGAAGGCTTCATAATGCTCGAGATGGGAATAATCTCCGATAATCAGGTCTGGGCGTGCAATTTTTAGCTCTTCCAGCTGCGTCTTCAGGCGCCGTTCATAGTCGGCTTCCTGCAGTCCGGGATGTCTGTAGCAGTCAACCATAGCAACCGGGCGCACTCCGACCGAGTTCAAATTATCATGAAAACCGAAGCGGGAAGCTGCGGCAACTCTCAAGCAATTCCTTTTGACATATAGAGTTGGAGGAATTCCGGCAATTTTTTTGAATATCCGGCTAAGATAGTACTCGTTCCCATAACCAACTGATTCGGCAACCTCCTTGATGGAATGGCCGGATGCTAATTGTTTTTTTGCCTGCTCGATGCGTATTTGGTTCAGATAGTCGGTTGGCGCCAAACCTTTGGCTTTTTTAAAGCTGCGGCAATAGGAGCTTGGAGTAAGATTGGCTATGGAGGCCAATGTCTCTCTGCTAATCTTCTCATGAAAGTGCCGCTGCATATAGGCTATGCTCAACTCGATTCCATTGTCCGATGGTTGAGTATTTTCTTGAACTAATGACTGTCCTTCAATAAAATGCAGCATTTCTTGCAGCTGTAAATCCAAATGTCCAGTGTCTGAACTGTTGCGGCTCGCTTCATATAGACGTTCGAATCTCAATAATGCTTGCTCGGTATCACGAAGCGAAATACGGCCCGCTGTAAGCATAGATGGTGCATCGGCAGAAAGGTCGGAGAACCACTGCTTATTGGACCGGGATATGGTTAATGGTTTAATGATGAGCATATAGTAATCCACTTCTTCGGATTGAATGGAAGCCTCAACATGCATTCCTGAAGGGAAATAATATAATTGAAGCGGCTCCGCGAACCATAGATTGTCATTTGTGCTAAGTTTTACGTCTCCTTTGGTGAAAAAAACTAGCGTTGGGGCGGGCGATGTCCTGCATCTTGTTGTGTTATTATTGGTTAAATTAATTCGGCGGATAGATGAAAGCAGGTAGAGCTTCCGATTTTTAAAGGACAATGCGGTCATCGTACGGGATCTCCTTACCGGGTTATTTCAGATAAAGGATACTATTAGACAAGAAAACGGGCACATAGAGGCATGGATGCCAGAAAGTGCACATGATATATTCTCTTCTATGATAACAATTATCATTTTCAATTAAAAGGGAGAGAAGTTAAAAATGCGTCAAAAGAGCAAGATGGTCTCGACAATAGTTGGTATGCTGCTTTCATTAGCGATTGTTTTGTCCGGTTGTGGAGGGGGGCAAGCTAAGCAGGAGCCAGCATCAACTTCGGCTGATAAGTCTGCAATAGGCTCACAGTCTTCGACAGAAGCAGCCAAGACAGGCGGAGTCGGGAATGCGGAGAAGGAATATACGGTAAAGCATGCTATGGGTGCTACAACCATTAAAGGGACTCCGAAACGAGTAGTAGTTCTGACTAATGAAGGCACAGAAGCTGCGTTGTCGCTTGGAATCAAGCCAATAGCGATCGTCAAAGCATGGGGAATGGATCCGATTTATCAGCATCTTACTGAGCAATTAAAGGATGTAACTATTATTGGGGATGAAAATCAGCCCAACCTGGAGCTAATCGCCACTTTGAAGCCTGATCTTATTCTTGGGAATAAACTCAGGCAGGAAAAGGTGTATGAGCAGCTAAGCCGAATAGCGCCAACGGTTTTCTCGGAACGGATTAACGGAGACTGGCAGATAAATTACAAGCTATATGCGGAAGCGTTGAATAAGAAGGAAGAAGGGAATGCCGAATTTGCTAAATTCGAGAGCAAGGTATCCGGACTCAGAACTAAGTTGGGGGATAAAATCAATACCGCGGTATCCATCGTGCGTTTTAATCCGGGCGGGATCGTCCGCATTTACTATAATGATACATTCTCCGGGGTTCTATTGAAAAAGATCGGGCTGAAGCGCCCAGCTGTACAGGATCAGAGCAAGTTTGCCGATGATGTGGCGAAGGAAAGAATTCCGGATATGGAAGGAGATATCTTGTTTTATTTCACCTATGACAACGAAAAGGGAGAGGCTGTGAAAGCGGAGCAAGAGTGGCAGAAGGACCCGCTTTGGAATAACCTGAACGTTGTAAAAAAAGGAAAAATCCATAAGGTGTATGATGGGATTTGGAATTCATCCGGTGGCATTATTTCAGCAAATTTGATGCTGGACGATCTGGAAAAATATTTGCTGAAGAACTAAGAGTAAACAAATGATGTTCAGGCCGACATGGCTTGGACATTTTTTTGTCGCCAGAACTTACAGGCTTTGGGGTGAGGGGAGCTTATCCCTTATTGAGTTGAAAGTATTTTATGAATAGATTTTCCCAACCGTAGAGGGAGAGGTTAACTGGAATTTCTGGAGCTAATTCATCCGTTATATGCATGTTGAGGAACTTAACTGGAAATTATCATGCTAATATAGAGATTTTCAGATTAAATGTAATAAACTATTGGAATTAACGGGATCATTTCCAGCTGTTTGTGAAAAAATCGCTCATCAACTGGAATTAACTGGAGGATTTCCTGCTAGTTATTGTGATATCTGCCTGTTGCCTCGTCAAGTTTTGATTTTGGTGCAAGACGTGTTCCTATCGTGGCAAGATTGCTTATCATAGGAACACGACTTCTACAGCGGCTTCAGTCCCACCTCCCTCCCCAAGCAGCGGCCGGATCCCCAGATCCATTTTTTTTCGAACGCACCAACGTAGATTGTATACTAAGCTGCTTTTTAAAACACATATGTCTTCATAAGGATGATTTCGAAAGAAGCTTTTCTTAAATCATTTGGAAAAAACTAACGTTTATGTGATAAGCCATACAGATTTAAAGCGGCAACCTGAGATATAGTAAGGCGAAAGACTAATTTAAGTTGAGTAAGTGTCAGCAGGAATTTATTGGGAAGTAAATGGATTTGCAAGCAATGCTGAGGCTGCGCAGTTGGTTACTATGAAAAGCAATGGCCCAAGCCGACTTTTATACTCTTCATACCTTTGAGCCGAACCTCTTATGACGCTTCGGTTATTTAATTTCTCCATGTTCGGAACGAAGGAAATCATCCAGTGTGCCAAACATCATGCTCTATTTGTAGATTTTTGTAAGATCCTATACTTATCCGTTATAATGAAATAAACAGGAAAAATTTATCGATTAGGAGTAAAAGGATGATACCTTCAATAGAACAATGGAAACAACTATATGAAGCTGCAGCGGAGTTTAAGCGAGTGGGCTGTTGGGAATGGCTCTCTAACGGACATATATTCGGCGTAGAAAATCCGGTTGATGGCGAAATCGGGTATTGTTGTGTAATGGGCAATGGCGGTGAGATGTTTGGTCTGGCTGTATATTTGGGTACTGCGGGACTGGAAACCTTCGTTGGTATGTTGACGGGGGAGTTGGATGAAGACCCTTTATACAGCCAGCATTGTCTAATGCTTTCTTTTGATGATCGCAAGGAGCTGCATCCGCAGGAGCTGAAGCAGATTAAGGAGCTGGGCTTGTCGTTCCGTGGAGCTAAAACCTGGCCCACCTTCAGGGAGTACGAACCCGGATTTGTTCCATGGCCGATCAAGAGCCAAGAACAGGTCGTTTTCTTAACTTTGGTTCTGCAGCAGGCAATTGAAGTTGCTAATGAATTTAAATCCAACCCCGATGCTCTTATTGAAGGGGAGGATGAGGCCTTTCTTACGAGAGTTGCTATGAAATCGGATGGTAGCCTGGCTTGGACAAGTGAATGGAAGCAGCCGAGGGAGCTTGATGATATTCCAATACCAGCCGCTGATCCTATAGACGAGTTTCGATTAGCCAAAATTAAAAAGAGTATTCAAGGCTCAGCCGGAATTTGGGAGATGGATTGTTTCTTTGCACCGACTCCTATTAAAGATGGAGACAAACCGTATTATCCAATGATGCTCATGATAGTGGATCAGGGATCGGGACAAATCCTGAATATAGCGTTAGAGGAACAGTCTCTTATGCCTAACGCAGCTGTGGCCAGTTTTATAAATATTGTTGAACAGAGGGGATTGCTTCCTTTGGAGATATGGGCTGCTAATGAGCAGGTGTTTATGTATTTGTCGCAGCTGCTTAAATTTTTCAATCTGCAAGTTTATTTGACGCTGGAGCTGCCTGCGATAGAAGAAGCCAAAGAAGGTATGAGGGAATATTTTCAAAGTGGGATGAGATAGAACATTCCCTACACATTTGTAATACTGGAACGTAGAGAGCCGGGCATTGTGCCTAGGCTTTTTTTCTTTTGTAAAAGTGGCTACTTTATTGTTTATAAGCTGTTCGTGGCCAATAATTTGCTTTCAGCATACTCAGGTTAAAATAAGCATATCCCCCGAAAAAGTCGGATATTAGCCATGATTAATAACTGGTTAAAATATGGCGATGTTAAATTGCAGCTTTCCTTATATGATGATTTTGATGTTTTGTTTCTTGATACAGCTAGAAAGAGAGGCAGGGGATGATAGCGCTTATTTTCAAGGATGTGTGAGGTAAGCGTAGTGGTTACATACTTGTTATGTCACATTATTAAAAAACGGTTTGCGGGAGTAGGAGAAGAAGAAAGCATTTACTTAATGATTAACTATGATTTTGAGAGGTGCATTTTATTGAAACTAGGGAATTATAAACGATTATTTTCTTTGATTATGTCTTTGAGTCTGATTATGTCGATGTTACCAGTTACGGCGTCGGCAGATGCTACGGCTTGGCAATTTAACGTGTTTGGTGGTAATACAAGTAATACCAAAGACACGATGTCTGTAAATAGTAATGGTTCCATAACCCTTCAAGGTGTTAATGGCGGTAAAATTGCAAGCACTGATGAGGGCCTGGCTTTCTATAATCAGCAATTACCCGCAAACGCCAATTTTGAGATTCGTACAAAAGCGGTAGTAAAGAGTTTATCTGTATCAAGTAATACTCCTGCACAATCATCATTTGGCCTAATGATTAGAGGTAATCTTGGATTTGATGCACCCAATACTACTACTGCAATAACCTCTAATTACTTAGCGATAGGTGGTTTTGGAGTTGCTAGTGCCTCGCCTATTATAAAATATACGTACAAAACGGGAGTAACGACAGTATTTACATCCGGTCAAAATACCTCGTCACCACCTAACCCCAATAGTGTGACGATTAGTGGTGTTAATTCCCCTACATCTGGAGAGACATACGATTTAAGTATCAAAAAATCAGGGGATGGTTATGAAGTTTCTGTTAATGGCAAAAGTGAAAAAATAAAGTTGGACAATATGTTCTCTGCTTCGGTATACAATAATAAGTTATACGCAGGTTTTTATATTGCAAGGGATGCGGAAGTCACCTTCAGCAACTTTGCTGTGACAGTGGATTCAAGGACACCTACTCAATTAAAGTTGGATACATCCTCCATGAAAACCGAATATTTCGTTAGTGACAGCCTCGACTTAACTGGTTTAAAGGCAACCGCAGTTTACGCGGACGGACACGAGGACGATCTTAGCCCAAGCGATTATATCGTAACAGGATTTGACAACACCAGGACTGGAACTAACACAATAACTGTTAATTTCAATGGAAAAACAGCGCCTATTAATTTAAATGTTAAACCGTTAGTTGTAACGGGTATGGCAATCAAATACTTCCCTGCCAAAACCATTTACAATCTGGGAGACTTGTTTGATTCGCAAGGATTAACTGTATTAGGCGGTTACAATAATGGACCTGTCAATGGAGAGCTCTCCAGCAATCAGTACACGCTTTCTATTGCCGGTTCTACCGTTACACAGTCGACGTATTTCACTACTCCAGGTATTAAAACAGTGAAAGTCGCTTCTGCAGTCACTCCGACCACTAGTACAAGCTTCGACATTGAGGTCAAAAATGTCCAGCTTACTGGACTTGAAATCAGACAGCAGCCGAAGAGGACACAGTATTTTGTCGGCGACCAATTCGTGCCGGACGGAATGATTGTCTATGCTAAATATAGCGATGGTTCTGAAGCGCGGCTTATGAGAGACACTGAATATTCGATTGAAGCTCTTAATTCTTCGACAGTGGGTACAAAGCAAATTAAAGTTACACATATTACGGATAAGACCAAGACAGCTATTGTAGACGTTAATGTGAAGCAGCCTGCAGTTACTGGAATTCAGGTTACGAAATATCCTAAGACCACCTATCAAGTGGGCCAAGCTTTTGACTCTGCTGGGTTAGAAGTATCTACTCTTTATGACAAGACGGTTTTCGATAGCACCTATAAAACAGTGCTGCCGGTAGGTCAATATACGATCAATCCAGCTGCTTTCGACGGTTCAAAAGCAGGAGTCTATAATGTTGCAATCAACCCGTTGAATACGTCGATTGCACCCATCACAATTAAAGCAACAGTGAAAGATGCGATTCAGTATCAATGGAAATCAATCCGATTTGGACAATCTACTTCCGATGCCAGCAATAAAGTAGTCGTGAAAGATGATGGAACCGTTCAAATTATCGCTTTGGAAGGCGGAGGTAAAGTAACCGGGGATCATGATGGCATATCCTATTACTATACCGAGCTTGATGCAAACCAGGATAATTTTGAATTATCAGCTGACATCAAAGTTATTGAATACGCCAAAACGCCATATGACGGACAAGAATCCTTCGGTATCATGGCGAGAGATGCTAACGGTACTGCAGGCGATTCCAGCGTGTTCACATCCAATATTGCAGCTGTTGGCGGATATAGCGGCGGAACGACCAAAGCAAATGGAACGCAATTATTTATCCGCAAAGGTACAGGCAGTGTATTGAACACAATGCTTGTCAATGAAAGGCCAGCTATAACCAATACGTACCCGGCTAAAGACTACAAGCTTACTTTGGTCAAAACAAACAGCGGCTTTACAGCTAAAGTAAATGGTAATAGTAAATCAACGGACGGAACTGAGGCGTTTTATTTCGAGCCGGACATTCTAAAAGTACAAAACTCTAAAATGTATGTCGGTTTCTTTGCGGCTCGTCTTGCGACGATCGAGGTTAGTCATATTGATTTGAAAGTAACTGCTGCACAAACAGATTCACCGAAGGTGGAAGCGCCTCCTGTAAAAGCTACACCTGATTTTAACTTCGTTTCTTTGAACCAGGTTTCTAAAGAGGCGTACACATTAGGCGTCAAATCGAACGTTAAAGGCAGCTTTACGATCAAACAAGGTCAGAACGTTATTGCCAAGGATACAGTTGTTCAAGCGGGTGCAACCCTTTCGCTGAAAACTACGGTTACAGCTAATACGTATACAAACTTTAGCGCAAGCTTTATACCGGATGACACTCAGAATCTAGCCTCCATCGGCAAACTGGTCAAAAACCTGACTGTCGATATGAAATCGTATGTGGAGAATGGAGACATCTACGTATCTCCGGCTGGTACAAGTAAGGGTAATGGTACTATTAACAGCCCTCTTGATCTGGATACAGCCATCGCTTATGTAAGAGAAGGACAAAAAATCTTAATGCTGGATGGCAAATACGTACGTTCTTCCAAAATTGAGATCAAGAAAGGGAACGTCGGTACCGCGACAGCCAAGAAGTATCTTGTAGCTGCTCCTGGCGCTAAACCGATTATTGATTTCGACAAGAAATCCGAAGGTGTAGTACTAAGTGGTAACTACTGGCATGTGAAAGGCATAGACTTTACACGCACAGCAGGCAACACAAAAGGCTTTACCGTAGGTGGAAGCTACAATACTGTAGAAGGCAGCCGTTTCTATGAGAACGGTGATACTGGTTTGCAGATCAGCCGTACCGATGATTCCGAAGACAAGGCGAGTTGGCCGTCATACAACCTGATTCTGAACTGCGAATCATTCGATAACCGCGACCCAGCGGACAATAATGCAGACGGCTTTGCCGCGAAGCTTACTTCCGGTGTAGGCAACATATTCAGAGGTGATATCGCCCATAACAATATTGATGATGGTTGGGATCTATATACCAAGGTAGGAACTGGAGCTATCGGAGCTGTTATCATTGAAAACAGTATCGCCTATAACAACGGTACTTTGACTGATGGAACAGTAGGTGCAGGGGACAAAAACGGATTTAAGCTTGGGGGAGAAGGAATCCACGTACCTCATATTATCCGCAACAGTATTGCTTTTGGGAATGGAGCTTACGGCTTTGCGAGCAATAGTAACCCTGGCGTTAGAGCTGAAAGCAATAATATTTCGTTTAATAATGCAAAAGGAAACTTGAACTTTACAACGTATACAGGTATTCCGACTGATTTCAAAATTAATGGCTTTGTTTCTTACCAAAAAAGCTACACAGCTAAAGATAATTATCCAGCAGAGCTAATTGACAACAGCAACTTTATGTTTAACGGAACAAGCTCTGTAAACAGTATAGGCCAAACGCTTTCGGATGCTAACTTTGCAAGCCTGCAGCCTGCTCTGCCTTATCAAAGAGATGCTGAAGGTAATATCATCTTAGGAAACTTCCTGAAATTCATAGCGCCTGTCATACAAAATGTTTCCCATCGTTCCAGTGGCAGCAGTGGTAGTGGTGGCGGTGGAGCAGCTTCTGTTACAACTCCATCAACTAACGCTGTAATTAGTCCGGAGCCGCAAAAAGTAACCGTAGATGGAAAATCAGCTGCGCAGGTTACACTTGATGCAGCGGCGCTGACTAAAGCGATTGAAACACTCACAGCTAGTGCAAACACAATCACCATCGAAGTAAAAGGAACCGAGCAGGTATCCATCGTTCAAGTTCCGGCTTCATCAGTGCTTGAAGCGGCATCGAAATTGCCAAACGCAATTTTGTCTATCAAAGCTAATGGAACTACTTACGACTTACCTGTTAAAGCGGTAGATATAACAGCTTTAGCTAAGTCACTTGGTGCAGAGGCCAAAGACGTGAAGTTCAGCATAACAGTTGAAAAGGTTAGCGGTGCAGCCGCTGGAGCTATTGATGCGATTGCTAACAAAAATGGGGCAACCCAGCTGGCAGGTGCTATAGACTTCACGGTTACGGCTGAAGCGAACGGCAAGAAAACAACGGTCAATGACTTTGGAAAAACATATGTATCCAGAACATTCGAGATTTCGAGCTCAGTTGATACGAAGAATGCTACAGGGGTTATGTATAACCCGACTACCGGTACGATGACCTTTGTTCCGACTAAATTCAGCACCAATGGAAGCAGCACAAAGGTAACGATAACTCGTCCAGGCAACAGTATTTATTCCGTTGTACAAGCGAACAAAACATTCAGTGATCTTAATGAGCATTGGGCAAAAGCAGATATTGAGCTGCTTGCATCCAAGCTGCTTGTTAACGGTTTGACAGAGAAAAGCTTCGCGCCGTCAAATCCAATCACACGAGCGGAATTCGCAGCTCTTCTAGTGCGCGCTACTGGTCTTACAGAAGAAGCAACGACGAAGTTCTCCGATGTAAAAGCGAATGATTGGTTCGCCGGAGCTGTTGGAGCAGCCGCCAAAGCCGGTCTGGTTGACGGTTTCGAGAACGGTACGTTCCAACCGGGAGCAACGATCACTCGTGAGCAAATTGCAGTTATGATTGTGCGTGCGATTGAGCTTGCAGGCAAGAAAGGCAATACAGATGCTCAAAAGCTGGCAGCCTTCGAGGATAGCTCCCGAATCTCCGCTTGGGCCAAGGATGCCGTAGCGGGTGCGGTTAACGCTGGTATTGTCAATGGTATAACGGACAAATCCTATGCACCTAACAATCAAGCAACTCGCGCAGAAGCTGCGGTTATGCTTAAACGCTTGCTGCAATTTGTAGAGTTCATTAACTGATCCTATTCATAATTTTCTTGGAGCCATAAGGCAAAGGGGCGATCCGGCAGTCATTCAGACTGAAGGATCGCCCCTTTTTTTCATGCTTTACAATTCCAGTCCGGTACCTTGCTTAAAGCGCTTGATGACAACTTGTGTGTTGACTCGGACGACACCCTCTAAGTTATAGATGTGCTGGTATAGAAATTTCTCCAGAGCATCCTCATCCTTCAATAAAGCATGCATATGCAGGGTGCTTGGGCCGGTCATTTGGTAAATGCTTATCACATTGGGATCAGCGCTTAAGGAATTGCCAACATTTTGGGCAAAACGGGGCTCGACTTCAACCTCGAAGAAGGCGCTGACGACTTTCCCCAGCTTGGTGGCGTTGAGTCGGATTGTAAAGTTCTCAATAATCTCATTTTCTACCAAAGCCTCGACTCTTTTTTGAATGGCTACACGAGAAAGATTCAGTTGTTCTCCGATCTTCGCATACGACATGCGACCATTCTCATGCAGTAATTTAATAATTTCTTGATCGATCTGATCCAAATTTGGTAGTTCCAGCATCGTACATCCCCCTTGAAGCGTATTTTGAATATTTTATCATAATTAACGAAAAGAAATAACAATCTGATAATTTATTGCCAATTGAAAACTAAAATATTGTAATTAATTACAAAACGAAAGAAATCAAGATGTTATAGATTACAAAAGGTGTTGACGACATGTTGTTGCCTGCATATAATCGTGTTAACAAATATAACAACAGATTAGTTGGATCTAGAAATTCTTATTGATTAATGGATTTTTAATACAATTGCGTAATGTAATCTGACGTGGAGGTGAATTGGTGGCCAGTAAATTGATTTATAACGGTACAGTGCTGACGATGGATGAGGGTAATCGAGTGTTTAAACCGGGGTATGTTTATGTTGAACACGATGTTATTAAAGAGGTGGGGGAGTGGAAAGCGGATGGCAGCCTGGATCATCTGATTGCCAAATCGACATTTGTTTACAATGCTGCAGGGAAAGCGGTCATTCCAGGGATTGTGAATTCACATACGCATTTATTCCAGACTTTTATGCGAGGGGTTTCCGATCATTTGCCGCTTGCTCAATGGCTGCGTGAAATTATATGGCCGCTTAGCTTGTCGATGGAGCCGGAGGATTTTTATTTAGCTGCATTAGTCGGGTGTATGGAGAATCTGAAGTCCGGCGCGACTTATGTGATGGATCATCATTATATTCACACTTCTCCGCAAAATGATTCGGGGGTTTTGAGGGCGATGGTTGATTCCGGGATCAGGGGCCACTTGGCACGTGGTGGATCTGATTTAAGTAACGAGCCTCGCTTGCGTGAAACGGAGGAGCAAATATTCTCAAGTACCGAGAGGCTGTTGGATGACTGGGATGGCGCCGCATCGGGACGAATTCAAATTGCCCTCGGGCCTCTTAATTTGTACGGCTGCTCGCGCGGGTACCTTGAGAATGCAGCCAAGTTCAGCCGCGATCATAAGCTGATCTCTCATGTTCATGTAGCTGAGACAAGCGGACAAATTGACAATACTATGGAACGTTATGGATTACGGAACTTGGAGCTGTTAAATGATGTGGGCTTGTTGGGTGAGCATACACAGGTAGTCCATGGTATTTGGCTTGATGATGGTGAGCTGGAGACTATTCGCGCTAAGAAAGCATCGGTAGTTCATTGTCCTGTTTCTAATATGTACCTTGCATCAGGTGTGGCCAGAGTTCCTGAGATGCAGCGTATGGGGATTAATGTTGCATTGGGAACGGATGGGCCGGGCAGCAATAATTGCCAGGATAATCTGGAGGTTCTTAAGTTTACGGCTTGCTTGCACAAAGTAAATGCACTAGACGCAACATTGCTGCCTCCGATGGATGTGCTACGTATGGCTACGATCAATGGAGCCAAGGCGATGGGCAGAAGTCATGACTTGGGAAGCTTGGAGGTTGGGAAGAAGGCGGATCTGGTGGCCATAGACATGATGAAGGCCCATATAAGCCCTCTACATCGGGCATCCTCGGCGATCGTCTACAATGCTAATGGCAACGATGTTGAACTTGTCATTGTCGGGGGGAGTGTTGTTGTTGAGAATGGGGAGTCTGTATGGATAGATGAGCGCGAAGTGCTTGCGCGGGCGCAGGCGAGGGTTGATATTCTTCGTAGTAAACTGGCTGCGAAATACCCTATATTTTCAAGTGTTGATTAAATAATTACCCCTAATCAGGAGAGGATGATTTCTATGTATTTGCAGCGTCTGCAGGACCCCGTGTTAGAGAATGATTGGCATGCTGTTTATCTTGCTTCTGAATTAAGGGATCAACCGATTGGTGTAATAGTGTTGGGAGAACGTGTAGCTATTTATCGTACGAATAAAGGGGTGCATGCTGTTAGAGATTTGTGCATTCATCGGGGAGCTATGCTCTCCAAGGGTCGAATTGAGGATGAGGTGCTTGTCTGTCCTTATCATGGCTGGAAGTACGATACATCGGGACAATGTGTCTGTATTCCTGCTCAGCCTAAAGGTGAGGCTATCCCGTCAAGGGCCAAAGTAGATGCGTACGGCTGTGTGGAGAAGTATGGCTTTATCTGGGTATGTATTGGCGAGCCGGCAGCTGATTTACCTCATTTTGAAGAATTTGATAGCGAAGAGTTTCGTCCTTTGGCCTGTGGTCCCTACAAAGTAAATGCAGCTGGAACACGAGTGATTGAGAATTTCACTGATTTTGCACATCTTATGTTTGTTCATCAAGGCTTGCTTGGCCATCCAGATTATGCGGAGCTGCCGGATTTTAAGGTAAACAAAGAAAAAGATCGTATTTACATCGAGAATATCCCTATCTTTCAGCCGGTCGCACATTCGGGCTCAGATAAGAAGGAGGGTACCACTTATGTATATATGAAAGAAGTATACCGTCCTTTGTCGGCGCGATTGTCTAAAGCAGACCCTAGTAACGGTCAAACTCTGTGGATCATGCTTACTGTACTGCCGGTTACCGCAGAAGAATGCCTGGTATTTATGGTCGTCTCGCGTAATTATGGCTTTGATGTGCCGGATGAAAATTTTATTAAGTTTCAAGATATTGTATTTGATCAGGATGCCAGAATTATCGAAACTCAGAAACCGGAATTACTTCCGCTTGACTTGCAGGTTGAATTAAATCATAGGGTTGATCTTTTTTCGGTTGCGTATCGCCGTTGGTTGAATGAATTGGGTGTTGTTGTAGGCACGATTTAAGCAGTGGAATAAAAAAAGACATCTAACTTACAGTGAATGGGCTGTGTCTCTTGACCTGACCGTAATTCACGACTAAGGAAGATGTCTTTTTCTGATTGTAAACATGCGTTAGGTGTGGGGGGATCAGAAAAATTATTAAAGAAAACCTAATACTATGTAAGAATAATTAACATTAAAATGAAAATTTACAAAAATAGTTCGTTTTATTGGCAAAAAACACAAAGCTATGTAATATATATTGACTAATACATGACGCGTACCGTATATTTTAGTTCATAACAACGGTGGTACACATGTATACCGAGGTAGATCAGTTGATCAAAATTAGGAGGGGGAAAGGAAATGAAATTATTCAATCATGCTACTAAGGTTTTGGTCAAACGCAATGCGTTTATGTCACTCTGTTTAGTGTTGATTTTAGGTGTGCTGTCAGCTTGCGGGAGTGCCAAACCGGCTGAAACAGCACCTGCTGCAAAGCCTGCTGATGCGGCTGCGCCAGCGCCTGCACCTGCTCCAAAAGAACTGGTGAAAACTACGTTGATTTTAAACTGGTTTGCCGAACCTGAGCATGGAGGTAACTTTGCGGCTTTGGCTAAAGGGTATTATAAGGATGCGGGCTTTGACATGACGCTTATGCCTGGCGGTCCGCAGGTTTCGGCAACGCAGATTGTTGCTTCCGGAAAAGCTCAATTCGGTATGGCTAACGGTGATGATATTTTGGTGGCAAGACAAGAGGGGATTCCGATTGTAGCTATTGCTACATCCATGCAGAAGAGTCCGCAAGCTATTTTTTACCACAAAGAGGATAAAGGCATTAAAGATTTCGGCGATTTGAATGGGCATAAGGTGTATGTAGCTTCCACTGCAAGCTTCTGGCAATTCATTAAGAAAAAATACAAGCTGGACAGTGCGCAAGAAATGAAATATACAGGCCAATTGGTTAACTTTGTTAGCGATCCAAATGCTTTGACGCAAGGTTACATTACTTCTGAACCCTTCACACTCAAGCAGCAAAATGTGGATATTGGTACGCTGTTGGTTGCGGATTCCGGTTATGGAATTTATGCAGGTGTGTACTTTACTACGGAAAAGATGATTGCTGAGCATCCTGATCAAGTGAAAGCATTTGTTGAGGCCACGGTTAAGGGTTGGGATTATTACAAAGATCATTCCGAAGAAATTCATCCGGCTATTAAAGAGAAAAACCCTGATATGGGCTTAGACATGATGAAGTTTAGTGCACAGCAAGAAATGGACTTTGTGTACGGCGGCGACGCTGCTACTAAGGGAACGGGTATTATGACCAAGGAGCGTTGGGCTGAGGTGCAAAAGCAGCTTGTGGATGTGGGTGTTTTGAAGAAGGAAGAGGATGTTGATAAAGTGTTCACGACTAAATTTTTACCAAAGAAATAGACTGATTAAAAAGTAAGTAATCTCAGGGGGTGGCGGTATTGGCTTCGTTGTTGAACTTGGATCTGCTGAATGTAAGACTTCCTATGGAAAATGAATCCTTGTTGTACCGGGTATCGGTTCGTGATGGTAAATGGACTCGTATCGAGGCGCAGGAAGCCAATGCTGCACAGCCTGATTTTGTTTCGTTGGAGAAGTGTGATCTTGGTAAAGCGGCGGATGTTTCCGCTGTTTGCCAAATAGATTTGGAAGGAAAGATGCTGCTTCCGGGCTTTGTTGATTCCCATATGCATCTGGATAAATCGTTTTCATTAACATCAGTTGAAAATATAAGCGGTACACTTGAGGAGGCGGTCCGCAATTACTCTGTGGCGTCTCCGGCTTTTACTAAATCCGAAATCAAGTCAAGAATCATGCGCTCATCCATGCAGGCTTTGTCCTTTGGTACTACATATATTCGCACGCATCTTGATTTTAATATTAGAGCTTCAAGAGAAGTGGCATTGCGCACAATTGAAGCGGCGCTTGAGGCGAAAGAAGTATTGTCACCTTATATCAGTTTGCAGCTATTCCCGATGATTCCTTATGGCTTAAACCAATTGGAGGTCGAGACGGTTGAAGAGGCGCTGCGAATGGGGGTAGATGGAATTGGGGGAGCTCCCCACTTGTCTCCGACTCCGGAGGGAGATATTGATCGAATTTTTGCTCTGGCTGAGAAGTATGATCTGCCTATTGATCTGCATTCGGATGAGACGGATAATCCTATGATGCGTACGGTTGAACATACTGCAAGGCGAACGGAGGAATATGGGTATAGTGGTCGAGTTACAGTTGACCATCTATGTGCGCTTGCTTCAATGACCGATAGGGATGCTCATGAATTAATTGAACGAATGGCGGATTCGGGGTTGAAGGCTGTTTCGCTGCCTGCGGTGAATCTGTATCTGCAAGGTAGAGGAGAGGGATTTCCGGTTAGACGAGGGGTTACCAGATTGAAGGAAATTTGGGAAGCGGGCATTTCGATAGCTGTAGCTTCAGATAATATACATGATCCGTTTCACCCGTTCGGGCGGGGTGATTTGGTTCAGATTGCGTTGATTGCATCGTATGCAGCTCATATGGGGCGGCCGGCAGATCTTCGTACCTTGCTGCGGATGATTACGGACGTACCGGCAACTGTGCTTGGACTTGAGCACTATGGGGTCAAAATCGGTTGTGATGTTAATTTTGTAATAATAGATTGTCAATCTCCTGAAGAATTGTTCACTTTGCTGCCTGATCGTCGCTGGGTGTACAGTCAAGGGAAGTGGGTTCGTATGGCGGCGGGCAAGGCGCAATGGAAAGATAGTCTATTAGCTGGATATTGGGAGCAGGCAATTGAGGAGGTCTCTTTCCGGAAACGTTCGGATAATTAAGGAAGCTCTCTTTTGAAATCATCTTCTTCGTTTCGGAAATGGGGTGGATATTCGTAATGGCAAATATACTCGTTGTATATTACAGTGCGTTCGGCCATGTTTACCAAATGGCGCAAGCTGTTGCGGATGGGGCGGAACGGGCGGATGGAAATGCAGTTCGCATTGTGCGGATTGCGGAGATGGAGTCACCTTTAAATCGGACGATCAATTTGGATAGGAATAAGCAAGAAGAGGAAAAGGTTCAACCGGAACAATCTGAGTTTGAGTTGAAGCAAGATAAAACAGGCCAAGGTGAGGCGGAGCGAGAATTATCGGGAAGATTTAGGTTGAGGGATCGCTACAGTAAATATGAAGCTGTGCTGGAGCAGCAGCGGGAAATTCCCGTTGCGACGAATGAAGATTTGCGGTGGGCGGACGGAATTTTATGGGGATTTCCTACTTACTACGGAATGATGCCTGCTCAGGTGAAGTTATTCCTTGAGTTTGCGGGGGAGCTTTGTATTGACGGTGCCTTGGAGGGAAAACCTACGGGCATTTTTAATAGCACGGCTTCGATTCATACGGGGCATGAGGCGACGATTTTAACTTCGATGGTTCCGTTATTTCATTTTGGAATGATTTTTGTGGGATTGTCCTATACAGAAAATCCTGAATATTTGACGGCGGATGCAATTGGTTGCTCACCTTGCGGTGCTTCAACCTTGGCTGGGCCAGATAGTTCATTGCTGCCAGATAAGCGTGAATTAATTATGGCGGCCCGGTTGGGTGAAAGGGTGGCGAATGTGGCGGCTGCTTTAAAGCAATACAAAATTTGAAATGAATCAAATGCTGCAGCGAGCTGTGTTTGTAGAGCTTGATAAATGCTTGATTAAGAGTACTGGATTGGAATTGGAAGATTTTTGGGAGGTGTTGCTTTTGAAGACTGGAAGATATAGGGGAGCGGGAAAGGCGTGGGATCAACGTTTTTATCCTCGATTAAGCAAGCTGGAGGTGGAGCGGCTCTCTAAGGATGACGCTTTGCTAGTTTTGCCGATAGGAGCTGTTGAGCAGCACGGTCCGCATATGCCTGTATTTACGGATACATTAATTTCCGAAACGGTTCTTACTGAAGCGTTCGAGCAATTGCCGGACGATGCTAATATATGGCTCCTTCCAGCTATCCCGTATGGAAAAAGTACGGAGCATTTGGGTCATCCGGGCACTATTTCGTTATCTGCAACTACATTGATGGCAGTCTTGATGGATATCGCCAAGAGCTTGCGAATGAGCCGGTTTGAGAAGTTGGTTCTTGTGAATACCCATGGCGGCAACACGGATTTGTTGAATATGATGGCGCGAGAGATTCGGGTAGAAACGGGCATGGCTGTTTTTCGGCTGGATCCTGGAGGGCTTGGTTCGGCGGATGGGTGGATTACACCTGTGGAGAAGCAGTATGGGATTCATGCGGGTGATGTTGAAACTTCTCTTGTCCTTGCTGCGCAGCCTGATTGGGTGCATATGGAGCTGGCTCCGACAGAATTTCCTCAGTTTCCTGACTCGCGATATCTTCAATTTCGTAGCCGCGCCTTCGCTTGGGTAATGGATGACCTGTCTCGATCCGGGATATCCGGTGATGCCTCTAAAGCAACGGTGTCTAAGGGTGAGGCGATGGTAAAGCGGTATGGTGAGCATCTTGCTGAAGCGTTGATGGACATGTCCAGATTTGATATGAAATCATTCAAGATAGAAATGGATTAATTCAAGAGGGACGGGAGATGATTGGAATGCGGAATGAATCTGACATTATGGAAGCACCTGAAATCCTTGCGGCTCCGGTCAATGTTATCGCAAAAAAGGGCTTTGTTAGCATGGAGAATTTGTCGAAAATATACCCCAATGGTACGGTGGCTCTTCAAGACGTTAACTTGACGATAAATGAAGGAGAATTTCTCTGTTTTGTTGGCCCGTCCGGCTGCGGGAAATCGACCATTTTCAAAATCATTACCGGACTTAGCGCTCCTAGCACGGGAACTTTAGATGTTTTTGGAACTACTCCTAAGGAGGCGCGCAAGCAAAGTGACATTTCCTTCGTGTTCCAGGATCACACCCTCTTGCCTTGGTCGACTGTTGAATCCAATGTTAGACTTCCTCTGGAATTGCGCGGAGTAGATAAAAAAACACAGAAGCAGGAAGCAGAGCGTGTTCTTGAAATGGTTGGTTTGAAGGATTATATGAAGGTGCTGCCGAGACAGTTGTCCGGCGGGATGAAAATGCGTGTATCTATAGCAAGAGCGCTAGTTTCCAGGCCTAAGCTGCTGTTGATGGATGAGCCTTTCGGAGCTTTGGATGAAATTACACGGCAAACCCTGCAAAACGAACTGTTAAATATATGGCAGCAGGATAAAAAAATGACAGTGCTTTTTGTAACTCATAATGTTTTTGAATCTGTGTTCCTGTCTACCAGTGTGGTTGTTATGACGGCACGTCCGGGCAAAATATCAGGGCAGATCGATATTCCTGTCCCGTTTCCCAGGGATGATGAATATAGAACCTCTACCCAATTCAATGAGCTTGTTCGACAAGTGTCTGCTGCCTTGCATCATTAAGAGAAGGAGTGAGGTTTTGATGGCTACAGATTTAGAGTGGGAAAAAGAAATGATGAAGCTGCTCGGTGAAGAAGTTGTTGTGTTTGATATGGCTACGAGAGAGAAATTATCAAAGGATTATTACTGGTATTCACCAGTGCTTGATAACCGATTGAAGGACAATAAACCGGCTGATGGAGTTGCTCTGCCTCGTAATGAAGAGGAGGTGGCTGCCGTCCTTGCATTCGGGTACCGCTATCAGATTCCGGTGACGGTCCGGGGAGCGGGCACAGGCAATTATGGCCAGGCTGTCCCGCTGCAAGGCGGCATTGTGCTGGATTTGAGTCGAATGGATCGAATTTTGGAAATTGGAGAAGGGTTCGCTAGGTTGCAATGTGGGGTACGTCTTGGGGTGATGGACAAAACCGCTCGTGAAGCAGGGCAAGAAATTCGAATTTATCCGAGTACTTATGTAAAAGCAACAGTAGGCGGATTTGTAAGTGGAGGTTCCGGTGGGATTGGCTCCATTACTTATGGGAATTTATGGGACGGAAATGTTCTGGAAGCTGTCGTTTATACGATGGAAGAGACGCCGAAACGGTTAGTTGTCGCCGGCAAGGAATTATATGATTATATTCATAATTATGGAACGACGGGAATTATGACGGAGGTGACCATCCCTCTTGCTCCGCGTACGGAGTGGGTACAGGTGATTGCACAGTTTCCTTCATTCGAGCAATCCATGCGGTTTAGTGAAGCTTTGGCTAAAGATGGTGCCATACACAAACGTTTGATCAGTCCAATGGAATGGCCTGTTCCCTCGTACTTCACTCCGCTTAGCAAAGTCATTGAATCGGATATGGCGGCGGTTATGCTGGAGATTGCCGATGGTCTGCTGCCGGAGGTTGAGGTGCTGGCGCAAAGCTATGGAGGTCATATCGGGCATGTGATAGAATCGGAGAAATACCGGAAAACGATTGGGGTTTCTGACTTTACTTGGAACCATACAACGTTGTGGGCAATGAAAACCGATGCGACTTTAACTTATTTACAAGCTGGTTTTAATTTGGGCTCCTATATGGAACAGATGGATTTAATTAAGAAGCAATTTGGGGATGAGGTGCTCTTTCACTTCGAGTGGATTCGCAGCGGAGGGAATGTTACGCCGACTTGCTTGCCGCTCGTTTTTTATAAGAGTGAGGAAAGGCTTTATGAAATTATCGGCTATTTCGAATCGATCGGTGTAAAAATTTTCGATCCTCATACATGGGTGTTGGATAACGGCGGGCGCGGTGAAGTGGGAAGTATGGAAAGAAGAAAACGTCAGAATGACCCGCAGGGCCTGCTTAATCCAGGTAAAATTAATTATGTCATGTAAGTGGGAGGGGAATTATTATGGCCATGGATAAAGCTTATGCGCAACTATTTGAAGGAGAAATTTTTCCGCCTCGCGAGCGTGCAGGTTGGACTTATAGAATAGATGAAGGTGTGATGAGCGGGGGCGCCCTTAATAAATTTATAAAGCGTGTATTGCCGCCGCTAATTGCTTTTATCGTCTTTATTGGGGGGTGGCAGCTGGTTGTTGCTTTGCTGAATATTCCTGTCTACCTTGTTCCTAAACCTACGGATATTGTAGGCGCGGCTATAGCCAATAGGCATGATCTCTGGGTTTCAGTTTCTACAACGACTATAGAGGCGGTAATAGGTTTTTTCTTAAGTGTTGTGTTAGGGGTGTTGGGTGCAATACTGCTGGCCAGCTCGAAAATGATTGAGCGGAGCGTGTATCCTTACGCCATTATTTTGCAGACCATTCCAATAGTAGCGATTGCTCCTCTTATCGTCATTTGGTTCGACGCGGGCATGAATGCCATTGTTATTATTGCTTTTCTTATCGGTTTTTTTCCGATGCTGTCGAATACGTTAATCGGCCTGAATGCAACCGATCATAATATGAGCAATTTATTTTACCTGTACAATGCCAATCCATTCCAGACGATGTGGAAGCTGCGCATACCTGCTGCATTGCCTTATATAGTAGCCGGATTAAAAATTTCCTGTACGCTATGTGTGATCGGAGCGATTGTCGGTGAGTATATTGCCGGAATCGGCGGAGATGCAGGTGGGCTTGGGTATGCGATTACGTATGCGGCAGCTCGTTTGAAAACGGCTTATTTATTCGCTTGCGGGCTATCGGCCTCGGTGCTTGGCATAGGCTTCTTCTTGATAGTTAATGCTTTTGCAAAATGGATGTTGAGCTCCTGGCATGAATCGGAAATGAGTAAGGAAAATTAAAAATGATGCGGTACGAAAAAGAAGGTGAAATTTATGTTGGATTTGGTGTTCCGCAACGTGCTTCTTCCAGAAGGGACGCAGTCTAGGCTGGTGGATATCGGACTGCGTGATGGGAAAATTGCTCTAATTGGTGATGTTCCCCAAAAAGCTTCCTTGCAGGATGTGGATGGTCGAGGGTTGCTGGTGCTGCCTCCGTTTATTGAATCTCACATACATCTGGATACGGTGCTGACAGCTGGGGAGCCTGCGTGGAATGAGAGTGGTACTCTATTTGAAGGGATTGGCTTGTGGCAGCGGCGTAAGCTAAGCCTGACTGTGGAGGATGTGCTCAGGCGTGCGGAAAGGGTGCTTCGACTTCAGGTGTCGCACGGTATTTTGCACATACGCACACAGGCTGATATCTCAGATCCGAAGCTTGTCGCTTTACGTGCGCTGCTCGAGCTTCGTGAGCGAGTTAAGCCGTATGTCAATTTGCAGGTGATTGCTTTTCCTCAGGATGGGATCCGAGCTTGTCCGGATAATGAACACCGACTTGTGGAGGCGCTTAAGCTTGGGGCGGATGGAATTGGTGCAATTCCGCATATGGAGCCGACTCGCGAGGAAGGGATAGCGTCGCTTGAAGTTTGTTTTCGGATCGCAAAGGAGCATGGATGCTTCGTTCATGTTTTCTGTGATGAGATAGATGATGAGCATTCGAATTTTATAGAGACGGTAGCGCATCTCGCCATGACTTCAGGATTGCGGGAACGGGTCACTGCGAGTCATGCCAATGCATCTGCTTATTATGGAGAGGCGTATTTTCAGAAGTTGCTGGGGTTGTTATCCCGTTCTGGCATTAATGTAGTCTGCTGCCCTTTGATTAACAGTGCCATGCAGGGAAGATTAGACAGCTATCCGAAGGGGCGCGGTATTGCCAGAATCAAAGAAATGTGGCAAGCGGGTGTGAATGTTAGTATTGCTCATGATGATATTCAGAGCCCTTTTTACCCGCTCGGTACAGGGAGTGTGCTGCAAGCGGCTAATATGGCGGCGCATCTTGCTCATATGACTGGACTTGAAGAGGTAGCTGAGCTTGTGAGAATGGTGACGGTACGTGCTGCCAAGACGCTTCAAATTGAAGGTGACTATGGAGTGGAGGTTAATAAACCGGCAAGTTTCGTGCTTGTGGATGCAACCGATTATGTTGATCTTATTAGGCGACAGCCGGTGTGTCGTTATGTTGTGAGTAATGGGCGTATTGTCGCCGAGACGCTCCCCGCGGTCACCAGCTTCTTTACATCCATAGGAAATGAATAAATTGTAATCAGAGCTGTCTGGTTTCTCTTGTAGAGAAGCGGGCAGTTTTTTTAGGTGTAGAAGGTTGGGAGGGGTGTAAATTAGAAAGTGAAGCAAAATGCGGGTTTGTTATGACAATTATATGTAAGATTAAATAACATATATTAAGTGTAAATATTGTAAATCTCACTAATTTTTCTTTAAAAAGACACATGATTATGCTGTTTGGAGGTTTTCTAGCTATAAAATGTGATTTTAATGATTGTTCTTTTCTCTATATCTGAATATAATGTTATATAAACTTACATTGGTTAAGACGATTTGTTATAGCATGAATGTTTTTTGAAATTCAAACTTGTAAGGGGGAGATCCGAATGAATATTACAGTGGAGCAGGCGTTAGGTATTTACCCGCTTTCTGAAGGCAAGTTAATTGCCGGTAGAGGTGGAGCTTCGCGGATCGTGAAATCAGTCAATGTAATGGATGCCCCTGATATTACAGAATGGATTAAAGAAGGCGAGATGTTATTCACAACGGCTTATATTATGAAGGATCATCCTGAGGAGGCGGTGGGGCTGCTCCGCAAGCTGGATGCCAGGGGATCTGCGGGACTTGGCGTCAAGCTGGGCCGATTTTGGTCCAGTATTCCTGAGCCTATCGTCGAAGAGGCGGATCGGCTGCAATTTCCTCTAATAGAGCTCCCGTTTCAGTTTACATTTTCCGATCAGATGAGCGGCTTGTTCTATGCCGAGATGGAACGCAATACACGTTCGCTCCACAAGCTGCTTGAAAAACAAAAGAAACTGATGCAGTTCGCGCTGAAATCCAGCTTTGAAACGGATTTTTTCAGTAAGGTGCTCGCTATTATCGGTTATCCTTTTGCAGTGGTTAGCTCCCGTGGTCAAATGGTTTTTAATGCAACTGCTTATCCGGATGGTCAATTGTTAAAGCAATGGCCCTGGCACAAAAAGGATCAGTGGGTCCGTACCGAATATGGGGGGCATTACCGGATTTCACTGGATTACAAGCAAGAGTGTATAGGATCGGTGTTGTTCTTTCCACCTGAAACGCTCCTTATGAAGGAGGAAGAGGGGCTGTTCCATCAAACCTCGGAAATGATTGCACACCATATGAGTTATATTTTTAGAGATGCGCTTGAGCAGTCTTTGAACAAGGATTTGGGGGAGTTGTTTACCCGTTATTTAAAACAAAATATTCCAATTGAGATGCTGGCGGACTATGCGGAGGATTTGGGCATTCGAGTGCTGGGAGGGGCATTCCAGTGTGTATTGACAAGGGTTAATGCTGATGACAGAGATGGCCGGCGAAAGCTGATAGTAAAGGAGATTCGGGAGGAATACGAATACAATCCTGTGTTCCGCGATTTGAGTGTGGTGCATTTTCTCGTGGAAGAAGGGGTGTTCTCGATCTTTGGGGCAGACACGTTCGAAAATGCGGGTAAACTGCCTAATTTATTGACCCGATCCTTTGAATTTATAGTGAATAAAAGTATTCTGCCGCAAATTCAGCTGTCGGTAAGCGCTAAGAAAATGAAGCGGGAAATGCTGCGCCAAGCATATCTGGAATGCTCCGATGCGTTGAAGCTGTCAGGGAGGCTCGGGATGACGGATCGGATTATCCAGTTTGGTTCCATTGAGCTGGCGTATGTTTTTCAGCATGTGACCAAAGAAAAGATGAAGGCTTACAGTGACGAGGTGTTGTCGGAGCTGCTGGCCAAGGACCCTGATTATTCACAAGAGATGCTGCGAACGCTTGAGGTGTTTTTGGAGCATGACGGTCAAGTTAATGAGGCGGCGAAGCATTTGTTTGTACATCGGAACACCGCGGCTTATCGATTGGAGAAAATCGGAGAGATGCTGGGGGTCGATTTTAAAAAAATTAACGATCTGATGAGGCTGAAGCTGGCGTTCGTCTTTCGAAAAATGCTGGAAGAGAAGAAATAAGGTTTAGACCTGAAAGCGGATTTTATAACAAAGGGGGAGTTGTTATGGATTTACATGATTTGCTTGACTGCTGGGATAGGGAGAAGTTGGCGAGAAAAGCAGCTCTTGCAACCATCGTTAAGGTTCAAGGCCACGCATACCGTAAAATCGGTGCTTCAATGCTGTTGTTTGAGAATGGGGAGAGGGTAGGAGGCATAAGCCCCGGCTGCTTGGAGGCTGATCTCCATGAAAGGGTTGCAGAAGTTTTGGCGCTTGGAAGAGCTCTGTATGTTGAATACGACATGAGAAATGCGGAAGATTTTGCTTGGGGGGAAGCAATTGGCTGCGGAGGGAGCATTCATGTGCTCGTTGAGCCTATTACGGAAAAGCTTGACTTGGTTCTGTCTGCGGTAAAGGAGATGCTTGATCTGGGGCAAGTGTGCTTGCTGAGCAGGGAGTGGGATGCAGGAGGTAATGTTAGCTACAAGATTGAGCCTGCTGTTATGCATGGGTTACAAGCGGCAGCAGGAAGGACTTCGCTCCAGTTTTATTGTGAACCTCGCCCGCGGTTAATAGTGTTTGGAGCTGGAACGGATGCGCAGCCGCTGGTTGCACTTTCGAAGCAAGCGGGGTTTCGCGTTGTTGTGGCTGATTGGAGAGAGGCGCTTTGCTGCAGTGGAAGATTCCCGGAAGCATGTGAAACGGTCGTTGGATCCCCCAATGAGTTGGTTGGGAAGCTGCGAATCAATGAGAATGACTACGTTGTAATAATGAGCCATCAGCTGGAACGGGATCGTCAATGCTTGGAAGCACTATGGCCGCTCTCTCCTCGGTACGTAGGTCTTCTCGGGTCGAGGACAAGGGCGATACAGCAGCTGGCAGGGCGCACGCCGCCGGCTTGGCTCAGGTATCCGGTAGGATTGCCGATTCGAGCTCAAGGTCCGGTTGAAATTGCGATTAGCGTAGTTGCGGAAATGATAGCTGTCAAGCGTAAAGCAGTTGATTTGGGTCGAGGGGTGAACGCATATGGGAATCAAAGTAACGGGAGTGTACTTGGCGGCTGGACAAAGCCGGCGTATGGGGGTTCCGAAGCTTTCTATACCGCTCAACAATAAGGGGAAAATGGGCGGATTTGCGATTGCCAGAGCTTTGGAGTCCGGGCTCAACCGTATTGTAGTAGTTTTGAGAGAAGCGGGGCTGCCTGATTGGCTGCCCTATCAGGAAGATGATTCAGTGCTGCAGTATCAGTGCAGCTTTGTTGTAGCGGCAGAAGCTGAGCGAGGGATGGCTTACTCGCTTCAAGCGGGCTTGCAAGCGGCGGTGGAAGAGGATGTTCCTAATGCAATCCTAGTGGTACTGGCAGATCAGCCTTTTATTAATACTGAGATGCTGGACCGTTTAATCCATGTTTTCGAATCGGATCCTTCTCTTGATTATGTTGCTTGTGGTGATAAAGGAGTGGCAAAACCTCCGGTGTTATTAGCAGCTTCTATGTTTGATGCTTTGAGAGGGCTGAAAGGCGATGAGGGTGCACGTAAGCTCCTGCTGCAGCCGGAGTTTCGGGGAAGGATGCTGGAGGAGTCGGATCGAAGACTTTTTGTAGATTTGGATACTCCTCAGGATGTAGAAATGTATAGCTGTATCGATAAATAATTGAGTGTTTGTGTAATGTAATATGACGCTTTTCTTTGGAATATTGGATATTTTACAAAAACTATAGATCAAATTGTTATCGAATACGAATGTTTGTCATATTTATTGACGTATATATAACGCGTTTGTATAGTTTAGATACCCAGTTGCTAAGGAGGGAAATCAAATGGCCATGGAACTGTATTCGAATCCTGAATTTCCCAGGCAAGTATGGCAACCTCGAACAATTGTGGAGGCATGGCAGTTGAAGCAGCAGTTCGCGGAGCAGGCTGTATTTGTATCCGGAGGCACTTTGCTAAGAACGCAATGGGAATCTGGAGCCTTATTGCCGCCTCAGCATCTCATTAGTCTCGAATCTCTCCCTGAATTACACGGTATACAGTCGGATCAACAAGAAACTCGCATTGGCTCGGCTGTCACATTGGCAGCTTGCTTGCGGGATTTAAGGACACCGGCGCTATTGAAGAATGCCTGCCTGAATATTGCTGCACCGTCTATACGAAACATGGGCACCTTGGGCGGGAACATTATGTCGACTGTTGGAGACTCTCTTCCAGCCTTATTAGCAACCGATGCCCGCTTGGTTTGGTTTAATGGGCAGAACATGATCACACAAACAACAGCAGAATGGCTGCAGCAGCGACGAGCAGCTCTTTTAACTAAAGAACCCAGGTTGCTGCTGCAAATAATAGTTCCCAGGATAGCTGCAACGGATGGTTTCGTCGATTCTTTTTATGAAAAGCTGGGCAGAAGAGAAGCGTTTTGTCCCTCCGTTGTTACAATCGCAGGGGAGCTTCATACGGATACAGAAAACAACATTCGAAGCATTCGCTTAGCCGCAGGCAGCGCTGCATCGATGGCAATGCGGCTAACGGATGCGGAGGCCTTATTAGAAGGACAACAACTCAGCCTCAGGCTGATCGAATATACTCACCCATTAATTAAGCAGCAATTTAACGGAGGCGCGGATGCTTTTGCTTCGAACGAGTACCGGAGGCAGGCCGCTGCAAATATGATTGCAGCTGCTCTATGGAGCCGGATTTCCAGTCAAAACCGCTGAGAAGGGAGTGAGCGCTATGCTGCTTGATAAAGAAACGGCTGGTTCAAGGTGGCATGTCCGGCCTGATGGAATTGATAAAGTGGCGGGTAAGCTCACCTACTTGACGGATATGAGGTTACCGGATATGTTGTTTGGCAAAATTTTGCGGAGCTCTCATCCTCATGCATGGATTCTTTCTATAGATACTAAGCGTGCGGAGCAGCTTTCGGGAGTACACGCGGTAATTACTTACAAGGATGTTCCCGGAATGAATTTATTCGGTATAGCTACTCCCGATCAGCCGGTGCTTTGCGAGGATCGTGTTCGATATATCGGAGATGCAGTAGCGGCGGTTGCGGCTGAAACTGTGGAGATAGCGGAATATGCCCTTTCATTGATTGATGTCCTATATGAACCTTTGCCGGTAATAGATAGCCCTGAAGCGGGGCTGCATCCGGATTCGCCAAAGCTTCATCCGAACGGCAATGTGCTTCACCGGACTGAATACCATCGGGGCGGCGCTATGGATGCTTTTGCAGAATGTGCTTATGTAACAGAGAACACATACCGGACACCCCGCCAAATGCATGCTTATATGGAAACAGAGGGAGGACTGTTCGTACCTGAGAAGGATGGCGGATTAACGGTATACGCTCCTACTCAGCACGGATACAAGGACAGGATGCAGCTATCGCGCATTCTTGCGATTCCGGAATCCGCAATACGTGTCGTTTCCAGCCCGATTGGCGGTTCGTTCGGCGGCAAGGATGAATTGAACGTGCAGCCGTATGGAGCACTGCTTGCATTCAATAGCGGCCGTCCTGTCAAGCTGCATCAATCGCGCTTTGAATCGGTGAGAGCCGGATTGAAACGGCATCCGATGACCGTCACGATGAAGACGGGCATGGATAAGGATGGCAAGCTGTTGGCACATACGGTACAGATTGTGGCCGATACTGGCGCTTATGCGACACTGGGCGCTCCGGTGCTTAACTTTTCCACTGAGCATGCGCAGGGTCCCTACCGTATCCCTCATGTATCTATAGAGGGGGTATCCGTCTACACCAATAATGGTGTATCGGGTGAGTTTCGCGGCTTTGGGGGCAATCAAATCATCTTTGCCCTTGAAGGACAGATGAACCGTTTGGCAGAGGCCGCGGGACTTGATTACTGGAAGCTAAGAAGTCTGAACCTTCGGGAAAGTACTGATCTTGGACCGTTCGAGCAGCGTATCGTACCTACGGATGGAGCACGGCAGGTGTGGGAGTCGGTGGCAGGCTCCGAGCTTATGAAAAAGCGTGCATCCATAGATAAGTCAAGTCCGCCGTGGATACGGCACGGAGTTGGAGCTGCCATAGCTATGCACGGGTCGGGGCTTGGATACGGATTGCCCGATCCTGCCGGGGGTCGCCTAAGACTGAACAGGCAAGGTCTGATTGAAGCATCCTTTGGCTACGAAGAATTTGGGCAAGGGCTTATTGCTACCTTACAAATTTTACTTATCGAAAGATTCGGCTGCGGTAAAGAGGATATTGAAATTGTAATTGGCGATACAGCACGTGTTCCGCATAGCGGATCAAGCACGGCTTCACGAGCGACCAGTATGATGTGGCAGGCATTGGCTCGGATGGGTCCTGTGTTTTCCGAAAAGCTGCTGGAAGCCGCTTCGGAGCTGACTGGCATCTCGGCGGCTTCGCTGACAACCGGCTTGGGCGGTATTTGGCGCAAGTATCCGGAGACAATGGAGCAAGACCGAGATGAAGCTGCACAAAGCAAGCAGAACATCGAAGCAGGAGCCTTGATCGAGTCTCAAACCTGTTCCAGACCGGTCATTAGCTATCGTGAGCTTGCGGAGCAAACTGAAGCCGAGTCAATCGAGTGTGAGTCGCAATTTGATTTTCCAACGACTCCCGATGAAATATTTGGAGCTCATTATTTGCATACGTATACGGCAGTGGCAGTCGAAGTAGAGGTCAATTTGCTGACCGGGAAAGTAAAAGTGACGGATCAATACCATGCGGTTGCAGCCGGACCTGTTGTGAATCCAATGGGGTATGTAGGGCAGATTGAAGGTGCCAGCAGCATGGCTCTTGGATTTACATTATCGGAGGATGCTGTAATGAAGGATGGACGGTACCTGACGAATAACTTCGATACCTATCTAATTCCGACAATCAAGGATGTTCCGGACCACCTGCAATTGGATGCTATCGATGAGCTTCCGGAGGGAGATCCTTTCGGTCCGCGAGGTGTAGGAGAAATTGGTACGGTTGCCGTAGCTCCGGCTATTATTGCCGCCGTTCATCAAGCGGTAGGCAAGTGGGTTCAGCACCTTCCGATTGCGCCAGAGGAGCTAATGTCCGATCAAATGTTCAAGTAGGGGGAACGGCATATGATACAACCAATACCAGACAATAAGCTGTCCTTTCAATTAAACGGCAAGCCGCTTGAGCTGGATACATCGCCATCCCGTCGTGTCATCGATATATTACGGGACGATCTGGCCATGACAGGTACTAAAATTTCATGTGAAATTGGACGCTGCGGAGCTTGCATGATTTTGATGGACGGCCAACCGGTTAATGCTTGCCTAATGATGGCTTACCAGTTGGAGGGACGTTCAATCGTTACGATAGAAGGTTTGGCCGTTAGTGGCGAGCTGCATCCCGTGCAGCAGGCCTTTTTGGAGGAGGGCGGCTTTCAATGCGGGTACTGTACACCGGGGATGGTTATATCCCTTGTTGGCTTATTGGGTGCTAACCCTGCGCCAACTCATGATGATCTAACAGAAGGGTTATCCGGCAATATATGCCGCTGCACGGGTTACGGAGGTATTATGCGGGCGGCGGAGACAGCTGTGCGAAACAGCTGCAAGGCGGCGGGACCTATTTGAGTGGGAGATTAAAAAGGCAGGCTGGTCAAGAAAGGTGTGAAATCTCATGAAGTCTTATACCATCAACGAGCTGAACCGTATGAATCAGAGCTTATTTACAAAGACGCTGGGAGATATTTTTGAGCATTCCCCTTGGGTCGCCGAAGGAGCCTGGGCCTCCCGGCCATTTGAGGATAAAGAGCAGCTGCACGAAGCTATGCTAAACGTTGTAAAGCAAGCTCATGAGGACAGGAAGCTGAAGCTGATCCGCGCTCACCCTGATTTGGGAGGGCGTTTGCAAATGAGTTCAATGTCGGTAAATGAACAACGGCAATCCGGACTATCGGATCTTACAGTGGAAGAATATGCCGAGTTCCAAGCTTGCAATACAGAGTACACCCGGAAATTCGGGTTTCCGTTTATTATCGCGGTTAAAGGGAAATCCAAGGCAATGATTTTGGAAGCGATGAAGTACAGAATAACATTGGAAAAAGAAGCCGAAAAGCAACAAGCGTTAAGACAGATCGCCGACATCACCCGCTTTCGTATCAATGACCTGATAATTACTAATAACGGAGGGGATCAACCCATGGAGACTAGTACAGCTAAACGAACTATGCATTATGGAAAAGGGGACGTATTGGTTTATCGCACATTTGCAAAACCGCTTCGTGTTCAGCCGGTGCCTGAATCCACTTATACGGGCACGGATAACGTTATATTCGCCTTAAATGTCAAAATCTCTGTATGGGGAGATATTCTCCTGACCTCGTTTACGGAAGGGGACAACACCTCTGTTGTAGCTACAGATTCGATGAAAAATTTTATTTTACGGCATACGGCTGATTTTACTGGAAATACGGTTGAAGCTTATTTACGGCATATGGCAACCTTGTTCATGGACAAATATACCCATCTAACAGGCATTGAGCTGTCTGCTGAGCGTATTCCATTTGATTCAGTAAGGGTCCCATTGGGGGAAGATTCTTTCGCAGATAGTGGGCTTGTTTTCAGGCATTCCCGAAATGAGAGCGGTGTGTTCACTTTTAAGATGGAGCGTGGAGAAACGGGTTACGAAGTTTTGGGACATTCCGCGCTGTTGTCCAACCTGCATTTGATCAAGGTGAAAGGCAGTATGTTTGCCGGTTTTGTACGCGATGAATATACTACGCTGCCGGAGAGCTTTGACCGTCCTTTATACATTTATCTTAATATCGGCTGGGAGTATGCGGATTATGAAGATGCAGTGGGCGAAGGTGAGGCTAAGTACGTGGCTTCTGAACAAATCAGTGATATTGCCCACACCCTGTTCCACCAGCTCAAGAGCCCTTCTATTCAAAAGCTGATTTATGATATAGGCTTGCGGATTTTGGAGCGGTTCCCGCAGCTTGGCAAGGTTTGGTTTGAGTCCAATAACCGGACGTGGGAAACGATTGTTGAAAATGTTCCCGGCTCTGAGGGCAGAGTGTATACCGAGCCTCGTCCTCCTTATGGCTTTCAAGGCTTTTCTTTGACGCAAAGCGACTTGGAGGAGGCTCGCAATGTACTGGAGGCCGCTGCTTCGGCGGAGCTCAAATGAGCGGACGGCTAACGACTCATGTATTGGAGCTGTCAGCAGGAAGACCTGCACAAGGAATGCGGGTAGCCTTGTTTTACTTTTCGCAAGGAGGAGCGGCAGTCGAGCTTCAAGAAGCGGTAACGAACAGTGATGGACGTCTGGATGGACCGCTTTTAAGCGGAGAAGGCATGGTAGCAGGTTCGTATGAATTGTTGTTTTATGTGGGGGATTATTACCGGAATAAAGGTATAGGGGCAGGGCAAGCAACAGAATCACCGATGTTTCTGGAAGAAGTCCCGATTCGTTTTCAAATAAGTAATGTAGAACAGCATTATCATGTCCCGCTGTTGGTTGCACCTGGAGGATATAGTACCTATCGAGGCAGTTAATTTCTTGGGAACGAGGAGGGGAAGCCGATGCTGGATTTAATAATTACCGGAGGACTTGTTGTATTGCGCAATGAGGTCAAGCGTCTGGATATCGGTGTCAAGGACGGCAGGGTTGTCCGGCTGGAAGAAAGCTTGGTTGACGAGGCTGCTGCCCGGCACTATAAAGCTGATGGAAAGCATGTAATGCCAGGTATGGTGGATGCGCATGTTCACTTTAATGAACCAGCTATGGGGCATTGGGAAGGCTTTGCAACGGGATCGGCAGCTTTGGCAGCCGGTGGATGCACAACCTATATAGATATGCCGCTGAATGGTCTGCCGCCCACGGTGTCCGTGGCTGCAATGGAGAGCAAACTGAAGGCAGCTGCCGGAAGCTCCAGGGTGGATTACGCTTTATGGGGCGGACTTGTGCCCGGCAAGCTGGACCAGCTGAAGCCTTTGGCAGATGCGGGAGTTATCGGCTTTAAAGCTTTCATGTCCGAGCCGGGAGGTGAAGGCGAGGAACGGTTCCAGCGCGTAGATGACGTCACGCTGCTGGAGGGCATGAAGCGCATCGCCAAGCTGAATCGGGTGCTTGCCCTGCACGCCGAGGATGAGGCGATGACGGTTATGCTGGCTGAGCAAGCGGCCAGCAGCGGTAAGAGCGGCGCACTGGATTACGCCGCATCAAGACCCGTTGCCGCAGAGTGTGAAGCGGTGCGCCAGGCACTGCTAATGGCGGAGCACACCGGCTGTGCGCTGCACTTTGTTCATATCAGTAGCGCTGCAGCCGTGGAGCTCATTCATGCCGCGAAGGCGCAGGGTCTTGATGTGACGCTGGAAACTTGTCCGCACTATCTCACTCTGACCGA
This sequence comes from Paenibacillus radicis (ex Xue et al. 2023), assembly GCF_024722015.1. Taxonomy (GTDB): domain Bacteria; phylum Bacillota; class Bacilli; order Paenibacillales; family NBRC-103111; genus Paenibacillus_S. Next base: position 71,122 of record NZ_JANQBD010000014.1, on the reverse strand, counting down.
GGATGATATGGTGAATCTCGGCCCTGTAGCTAAGTGCGCTCCTCCCTTGCGCAGCAAAGAAGAGCAGGAGAAGCTGTGGAACGCTCTGGCAGCCGGGCAGATTGATCTCATTGCTTCCGACCATTCGCCAAGCCCGCCTGAATTGAAACGGGCTGAGAGCTTCTTCGAGGCATGGGGCGGAATTGCCGGAGCACAGAGCTCGCTTGAGCTAATGGTGGATGAAGGTCATATAAAGCGTGGACTTCCAATGCCGTTGATTAGTCGTTTGCTGTCTTTAAACCCTGCACAAAGATTCGGCCTATATCCTCGCAAGGGTGAAATCAACCTAGAAGCGGATGCGGATTTTGCCATCATCGATTTGAATCATTCCTACACATTAAAGGCTAACCAGTTGAAGCATCGTCATCCTCATAGCCCTTATGAAGGCAGGATGTTCTCCTGCCGTGTGAGTGCCACGCTTGTGAGAGGCGAATTCGTATATAACGCAAGCATGCAGGCTGGCGCTGGAGCGGATGAAATAGGAAAGTGGCTGCTTTATAGCTCTTGACTCCGAGTAATTCAAGTACTCGAAGTACTTCAAGTAACCCAAGTTGCTCCAAGCGTCAATGCCAATGCGGAAATGGAGGAATCTATGGAAAAAAGTATACATCAGGCTCCCTCATCCAAGGATGAACTCGTCCGCAGGTTTGCTTCGGAAGCTGCCAGTATGCTGGAGTGGTTAGCGCAATTCGGAGGTGACCCAGATGGAGGGGTTACTCGCCTTTTGTACAGTCAGGTCTGGCAGGAAGCGCAATCCGCATTACAGGATCATATGCTGGCTTCAGGACTTAGCCCCTATTATGATGAAGCGGGAAACCTGTTTGGACGAATGGAAGGAAGTCGGGCGGCAGCAGGGGCTGTACTAACGGGCTCCCATATCGATACTGTGCTAAGTGGAGGCCGTTATGACGGGGCTTACGGCATTGTGGCGGCTGTTCTGGCCGTAAAGTATTTGAAGGAGCAGTATGGTCAACCGCTGCGTACAATCGAGGTCGTATCCTTCGCGGAAGAGGAAGGAAGCCGCTTCCCGTTAACCTTTTGGGGCTCGGGCAATGTGACGGGTTTGTTCTCAACACAGACTCCTCCTGAGGTTTGCGACAGCGAAGGTGTGACATTGGCTAATGCCATGTATCAAGCAGGCTTTGGATTGAGTCATTACCAGCCAGGCAATCGATCCGACTGGGCTGCATTTATAGAGCTTCACATAGAACAAGGCAATGTATTGGAACGGGAGCGTCAATCGATTGGAATCGTACAAGGAATTGTTGGACAACGAAGGTTTACCCTTGAGGTGACAGGTGAGTCTAATCATGCTGGCACGACTCCAATGGGCTACAGACGTGATGCATTATGCGGAGCAAGCGAAATGATCATTGCTATTCGTAATGAAGCGCTTAACTATGGTGATCCGTTGGTGGCTACGGTTGGTAAGCTTGAGGTTGTTTCGGGAGCATCCAATGTAGTGCCTGGATGTGTGAAATTCACTTTGGATGTCAGGCATACTAGTGAAATGGAATTGAATGGATTTTGCACGACTGTAATAAATAAGCTGCAACGAATCGCAGAGAGCTGCGGCCTCACTTTATCCGCCCAACAATGGATGGACGCTGCTCCTATCCTAATGAATACGGAATTAACGGATTTGCTTCAAAGCAGCTGTAATTCCCGGAATTTAAGCTTCAAAAAGATGTACAGTGGGGCGGGTCATGACGCCCAATTGTTCGCACCGATATGCCCAACAGCTATGTTGTTCGTTCCAAGCCATAAAGGGATTAGTCATTCACCGGCTGAATACACGGAACCGGCTGATCTTGGTGCAGGAATCATTGTGCTGCTGGACCTGCTCTATTCACTAGCATACAAGTGAGAGAACCAATGGGGCATTCTCGAACAAACTATACAACGGAATGTTCATGAAGTATTTTTTGCGAAACTATGTAGGGGGAAGCGGAATATGAAAAAATACAGAGATCTAGCCCCATCCTTACGAATAATTATGACCCCGGGACCGGTTGAGGTTGATCCGCGCGTTTTGCGCGCCATGTCGCTCCCTATTTTGGGACAGTTCGATCCTGAATTTACAGATATTATGAATGAAACTATGGAGATGCTCAAGGAATTGTTTCAAACGAATAATCGGTGGGCTTTTCCTATTGATGGGACATCGCGTTCGGGTATTGAAGCGGTGCTTACCAGCTTAATCGAACCGGGAGACCGGGTACTGGTGCCGATTTTTGGACGTTTCGGCCATCTGCTGGTAGAAATTTCAGAACGATGCGGCGCTGAGGTAATAACGATGGAGCAAGAGTGGGGACTTGTATTTGAGCCCGCAGCTATCATTGAACGCATCAGGGAAATACGTCCTGATCTAGTTGCAATTGTGCATGGGGAAACCTCTACTGGCCGAATTCAACCGCTTACCGATATAGGAAAAGCTTGCAGGGAGCTGGATGCGTTACTTGTGGTTGATGCAGTGGCTACTATTGGCGGAACAGAAGTGAAAACAGACGAGTGGATGCTTGATGCTGTAATAGGCGGCACCCAGAAGTGCCTGTCGGTTCCGGCTGGTATGGCGCCGATTACTTACAATGAGAGAGCGGAGGCTAAAGTGCTGAAGCGCAAAAGGATTGAGCGTGGACTTCGGGACCCTGGCGCATCTGGTTTTGCAGAAGGGGCTGTAGTGCGGAGCAATTATTTTGACTTGAGCCAGCTTCAGGATTATTGGAGCTCAGCAAGGCTGAATCATCATACGGAAGCCACCTCCATGCTGTATGCACTCCGTGAGGGACTAAGACTTGTGCTGGAGGAAGGCTTGACAGAACGCTTTGCTCGCCATTCCTATCATGAGCAAGCGCTAATTGCTGGTATCGAAGCTATGGGACTTGCGCTCTTCGGCGACCCATCCTGCAAGCTCCCGGTTGTTGCTTGCCTACTTATTCCGGATGGAGTGGACGGTGAATCTGTCAGAAGCATGCTTCTTCAGGAATTTGGAATCGAAATTGCAAGCTCGTTCGGCCCTCTAAAAGGGAGAATATGGAGAATTGGAACCATGGGTTTTAGCTGCAATAAGAAAAATGTTCTGCTGACTCTTGGAGCACTCGAAGCTGTGCTGCTTCGTCATGGCTTTCAAGTGTATGCGGGCCAAGCGGTTCAAGCTGCTCTTGATGTGTATGGGAGGGATACTCGATGAATAATATTATGCCTGTCGCTTATCGAGGCATGGTTGCTTCGCCGCAGCATTTGGCCAGCGTTGTCGGCTGCTCGATTTTGCAGCAGGGGGGCAATGCATTCGATGCCTCAGTTGCTGTCAGTGCGACACTAGCAGTCGTCTATCCCCACATGACGGGATTGGGCGGAGACGCCTTCTTCCTCATCTATGATGCAAAAAGCGGTGAAGTGAAAGGATTTAACGGGAGCGGTCGTTCGGGGAGTCAGATATCACCCGGGTTTTATTTGGACAAAGGGTTGAAGGCTATCCCGCAGCGCGGTGTACTAAGCTCCATTACAGTCCCGGGTATGGTTGATGCGTGGTGGGAGGTATGGTCCGAGTACGGAAAGCTTGCCTGGGAAAAGCTGCTGGAGCCAGCCATTGCATATGCGGAGAAAGGTGTACCGGTTTCCCGGGATTTGCACCGGTGGATCGTTAAGGATAAAGAAATTCTTATTACACAGGAATCAATGCGGAGCACGTTCATGCCTAATGGCGTACCGCTTCAAATAGGAGAAAAGCTTCTTCAGCCCGAGCTTGCAGATACATTAAAAATGATTAGTGATGGAGGCAGGGAAGTCTTCTATAAAGGCAAACTTATGCAGCGCATAGTCGATGCCATGCGCAAGGATGGAGGAATCCTCATCGAGGATGACTTCCGTTCCCATCGCGGCGAATGGGTTAAGCCGGTCTCAAGCACTTACCGTGGCAGCACCATTGTCCAGATGCCTCCTAATTCGCAAGGTTTTTCGGCACTCATGATGCTGAATATGCTGGAACAAACGGAATTATCCGAAATTCCCCGGCATTCTGCTGAGTTTTACCATTTATTAACGGAAGTAGTTAAGAAAGCGTTCAGTGACCGCGATGCCTATTTGACAGATCCTGATTTTAATGAAATTCCATTGGATCGGTTATTGTCCAAAGAGTATGCAAGAACGCTTTACCGGAAAATTCAGCTCTCCCCTCCTGAGGGAGAAGCATTCTTATCCAAGGCTATGGGCCAAGATACAGCTTATGCGGCGGCAGTCGATGATGAAGGCAATGCGGTGTCCTTTATTCAAAGCTTGTATTATGATTTCGGAAGCGCGTATACCGCGGGTGATACGGGAGTCATTATGCAAAACCGCGGTTCTTTTTTTTCATTGGACTCGAGTGATGTAAATGCGCTGGCTCCGGGCAAACGAACCTTCCATACTTTAATGCCAGGAATGGTTTTGCGTGAAGGAAAACCCTTCCTGCTTATGGGTACTCAGGGCGGTGAAGGGCAGCCGCAAACTCAGCTTTCGTTGATAACCGGCGTGCTCGATTACAACTGCTCCATTCAAGAAGCCATTGCATTGCCTCGTTGGGTGTACGGACGGACCTGGGGGGTGGACAGCGATACGTTGAAGATGGAAAATCGCAAGCTGGACTCCACGATTAATCAACTCCGCGCGTGGGGGCATAGGGTCGAAGTATTAGAAACATGGGACCCTGCAACAGGGCAAGCCCAAGGGATTATGATTCACCCAGACGGCCAATTGAGCGGGGCGGCAGATCCGCGGGGAGACGGTTTGGCGATTGGATGGTGACTGAATAATGATTATCGGCTGCAAAGTAGCGGGTTGCCGGGCTCCATCGTAGCGTTGGCTGATTAGTGTGTGGGGACGATGCAAGCACAATTATAGCTGAAAGAAGTCAATCCATGACGGGTTGGCTTTTTTTACGGCCAGAATTTATATGTTAGGGGCTCCCCGCAAAGTATCTGAATCAACTTCGAAGCAAAACCCCACTTTGTGGGGATTTTTTTATATAGACACAGATATGGGAAAAAGTGTAGGGTAGGAAGGAGAGGAATTTTCCAAAAGCTGGGGGGATAACTATGCACTTCGGTTTGCAGTCGATGTTTTACAAATATACTTGGGCAAAAAATTTCTGGGATCAAGGTCGCAAGGATACAGCCGTTTATAATATGAATTTATGTTGCAATAGAAGGGATAGTGCAGCTCTACAGGCAGTAGTTTGCTCGGATGTTGAAGATTTTGTGCTGGCGGTTAGTAAGGATTCATTTTTTTGGAAAGGGGGGCCGCTCAAAATCGTAAGGATGGAGCTTGAAATGGAAGGCTCGTTAACCTCCGAGGTAAAGCTTGTCGGATTCATCGAAGACGATGACCGGTCGCTGAAATCAGACGTGCTTCTGGAAGACCGTCATATCTTCGTGAGCAAGCGGCAAATACAGCAGGTCTGGCTTGAATTTGAAGCGGGGGAAAATACGCCGGCTGGAAGTTATGAGGGAAAGCTCAAGTTTTATTCGCATACGCTTTTTGAGGATGAGGTACTGGAAAAGGAGCTTACCTTTACTGTTACTGTAAATGAGGAGCAGCTTCCTGAAGCAAGGGATTACACCTTTTACCTCGATTTATGGCAGCACAACTGTAACATTGCACGAAAATACCAGGTGGAGTATTGGTCTGATGAGCATTTTGGTATTCTGGAGCAATATTTGCAAAAGCTGGCTGATCTGGGACAAAAGGCGTTGTCCGTACTTATCTCCGAGTCTGCTTGGAACGGCCAGCAGACCTACCTCGACAGGGAGCCTCATGATTTATTTGAATATAGTATCGTGCCGGTTCGCAGAGCATCGGATGGTACATTCTTCTATGATTTTTCATTCCTTGACCGTTACATAGCTTTAGGTGAAAAATACGGGATCACTTCGGAAATCGAAATATTCGGACTATTGAACAACTGGCAATACCCGGATGCCGGGTATGGTGCCATTGTAGAGGGGTATCCCGATGCAATCCGAATTCGATATTACGATGAAGCTGGCGGCTGCTACCGGTTTATGAGGGAGGCGGCTCAGGTTAAGGATTACATTTCGGCGCTGGAAACACATTGTGTGGAGAAAGAGTGGATAGACCGCGTCAGGATTGTTGCCGATGAGCCTGCCGACTGGGAGCTGTTTCAGCAAAGGATGACCATTCTGAGGGAAGCTGCCCCGGCCTTTTCGTACAAGACGGCTATCAACCATGTCGAGTTTATACGTAAAGAGGCAACAGGTATTAAGGATTACGTGCCTTTGTTCTCTGCTGTTGTGACGGAATATGAGTATCTTCAAAGCATGCGTCCGCTCATTCCCGGAAAGCTGGTATACTATGTATGTTGTGAGCCTTCCAGGCCAAATACATTTCTGAAATCTCCCTCTATCGAGGCGCGTGTAATCCCGTGGATGGTGGAGAAGCTGAAGTTGGATGGATTTTTGCGTTGGAACTACACTGCATGGACGGACCGGCCGCTTGAAAATATAATTTGCCGTCCTACGGTGTGGCCTGCTGGTGATACGAATTTCGTGTACCCCGGGCCAAACGGGAAACCCCTCTTATCATTGCGATATAAGTGGCTTCAGCGCGGGATTCGCGATTACGAATTCATGCAGCTGCTCAAGCAGTCCGGACGTGGGGATCAGGTCGAGAGGGCGCTGCAAAAAGTATTTCGGTTTCAAGAGATAAGCGATCTTCATGGGGATTCCGGAATTCCGTCCCAACAATTGTATAGCTTTGAACCGGATGATTATGATGAACTGTACCGTTCAGGACAAGGGAATTGAAAATGAAGAGAGGCGTCTTCATTCTATGCTTGACTTGTCCACAACGATAGGACGAAAAGGAAACGGGGAGCCATCGGCAGGCGGAACGACGATTCGTTATTTGTGGTTTTTGGTATGAAAACGTGCCCTTAGCGGAACGACAGTACCTTATTTCAGCATATCTGCGTCTATATGGCTGCAAATAGCAAAATAAGGCATCGTTGTTCCGTAGTTGCTACGATATAGGGTCTTTTGGAACAAATAAGGCATCGTCGTTCCGTAGTTGCTACGATGGAGGGTCTTTTGGAACAAATAAGGCATCGTCGTTCCGCATTTGCTTTGATGGGGGGCTTAGTGAGTTGAACTTACTCGTTTGTCCGTACCTGTTAGCGCTCCTTCGAACATATCAATAATTTCTAAAAACCGCTCCGCTTCCCGGAAGACATGATCCGCCAATAATGGATGGATAATGCTTTTAATTTTGCATTGATTAATTAAATCTCTAGCTGTTTGCTTGAAATCACGCAATGCTTTTACAGAAACTCTGTTTTGGTCTAGAAATTGATTTAAAAGAGGTTGTGTTTGGGATTGTGGCCGCATCGAATCCAAGTCCTGTGCCTGGAACAGTAATTGATCAAAATCATGGCTAAATTCTCGAGCCTGGTCAACTAGCTTGCGCTCTGAAGGATCCAGAAGATGCCCAATGAATTTGGCGTGATCAGCCATGATTTTTAAGAAAAACACATTTTCATCAATAATAGCATCCTGCAAGGGCTCCAATTTCCCTTGGTTAAGCTCCACCAATCGATTCCTGAAATAATTCGCTTCTCGGCTTGTATGATCTACTAATAAGGGAAAGTTATTTTGTCCGGGAAGCTGACAGGTTAATATAAGTCCTAATATTTTTCTTTTAAAAGCCCAAATATGAGATGCGGCCGTGTGAACTTCGATGTTGAATTTTTGAATAGTTGTAGGATCTGTATCCACACCAAAGGCGTGAGAACGCTGCTCAATCCCTTCGAACAATTTATAAAAATAATTGGCTTCATTAATAAGTTGTGTATCTTCACAGCGAAAGCCTAATCTTAGAAAGAGCGAATGCTCCTTCATTATGCGGGACCAAAAACGTATTTCATCAATAGACCGTATTACAAATGCATCCGGCACATGTATAACCTCCAATTAGTTACGTTTTTAATACCGTATGCTGGCTATTTATTAGTTATACGAACAAAAAGACGAGGGAACCATTCCCCTCATCTTTCATTTCATCTCAAATCATATTCCTCTTTTAGATATTCTCTATTTTCTAAATGCTTCTCTCTGGTTACTTCTTCTCTTTGATTTCCTTTAAGGCCTGCTCCACGAATTTGCTCTCCATCACTTTAGATGTGTCCAGCTTCTTGTTAATGGCTCCAACTGAGAAAAGGAAGTCTGCCTGTTCTTGATGCGCTTTGGCAAACTCAGGTGTTATTGGAGAAAGGATTGGCTCGGAATTTTTCAAAACAGTGCTAATAATTTCTTTGTCCAGCTTTTGCGATTTGACCAAATCATCGGTTACTTCATCCAAATGTCCAACGTAATAAGTACGCGCTTCCTCGTAGGCTTTCAGAAATGCCACAGTCAGATCGGGATGCTCCTGTGTAAATTTAGTTCTAGCAACGATAAAGCTGGGCGCATTAATATTCAAGTCTTGTCCGCTAACCAATATTTTGGCCCCTGTCTGGAAAACAGCCGTTGCGGCATACGGTTCCCAGATCGACCAAGCATCCAGAGCCCCGCTGTCTAATGCAGGTCTTGCTTCGTCAGGCTGGAGCTGAATGGCTTTAATATCATCGCCCTTTAGCCCTCCTTTATCAATGGCCATGTAGAGAAAGTTATAGGCGCTGCTGCCTTTAGCCACCCCTACTTTTTTCCCCTTCAAATCCTTGAGGTCCTTGATTGGACTATTCTTCGGCACGACAATAAAGTTGCCTTTCTTACCGTCTGCTGTTACCGCAATCGCCTTGAAATCAACGTCCCCAGTTTGTCCGGAGACAACCGGTGTCCCGCCTACGGCTCCAAAATCCAGCCTGCCTGCCGTTAAAGCTTCAAAATGCGGAGGACCGCTGGCAAATTCGCTCCATTTGACCTCGGCACCGACTTTGGCAAAAGCTTTTTCGAAATATCCTTTTTCACGAGCGTATGGAAAAATACCTGTTTTACCTTGAACGCCGATATTCACGACAACCTTTTCCTTGGGCTTATCGCTTCCCGCTGCTTGGCTTTTTGCCCCTGCACCTGTTGCCTCCGTTTTTCCGCAAGCCGTAAGTACGATAAATGATAATGCCGTAATAAGTGCAAGCGATGAAATGGTCCATTTTTTCTTGTTCATAAGTTACAATCCCCTTTTCTTAATGGTTGTTTCCTAACTAAATTGCCTAACTAAATTTCTTGCTAATTCAAACGATGTGGTTTACTTTGTGCTGCTTGCTTTCTTGGCTATAAATGTTTGTGGGATAAGGAAGACCATAGTGATCACGCAATGTCCGTCCGCTGTATTCGGTCCGGAATAAGCCTCTGCGCTGCAGCTCAGGGACAATATAGTCCAGAAAATCGTCCAAGCCGCCGTTCATTAGCTGAGGCATGATGTTAAATCCGTCAGCAGCTCCCCCCACAAACCATGCTTCCAGCTGATCGGCAATTTGCTTAGGGGTGCCTGCAATCGTGTAGTGACCGCGACCGCCGGCAAGACGGAGCAGCAGCTGGCGAATCGTCAATTGTTCCCTTTGGGCTAGCTCCCTGATTAATTGGGTTCGACTTTGGTGACCGTTGATCTGCTCGGTATCCGGTAATTCAGGAAGCGGTCCATCCAATGGATAGGAGGATAAATCAAAGCCTATCCGGTTGGAAAGCTGCTGCAGACTGTACTCAGGATTCGTCAGCTCGTGGAGCTCAGCTTCTTTTTCCTTAGCCTCAGCCTCGGTTTGCCCAATGATTGGGCAGATGCCCGGCAAAATTTTGACATGCTCGGGAGATCTTCCGTACCGGGCAAGCTTCGATTTAAGGTCGGCATAGAAGGCGCGGGCATCCTCAAAGGTTTGCTGTGCAGTGAATATGGCTTCGGCATATTGAGCGGCGAACTCTTTTCCATTCTCAGAAGAACCTGCCTGCACGAGAACAGGTCGACCTTGAGGGGAGCGGGTAACATTGAGCGGTCCTTTGACCGAGTAGAAAGTACCTTTATGGTTTAGTTCATGCACCTTGCTGCTATCAGCATAAATGCCGGCATTCTTATCTCGGATGAGGGCATCCTCTTCCCAGCTGTCCCATAGCTTGATAGCGACATCAACGAATTCATGGGCTCTCTCGTATCGATTGCTATGCTCCGGGATATGCTCGTAGTTGAAATTACGGGCTTCGCCGTCGGTACCGGAGGTGATTATATTCCATCCTGCCCTGCCTCCACTAAGATGATCGAGTGAAGCGAAACGTCGTGCGATGTTGAAAGGCTCGTTAAAGCTGGTTGATAACGTAGCGATCAGGCCGATCCGCTCAGTCACCACTGCCAGAGCAGCTAGCAGTGTCAGAGGCTCAAGACCGCCCACTGCCCCGTATTTTGCTGCGGTTAAACTTGTTGACAGTCTATCGGCAAAAAAGAGCGAATCCAGTTTTGCGCGTTCGGCTTTTTGAGCGAGTTTTTGAAAATGTGAGAAATCAATAACCAGATTAGCATCAGAATGGGGATGACGCCATGCGGCTTCATGATGACCCATACTGTTCATGAATAGATTAAGATGAAGCTTGCGGTCAGATTTACTCATGATCGATTTCACCCCTGAATTAAAATAGGCCCCCGGAAGCTTGATCAGAAAATCTGACAGCTGGGGAGCCTTTGGCGGTCCAATTGGCTTCATTATGTGTAATGGATAGTGAAATGGTAACATATTAAATCCGATAATTCAAGTAGGAAATGTGGGTTAAATTTTATTTCGTATTTATCAAGATGCTCCATATTGTGGTACACTTTTTAATTATAATAGTGTTCAATGCTCGAGTTGCTATAAGAGTGAATTCGGCAGAGGACAAAAGGAGAGAATGATTGTGGAAATTAACCAAATTATTGACTGCTTAAATCGGGTTAGAAGTGTTAGTCCCCTTGTTCATAACATAACGAATGTGGTCGTTACGAACTTTACCGCTAACGGACTACTTGCACTCGGAGCATCGCCTGTAATGGCTTATGCCAAGGAAGAGGTTGCTGATATGGCCGCTATTGCGGGCGCACTTGTATTAAATATTGGAACCTTGAACGAAACGGAAGTAGAAGCTATGATCATCGCAGGCCAATCAGCCAATGAGCATGGTGTTCCTGTTATTTTGGACCCTGTAGGTGCGGGAGCAACCCGTTATAGAACCGATACAGCCAGAAAAATTTTGAAAGAAGTGAAAGTGTCGGTTATACGCGGAAATGCTGCTGAAATTGCAAATGTGGTTGGTGAGCAATGGAAAATCAAAGGGGTAGATGCAGGCGAAGGCACTGGAAATGTAATGGAGCTGGCGCAAAAAGCTGCGCTCCAGTTGGGCTGCCTGGCTGTTGTCACAGGTAAAACCGATGTTATTACAGATGGTTCTACAACCTATTTGGTAAACAATGGAGATGCGCTTCTTACAAGAGTGACGGGTACAGGATGTCTTCTCACTTCTGTAATCGGTGCGTTTGCCGCGGTCGAGCAGGACAAGCTTCTGGCTGCAACGGCTGCACTTGCTTATTATGGTGTCTCAGCCCAAGTGGCTGCTGATAAGAAGGGGCATGAAGGACCGGGCAGCTTCCAAATCGAATTCATTAATCAGTTATCCAAAGTGAGCGGCGATGCTTTGCTGCGTCTTGCTTCCGTCAGCAAAGCTGATTAATAGAGGGTCACTTACTCTGAAGTAAGTAAGTCAACTATTATTGCGTTATTTTGACTTCTTTATCTACCATGTATAATGAGCAAAGTAGTCAGTAATAAGCTTGTGACTTGAATATAAGGAGGAGCCATATATGAAATACAGACAATTGGGCTCGACAGAGCTATCGGTCAGCGAGGTTAGCTTCGGCACTTGGGCCATCGGAGGTTCATGGGGAAAGGTAGATGACAACGAATCGTTGCGTGCTTTGGAGCGTGCAATGGAGGCGGGCGTCAACTTTTTTGATACAGCAGATGTGTATGGGAGCGGTCATAGTGAAGAGCTGCTGGCAAAGGCAACTAAAGGAAAAGAAGACAATATTCATATTGCAACAAAATTTTGCCGTGCCGGCGATATTCATGATCCCGCCCTATATACGGAAAAATCAGTAAGAGCTTTCTGTGAGCAAAGCTTAAAGCGGCTGCAGCGCGAGCGTATTGATTTGTATCAAATCCATTGCCCACCGATTGAAATTTTACGTGACGGATCCGTGTTCAGTGTGCTTGATAAGCTGCAAGAGGAAGGTAAAATCAGGCATTACGGCGTTAGCGTGGAAAGCGTGGAGGAAGGCTTAGTATGCCTGGAGTCTCCTAATGTGAAGGCGCTGCAGGTTATCTATAACATTTTCAGACAAAAGCCGCAAGAGGAGTTATTCCCGAAAGCCAAAGAGAAGGGTGTTGGAATATTGGTTCGGCTGCCTTTAGCCAGCGGTTTGTTAACAGGGAAATTCAAGGAAGACGCGGTGTTTGAGGAAGAAGACCATCGTAATTATAACCAAAATGGTGACAGCTTTAATGTTGGAGAAACGTTTGCCGGTCTACCATTCAAGAAAGGCGTTGCTTTGAGCCGCGAGCTTTCCTGGATTGCAGAGGGCAAAGGAAACATGACGCGGGCTGCCTTGCGTTGGATTTTGGATAACCCGAATATTACATGTGTTATTCCTGGGTTTAAGAATGTTGCTCAGATTGAGGACAATTTGGGAGTGCTGGACACAGCATCCTTTAGCTCTACAGAACATGAGAGGCTGCGGGCATTTTATGAACAAGAAGTGCACGCCAATATCCGTGGCTCTTATTAATTGGCTTGGTTCGTCAGTTTTTAAAGTAAGGCTGAGTATGGGGCTGTCTCAAAAGGGACAGCCTCTTATTTTTTCTAGGTTAACAAATCTAACATTGTTGCATAAAGGGATTGCTAAGTGGGGTGCTATCCTCTATACTAAGCAAAAAAAAGAACTTGAGTTTAAGCGCTTTACATGGGATGAGAGAGAAGAGGTGTTGCAGTAAATGATGTATGATGTTGTTTTTAAATTATGTATGTCGCTGTTTCTGGGATTTCTGATCGGTATAGACCGTCAGTTGAAGCATAAGCCTTTAGGAATGAAAACGAGCATGGTTATTTCAGTAGCGAGCTGCTTGATTACCATTGTGTCGATTGAAGCGGCGCACAAATACGCAATCTCCGGGCAAAACAATATGGATCCGCTGCGGCTTGCTGCCCAAATCGTAAGTGGAGTCGGTTTTATCGGGGCTGGTGTTATATTAAGAAGGCAGAACGATGTGATCTCAGGATTGACAACCGCTGCCATGGTTTGGGCTGCATCAGCGCTTGGTATCGCATCGGGAGCTGGGTTTTATTTTGAAGCTTCGATCGCGGTGATTCTGATTATTGTAGCTGTCAATTTGTTCCCCATGTTTATTAAGCTGTTTGGTCCGAATAAATTGAATGAGCGTGACCTTTCTCTTAATGTAGTAGTGGAGCATATCGATGGGATGACAGCGCTTATTGAACAGCTTCAAAGCGATTCGATGCGGGTGAAACACAGTAAGGTTAAAGATGTGGCTGATAATCATCAGCAAATTGAGTTGATTATCTCAGCATCAAGTAAAATTCCAATTACCGAGATTTATCATAAAATAAGACATCTGCAGCATGTTTTAACCGTAGAAGTGGAAAATATTAGTGCTTAAGTCAGCAGGACAACAGAAAGGAGCCCCAAGCTTGTTATGAAACGTACCATATATGATGTAGCTGATGCCGCCGGGGTCTCGATTGCGACAGTATCCAAAGTAATTAACGGAACAGGGCGTATTAGTGATAAAACTCGCAAGCATGTTGTTGCCGTTATGGATCGGCTGCAGTATAAACCAAGTATGGTTGCTTCCGCATTAACAGGGAAAAGCACATACACAATAGGACTTACTATTCCTGATCTGGCCAATCCGTACTTTGCGGAAATAGCCCGGGCTGTTGAAGACCGCGGCCATGAACACGGATTTAATTTGTTTATTTGCAGCACGGACAATGATCCGGAGAAGGAAGACAGGTATTTTTCTTTACTTACTCAAAAAAGAGTGGATGGCATTATCGTAGCTACCCGCACCTCTAAAGAGCTTTTCTTAAAACAGCTGGTTCAAAAAAAGGTGCCGATAGTTTTAATAGCCGGTGAGATGCCAGCACTTGCCTTAGATACAGTTATGGTAGACGATTACCTCGGTGGCTATCAGGCTGGATCGCATTTGGTGGAATTAGGGCATCGACGCATTGCCATATTGGCTGAAGATTTGGATCATATCAGCAATCAAGAGCGCATCAGGGGCTGTCTCCAAGCCATGCGTGATCATGGTGTTGCCATTGATGATAGTCTGGTTCAGGTTGGAGGCTTTACCCTGGACAGCGGGAGAACAGCGGCTACATCCTTGTTGAACGGCTCCGAGCCGCCAACGGCACTGTTCGCCTGCAATGATCTATTGGCTATTGCAAGCATTCAGGCTGCGCGAGAGCAGGGGCTTAAGGTGCCTGATCATTTATCGGTGGTTGGGTTTGACAATACGATCTTGGCTACGATGATTGATCCTTCCCTCACAACAGTTGCCCAACCGATACAGGAGATCGGAAGGCAAGCCGTCGATCTGCTTATTCAGGAAATACGCAACGAGAAATCAATCAAGCAGCGGGCGGTGCTGCTACCCGAGCTGATAATAAGACAATCCTCTGCGGCTATCGAGCCTTAGCAAGCGCTTCTTGTACCGGTTAACAATCGGGCAAGAAGCTTTTTTTTTAGACTTAGCGCGCTTAGCCAAGCTAGGCACAACTAATTGATGAAAGTTCAAGTGTTTTACAGCACTAAAGTGAGGTCCCCTTTCTAAGTTTGCTGAGGGTACTCTATTTATCTCGCAAGTCAAGCTGCCTATAAGGTTGCAATGTCTCCTCAATGAAAGAATTTCGCTAAGAAAGCTTTTCGAAGGAATGAAGAATGAGCGAGTAACCTGCCTACTATGCTCAGATTAGAGCTACCATAGAGCTACCTTAGAGCTTAAGATCTTTAATGCCCCCCATGATCAAGGGGGACTTTTATAGGGATAGCGGCGATGAGCCCAGGAGGATTTTGTACGGAACTGAAAGTTCCGTTATTCCATCTGCCACCTCCAATCTGGGGCAATAGCGGAAGCGGGAATTCCGTTATATTGGCCAAATTGGAGCATTTATGCACAAAACAGAGCAATAACGGAACTGGCTGTTCCCTTATCACTCTGATTTTTGGACTTCTCAGGTGATAAAGGAACAATTACTTCCGCATTGCCCTTCACTTCCGCGAGGAGCAGTACTATCGTGTTGTTTAAGGTTATGTGTAGGTGAATCTCTTCGCTAAAAGTATAATGAAGCTAACTGTACGTACATCGAACATTACATAGGAGTTCATGGCTATCAATAACGGCTCGAAGACCAGCTTATGGGAGTAAGGAAGCGGCCCATAGCACGGAGTAGAGCAAAAGAGGGAATGGTGGAGGAGCGTAAGCATCCGCCCTGGTCGTAACCTCCGGTGACTGTTTGAGTATGCAACCTACCTTTGAAGCTCGTGTTCCTCCCGCAAGACTTCCATTCAAAGGAACACAACTTCAATAGCGGCCGGAGTCCCACATCCATACTTCCCAAAGTGCACAAACGTAGATCGTACACCAAGGACGCCGTAAGGCATTTTTCTTGTCAGAAAATTTATATGCTTTGGGGTGAGCTAAGCTCACCCCTTATTTCAATTTTGGGTAAGGTAGAGATATGGACTCCAACGTAAGAAACCAAATAGATTTCGATGAGCATACGGGTCTTCGCGGGCGAATGTCGACTCTATATACGGTAAAGGGGAAGTCTCTCTTTTGCGGGGGTGGGAGCATGATGATGAACATTTTCATCCATCATAGGCTTTGTCTTCGGATCCATCTGACATGAATGCCGCTGACTAACGGAACGTCGATGCTCTATTGTCTGAAAATCGATCCAATTTCATGATATCGGGGAACTACGATGCGTTATTCCGACTTAAATAGCCTGAAATGCCCTATTTATTAACAAATAAGAGATCCTAGTTCCGTTTCACTTGAATAATACCGTTAAAACAATAAAATAGCGCACCCTATTTCCGTCTAAGCGAGTGATTTGCAATTCGCTGCGCTAAAGGGGATGAAGGCATGCCACCGCTTTAGCTTTGAAGGTACATAGGGAATATACAACAATGGGAAATAGGGCAAGGAATACCGGAATGACGATCAAATAAGCTTAAAAGTGAAAATATTTAATTGACACGAATACTACTGAGTATGCTATAATTTCCTCATAAGGGAAAGCGCTTAACCAGCTTCTTTCCTTTGACGTAATTTATCACTTTTTGTACCAATATAAATAACTAATCAAGTTATGACAGGAGTGAGAAAATGGCAACAATCCGTTTAACAATGGCACAGGCACTGTTAAAGTTTTTGAATAATCAATATGTTGAATTTGATGGACAGGAATACAAATGCTTTAAGGGTGTTATGGGTATTTTCGGTCATGGCAACGTGACAGGCATAGGGCAAGCGCTGGAGCAGTACAAGAATGAAATTTTATTTATTCAAGGGAAAAATGAGCAAGGAATGGCCAATGCAGCTATGGCTTTCGCCAAGCAAAAAAACAGGCTCGAAATGTTCGCATGCACCTCATCCATAGGCCCTGGAGCTTTGAACATGGTAACGGCAGCAGGGACTGCAACGGTAAACCGGATTCCATTGCTATTGCTTCCAGGCGATACGTTTGCTAGTCGCCAGCCTGACCCGGTACTGCAGCAAATCGAATATCCTCTCGATTATACAGTGACAGCTAACGATGCTTTCAAGCCGGTAAGTAAATTCTGGGATCGGATAGTAAGACCCGAGCAGCTTATGTCATCTGTGATGCAAGCCATGCGTGTGTTGACAGACCCTGCCGATACGGGGGCAGTAACCTTGTCTCTTCCGCAGGATGTGCAGTGCGAGGCTTACGATTACCCAGCCGAGTTCTTTAGTAAGCGCGTACATCGCATTGACCGTAAACCAGCAGCGACCGCTTCCATCGAACGGGCTGCAGCTATTATTTCTACCAAAAAGCGTCCCGTACTGCTATGTGGTGGAGGCGTTCACTATTCTCTGGCAACTGAAGAGGTTGTGCGATTCGCGGAGCAGTTCGGCATTCCTGTAGTAGAGACTCAAGCCGGCAAAAGTGCGATTTCTTGGGAGCATCCATTGTCCTTTGGCGGTGTTGGAGTAACCGGTACGCTAGGAGCGAACCGACTGGCAGCGGAAGCAGACTTATTGCTATGCGTTGGTACACGGCTCGCGGATTTCTCAACGGCTTCCAAATCGGCCTTTCATCCAGAGGCAGCGGTAGTACATATCAATGTGAGCCCGATGGATGCTTTCAAGCTGGAAGGTGCAGCTATAGTGGCTGATGCACAGGCTGGATTGCAAGCGTTATTGCAAGAGCTGGCACAGCGTAATTATCATGCTTCTTACGAAGCTGAAATGCTCTCAGGGCTAAAATCGCAATGGGATGCCGAAGTAGAACGTTTGTACAATATCGACATCGAGCAAGGGCTTGCACAAACTCGTGTGTTAGGTGAAATTAATGGATTCATCAGTCCTCAGGATGTAATTGTATGTGCAGCAGGCAGCTTGCCAGGGGATCTTCACCGTGTATGGAGAACGACTCAGCCGAAGACATACCATATGGAATACGGTTTTTCGTGCATGGGTTACGAGGTTTCCGGCGCGTTTGGCGTGAAGCTGGCTGAACCGGCTGGTGAGGTGTACGCGATGGTTGGAGATGGAAGCTACTTAATGCTGCATTCCGAGCTTGTTACGAGTGTGCAGGAAGGTCGCAAAATTACTATCCTGCTCTTTGATAATCATGGCTTTCAATGTATTCACAACTTGCAAAGAGGACAAGGCGGAGGAAGCTTCGGTAATGAATTCCGTGGCCGCAGTGCAGAGTCATCTCAATTGAACGGTGATTATATGAAGATTGATTTTGCCGCTCATGCCCGCAGCTTAGGGGCTGCATCCTACTCTGCACGCACTGTGGAAGAACTGCGCGAAGCGCTTGCCAGCGCCAAAGCGGAGGCAGGAACGACCTTAATAGACATCAAGGTGCTTCCCGGAACCAATACGGATGGGTATGAGTCATGGTGGCATGTTGGAGTGGCCGAGGTTTCAGAATCGGATAGCGTCCAGGCAGCGCACGAGAGCATGAAGCGGAAGAAAGAAACAGCCAAAGCATGGTAAACAAATAGCTGCAAGTTAACTTATGAATGGATAATAGGAGGCCAATCAATGAAAATCAAGTACGGCATATCCGCTATCAATTGGGTGAATGAAGATATTATGGCGCTTGGAGATCATTACACGGCAGAGCAGGTTTTGTCCCAAATGTCCGAGCTGGGCTTTGTTGGAACGGAGTTTTGCCGCAAGTTCCCGCGTGACACCGAGGCTTTGAAAAAACTGCTGGACAGCTATGGAATGGAGCTAACGTCGCAATGGAAATCGGTGCACTTTAGCGACAAGTCCCGGCACGCTGAAGAATTGCAAGCGTTTCGTGAGCATGCTGATTTTTTGCATGAGATGGGCTGCAAGCATGTCGTTACCTGCGAAACCGGCAATGCATTTGAAGATTTAAACAAGAACAGCGTTCACATCGAACCTCTGACGGATGAACAATGGAGCAATATGGTGGAAGGACTTCATGAGGCGGGCCGTTACTGCAAGCAGCTGGGAATGAAGCTGGTCTACCATTACCATGGGGAAACCGTTGTAGAGAGCGGGGAAGAGATCAAACGATTGATGGATTCTACCGACCCTGATTTGGTTCATATGCTGTACGATACGGGTCATGCCTATTTTGGAGGGAGCGATCCGCTCGAGATTTTACAGACCTATTACGATCGAATTCCCTATATTCACCTAAAGGATGTCCGTAAGGATGTGCTTGAATGGAAGCAGGCTGAGGGTGTTCGTTTCCGTGAGGCAGTACGCAAAGGAATATTTACCGTGCCAGGTGACGGGGTTATCGACTTCGCTCCGATCTATGAAGAATTGGCCAAACGCGGCTATGAAGGCTGGGTCACTATTGAGGCCGAGCAGGATCCTGCTATCGCAGAGCCTGTAGAGTATGCGCGTATAGCTAAACAATATATTGCAGAGATCACTCCTGCTTAAGCGGAATGTTCAATTAAATTAACTTTTTGTACGTTTACTTTTAATGAATTCCATCTTTATTTTGAAAGAGGTTCAGCACTTATGACAAAAATAAAAATTGGCATTATCGGCGTTGGCCGAATTGGGAAGCTGCACGCGGGGCATATCGCCCGTCATCCGCAGGCTGAGCTGCACATTGTTTCGGATGTGATGATTTCGGACTCTCTTAAGGAGTGGGCTGCTGAGCTAGGCATACCCCATGTTTCCGCGGATTATCGTGATGTATTGCAGGATCCGGAAGTTCAAGCGGTTTACATTTGTTCCTCAACACATACCCATGTTCCTTTAATAGAAGAAGCGGCAAAGGCAGGCAAGCATATTTTCTGCGAAAAACCGATCAGCATGGATTATTTACAAACTCAGCAAGCTTTGGAGACGGTTAAAGAGCATGGCGTATTGCTGCAAACCGGCTTTAACAGACGATTCGACCATAACTTCAAGCGGGTCCGTGATTGCGTACTCGAAGGTCAGATCGGAGATCCTCATCTGATCAAAATTACTTCGCGTGATCCGGCTCCGCCTCCGGCAGACTATATCAAAGTATCTGGCGGGCTATTTATGGATATGGCCATCCATGACTTTGATATGGCGCGTTTTGTAGCGAACAGTGAGGTTGAAGAGGTATATGCTCAGGGGGCGGTTCTGGTCGATCCTGTGATCGGGGAGCTTGGTGATATCGATACGGCGATAACAACGTTGAAATTTGCTAACGGAGCGTTGGGTGTAATTGATAACAGCCGTCAAGCGGTCTATGGCTATGACCAGCGGGTAGAAGTATTTGGTTCGAAGGGCTGCATTCAAATAGCTAATGATCATCCGAATACGGCAGAAATCAGCACGAAGGATGCCGTATATCGTGACAATCCGAAATACTTTTTCCTGGAACGGTATGAGCAAGCGTATGCAGAGGAAACTTTGGCATTTCTTCACGCCATAGTGAATGGTACGAGGGTGCCGGTTGACGGCAACGATGCATTGCAAGCTGAACGTATTGCCGCGGCGGCGAAACGTTCTCTATTGGAAGGCAGACCGGTTAAACTGGAAGAAATCTAGGAAGTACAAGGAGGAATAGTCAACCATGGCAAAATCCGAACTGATCGTATCAAGCGCGCCAGAGCCGGAAGCTAACGGCAATATAGTAACCGTGACTCCAGCTTCCGCGGGATGGACTTATGTTGGTTTTGAAGTGTTCAAGCTAACACCTGGGCAATCGTTTAAAAGGCAAGCAGGAGATTCAACTGAACTGTGCGCGGTGCTTCTGAGTGGAAAAGCAAACGCAGCGGCAGGCGGAAAAAGCTGGAATGAAATCGGTGACCGGATGAGCGTGTTTGAGCAAAAGCAGCCCTATAGCGTTTATGTTCCCCCAGGTGTTGAGCTTGAGCTTGAAGCAGTGACGGCTGTGGAGCTGGCAATATGCAGCGCACCGGCCAAAGGCGAGCTCGAAGCACGGCTAATTGCCCCTGAAGATATCGAGGTTGAGATTCGTGGGCAAGGCAATACGGAGCGGAGAATACATCAAATTTTGCCTGAAAATAAGCCCGCAGAAAGCCTGCTGGTAGTTGAGGTGTTCACGCCGAATGGCCACTGGTCCAGCTACCCACCGCATAAGCATGATGAGAACAATTTACCAGAGGAATCCTATCTGGAGGAAACCTACTATCATAAAATACAGCCTGAGCATGGTTTTGCCATCCAGCGTGTTTATACGGATGATCGTTCGTTGGATGAAACATTGATTTTAAGTAACGGTGATACGGTGCTCGTTCCGAAGGGCTACCATCCCGTCTCAGCTCCGCCCGGATATGATGTATATTACTTGAATGTCATGGCCGGACCGATCCGTACCTGGAAGTTTCATAACGATCCGGATCATGAGTGGATTATGAAGCAGTGGAAGAAGTAACTACGTCTATACTCACTTTTGCATCTATCATGTCATGGAAGGGGACTCTTATCTCTTATGAGCCTGTTATCTTTTGAACCAAATCGCACCGTTGATTTCATCGGTTTAGGGCGCTTATGTATCGATTTGAACGCTAATGAAATTCATCGTCCTATGGAAGAAACCCGCACTTTTACCAAATATGTCGGAGGATCTCCGGCTAACATTACTATCGCAATGGCCCGTTTGGGTATGAAGACAGGCTTTATTGGCCGCGTATCGGATGATCAGCACGGTCGTTTTATTACCGGATATTTGGAAAAAGAGGGCATCGACACCTCAAGTGTTATTACTGACCGTTCAGGCAGTGTAACAGGGTTGGCTTTTACCGAGATTTTGTCACCGACCGAATGCAGTATTCTGATGTATCGCGATAATGTGGCAGACTTTAAGCTGGAGCCAGGCGACGTATCCGAGGACTATATAAAAAGCGCCAAATCCATACTGATTTCCGGTACCGCTCTCGCCAAAAGTCCGTCCAGAGAAGCTGCGTTTAAAGCTATTGAGCTGGCTAGAAAGCATAATGTAGTTGTGTTCTTCGATATTGATTACCGCCCTTATAGCTGGACAACGCGTGAGGAAGCGGGCGTGTACTGCGGACTAGTCGCTGAGAAGAGCGATGTCATCTTAGGCGGCAGAGAAGAGTTTGACTTGATGGAGGCCGTTCATGGGCCATTGCAGCATAATGATCAAGCAACCGCGCAAAAATGGTTCAGTCATCATGCCCAAATTGTGCTGGTGAAACACGGTGGAGATGGCTCTGTAGCGTTTACGAAGGATGGACGGGTGCTGACGGGCAGAACGTTCCCTGCCAATGTCGTCAAAACCTTTGGTGCAGGCGATTCGTTCGCCGGGGCATTTATTTACGGCATTATGCATGGCTGGGAAGTAGATCGCAGTCAAGAGTTCGGAAGCGCATCTGCTTCGATCGTCGTGTCAAGCCACAGCTGTTCGGATGCCATGCCAACTGTCGAGCAAATTCAAGCAATCATTGACGCGAATCCAGCGAAATAAGTACGGCTGCAAGCAAGCGTTGGATGAAGGGAAAGGGAGAAGATCATCATGTTAGTTACGTTAAAAGAAATCGTAGACCGTGCTGCGGACAGCGATTACGCTATACCGGGCTTCAATGTTTACGGTTATGAGGATATATTGCCGGTGATCCGGGCAGCCGAGGAGGTAGGTGCTCCGGTTATCATTGCTGCGAACCTGCCGGCATTGAAGCATATGCCTTTGGCTTATTTGGCCCCGCAGATGCTGGTGGCCGCGCGGAACGCATCCGTACCGGTATGCGTTCATCTGGATCACGGCAAGGATTTGCAATCCTGCATGGACGCAATCAGCCATGGCTTCAGCTCGGTTATGTATGACGGCTCGCAGCTGTCTCTTGAGGATAACATCCGAACTACGAAGGAAATCGCCGATTATGCTCATGCTCATGGCGTATCCGTAGAAGCGGAAATAGGATCTGTCGGCTACACCGACCCATCCATCGCAATGAAGCATATCCTCTCTAATCCGGAGGAAGTTGAGATTTTCGTGCGTGAGACAGGAATTGACGCCGTAGCCGTGTCCGTTGGAACGGTGCATCGGATGGAAACACAAGGAGCAAGCATAGATTTTGAACTGCTGCAGCGGATTCAAGACCGTGTCACGGTGCCGCTCGTTATTCATGGATCAAGCGGGGTACCGGATCCTGATTTGGAGAAGCTTGTTAAAACAAGAGTTGGCAAAATCAACATCGGAACCGCATTGCGTATGGCTTTTGGACATACCATGCGGGCAGAAATGGAAAAAAATCCAAAGGCATTTGACCGGGTCAGCCTGTTTCAAGAGCCAATGGCCGCAGTGGAAGCAACAGCCAAACAGAAATTGATTATTATGGGATGCAGGGGGAAAGGGCAATGACAATACCAACATTGAGAAATTTTATCGGCGGCGAGTGGGTTGAAGCCGCTTCCGCACATACAGACGCTGTACCGAATCCGGCTACAGGGGAGACGATTGCCAGAGTACCGCATTCATCGAAGGAAGATGTGGATCGCGCTGTCGTTGCAGCCAAAGCTGCTTTTCAAGAATGGAAGCTGGTACCCGTTCCTCGACGCGCCAGAATATTGTTCAAATACCAGCAGCTGCTGGTCGATCATTGGCAGGAGCTGGCTGAGCTCGTAACTCGCGAGAACGGCAAAGCATTATCCGAAGCACAAGGCGAAGTTTTGCGCGGTATTGAATGCGTCGAGTTCGCTGCCGGTGCACCGACGCTGATGATGGGCAGCACGCTGCCGGATATCGCAACAGGGCTTGAATCCAACTTCCACCGTTATCCAATCGGGGTAGTAGGCGGCATTACGCCGTTTAATTTCCCGATGATGGTGCCGTGCTGGATGTTCCCGCTTGCTATTGCCTGCGGTAACACGTTCGTGCTGAAGCCTTCGGAGCGTACGCCAATGCTTGCCAACCGTTTGGCGGAGCTGTTCACGGAAGCGGGTCTGCCAGCAGGGGTGTTGAACATCGTACATGGAGCTCACGATGTCGTTAACGGCTTGCTGGAACATCCAGATGTCAGTGCGATTTCATTCGTCGGCTCGCAGCCGGTTGCCGAATATGTGTACAAAACCGCAGCTGCCAACAGTAAAAGAGTGCAAGCTCTTGCTGGCGCCAAAAACCATTCCATCGTACTTCCGGATGCCAATCTGGATCTTACGGTCAAAGAGATCGTTAATGCTGCTTTCGGATCTGCGGGTGAGCGCTGCATGGCTACCTCCGTTGTTGTTGCTGTAGGTTCTGTTGGAGACGAGTTGGTTGACAGGCTAGTCGAAGCGGCCAAAGCTATTTCCATCGGTAATGGAATGGACGAAGGCGTATTCCTCGGTCCTGTTATCCGCGATACCCACAAAGCCCGTACCCTTGGGTACATCGAAAGTGGTGAGCAAGAGGGCGCCAAGCTTGCTTTGGATGGACGGAATGTGGCAGCAGCAGAAGGATCCGGTTATTTCGTCGGACCTACTGTTTTTGATGAGGTAAATGAGAATATGAAAATTTGGAGCGACGAAATTTTTGCTCCCGTCCTGTCTGTAGTTCGTGCGGAAAGCTTGGATGAAGCTATTGCTATCGCCAATCGTTCGGAATTTGCTAATGGCGGCTGCTTGTATACGGACAGCGCCAAGGCGATCCGACATTACCGCGATAATATCGATGCAGGGATGCTGGGCATTAATGTCGGTGTTCCCGCACCTATGGCGTTCTTCCCTTTCTCCGGCTATAAAAAGTCATTCTACGGCGACCTGCATGCCAATGGCAAAGACGGCGTAGAGTTTTATACACGCAAAAAAATGGTTGTTGCCCGTTATTAAATAGAAATATTCAAACTATCCAATGGAAGCGTGGAATAACCTCTAAACCGTTATTCTGCGCTTCCTTGCATCCTAAGCATCTAGGTTCCCTGAGAGGAGAAAGAACGGATGAAAGCTCTTGTCAAAACAGAGCCAGGGCCGGGTCATGTCGAGTTAATCGACGTACTTGAACCGAGCTGCGGTGACCACGATGTCAAAATCGAGGTTAAGTTCACAGGTATTTGCGGTACAGATCTGCATGTTCTGCATGATTCATTCAAGAATTATCCCCCGGTCATTCTGGGGCATGAATTTTCGGGTGTAATTGCCGAAATAGGAGCTGCTGTAACTAATATAAGCGTAGGAGACCGTGTAGCCGTTAATCCTTCTACGGCGGTTACCTGCGGCAATTGCGACTATTGCCGGCAGGGGTATTATATGTTTTGCCCGATCCGTCGCGGGATGGGGCATGGAGTGAACGGAGCGTTTACGAAGTACGCTGTGGTGCGGGACGATCAGGTACATAAGCTGCCTGATGACGTTAGTTTGGAGGAGGCAGCGTTAGCCGAACCGCTGGCCTGCGCTGTGCAGGCAGTGGAGGAGCTGACGGACATCCACCTCGGCGATACGGTTCTGCTGTCCGGGCCAGGTCCCATAGGCACACTTTGCCTTCTGCTGCTCGCTGCCAAAGGCTGCAAAGTGATCGTCGCCGGAACGACGCAGGACCGTCTGCGTCTGGATATGGCGATGCAGCTGGGGGCGGCGCTGACTGTGGACGTCCTGCAGGAGAATCTGCAGGAGGTCATTCAGCGCGAGACGGATGGCCGCGGGGTCGATGTAGCGATGGAATGCGCCGGAGTCGAAGCTTCCGTTGCTGCTTGCTTGCAGGCTGTGAAGCGGCGCGGACGGTACGTCCAGGTAGGTATTCTGGGCAAGGAGATTCGCCTGGCCTTTGATACAATCCTGTACAAGCAGCTGCAAGTAGTTGGTTCTCTCGCTCATTCGATGCAAACCTGGAGCCGCACGCTTCAGCTGCTGCGGCAGCGCAGGCTGCCCCTGCTGCAAACGGTCACGCATACGATTCCATTAAGTCAGTGGAGAGAGGGCTTCGACATTTGTGAAATGAAGCGCGGTTTGAAAGTGCTTCTGACTTATGATGAGTAAGTAGTGAACAAGAAAATAGAGGAAAGGAGGCAAGATGCGAGGGTGAGCCCCTTACACTTCAATCCTTTCCTCTGTTTTCTTTATAAATACAAAAAGCTGTGTGAACTTGAGTTATGGATAATCAGGCTGGAGGTTTGAGATAGATATTCTGTAGCTATAGCCTTTATTGCTGCATGAAATAATACGGTTTGTAATGTATAATAAATGTAGTGATGTGTCATTATTAAACGGTATTATAAAGGGGAAGTGAACGTATATGAATGACGGAGAAGTAACGAAAATGACATTAAATGATATTACGTCATTAAGAGATTTCTTGATGGAGGGCTTGCATGCATCATCAAATGATGAAGTGGAGATTCAATTCTCAGAGGGTAAAGCCATCATTCGATTACCGACACTTAATAAATGCGATATCATTAAACAAGTAGCAGGTAAAATCCCATTATCTGATCCTTTTATGAAAGAAGCTCTGCGTTCAAGAAAGGACGAAGAGGATCGAGATGCTTAGAAATAAAGTCGTCATTGATACAAATATTTGGCTATATGTTGTTGCAGGCATACCTAGTGCAGTGCAATACTTAATCCAGTTAGTGGAACAGCAAGACACAGACATATTGTACGCAGCTGTGACCTACATCGAGATATACTCGTACCCTAATCTCGACGATGAAAAAACCTACAGAATTGCATAGTTAATCCGGTAACCTCCCCGATCATTGGCGGAGGTTTTTAAATATTCAGTTCAAATGTCCTAGACCCCAGAACTTTGTTGGTGGCGGGGCGGTTTCTATGTCTGATCCGAAGCTGTCTTTAATTGAAAACTTGCATTTATTTAGTAGTAACATCTTATTATTATGCAAATATAAGTGAAAATACTGCATGGTATTCACAGATGAAAAGGGTAGAATAGATCAGATAAAGTGTGATTCATTAAATTTTATGCGGTTTTAAGTGAAAGGAGCTTTTTAGTTATGTTCAGCAAGCAAACTCAAGCGGTGGACAACCGTCAAAATACTTTATGGTATAAGGGACCGGCGGGAAAGTGGCAGGAAGCGCTGCCCATAGGTAATGGACGACTCGGAGGGATGGTATTTGGAACCATAGCACAAGAGAAAATTCAGCTTAATGAGGATTCGATATGGTATGGGGGGCCCAAACGGGCCAATAATTCGGAGGCCCTTCAATACGTGCCGGAGATTCGGCGCCTTCTAGCTGAAGGCAAGCAGCAGGAAGCTGAGCATTTGAGCCGGATGGGCTTAATGTCCGCGCCTAAATATTTACACCCCTATCAGCCTCTGGGTGATTTGTTGATCTATATGCTGGGCCATGAGCGTCAGCCCGAGGTTTACCATCGGGAGCTTGATTTGGAGACTGCTATAGCCAGCGTTACATACAAGCTTGATGGATTTGAATATAAACGCGAATATTTCAGCAGTGCAGTGGACCAAATTGTAGCGGTCAGATTTACGACAAATAAACCTGGCGGTCTAACGTTCGGTGCTCATCTTATGAGACGGCCCTTTGATGCCGGAACTAAGAAACTGGCCGACGATACCATTATGCTGCTGGGAGAATGCGGCACAGAGGGAGTTAAGTTTCGTGCGGGTCTGAAAGCAGTTGTAGAAGGAGGCCGCGTTCAAACAATCGGTGACTTTCTATCTATTGAAAATGCAGACGCTGTAACATTGCTGCTTGCAGCTCAAACCACCTTCCGTTATGAAGATCCGGAGAAGGTATGTTTGGAGCAGCTGGCAGCAGCGTCACTGAAGCCTTATGAGCAGCTTAAGCAAGTGCACATAGCAGATTACTCGGCTATGTTCGGCAGAGTACGACTGAAGCTGTCCGGGGCTGTAGAACAGGATGCAATCGCAGTTGCTTCATCTGAAGTGTTGGAAGCGGCTTTACCTGTATCTCTTCCCACTGATGCCCGTCTTAAACGTCTCCAGGATAGCGATGGTGAAGACGATCTTGGTTTAGTACAGCTATACTTCAATTACGGCAGATATTTGCTGCTGTCATGCTCACGTCCGGGAAGTCTTGCAGCTACTTTGCAAGGGATTTGGAACGACAGCTACACTCCCCCATGGGAGTCCAAATATACAATTAATATTAACACTCAAATGAATTATTGGCCTGCAGAGCTGTGCAATTTAACGGAATGCCATGAGCCTTTATTTGAGCTAATAGAGCGCATGCTTCCGAACGGCAGGCTGACGGCACAGGAAGTTTATGGCTGCGGCGGCTTTGTTGCTCATCATAATACGAATCTCTGGGGCGACACGCATGTCGAAGGAATTCTCGTAACCGCATCGATATGGCCATTAGGAGCGGCTTGGTTATCTCTTCATATGTGGGAGCATTACCGCTTCGGCCTGGATCAGCAGTTCCTCTCCAAGCGCGCATACCCGATAATGAAAGAGGCAGCCAGATTTCTGCTGGATTATATGGTGGAAGATGAGAAGGGGCGTTTAATTACAGGACCTTCCATATCTCCCGAAAATAAATTTATTTTACCCAATGGAATTACGGGGAATGTGTGCATGGGTCCGGCAATGGACCTGCAAATTGTACGGACTTTGTTTAATGCTTGTATCGAAGCAACGGACCTATTAAGCTGTGATCCATCATTCAGAGCGGAGCTGAGCAGCGCTTTGGAACGTATTCCAGGTATTGAAACGGGCAAGCATGGTCAAGTGATGGAATGGCTGGAGGATTACGAGGAGTATGATCCAGGGCATCGCCATATTTCCCAGCTGTTTGCGTTGCATCCGGGCGAGCAAATCGATGTGCGCCGCACACCGGAGTTGGCTCTGGCAGCCAAACGCACACTTGAACGACGTCTTTCCCATGGGGGCGGGCATACTGGCTGGAGCAGGGCTTGGATTATTAATTTCTGGGCCAGATTAGCCGAAGGTAACCTTGCATATGAGAATGTACGTCAGTTGCTGATCAAATCGACTTATCCGAATCTGTTGGACGCCCATCCTCCATTCCAAATTGATGGTAATCTCGGAGGCGCGGCTGGAATTGCAGAAATGCTGCTGCAATCGCATGGTGGAGTCATAGCTCTGCTTCCTGCGCTTCCTGAAGCTTGGGCGAACGGAAGTCTCAAAGGGCTTCGAGCCAGAGGAGGATACGAGGTTGATCTTGAATGGCGCAATGGATCATTGCAGCAAGCATTTATTGAAGCTTCCAGCGCTGGGCTATGCCGAATCTATTCTGAAACTGAGCTTGCCGTTAGTCTTGGAGATGAGAAAGTAAATGCGGTGTTTGATGGATCAGTGCTCGAATTCGATGTGCAAAAAGGCGAAACCTACCGCCTTGTTCCAATCAATTAAGCGAAAAGTAAGATAAAATCAGAACTTTAGCAGAACCCTGTCGAACGGCTCTTTTTGACCTCGACAGGGTTGTTTTATTTTGTTATGTTTTACTTATATTAGTAATTATTTGCGCAGCATGATCTAATCTGGAGGACGAAAAAAACCTTGGGGGTGGATGTATGGCGCAGGTCAAGATCGGAGTTTCGATTAAAAAAGACATTTACAATCGGGTAGGCAACCTGTTGGTACCGGCGAATACGAAGCTAAAGGAAGAGGACATCCGCAAACTGATGAACCATCGGGTTGATCTTAGAGAGATTGAGTATTGGGTCCAAAAAGATCATGAAGCCGTCCCCGATCCTGTTGCCCGTCTAATTGAAGATGCTTCCAACCAAGTCAAAGAAATTTTCGAGGCGATTCGTTATGAAAACTCCATCCCATTAAAGCAGATTATGAAATCACTTGTACCTGGAATCCGAAAGGTGGCAGAGTCAGCTAATTTGTTTCGTTTACTCAGTGGGCTACGGTCCAAGGATGATTATACGTACAAGCATAACATCGGAGTAGGTGTGTTAGCCACACTTATCGGCAAATGGATGAACCTGGATGAGAGCGAATTATATATGCTGATATTGGGTGCAACGCTGCATGATGTGGGTAAAATGAAAGTTTCGAATGAAATTTTACATAAGCCTGGGAAACTGACGGATACGGAGTACCGATTAATGAAAAGACATACCATCCTTGGCTACGAGATGCTAAAAAACATAGCCGGCGCTCCTCACCGAGTTGCATTAATTGCCTTGCAGCATCATGAACGTGAGGACGGAAGCGGGTATCCCTTTGGAGTGAAAGCGGACAAGCTTGATGATCTCACCCAAATTGTCAGTATAGCCGATGTATTCCACGCAATGACCTCACAAAGATCCTATCACGCGGCATCTTCATTATTTTCAGTTATCAGACAGATGCATTCCGATGTGTATGGCAAGTTTAACGCTAAAATTTTCTTTGTGTTTATGAACAGAATGATGGAGTCGATGGTCGGAAATGAAGCGCTGCTGACAGACGGAAGAAAAGGTACTATTGTCATGGCGAACCGTTTCGATCCAATCAGACCCTTGATGAAGGTAGACAGTTATTTTATTGATTTAAGCAAAGAACGATCTATTAACTTACAAGAAATCTTAGGTTAAGCTTCTAAGCGCTTTATTTAAAAATATGATGCGAAGTACTCAAGTTTGCAGGAATTTTGACATATTGTGTCGAATAGGGATAAAAGCATCAGTGAACCTGAGAGGGGATAAAATGTATGAAATATTCCATTTGCCAGTCCGTCAAAATTGTTGATATGAATGATGAGATTATCTCGGAGGTTCTGTTTGAGCACGGCGAGCATGAGCTTTCCGCTATTGCGGTAGGTTCATCTGTTATTACGTATCAATTGGGATTGCAGCAGTTTGAAGTCGTTCAGGACAAAAGAACCGGCAAGCAGCAGCGCAGTAAAATTGTTGATATTGAAATCGATCTGCTGGTAAAGCCTGCAACAACCCGTGCATATCTTGAGCCTGTCGTACTGATTATCGGTCAGCATGACGTTGGCGAGATAGTATAAAAATTTTAAAGTATTGAATTCCGGCTGTACGCTTATGCGTGCAGTCTCTTTTTTATGGGCCGGTTTTGCTTGAGGAGCTTGCTTGGAGCTAAATTGGCATACTTCAACAAAATCCTTTATGATAAAAGGCAGCAACTATTTGAACCGGAGGTGAATATAAATGAATGCAAGATTTGTGGCAATAGGGAGTATTTGTGCGTTTCTTTCGGTTGCCTTTGGTGCCTTTGGGGCTCATATGTTAAAGGATGTGTTGACGCCGGGCAATCTGACTGTTTTTCAAACGGGTGTGCTGTATCAGATGATGCATTCTGTAGGTTTGATTGCACTTGGTATTGCAGCCGGTTTTATGCCGGGCAGTAAGTACCTCATCAGAGCGGGCTGGTTTCTGCTAACGGGCATTGTGCTGTTTTCAGGAAGTCTGTATGTACTTAGTCTTACGGATATTAAGATACTGGGAGCTATCACACCCTTTGGAGGAGTATCATTTTTGGTAGGCTGGGTTTTAGTAGCTGTAGCTGCTTTTCGTCATAAACAGAAATAATGAAAATTCGGCTGACTCATGCAGCCGGATTTTTTTGCATATATAGCATTTATATGTTTCGGGGCTCCCTAAGCGGGATTTATTAGGTCAAGGTTAATTTTTATACATTCATGCAGGAATTAGGACTATAGATGTAGAAATTGGTAATTGATTTCTTTGTCGAAGCATGTCATCAGAGGGGAGCTCAAGATGAGAAAAGCGGCTGGTACCAGAACAGTGCCGAGTAAGTATTATGTGCCATTCTTAGTGTATTTTTCGATTTCGGTTTGGATGGCATGGCGAGTTCAACATCCATTGGCATGGGGCTTTTGTATTATTACCTTTTTTGTTCTGGCTGGCTTCATTTATCGAAATTTTTGGATTCGAAGTAATGTGAAAGATATTTCCGAACCTGCTTCTATTGAGGGAAAGAAGGCTTTGGAAGACGGTTTAGTGGATAGCGGAGCATTATTTGAATCTTTATTCAGGCACAATCCTAATGTCGTTTGTATAATTGATGTATATGGCATGATCACCAAAGTTAACGGAAATATAGAACGGATTATTGGTTATAACAAGCATGAGCTGGAAAACAGTCATTTTTACGTTTTACTATGCAAAGAAAGCGTCAACCATACTCTTGAGAGGCTGAGCGATGCCCGCAAGGGGGAGCCTCAATCCTTCAGGACAATGCTTCAGCATAAGGAGGGCTACCGTGTCGATCTTGACATTACCGCGGCTCCGATCCAGGATGGCACAGAAGTGAATGGGGTTATAGTCATAGGCCAAGATATTACAGCAAGGAAACGGACCGAAGAGCAGATACGTCACATGGCCTATTATGATGATATGACAGGGCTGCCTAACCGCAGGCTGTTTATGACTCGTTTGAACGAAGCTATTGCCAGTGCTGTCGAAACTAATCAGTTAGTAGCCGTATTTTATTTGGACATCGATCGATTTAAAATCATTAATGAGAGTTTCGGACATGATTACGGCGATATGCTTCTTCTGCAATTGGGAGAACGCTTTACCCGGTGTATTACGGACAAAGATTATTTGGCTCGTACGGAAGGTGACGAGTTTGCCCTGTTTTTCTCCGGCCTTGCTCATCCAGGTCAGGTTAATGATCTGGCGAAAAGCATTCGTCAGGTGCTCGAAGAGCCATTCAGCTATGACCAGTATCAATTGCATATTACAGCAAGCATTGGTGTAGCGATTCTTTCCCAGGAAGAACAAGAAGACGCCGCCTCTTTAACCAAATGTGCGGACATCGCATTAACCCGAGCCAAAGAAAAAGGGAAAAATAACTACCAGGTGTTCAATTCAGAGATGAAGACGATCTCGTTAAAACGTTTGACGATGGAAAATGAGCTGAGAAAGGCGCTTTTGCAAAATGAGCTGATTCTTCATTATCAGCCGCAGATGGACATCGTTAGCGGTAATATCGTTGGATTTGAGGCGCTAATCCGTTGGCGGCATCCAGAGAGAGGGATGGTCTCTCCAATGGACTTTATCCCCTTTGCCGAGGAAAGCGGCTTGATTGTACCGATCGGCGAATGGGTGCTGCGGGAGGCTTGCCGTCAAAACAAGCTTTGGCAAAACCTGGGATATCCGCATTTGCCCGTTTCGGTCAACATTTCCACACGTCAATTTCTGCAGCCCAATTTATGCGCTCAGGTAGCGGAGGTGCTGGAGTCGACTGGCTTGGACCCATCCTATCTGGAATTGGAAATTACAGAGAGCAGCACAATGGACGTTGATTATGCTATTGGCGTCCTTCTTGAATTGAAGGAGCTTGGGATCAAAATCAGTATTGATGATTTCGGTACCGGCTACAGCTCTCTTTCTTACCTGAAACGCTTCCCTATAGACAAGCTGAAGATTGACCAATCATTTGTCCGGGATATAATGACGGATCCGAATGATGCGGCGATTGTTGCTTCTATAATTGCGATGACAAGGCATATGAATTTAAAGGTTATTGCTGAAGGCGTAGAGACGGAAGAGCAGCTCGGATTTCTCCATTTGAACAATTGCAACGAAATTCAAGGATATTTCTTTAGCAGACCTCTCGCTGCAGAGCAGTTAGAAATGATGCTTATGAACCATCAGCAAGCCGCTGCTACGCGACAAGCGTAATGAACAACGAGTGAGTGGGGCGGAAGGAGCAT
Organism: Paenibacillus radicis (ex Xue et al. 2023); assembly: GCF_024722015.1. Classification (GTDB taxonomy): domain Bacteria; phylum Bacillota; class Bacilli; order Paenibacillales; family NBRC-103111; genus Paenibacillus_S. The sequence goes on along the minus strand of NZ_JANQBD010000014.1, from coordinate 37,767 downwards.
GCCACGATACATATAGTACAGATAAGAACTACATATAAAAAGGCGATAGGTTTACATGAAGGGGCTTGTGCTCCTTATGCGAACCTATCGCCTTTTGCATAAATAATGAATGTTATGTGCTAGCAAGTGTCAGGAGGAAACGGCAAAGTCTTCAATTTCATTGATTTTAAATAAGTAAACCTGTTTCTCATCCACATGATAGACAGAAACATTATCAGTAGATAGATCGACATTGAGAATTCGACAAGGGATACTTAGCTTAATACCTTTCCCCTTGATGATGGTTAAACGGATTAACGTATTGTTCTGCTTGAAGTGCTGGAACTGCTTCCATATATCACGATGCGGATTTTCATTCCCCGCTTTGGGTTCTACATCCTGTTTGGGTGTTAGTGCCGGAGTCTCTTTAGATGATGGCTTCTTTTTGCTAATAGTTTCTCTCAATGCTATCTCAATGGTTTTCCCTAACAGAATCCCTTCTTTAATCAGATAATCTTGAATATCAGTTGAGTTTAGCACATGAAGGAGCTTTTCAAGAGCACGCCCGTTGCTGTCTTCTTCGATCAGGATATCTACGTTGAATAAAAATTTGCGCTTATCGTTTTGTCCCGGATTCATGGCGCCTCCTCCTTTTGACCTACTACATACTATATCATTTCTCCTAGGAAAAATGTAGCATGTCATTTAAGTATTTCCTATTTCATTGGAAATCGTGAGTTCGGTGTAGAAAACACCAGATTATAAGTATTCGTAATGAGAGTTAATTTTAGCACGGTCATGCATTCAGATTTCCATATTAATTTCTAAAATCTTCTTGTTCTCCCATCAAAACAGCAAAAATCAGGCTGCTCTCATCCGTCGGAATGACTGTCGAGAATAGCTGGATTATGGTACAATTAGCATTAATAAAAATGTGAAGCTATTATTTTTAATGGATGAGGAAGGTGAATTAGATGTATCTGTTAGCTATCTTGTTGCCTCCTGTAGCTGTGCTATTTTGTGGAAAGCCATTTCAAGCTCTATTAAATTTAATTTTAACCTGCTTTTTTTGGATCCCTGGTGTTATACATGCAATTATGGTTGTGAGTGAAGCCAAGAGTAATAAACGAATGGAAAAGCTGGCAAGATCTATGAGAAATTAATCTCCAGCGATGGAGGTTTTTTAACACGTCAGAATCTATATTTAAGGGGTGAGCGAAGCTCATCCCTTATTTTAATTTCGGGTAAGGTTGAGGCATGGACTCGAACGTATTTCCCTCCCCCACAAACGTATGCGTTTGCACATAAAAGGACCGTCAATTTCCTGACGGCTTTTTGCGATATTATCTCTAGCATTAGCCCTTATTGCGCATAGGGATTCACGTGCATCGGCCCAGATTCATATAGTTATAATACAACTATTTTCCTGACTAAAGGAGATGCTGACAATGATGCGCGTGGAACCCATTTCCTTGGACGGCTATACAGCATTAGCTATTGAAGTCAAGCTGCCGAAAACAACCCTGCTCGTTGTAACTACCGACAAAGGGTATATTATGTGCGGTGCGCTGGATGTAGGTTTGCTGAATGAGCGGCTCAAGGATCGACACATAATAGCTGCCCGGGCAACCGGTGTGCGTACAATTGAAGAGTTGCTGGAGGCTCCGTTGGAAATGGTGACATACGAAGCAGAGCAACTTGGAATTGTGCCGGGAATGAAAGGCAGAGAGGCTGTCTTGAAAATGAAATAACAAGGTGTTTTAACTATTTCATAGGTAAATGAAATTTATTCAAAGAGCAAGAGCGCGCTGTTGTTATTCAACTGCATGCTCTTTTTTTGCATATATAGAAATTATATGTTTCGGGGCTCCCCGCAAAGGTTCTGAATCAACTACGAAGCAAGACCCCACTTTGTGGGGATATTTTGTACTGATAGCGTTTGTTATGTTTTATCCGATAACTGGAATAGTGGCCACCACTCTTTAGAGAAATTGCTCTAATTCCTTTATCTCATCAATTCGGCCAATTGCATCTACACCTCTGCTTTTCATGATGCTTAAATCGGTTTGATAGCTGACAAAAGGAATCCCTGCATCCATAGAGCCTTTGCCGTCGATCCACGAATCGCCCAAGGATATCCAATCATTGCTGGGAATTTGCGCAAAATGGTCAAGCACATATTGAAAGCCGGAAGGAGACGGTTTGAGTGAGGTCATCTGCTCTCTGCCAATAATTAGGTCCAAATAATCGGCAATCCCCGTTTCCTGCAGAGCATGCATAGCGGCTGATAGAGCATTATTCGTCACGACTGCCAACGTATACTTAGTATGAATGGAAGCAAGAAAGTCGTGGACTCCGACCTCAAGTCCGGCCCCTCTCATGCCTGCAAGCTCATACCTGGAGGCTATGCTCCAAACTTGTTGTTCCAACTCGACATTAATGTCTAATTGTTTGGCATGTTCAATTAGAGTGGCCGTGGTATGCTGCTCGATAGATAGGGTACCCGGAAGTACTTTCCGGTCTACCAAAAAATCGAAAATTGCATGCTTCATGGCTGGAAAGTCTATAGAGGATTTTAATAATGTGTTGTCCATATCAAAAATAATTCCTTGAATGCGCCTTCGTTGTTCGCCCATCCGCACTTGCACCTGCCTCCGCCAATGAATTTATTTAATCCTATCATAGTTAGGCAGCCTCTCCCTACATTGCAGTAAAAAAATGCAGTAGGGACAAAAAAATTGTAGTCTAAATATGGTAGTATATGTAAAATGTCAACTGGATGAAATATGAAGGGGAGATGGAAATGACTCATATAGCTCTAATTGATTTGCCCATTTCAGGTAGGGAATTGGACTGAAGTCGGCAGATCGGTATAATAGGAGTTATTAGGAGGGATATCATTTTGGAAATACAAAAAATTTCATCACGTAAAATATATGAGGTAATCGCCGATCAGATCAAAGAGCAAATCATCAACGGCACTTTAAAACCGGGTGAGAAGCTGCCATCCACGAAGGAGCTGTCAGAGAGCTTCCAGGTGGGGCGTTCTACGCTGCGTGAGGCTTTAAGCGCATTGAAAGCGATGGGATTGGTGGAGATTCATCAAGGAGAAGGAAGCTATGTTCGAAGCATTGAATCGCAGGATGTAGATCTGCCCGTATTTGATTCGCTGCTGATGAACCGGGAAACCGTCATTGAGCTGATCGAGGCCCGCAAAGCTTTAGAAATATCTAATGCCGCGCTTGCTGCTGATAAGCGGACAGATGAGGATATTGCCAAGTTTGAAGCGGTACTTAAAAATATGGAGGATTTCTTGGGTAACGAAGAGGAAGGTGAGCGATCGGATATGCTGTTCCACCTTACCTTGGCGGAAGCTTCACACAACTCCATTATGGCTCGAATGATTGACTCCATCTCAACACAAATGCAGACTGCGATACGAGAAACGAGACGGCTGCAGATGTATTCAAGTAAAACGGTATCCAAGCAGCTATGGGAGGAGCATAAAGCGATCTTCGAGGCCATCCGCGATCAGGACACCGCAGGAGCTGAAGAAGCAATGCGCCGTCATTTATTTCATGTCGAGCAGGTACTGTTGAAATTTTTGAAGAGGTAATCTTGTTTATTTTATAATATTAGGAAGTATAAGTTTGAACCGAAGGTTCACCTTTCTAATATTGCAAGAAAAGCCACCTCCAGGACACGAATGTATCTTCCTCGAAAGGGCTTCGATCAGAAGCTTTTCTTACATAAGATAAAACTTCAAATCGTAAATTAGGCAATGTGCCGTAAAAATCAAGCAGCAGACCACTGCATAAAACGGAGAAATGGTTAATATAGGCATGAAAATACATATTTCTTTTGACATAACAGCGTCTCAGGCTGTATTACAAAGTATTCTGAATATTTACAATATTCAAACAATACGTTAATATTATCTTAACAAAAGGACAAACCTTACAGCTACTTTCACCTCGTTTACCAGTTTCGATCCAGGGCTTTTGGGTACAAGTCTTGACCTCCCAGCAGGCAAGCGTACCAAAACAAATCTGAACCCCTGTGGTCGAATGTAAAATAAACATTTTGAGAGGAAAGGGGATAGTCCATTGAAGAATGTTAGCGAAGCATGTTCAATCTATTAGGACATGCGGGGACCCAACAATTATGAATGTTATATTTTGAACCCAAGAAGCTGTTTAGGTTCTATGAATGGAGCTGCAATTTAAAAAAGTGAATAGTAATTCTGAATGAAGGTCTCTGTTTATTGAAAAATAGACAGGGGCCTTTGTATGTATTTATATGGAAAGCGGAATGCTAAATACACTTGGGACTTCACAAAAAACAACTTATCTGATAACCTGATAACTAGATATTTGAATCGTCTAATAAATCGAAGCTTGGTAGAGCGAACAAATCTTATCAAGCTGCTCAACTGTAATGAAATAGCAAACTAAAGTCTTTAAAGTAAAGGAAGGTTATCCGATGCGCGTTTCTTTGTTTATTACTTGTTTGGCGGATCAATTGTATCCGGAGGTAGGGGAAAGTGTAGTAAGGCTGTTGAATCGATATGGTTGTACAGTGGATTTTCCGGAAGCGCAGACATGCTGCGGCCAGCCTGCTTTTAACAGCGGTTACCAGGATGAGGCCAGGGAGGTAGCGCGGGGGTTAATCCGTGCATTCGAGCATAGTGATTATGTCGTATCGCCTTCAGGCTCCTGTACAGGCATGGTGCATCATTATTACCCGCAGCTTTTTGCCGATGAACCGGAATGGTTGAAGAAGGCGGAGGACTTGGTAGAAAAAACGTATGAGTTTTCGCAGTTTTTGGTGAATGTGCTGGGTGTGACGGATGTCGGTGCTGTTTTGAATGAAAAGGTAACTTATCATCCGTCCTGTCATGCGATGCGTTTATTGGGTGTGAAGGAAGAGCCGGGGAAGCTTTTGTCTGAAGTAAAAGGACTCGAGCTGATTGAACTGCCTAAAAAAGAAGATTGCTGTGGATTCGGCGGTACTTTTGCGGTGAAAATGGCGGATATGTCGGAAGCTATGGTATGCGAAAAAGCGAACCATGTTTGTTCTACTGGCGCCGAGGTGCTGGTAGGTACGGATATGGGTTGTCTGATGAATATCGGCGGACGTTTAAATAAAGATAATAAACCGATTCGTGTCATGCATTTGGCGCAGCTGCTAGAGGAAGGAGTGAAGCAAAGTGAGTCAGGTCGTAAATGAAAAGGAACTGATCGGAACAGGCTTGAAAAAAAGAACGGAAGAAGCGCTGGCTGATGAGTTTTTGCGCAAAGCGGTTGCGTTCACAACCGATAAGCTGAAGACAGGAAAGCTGAAGGCGACAGATGATTTCGGGCAATGGGAAGATTGGCGCGAACGCGGGAGGCTGATTCGTAAGCATGTAATTGATAATCTCGATTACTACTTGACTCAATTTACCGATAATGTTGCGAAGGCAGGGGGCCATGTTTACTTTTGCCAAACGGCCGATGAGGCAGTGAAGGTATTTATGGATATTGCTGAGAAGCGGAAAGCCAAGCTGGTGGCGAAAGGCAAGTCGATGGTGTCAGAGGAAATCCATCTGAACCATCATCTGGAAGAGCATGGCATAGAAGCGATTGAGACGGATTTGGGTGAATACATCCTGCAGCTGGCGAAGGAAACGCCGTCGCATCTGATTATTCCGGCAATCCATAAAAATAAGCAACAGATTGCCGATTTGTTTAATACGGAATCGGGCGAAACCTTTCCGCCGGAGACGAAGGTGCTTGCCAACTTTGCTAGGCAGCGGCTGCGCAATTATTTTCTTGAGGCTGAAATTGGCCTGACAGGCTGTAATTTCGGTGTTGCCGAGTCGGGCTCGATCACGCTTGTATCCAATGAAGGGAACGGGCGGATGGTCAGCACAATCCCGCAATCCCATGTGGTAATCATGGGGATGGAACGGCTCGTTCCGACCTTCGACGACCTGGAGGTCGTACTCAACCTCCTGGCGCGGAGCGCGACCGGACAGAAGCTGACGACGTACACGTCGATGATTACGGGACCGCGCCGCGAGGGTGAGCTCGACGGACCGGAGGAGCTGCACTTGATCGTCCTGGACAACGGACGCTCGGCGCAGCTCGGCGATCCGGTGTTCCAGGAGGTGCTGCACTGCATCCGCTGTGCAGCGTGCCTGAACGTGTGCCCCGTGTACCGCCACGTGGGCGGGCACACCTATGGCAGCGTGTACAGCGGCCCCATCGGGGCCGTCTTGACGCCGCTGCTGCAGCAGGACATGAAGGAAGCTGGCCAGCTGGCCTACGCTTCCAGCCTGTGCGGGGCATGCTATGAGGCATGCCCGGTGAAGATCCCGCTGCACGATATGCTCGTGCAGCTGCGCGCCCGCAAGGTCAAGATGGGGCTGACCCCACTTGCCGAGCGCGCTGCCTTCAAGACGTTCCAAACGGCGTTTGGGAACGTCACGCTCTACAAAGTGGCGACGAAGTCCGCCTACTATTTGCAGAAGCCTTTCATCAGCAAAGGCTTCATCAAGAATGGACCGGGCCCCATGTCCGGTTGGACGCAATCGCGCTTCTTCCCTATGAAGCCGAAGCAATCCTTCCGCGACCGCTGGTCAGCGCTGCAGCAGGAGCTGGCAGACGGGGCAAAAGGAAAGTCGGCGCCTACAGGGTCCGCGGCTGATAAAAGAGGTGACAACCAATGAGTGCAAACATAGGTAACATAACCGGGCGCGAAGCGTTTATCGGCAATATTTCTTCGAGGCTGGGCCGTAAATCTCCAGCTGCGGCTGCTCCCGAGCATCCGTTTCGTGGAGCACCCGATTTCTATAAGGAAATCGAGCGCACAACGGATGAAAAGATTGAATTATTCACGGATAATTGGACTGCGTTGACGGGAAAGGTGCTTGTCGTCGATGAGGCTGAAGCGAATGAGAAGATTGGGGCTTGGCTTCAGGAGGTAGCTGCTGAGCTTAAGGTAACTCAGGTTTCCCGTTGGGAAAACGAGGGACTCATCGGGCTTGGCCTGGATGAGGCGCTGTCCGCCGCCGGCATCGCTGTGGTGCCGTGGAAGCAGGCTGCTGCTGCAGCGGAGACGGCTCTGCCGCTGGACGATGTCGATGACGCGGAGTCCAGCTCGAACTGGTCCAAGCGCAGCGAGCTGCTGCAGCGGACGGAACGATGCCAGATGGGGATCATCTGGCCGGACTATGCTGTCGCCAACACGAGTACACTCGTGCTGCAGTGCTCGCCGGAGCATGGCCGCTCGGTCAGCCTGCTCACGGATATTTTGTTCGCCGTCTTCAGGGCGGACCAGCTGGTTACCCGCATGGGCGAAGCCTTCGGCCATGTTACTAAAGGCAAATCCGATGCGCGGCAATATCCGTCATCGCTAAACCTGATAACCGGCCCAAGCCGCAGTGCCGATATTGAGAATGATCTGACTATCGGGATTCATGGTCCCGGTAAGGTGTATGCTGTAATAATTAAGTGAGGTCTCCTTTCACAAGATGGATAGGGGCTGTCCCAAAAGTCATTTTATGATTTTTCAACCCCCACTTTATGCTAGATTTATTATGTAAAAATGACCTTCAACCTCCACTTTATAGGTGGAATTGGAGGTCATTTTGCATAAGATTTGGGACTTGCTTACTCATACGAACACTTTTGGGACAGCCCCATTTATATATTTTTGGGTATGGAGTGAGCTATGCTTACCCCTAATTTAAATAGTTCATCGTCTTCGAAATGCTCCGTATTTATCTCAATTATGGGCAAAAGAGGTTAACTCCCGAACAACTGAGCGTGGTTAGCCCCCAATTGAAAGGATTGAGGAACGAGGGTACGCTATTTTATTGTGCACACGTGAACATTCATGTGAAACGGAAGTACGATCCCTTATTTGCTTGAAATGTAGGCAATTTGGCCGTTTGGAGACGAAATAGCGGATCGTAGTTCCGTGAAATCATGAATTGGATAGGATACAAGACAAATAGCGGCGTGACGTTCCGTAAGAGTAAGTGTAAGAGTAAGAGTAAGCGTAAGCTAGAGGGAGCGATTCCCAAGCTCTAAAGCCGAAAGCTGTGGGGTTCGACCGACCACCATGCAACGCCACAACGCGCACGGATCCCGAGCGCGCGTTGGAAAGAAAAGGGTAGTTGATATCCCCTCCTCACAGTAGAAGCAGCCACGACATGGAGTCTTGTAGTAAAGCGAATGCTTTGATTACGGGTTAATAAGCAAGGAAGCAGCGCCAAGCAAAGAGTAGAACAAAAGAGGGCATGGGTATGGGGCGCAATTCCTGAGGGAAACGGCCCCGCCTCCTAGACTGGGGAGGAGCGATAGCCTCCGCTCTGGTCGTCACCTCCGCTCTGGTCGTCGCCTCCGCCCTGGTCGTCACCTTCGGTGACTGCTCGGGTATGCAGCTGCAACCTACCTTTGAAGATCGTGTTCCAACCACTGCAAGCCTACAATTCAAAGGAACACGACTTCAACAGCGGCCGAAATCCCACATCTATCCCTCCAATGCATAAACGTAAATTGTACACCAAGGACGCCGTAAGGCATTTTTCCTTTACAGCAACATGCCTACTCCGCATGACTATCCGCTTCATTAGCATACATTTCCCGGTATTTGCCGGGAGTTATCCCAACCATTTTACGGAAATAACGGATGAAGTTTTGCGGATTATGGTAACGAAGCTTTTCTGCTATTGCTGAAATTTTCATACTTCCTTCCTCCAGCAGCTCCTTGGCCACATTCAGTCTGTATTGCGACAAATATTCACTGAAATTAACCCCCAATTCATTTTTGAGCACGCGGCTTATATAGCTGGAATGATAATTCAGTCTGGATGCGCAAATTTCAAGCGTAAGGTCAGTATCGTATTCCTCTTGTACCATGCGAATGATTTCCCTGGAAATATTCTGGAATTTAGTGCTTCTTCTTTCCTCAAATAAGGGGAGAAGGGGCTGAATCATTTGATGCTGAAACCAGGCTTGAATTTCAGATTTTGTCTTTAATTCCAACAATTCCTCGAAGGATGGCTTATCATTTTCGAACACGCTATGGAATGCAGCCCCTGAATCCTGAATAAGCCGGGTTACATCAACAAAGAATCGGACCAGAGATACCTGGTACTCGCTGTAGGTAGTACAATAATGAGCGATTTCATCGAGAAAACGATCCAGCAGCACATCGATGTTATCTGCATCGGCATATTTAATAGCTTGAATTAACGCCTTCTCCGTTTCCTCAGGAAAGTGTCCAAGCTCGATTTTCCCTGTCTGCTGAAGGTCGTAATACAAAATAGTATTTTGTCCTGTGAACGGCCTGTTTTTCAAAGCTTTCAAACTTTCATCATAGGCGTGAGGCGCATCTTTAATATCCTTATACGGTCTGCTGATTCCTATGCTGATAGGAATGCCCAAGTAGCGGCCGATTTCCAATTTGATTTTTTCTACCATAGCGTAGGTAAAATCTTTGAATTGCTCTGCTGAATGATGATTGGTGTAGACGATTGTAACTTGATGTTTGTGGATGGTGATGGGAAGAAGGCGCTGCTTGTAAGGGATAATATCATTGATCATATTGTTAATGGCAAACAACAGAAGCTCCCGATCCCTTTCCTTGAAACGGCTTCCCTCCAGCGTATCGATTTGCAAGGCAAACACGACCAACCAATCTAATTGATAGGGAGGAGCGCTCATTAATATGGGCAGCTTCTCTTTAATTTCCGATGGTTTAAGCTCCCCTTGCAGCAATTTTAGAACGAACAGCTCCTGAAGCTGCTTAACCTGTCCGTTGATTTGCTGGGACATTTGATTGTGCAGCGTTTGCATATGCGAAATGCTCTTGTTGATCATATCGAATTCATTGTCTTGCTTGTCAGGGAGTTCATCCCCGCTTGCATGAATGGAACCGGAAGGCATCTTGAAGGATTCCTGCAGCCTGCGGATCGGTGTATACAGTTTCCTGGAAACCAGCAGGGAGATGAGAATGCTTAATAGCAGCAGAAGCAGGCAGGAGATAAGCACAATCCACCCCGTTTTACGGGATTCCTTGTATATTTCCTCCAGAGGGATGATCGATAAATAACCCCATTGGTTATAAGTAGATTGCTGATGCACGATGCCTACTTCATTTCCATTGAGAGAGGTTACCAAATTTCCTGGCAATAGCTTTGAACCCGACAGCTGATCGTAAAGCGATTGTATATCCGAGTTTTGACCGCTGAAATTCTCGTTTTGCATCGCTAAAATATGATTGGTTCGGTCGAAAATGATAACCTCGCCAAGCGAATTGTTTTTACTGATTAAATTGGATAGCTCCCGGCTGGAGATTTCAGCAATGAGCATGGCTGAGGGATGATCTGAATTGGCCGGTATTTTCTTCACAAGACTTATTACTCGGTTGGAGCTTGAACGGTTGTCCTTGGTTAAGCCGCTCTGCTCACTAGTCCAAAACTTGGATTCCGTCATATTGACGTACTGATTGAAGCGCTCCTTATAATTGATTTCATCAAAGCTGTAAAAGCCGCTGTTATTGATGATCCATCCTTTTTGCAAATTGATTAAATGCACATCCTGAACACCTACATCAAAAGTTTGCACCCGGTACATGGCTTGGGTCAGCTCGCCGAATAGCTGAAATTTGGTGGGAGTTATATAGGTGTCGAGCGATTCTACCACACTGCTGCTATCCGCCAATCTTTCGAGTGATCGTTCTACGGTTTGTAATACTTGCTCTACACGCAGGCGTGTTAGCTCCAGAATGTGCACATTTCCTTCATTAACTTTTTCTTGAATGGAATTTGTTGCACGGTTATAGAAGATGCTTCCGAGTAAAATAACAGGAACCGTGCTCAAGCAAAGGCTAAATATAAGCAGCTTTGTCAAATATTTATTCAAGCGGAACATGGGGCACCCCTATTTTCTGATTGATTTGAATGCGCTTACTTTATTATATGCATACTTGCTTTTTTAATAAAGAATTTAATGATGTCACCTAAGGATTAATTGGTCTTGTAATAGATAAGTATTTGTCTCTTTAAGGATTATGCGCTGACATGCTATGGATTATTTCAAGGCTGCATGGCTGCTTGTGTAAGGGTTTTTAAAAGGTTCTCTAATGATTCTATCAAGTCATTCACGCTCATGTTAAGGTCAGTTTATAAACCGATTCGAACCGCCGAAGCCGAATAGAAATCTACACAATAGAACAGAACAGGAGGGGTCTTGTCTTGAATATTAGTTTAACCAAAGGGTTGAGCCAAGCCCGAACTTTACGCACGCCATGGATAAAAAGGGTCATCAAAAATCGGTGGTTGTACTTCATGCTTTTTCCAGGCGTCCTATATTTCATTCTTTTTAAATATTTGCCCATGTGGGGTGTGTTAATTGCTTTTCAGGATTATTCGCCTTTTTCAGGCTTTTGGGATAGCAGCTGGGTTGGCATGAAGCATTTTCAAACGATTTTTGACAATGAGTCTACCATTCAAATTTTTAAGAACACCATTATTTTGGCTGTGTACAACCTGTTCTTCTTTTTTCCATTGCCCATCATGATTGCTCTGTTGTTGAACGAAATGCGCAAGGAATTGTTCAAAAGGTTCATTCAGACTCTGATTTATATTCCCCACTTTATATCCTGGGTAGTTGTAGTAGGGATTGCCTACATCTTGTTTACTACAGAAGACGGAATTGTGAACAATATGCTTGTCTATTTTGGCGGAGATAAAATCAATTTCCTGCTAAGTAAGGAATGGTTTAGAAGCATGATCATCAGCGAGGTTATCTGGAAGGAAACCGGATGGGGGACAATCCTGTTTTTTGCTGCCTTAGCAGGCGTAGATCCTCAACAATATGAAGCTGCGCGAATTGACGGGGCTAATCGTTGGCATCAGCTTCTGCATGTGACACTTCCGGCGATTAAAAGCACGATCGTCATTCTGTTAATACTAAGATTAGGCAACTTTCTGGACTCGGGCTTTGAACAAATTTTTCTTATGCTGAATCCGATGAATACGGAGGTTGGGGAAGTATTCGATACCTATGTATATAGAAAAGGAATTGAAGGCGGCGATTTCAGCTATGCGACGGCTGTTAACTTGTTCAAATCTATAGTTGGCATAATTTTAGTGCTGCTCGCTAATTTCTTGGCAAAAAAAGCCGGTGAAGAGGGAATCTACTAAGCCCGCTCGTCAGTCAATAGGAGATTATACAAAAAGAAAGAAAGGTGTGCAGGCTGATGGTAGAAGACCGCTCGTGGGGCAGCAGGTTGTTTGATGCGTTTAATTATGTTTTTTTATCCTTATTTGCTTTAGCTACGATCCTGCCTTTTATTTATGTATTAGCCGGTTCCTTAACGGCCCCGGAAGAAATGATCATGAAGAAATTCGTCCTGTTTCCAACTCAATTCTCTTTGGAGGGCTATCGGTATATTTTCTCTTCGAATGTGATTTTGAAAAGTCTGTGTGTGACGGTTTTCATAACGATAGCCGGGACATTGATTAATCTGTTATTCACCTGCCTTATGGCCTATCCGTTGTCCAGAAAGGATTTGGACGGGCGGAAGCCGCTCATGCTGATGGTTATTTTCTCGATGCTTTTCAGCGGGGGGATGATCCCGACCTTCCTGGTTGTCAAAACCTTAGGTCTTCTGGACAGCTATTGGGCGCTATTATTGCCGGGAGCGATAAGCGCTTTTAATTTAATCGTCTTGAAAAACTTTTTTCAACAGATGCCCGAGGGCATGGAGGAAGCGGCTAAAATAGACGGCTGTAACGATTTGCGGATACTGTGGCAGATTGTCATTCCACTTTCTTTGCCGGCGATTGCTACGTTCTCTTTGTTCTATGCAGTTGGACACTGGAATTCCTTCTTTTCGGCAGTGCTTTATATCAATGATAACGGCATGTGGCCTGTACAGGTATGGCTGCGGCAAATCGTTATATTAGCGCAAGGAGGAATTGGAGATTCCACCGCATTTGATCAAAATTATATCGTTCCTCCTGCTCAAATCATCAAGATGGCCGTCATCGTTATTTCCACGCTCCCTATTCTTTGTGTGTATCCGTTTCTTCAGAAGCATTTTGCCAAGGGGGCAATGATAGGTTCCGTAAAAGGCTAGCATACACCAAGCAAGCTCACATTTAATTCATAGACGAAGGTGATGAGAGATGAAAGCAGCCAGCTCAATGGTGAGAGTCCGGTCGCCCTAGAATTTGGAAGGAAGCTTAACCAGCGGTCGAAATACAAAAATGAATCAGAGGAGTGATTTCATTGTCAGAACACGTAACACATACAGCGGTGCTGGAGGATTGCTTTAATCTTATGTATGCGTCGGAAAATATCCACGCTTCATTCAAGGAGGTTGGTAAAAAATTTCCACAGTTTGCTCAATTCGGGAGTGTGACACGGTCTGGCGATAAGTTCACTGTAAATTTGTTGAAGGATTACCGGTCGAGGTGGGAAACGAGAACAGCTGAGGACCGATTGGATTACAAGCTGGTTTTTATATTGGGATGGCTCTCTCACAGAGCAGCGGACCGGCAGATGAAGCCGGTATTCAGAGAGCATGAACCGGAATCTACGGAATTTCCGACCGATTGCAGTATTTATCATGATGCCTTCATTTTTAGCGAGCTCTATGCCAAGAGGCACAATACTCCGTTTCATTTTGAAATGGCGAGCTTCGAGAAAGGGATAGAGAGCTTGCCGATTGCCGCCGAATTTAACATAACCGCATTGACGGATTTTTATCGGATTCTGCATCAAAGAGCGCTAATTGAAATGCACACCTTTATTCCGGATACCGAAAATATCGAAGGCTGGATGGATAAGCTGTACGCGCGTCATCAGGAGCAAATTATTCATATGGACCGTTATGCCAATGCGATAGTGACTCCTGACCCTGCTAAAGTCAAAAGATTTGTTGTTGAACCGAATTTTTATGATCGGAATGAGCCGATTTTGCAGCTGACAGCAGCTCTCCGGAATGGTGCTGAGGTGTCACAGCAGGAATTGGCGGCAGTTCTTGATACAGAGCCTAGAAGCCATTATGCTATCGCGATCAAGACCGGGTTTCATTATATTTATAATGCGAGCCAGTTTTTCTCCGGCAATTTGGAAGAAGAAGCACTTAGAGACAAGCTGGATATTGGTAAAAAAGGCCGTGATGGCATTTCGGTTTAAGCTGGAGCAGGGGCTGGCCTTATAGAGATCGCAGTTTTAATAAATCAACTAAGGGGTGATCAAGTATGTTGAAATCTAAAAATCAATTGCGCAATCTATCGTTAATAAGCTTAGTTGCAGCCTTCAGTGTAAGCGTTATTGGCTGCAGCGCAGGAAGTAGTGGAAGTACGGCTCCTCAAGGAGACAAGCAGCCGACGGCAACGAGTAATGAACCCTTTCGCATTACGATGATGAACCAGAGTGTATTGGCCGAGCCGCCACGCCCTGATGATCCGATCATTAAAGCAATTGAGAAGCATACCAACACGAAGCTGGAAATTCAATGGGTACCGGGCTCCACCTATGATGAGAAACTGAATGCAACAGTCGCCTCGGGCGGGCTTCCTATGGTGATCCTGGTCAATAATAAGCCAATGCCTATCATCAATGCGATTCGTGCGGGCCACTTCTGGGAAATTGGATCGTATCTGAAGGATTATCCGAATCTGGAAAGAGCGATGAATAAGGATGTTCTGAGGAACACGGCCGTTGATGGTAAAAATTATTATATGTTCCGAAGCAGATCCCTGGTAGGAGACGGGATGATTTACCGGACGGACTGGCTGGATGCCTTAGGCTTAAAGCCGCCAACTACAGTTGATGAGCTTTACAATGTTATCAAAGCTTATACCTTGAACGATCCGGATAAAAACGGTAAAAATGATACTTTAGGTATGGGCGAGGAAATGTCGATTCGCGGCTTCAAGTTTATTATGGCGGCATATGGCGGCGGGAATGAGTATGATATTAAGGACGGTAAGCTGATTCCAACCGCATTCAGCAAGGAATACATGGATACTATGAATTTTTATCGCAAGCTTTATCAGGAGAAGCTGATCAATCTTGACTTTGCCATTACAACGAGAGTGAAAAATATTGATAATGTTAACAAAGGTTTGTACGGCCTTCGCTTGGGTGATCCCGACTTTATTACAAGACATTCCGAGTTGTTCAAAATTAACCCTAAAGCGGAGCTGGATGTTTCGAGTACATTGAATGGTCCGAAGGGGACTAAGGTGCTTATGGATAATGGCTGGTCCGGGGCATTCCTGATTCCAAAGCAAAGTGTGAAAACAGAGGCTGAGCTTCGTAAAATTTTGGCTTATTTCGATAAGCTGTCTGATGAGACCGGTCAAAATATTTTTGAATGGGGCATTCAGGGTGTTCATTATTCGGTAGATAACGGTAAGGCGAAGCGCACGCCGGAGCAGGATACGAAATATGCTTCGGAGGTCATCCATCTCCAACAGGCTTTACAGGTAGCGGATGGGTCGCGTGCGATGCCAGGAGAATTCGACAAATATACGACTAAATATAAAGCTGCCAAAAAGGCTGTAGAGAAAAACCTTGTGATCAACCCCGCAGCTGCTTACATTACCCCTACCTTGGTCAGCAAAGGGTCCGAATTAAACAAAATTATTACAGATGGCCGCGTTAAATACATCATGGGCGAGCTGGACGAGAAGGGCTGGAAGGATGTATTGGATAAGTGGACTAAAGCTGGCGGAGATAAGGTGATTGAGGAGCTCAGTCAGGAATATGCGAAAGATCCCAATAAAAAGTAACCATTGCAGCTGTTTAACCAAGTGCTGATATGGGTCTGGAGGAGCGAGGAATGAAGGTCACTAATGTAGTTTCCTATGTGGGGATTGAACAAAGAATGTTCTACGTAAAAGTGGAGACGGACGAAGGGATTACAGGGTATGGCGAATGCAGTCCCATGCAGGTCGACTCGGTCTTGCAAATCATCGAGAGCGTTATTAAGCCGCAGCTGATTGGAATGGACCCTTTTGATATCGAAAGAATTGAAGAAAAGATTATGAGAAAGCATTATAAAATATCCGGACAATTGCTGGCAGCAGCCTATAGCGGTGTAGAGATTGCATTATGGGATGCAAAAGCCAAATTTCTGGGCCAGCCCTTGTATAATCTGCTCGGCGGGAAGTATAGAGCAACGATTCCTTTATACGGCTCAAGCATGAGCAGAGATCTGAGTAACGATCAGGAGACAGGCAAGCTGCGTGAAGGATTGGACAGATTTCAGTTTAAGGCTGTTAAAATCAAGGTAGGTCCGCGGTTCGGCACGGGTCTGCCGGTTGATCTGAATGAAGATGCCGAGAAAGTGCGGAGGGTCAGAGAGGAAATTGGACCCGATTGCAAGCTGATGGTTGATGGCAACAGCTCCTACACGTACATTCAAGCTGTTCAGCTCTTTGATAAGATCAAGCAGTATGATATTCATCATTATGAAGAGCCATGCCCTTATTACGATGTGGATACCTATGTGCGGCTGTGCAGCACGCTGCCCGTTCCGATCCATGTTGGCGAGCAGGACTGGAATATTTTCACCTTCCGCGATTTCATTGCCAAAGGCGCATGCCATCTGTATGCCGCTGATCCGATCAAATGCGGTGGGATATTGAGCGCGAAGCGGGCTGCTACGTTATGCCGTGCGTTTAATATTCATTATGTACCGCATAATACAACCCGTGGCGTGGGCTTTGCCGCTGCCCTCCATTTGGCCTCGAGCACACCGGAATGTACCAGCTATTATGAATATTCCATTGAGAAAGAAAGCATCAGAGAGCAATTTTTAACTCAGCAATTTGTCATCGAGGATGGTTTCATTCACGTTCCGGATGGACCTGGACTTGGAATAGATTTGGATGAAGAGAAGATGGAAAGTGTACTGCATGTAGTCAAATAAGGTGAAATCGGGATAACAATTTAATAGGATAACGGATTTATTGAGAGGGGCACTTCAGACCACTGAACAGGTGGAGGGGGTGCTCGTTTTGCTGATTTAATGATGATTAGAATGATTGAAAACAATGTTGTTTGAAAAAGGCTAAAACCAGTTGACACCGTTTTTTATCGGTGGTACGATCTAGTTGTAGATTATACAAAACTAAGGTTTATTATAGTAAACCGTAATTGTCTTTCAGCTTGGGAGGACGCAATGGAAAAGAAATATTGGGTTCCGGCTTTGGAAAAGGCCAACGATGTACTGCAGATGATCTCGGAACAGCCTTCGAAGCTTAGACTTATTGATTTATCGAACAATCTCGGCATTAACAAAAGCTCGATGTTCTCTTTGTTGAACACCATGGAGACTTTGGAGTGGGTAGTGCGGGAGTCGGAAGGCACTTACTCGTTAGGAGCTAAGCTGGGATTCATTGGAAACGCTTTTTTCAAGCAGTTCAGCTTGATTGATCGTTTCCGCAAGGAAGCTGCTGTGACGAAGCACACGATTCAAGAGACGATCCAACTGGCTAAGCTGGAGCAGCACGAGGTGCTTTATTTAGCCAAGGAGGAGATGCCGTCTCCCGTACGCTTGGCCTCGGAGCCGGGCATGAAGCTGCCGGCGCATGTTACAGCGCTGGGTAAAGCGATGCTCGCATCGTTGGATATGTCAACGCTGGAGCAGTTGTTTCCGCAAGAGCAGCTGGAGCCTTGCCCGACGGCGCATACGATAAATCGGCGCAGCGAATTATTGACTCAGCTGGAAATTGTACGCGCGGATGGTTATGCTTTTGACCTGCAAGAAGCGGTCATGGGCTTTTGCTGTGTCGCAGCGCCTGTGCATGATGCTGAAGGGAAGGCAATCGCTGCGATAAGCTGCTCCATGTTCCAGCATGAGTGGGAACAGAAACGAGAGCTGGCACAACGTGAGATATGTGCATTGGCAGCAAGATTATCGCAGAGTACGTCATAATTCAATCTATTATGAAGGATGTGCAGTTATGAGATTGCAGGATAAAATCACTTTAATTACTGGCTCAGGCTCGGGAATCGGACAGAGCTCAGCCCTTTTGTTCGCAAAGGAAGGCGCTACAGTTATCGTCAATGATTTAATGGAGGAAAAAGGCCGGGAGACGGTTGAGCTAATCAAACAGGCTGGCGGCAATGCTATCTTTATCCAAGCCGATGTTACGGATCCCGAATCCGTCAAGGCGATGGTTGATCAAGTGATCGCAGCTTATGGCCGTATCGACGTACTGTTCAATAACGCAGGCGTTAGCGGTGTAGGTGCGATCCATGAGGTGGAGCCTGATGCATGGGACCGTGTTATTAACATCAATATCCGAGGTGTGTACTTGCCAAGCAAGTATGTGATTCCTCATATGATGGAACGCCGTGAAGGCTCTGTCATTAATATGTCCTCATGTATTGCTGAGATCGGCTTGGCTCGCCGCGCTTCTTATTCGGCAACCAAGGGCGCTGTGCTTGCTTTGACCAAATCGATGCAGGTTGATTATGCACCTTACCAAATTCGTGTCAATGCGCTGCTGCCTGGAACCATCTTAACCCCTTTTGTAGAAAATTATTTGCGCACCTCGTATGATGATCCTGAGGAAGCTATCGCAGGGTTGAAGAAACGTCAATTAAGCGGCGATCTGGGCAGACCTGAGGATGTTGCTAAAGCGGCCTTGTTCTTGGCTTCAGACGAATCGCGTTTCATGATGGGCTCTCCGTTGTACATTGATGGTGGTGTAGTTTTTGGCAAGGATTCTTAGAATTTAATTATTTAACTAATGGAGGAATGAAGAGGATGAAACTGCTAACTTTTATCGAAAATGGTCAACAAAAGCTGGGCGTTAAAACCGAACAAGGCGTTGTACATATTTCCGCTGCATTGCAAAAGGTTCCTGCTGCAGCCGGCCAATCCGTAGCACAAACGGTGCATGAAGTCATCGATGGCGGAGCAGCAGCCGTAGAATCTCTTCAATCCTATGTAAACCAAGCTCTATCAGCAGCAGGTGCTGAATCCGGCTATGTTTTAAATGAATCGGATCTGACTCTTGGACCTTGCGTTACGCATCCTAACAAAATCATTTGTGTAGGTCTTAACTACCGTAAGCATGCTGAAGAAACGGGAGCAGCGATTCCGAAATACCCGATTTTATTTAATAAATTTAATAACACTTTAACCGGTCATGGCGCAGACGTTCCGCTTCCTGTAAAAGTATCCAGCAAAGTCGACTATGAGGCGGAGCTTGTAATCGTTATTGGCAAGAAAGCGAAGTATGTGTCCAAAGAGGACGCTTTGAGCCATGTATTCGGATATTGTAATGTTAATGATTTGTCAGCTCGTGATCTTCAACTGCGCACGCAGCAATGGCTGCTTGGCAAAAGCTGCGACGGCTTCAGCCCATTAGGTCCTTATCTTGTAACAGCAGATGAAGTAGGCAATCCGAACGACTTGGGTATCCGTTGTATCGTTAATGGAGAAGTTCGCCAAAATTCCAATACATCTGACATGATTTTCCATTGTGATGAAATCGTCAGCTACATTTCCCAGCACATGACTTTGGTTCCGGGCGATGTGATTTTGACAGGTACTCCTGAGGGTGTAGTACTGGGCTTGCCTGAGTCTCAACAGGTATACCTGAAGGACGGCGATGTTGTGACCATTGAAATCGACAAGCTGGGTTCTCTGACCAATCGTTTGGTAGATGAGCAAAAGCTTGCACAGTAAGTTTCGCCAGGCGAAACACGAAGGAGTGTAATAAACATGGCAGGTCATCATATCGAGGCGGGCGCTGACGCATTGGTAATGGACGCGCGCGATCACGTAGCTACGGCAATCAAGGATTTGCAGCAAGGGCAAAAAATAATATACCGCGTTCAGGATCAAGTACGAGAGCTGACGCTAATTGATCCGATTCCTTTCGGTCATAAATTTGCAATAGAGGATGCTTCGGAAGGAACGGATATCCGTAAATATGGAGAAGTCATCGGTCGAACGACAGTTAGCATTCAGGCCGGACAGCATGTACATGTGCACAACGTTGAAGGTATACGCGGCCGGGGAGACCAGGCTGTAAAGTCTTAGAGAATCAATACTTAGATCATGCTAACGAAAGTCAGTTTCGCTCAACAAGCGAAGCTCATAGGAGGTAAACAAAATGGATCATATGATGGGATATAGAAGACCTGATGGCACGGTAGGAATCCGCAATCATTTGCTCATTATTCCGACAGTCATTTGTGCTAATCAAGTGTGCAGCCGTATTTCCCAGATGGTACCTGAAACCGTCGCAATTCCCCATCAGCATGGATGCAGCCAGATTGGTGCGGATAAAGAGCGCACATTCGATGTGTTGGCAGGGACCGGGAGAAATCCGAATGTTGGCGGAGTTATCATTATCAGCTTGGGCTGTGAGGTTATAGATCCTAATGAGCTTGCCGATGCAATCCGGCCTACAGGCAAGCTGGTAGAAGTATTCGATATTCAATCTGTCGGAGGCTCGGTTAAGGCGATTCAGCACGGTGTTGAGATTGCCAAGAAGATGCAGGCGCAATTGAATGCGATGCAGCCTGAGCCGGTTCCATTCAGCGAGCTTATCATTGGTGTGAAATGCGGCGGTTCTGATGCAACCTCAGGATTAGCGTCGAACCCGGCTTTAGGTGCTGCTGCCGATTCGCTTATTCAATTGGGCGGCGGCGTTGTTATCGGTGAAACGACTGAAATTATCGGTGCGGAGCATGTTCTGGCATCCCGCTGTGCAACAGAGGAAGTTGCTGGAGAGCTGTATCATATCGTTAACCGATTTGAGAAGGAAGTAGAGCGGATGGGTGCCGATATGCGTGGAGGCAACCCAAGTCCCGGTAATATTGCGGGCGGCTTGACGACAATCGAGGAGAAGTCCCTTGGCTGTATTAGTAAATGCGGCAATGCACCTATTCAGGGCATTGTAGAGTATGCCGAGACGATCCCGAAAAATGGTTTATACTTTATGGATTCCCCCGGCAACGATATTGAGTGCGTTTCGGGAATGGCTGCAGGTGGAGCTCATCTGGTTTGTTTCACAACCGGACGCGGTACGCCGACAGGTTCAGCGGTTATTCCTGTTATTAAAATCACAGGAAACACGCGGATGTTCGAGCGGATGAGCGATAACATGGATGTTAATGTAGGCGACATGCTGGCTGGCACAATAAGCCTGGAGGATGCCGGAGAGCTGATCTGGAATGAAATCAAAGAGGTGGCAAACGGTAAACTGACTAAGGCAGAAATTCTCGGCCATACGGAGTTCAGCATTAACCGAATTGGACCTAGTCTTTAATATAAAATAGTACGTTCGATGCTAGTTTTGCTAACGCAAAATTAATAGGAGGAAATCAGCAATGGCCAGATTAAGTGGTAAGGTAGCTCTAGTAACGGGCGGGAGCCGGGGGATTGGCGAAGCAATCGTAATTAGGTTGGCTGAAGAGGGAGCCCTTGTTGCGATTAACTATACGTCCGACCGTTCCCGTTCTTTAGCAGAGAATGTGAAGGAGCAGGTTGAAGCGCTGGGTAGTAAAGCAATTGTTGTTCAGGCGGATGTGGGCAATAAGGAGCAGGTGGAGGCCATGTTCCAGAAGGTTCAGCAGGAGCTTGGGGATATCGAAATTTTGGTTAATAATGCTGGTATTGCTCCTTTTGAACCTTTTATGAAGGTTACCGAGGAAACTTGGGACCGGACTTACAACACCAATGTAAAGTCCATCTTTATGTGCTCACAGCTTGCTGCCAAATCGATGATTGAGAAGCGTTACGGCAAAATTATCAATGTGCTGTCGACAGCAAGCCTTGTCGTTACAAGCCCGGTTATTCCGCATTATCAATCCTCCAAAGCAGCAGCTAATATGCTTACCAAGGGAATGGCTATTGAGCTTGGTAAATATAACATTAACGTGAATGCTGTAGGACCAAGCACGGTCGATACGGATATGTGCACAGACTTCTTGGCAGATCCGCGTATTCGTGCCCAAGAAGTAGAGGCTAATCCGATGAAACGGCTTGGAACAGCCAGGCAGATCGGTGACGCAGTTGTATTCCTGGCATCAGATGAGGCCATGCAGATTAATGGACATTTGCTGATGGTAGACGGAGGCTTGACTGTTAAGGCAGCGCAGCCTGAAGACCACATGGAGCATTAATATTGTTTATACAAAGGGGCAGCCACTTAATAGCTTAAGCTATTAGGTGGCTGCCCCTTGTGGATGCTGCTTAAGGTGATGGCGAGAGAACCGATGTTCAAAGGTTGCTTTCGAGGGGACTGGGATTTTCGGGCGGCTGCCGAAAGAAATACAATAAATGGAAATCCTCACGTTAATTCAGCCTGGATATCGTTTGAAATCAATCTAACTGGAAAAGCTCAGGCTAATATAGGCGCTATGGATGATATGAGCCAAAATACGTAGAATTAGCATGAGAAATTCCAGTTAAATGGTTTGGAACGATATTTTCGGAGCCATTAACTCGACATTTTCCTGTTATTTGTGTGGGGACTTTTGGACAGCCCCCAATAGTTTTTTCCTGAAGGGGAGCCTTTAAAATAAAATAATTTCTTAACGTTTGAAAGGAATTCCGACAAATTATCGACGATTCAGTCATAAAATCTAATAATCTCCTAATATCTGTCTCAAACTTTTTAAAAGTTTATCCTCTATATTAGAGATATAAGACAGGGAGGTGATTTTATGAAACAGATTCAAATTCTGCACAAAGGTAAGATTTATCACGGCATAATTGGTTACGAAGAAGATTTTATGGAAATTGAGCTCTCGAAATCACCCGCATTTGGTTTAGGTGAAAAAGTGTTATGCTTTGATTTTCAAAGACGGCAGCTTTCCATAGTATTGCATATTTCTAAATTAAAGGTCGTTTTGGCTCCTGCTGATTCTGAAATTTTTCATATAGAGGCTAGTCCTGCCAGAAAGTATGATGAGCTGTTCGGGGAAGAGCATAAAACCGTCAAGAGCTTTAAATTAAACACCTTTGGTACGATCACTGAAGATTTTAAGACAAGAGCTGTACGTATATCCGATGTGAGCTGTTTAAGTCTTGGGTTCGAGATTGATGATTTTACTGTAAAATTAAATGAGGTTTATGAGAGTACGATATTTTGCGATGATGAAACTATACGAATGCGATTAATTGTACGTTATGCGCACATTATGGAGAAGACGATCCGCTACGGCTCTGAAATTAATTACATTTCGGCAGCTGACTTAAATAAATTTCGCTATTTCATTGTGATGCAGAATTTCAAGCAGCTTATGCTTGTGTAAGGAACTTTGCACTTAAGATTCGATCCTGCTTGTTATATATAATAAGGACTGCCGGAATTAATTCCGGCGGTTTTTTTGTTTGAACTAGACATTTAAAATGTCTATGTATTTCATTAAAGATATCTATTTTCTTTATGTCTACAATTGGACTTATAATCAGAATTATCAAAAGAACACTCAATTGGGGGATACGGAAAATGAGATATTTAACAGCAGGCGAGTCGCATGGGCCACAGTTGACGGCAATTATAGAAGGAATGCCCAGCAATATTGGTCTTATTGCAGAACAGATCGATATAGAGCTGCAGCGGAGGCAAAAAGGTTATGGACGAGGCAGACGGATGGAGATTGAAAGTGATCAAGTCCGAATTGTCGGAGGAGTGCGGCACGGCAAGACAACCGGTGCTCCAATCGCACTTGTGGTTGAGAACAGGGATTGGAATCATTGGAGTCAGATTATGGGAGTGGAGCCGACAGAGGAGGCTGTCAAGCGCGCTGTTACCAGACCACGACCGGGACATGCTGATCTGAATGGCGGGTTGAAATATAATCAGTCTGATTTGCGTAATATTTTGGAGCGTTCAAGTGCTAGAGAAACGACGATTCGAGTTGCATGCGGCGCAGCGGCAAAAAGCCTGCTTCAATTGTTCGGCATTCATATTGGAAGCCAAGTATTGCGGATTGGCGAAGTATCGGCTAAGCGCGCCTCTCTGTCGGCGAAGGAGCTTCGACAGGTCACTGAGGTGTCGCCGCTGCGTACAGCAGATAAGGACATTGAAGCGGCTATGATGCAGCACATTGATGAGGTAAAAGCAGCGGGAGACTCTGTTGGCGGCTTGATAGAGGTAACAACCGATGGAGTGCCTGTCGGGTTGGGCAGTCATGTGCAGTGGGACCGCAAATTGGATGGCAAAATTGCTCAAGCTGTCATGTCCATTCAAGCGTTTAAAGGTTGTGAGTTCGGGGTTGGCTTTGAAGCGGCGAGGTTACGAGGTTCCAAGGTTCATGATGAAATCATGTATGATTCACAGAGCGGATTTTCACGTGCCAGCAACCGGGCAGGTGGGTTCGAAGGTGGGATGACGACGGGTGAACCGATTATTGTGCGTGCCGTAATGAAACCCATACCAACTCTATATAAGCCGATTAGCAGTGTTGATATTGAAACGAAGCAGCCCTATGCCGCACAGATCGAGCGCTCTGACAGCTGCGCTGTTCCTGCTGCCGCAGTGGTGATGGAGAATGTGGTCGCTTGGGAGCTAGCGTGCGCATTTCTGGAAAAATTCGGCGGAGATTCCTATGAGGAGATAGAACGGAATTATAAACATTATATACAGCAGGTCCGCAGTTATTAACCGGACGCCCGGGCACATTCCATGCTGCACGGGCGTCTGTTTGTTTTAATGTACTGTAGTTCTTACAATTGGACTTTTACCCATATCCTTCCACAATAACTTTCCATAGACTGTTGAAACTAAATAAATTTGTTACACAAGCTGAGTTTGTGCCTGCGTGGCATTTCAGCAAATTTTTTAGCGAGGGGGTAAATGAGGCATATGCCGTCAGTACAAGCATACAAAAGACGCCCCGTGATCGCGATCTTAACTGTCGCCAATAGAAACCGATTACGGGGAAACTTGCAGTATTATCGCGAACTGATAAAAGAAGGACATTCCAGAAAGGCAACCGTATTCGTAACGACAGTCGGCAATCTGAATCGATCACAAAAAAAGATCATCGGGTACGATTATAACAGGCGTAAAAAGAACGGGTTCATCAGAACGTCATTTCCATTCCCTGACGTAGTATACAACCGGATTCCGGAACGTAAAGACGAAAAACGGCCAGCTGCTCAGCGGGAAATTCGATCTTGTTTACGGGATCGGCGCGTGCACTTATTCAATCCTTTTTTCTTTGATAAATGGACGCAATATAAGTGGCTGTCACGGTCGTCCAAGACGAAGCATTTCATTCCGGCAACGAAGAAGCTGCTCACATTAGACAGCTTGGTTTCGTTATTCAAACGCGGTCCGCTCGTTTATATAAAGCCGGTGAGCGGGAAAGCGGGGAAAGGTATCATGCGGGTGGAACGCAAAATGATTGGAGCGGGCGCTCAATACCGACTTATAAAACAAGAAAACGGCAAGCGGCTGATCTTTAAGTTTACCAATGTATCCAGCCTATGGAGGAAGCTTAAGGGAAAAACAGGGAGAAGGGCATATATCGCTCAGCAAGGTATTGCTCTGGCACGGTTTAGAAAGAGGCCTTTTGATCTGCGGCTGCTCGTGCAAAAAAACAATAAAGGCAAATGGTCGATAAGCGGCATTGGCGCACGATCCGCAGGGAAAGCAGGCATCACGACCCATGTGCCCCGAGGCGGATCCATTCAAGACCCGAAAAAGCTTCTTAACTCTAATTTCGGTGCAGCCAAAGCCAATAAAATTATCGGAAGCTCGCGTAAATTGGCCCTCATCGTTGCCAAGCAGATTGAGAGGGCATCTGCTCGAACGTTAGGTGAGATGTCCATGGATATTGGCGTCGAAACGAACGGCCGTTTATGGTTTTTCGAAGCGAATTCAAAACCGATGAGATTCGACGAGGCCGGAATCCGCCGAAGGTCGGTTCAAAGAATAATTCAATACTGCCTATATTTAGCTAAAAGGAAACCGTCCAAATGATAAGGTATGATATGTCATGTAGGCAACGCTATTTGCAACATTAATGGCGGCGACATTTAAGTGGGAAGAGAACCGGGGCCGGCCGTATATGTACGTGCTAGCTTCCGGTTCCTTCAGAACATTCCCTCTAAACAGCAAAATAAGCTGTTCAAATAATGATTGTCTCTCTCTATAACACGTGTTATATTGGGTTAGAGGTGTTACATAAATGGCCAAAAGGGTAACCAGCTTTGATGTAGCCAAGCGGGCAGGAGTTTCACGAAGCGTAGTTTCTGCTGTGCTGAACGGTACACAGGGCATAGGTGTTAGTGCTGAGAAGCGGACAGCCGTGTTGGATGCGATTCGTGAATTGAACTATCAGGTGGATGCTCAAGCTCGGGGTATGAAGACGGGCAGAAGTCAATGTCTTGCTGCTTACGGCAATGTTTCGAACCCGCTTTTTTTGCAGGTGCTTGAAGGGATGCAAGAGGTATGCGCCGCGAATGGCTACCACTTACTGTTATACGCATCAGGTCCTTTAACTGAGCAAAAGGGACTGCTGGATTTGTATTTGCAGCGGCGGATTGACGGCATTGTAGCATTGGATCGGCCGCATAACATTTCCGAGGAATGGGTGGCGCTAATAAATCAGCATAATATGCCCTATGTTTCAGTGGAGGGCTACCCGGATCATAATCGGATAGCATCCGTATTGATGGATTACGGTGACAGTATCCGCCGAGCGTTGGATTATTTGTGGGAGCAAACCGGACTTCCTCCGGCTTACTTGGAAATGTTCCATGAGCATGTGCCTCTTGGATGGGGTGACAGGGAGAGGAATCAAACCTATCTGCAATGGTGTGAAGACAAAGGCTTGCAGCCGCAAGTGTATGCTGCTGCAGATGGCCCATGGGAGATGCGATCCGATTATTGGAAGCAGTGGATACAGGAACGCACCACGCCTTTTGCGATTTTAAGCAACTGGTCACGTGGGGCGGTCTATATATGCAGAGCAGCACAATTACAAGGCATACAGATTGGCGTGGATATCCATGTAATGGCAGCCGACAATACGGAACGGATCAATCAGCATCTATTTCCCGCCATTACTTCTATAGAGATCCCTTATCGTGAGATGGGCCGGCTGGCAGCATTGCGGTTATTGGAATATATTGACGGACAGAGAACTTATGAAGACAAAAGCACAATCTCGGTTTCCTCACAGCTGGTCGTTCGCCAAAGCGTGGGAAGCTAATTTTTTTCATATTTAATAACACGTGTTATAACATTCATTAGGGAGTGATAGAAATGCTTTTTACTTTGGAAAAACTGACAGCCCGCATTCAGGAACTTGACGAGTTTCGTTATAGAGATAAACAATCGATTCCCTCCTTCCATAGTCTGGAGGATACCGAGGGGAATATTGGGGAACGTCCGTTGCTTCCGTTAAGCTCAGTTAAAGGCAGTGGAGAAATGCAGCTGGGGGAACGATGGGAAGGCAGGGATCGTTATTTGTGGCTGGCAGCTCAGGTAGATGTGCCGGCTTCCTGGCAAGGCCGTAAAATCGTAGGACGTTTTGATTTTGGCAAGGGCGGTGGCGGTAATAATGCAGGCTTTGAGTCTTTACTATATGTGAACGGTCAGCCCTATCAAGGTGTGGATACGAACCATCAAGAGGTGTTTTTTGCTGAGGAGTCAGCTGGAACAACGGTAAGCTTGTGCTTCCGGTTGTGGTCCGGACTTGGCGGTTATAAGCCGCTTGCCATTATGGAGCATCAGCTGAAGCGGGCAGAGCTGTGCTGGCTAGATGCGGACGCGGATGATCTGTATTATACAGCACGTGCGGCGTTACAGGTTATTAAGGTGCTTCATGAGCATTCGCCCGAACGGCAATTGCTGTTGTCCGCGGCAGATCGCGCTTTTTTGCTGGTTGATTGGTCGAGGCCCGGGTCAGCCGATTTCTATGCTTCATTAACGGCTGCGGCAGAATCGCTGCGTACCTCCGTTCAGCAGCTGCCCAAACAGCATGCGGTTACCGTTCGCTGTATCGGCCATACCCATATCGATGTTGCTTGGCTGTGGAGGCTGAAGCATACCCGAGAGAAAGCGGCGAGATCCTTTTCGACTGTTCTGCGTTTGATGGAACTTTTTCCCGATTATGTATTTCTACAAACAATGCCGCAGTTATATGATTATATCAAAACGGATTATCCGGATATTTACGCCCAAATCCAGGAGCGGGTTAAGGAAGGACGCTGGGAGGCAGGCGGCGGCATGTGGCTGGAAGCAGACTGTAATCTGACCTCAGGAGAATCGCTGGTGCGGCAGCTACTGTATGGAACGCGTTTTCTGCGAGATGAGTTTGGTACAGAGTGTACGTACCTGTGGCTGCCCGATGTATTTGGCTATAGCTGGGCTTTGCCTCAAATTTTGAAAAAATCCGGCATCGATACATTCATGACTACCAAAATTAGCTGGAACCAGTATAACCGGATGCCTCATGACACGTTCCAATGGCGTGGTATTGATGGGACCGAGGTGCTGACCCATTTCATTACTACACCGGATAATGCAGGAGGCTGGTTGTATACGTATAACGGAGAAGTTACGGCAAGCTCGGTGAACGGCATATGGGAAACATACAGAGATAAGCCAGTAAACCGTGAATTGCTGCTTGCGTATGGCTATGGTGATGGCGGCGGCGGTGTAAACCGCGAAATGCTGGAGCTGAGGCGCAGGCTGAGCGAGCTGCCGGGAGTTCCGAATGTGACAACCGGACGCGTGGATGAGTATTTCGCAGAGCTGCAGCAAACAATTGCCCAAACGGATGAATATGTGCATACATGGGATGGCGAATTGTATTTGGAGCTTCACCGGGGTACCTATACGAGTCAAGCTTATAATAAGCGGATGAATCGGAAGCTGGAGCTGTTGGCGCGTGAGACGGAGTGGCTTGGCATTATGGGCAGCCTGGAGGCAGGCGACTGGTCGTTCTACGACCGGAGCAAGCTGGCTGAAGCGTGGAAAATCGTGCTGCGCAACCAGTTCCACGATATTATCCCAGGCTCATCGATTCAGGAGGTTTATGATGATTCGCGCCTTGAATATGAAGAAGCGGAACGTTTATTGCAAGCTGCAAACAATCATGCGGCTTCAGTATTGACTGTCCGGCAGACTGAAACCGGAATAGCGGAATATACCGTATGGAACAGCTCAGGCTGGGAGCGTGGGGGATTGGTGCTTGTACAATCAGACCGCAGCCTTGATGCATCAGGCACGGAAGGGGTATGGAAGGATGAGCAAGGGAATGTGTTAGCATCCCAGCGTAGTGTTGACGGTTGGCTGGTACAGGTACAAGCGGTGCCGTCCTTGGGATCTAGTATAATTCGCTACTGTTCAGAGGAATCAGAGAATACGGATAAGAAGCCGCATCCATTTATTACTACCGGCAATGGAATAGAAACACCGCATTACTCGCTGCACTGGAATGGAACAGGTCAATTGACATCGATTTGGGATAAAATGTCCCAACGTGAGGTGCTCGCGGCAGGCTCTAACGGAAATGTGCTGCAAGTGTTCGAAGATAAGCCGAAGAGCCGTCATGAGGCATGGGATATCGATATTTATTATCAGGAAAAAACGGAAGAAATCCGTGAGCTGACCTCAATTGAAGTAGTGGAAAACGGACCTGTAAGAGCAGTTGTACGATTTGCTTGGAAGTATAAAGATTCAACAATTACACAGCAGCTAATTGTATATAGTGATTCCCGCCGGATCGATTTCAAAACCATCGTGGACTGGCATGAGCAAAGGAAGCTGCTCAAGGCTGCATTCCCGGTAGAGATCCGTTCCACAGAGGCATCCTATGACATTCAATTCGGCAATGTTAAACGTCCTACCCATTGGAATACAAGCTGGGATTATGCCCGATTTGAGGTAGTAGGACATCAGTGGGCTGATTTGTCCGAACGCGGATATGGTGTCAGCTTGCTGAATGACTGCAAGTATGGCTATGACATCAAAGATAATCTGATGCGACTAACTTTAATTAAGTCCGCGCTTGTTCCAGATCCTCAAGCAGATCAGGGACATCACGAGTTTACATACTCGCTGCTTCCACATTCCGGAGACTGGCTGGAAGGTCGTACGGTTCAGGAAGCTTGGGATTTGAATGTGCCGCTGGTAATCAAGCAAGGAGCCGTGGCAGTTCAAACGAGAGCATCGCTCTTCCGGTTATCGTCCGAGCATGTGCATATCGATGCTGTGAAAAAAGCGGAGGACAGCAGCCTCATCGTTTTGCGTTTCCACGAATTTGCCGGTCAACGCGGATGGGTAGAGTTGTCAAGCGACTATCAAATCCTGAGCTGGCAGGAGAGCGACCTGATGGAGCGACCTATCGGTGAGGTTAGCAGCGATGCCGTAATTCGTCTTGCGGTCAAGCCTTATGAGATCAAAACGCTGCTGATCGAGATCGTAAGTGCTGGTTGAATCCAATAATAGCTGAAATGATAATAGACCTGCCAGTACCCTTATAGGAAACTGGCGGGTTAAGTTTGTTTATTGCACTGCTAAAGCTACTGCTTTAGCTGCTTAACAAGACGTTTGGCTGGGCCTGACGGTGTGTTGATCGTTTCGTATACATTGATGAGCAGACCGGTTTCGAACTGCTCGGTTTTAATATTGGAGAATGAAATTTTTTGCAGTCCGCTTATTAATTTTTGCGTGCCTGTGAAAGCCATCGTTTGTGAGCCAAGAACTCGCTTCAAACCGTCAACCAGCTCGAATTCCATTTGCGAAAAGCTTTGATCCACAATGACAGGTTCTTTCATATTTACAGTAAGCGTAAGATCCAGTCGGTATGTGTAATTTGAGCTGCTGTAGGAAGTATTAATTCTGTAATCATCGAAGCTGACTTCAAACGGGAAGAAGCTGATGCGTTCATCGTTGGATTCCGGCTGAACGGACGCTTGATAAGTGCCAATCGACAGCTTACCAGATGCGGATGCTTTCGGATCTGTGAAATTCAATGCAAGCTGTTTGCCATCCTCAGCGGACGGTAATAAGTAGGAATAGCTAACAACATAGCTTGTATTGGGCGCAAGCTTATCGGCTGCCGAGGTTTGTCGTTCTCCTGCAAATGCAAGGCCCTGACCGTTAATAAGCTCAGTCCCTAGATTGGGCAATGGCAGAGTAGAGAGACCACGATTTGTCAGCTTGTATTTGGCGACGGCTGTTTTGTACCCGAAATCGCTGTTTTCATGCATATGCAGCTCAACAAGCGATATTTCCAGATTTTTATCAATCAAACCATTAGGTGCAAAAGAAAACGGCGTTCCAAATTGATAAGACAATGCTTGTCTGATCATGTTGTCCGTCTGATCGATATTGCTTAAAGAAACAAGCATGACAGGATTTTTGTCAGATAAGCTGGACTTGTTGTTGCTAGAATTTGTAGATGAGTTGGTCGAACTATTAGTCGTATTGGAATTGGAATTAGTATTGGAGCTATTTGTGTTAGAGCTTGTGTTAGTACTGTTATTATTGCCGGAAGCCGAGCTGGAACCGGTTGTTGAATTGGAATTGGAATTAGTATTGGAGCCATTGCTGGAACCCGAGTTCAAATTCGTGTTGCTGCTTGTATTGTTGGTAGTGGTTGCTGTTTGATTCTGGTTGTTGTTAGTATTGCTGCCAGAATTATTATTGGTGGAGCTGGAGGTTGATTCTGAGCTTGCTGCATTCGACTTTTGTTCAAAAAGCGTAAATTTCACAGCAGCAGGATCAACTCCTTCCGGTAATACTACTGCATAGCGATAGGATGCGGTTTGCTCAGGAGAAAGAAAACCGCTTCGAATCGATTGATCCTGTCCTGCGGCGTTGATGCTCTCCGTACCAATTTGATAAGCGGCACTTAGGGTAGGGAGTGTTGCTATTTTAGCGCTGCTGTTTCGGATTTTAACGGTTGTTTGTACCAGATACCCATCCGCCTGCTTAATAGCCACTGCTTTATCAGCTTTAACTGTAAGACCATTACCTGTGTCGTATAACGCGTACGGCTGCTCTTTGCCGATTGGCAAAGAAGCTAGCGTCCCGGAAATAGGGAAGCTTCCCAGTATCCGCTCTTCGGAGGAAACTTCATATAGTGACTCAAGTGTGTATTGATGTGCATCGAATGTATTCGGAATCAAAGTTCGAAGCGATAGCTTGGTCATCTTTTTGGGAAGCAGCGTAGCTGAGCTGCCGCCAACAATTGAGCCGGAGTAGGTGCTAGAATCCTTGCCTTTCAATCGCAGCTGAAGACCGGAGGGAAGCTGAACGCTGGAACTTCCCCCATTTTGTACATATAGATCTGTGTAGAGATATGAGCTTCCACTCTCCGCAACCTCATAGCTGCTGCCTATTCTTAACGAAACTATGGATTCCTGAGAGTAAGAGGAGCTGATATCATGCAAAGAGATTAGCAGCTGATCGGAAGCTCCCGGCTCTGAAGGTACGAGTTCTGTTGTCGCAGATACGGCCGCCACCGATAGTTCTCCTAAGCTTGCCGAGGAATCGGACTGACTGGCATCCCATTTATAAAGATTCACCTTCAGCTGCTCAGGTGTCACATTAGAAACAACCTCGGACAAAAAGCGGAATTGCTGATCATGTCCAGGTATAACACGGGCTGTTTGCTTGCTCGTTAGCTTGGCAGGGTAACGGTTGCCTTGGTCATCCACAAGGAGAACTCCATAATTATTGAAGTCAATGTCGCTTTCTCCACCGTTATGCAAATTAAGTGTAAACTGCATAGTAGAAGTATCTACGCCAGCTGAAAAGGCAGCATTCTCCAGCGTAAAGTAAGTATCATTAGCCAGAAATACCCCTTCCTTGCCGGCATAGGCCGAGGGCATATAGGCGAGCAAGCAAGTAGAGCCTGCAATTAGAGCGTAAAGCAATCCTTTTTTTCCTGATTTTATTGAATGTAGCAGTTGGCGTTTCAATTTGATCTCCTCCTAAAGGCTTTCCGAAGGAAGCAAGCTTCGTAAGCATATGCGGTGCAATCCATTTCGAAGGGCAGCCTGGTAAGCAAATGCTGTTGCAATCCGATTGGAAAGCCAATTTCGTAAGCATATGTTAAAAGCGATCCGTTTGGAAAACCTGCCTCTTAAAAATTTACTGACGTTTATGTTGGCAAATCATTTATTAAATATATGGCTATGATCAAGCGCTAATCGGAACGAAGAGCATCAATGGGCCGAAGCTTGGAAGCTTTGTTGGCCGGATACAATCCAAAAATCATTCCGACTCCTACCGAAAACAGAAATGCATACAAGCCGACCTCCAATGAAAGCTGTGTAGGTTGCTTTGGATTAATCATGGGCCATGCGAGCGACAAGCCGCTTCCAAGCAGCAGTCCGATAATTCCGCCAAGACCGCTAATTACTGTAGCCTCTATTAAAAATTGCATTAGGATATTGCGACGTTTGGCGCCTATCGATTTGCGGATGCCGATTTCTCTAGTCCGTTCGCTGACAGTAACGAGCATAATATTCATAATCCCGATACCGCCAACCAAAAGCGAGATACAGGCTACTGCGATCAATTGATTCGTAAGTGTGCTGGCTGCTTCCACACGCGCTTTCATTAATTCGTCTTGATTCATAATTTGAAAGCCGGAGCTGCTTTTGAATTTATAAGTCAAATACTGGGTTATCGTACTCTGAGTCATAGACAGTTGGTCCTTGGTTGGAGCCTCCAGGTACGTTGTACGGATGTTCCCGAGCTTGAACGCTCTACGTGCCGTTTCCAAAGGAACAAACACGGAGTTGTCCAAGGATACCCCGCTTATGGAGGAGCCTTTTTCCTTGAGGACACCAACTATAGTAAACACGATGCCATCGATGTTGATATCCTCACCTATTGGGTCGAGCGAACCAAAATAATCTTTGGCCACTGTGCTGCCGAATATAGCTACAGGATTGCGGAATTCCATATCCGCGTCTATTACAAATCGGCCTGCCGACAGCTCGCCTTTCATGAGCGGTAAATACCGGTCATTAGTACCGACGACCGTGTACTTTTCCTGCCTGCGGTCATATTTAATATTGGAGCCGCTTTTGACCATTGTCGGAGCAATGGAGTTGATTTCGGGCAGCTGCTCGAGCTGCATTAAATCATTATAATCCAGCTGAGTGGCACGGCCATTACCTAGCACATTCACAACCAGCAGATTTGTACCTAGGCTTTCGTATTGCTTTTCAATTTGCGCTGAAGTACCTTGCCCTATGGAAACCAAAGTGATTACAGAGCTCACACCGATAATGACACCTAGCATGGTGAGCAATGTCCGCATAGGACTGGAAGCGATGGTCCGAAGCGCCATTGAGACAAGCTCGATTGGATTCATAATGTCACCTCTGGTGCTGCAGGAATTTCCAATAATCGTTGATCTCCTACAATCGCCCCATCACGGATTGAAATGACCCTTCTCGCATGATCCGCTATATGGGAGTCGTGGGTAATGAGCACGATAGTATTGCCTTCCTCATTAAGCCGCATAACCAGCTCCAGCACTTCGTTGCCGGTCTTTGAATCGAGAGCGCCTGTCGGCTCATCCGCTAGAAGCAGTGACGGCCCGATCGATAAGGCCCTTGCGATAGCAACCCGCTGCTGCTGACCGCCTGACAGTTCGCTTGGCTTATGATGTCCGCGTTGACCCATGCCGAGCAGCTCCAGCATTTGCTGTGCTCTTTCCCTGCGAGCCTTTTTATTTAGACCGGAATAAATCATGGGCAGCTCCACATTCTCCAATGCATTAAGGCGGGGAAGCAAATTAAATTGTTGAAAAATAAAGCCGATTTTCTTGTTTCTAAGCTCTGCAAGGCTATTATCATTCATGTTTTCGGTTGCCACGCCATCCAGTGTGTAGGCTCCTGAAGTAGGTACATCCAACAAACCGATCATATTCATAAGTGT
Source organism: Paenibacillus radicis (ex Xue et al. 2023) (assembly GCF_024722015.1). Lineage (GTDB taxonomy): Bacteria > Bacillota > Bacilli > Paenibacillales > NBRC-103111 > Paenibacillus_S. Next base: position 2,876 of record NZ_JANQBD010000014.1, on the reverse strand, counting down.
GGATTTCCCCGATCCGCTAGGCCCGACAATAGCCACAAAATCGCCCTTTGCTACAGACAAGGAGAGATCGTTTAAGATGTGCAGCTTTTCCGCGCCTCGTTCATACACCTTCGTGATGTTCTGCAATTCAATCATTTCAGCCATTCCGGAGTCCTTCCTTTCCGCACATTTCCTTACCGTCCGCCTCCACCTGATCTCTGTGTGCCGCCACCACCAGCGCCAGGAGGATTCCCTGCACCGCCACCAGGACCAGCCTGACCACCTGCAGCGCCGCTTTGCTGAAATTGCTGTCTTATTCGGTCAATATCCGCTTGGCTGGCATTTTGCGTTTTTTGCTGACGGAGTGGAATAACTACCTTATCGCCAGCCTTCAAGCCATCGGTAATTTCAATATCGGTTTTATTGCGAATGCCTATTTTTACCTCGTGCTTATCTTCTCTTGTACCGTCAGGATTTTGCAGCGTTACATACCGTTTTCCTTGCTGCTGCTGAAGGGCTTCGATTGGTAGAGTAATAATATCTTTTTTATCCTGAAAAATAATTTCAGAAGTAGCTGTCATGCCGTACCGCAGCTCACTGGTGTTTTTTACCGAAATGACCACATCGAAGAAGGTTACACCGTTGGTAGTTGTACCTACAGTTGAAACCTGTATGACCTCGCCTTCAAAAATTTTATTGGGCAAGGAATCAACCTTTACTGTCGCTTTCAGACCTGTTTTGACATTCGGAAGATCGAGCTCATCTACCTGAATAGGCAATTGCATATAATCAAGACTGGCAACGGCACCAAACAACGTATTGACCTCCACTGTTGATCCTACAGGATAGCTGGCAAGCACATTGCTTTTCTTATTGGCAAAATCCGTAGAAAACACGCCGTCAAAAGGCGCGGTAATTGTAAGCTTATTAAATTTCTCCTGGAGACTGTTTATTGTATTTTTCTGACGGTCAACGGCTGCTTGCTTGGTATTAATATCTTTTTGCAGCGTATCATTCACGACAGTCACAATTAAATCGCCTTTGGTTATGTAATTTCCGTTCTTCAGCTTCAGTTCTTTGATCGTTCCGCTTGTATTAGCCAGCACAGTTTCAACATCTACATAGTCCAACGTTCCCCTATCGGTTGATTCTACGGTTCTGCTACCGAGCTTTGCTTTTCCCTTCACCTTCATGCCAGATGTCAGGGTTCCATCATTTTTTACCTTAATTTCAACCTCGAGCAGCTTTCCGCCGCTAGGATCGGATTTGATTTGATTGCTTATCGAGTCTACAGTAGCGGTTTTGGTCAAGTTAAATCCGTCCACCGTCAAATCGATGGAATCACCGATGGAGAATTGAGTTGCGTCATCTAATAAAAAAGGCAGCTTGGCACTCAAAATCGTTTGATCGGATATAGTAGCTATCCTGCTTGTCTTATTTACACTAGAGCCCGTCTCTAGATTGCTTCCAAGCGTCAATATTCCGCTTCTTGGAGTGTAGATTTTCATGTTGCTTTGCTGGGTGAGCAAATCGTTCAGATCATTTTCCAGCTGTTGGAGATTGACTTGAGCTTCCTGCAAGGTTATTTCTTGGGTAAGATCAGAGATTTCCAATAATACATCGCCTTTTTTAACGGCTTGATTCCGGGTCAGGTTCATTCTTTTGATAGTGCCATCGGCTGGAGCGATCACATTCTGAATATCTCTTGCTTCAAATTGGGATGTACCGGACACAGTGGAACGAATGGTACCCTTTTTGATTTCAGTGATTTTTTCTTGAGGAGCGGAGGCTTGTTGTTTAGTATTTTTGTTCATGTAAAGATAAGTGCCTGCTCCAACCACGGCCAATCCAATTATTATAAGGATCCATTTTTTATTGCGCTGCAATGCCATTTAAGCTTCTCCTTTCAAAGCGCTTTCAACATTTATTGTATTATTTCCATTTACTTTATCAATGCTTTGTGAAAGAAGTGTGAATCTCCCCATGATTGATGATCGAAAAGTGTAAAAAAAAATCGAAAATACATCAGGATGAAAAGTTATCCACTGAAATCCATGTATGTCACAAGGAGAAAGGCAGCTGTGTAAAAAGCTCGTGAGAGATTGCAAACACCTCGGAGATAAGGGGGGAGTTGATGCGTAGGGGAGATTGGAAACGAAACATGTAGGAGAGAAAGATCTGAAGCGGGTAGGAGAGAGCTAGGATGACAGGACAAGTGTGATGAAACACTTAGGCGAGACCGGGATTCTAAGCGCGTGGGCGAGATAGGGGCGGGAGGGAGCGAGAATGATAAACCAAGGTAGGAGAGAACGGGAAGGACAAACCAATAGAAGAAATAAAGAACGACAAACCGAGAAGGACAAAGCAAGAAGGACAAAGCAAGAAGGACAAAGCAAGAAGGACAAAGCAAGAAGGACAAAGCAAGAAGGACAAAGCAAGAAGGACAAAGCAAGAAGGACAAAGCAAGAAGGACAAAGCAAGAAGGACAAAGCAAGAAGGACAAAGCAAGAAGGACAAAGCAAGAAGGACAAAGCAAGAAGGACAAACCAAGAAGGACAAACCAAGAATTAGAGAACGAGTATGTTACTAAAAAACATTATATAAGGCTCGACCCCAAAATTTGAACTTGACTTTAGTGTATAAACTGAACTCTAGTATGGTAGCTAGCACCACTAACTGGAAAACATCACGCTAATTTTGTCTCTATTCTCGAAATCGATCATTTAGCTGGAAAAACTACCTCTATTTAGGTCGATATAGCACATTTAGGGGTAGCGTCAAGAAGTTTGTGTAAGGTAGGTTTATCCATCGGGACGATGGATAAGAAAAGTTAGTTGTTTGAATATTCAGACGTTATAAAGGGTGAGGGTGCAGCCCAAGCGAAGGCGCGGGAGCTG
>NZ_JANQBD010000013.1 GCF_024722015.1 Paenibacillus radicis (ex Xue et al. 2023) | reverse complement strand
GCAAGGTATGGAGCTGACGAATACTAATCGGTCGAGGGCTTATCCAAGAATACCTTCACAAGGTGGAGAGAAGCGTTAAAGCCGACTCCGAATACATTGTGAGGAAACCGTAAAATTATATAGCGTTGCTCAACGCTGCTTGTTTCGGATCTAGTTTTCAGGGTGCAAGCCTTGAATCATAGTTATGTTCCTATTCCCTGATAGCTCAGTTGGTAGAGCACTCGACTGTTAATCGAGTTGTCACAGGTTCGAGTCCTGTTCGGGGAGCCATTATGGAGAGGTGTCCGAGCTGGCCGAAGGAGCACGATTGGAAATCGTGTAGGCGTCACAAGCGTCTCGAGGGTTCGAATCCCTCTCTCTCCGTAGCAATTCTTTAGAAGATAAGGCCCGTTGGTCAAGTGGTTAAGACACCTCCCTTTCACGGAGGTAACAGGGGTTCGAGTCCCCTACGGGTCACCATTATTACAATGATAGGGGCGCTTAGCTCAGCTGGGAGAGCATCTGCCTTACAAGCAGAGGGTCGGCGGTTCGATCCCGTCAGCGCCCACCATAATCATTTTTGCCGCGGGGTGGAGCAGCCCGGTAGCTCGTCGGGCTCATAACCCGAAGGCCGCAGGTTCAAATCCTGCCCCCGCAACCAATTTATCGAAGGATCTTACTTCGAACTAACGCGGAGCCGTGGTGTAGTGGCCCAACATGCCTGCCTGTCACGCAGGAGACCGCGGGTTCGAATCCCGTCGGCTCCGCCATTTTTAAAAATTTAAAAGGCTCGGTAGCTCAGTCGGTAGAGCAGAGGACTGAAAATCCTCGTGTCGGCGGTTCGATTCCGTCCCGAGCCACCATTTTTATTAAGCCGTTGTAGCTCAACTGGTAGAGCAACTGACTTGTAATCAGTAGGTTGGGGGTTCAAGTCCTCTCGACGGCACCATGTTCTTTTCAACTCAATATGGAGGCTTAGTGAAGTGGCTAAACACGGCAGACTGTAAATCTGCTCTCATCGAGTTCGGTGGTTCGAATCCATCAGCCTCCACCATATTTATAGGGGCATAGTTTAAAGGTAGAACAAAGGTCTCCAAAACCTTTGGTGTGGGTTCAATTCCTGCTGCCCCTGCCATTATTTAAACCGTGGCGGTCGTGGCGAAGGGGTTAACGCACTGGTCTGTGGCTCCAGCATTCGTGGGTTCAAGTCCCATCGATCGCCCCATTATTCTTTATGTAATGGGGATTAGCCAAGCGGTAAGGCAACGGACTTTGACTCCGTCATGCCTAGGTTCGAATCCTAGATCCCCAGTTTTATAATTATGCGGAAGTGGCTCAGCGGTAGAGCATCGCCTTGCCAAGGCGAGGGTCGCGGGTTCGATTCCCGTCTTCCGCTCCATAAATCACGGCGCCATAGCCAAGCGGTAAGGCAGAGCTCTGCAAAAGCTCTATCCCCAGTTCGATTCTGGGTGGTGCCTCCATAATTTTTTACCACTCGCCGGAGTGGCGGAATCGGCAGACGCACAGGACTTAAAATCCTGCGGTAGGTGACTACCGTACCAGTTCAAGTCTGGTCTTCGGCACCAAGTTTTATTACAGAAATTGCGCCCTTAGCTCAGCTGGATAGAGCGTTTGACTACGAATCAAAAGGCCGGGAGTTCGAATCTCTCAGGGCGCGCCATTTAATCTTCAAGATAAGCAATAATAAGCCGGTGTGGCGGAATGGCAGACGCGCGCGACTCAAAATCGTGAGGGAAACCGTGGGGGTTCGAGTCCCTTCACCGGCATCAAGAAACAAAAAAGCTGTTTTTACAGAAGCGATTCTGTGAAAACAGCTTTTTTGTTTCCTTGTATTTTTTCAAAAGTTCAATCGACCCTCGTGACTAGTTGCTTTTAAATTTCATACATAGCCAGGGAATCTTGAAGTCGTGATAAAACGGCAAGCTGGAGATCGTAAGGCTCATCTACTTTTAAATAAGGACTATAGCTTAATATAATTTCACAAGCAGATTCAATGGTATGGAAGTCCACAGATGCTAAGAGCCAGCCTGAATCAGCTGTAGGCCAGGTTTCTTTTACTTTCACATAGCGGGCTTGCTGAAATTGCGGCAGCAGATGCTCTTGAATTTTGACAATAGCAGGATAGTAAGGTAATGTTGCCTGGAATGCTTGAGTGGATTGCTCCCAATAGGTGGCAAGCTGGAAATCATTAGGACGGGTAAAAGAAATATCCATAATGCGTGCGCTATCAATTCGAGATATGCGGAAGGAACGCATTTCTCCATTAGTACGAGCGACTAGGTACCAGATGCTTGCTTTTGCAACAAGACCTAATGATTCTACAAGCCTCTCTGTTTTTGTTGTATTTTTCGGATACTCGATCATTAATTTCTTTTCATTCCAAATAGCTTCCTGAACAATGCCTAGATAAGGAAACGCTTCTTGCGATTGATGCCAACCGGCACCATCCACATGGATACGTTCCCTCATAAATTCTGCATCCCTTTGTAAAGAAGGAGGAAGTGAGGCCAGCAGCTTAAGAAGTGCAGTGTCAAAGTTGCTTCGTAGCCCTAAATCGTTCATAATACCCGATGAATTCATAAGAAGTAAAGATTGTATTTCTTCTATTTTTAAGCCGGTTAGATTAGTGCGATAGCCCTCAGACAAGCTCCAGCCTCCAAAAGCTCCTCTAAATGCAAAGACAGGTATTCCAGCTGCGCTCAGAGCCTCCATATCTCTCGCAATTGTACGCTCTGATACTTCCACCTTTTCAGCTAGCTGGCGAGTAGTCATTTTTCCATGATGTTGTAGGCATAATAATAATGTTAGTAGACGTTCCGCACGCATTATGTAATCCTCCTTTGCTAACTATTTTAGTCTACCATACAATTAAGACAATAGATGACATATATGAGCTCGTATAATCAAATGGAGATGAGTAAATCTGCTGTTAAGGAGAATGGATATGAAACCATTAGTCGGAAAAGTTGCTGTTGTTGCTGGTGGCACAAGAGGTGCAGGTAGAGGTATTGCAGTAATGTTAGGGGAAGCTGGTGCAACGGTATATGTGACGGGAAGAAGCGTGAGAGGAAATCCCTCTAGTATGGGAAGAGTGGAAACCATTGAAGAAACTGCAGAGATGGTCACGGCACAAGGAGGGCAGGGTATTCCTATTCGTGTGGATCATACTGTCGAGGATGAGGTAAAAGAATTGTTTGAACGTGTGAAACGAGAACAAAACGGTAACCTGGATCTATTAGTAAATGATATATGGGGTGGAGATTCATTAACCGAATGGGGGCAAACCTTCTGGGAGCATTCGTTGTCAGATGGACTTCTAATTCAGCAGCTGGCCGTACAATCGCATATGATTACAAGCTATTATGCCGCTCCCTTGATGGTAGAGAAGAAAAAGGGTTTGATTATTGAGATAACGGATGGCTTTGACTATCGATACCGTGGAAATTTGTACTACAGTCTCGCTAAAGTATCGGTGATACATCTTGCTGCATCAATGGCTGAGGAGCTTCGGCCTTATAATGTTACTGCACTATCTTTGAGTCCGGGTTTTCTCCGGTCAGAGGCAATGCTGGATTATTTTGGAGTAACCGAAGCTAACTGGCAGGATGGAGTGAAGAAAGACCCACATTTTATAATGTCGGAAACTCCATTTTATATTGGCAGGGCGGTTGCTGCTTTGGCAGCTGATCCGGAAATAAGCAAAAAAAACGGGATGATAACCACTACCTGGGGCTTATCCGATGAATATGGATTTAAGGATGTGGACGGTAGACATCCTCACTGGGGAAATTATGCGGAGGAACAAGGGTTTTATAAATGATAAACAAATAGCGCAGCCCTCCTTTGTGGAAAGCCTGCGCTATTTGTTTTCTTAAAGCCGTGCATAATATTGATTCAAAGTATTTAAGATTTCCTCGCAATACACCTTTTCTTCCTCCGTACTGCCTTCGGATTCCTCGTCATTTTTTTGGATTTGTTCGAATCGCTGCACTAACGCATCGGTAACGAATTCAGCGCTTACTCCGTAATGCTTGACTATGGAAAATACGCCATCCAAATTATTATGGTTGTCGATGATTTCTGTCAGATGACTCATAAAAACGAGTTCCCCCTTACGCTTATTAATAGACATAATGTAGTTTGAGCGTTTTGGATTCATTTTATGTAACTGCTAGAGCTGTTTGGATACATGCAGCAAATCAGGCAATGTAACCAGTTGATAGCCCTTGGAGCGTAAGGACTCAATAATAGTGGGAAGTGCATTAACAGTTCCTGATAAGTCCTGGTTCGAACCACCACCAGAATGCTGAAGGATAATGGACCCAGCCTTGGCATTGGATAAAATATTGGTGGTCACTTGCTGCTGGCTCAATTGCTTCCAATCCAAGGAATCAACATTCCAGTTAACAACCACCAATTGATGCTCGGAAGCCCAAAGCAACTGACTTTCTGAAATTTCACCGTATGGAGGACGAAGAAGTTTGGGGGTATAACCGATTATATTTCTAAGTATTTTTTGCGTTTTATTAACTTGGGTGTGGTACTGTTCATCTGACAGTTTGGTAAGCAGTGCATGGTTGTAGGTGTGATTGCCAATAATATGGCCCTCCTTAACCATTCGTTTAACGACGTCAGGATGCTTCTCAGCAAGGCGGCCTACGATGAAAAATGTTGCTTTGACGTTATGTTTTTTCAATACATCCAAAACCTGCGGAGTAAAGTGGGTGTCCGGGGCGTCATCAAAGGTGAGCGCTATTTTTTTGGAGTCTGAGGAGCCTTTGAGTAGCAGAAGATCCGGATACTTTTTAACCAATTGAGATAAGGTAAGACGCTTACCACGGTTGTTTTGCTGGGAAGTTGCAGTGTGAGCAGGCTTTTCTTGTTTGACTGGTTTTTTCACTTGAGGTACGGGCGGTGGCACCGGTTCAGGCTGGGGAGCTGCTTGTTCCGGTTGAGCTTGAGCTCGCGGCTGTCCATTATCTACAGGAGGAATTCCAGGAATTGGCCACTCCGGAAAGCGGACCAAAGGATCGAGTGGAACCGTTGACTTGGACTCTGTGGTTTTAATGGTTGGGTCGGGGGCTTCCACCTGCTGGGGAGGTATCCCATTGGAATTTTGTTTTAATTTAGGTTGAAATGTGCAGCCGGTGAGGGTTAATCCTAGGATACTAAGTGATAAAATTGCATGCAAACAGGATAGTGGTTTCATAAATACGGCCCCCTTCTCACGATAGATGTTATTAGTCTTCGTGATAGGAGACCAGATTATCCGTTGGAGCCATAATTAAGCTAGCTAATATTTACTTAACATTTATACCGAATTTTCTTAATAAATTTGTTATATAATAATTTAGAAAATATTTGAAGTGAAGTATACTTGGTCTAGTTTGTTCGAAAGGAAGAGCTTTGGTGGAATTAAAGAAAAAGGGTTGGAGTACGTGGGAAGATGAATTCATAAAGAAATATTATCCTTCAGGGGATATCCAAGAGATCCTTCAGCATCTCCCGAACCGAAGTGTAAAAACGATAAAAGATCGGGCTTATAGACTGGAAGTTAAAAGGGAACGAGGAGAAAAACAAAGTATCGGGCTGATTTCAATTTGTAAAGATGAGGAATCATCCCCGGTGATGATGAGTTTCTACAGATACTTGTATCTAGTTAAGACTAAAGTGAATGAAACAGGTGTTAAACCGGATATGGATCAGCTATTGCGGGCTTTTCGGGATGCATATTGTAATTCTTGAACAATTACCATCCCCATGATAAACGTCACCGAGTGATAAGTATCGCTGAGCATTACCATGGGGATGAATAACGCATAGATGAAATTTAAAGCAAGACATAGAACATCCGCCTTCGGGGACCGAACGGTTCTGGACTAAAGCCAGATGAAGGCAGATTGAAAGCAACAAACTTACAGATCACCAAGCAACGGTTTGTTAGGAAGGTAATGAATAGTGCGGATGAAACGAACTGTTTTTGTTTTCGCTCTCATGACAATGGAATGTGTCTCTGCACGCTGATTGCCTAAGTATTGAACTCCTCCTAGAAATTCCCCCGGTGTTATTCCTGTGGCTGCAAAAAATACATCTTGCGTACCAATCATATCGTCCATCGTTAATAGTTTTAAGGGGTCCTTTAATCCCATTTGACGGCATCGTTCAAGCTCTTCTTCATTAGACGGCATAAGACGTCCCAGTAATTCACCACCTAAACAGCGCAGCGCTGCTGCGGCTAACACGCCTTCTGGCGCCCCTCCCGATCCTACATACAGATCAATACCTGATTCTGACAGAGCGGGGGCCATGGCTCCCGCTACATCGCCATCGCTTAGTAGTTTAATACGCACACCTACACGGCGAAGTGTCTGGATATGATCTTGATGACGTTCCCGATCCAGAATCATGACGGTTAGGTTGCTTAATGGTTTATCCAGATGCTGGGCAGCCTTCTGTAAAGTCACTTCAAGCGGGTCATCAAGCTGAAGTTTGCCAGTTAGGGCGGGACCTACAGCAAGCTTGGCCATATACATATCAGGGGCATGAAGGAGGCAGCCCTTGTTCGCCATAGCAATGACAGCCAGTGCGTTATTCAATCCCTTGGCAACGAGATCCGTTCCCTCTAAGGGGTCTACAGCAATGTCTACCTCCGGTCCCTGACCGTTGCCAACCTGTTCTCCGATATAAAGCATCGGAGCCTCGTCCATCTCTCCTTCACCTATAACTACAGTGCCTTGAACCGACACGGAATCAAACATAGTTCGCATAGCTGTTGTTGCGGCTCCGTCAGCTTGATTTTTATCTCCCCGTCCCATCCATTGGGCTGCAGACAAAGCGGCTAATTCGGTGACTCTGACAATTTCCAACGCTAATTCTCTTTCCATGATAAGTCCTCCCAGAACCATTATTTAAAATATAAGTTACACATCATTTCAACTATAGTATAATTATTTCATATAAAGTGCGCAACAAATAGGAGTTATAAAAGGTTTATTTGTGTATTTTTTAGGAATATAATGTACTCTATATCAATGTAACCTATTATTTATACAAATAAAACACTTTTTTTGATACAATAGATGTAATGAACACAAATAAGATAAGATTTGCGACAGGGAGGTTTCGGTCATCGAACTGACAGCTCGTCAATTGCATATTGTGGAACTGGTTAAACTGCATGCGCCGATCACAGGAGAGCAGATTGCCGAGATGCTTGGTTTAAGCAGACCAACGCTGCGTTCCGACCTCGCTTTGCTGGTTATGCTCGGCTATGTTGATGCAAAGCCCAAAGTGGGATATACACCCGGCTCGGAAATATCATCGGGAAGTCAGGCATCCCGTAGACTAAAGGCCTTAAAAGTGAAAGATGTTAAATCGATACCAGTAATAGTAAAGGAAACATCCTCGGTTCATGATGCTGTGGTGTCCCTTTTTATGGAAGATGTAGGGAGTTTAATCGTGGTCGATGAAGAAAGCTGCTTGTCCGGAGTTATTTCCAGAAAAGATTTATTGAAATTTACGCTCGGAAATACAGCTGCAGCATCAATGCCTGTCAGTATGGTTATGACGCGTGAGCCGAATGTGATTCACGTAGAGGCCGAGGAATTAGTAATAGATGCCGCACGTAAAATGATGCACCATCAAGTAGATAGTTTGCCGGTTGTTATTCGTTCTCAAGCTGATTCCAGCCCGGGCCGCAGCCGATGGGAAGTAGTAGGCCGTGTGAGTAAGACGACAATGACGCAAATTTTGCTGGAGCTAGCTACAGAACCTTAAAACAGGGCAGAGACTCTTTGGCGAAATTAACAACCACGAAAGAAGGAGTATGAACGGATGAAAGATCAGCACTATGAGATTACCATTTGCTCGGATTCCGTAGGTGAAACTGCCGAGGCAGTTGTGAAAGCGACGATCCGGCAATTTGACGCACATCAAGTTACAACAAAGCGTATCGGCCATATTAAGCATGAAGATGAGATTCGGACCATTATGGAGTCAGCTGCAAGTCGAGGCGGTTTTGTCGCTTACACACTTGTCCAGCCTGAGCTTCGGGAAATGATGCGCGAGGAAGCGATCCGTTTGGGAGTTCGTGCTGTGGACATCATGGGACCGATGATGCAGGCATTCATCGACACCTTCAATGATTCGCCGAAGCGTAAGCCCGGGCTGCAGCACGAGATGGATGATGACTATTTTAAGCGTGTCGAAGCGATTGAATTTGCAGTCAAATGTGATGATGGTCGTGATACGAGTGCATTGCTGAAGGCCGAAATCGTCCTGATCGGCGTGTCCAGAACATCAAAGACTCCGCTTAGTATTTTTTTGGCTCATAAAGGGTTGAAAGTAACGAATCTGCCGCTTGTTCCTGAGGTGAAACCGCCTAGAGAGCTATTTATGCTGCCGGGTTCGCGGATTGTCGGTCTTACTATGGATCCGGACAAGCTGTTAAAAATAAGAACGGAACGGTTAAAAGCGGTTGGTTTACCATTTGGCGCGAAGTATGCGGCTATGGAACGGATTATGGAGGAGCTCGACTACGCACAAAAGCTGATGAATCAGGTAGGTTGTCCTATTATTAACGTAACAGATAAGGCGATTGAAGAAACTGCCGGTATTATTATGGGTTATTTGTGACCTTAATTTATATAAGATAGAGCATGGGCTGCCGCGAGGGCGAGCCATGCTTTTTTTGCATATATAGAATTTATGTTTGGGGCTCCCCGCAAAGTATCTGAATCAACTTCGAAGCAAGACCCCACTTTGTGGGGATATTTTGTGCTCAAAGAGATAATTAAGGTTTACGTAATATTTGGCAGAATGCAGTATGGTACAATATCAGTCATATAGGCAATTTGCAAAGGTACGAAATCTTTTTGTAGTTAGAGGATTTGAATGCAACCAAACAACTTGATTTATACGTATACTTAAATATAAGAGGGTACGATAGTGAGGCGTTAAACTAGGAGAGGCGGTATGAGGATGGATTCATGGAGAGGCTGGCTGAAGGAATCGTACGGGAAGAAGCTTTCTAAGCTGCATGCATGGAATGCCTGGATTATTGTGCTCCTTGCAGTAACGGGAATCATTCTTTATATCCCTTCGATTCGGGGCGATTTGGGAGCATTTCGTGTATTTATGAAGCAAGCGCATATTGTAATCGGTTTCTTATCCATTCTGGTTATAGCCATGTATGTGCCGCTAATTCCTAAGCATTGGAAACAAATCAGAAACAAGCTGAACCAGCGGTGGAACTTGATCATAGTACTGGGGCTGCTGGTTGGCTGGAGCGTTACAGGACTCATTTTATGGCAGTTCCGCAGCCTCCCACCCATATGGAGCAACCTATCATTAGTGCTGCATGATTTATTTACATGGGTTGGCATTCCTTATGCTGCTTATCATTCGATCTCCCGCAGCCGATGGTTAAAGTCCATGCGTTCCCAGGAGATAAAGGCTGCTTTAGCCCAAGCCGAAGCGTCTATGGAATTGGAAAAAAAGGTCGCAGCAGCATCATCAGGGGCTGAAGTGGAAGGGCGGATGGCTCCTCAAGCTTTTGTAGAGTATTTGAAAAAAACGCCGATTTCTCGAGCAAACTTTTTGCGACTAGTTGCCGGACTTGTGCTAGTATTTGGTGTGGGGCCTGCGTTTTACCGATGGATGAAATCAGTCTCGGATACAGGTGGCGAGGAGCTTGATAAGCTGGTCGACAATGATGGCAATCATATGCTTCCTGCCCCGGTAGCACTTGCAGAATCTAATCCTCCTATTGGCGGTGGGGGGAAGGGTGAGTTTCGGATTTATACCGTAACGGATATTCCTTCATTTTCAAGCGATAACTGGCAGTTCGTCATTTCAGGATTGGTAGATAAGCCGATTTCTTGGAGCTGGGAAGAATTATTGAAGCTTCCCCGTAAGGTCCAGGTAAGCGACTTTCACTGTGTAACTGGTTGGTCAGTCTATAGTTTGACCTGGGAGGGCATTCCGTTATCGGATCTGCTCAAAATAGCGGGTGTAAAGAGTAAGGCCCGTTTTGCTAAAATGTATTCCGGGGATAAGGTATATACGGATTGCTTATCCTTGGAGCAGGCGCGGCTGGAAGATGTGATGGTGGCGATACTGATGGATGGCAAACCACTTCCGCAGCAATTGGGAGGGCCGGTCAGACTTGTCGTTCCAAAAATGTACGCTTATAAATCGGTCAAATGGCTGCAGGCGATCGAATTAATAGAAGAAGAGCATATGGGATATTGGGAAGTACGAGGATATGATAATGATGCATGGGTTCCAGGGAAAAGACACACTTAGGCTCATGAGAAAGTAATAGTAAGAAAAGTGATAATAAAAAAGGAAGGAAGATCGTTTTGCATTTGCTCTCGCTTAACATCAGTAAGCCGGTTACTATAGATTATAAGGGGAAGCCTCTGGAGACCGGTATTTTTAAACAACCCGTAGATAAAAGATTGATGCTGTCCTTCACTCAATTGGAAGGCGACGGGCAAGGGGATATGATCAACCACGGCGGAGAGGATAAAGCGGTCTGCGCCTATTGCGAGGAGCATTACGCATATTGGGAAGATAAGCTGGAGCGCAAACTTTCCTATGGAGCGTTCGGTGAAAATTTTACCGTTACAGGGCTGTTGGAGGCCGACATCCATATTGGAGATATATTTGCGATAGGAGAAGCGGTTGTGCAAGTCAGCCAGCCACGGCAGCCATGCTTCAAGCTGGGATGGAAGTACAAAGTGCCGGAGCTGCCAGAGCAAGTGCAGAATACGGGCTATACAGGCTACTATTTCCGTGTATTGAAGGAAGGGAGTGTCTGGGCAGGGGATGATTTTAGGTTGATTGAGCGTCATTCTTTGGGAATCTCTGCTGCGGAAGCTAACAGGCTGAAGTATCATGATAAGACGAATTTGGCAGGCATTCAGGCATTGCTTGCAGTTGACGCTCTGGCTGATAGCTGGAGGAAATCTTTTGAAAAGAGATTAATAGGCAATTAAAAGGCGACTAAGGGATTAAACTGACTTATCAGTGAAGCAATGAATTTGCTGTGACGAATGGAGGAACTGGGGTGGATTACAGAAGTGAGCCGCCCATTTCAGGCGTTATATTAGCCGGCGGAAATAATCGGCGAATGGGCGGCAGGATGAAAGCAATGCTGAGCTTAAAAGGGGAGCTGTTCATAGAACGGCAGCTAACCGAGATGAGCATCATTTGCAGTGAGGTTCTTATCATCACCAATGAACCGGCTATGTTTGAACAGCAGCTGTCATGGCCAGGGCAGCATGTGAGGCTCGTCTGCGACCAGCAGCCAGGGAAGGGGCCGCTGGCAGGGTTGCAAGCTGCAATGGCAGTGGCGCAATACAACGAGCTATGGGTCGTTGCATGCGATATGCCATTCATCTCCTCCAGAGCCGCCGAAATGCTGCTTACACTGCGGCGAAGTCAGGGAGAGGCAGGCTACGATGCTGCGGTTCCTTTGCTTAATGGCAGATTACAGCCACTGCATGCCATATACCATAGAAGATGCCATAATGTGGTTAATGAACTGCTCGAAGCTGAGCAATACAGGATGATGGGACTTTTGGAGCGGTTGGACTATGCTGAGGCTGAATCGAGTTCTTTTATGGATAAAGGCATATCATTGAACTTTGCTGAAAATGTTAATACACCTGAGGAGCTGCGCAGCTTGGAGAGGTCGTAGGTTTTAATTTGAATAGTAAACGTTCTTGATTATATTGTATGTAAGGAATGTTGACATGCATCTATTTTTTTTGAGTGAAGTATGAAATAATAAAGAGATATCGGATTGTAGCTATCTACTGAAATAAACGGGAATTCACTGGACAGAGGATCGGAGGTGTCGGTTATGTCAGCCATATTAACGGATCGATACGGTAGGGTTCACGATTATTTGAGGATATCCGTCACCGATCGCTGCAACCTGCGTTGTGTTTACTGCATGCCGGAGGAAGGGATGGAGTTCGAGCCTGAGGAGAACATGCTTAGCTTCGATGAAATCTATGAAGTCGTAAGAGTGCTGGCTGGACTTGGTGTTCGCAAGCTGCGTATTACCGGTGGTGAGCCGCTCGTGAGAAAAAACTTGGAACAATTGATAGGTCAATTATCGGCTATTCCTGGTATTGAAGATATAGCTTTGACAACGAACGGTATTTATTTTGCCGGACGGGCTGAAAAACTGCGTGCAGCCGGATTGACTCGCATTAATATTAGCTTGGATTCCCTTCGTGCTGATCGCTTTTCACTCATCACTCGTGGCGGAGACATTAAACGTGTTCTGGATAGTATAGAAGCTGCTTATCGTGTCGGTTTAGATCCGATCAAACTTAATGTTGTGCTGATGAAGGGTGTTAACGACGATGAGATCGACGATTTTTTACAAATGACTATTGACCGTAAGGTTCAGGTGCGGTTTATCGAATATATGCCAATCGGGCATGACGATGCTGGTTGGAAAAGCAAATATGTACCGCTTAGTACTGTAAAGGACCGCTGTGTGGAGCATGGTTGGACAGCAAATCCGTCCGGAGAAGTTTATGGCAACGGCCCATCCCAAAATTTCCGTATAGAAGGAGCTCTCGGATCATTTGGGCTGATTCATCCTGTCAGTGATCATTTTTGCCAAACCTGCAATCGCCTCCGTTTGACAGCGGATGGGAACATCAAGCCGTGCCTCTATTGGTCGGATGAGTTTAACGTGAAGACTTATATCGGAAATGATCAGGCGTTGGCGGATTTGTTTCTTAAAGCGTTGGATATTAAACCGGAGAGCCATGAAATGGCCAAGGCATTGCTCAGCGAGCAGCAAAGCCATATGCCTACGCTGCGGAGAATGTCACAGATCGGAGGATAAAGCTAAGTGTCGGGGTATAGATTTCAGCGTAAGCTGATTAAGGTGGAGGATGCACAGCAAGCGGTCCTTCACCATGTGCGTCTCCAGGAGAGAGAGGAAGTTCTGCTTGAGGAGAGCTTTGGACGAAGACTGGCGGAGTCGGTATGTGCAAGTCATCCAGTCCCGCACTTTCGACGTTCTGGAGTCGATGGCTACGCTGTTCGTGCAGAGGATAGTTATCAAGCGTCACCGGAGAATGCGGTTACTTTGGAAGTAACCGAAACGATACCTTGCGGGGTAATTCCAGTCTCCGGCGTGGAGCGGGGACAAGCAGCGCGAATTATGACTGGAGCGGTTGTTCCCTCTGGCGCTGACGCAGTTATTATGCTTGAAATGACCGAGGCCTCAGCCAGGGAAGTATGTATTCGCAAGCGTATGGACAAGGGAGAGAACATTACACCCATTGGTCATGAGGTGCAGGAGGATGAACTGCTGCTGCAGTTAGGACAGACCATTGGTCCAGGGGAAGCTGCTCTGCTTGCTGCTTTCGGATATGAGAGGGTGTGGGTGTTTCGTAAGCCTCGGGTTGCGATATTTTCTACCGGGTCGGAGCTGTTGGAGGTAGGGCGGCCACTGGAGCATGGAAAAATTCGGAATAGCAACAGCTATATGCTGGCCTGTCAGGTTCAAGAGGCTGGCGGCGTTCCACTCATAATGCCGATACTGCCGGATGATCCTGAGTGTGTAGAGGCAGCACTGCTGAAAATAATGGAGCAGGTTGATTTCATCATAACGACTGGCGGTGTTTCTGTCGGTGACAAGGATGTATTAGTCGATCTGTTTGAGCGGTGGGATGGCAGACTGCTGTTTAACAAAGTGGCTATGCGGCCAGGCAGTCCTACCTCTGTCGGTTTATGGAGAGATAGGCTGCTGTTCGCTTTGTCAGGCAATCCGGGGGCCAGCTATGTTGGATTTGAACTGTTTGTCCGCCCTTATATGCGGGGGCTGCTCGGTTATTCAGCAATGATCCATAATGAAATTACAGGAAGTCTGCAGACGGATTATTCTAAAGGCTCTGCTTATCCCAGATATGTAAGAGGAACTGTATCCGTTAACAATAGTTCGGTTTTCGTTAAGCCAGCCGGAAAAGATAAATCGAGTAATATGGTATCCATAAAGGATGCTGACTGCCTTATCTGTATCCCAGCTGGCGGCAGAGGTGCCGCTAAGGGAGAAACGGTTCGCGTGATTTTACTGAAGGAGCCGGATCTTTAGAGTGAACAATGGAAAAACCCCCCGTTAAGCGATAACGCTTGACCGGGGGTTTTTGTTAGTTGAATCCAAGTATAAGTTTTGTATACTTTGTTTCGCTTAGCCTTGAAACCGTGCTCGTCCATCAAGGAAGGCCCAGATAAATTAAATAAATGCACGAGATACAATAACTAACAAGATAAACAACACAAGGATTACACCTGTAGATGTATGGAATCCGCCGATATCGCCCATTTGTAAATCCCCCTTTCAGAAGACATATTGTACTATATGCTGAGGGGGTTAAAGGTGATTGGACGTTACTTTAAATGGGCGTTAGTTGGGGGGGGAGAGTGGTGATTGATAATAGCCGGGCTGCGGGCTTCAGTAAGTTTCTCCGATCGCTGTTGTCCATTTGTTGTTTTCATTAGTATGAAATCAAGGTAACAACAAATGGACAAAGGCGACCACTCCGTTTCTCCGAAACTTACTGATCCCTCCGCCCGGCTGATCAATCAGCGGGCTAAGATCACTGGCCACTCCCCTTTAAGTTTGGGAGTAGAGGGATGCGAGGCTGTAAAGTATGCCTCGACATCTAGGACCAAGAACCAAGAGCCAAGGACCAAGAGCCAAGGACCAAGAGCCAAGAGCCAAGAGCCAAAAGAGAAAAAATTAATTAATAAGTGGAGCCGCCATGAAGGTAGCGAAGCTCCCACTGAGAATCGGCTATGGAGTCAACTCGGACACCACCGGAATCTTTCGAGTAAGTGTGAAGCATTTTGCCATCCCCCAAATAGATGCCTACGTGGGTAACGGTTTCGGTTGCTTTATTGATCCCATTGTAGCTGGCCACGGAATTTCCTTTATAAGACATAAAGAAAAGCAGGTCCCCCTTCTTTAATTTCTTCCAATCGGAGCTAGTTTTGCCTACGGCTTTTACATAGGCTGACTGGCTGCGGGAGTCTCCAGGCAGCAGCTGCCCTATGCCATCCAGATAGGATTGCCGAACAAAGTCGGAGCAATCGAAGGTCGAGGTGTTGTCGCGGCTGGAGCCGAATTCATAAGGTGTGCCCAAATATTTCATTCCTGCATCAATGACCTTTTGAGCGGCAACAGCAGGAGCCAACAGCTTATAGGGTTCAACATAAGTAGATTTTATATATTTATTGCTTGTGCTGACAAATCCGGACACACCGTTTTTGTCTTGAATGTTGTACCAGTTTTCATTTGGCTTATCCAGTACGAGCACCTCTTCGTCTTTCTGCAGATAACGGATTCGGCTTGCATCCGTATTAGGTCCTGTCCGGAAGGAGACGGAGCTGACGATTGTTGCATTAGGAGGTGACGGAAACAATTCTTCTAGAGGCTCTTCTATAGGTTCTTCTACCTCCTTGAAGGTGGTAGTAATATATTGGGAGCCAGTGCTGACATAGCCGACTACATTATTTTTGTCCCCTACTTTGTACCAATAGCTGTTTACCTTTTCCAATACCCAGACTTGCTCGCCCTTTGGTATATAACGGATACGAGAGGCATCGGTTGAAGGTCCTGTCCGAAAGGAGACTGAGCTTAAAATTTCTCCGTTCGGCTCTGGGGTTACACTTACGGTTGTCAATTGAATGTAGGTGGAAGAAGATGAGACATAACCGACGGTTCCTTTGGAATCTTTCACTTGCAGCCAATTGCTGCTCGGAGTGCTGACAATATCCAGCAGCTCCCCTGGCTGTAAGTAACGTATGCGTTCTCCTGATGTAGAAGGCTCAGTACGGAAGTTGACGGATTGGACAATCTTAACCTTTTGAATATCGACTGTGTAGGCCAAAGCGTGATATGGAACGGCAGATAAAGTGATAGCAGAGCAGATAAGCAGGGTAAGCAGCTTCTTTTTCACTGGGGTAAGACCTCCAAAGCTAGGATGTATGTAAGCTGTCTGACAGAGGTTCAGATCTTTCCTTTTAGTTCACAATCTACCTCTTGATTTGATCATAGCATAGCTATTTTTATAATTTTATAAGAAAAATTTTACAAATCCCAAACATGCCGATTGTTATTCTAGGTATTTTGGATTATAACGTAGAAACTAAACGTCGTTCTTTTATGAAAAATAGAGAAAAAACTACTATATTATCGGTACATCTTAGGTTGGAGACTGAATGAAACTGGTGAAAAAATATTTCGAAAAACAAAAATAATTATAAAGTCACAGACTTAAATATGGAAAAACGAAGCCTACCGCTATAAAACATAAATTTAAAGGAATACGACTTCAACAGCGGCCAGAATCCCACATCCATCCCTCCAAAATGCACAAACGTAAAGGGCAAGCCAAGGACGCCGCAAGGCGCCTTTTTTGTAGCGGGTAATCTGTATTGGGTATGCTTAGTGCCTCATATTGTGATCCATTTGCATGGGCATTGCTTTAGTAAGCAGGATAGAACCGTCTTGTTCATTTCATTTTACATCCCACCCGAGCAGATCTACGGTAAAGTGAAGCGGAACTTGAGTGGAACGTCCTTCAGTATTACTTTTACTTTACTGCCAAGCTGCATCCATACTTTTGGCGATGTTACCATTGCTTCCGAATCATGGAATTTTTCGTTAAACTGGGTTACAATGGCACGAGAGAGGACAGCTCCAGTCATGAACATATGGGAGTAAGCCATATGAAGGCTGGAATAAGCGGAATCGTAATTATTATTTGTATAACTGTCAAAAGCTTTGGTCAAATGCAAAATGATGTCCAAGCTCTGTGACAAGCGCAGCTTTGTTCAAGTTAGGGTTAGCGTTTGACATGAATTCGGCAAATCCAAGGGCATAATCAGAAGCTCCAAGGGTGCTTTGAGTCTTGCTTCATCTTTGGCGGCTGTTGCGTTTACATAATCAACGAAGAATGCAATGTGAGTTTGCCAGCCATTTCGGAAAGCTTCTCCGGCATCTTTACCATATACGGAACCAATGGAGTCAGTCGGCTCATCGCTGTTAGTATTAAGCGCCGCTGCGGCGTCATTGAAGTCTGGAGCTCCATCCATGGCTTTTTGCATAGTATTAATCCAATCCATCATCCATTTTTTTACGAAGATAGAACTGAAGGGAATATAAAGAAAGGAGATCCTTCATGAACGGAACTTTATCTGATCAGAAACTAATGGCACTAATAACGGAACGAGATGAGGAAGCTTTAAAAAAGCTGTACGACCGGTATGAAAGGCCTGTATATGTTTTTGCTTACAGAATGGTAGCAGATGCTATGATGGCTGAGGAAATTATGCAGGAATTATTTCTAATAATATGGACCGCGCCTGAACGGTTTGATGGAAATCAAGGTAAGCTGACCAGCTGGATATTCACGCTGACACGTAATATTTCGATTGATTTACTGAGGAAGAAACGAAGCCGAACTCCAGAGAAAATAGCGGAGTCTGAGGTACTTCAATATGTTGCCGATGAGAGGGTTAACACCGAAGTGGAAGTAGAAAGCAAGTGGGTCGGTGAGCAGGTAAAAACAGCGGTAGATGGATTAAATAAGGATCAAAAGCAGGTTGTGGAATGGATATATTACCAAGGCTATACTCAGCATGAGGTCGTGGAGCGGCATTCCATACCGCTCGGAACGGTGAAAAGCAGGGTGCGATTAGCGATGAAGCAGCTCCAGCAGAGGTTGCGTGATGTGGGAAGGAGGGAGTTTGGAAATGAGTAGCAGTGCTGATGAGGCGATGTGTGAGTGGCTGGAGATGTATGCGCTGGATGGATTGGAAGAGCATGAGAAAGTAGCGTTTGAGTATCATTTGACCCATTGTGCATTATGCCGCAATCAACTGATTGAGCTCAAGCAGGTTGTTAACCTGCTGCCTATGGCTTCCGACCCGGCAACGATCCCTGCGGGAATGCGTGACAGAGTGCTCGGCTCTATATTGGGCAAGGCTGCAGTTGATAAGTCGGGAACTAATGCTAAGGCTGGCGTGGAGAATGAAACACCGGGAAGGCTCGCCTCACAGGGCCGAAGGGCTGCTCCAAGCGCAAGGGAAGCTGTAAAAGAGGTAGCGAACTCGTCAGAGCTTAGCAGGCGCGCCGTACAAACGGAGCGAACCGTCCGCAGATCCGTTTACTGGCGTTGGGTGAGCGTAGGGCTTACCGCTGCGGTAATAGGAATGGGATTATATACCTATCAGCTTAATAATAGGTTGGGCGCATTGCGGATTGAGCTGCTGGCTGCGAATCAAGAGGTCGTCAAAGCAGGAACAGAGCTGGCCCAAGCAAACTCGAATTTAATCTCAATGAACAAACCAACGGAAGCGTTGAAGGTGAACCGGATCGTGAGCCTAAGTCCAGCAGCGGAAAGCTTTGTTTCTAAAGGCTTGGCGACTATTGTTATTGATGGCAAAGGAACGCATTTGATCGTGCAAGCGGAGGATCTTCCACAAATCAAGCAGGATGAAGCTTTCCAGGTATGGTTAATTAAAGACAATCAGCCTGTAAATGCGGGTACATTCTACCCTCGGGATGGAAAAGGTGCTCTCTACTATACATTCGAACCCAAGGAATACGATACAGTAGCCATTACACTTGAACCTGATGCTCATGGTGAGAAGCCTAGAGGTGCAATAGTATTGGCAGCTGGCTTGAAGAGTTAATAAGGGTTCTAAATTGGTAAAGTGATATTAGCAAAGTGATATTTTATTAATCTTAGATAATGGCTTAGGAGCAGCAGAAGCAAACGCTCAAATTAACAAGCGTGCAGCTCTTGATTTTGATATAGAATAGTAGGAGCGGCCTGTGGCAAATATTCAAGTGTACAGCATGAAGTGAATCGAATATAAATGACACTTTGTTTGCTGCTATCCGATCATGATCACATCAAATTATGATTCCGGAGGGAAAAACTATGAAAGAGCTCGATATTCAACGTATTTCAATTGAACACCTGTCTGATAGTCTTGCATTGTCGCAATTTGCATTTCAGTATGAGCTTTCAGCAGAGAAGCTGGAGGAAAGACGGTCGCAATATAATGAAACGGAAAATTGGGGGGCTTATGTGGATGGCAAGCTGGCCGCTCGTATGACGATTCTTGACCTGCACACCTGGTTGTTCGGCAAACGCTGGGCAATGGGGGGGATAGCAGGTGTTGCCACTTGGCCTGAATACCGCCGTGGCGGATTAGTCGCCGGATTGTTACATAACGCACTTCACGTGATGAAAGAGCAAGGGCAGACGTTATCCTTCCTGCATCCTTTTCAATTTGCATTTTACCGTAAGTTTGGTTGGGAGACTTATACGGAAACAAAGAAATATGAGATTCCTACAGCGCTGCTTCCCAAGCTGCCTCCACAACCGGGACATGTAGTTCGGGTTGGTGAGGATATTGAACTGTTGAACCGTATTTATAGCGAATATGCGTCGAGATATAATGGATCATTGGACCGAGATGAGGCTTGGTGGAAACGGCGTATTTTTGCCAACAGGAAAGGTTCTGCCGCTGCATATTATGATGCCGATGGAAGGGCGAGCGGTTACATTCATTACCAAGTGAAAGAGTCGGTGCTTCAAATTCATGAACTCGTTTCATTAAATTGGGGAGCAGCAAAAGGATTATGGCGCTTCATCGCTGATCACGATTCTATGATTGATAAGGTGACTTTAAACGCACCACTTGATGACCAGCTGCCATTTGTGCTTGATAACCCTCGGATCAAACAGGAGATCATTCCTTATTTTATGGCGCGTATTGTGGATGTGAAGCCATTTTTGGAGCAGTTTCCTTTTGCCAAGGGTACGTCAAGGAATGATGGCCGTTTGACAATGTTTGTGACCGATGCGCATGCAAGCTGGAACAATGGTCTGTTTGTCATTGAGGTTGATTCTGATGGGAATGCCCGAATTGAGGCTAAAGAGCTGCCGGCAAAAGAGGGGAACGATGAACCAATCTGTGACTTATCTTGTGATATTTCTACATTGACCGCCATGTTCATGGGCTACCGGCGCCCTTCCTTTATGAATCAGATTGAACGTTTGAAGGGTGAAGAGGCCGCTATAAGTCATCTGGAGGCTCTTATTCCTTATCGTACGACGTATCTACCTGATTTTTTCTAAGCAATAAATTGACCCCAGACTTCTTTGTTCTAAAAAATCCATAGTTATGGGAACCCCTCACTGCTGAGGAATAGCGGATGAGGGCTTTTCTATTTTTCGGCTGCTTTCCGTTTAGTATTGCAATATTAAACCACGTTCATGCATGACTACTGTTGTGAAGGGACATGGTTTTCTTGCAAGGAATGGACAGCAGTCGCCTTAGGTCGGACCTGGGCCCCGACTTTGGTCTAGGTGCAAAAACCGCCGCAGGTCCGTTTTGAAAAAGACTCAAAAACCCTAGAATAAGAACATAAGCAAACGACATTACAACGAAAGGCGGTGAATACATAAATGAAAATGAATCGGCATATTGGCTTGGCGCTGCTGCTCATTTTGCTAGGCGCATTGATACTGTTAAATAAATTTGGCGTTCATACCGGACACTTGATGGGTTATTTATTCCCGGTTGCTATGATCGGCCTTGGTTGGTTGGGATTGAAAAACGGTAAATCCTTTATCGGATTCATCTTAATAGCAATTGGTGGTTTGACCCTGATGGCTAAATTATCTGGCTTAATCGCGATTGCCCTGGCAATTGGGTTGATCATCTACGGATTTTCGCTTCTCAAGAAGAAATCAAACGTTTATTAAGATGAATGTTGAATAGAGCGAAAGAGTGTGGACGAAAGGGTTAGAGGAATTTGGAGAAAAGGTGGTTAGAGCATGAGTTTAGGTAAGAGGTTTAGAGACATTACAGTAGCAAGCTTCAATGAGATGCTGGAGCAATCGGAAGATCCGGTTCGTTTGATAGATAAGTACTTAGGAGCCCAAGCGGATCAAATCCGCGAATCAGAGCGGCTGTTGCAGCAATGCCTGTCACATGCGGCAACGCTGAGACAGACCTACATCTCCGCAACACAGCTCAAGGAGCGCCGCGAGCAGCAAGCGTTGGTTGCGTTGAAGGCTGGCGAGGAGGAGATGGCTCGCATAGCACTTCAAGAGAAGCTGCAGCAAGAAGAGCGCAGCGCTCAGTATAAGACGCTGTACGAGCAGAGCAAGCTCGGCATTGTCGAGCTTGAGCAGCAGCTGCAGCAGTTGAAGGCCGACTTCGATGAAGTCGCATCGAAGCGCAGCTACTACATCGCGCGCCTCGAAAGCTTGCGGCTGCAGCAGCGCATGAATGAGCGGATGCGCGGAATGGGCGTCGGCCCAGGCGGTACTCCGCCGCGGATGTTCGACCGGCTCGAGGAGCGGGTCGCTGATATGGAGCTATCGGCACGCACTCTGCGTGAAGTCCGCTCGTATGGTAAAGAAGCTGTAATGTCTGCGGGTAATGCCGCAGCTCAGATTCTGGATCATGAGATGGCAAAGCTTAAATCGAAACTAGAAAAGGAAGGCTGGATGCGATAATGAAGAAGTTATACCGTTCACGCAGTGACCGTATGATAACCGGCCTAAGTGGCGGCTTGGCCGAGGTGTTTGGCATCGATTCTACTTGGATTCGTTTGCTGCTGGTAATTACGGCATTCTTCTCCGGAGGCGTTGTTATTCCTTTGTACTTCTTGGCAGTAATTGTTATTCCAAAAGAACCTTTTGCAGGAGGTCCCTTTGGTCCGGGCTACGGCTTCGAAGGAGGTCATGGGCAAGGCGGATGGAATGGTGATGCAGCATGGCAGCAATGGGGAAAACAGTGGGGCGGCGGTAAAAAGCGTCACTGTGGCTCTAACAAATACCAATATGGAGATCGCCGCGAATATGAGGCGCAATATAATCCATTTGAAGGACAGCAAGGACAAGGACAAGCCGGAACTGATTTTGACGATAAAATGAAAGACATTGAGAAGAAAGCCATGTGGAGAGAAATAGAAGAGCTGCGCGCAAAAGTGGCTAGTTATGAAAAAAACCAACAAACAAAAGGAGAAGTGTAAACCATGGGCGTATTTTCCAGAATTAAAGATATGACGAAAGCATCTATTCACGAGGTATTGGATAAAGTTGAGGATCCTATCGTAATGCTGAATCAATATTTGCGTGACATGGAGGAAGAAATTGCGCAAGCGGAAGTTACAGTTGCCCGTCAAATTGCTAATGAGCGCAAGGTGAAGGAGCGTCTTGAAGAAGCGATTCGTCTGACTGGACAACGTGAGGAGCAAGCGAAGGAAGCGTTGAAGAATGGACAAGAGGCTACCGCACGTCAAGCATTAGAGCAGAAGCTTTATTACGAAGCCAAAATCTCTGAGTATGCGGAATCGCATGAGCAATCCAAACTGCAAGCTGAAGGATTGGTTCAACAGCTGCATGAGATGAAGGATGCATTCTATCAAATGCGCAATAAGCGCAGCGAGCTTATCTCTCGTGCACAATTGGCAAGAGCAAAGCGCCAAATGGCTGAGGTGACAGCAAGCAATGTTATCGAAGGCGGCAACGCGGCTAAAGGCTTCCGTCGTATGGAGGAAAAAATTGTGACGCTTGAGGTTGAAGCTGAAATTGCCGGTAAACCTTATGTAAGTGGCTATCCGACAGGCGGTTATGCAGGCACAACTACTTACCAAGCAGCTGACGCAGCGAAGCAGCAAAAGGTCGATGATCAATTGCAATTGCTGAAGGAGAAAATGAGTGCTGAGAAATCGCAATAATAAGCAGCTCGCCTAGAATACAGTCTCATTTGGGAGAGGGAAAATCCTCTTTGAGGAAGATTCAAATTGTGATATGCTAGTTAGGGCTTAAAGCCATAGGGCCGATTCTTCGCCGCTATGGCTTTTCTCTCTAATTACTATTTATATAAATTTCCTGGAAAATGTTGTGAAGTTTAATTATTCATCCGGTGGTTATGGAGGGATAAGGGAATGATACGGAAAGTTTACGGCCGCCTTTGAAATCAAGTTGCTACCGCAAGGTCAATTAATAGGCAACTTGGATTTCAACAGCGGTGGAGTGTCATCCCTTTCCCGGAGTAACTTATTGGATGAATAAATGTCCCTTCAAACAATCTTCCAGCATACCAACAAGAATTCGCACAAGAAAGGAGGCAGCACGGATGAAAAATTTTTATGGAAACCGTAACCGTAATCGAAACCACAACCGCAATGTGGCGCTCATTTTGATAGGAGTAGGCGTATTCTTGCTTGCGAACAATCATTGGGGCTTTTTTACCGTGCTGGCTCTTGTGCTCATTTTTGTTGGTATTAATAAACTTCGTTCAGCCTCGCCGCGTAAAGGTTATGTTTTAATTGGCATAGGGGCTGTTATTTTAATGGGCGGTAACATTTCGCTGCTAATTGCTGTCATACTTATATCCCTCGGATTTTTCTATATACGCTCCAAGCAGCTGCATCGCAATGAAAGCTACGTCAAGAAAAGTCTTATTGAAAGCATTAAGTGGGGCAAGGAACCCTGGGTTCTGAGAAACAGCTCAATATGGAATGTCATTGGGGAGCTGCAGATTGATCTGACCTATGCAATTCCGGAACAAAGGGAAACTACCATCGTGCTGCAGGGCGTAATTGCTGATGTAGATATTATTGTACCTGAGGATATGGGAGTATCCGTTGTTTCCTCAGTAGTGTTCGGTGAATCGGATGTCGGTCCGAATAAAGAATCAGGCATTTTAAATAAAACGGTATGGCAATCAGCCAATTATGAAACGGCAGACAATCAAGTTAAATTGATGATTTCTTACATCATCGCAGATATTGATATAAAAATTGTGTAGCTAGTTTAGCCTATAAGCCGCAAGCGGGTTAACCGGGAGGTACTTAGTCAATGGAAAGGCATGATAAACGTCTGACCAATATGATATGGCAAAGCATGGGTGAGTCGATGGGGCTCAGCCTTGTTTTGTTTGGCGTTATTGTGTACTTTCTTCACTCCAATGGCTATATTAAGCAGTTCGACTCTTGGCAAGAGGGCGTAAAGCTAAGTCTGACCCTTATTGTCATCGTGGTGATAATGGGGGGTACATATGGTCTGTGGTACAGCAGCAAAATAAGGCGGAGACTGGAGCTGCTCCGAGAGGCTATGCTTTCTCTGGAAAAAGGGAATTTGAGCCGTACAGTGCCCAATCTGGGCGAGGACGAGATAGGTCGGCTTGGTGAACAGCTTAATGGCATTACGAAGAAGTGGGAAGAGCAGGTAACATCGCTGCAGCGATTATCCAGTAATAACGCCCAATTAGCGCAAAAAGCCAAATATTCAGCGATTGTGGAGGAGCGGCAGCGTTTGGCAAGAGAGCTGCATGATGCTGTGAGTCAGCAGCTGTTCGCAATTTCAATGACGGCAACGGCCGTCGGCCGGACGCTCGATAAGGATTTTGACAAGGCGCAGCGGCAGATTCATCTTATTGAGGAAATGGCATCTGTAGCGCAGTCGGAAATGCGTGCGTTGCTGCTGCATTTAAGGCCTGTTCATCTTGAAGGCAAGCGGTTATCGGAAGGTTTGGTTGAACTGCTGCAGGAATTGACGGCAAAGGTACCAATGGAAATTACATGGGAGCTCGCAGAAGATATTCAGCTGCCCAAGGGGATTGAGGATCATTTATTCCGAATTGTGCAAGAGGCCATGTCCAATGCGCTTCGCCATTCCAAGGCGACTAAGCTGGAGGTTAAGCTGCTGCAGCCGTCTGTGGATTCCATACGGTTGCTTATCCGCGATGATGGTGTAGGCTTCGAGCTGGATGTTAAAAAACACTCATCCTACGGCATTGTCACCATGAAAGAACGAGTCAATGAGATTGGTGGATCATTAAACCTGATTACGGCTCCGGGTAAAGGCACACGGATTGATATACGGGTACCTATTATGACTAAAGGGGGAGATGAAGTTGGAGAACGAGACGGCGATTAAAGTGCTGCTGGTGGATGACCATGAAATGGTACGGATCGGTTTGGCTGCTGTACTGAGCACTGAAGATGATATTGAGGTAGTAGGGGAGGCAAGTAACGGAGCAGATGGCATACGCCTCGCGCAGGAATACAAGCCGCATGTTGTATTAATGGACTTGGTTATGGAAGGGATGGACGGGATTGAAACGACTCGTCGTCTGCTTCAGCTGTACCCCGATTGTAAGGTTATTGTGTTAACCAGCTTTTTGGATGATGAAAAAATGTACCCGGTTATTGAAGCGGGGGCTTTCAGTTATTTGCTTAAAACGTCACGCGCGGCAGAAATTGCATCGGCTATCCGCGCTGCAGTTAAAGGACAGTCGATCCTGGAGTCACAGGTTGCTTCTAAAATTATGAACCGCTTCCGTCAGCCCAAGCTTGTAGCTCCGGCGCATGATGATTTAACGGACCGTGAGATGGAGGTTCTGAGACTGATCGCTTCCGGTAAATCGAATCAGGATGTTGCGGACGAGTTGTTTATTGGTATTAAAACAGTCAAATTTCATGTGACCAATATCTTGGCCAAGCTGGGTGTTGAAGATCGCACACAGGCGGCAATATACGCTTTTAAGAATGGTTTGGTCGAGTAGCAGCACAAGCGGCGGTGATACCATCCCAGTAGATCCGCCAAATGCTCTGCAAACGGCTCTCAAAATACTCTTTACCATAATAAAACAACTGTAGAAAGCTTCCGTCCATCAAGCATAAATAGGACGCAATCAAATCCTCGACAGGCTCTTCTTTGACAGTTCCTTCAAGAATCCCTTTTTTGAAAATCATTTGCAGTGAATCGGTTAGAGCTCGCTCGGTTTCAAGAAATTTCTGGTGAATTTTCTCTTGTAAGAAAGCGGGCGGAAACAGCATGACCCTCTTTATAAACGTAATTTTCTCCTCGCTAAGCAAGTAATTGTCGCAGGAATCCTGCAAAATTCGAAATAATGTTTGTTCCACCGAGCACGCCTTTAACGAATCAATCAGCTGCTGAGTCCGGCACGACTGCTCTAAGAGGACATCCTCGAACAGCTTCATGAACAGCTCCTCTTTGCTTTTAAAGTGAGCGTATAGAGAAGGTGTCTTGATGCCCACTTCTTTGGCAATGTCGGATAAAGGAGTGCCTTCGTAACCGTTTCGTGCAAAATGATGCAATGCTGCTGTCTTAATAGCTGCTGCGGTCATGGTAGAATGCCTCCTCCTATTCTTTCGCATATAACAAATGTTAGTTAATGTTATATATGATAACATTTATAACGGGTTTTACAATACTTTTATGAGATTAAACGTATTTATTTAAGTTTTATGTAATGTTACTTGACATGTCAAAAGCCCGCGTGTATGATACAGGTAACAGCATAACCACATGTTTTCTAGGGTTCCGCAACTATTATCGGTTGGACTGGTCCGAGAGAGGACACACGAATGGTTTCGTGCACACGGAGGGAGAAAAGCCCGGGAGAGATATCTTTGATATCTTCCCGGGCTTTTTTCTACTCGAATTTCGGGAGGGTATAAAGATGAGAAAAATCACACTGTGGATCACTTGTTTGTTGTTAGTCGGAACGGTTCTTCTAAGCGGATGTAACGCAAATCAACCCGCAGCGGGAGCTTCTACAGATGGGAAAAGCGGGGCTCCGGTTAAACTGGCTTTAAGCCCGTGGCCGGGCTGGTTTGTTTGGTACTTGGTCAAGGAAAAAGGCTTCTTTGAGAAAAATGGAGTCAATGTAGAATTGGTATGGTTTCCGGTCTACAGTGATTCACTAGCCGCATTAGCTACAGGTAAAGTCGATGCAAACAGTCAAACGTTAAGCGATACATTAGCTCCTGCGAGCAAAAATATTCCTCTGAAGGCTGTATTGGTGAACGATAATTCATTCGGAGGAGACGGTATTGTAGTCAAACCGGGAATTCAGTCTTTGCAGGATTTAAAAGGAAAGAAAGTGGCAACTGAGCTCGGTACCGTCGATCATTTGTTGATGCTGACAGCTTTGGGCAAGTCGGGCTTGAAGGAAAAGGATGTTAACTATGTGAACATGACAGTGAATGATGCAGGCCCTGCTTTTATTGCCGGCAATTTGGATGCTGCTATACTATGGGAGCCATTTTTGAGTAAAGCAATTGAAGAAGGTAAAGGAAAGCTGCTGTTTTCCTCTAAGGATACGCCTGGACTCATACCTGATTTATTAGTTTTTAAAGAAGAATTTACAAAGGGTCGTCCCGAGGATGTAAAAAAGATTATTAATGCATGGTTCGATGCGTTGGACTATTGGAAAAAGAATCCGGAGGAATCTTTAAAAATTATGGCTAAGGCGGCAGAAACTCCGCTGGATGAGTACAAAAAAGGCGTTGATAGCGTGAAAATATTTACACCTGAGGACAATCTGAAAGCTTTTCAAAAAGGTGAGGATTATACATCGTTGTTTTATACAGGCCAAAAGACAGGAGAGTTCCTGAAAGGGCTGGAAATGCTATCGTCCATTCCTAAGCTGGAATCGGTTATAGACAGCAGCTTCATAGAAGCTGTGGTTAAACAGCGGAAGTAGGAAGCGAAACGGGGCTGACACTTACGAAGTCGGTTCCGCTAAAGCGAAACCCTTAGGAGGGACACACATGAAAAAAAGAAGGCTTCGCTTATTTCAAATTCGCGGGGAGCTGAACCGTTCAGCGTATACGTTCGGTGTAGCGGGCATATTCGTCCTGCTGCTATTGATCTGGAGTATATTCAGCTATGGGAATGTGGTGGGACGCACCTTTTTGCCGACACCGGACCAAGTTCTGATTCAATTGCTTACACAGCTGTTTAATCCTGCTTTCTGGGAGCATATAGGGATTAGTATATATCGTGTAGGTATGGGCTTTCTGCTAGCTTGTGCGCTTGGTATCCCACTCGGCATATTGGCAGGTACATTTCGGATTGCGGAATCCATTGTCGTACCTCCGACCGAGTTTATCCGTTATATGCCGGCAACAGCGTTCGTGCCGCTGATCATGGTGTGGGCGGGTATAGGTGAAGGCGCGAAGATTATGGTTATTTTTGTAGGCTGTTTTTTTCAGTTGATTCTGATGGTTGCGGATAATACAAGGGCGGTTTCGAACGATCTGCTGCAGGTTTCCTACACGATGGGGGCGAAGCGCTGGCAGGTGATTGAGAAGGTGCTGATTCCTGCATTGCTCCCTGATTTAATGAATACATTGAGATTGATTATTGGCTGGGCCTGGACGTACCTGGTTGTAGCAGAGCTGGTTGCGGCGAACAGCGGACTTGGATTTTCGATCATGAAGGCGCAGCGGTTTTTGAACACAGATATGATATTTGTCGGCATTATAATAATCGGGCTGCTTGGATTGGTGACGGACCGGGTATTTGCCTTTTGTCACAAACGCTTTTTTCCTTGGCAGGAAGGGAGGGCTTAAAAGATGATAGTAAGCGCAAATGCAGCTATGCAAGTAAGTGAAAAAGCCGATCTCATAGGTCTCTCGGGTCCAATCAAGATTGAAGCTAAAGGAATTACGAAGGTGTATGGAGGGAAAAAGGGAGCCTTTACCGCACTCGATCCGGTATCCTTCGATATTCGCGAGAACGAGTTCGTCAGTTTTGTAGGACCGTCCGGCTGTGGAAAATCGTCGCTATTGCGGATTCTTGCCGGATTGGAGGAAGCGAGCTCAGGTGAGTTGTATATCTCAGGTAAGGAAATCGATGGACCAGGCGTTGACAGAGGAATGGTGTTTCAATCGTACACGTTATTCCCATGGCTGACTGTGCGGCAAAACATTGAATTTGGTCTGACGCTGAAGGGCATACCCTTGTTCGAAAAGCGGCAAATCGCGGACCATTTCATGGAGCTGGTGCAGCTGACGAAGTTCGCCAAATCATTTCCGAAGGAGCTTTCAGGCGGGATGAAGCAGCGTGTGGCGATTGCGAGAGCGTTGGCTAACAATCCTGAGGTGCTGCTCATGGATGAGCCGTTTGGGGCATTGGACCCACAGACGAAAAATTCCATGCAGGAGATGCTGCTGAACCTGTGGGAGAAGGAAAAAACGACGGTTGTGTTTATTACACATGATATCGAGGAAGCGATATTCCTATCGCAGCGGGTGTATGTCATGCAGGCGCATCCAGGGCGTATCAAACAAACCGTGCAAATCCCTGCTGGCTTAAGAAGCAGTCCGGATGGCAGGGATTCAGAGGCATTTCTCAAGCTAAAAAGGCAGATCGTCGCACATATAGGGGAATCGCATGACCATGATTGATCATTAATTCGAATGATGTTGTATTATCCTGCAAGTTGCTGAAAAGTAATGAAAAGAGACGTTGTTCCTGATGAAAAGGAACGGCGTTTTTTTGCGTAAAAATTCAGTGCTTTTTAGCGATAAAGAGTGGGTACCCATTCTAATATTGCTTAAGTCATGGAGCGAGAACAGATGTTTAAAGGTTGCTTTCATTGTAAAGGAACCAGGATACTCTTACGGCTGCCGAAAGAAAGACGATAGATGGAAATCCTCCCGTTAATCCGGCCTGGATATCGTTTGAAAGCAAGCTAACTGGAAAAACCCCTGCTAATAGAGGTGATATGGATGAGATTAGCCAAAATCCTTAGAATTAGCATGAGAAATTCCAGTTATAGGGCTTAGAACGGTATTTTTCGGAAAAATAACGTGACATTTTCCTGATAATTGCGTGGGGTTCGCTAAGTTGCCATGTCATATGGAAGAATCAGCAGAAAGTACAGAGTAGAACCGTAAGAGGGAACGGGTGTGGGATGGAAGAGCGATAGCGTCCGCCCTGGTCGTCACCTCCGGTGACTGCTCGGGTATGCAACCCGCCTTTGAAACTCGTGTTCATCCCGCTCCAAGCCTTTCATTCAAAGGAACACGACTTTAACAGCGGCCGGAAGCCCACATCCATCCCTCCAAACGCACAAACGTAAATCGTACACCAGGACGCCGCAAGGCGTTTTCTTATAATATTAGAAAGTATAAGTTCGAACCGGAGGTTCACCTTTCTAATATTGCAAGAAAAGCCACCGCTAAGGCACGAATGTATCTTCCTCGAAAGGGCTTCGATCAGAAGCTTTTCTTAATTTTTTATTTTTTTTTGAAAAAAGTGAAAGAAAATGGAGGTTTGTATCGTCTATATAATATGAGGGAAAAATGTGCAGAAATTGTACCGTAAAACCTTATACTTACGATGCAGGCTTTCCACAGGGAAGTACTTAGGAGGTGGCGTGATGGCCGCAAGTGCCGAAGCAATTAAATGCACGGACTCTGTTCCGTTAACGCCTAATGAGAAGGTGGATTTACTCCGCCAGTATGAAAGCTATTGCTATCAAGTTGCTTTTTATATGTTGAATGATGGCGATCAGGCCAAGAGGGCCGTTGAACAGGCGCTATTGGTTTTATATAAGCAGAATGAATGGTTTCACACCCCGGAGATTGCAAGGAAAGCTAAGGTTAAACACGCTGCGCTGCAGCAAGCGCTTGAATTACGTAAGAATGAGTTGAGAGAATTGGCTTGATGGAGATTTGTTAACCTCAAAAAAAGGCGCCCGGAGTTTGTTTAAACGAACCGGAGCGTCTTTTTAAATTTAACCGTTAAAAGTAGCTGTTCAGCAGCATTCCCTTTAAGGGAACTGGCAGGTAGGTTCGGATTGGGCTGTTGTCCCAGGCTTGAAGCCTGTAGTTGGTAAAAGCTTGGAACAATCCTTGATGCTTGTCAAGCAGCTGCTCGGAAGGCTGAGTGAGAAGCTGCTGTGCAGCATCTGTTAATGCACGGGCAAAGCCGTTCGGTCCACGAAGTTTAACCTGATACCGATTGAAGTCATAGGTCGCCTGTTCTTCTAAAGCATCGGTGTTGAGAGTTAGTGTGCCATCGCTATTTGGCTGAATACCAAGCTCCTTTAATGAAATACCGGCTAGCTTGCTCATCAGTGGATCGGCTGTACCATTTTTCAATGGCGGTATTCTATCGTGAATGGCAGTATGAAGTCCGTTATAACGGTCGACCAGCTCCTGCACCTCATGTTTGAGGGACACTATCCCTGATCCATTGGAAGGTTCAACAGGCTCGAATGGGCTTTCATTTATGTCTGCGAATGGGATGTCATGCTGCAGGACGCTTTCCTCTTGAGTCATGGCACGGCTGTCCATAGAAGCTGAGTGGGAGTCGGACATCAGCTTGTCACCCGTCTGCCTCAGTTGATGGGCTGCTGTTAGTACGCTTGATACGCTGCGTGCTGTAGAGAGCGCAAATCGAATATAACCGTTCCCTTCCTCGTAAGGAGTGGTGGTGCTTGGAGCCCTGGATGATAAAGATCCAGGTTGTTTGACGGCACGCTTCCAAGCATCTTCGGAAGCATACCAAAGCGCCTGGGTCCGATATGTACGTGATACTTGCGTCACATTAGTAAGCATATCCTCCACCTCACGTTCTTAAAAAAGAATACATTTTCCTTAATTATACAACAGTTAGTTAAATTCCGTAAATTGCTTCTTGACATAAAATATTAGTTTCCTGTATGATGACTAATTAACTCATTCAAAGGAGCTTTAAACATGGATTGGGTACAAATGTTGGTTATCATCCTTATAGTAGTTGTGTGCGTATTGTTTTTGGCTTTTGTAGGGAAAAAATATTTGAAGTAATAGCATAGCCTTCCCCGGCTTCATAGGATAGAGTACATCTTTATCCATGGAGGCGATTTCAATTGATTCGCAAGCGCATCCCTAAGCAAGATGATAAAGCAATTTGGAATTTGATTGTTTTGCTGCTCGTTCCCTTTGCACGCAAAACACAGCCGAATTTGCGTGTGGATATGGCAACAGTCCGGGCGAGGCTTCGTCGTTGCACTACGTTTATAGCCTTGAATGGGGGACGTTCACCATCCGGATTCATTTCTCTAAAGTTTGAGAAACATGCAATGTTCGTGGATATGCTGGCGGTCCATCCCCGTTCTCAAGGCAGAGGGCTTGGTTCCAGATTGCTGGAGCATGCGGAGCGTGTGGCTCTTCAGGCGGGATACAATGAAGTGTGTCTTTGGGTGGATGAAGCAAACCGGTCGGCTCAACAATTTTATTCCTCCAGGCATTATGAGGCGGCCCATTATGATTCCACAATAAAATGCTATTTAATGGTTAAGCGGCTGCATCAGCATCGTTTCCAATCTATGTAACCATTAGAGGGCTTATTGATCATCTATTCATCCAGGAGACAAGGCACTGATGCCATGTCTCCTTTTTCTTGCCTCTTTACATTTAAGGTGAGCTTAACCGCTTGGTCTCTCCACCTGTTCGTTGAAAATTTCGTCAAATAAATGCGAAGAGCAGTGCAACGAATGCCAAATCAAGCACAATTGCTCTACCGAAAGGATTTGGAGTGAAGGGGAAAGGGGAGAAAGAAACCCTTGCTTTTGCTTTATTTTTGTTGCGTTTGACGGATGATTTCTTTGTTGATCTGAATCTGTTTGTTTCAGCAGTAGCCTCGCCGTTAAGAGTAATCTGACCATTGTCCAGTTTGGTTAAAATACCCACAATCTCTCCGCCATCCTTCAATACTATAAGTACGGGTTTACCGTAATGCTCCCTGCATTTTTCCTCATTAATTGGGTGTATGTGCCTCATTTTCTCACCTCCAGCTTTTATACTTCCAGAGTATGCATCAGGAAACCGGGCGATTGGACAATTGCCTAGGAGACTGGAGCCTAATTATAAGAACATTTTATACAGAATAAGATTGAATCTAAGCACTAATTTCGCTATGCTTAAATTTGTTTGGTATAGTAGATGACAAGGATTTAAAAATACATAATGAAAGAATGATGAAAATAATGACCAATACCGTATTTTTGCTTTTCGGGGCAACAGGAGATTTGGCTCGCCGCAAGCTATACCCCGCGATTTACAGCTTATATCGTGAACGTAAGCTGGGAGACCGTTTTGCTGTAGTCGGATTAGCGCGGAGGTCACGCACGAACGAGCAGTTCCGGCAGGATGTTCTTGATTCCATCAAGGAATTTGCGCGATACAATGTAACGAAGGATGAGCAATGGGAATCGTTCGCTGAGCATTTCGAGTATATGTCGCTGGATATCAATGACGTTGAAGGCTTCAAGGAGCTGGGTAAGATAACCGAACGTTTGGATGCCAAGTTTGAAGTTGGAGGCAACCGTCTGTTCTACTTGGCGCTTGCACCTGAGCTGTTCGGCAATGTATCACACAATTTAAAAGAAGGCGGCTTACTGGAAACACAGGGTTGGGCGCGTCTTGTTATTGAGAAGCCTTTTGGCTACGACTTGCCATCGGCTGAAAAGTTGAACGCGGAAATTCGTCAAGTATTCGATGAAAAGGATGTTTACCGCATTGATCATTACTTAGGTAAAGAAATGGTGCAAAACATCAATGTGCTGCGATTTGCGAATGCTATTTTCGAGCCGCTGTGGAACAATAAGTTTATTTCCAACATTCAAATTACGCTTAGTGAAACTGTAGGTGTAGAGGATCGCGGCGGTTATTACGATCATTCCGGTGCGCTGCGCGACATGGGACAGAATCATATGCTGCAAATGCTGGCAATGATGGCTATGGAACCGCCGAGTCGTCTGTCTCCAGAGGATATCCGTGATGAGAAGGTAAAAGTATTCCGTTCGTTACGCGGCTTCCAGTCCAATGAAGAGGTGCGTGCCAATACGGTTCGAGGCCAATATGCGGCTGGAAACATGAAGGGCAAGCATGTTCCCGGTTATCGCCAAGAGGATAAAGTTAATCCGGAATCGTCGACAGAGACGTATTTCTCAGCTCGTGTATTTGTAGATAATTTCCGCTGGGCTGGAGTTCCTTTCTACATTCGGACGGGCAAAAGACTGCCTGTGAAAACGACGGAAGTTGTAGTCGAGTTTAAAAATGTACCGAACAATGTGTACCTTTCCAAAAAGCATAAGCTGGAGCCCAACCTGCTTGTATTCCGCGTTAACCCTATGGAAGGCATTTATTTCAAAATGAATGCCAAGCAGCCTGGTTCAGAAGGTACTATCGTACCTGTGGCGATGGATTTCTGCCAAAGCTGCCAGGTTGGCTTGAACACGCCAGAAGCTTATGAGCGTCTGCTGCATGATGCGGCCCGCGGAGACTCAACCTATTTCACGCGGTGGGATGAGGTAGCCTTGGCTTGGCAGTATGTGGATAAAATTGCGGCTGCTTGGCGTGAAAATTCGGATAATTTGCATCAATACCCAGCAGGTACTTGGGGACCTGAACAGAGCTATCAATTGCTTGAAGAGGATGGCTTCCGCTGGTGGCCGGTTAACGGGCAAGACGAGGGCGAAGTAGCTTGGGAGTTTATTCAACGTTAGCAGTTGAAGCCTGATGTGGCATCAGGCACTATTTCTTCAAGCTGGTACCGCTTAAGCTGCCACGGATAGAGGCTGCGGCGTCAAAGGTACTTTTGCCGGGGCACGAATAGTTAGGCTAGCGCAAAAAGATGCCGGCAGCGAAAACCTCCAATTCCACTTAGGTGGGGTTGGAGGTTTTTGTGCCGGGTTCGGCGAAATGTTTTTAAGCGTTGTGAACAGGAATGCTTGAAGGGACTTACCCGGGAGTAGCCGCGATCAGATTCAAGCTTTGAAAATAGCTGCGGTTGGACAAAATACGTTGGTCATTCGGTATATAGACAGCGGCCAGTTCGTTGTGCTCGTGGGCCAGACTGTTTAGACCCAGCTTGTTGTAACAGACACAGAGCTGGAGATGGGGGAGCCAGGACCAGCAGGCGTGATTCAATATAGCTTGAGTGTTCTGTGGTCTCACTAGTGCCGCTGCTGTCTTGTACCAGTATACAGCATCTTCATAATTAGCTTCTTCCATATGGTAATAGCCAAGCCGACAGCAGTTTTCTGCTCTGGGTAAAGTATGAGCAAAGGCTTGAAGCACCTTCGCTTTGGCCTCCAGTGTTCTTCCCAGACTATGCAGACAATCCCCCGCCTTACCGTAAGCGGAAATAACATCCTCAACCCAGCCGTCCCCACGTTCCAGAAACCGTTCGTATTGATATAAGGATCTCTCCCATAGTCCATGATCTAACAGCTCATTAGCATAGTAATATAAATCGCGTGAAGAAAAAGGCAAGCCCGCAGCTTCCTTGTTCTCGTAGATGTGAAGATTGCGAGAGGACTGAGTATGCTTACGATCATGGGTGATGGAAATTTCTGCATTATGGATATTTCCATAAACCTCCAGATACTCATGTACAACACCAATCCATTTGAAGTTGTTAGTCCTCTTTACCAACCGGTTTCTTCTAAGACTGGAGGTTACGTTTCCATGCTCATCGAATGCCAGGTTATAGATCATGGAAACAGCATCCGTATCAGAGGGAAGGTGGTTTTTTAACTGACGGAATTTATCCGCATCTTCTTCAAGCAAAATGTCATCGGCATCGAGCCATAAGATATATTCTTGTGTAGCTTGTTGAAAGGCAAAATTTCTTGCCGCGGAAAAATCATTAACCCATATAAAGTCGTGAATGTGATCCGTAAATTGGCTTGCTATTTCTTTGGTCCTGTCATTCGACCCGGTATCTACTATGATGATCTCGTCAACAATCCCCATCACGCTGGACAAGCAGCGCTCCAGTACCTGCTCCTCATTTTTTACGATCATGCACAAACTGATTGTAATAGGTTGTCTCCAATTGTATAACGCGGCAGAAAGGTCAAATCCCCATTTCTCCAAAGCTTTATCCCGATTGCTGGATAAGTGATTCATATATAATAGCGATTCTTTCGAATTTGGCGTCAGCTGGCGTTCATACCTTACATAGCAATCCTTGGCAACATGCAGTTCATAGCCATTTAACAAGGCACGATAGCATAGGTCATCATCTTCATAGCCTTCTTGCTCAAAACGCTCATCGAAGCCTTTAAGCTGATCGAAAGCGCTCTTGCGCATCATCAAAAATTGGCCAAGAAGCCGAGTCACTTGAAAGCTCTGTTCATTATGCACGGAAGCCAGGCCGTTGGCAAGATAGTTGAGATTTCCCCCATGTCCGTTACTAACAGGAATATTCTGCGCTCCACTGACTCCACTGCTTAGTGGTCCGACCATAGCCGCACGATCATGACGAAGCAGACAATTGCTTAACCGAGCAAGCCAGCCGTCTGTGACGTACATGAAATCACGCATAAAAACAATCAAGGGAGAGGAGGATGAGGCAGCACCCAGGTTATATCCAGCAGCTACGCTTTGTCCTTTTTTTCCAATTAATAGCCGAACGTTTTTATTTTGTTGAAGCCAGGCTGTTAATTCAGGCGTGTTTTCATCTGCAACGACAATCAGATTGCACGGTTCTACCGTAGAAAGTCTCAAATTGGACACACATTCTCTTAACTCCTGAATGTTATGGGTTAGTAATACGATATCCGTCGTCATATAGTCACGCTCCAGGTTATTAAATGGCCAGCTTTCCTATTAAAGGGTATTATGTCGTTAAAATAGATTGGAGCATAAGCTAAAGAAGTCAGTCTATGAGATTTTTA
Source organism: Paenibacillus radicis (ex Xue et al. 2023) (assembly GCF_024722015.1). GTDB lineage: Bacteria > Bacillota > Bacilli > Paenibacillales > NBRC-103111 > Paenibacillus_S. Next base: position 202,126 of record NZ_JANQBD010000013.1, on the reverse strand, counting down.
AGTAAGAAAATGAAAATTTAGTCGAAACTTGACTCTTTTAACATACTAATATGGTACTATTTTATCGAAGATTATGTAGTTTATGGAAATACAAGAGTTAGTCTATCATGAGAGTCAAGATTTTTAAAGAGCCTAAAGAAGAAGGAGGATAATGAAGTAGCTCTATTTATTGAGAATAAATAATTTATAAGATTATTGAACTTATGGAGGGTACTGTTAGATGAAAAACAAAATGAAAAAATTGTCGGTTGGTATAGCGCTTGTATCTGCCGTTATGCCAACAGCTCAAATCGTTTCTGCTGCAACAACGACATTCAAAGATGTTGATTCTGCGCCTTGGGCACAAAAGTATATGACGAAGCTGGCATTGATGGATATTATTGTCGGCGATAATGCAGGGTTGTTTAATCCGCAAAGCAATGTAACCCATCAGGAATCAGTTCTTATGGCTATTCGTTTAATGGGATTGGAAGGGGAAGTTGCCGGAGAAGCTTCCGCTAACCCTGCTTTGGGTGCGGATAGTTGGGCTAAACCGTTCGTATCGTTGGCATTGAAAAAAGGCTTGCTGAATGCATCAGAAGAAGCAAATGCAAGCAATGGTTCATGGGGGCAAGAGGCGGCATCTCGTGAATGGGCTACAAAATTAATTGTTCGTGCTATTGGACGTCAGGCGGATGCCGAAAAGCTCTCTGGCTCGGCGGTTTCTTTCAGTGATGCGAACGAAGTGAGCTCCTCGCTTCGCGGGTTCGTCAATGCAGCTGTAAGCTTGAAAATTGTTGAAGGTGTCGGAGAGAACCGGTTTAAACCGAAAGATCTGGTAACTCGGGCTCAGATGGCAGCCTTGTTCAGCAATGCTCTTCCTTATTTGCCAACAGTGAAATCTGGTGATGCTGCGGCATCTTCCAATGGGGTTACGAGTGGAGTTGTGTCTGATCTTACTGCCAATTCCTTAACCGTTGTTATTGCAGGAAAGGCTGAGAAATTCACACTCGCTCCGGAAATTCAATACTTTGATAAAAATTCAGCTCAGCAGCTGAGCTTCAGCGCTCTGGCCGTAGGTCAACTGGTATCCGTTGTACATAAAGAAGGCAAAGCCTATTTCATAGAATTGCCAGGAAGTTCTCAAGCGTCTGCCACACCATCAACTCCAACTCCAGCACCAATACAAGGAGCAACGGGTGCCATCGGACCTCAAGGCCCGCAAGGTACTGTAGGTCCTCAGGGAGCGCAGGGAGAAAAGGGGGAAAAAGGTGATAAAGGCGATAAAGGGGAACAAGGCTCTTCGGGTGTTCGTGGTGGTGCAGGGCCTCAAGGAGCAGATGGAGCACCAGGAGCACCAGGAGCACAAGGCATCCAAGGAGTAACCGGAGCGGCTGGAGCACAAGGAGTGACTGGAGCAACTGGAACACAAGGCATCCAAGGAGTAACAGGAGCAACTGGAGCGACCGGAGCAGCAGGGATAGCTGGCCCAACTGGAGCAACCGGGGCAGCAGGGATAGCTGGCCCAACTGGAGCAACCGGAGCAGCAGGGATAGCTGGCCCAACTGGTGCAACAGGGATAGCAGGCCCAGCTGGAGCAACCGGAGCAACAGGGATAGCTGGCCCAACTGGAGCAACCGGGGCAGCAGGGATAGTTGGCCCAGCTGGGGCAACAGGGATAGCAGGCCCAACTGGAGCAACCGGAGCAACCGGGGCAGCAGGGATAGCAGGCCCAACTGGTGCAACAGGGATAGCAGGCCCAGCTGGAGCAGCCGGAGCAACAGGGATAGCTGGCCCAACTGGAGCAACCGGGGCAGCAGGGATAGTTGGCCCAGCTGGAGCAACCGGGGCAACAGGGATAGCAGGCCCAACTGGAGCGATCGGAGCAACCGGAATAGCTGGCCCAACTGGAGCGATCGGAGCAACCGGAATAGCTGGCCCAACTGGAGCGATCGGAGCAACCGGAATAGCTGGCCCAACTGGAGCAATCGGAGCAACCGGAATAACTGGCCCAACTGGAGCAACTGGAGTAACAGGAGCAACTGGCCCGACTGGAGCAACTGGAGTAACAGGAGCACAAGGAGCAACGGGAGCACAAGGAGCAACGGGAGCAGCGGGACAAGCGGCTTCCACCGGAGGTAATTATGGTTTTGCATCCAATTCTACAGGGGCGACAATTCCGGTTATACTAGGCGGTACCAATGTACCTCTTCCAAACGATCAGGCTTTAGGCAATGGCGTTTCAGTGAATGGAGCTAATGACATATTTACTGTCACAACTTCTGGCATTTACTATATTAACTATAATATCAAGACTACAGGCTCATTATTGGTGAGAACAAGGTTATTGATAAACGGAGCGCCAAATACAGCCAGCGATTTATCTCCAGCTTCATCTCAAAGCCAGTATAATTCAGGATTTATTGTTAGATTATACGGAGGTGATATAATAACACTTCAAATGTACGGCATGCTTGGAGCGGCAATCCTAAATGGTTCTGGCGGAGCGCAGCTGGCAATCATCAAGCTTGATCAGTAAATCTATACGCTGTATGAGGATTAATGGAGAGACTTTCAAGAGGGGGCGATGACCAGCCTATGATTCGCAAATTTAAGAAAACAGCTGCTATAACATTGCCGATTTTGCTCGTTATGAGCAATGCGGCAGTAGTTCAGGCGGCTCTGGATACTCAGGACACAAGCGCGCCTTCGACACCGGCAAACCTGCGTCTGCAAACCTGGACGGATACAACAGCAACATTGAATTGGAACGCTTCCACGGATAATGTGGGAGTTACAGGTTATGAAATATTCAGCAATGGAAATCTGAATGCCACAACGGTTTCCAAAGCAGCATACAGTGTGTCCTATTCGGTCTACGGGCTGCTACCGGGGAGCAGCTACAGCTTCGCAGTGAGAGCCAAGGATGCAGCAGGGAACAAGTCGGGGCAGAGTAACGCAGTTAGTCTTACAATACCTTCTCAAGCAATCGTTCCTGTTATAGAAGCGCCTGTAACAACGGCTGTAGTAGTTCCTGATACTGCTGCTCCATTGCAAATATGGGAATCAATTTCAGTAGGGCAGAACCATTCGTTGTCGGTTGGAGCTGAAGGCACAGTATGGGCATGGGGCAATAACGATTCAGGACAGCTGGGAGACGGGACAAATAAGCAGCAGTTAGTACCCGTTCAAGTGAGGGGATTGTCAGTTGTTAGCGCCGTGTATGCGGGAGGATTACATAGTGTAGCCTTGCAAGCGGATGGCTCGGTGTGGAGCTGGGGGAACAACAGCTTTGGACAATTAGGGGTTGGGACAGTCAAGTCCTCCTCTAAGCCGGTACAAGCCCTTGAAGGGGTAAAAGCGATTGCGGCTGGAATGCTTCATACTATTGCATTAAAGAAGGATGGCACGGTATGGGCATGGGGCAATAATGATTACGGGCAGCTGGGAGACGGAACAACGGGAGTTCGCACGATACCTGCCAAGGTCAACGGATTAAATGACATTCGAGCGATCGCGACATCGAGTTTGTTCAATTTTGCGTTAAAAAATGATGGCACGGTGTGGGCATGGGGAGCTAATCAAGAGGGACAACTTGGAGATGGAACGCAGACGAACCGTCTAAGCCCCATTAAGGTTGCCGGATTGCCACAGGTGAAAGCTATCTCTGCAGGAGGGGCTCACGGCTTGGCGCTAGGCCAAGATGGTGCGGTATGGTCGTGGGGAGATAACAAGAAAGGCCAGCTTGGCAACAATGGATTGACAGTCAGCAGCTCCCCTGAACAAATTTCACAATTGAATGATGTTAGAGTAATAGCCGCCGGGGGGCTACACAGTGTGGTTATCCGAAACGACGGATCGATCTGGTCGTGGGGAAATAACCACTTCGGACAGCTGGGAGACGGAACGACAGCAGATCGTCTCGCTCCTGTTCAGGTGAGTACGGTAACAGAAGCCACCTATATTGCAGCAGGAGCCTATACAAGTGCTGCGAGAAATGTCAAGGGAACCGTATATTCATGGGGAGATAATGGGGCTGGCCAGCTTGGCAACGGCTTGACGAGTGCTTCTCGCATACCGGTTCAAGTATCCCGTATTAACGCAGAAGAGCAGGATCAGGCTGCGCCTTCGACTCCGGATAAGCTGAAGGTAGCAGGATATTCTACCACAAGGGTTCAGCTTCAATGGGGCGAATCTACGGATAACCGCGGTGTAGCCGGATATGATATTTACAGTGGAAGCATGCTTATTGGCAGCAGTCCGTCTGCAGAGTATGTCATTGATGGGTTAGTTCCAACCGCTGAGTACACTTTCACTGTAAAAGCAAAGGATGCTGCAGGCAATGTGTCTCCAGCAAGCTCGCCTGTGACTGTAACGATGCTTGAGGCGCAGGAAGTCCAATCTACCAAGTAATAGCTTCGAAGTTATTAAAGATCTGATTAACAGCTAAAAAGATGTTGGTGTGGAATTCAGTTCCTCATCAACATCTTTTTGTATTTTCGCCGATTCCATGCATCTTCAAAAAATAGACCATGTAAAAAAGATGCAGTCGAGGGCGTAACAGGATATAATAAAGAGAATGTGTCACAACCCGTTTCGACCATAAACAGAGAGCTATTAGCGTGGGGGGAATTTTTTATGTCCAGACGGGCTTTTATCCGATGGATGCTTGGTTTGATCGTTATGATTAGTGCAGCAACTACAGCTTTGGTAAAATTGCTTCAAAGATCCGTTGAATCTCAAAATGTAGTTAAAGCTAAATCCGATCCAGTGGCAGCTTTACCCAAGCAGGAACCTCCTGAGTCTAAAGCAACACCTGAGGATGACAAATCCCCGTTATTTTCGTTTATGCTGCTGAGTGATCTTCATATTTCAGTCTATGATCCGAATACAATCAAGCATATGAAGGAAGCGCTGGAGGATATAAAGAAGTTCGAATCCCCTATTGATGCGATTGTGTTGACAGGCGATTTAACGGACTATGGAGGAGATGACGGCTACGCTGAGCTCCAAAAGCTCTTGTCAGCCTACAAGCTGCCTCCCCTATATGCGAACATGGGCAATCATGATTATTATGATATTTGGATCGACAAGAAGGGAGCCTTTAACAAGGATACGGTTCCTAATGGAAAGACGGATTGGCAGGCTCGCGAACGCTTCCAGAAGTTTTTCAAAATGGATAAGACCTACCAAACCGCTGTGATCAAAGGGTTTCCGCTCATCGTGATGTCTCAGGAAGCATATGTGCAGGAAAAGCCGGAGGTTGGGGAAGGCGCTTGGTATTCGGATGAGCAGATGGATTGGTTCAAGGAGCAGCTTGCTAAATATAACGGTAAACCGATGTTTGTTATGACCCATCAGCCACTGCCTCCTATTGGTTCGGATGGCGGCAGCCATCAGTTGATCCGGGCGAAGCAGTTCCGTGAGCTGTTGAAATTTTATAAAAATGTGTTTGTCTTCTGCGGTCACAGGCATCAGGATTTTCAAAATGGTACAGAGCATTATGTGAAAGAAACATTCCATTACTTCCATAATTCATCCGTTGGACGGGTGCTTGGCCGTAATTTTCAGAATGATGCTACCAAGGATAAATCGCAAGGCTTGTACGTTCAAGTATTCAAGGATCATGTATTGGTGCGGGGACGCGAATTCAGCAATCGCAGTTGGTTAAAGGAAGCGGATTGGAATATTAAGCTAACTTATTGACGAGGAAGGAAATTCAATCAAATGAGCATGGATACACCACAAAAAATGCAAGAAGAGGTACTTAAACGCCGTACCTTCGCAATTATTTCCCACCCCGATGCGGGGAAAACAACATTAACTGAGAAGCTGCTGCTGTTTGGAGGCGCTATTCGCCTTGCAGGAACGGTTAAAGGCCGGAAAGCGAGCAAGCACGCGACATCCGACTGGATGGAAATTGAGAAGCAGAGAGGGATCTCGGTAACGTCAAGCGTTATGCAGTTTGATTACGAGGGCCATCGGGTAAATATTCTGGATACCCCTGGTCACCAGGACTTCTCAGAAGATACCTATCGGACCTTAACCGCTGCGGACAGCGCGGTGATGCTGATCGATTCCGCCAAAGGGGTCGAGGCGCAGACCAAGAAGCTGTTCCAGGTATGCCGTAGAAGGGGAATTCCGATTTTTACGTTCATTAACAAGCTCGACCGTGAAGGCCAGAATCCGTTTGATTTGCTGGAGGAGTTGGAGCAAGTATTAGGCATTCGTTCCTATCCAATGAACTGGCCGATCGGCTCAGGCAAGCAATTCCGTGGTGTGTATGACCGGGCGCAGACACAAGTGGAGCTGTTCCAGGGCGATGATCATAAGGAAATTCAAGTGCAAAAGGTAACCGGCTACGAGGATGATATTGTTAAAGGAATTGCAGGCGAATTTTTCTACGATCAGCTGGTGCAGGATTTGGAGCTTCTCGATGTAGCGGGAGATGAGTTTGATTTTGAAAAGGTGCGCTCAGGTGAGCTGACACCTGTATTTTTTGGCAGTGCGATCAATAATTTCGGCGTGCAGACGTTTCTTGAGAATTTCCTGAAGCTGGCACCGACACCTACACCGCGGCGGAGCAACGAGGGCCAAATAGACCCTCTTAACGAGAAATTTTCGGGTTATATCTTTAAGATTCAAGCCAACATGAATCCTGCTCATCGTGACCGGATCGCGTTTCTGCGTATTTGCTCAGGTAAATTCGAGCGTGGAATGTCCGTTAAGCACGTGCGCGTAGGTAAGGATATTAAGCTGGCTCAGCCTCAACAATTCCTTGCACAAGACCGTGACATCGTTGAGGAGGCCTATCCGGGCGATATCATCGGATTGTTTGATCCAGGTATATTTAGGCTTGGTGATTCATTATCTCAAGGCGGCAATGTGCAGTTCGATGAGCTGCCGACCTTTTCACCGGAGCTGTTCTCGAAAGTTACTGTGAAAAATGCGCTTAGGCATAAGCAGTTTCAAAAGGGCGTCGATCAGCTGACGGAGGAAGGCACCATTCAAGTGTTCAAAACGATTGGCTTTGAGGATATGATTCTCGGTGTCGTCGGCCAGCTTCAGTTTGAAGTATTTGAATACCGGATGAAGGGTGAATACGGAGTGGATGTAATGCTGCAGCGGACTAACTTCCAGTTTGCCCGTTGGCTGGTGGACGATAAAGATAAAATTGATCCAAGTAAATTCCGTATTAATTCCCAGCTTGTGAAGGATAAGGATGACAACTATGTAGTGTTATTCGAAAGCGAGTACGCAATGCGTTCAGCGATGGAGAAAAATCCGACCGCGAAATTTCTGGAGAACGCGCCCTGAGTTATTTTGTGCTTGAGTAACTTCAAATGAAGTTAGTTGGGCTTAAGAAAAAAAAGCAAGGCTTACGAAGCAGTTTCGCTATAACGAAACTCTTAGGAGGATAAAACCATGGATGTTCGGCATATTGCAATAACAGCGGGCTTCACGGTGCTGATCGCTTTTATGCTCTACCGAAGGTTTAAGCGTTCGGTTGGTTTCCAAAAGCTGACCCGATCCCGCCTGATCTTCCGGTCTGTAATGTTTGGAGTGCTGGGCTGCGTATTCCTTTATATGGGGATGCTGCATCCTATCAATTTTGTCGCGGACGTGGTTGGGATGGCTGGCGGCTTGGTGCTGAGCTACTATGCGGTCAAGCATCTGCGTTTCGAGAAAAGGCAGGACGGCTGGTATTATTGCACCCATATCGGAATAGAGGTTGCTGTGCTCGTATTATTTATGAGCCGGATTGGATACAGATTGATCGGGATGTATCTGCAAGACCCGGCGGCGCAGGCTGCCGCGGCTAATTCTATGCAGGATTTTACGAAAGATCCGTTGACGGTAGGCATTTTCTTTGTTCTGATTGCTTACTACATGCGGTATTTTATTCACTTGCTTCGAAAGGAAAAACAGCTCGACCTGAATACAAAATCAGCTTAAGTAAAGAGTCGGTTCTAATTCGCAGAGATTTGCGATTAGGCCGATTTTTTTGTTTTTTTGCCATACGGACCTGCCCTTTAATTTGGGCATTAGCCTCTGACAAGGAGCATTTGTACCGCATACAATAAGATGTTTAGATTTTGGCGGAATCAGGTAATTAGAGAAAGGTGGACATTATGCGCACAATCAAGGGCAAAGTCTTTATCAAGAGCAAGGACAAGGTTAAAGTGAAGGTCTCAGGTAAAGCTCCAGGTAGTGGGATCGGCAAAGCTCAAGGCTATGTCATAAGCAAATGGAAGAAAACAAAAGTGTTATTAAAGAAACCCGAGATGAGAATGTATATTCCAGATACAATGAAATTATCAAGGGCATCGCTCCGTGAGCTGCTGGGAAAATATAAAATGGTTTACATTAAGCCGGATAAAGGGACCTATGGGAATGGAGTTATGAAAGTGGAAATGACTTCAATAGGTTCGGAGGGAGATGGGGAGAGCTTCCGCTATCAGAATGGTCTGGATGTCAGGAGCTTTACAAATTTTGAGGATCTGTATAATTCCATTCTTAAACGTACGAAAAATAGACTTTACTTAGTGCAAAAAGGTATCAATCTGACAAAATACCGCAATCGACGTTTTGATATCCGTGTTATGGTACAGCAAACGCCGCAAAAAAAATGGGAGACTACCGGCGTAATCGGCCGTGTGGGTGATCCCAGAAAAGTGGTCACGAACGTTCACAACGGAGGAAAGCTCAAGCCAATAGAGACATTATTGTCGCCCTATCTAACCGGAAATGAGAAGCGTAAATACATTGCTCGTCTTAATGCACTTGGCTTGAAAACAGCTCATCAGCTGCATTCCAGATTTCGTCGACTTAAAGAAATAGGCTTGGATGTTGCGCTGGATGAACGCCTGCATCCGTGGGTGCTGGAGGTCAACACATGTCCGGATCCGTATATATTTTGCAAGCTGAAGGATAAGAGGATTTTTAGAAAAATTCATCGTTACGCCAAAGCTTATGGCAGATTTTGAGTGACACGGTCAGATACGCGGATTATTGGCTGGCCCTTGACGGCTGGCCTTCCGAATTGTAAATGAAGGGATGAGAAACGAAAAAGCAGTAAGAAGAGCATTGACAACATACATACTCCATGAGAAAATGAACGCGTGTACATAAATCATAAATTTTCAAATTTTATCCTATAAAGGGGGGACATCCTTATTGTAACCAGAAAGGAAGTTGCTGAGTTAGCGGGAGTATCCGAAGCTACTGTTTCGAGGGTATTCAACGGCATAGGTCCGATGAAAGAAGAAACGAAGCAGCGGGTACTGGAAGCAGCGAAGACCCTAAACTATCATCCCAATGCGATTGCTCAGAGCTTTGCCCGCCGCAGAAGCGGTAACTTGGGCGTTGTGCTTCCTTATGTTCCAAAGGTTCATCTGTTTTCAACCTACTATTTCTCAGAGGTATTAAGCGGAATAGGTGCAAAAGTAAAGGAAATGGGCTACGATCTGCTCTTGATGTTCCGTTCGCAAGATGAAGATAGCGATTACAATGATGTTTTTCGTTCGCAAAAGGTAGACGCATGCATTATTCTGGGCGCTGCCGATACGACACGTGAGAGGCTGCAGCTAAAGAAGCTGGAGGAGGGCGGGCATCCGTTCTGTTTGGTCAACCAGCACTTCTCAGGCGAGCGGTTCAATGAGGTGGATGCGGACCATACAGCAGGCAGCTACCGTGCTGTGAGGCATTTGCTGGAAAAGGGATACAGCCGAATAGCTTTCTTAAACGGCTCTTCGCAGTTTTCCAACAGCGGGGATCGTCGGCAAGGATATATCCAAGCTATGCGGGAATCAGGGATGGAGCCGGAGAAGCTGGCGCATTTGTACTATGAAGGCAATTATAGCCGCACAAGCGGATATCGTGCGGCTGCTGCAATATATGAGCGTCGTCAGGAGATCGACGCTGTGTTCGCTGCGAACGATCGGATGGCGATCGGGCTGATGCAAGGGCTGCGCGAGCTGGGCTGGGAAGCCGGCCGCGATGTGGCTGTAATTGGCTGCGATAATTCCGACGCAGCCCGAGTAACGGATCCACCGCTGACGAGTGTAGCGGTGCCGTTCTATGAGATGGGCAGCCTGGCGGCACAGCGGCTGCTGGAGCAGGTGAACGGTGAGCCAGGGGGATTTCAGCTCAAGCTGGAAACCGAGCTCATCATCAGGCAGTCCTGCCATAAATCATAGAGAAGGAAATCTATCCAGGAGTCCTTTCGACGATATAATCTACGTGAATACAAATTCATGGGTACTTTTGTCGAACAGACTCCTGCCACAATATGATAGGAGGAGAATTGGGATGAAGCAGATCAATGTTGGAATGGTTGGTTATAAGTTTATGGGCAAGGCTCATAGTCATGCTTACCGTGATTTACATATGTTTTTCCCGAAGTCATCGCGTCCTGTGATGAAGCTGATATGCGGCCGCGATGAAGCGGGTGTGGCCCAGGCGGCCGAGCAATTCGGCTGGGAAGGGTACGTAACCGATTGGCGCGAGCTGCTGAAGCGGGATGATATCGATCTGATCGATATCAACGCTCCAAGCGATGCGCACAAGGAGATTGCCTTAGCCGCGGCCAAGGCTGGCAAGCATCTATTCTGCGAGAAGCCGCTTGCGCTGACGCTTCCCGATTCGAGGGAGATGCTGAGAGCTGCCGAGGAAGCGGGCGTCAAGCATATGGTAGGGTTCAATTACCGGTTTGCACCTGCGGTTCAACTCGCGAAGAAGCTGATTGACGAAGGTCGCCTCGGTCAAATCTATCATTTCCGTGCATGGTTTTTGCAGGATTGGATCGTAGATCCGGACTTCCCTCTTGTATGGAGGCTGCAAAAGGAGATTGCTGGCTCAGGCTCACATGGCGATCTGGGCGCACATTTGATCGACTTGTCGCATTATTTGATCGGCGGTATGACGGAGGTTATCGGAATGAGTGAGACGTTCATCAAGGAACGTCCATTGCCGACCTCGATGACAGGACTCAGCGCCAAGGGCAGTAAGGATGCGCCCAAAGGGGCTGTAACCGTCGATGATGCGACTTTGTTTATGAGCCGTTTTGAGAACGGCGCGTTGGGCAGCTTTGAAGCGACTCGTTTCGCTCCGGGGCATCGCTGCACGAACTCTTTTGAAATTAATGGCAGTAAAGGCAGTGTGAAGTTCGACTTCGAACGGATGAACGAGCTTCAGGTATATTTTACGGACGATGCAGAGGATGTACAAGGCTTCCGTCGGGTGCTGGCAACTGATCCGGCTCATGCTTATATGGATGCTTGGTGGCCGGCTGGTCATACGATAGGATACGAGCACACTTTTGTCCATGAAGTTGTTGAATTGATGCAAGCTTTGGAGGAAGACCGCCAGCCTGTCCCTAATTTTGTAGATGGTGTTAAGTGTCAGGAAGTATTGGAAGCTGTCGATCGCTCGATTGCGGAGCGCCGTTGGGTCAAAATAGACGAAGTATAAAGGAGCGTGCAGCATGAAAAAAGCATTGATCGTACAAGGTGGATGGCAGGGCCATGAGCCGAAGGAAGTATCGGAAATTTTTCATCGTATTCTGGTGAGTGAAGGCTTTGAAGTAGAGGTATCCGATACATTGGAATCGTTTGCAGATGCAGATAAGCTGTTGGGGCTTGATCTGATTGTACCTTCATGGACGATGGGTGAAATCGATAAGCAGTGGGCTAAGAATGTAACCGCTGCCGTGCAGAGCGGAGTCGGAATTGCGGGTCTCCATGGAGGCATGTGTGATTCCTTCCGCAATAATGTTGATTGGCAGTTCATGACTGGGGGCCAATGGGTGGCGCATCCTGGCAATGACGGAGTTGAATATGTGGTAAATATTAAACAGTCTTCAAGTACAATTCTGGCGGGAATTGAGGATTTTACAGTAAAAAGCGAGCAGTATTACTTACATATCGATCCGGCGGTGGAAGTGCTGGCTACAACCCGTTTTCCTGTCGTAGAAGGACCTCATTCAACAAATGGTGCCGTCGATATGCCGGTTGTATGGACGAAGCGCTGGGGTGCTGGACGCGTCTATTACTGCTCCCTTGGACATAAAGCTAACATTGTTGAAATGCCGGAGGTTACGTTAATGATGCGGCGCGGCTTTTTGTGGGCAGCGGAAGGCAAGACAGCTTCCAATGGCGTTGTTAGAGATATTAAATATTCAGGCATGGGTGACAGCAACTAACTTAAGCTTATAAGCTGGTTTGAATCTGCAGGAATAGCCAGTAACGAGTAGGATAAATGGGAGGAACCAATCATTATGGAGAAAGTAAGAATCGGTATAATCGGCTGCGGTAAAATCAGCAGTATCTATTTCAAAAATTGCAGAGCCTTCTCCACGGCTTTGGAGGTTGTGGCTTGCGCAGATTTGAATGTAGCCCGCGCACAAGCGAGCGCTGAGGAGCACGGAATCGCGAAAGCTTACACGGTAGAAGAGCTGTTGGCGGATCCGGACATTGATCTAGTTATCAATTTGACGATTCCAGCAGCGCATGCGAGCGTCTGCATTCAGGCTTTGGAAGCGGGCAAGCATGTGTATGTAGAGAAGCCGCTTGCAGTTACTCGTGAGGAAGGACAGGAAATTTTGGCTGTTTCCAAGCGCCAAGGCAAGCTTGTAGGCAGCGCGCCGGATACATTCTTGGGCGGCGGAATCCAGACCTGCATCAAGCTGATTGAAGACGGCTGGATTGGTACTCCAGTCGCAGCCTCCGCGTTCATGATCGGAAAAGGACATGAGCATTGGCATCCCGATCCTGAGTTTTATTATGCCCTTGGCGGCGGTCCGATGTTCGATATGGGGCCTTATTATTTGACTGCTTTGGTTGCTTTGCTGGGACCAATCCAACGTGTTACCGGTTCAGCTAAAATTTCTTACCCGGAACGTACCATCACAAGCGAGCCCAAATTTGGCGGAAAAATTAAAGTAGAAACACCGACGCATATCGCCGGTGTGCTTGACTTCCATAGCGGAGCAATCGGTACGATTATTACAAGCTTCGACGCCTTCGGAGGATCCCAGCTGCCGAGAATCGAAATTTACGGCAGTGAGGGCACCCTCAGCGTTCCCGACCCGAATACATTCGGAGGTCCCGTAAGCGTTAGACGCTGGGATTCGAAGGAATTCAGCGAAATTCCTTTGACACATGGTTATGCAGATAACAGCCGCGGCTTAGGCGTACTGGATATGGCATTCGCCATACGTAATGGTCGCACTAACAGAGCAAATGGTGAGCTGGCCTATCATATTTTGGAAGCGATGCATGGATTCCATGATGCCTCGAAGGAAGGCAAGCATTACATTATGCAAAGCAGCTGCGAGAAACCGAAGCCAATGCCGGGCAATCTGGTTAAGGGCATTTTGGACTAATCATTTTATACCGAATTTAGAAAAATAGAAAAGCCACAGCAAGCCAAAGCAGATTCCTAAGAAAGTGGATTCTGACTCACGGCTCTTGCGTGGCTTTTTTAGTTAAAAATTGCAGATTTTGAAGGAGTGAAGTTTCCCGGGAGGGGCTCAGCCAGGTGTCTCGATTGTTGCCAGATGTTCTTTTAAGGAGGTAATCATTTGATTGTGCAGTTCTTCTCCGCTGTGCTGCCAGATCATTTCAAACAAAACGCCCAATCCGGGCAAAACCTGCTCTTGTCCACCTATGGAATCTTCAACCACGCCAATTAATTCTTCATCATTTTTGTCTGAAATACGCTGAACGATCGCCTGTCTCAGGTTTAAATTCATGGAAGTTTCCTCGCTTTATCGTCTCTTGGTTTATGTCTTCAAAAGTGCTTCAATCAGATGCTTTTCTACTTAAATTAATATGCACCAAACGGTGGGGCTTCATGCTGAGTAATGATGGATTCATTTTGTGGTATACTAGTAATTATATTGTCAGGTGGTAACCTTAAGCTTTGGTAATGAGGGGATGATGTTCATGAAAAAGCAATTTGCAGTTATCGGGATGGGACGATTCGGGTCTAGTGTTGCTAAAACTTTGCACAGCCTTGGTTTTGAAGTACTTGCCATTGATAGCAATGAACAGCGAACACAAGAGGTTTCCAATATTGTTACACATGTGGTGCAGGCGGATTCAACGGATGAGGAGGCGCTTCGGGCCTTAGGCTTGCGTAATTTTGACGTTGTTGTAGTTGCCATTGGGGAAGACATCCAGTCGAGTATTTTAACAACTATCATTTTAAAAGAATTGGGCGTACCTAAAGTTGTGGTTAAGGCTCAAAACGAGCTGCATGGCAAAGTAGTCAAGAAAATCGGTGCGGATAAAGTGATTTATCCTGAGCGAGATATGGGTCAGCGGGTAGCGCATCATTTGATTTCCTCTAATATCATTGATTATATCGAGCTCTCAGAGGATCATAGTATAGCCGAAATTCGGGCAACACGGTCTATGGTTGGTAAAAATCTGCGTCAGCTTGACATCCGTGCCAAATACGGCTGCAACGTTATTGGAATTAAAACAGGCACTCATATCAATATTGCTCCCCAAGCAGAAGATTTGATTAAGGAAAATGATATCTTAATTATTGTAGGTAAAAACGAAAATTTACAACATTTCGAAATAACATTTACGGAGTAGCTAATAGATATGACAAAGCAGGAAGTACCGATCATTACCTCCGTCCAAAATCCCCGAGTGAAGGGATGGACACAGCTGCTTGATAAGAAGGGCAGAGAAAAGCAAGGGCAGTTTATCATTGAAGGTGTGCATCTCGTGCAGGAAGCGTTAGCATCTGGAGCTGCTATAGATACATTGGTTTACGCCGGGGAGCGACTCTGCGAGCTGCCTGCTGGAATGCTGGAACAGGCAGCGGCTGTAGGGATCGAATGCTTGGCGGTAACAGAGCCAGTACTGAGCAAATGTACGGATACGTTAACGCCGCAGGCGGTGTTTGCCGTGCTCCGCAAGCTCCATTGGGAGCCGGCAGATTTACTAGAGTCGGGTGTCTCGCCCGGACTTGTAGTAGTCATTGACGGGATGCAGGACCCGGGAAATCTGGGCACGATTATCCGCAGCGCCGATGCGGTTGGTGCAACCGGAATCCTATTGGGTAAAGGAACCGTAGACTTGTACAACCCTAAGACGGTGCGTTCCACGATGGGGTCTATGTTTCATCTGCCTATCGCTCAGGGCGATTTGCGATTGGTTCTGCCCGAAGCGGCTGCACATGGAGTCGCCGTCATTACGACCAGCCTGCAGGGAGTATCGGATTGCTACGAGTTCGACTTTCGTCAGCCTGTATGGTTCGTAATCGGCAACGAAGGGCAGGGCGTCTCACCGGAGGTAACAGCCTTAACCACCGAGCATATTCGCATCCCGATGCAGGGCAGGGCGGAATCGCTTAATGCGGCAATGGCGGCAACTGTAGTGTTGTTCGAAGCTATGCGGCAGCGGATGCTTTAACAAACAATAATTTGTAACATATGTGAGTTGTAATTCAGTTTGTCACCGTTTGTAATTTATTTTGTCATAGATTTTGAACGTTATTTTGTCACTACTTAGACTAGTCCCGATGTGGCTTAAGGCCTTGATACATCGGGATTTTTCATGTGGTGGGCGAGCGGGGCATAGGCCTGAATTTACAATTAAACCGAATAGAAGTTCGTGAATTTTTTCTTTGAAATTTCTGGAATGGCTTTTGTCATAAATCGTTTTTCTTCGGAGGAGGACTAAATGAACATTATAGGAGAAAACGTAAAGAGATTGAGGAAGATACACAATTTAAATCAAGTTGAATTTTCAAACCTAATCGGGGTTTCTCAAGGTAGCCTAAGCGATATTGAAGCAGGAAACAGTAAACCATCTATAGACACAGTTGTATCGATATACACAAATTTTGGATGTTCATTAGAGTGGTTGCTTTCTGGCAAGACAAATCAGTTGAACGTTGAAAAGCAGAAAGAAATGATTTTTAACAACTCGGAATTAACTCTATTTGAAAACGAATTTGTAAGTGCTTTAAGAAGGCTAAGTATGGAAAATCAAATGGAAATACTGGAGATCATTAATCTTAAGTTAAGAAAATAAATTAATTTGTTACCAAGGAGCTAGGCATTCTATATTTGCCTAGCTCCTTGGTATATTAGCTAAGTGTCCAAAGTAAGACTGACGGAGGCTTGAGCCTCATCCCAGTTGATTTCAATCGATTTCTGCCCTTTTTTGGAATTGTAGCCATAAGCACAGCCCGTCCCCCTGCGTAACCGCCTTGTTGAGCTTTCTTGCATCGTCCACGACTAAGTTTGAGCGCTATCTCTAGCCTCAGGTATTGGTCTAAGAGCTCCATCATACCGTTCACTAGAAATCACTAGGGTCATTAGTATTGATGCTGTAAAGGACTGCTCTACGGCTTTAACATCGATTTTGTGCCGTTTAAGCTCTCGTTGAATCAACACTTTGACTATGTCCGAACGCCAAAGGCGGGAAGTATTTAGGACAACAACATAATTTACGTCCTGCCATTTCAAGTCAGACAACATTTCCTGTAAGCCTTCACGTTAAATTGTTAGCTCATCCTCATCCACCTTTGCCCCTGAAATGCCTTCGTGTTTGTAGATTCTTAGAGTTCAAGGTTTTGTGGAGATTACAAAACCGCTGTATTTCTTCCGATAGCCATCCTTAACTTGTCCCTTTGTAGAAACACGAACATAATCGACAACACGATTTCTCATAGTCATCCCTCGTTTCGTAAATTGTAGTTATCGTAACGCCCATTCAACTGTAAACTGCCGCCGCGCATCCAATGTCAAGTCGAGGGGGGCAGGGCAGTTCACAACTTGCCTTATGAAGTTGTCAAAGACGAAATCAATTACTGTGGGAATAGGTAAACCACAAGACGGGATGGCTTGTAAAGAGGGTAACAGGCGGGTTGAATTTATTTCTATAATAAAAAATCTGCGGACAAATGTCATACCCCCCAGTGCCTAGGAAAAGAAAGGACTTTCCCCTCTAACTGGTTTCCTTTCTCTATACGACATGCAAATCTGACAGTTAAGACTATCAAAAAAGAAACCCTAGGGATAAAATCTTGAAATTGTCATATTCGAGAGAAAAAGCTTGGCTTCGCTATATCAAATTACTTCTAATTCTGGTGTGTGGTGCGCTTTTATAAGAATGATTTGTTCACACCGTAACACATCAAATGTAGTTATGATGCTTCCTATTTTTGTATAATAGAAGGTGTTAGAATGCTGAAAAGAGAGAGTGATAGATTATGGGGAAATCGATTAAGAAGAGGCTCAGTCATAAGCCTGATCAATATACTTCATTTGGCCCATTCGAAATGGCCCAATTCGGAAATACAGTTGTTATGAGAAATAACATGAGTGAAGAAGATCATGAACGAATTATGGCTAAGCTTGCAGGTGATTATCCAGACACCTACACAAAGATTGATGAACTGGTAAATAGCATTCGTAGTTTAGTTGTAAGATGCGATCCTCTTCAATTATTGGTTCAGGGTTATTATGGAATGTTATTTTCAATGCTTAATAAATCTTCTGAATTTCAGTTTGATTTCGATGATACAGTTGCCGTAAGAATGATTGATTATGTACAAAGTATTATTGTTTCAACTCCCCCTCTTGAAAACAGAGAGGAGTCGCAAGACCTTGTAATATCTGAGTTATCGAATAAGGTATCCGAGCTTTATAGTAATCTTCATCATTTTCATATGACTCACAGTGCATATTTAAAGGAAAATGATCCCGAATATGACCCTGAGTACGATATGTTGTATGTACAAGCTCAGGAATTAAGAACTACTGTCAGAGGCGATAGGTATGCTGTTCATGAAATCGAGCATTTACGTGATTTATTAACCCCACATAATGAAATATTTATTGAATTGTTTAATATAGGTATTGAGGATTTTTTGGATGGAATTAGAAAGTTGCAATTTTCTTTAATGCAAGGAATTAATCAACTGATGACAGATATGGAGGAGTTAAGAGAACGGACTTTAGAAGCTGTCGAGAAAAAATTAGCGACAGAACATTTATTTAGTGATCCCAGAGATGCAATGAATGAGGTAGTAAATGAAAAAGGCTTAGGAGAATTAAAGGAATCTGTAACCAATAGGTTGTTTGGTTATGATCTGTTTGATGTTAGAAAAATAACAGGATTACCTGATTCTTTGCTAAGGGAATTAGCGTGGAAGCCTGGAGAAGATAAGGACTTTTTCGCAACTGGAGAGTATGCTGGGTGGCCACTAAGAAAATTACCTATTGAAGTTAGGCCATTTATTAGTATTGATAAAAATTACTACTGCTTTGATCTGTATAGTTTATTTGATAATTTGTACAGAGTTATTCAAAGACTAATAATTCGCCTAAAGCCAGAATATAAGCAAGAATGGAACACAAAGCAGAAGGAAGTTTCTGAAGAACTCCCCTTCAGATTATTTTGTAATTTGTTAAGTGGGGCTGAAGTCTTCCAATCCATTTATTATCCTAGCAGTACAGGTAAGTCAGGAAAGAAGGAATGGTGCGAAAACGATGGAATTATCATTTTTGACGACCATCTTATAGTCATTGAAGTTAAAGCGGGGTCTTTTACTTATACACCACCTAGTACCGATTTTCCTGCTTACATTCAGTCTATAAAGACTCTTATTAAAAGCCCACGGGATCAAGCTAAACGATTTATTGATTATTTATTTAGTGCAGAGACAGTTACAGTTTATGATGAACAGCATAATCCAATACGAAATCTAAGGAGTTCGGATTTTAGACAAGTTACCATATGCGGTATTACAATAGATAATTTTAATTCTTTTGCCGCTAGAGCATCAAAACTTACTCCACTTGGGGTTGAACTTAACTTAACTCCAGTCTGGAGTATCTCAGTTGACGACTTAAGGGTTTGTTTAGACTACTTTGACTCTCCAAGTAAGTTTACACACTTTATGGAACAAAGATATAAAGCTGCTCAATCAGAAGAAATCGAATTATTTGATGAACTAGATCATTTGGGTATGTATATAAAGCATAATCACTATGTTACTAGAGCAATAGAAAGTGGTGGACGTCGAGTTTTATGGCAAGGGTATCGTGAAGAATTGGATAACTACTTTGTGAAATTAATATTTGATGAAGAAGCACTTGATAAACCCAAACAAAATATTCCAGCCATGATTGAAGATATTATTAAAATGTTGGATCATCAAGCTAAAAAAGGAAGATGCAAAGTTGTGAGTTCTCTCCTAGATATGGACGGTGATACAAGAGAACAGATAGAAGCACAACTTATAACTGTTTTAAGAAGGCAAAGTGAAACTGGAAGATTAATGCCGTTGAGCTTATTCGGAGAAGTGAAGATAACCATTGCTTGTAATCAAGAAGGCATTACTTCTTTTTCAAATGAGTATGTCAATGACTACATACTGGCTACATTACTTAGAACAAACGATAGTGAAAGATTAGGTCTATATCTGACTTATTCAAGAGATGGTGTACTGATTGACGTTGACTTTTCTTATCTAACTAAAGATAACATACCAGATGCAAGGAAGGAGGAGATTGAAAAAAAGTCAGTCGAATATGCTGAATCAAGAATTGCATCATTTAAAAAACAAACTGGGGCAAAAAAAATCGGACGTAATAATATATGCCCGTGTGGTAGTGGGAAGAAATATAAAAAGTGTTGTGATAACTGAATTTGGTACCCAAAGATTTTTTGCTTAAGATATTCATTTGAAAATTAGCTAGGTAGTCACTTGAGGGATAGTTGTGTTGCGATATCTGCTTGGACAATAGAAACTTAAATCCCAACATTTTTTAGGCGGTGATCAACGTATGAAATATCTAGATCAATTAAAAAGAACAAATACAATTCCGAATGTAATTCAAGAAATTACATCGATCTTTAAAGGTTTTGAAGATGATGATTATATACCAGCAATTATTGAAGAAGGTAATTTTACAGCTGATCAGGGAGAAGATTTTTATTTAAAATTAGTGTTAAAGCACCAGTCTATAGAGATAGATGGTACTTGGTTAAAAGATAACATGGAATTTCATTTGGAAGAGCCAACCAAATACGATAATACAATGGATAATAGTGCTTTCATTCATAATGTTATAACTTACAGGAAATATAAATCAAGGAATTTATATCAGTTAAATCCACTACTCGTATCAGACGAAATTAATGAGTACGAGTATAGTAATTCTAATTATGTAAATGCGTTTTGTAATGATGAATATTCAAATATGCAAGGTCTACCTGTATTAAAATCTAATAATGATCTTAAATTATTAATTCTAAAGAAGATCTTTAATAATTTTATCAATGACCCTAAGAGTAATATATACCCAAAGTTTGAGTTGGTAGCTGAATTTGAATATCGAACTCACAGTGATCATATAAAAAAGACTAAATCTGATATATATAAATCGTCCGATGCCTACATTAAAATTGATAGAGGGGAAAGTTCGGTTTTTGTATTAGGAAGTATCAAAGTTCCATTGTATAAAAGTAATAGCAAACGAAAAAATCGAAATATACAAGTGCTTGACTTGAAAGATTTGAAGCCTCGAATGCATAACTCTAGTCATTATAACGGTGATACAATTGAGGGGTTCATATGTTTTAAGTCAGAGGTTATAAATATACTTAAAGAGTATTACTATTTTTATGATTTACAAATGGTTGATCAAAGTAACATTGAGAATTCTTATTTAGTAGATGTTCTCAGAGACAAAATTGTTTTTTGGGAAGCCGAATACAATAAATTACCTACATCAATAAAAGATAAAATTGACCCTTTTAACTTTATCCCAGAGGATAAGAAGGGAATTATTAGCGAAGCTATGTCTTCGATGCAGTTAGAGGCCGATTGGAATTGGGATAAAAAATTATCTCCAGAATATTTATTAGCGAATCTGATTAGAGAGAGAGCCTTTAATAGAGCCATAGATATAAGTCTTACATTTTTAGAACCAAAACATAAAGAGGATTTGAAAGATTTCATCTTAAAAATTGAAGCCCTAACTAGTATTAGATTAGAGAGATTTAATACTGGTGCAGATGATGTTAGGCAGTTAATAAGTATTCGTCAGGGAGGTACTCTTGAGGAGCCCGTCGATTTAAAATTGCTTTACCAAAAGTACTGCTATGCAATACAAATGGAGTATAAAAAATGAACCCAATAAATGATTTTTCAAAACCAATAAGATTCTTAGTTGGAATGAATGGCTCTGGTAAAACTTATGCACTGAACGAGGCATTAAAAGAACAAGACCAAGGTGCATTTCTAATTACAGAGGATGGCATGCCCATTATTCCAAAACATATGAATAAGGTTTCTGTCAATTTTCAAAATATGTTGTATAACTACTTAGACGAGGGTTCTCGCGGCCAATCAGGCAGAGAGACAGAGCAGGAAAAAATATCTGATCGAGTCCTTAAGGTAATTTCCTTTTGTGATGATATCATGAGAAAATTAAACCTTTTCAAAAAGAAGTCCAAGGGTCAAGAAAAGCTCAATAATATGATGTCAATATTCACTAGTTACAATTTGAATAATGTAAGAATTATATATTTCGATGAACCAGAAAATTTCTTGGATGAAGAATTTTTAAAAGTGATTGCTGAATTTTTTAGTGTCTTGCTTGAATGTAATTTTGTTGTAAGAGTAGCAACGCATAATTCTCGGTTGCTTAACATTCTAAAAGTTGATCTAGAAAATATTATTTTCTTTAATAATCACTCAAAATTCAACGTTTTAGAAGAAGAAGTGATAGAGTTATATAGAATTACATCGAATAAAATTGAGAATATGAGAGTAGAAGAGCCAAATATTCAAGTCGATTCTTCAATTCAATACAAATTGAATTTACTAAATCATCACCAAGCATTTGATAGTTTTATTGAGCAAAATTTAAAAAGTGAAGAATTTTATAGGTGCTTATTTTATAAGAAAGTGATTATTGTCGAAGGTGACTCTGATATAACTGCATTGGCATCATTGAAGAACGATTTTGATAATTCACTAGAAATTTTTAACCCTAATGGTAAGGCCTTTATTCCCTTTTTTGTACAATTATTCTTAAAAATAAGGAAAGAAGTTATTGTTATTATTGATGGAGATATCCCTATTCTTGAAGAAAACACCTCATATAAACATGCAGTAGCAATAACGCACTATCTCAAAGTCTTAGAGGCTAGAAATGAGATTAAGCTTGTAGTACACGACCCAGATCTAGAAAGCTTTTATGATATCGATCTTGATCAAATAGGAAGATTCTTAGGAATGCCAAGTGCAGTAAGAAATAAAAGAGGTTGGCATAAAACAATAGCTGCGTTCATTTTTTTTAATGATGAAGGAAATAGACAGCGATTAAAAAATCACATTTTAGGGAGATCAGAAGAAAGTCAATTCGAATTCCAGTAAAAGTGAGAAGTTGAATCCCTTTAGCAGAAAACGAAAACGCAACAGCAAGAGATGAGAAGCATATAATGCGTTGTTAAAGTAATGGGCCCAAGTTTTTACTTGGGACATAGTGGTGGGAGCATCGTGTAGCTTGTTCTCACTGGATACTCCACAGATGTGGAGTGGGTGGTAAGGATATATCGGGAGGATATTTCCGAGTCAGAATTATATCAGTAAAAACTAGGCGTTGGTAGGTGATACTTTCATCGAAGGAATTTCCAACTGGATTGTGGAATAAGACTATTTGACTATTGTATAGTATTAGACAGGAATCAGAATCAACCGATCTATTTCGTGGCTAGTCATAAACGAGGAAACACTAGAATTTCCTTTTCCATTGAAGATTTCGATGAAGGAGGTCAATTAAATGTCTGAAGACAAATTAGAAAACATTATTGGTGTTGAGTATACCGACAACCCTATCGTCAATTATTTAAAGTACTGGATTAATGCTCTTGGAAAACCTGCAGGTGATGAGTGGCGAAAAAAGAATGATTTAGATGTCGTATGGTTAGGTGGAGATTTGCATGCCGATACTATATTTTCTGTATGGATGCCATTGAAGATGTGCTTACAATGCTTACCAGGGAATCCCTTTTGCCATAAAGGGATTAGAGGGACACCTGTTAAAAGAAAAGCAGACTATGACGAAATCATAAAAAACATTAATGCCTATTTACCGCGCAAAGATGAATTGGTAGAAGAGTTGTATCAATTTGCTGAATTATCTTCAACAAGAGCAAATATGATGAGGTTGCAAAACAGGAAAATGCAAAAACGTGGCATACTTTATTTCGACCAAATGCCAAAAACACTGCATGAATGCTTTGAAGTCGGAGAATTTAGTAAATATTTTAAGAGTGATGATGAAGTAATAGATTGGGTTAAAACCGAGAAATTAGAAATGTTCTTTGATGGAGATATTACAAGGGATAACATAAAACCATTAATACACCGAATGAAATCTTCCGATTTCGAATGGCTAAAAAAGAGTGATGAAATCCTAAAAATGCTTAAGCAGTATAATGAGATCCTATGTAAAAGGAACGAAGCAACACTTACCATTTAATAAGATAGTGTCTGTACCTCAGCTATAGTGAATGATGAAAACTATCATAAAGTCTATTGGGATAAAGAAAGCCATTTCTTTATTGACGGAAATACGAATAGGAGTCGGTCAACGACACCAAAGTTACAATAATGGGAAGGTTACAGCACTTTGAGGTTTATTTTCTTCCAACACTCTTTGGCACAAATAAATAATCATCTACTGAATATGAATTGATTATACTCATGAATATATTAATAACTCTATGGAAATCAATAATGATAGATATTTATAATTCCATAGAGTTAGGTGGATGAATATGAAGCCATTGACAGTAAGAATAAAAATATCCTATGATGAGTCGCTGTACAGTTTTTTACACCGATGTGCAGAGGCTAATGGGATGAGTTTTTTTGATTTATTTAATCTACTTAAGAAAAACAAATATAGGCTTCATGCTGGAGACGTACATAGGCTTGATTTCTGTCCAAGTAATGTTATTGATGTCAAACATCTAAACCAAATATTCGCTATTTCGATAACGGATCTACTGAAAGGTTCATTTACTAATGTAATTCGGATCTTCAAAGGTAGCAGTAGTGAAACTAACTGCATGTTTCTTAATGATTCAATCCGTGATCATTTGTCATATTGTCCTGAATGCTTTGCCGAGAAAAAACAAATAAAGTTAATATGGAAAATTCATGATATAACTATATGCTTGTCTCATGGAAGAAAACTTCTCGATAGTTGCCTTCACTGTAGTCATGAGATAAAATACAAAGAAATAACTGAAATGGGAAGATGCCCTCATTGTTTCTGTGATCTAAGTAAAAATATTCCCAACTCAGAGGCTCTAGAAGAAAAGCTTCTTCAAAAACAAAGATGGTTCATAAGAAACTGGTTGTCATTATTGTATGATTCTCAGGGTGTCGAACTGAGCTCAAATGAGATAGCCTTGAGGCTTCTTTTTGTTTTAAATGACAAGCATCATATCTTTGAAAAGAAGATTGTACGAGGGAAAATCAAAGAAGCATCTCTTATTCATTTCATTCAAATTGCCCGCGGAACAAGCAAGAAACGAACGATACATATTCAAACCATTCTATCTACAATTTTTTTACATGATATTGAGGTTGAAGAATTTCTATCAATGAGTCTTCCACTTTCGTTTGTTAATTCTCTGATGTCTAGTAGAAATGAACCGGTAAGACTAGCATGTATAGCCCCCTGGTGTGAGAGCTTTAGATCAGATAATTCAATAATTAAAACTCCATCAAAAAATAAGGGCAAAGGAGAGCAATTCTTTAAAGAATATTTGGTTTGTATAGATTGTGGATGCGAATATGCTATAAATACAAACAGAGAAATAGTAGAGAGGACATATTTTATTAAGGGATATTCTATTCTAACCAATCGACGAATCACAAAGCTAACTTGGCCCGAAAAGGAAAAAGTGATGGGATTGAAAAAGAGTCGAATTCGCCGGATATTATCGTATTTCTATTCAAGAGGTATTTTTTTAGAAGATGCACCATTAGTTGAAATAGAGCAGGGGATATTAGATGTGTTTTGTGATGCAATCCGCCGGGGTGGATCCATAATTGAGATTCAGCATTGGAAACACTGGAAGAATGATGATCAGTATCTATTGTATAGATACCATTCCCAAGTCATTAGAACCCTTTACGAACATTATTATGAGCAAACTGGTATGTCAGATCAAAAAAGGGATTATGAGTTTCTGCATCTCGTCCAAAATACTTGTAAACAAATGCTATTTGAAGACAAACAGATAACACTGCCCTCAGTATCTAAGATGATCGGATGCAGTGCTACAACGATACAGAATAAAGGATGTTCTTTCATTGTTGCTAAATATAAGAAACTTCAACAAGAACAACGAGTACAGGTTCTAAAGGATAGGATTATGGGGCAAGTGACCGCATATTTTGAAAATCATTTAGGCTATGTATATTCAGTACCTTTATTCGAGAGCTTGGAAGTATGCAGATCTACTTTGAAAAAGTTGGCCCCCTATATATGCAAACAAATTGAGGAAATGAGAAATGAAAGAAATTCAGTTCTTAAAAATTGTTCTTAAAGATTGTGCATAAAGAAAGATAAAGAAAGTGTTTTTTTTATATTAAAATATCCGTATAGTTATAAAATATAGATATACGGATAAACTGATTCTATAACCCTATTGAAAGGTGATGATAGTAATGAAAATATTAGGTGTGGCCACTGTTACGGAAAGAGGTATTCAATTTCAAGCTAATTATTATTCTTGCCCGGAGGCAATTTCAAGAAAATGGTTCGAACAGGCAAGAGCGGAAAGCAAGTGGGAGGTGTTTGTAGCGTATAATACGAGCGATCTTTCAAAGATTCTGATTTTCAGTGTCCCAGACAATGAGTGGATTATTGCAAATATCATCATCATCAACGACGTTTCAAACGCGAAACTACAAAGGTATTTTCGCAGTATTCAGAAGCTTAAGAGACGACGCTATAATCCCACTAATTCTATGTTAAAAAAAAACAATTGAAATTGTCTCTAATGCTCGTCTTTTATCGCTCGGAGATGAGTAAAGAAAAGATTAGTAAGAGATTCTAACATGCTTTTCTCGGCTAATGATAATGTAGATCCATTTATGGATACCCCAAAGTCGGAATTGAAAAGCTTTATTAGATCAATTGTGACAACACCTTTATCATTTTTACTTTGCTGGCTCATATATACCCTTGATATATCCAACTGTTCATGAAAAATGTTATCTACTCTCCCAAGCAAATGATCAGCAGTCGTTCCAAAGATCTGAGCCAACTGAACTATATCATTATGATCCGGAAAGCTGTAGTTTCTTTCCCAGTTCGATATCACTTGAGGTGAAACCCCCAGACGATCACCGAGTTCCCTTTGTTTCAACCCTTTTTCCTTCCGTAATGTTTTAATTCGGTCTCCTGTTACTGACATCATATTTTCCCCCACGTTCAGTCAAAGATGTAGTTTCTATTGTAGCATAATAACGGATTATTGTAAAAAATAATTGACACTAAAATAATCCGTTGATATTCTATGAGAAATAACAGAATTATTGTTTGGAGATGAGGAGATGGATTGGACAAACTGTGATTGGGTTAAAGAAGATCAGCTTTACTACCCAAAGTTAAGAGTGGATAACAAGATTAGCTGGCAGCATCCTCATATTATTGGAACATTTCGGAGTGTGAAGTTAAAACGAGATGTAGAATTTCATTCACTGGGAGAGAGATTGTTTTACTATTTTCTTGAGTTAGACACGGAAGTAATTCGTTACTATGTACAACCAGTGGAAGTCGCAATGCCTCAATTGGACCCAGAAGGCCAAAAGAAAGAGTGGAAGCATGTTCCCGATGTTCTTGTTTTCCGCCAGGGTTATATACCTCAGTTGTATCAAATTAAAGAGTTATCGAGTGACCAGACAAAAACCTTTGAACGGTGTAACAAAAGATGCATGGAGTATTCGGAAGAGAGGAGATGGCGGTATAGCGTCATTTATCCGAAGACCTTACCCGATGTGATTCAATCGAATATAAATCTGCTGCACGGTTTTCTCAAACATAGAAAGACGTACAGTCAATGGAAAGGACAAATTTTACATAGATTGAATTATTTAGAAGAAAGCACAATCATAGAATTAGCAAGAAGCTTTTCGTCAAGCGTTGATTTTAGAGTCGTATTACCAGCAATATATCATCTTATTGCGTCAGGATCTTTAACCTATAACATATCCAAACCACTTAGTGAAAACCAGCTTGTAAAGGTTGGTAATCTCATGTGCCAACTAAACACTCACTTTCAGGAAGGGGATGGTTCCGAAAATGAAGCTTCATAAGTTGAAAGAGAATTCCGATTTTCATTATGAAGGGCGGAAATATAAAGTAATATCCATAACACCGCCTAATGTTCTCGCCATCAAATCTGGTGGGGATCTAGAAGAAGAATTTAATTATTTTGAACTAATTTCTAATCATTCATTTAAATCACTAGATGCAATTGTTAAACAAGCAGCCGATAAGCAGGAAGACAAGCACAAACACAGTTCAATCCTTGATACCCTGAGTAAGAAGCAAAGAGCAGTTGTGTCTTCAAGATTTGAGATGATTCAACCGATTATCTTACTTGAAAAAGCAAAAAGTGGTAACTTAAGAGCAAATGTCGAATTTAAAGAAAGATATAATTATTACATTCAAAAAAATGAATTAATCAGTAGCATTACTCAAGAGCAGCTGATTAAGCGTATTTCTTTAGTATTTGGACTTTCAACAAGGACGATCAAAAGGAGATTAGCCGATTTTAAAAGAGAAGAGCACGCGTTGCCTAATGAAGGTATAACTGGATTAGTTCCTAAAACAATAAAGCACAATTTTACACGTAAAGATTATAAGATCCTTGAAATATGTCATCCCAAAAAACAGGATCTAGTTCTGGATAGTATAAGAGTACGACTGCCTGAAGATTGCATTCCCGTAATTAAAGGGGTTATTGAAAGAGATTACCTAACATTGAAAAAAGCTTCTGCAAAAGAAATCTTTGATACAATTGAATCCAAATGCCTCCTCGAAGATATAGCACCCCCACAATATGATACTATCTACAAAATCCTTTCTCGACTTAACCCAGAGTTAAAAATACGTATGCGAGATGGTAAGACTGGTAATGAAAAGTTTGATGAAGTTCAGCGCGGTTTCTCAAATAAAGAGGCAAAATACCCACTACATATCGTGGAAATCGACCATACACAATTAGATATTGATGTGATTGATGAAAAAACCGGTTTTGTTATTGGACGTCCCTATATTTCACTAGGAATAGATGTATTTAGTCGTAAGATTTGGTGTATGGAAGTTTCCTTTGAGCCACCTTCTGCAGATAAGGTAAGAAGAGCATTAATGCACGGCATTTTCTTTAAAAATGCTAAACAAAAATACGGAACAATTAATGAATGGGATATCTACGGTATACCAAGTATTATTTATCTGGATAATGGTCCGGAGTTTAAAAATGCTGAGGTAAAGCGAATGATTAACGAGACACTTCAGTCTCAAGTTCAATATCGCCCAGTAAAAACGCCACGTTACGGTGGAACAATTGAAAGGTTTATTGGAACTCTTAATTCTGAGCTAGTTCACCGGCTATATGGTACGCGGAAAGGTAGTGTGCAAGAAAAAGGGGACTATGACTCAGAGAAAGAAGCTGTTTTCACACTTGAAGATATACGAGAGTTACTCACAGTTTATTTTACAGATGTTTATCATCATTCTGTTCATAAAGGATTGCCAATTGAATATCCAACACCTGCAACTCGCTACTATGCAGGGCTCCAAATGGTTGGCTTTCCAGAATGGGTAGATAAAGAGGAAGAAGAACATTACAGAATGGAACTCCTTCCGGTATTGATGAAACCATATACTCGAGATGGAGTACGCTTTGAAAACATTATCTACAGAAGTGCGGACCACAATGGATTAGTGAGGCCACGGGAGTATAAGTATCGAGTAAAATACGATTCAGATGATGTATCAAAACTATTTTTGCAGCTGCCTGATACAGGAGAGTATATAGAATTAAATGCAGACAGATCACTCATAGAAGATTTGGAAAGAATGAACCGGTTTACCTTTAAAAAAGTGCTTGATATATTACGAGAAAAAGGTGAGTTGAACGTAGGCTATATTCCTGGATCGAGAGAAGTCAAAAAAGGTATGGCTTTACTAATGAAACGAATTCAAGAAAGAGTTAAGTCCAGGCGCAAAGCAAGAGAGCAATCGGTAAGAATGAATCTTGAAATGGGCATTAAGGTTGGCCAGCCTCCGAAAACTGCACAGTCTAAGTCCAAGGTTACTTTGCAAGATATGTTCAGACAATTGCAACAAGGAGGCGAATAATATGTCAGTAATAGAAGATGAATATCAATTAAGTACAACATTTGCTCAAAGGGTTGCAAGCCTATATATTACACATCCGCGCTTGAAAAAAATTTGGGGTATGCTGGATTCAATTAGAAAACATAATAAATTTCAGGGAGGTAGCAATTCTCCACGGCATCGATTTGTAATTGGTTTATCGGGAGTGGGTAAAACACAAATGATGAGAAGATATGCTGAACTAGAGGTTAATAAAGGACATATTTATATTGATGAAGAAGGAACAGAGATTGATATACGACCAGTAGTTTATGTGAATTTACCGGATCCGTTTACAATAATGGAACTCTATCAGAGCATTATTTATAGTCTGGGTGCGCCACAGCTGCCAGGTAGACCTAGAATTGGCGAAGTAAAGAGACAGGTGTTTACTATATTAGAAGCACAAAAGGTCGAGATGCTTATCTTAGATGAGATGGATCATATTTTAAAATCTAGATTTGTTAAAAATGAGGAGGCTATGAGTGCGATTAAGCACATAACCAATCACGGAAGTGTTTCTGTTATTTGTGTAGGAACACCCGAAATAGAAGAGTTGAGGAAATTTGATCCTCAGCACTTTAGAAGATATCCTCCGACCAGATTAGAGCGGTTTAAAGATTGTGATAAAGACTTTCTAGAACTAATGAATTCTATTGAGGAACAATTACTCCCTCCAAACAGAGTTGGGTTTGGCTTCAAAGATTCTATTCTACCGTCACTTCTTCATAAAGCGAGTTACGGATTAGTTGGATATCTCACACCTATCATCCAGGAAACATATGACCTGCTTGGAGTTTTTAATGATAATTTTAATGAAGAAACGGATGGATTGAATTTGAACTTCATATCCAAGCTCGAAGAAGCATATGGGAACATTGTAGGTGATGTTGCTGAGGAAGAGATGGAGAAAATGTTTAATTAGAATGTTGCGAATAAAGGCATGTGAATAAGTATGTATAAATAATCTAGGAGAAGAAGGGTCACACCACATTTCTCTCTTGATTCATAATGCTTATTTGTTAATAAAAGAGGTTAATGTTTTTTGAAGAATTTTATAAAGGTGTGTAATGACGGATGGTCCGTAAGTTTACCAAGAGACTTAAATGGCAACCATTAGAATCGTTATCAAGTTACCTGATGAGAATGTGTGAAGCAAATGGGCATAATCTTTCGAAACAATTTAAGGAGATATACAATTTGAAATATGGAAGATTTCGCAGTTTTCGTGCTTATTATATTGATATAGCACCAGAACGTGTGGTAGATGTGAAAAAGTTATCCAGTATTTTTTCCATATCGAATGATGATTTATTACATAATAATGCTTTTACTAATCTGCTGAAGAAATTTCAAGAAAACAATATTGACAACGATGATGGAGTTCAGTTCAAGATTTTGATAAAAGGATACGAACAAAGATATAGAAGGTTTTGTCCTTCATGCATTAAAAATAAAGGTTCTTTCAATACTCTCTGGCAAATAAAAGAAATAGAAATATGTGATGTTCATAGAATACCTCTGGAAAACTCTTGCCCTTATTGTAGTACATATTATCCTTATCTTACTGATACGAAATTAACTTGTCAAAAGTGTAATTTTAAGTACGAATATAAAAGTAATGTAATCTTAGATCAAGAGATAGTCGATGATCAACTGTTGAAATATAGTATTTGGAATTTTTTGATTAGCCCAGATACAAAATTGACAAATGGAATTAAAGGCTTAACGTATGAGAAAGCATTGGCAATACTATTTCTTTATGTATCACAGAACTGTGAGATTAAGTATAAGTCAACTTCAAATTTAGTATTTTCAAAAGATGAAGCAAATTGTTTAAGATACTTTATTCTGGATGAAAAGTATTATAAAAAAATAAGAAGGCCTAATCTATCAATTCTCCTAAGAATTCTTCAATCACCAATTAATATAAATATCGAGGGATTTTCAAATATAATTGTTCCCAAAGAATTTATTGATAGTGTTATGGAATTGTTAAGTGACTATCCGAAAAAATGTTTGACTGTTTGGTGTCCGAGAAATAATACAGATGAAAAAATGAAAAAAATCGATGTTTATTACAAAAACCAGTTCAAACATAAAAATCCATCAGTTTGTACAGACTGCTTTATTTTTTTTGGGGAAAATAAAAAAACTGGGATTTGGGAGGAGATTTCTAATAAAACTCAAGAAATATTATATGTAATGGAACTCCTAGAAAGTGGAGAAAGTCTAAAATTAATCAGAAGAAAAAGTAAAATAAGTTCTACACGGGTATATGAAATACAAGGATATTTGTTAGCTCATAATCTTCTTTCTACTAGACTACGTAGGAGTCTGCTTAGTAAAATAATAAAAAATAAATATCTTGTAAGCAAAATGTTCAAGGATCTTATTGAATCAACAAATAGCTATAATAAATCTCAGTTACGGAGGAAATCTAAAGAGATATTTAAATGGAATATGTGTACTTTTTATTACTACTATGCATTTGTTGAAGTGCAATCATATATTATTTTCGATTCAAAAAAAGAGACTCGCGTACCACAAGAAGTAAAAGATCAAATAATAAATAGAATCAAAATATTAGTGGAAGATAATATCAAAGTAACTGTAGAAAATGTATTAGAAGGAATTCAGATTGATAGAGATTTTTTAAAAGTTCGCGGTTTAAATTATTTACTTATTGAAGCAAAAGAAAAACAAATTACTCTCGCATTGAAACTACTCATGAATAAGGTAGATAAATTTGTGGAGGAGAAGAAGCAAAAAAATGAAACATTTAATTTTAATAATATGCTAAACAATTTAGGAGTTCAAAGAAATACACTTTTCATCAAGTATCCAACTCTGTTTGAATATTGTTTGAAATTAGTAAGAGATGAGAAGCAGGAACAAATCGCCCTTAAGAGACAAGCTGTATTACAAAAAGCTCTAAAGGTTATTGAAGTACTTAGAAAAAATGGCGAAGAAATAACGTTTACAAAGATTGCAAATTTAATGAATATATCAGAAACGACATTGTTGTACTATAGAAAAAAAGGTAAATTTCCATTATTTTAATCTTAGGATTACTTATGACCTTGATCTCTCCAAATATATTTTGTAAATATTTTTGAAAAGTAACAGATTTTAATCTGTTGCTTTTTTACGTTTTTTAACTTTGACCAAATAAGGTAAAAGGAGGGAAATGACGAGAATTCTCGAAATATGTAATAAGCAAAAACATCTAAATTCGTATATATAAATCGAAAACAAGTATGAGAAAAATAGAAACTTCACCTAAAACAAGCAAAGAGGAAATTGTGACTAAATGGGGGATTTAATGTGATACATAAAATAGAACGTCTTGTTTCAATTGGGAAGTTTCGAAATTACCAATCAACAGGAGATGTAACCTTTAAGAAATTTACCCTTGTTTATGCGGATAATGGTAGTGGTAAGACAACCTTAACATCAGTATTTCGTTCTTTAGCTGAAAGTAAACCTGATATAGTTATTAAGAGGAAGTCTACTAACCATATGGAAACTCAAGTAGCTCAAATAATTCAAAGAGATGATTCTGGTAACAATACTTCCCATACACTTAGACGATCTGGATGGTCAAATCCCCTTCCTGATGTCGAAATATTTGATATCCATTTTGTTAATGAAAATATATATTCAGGTTTTGATTTTAATGATGAGCATAAAAAACAACTTCATGAATTTGTAATCGGTGCTCAAGGGGTAAACATTCAACAACAAATAGAACGAAATAAAACTGAGAAAACAGCATTACGTCAAAGAATTGCTAGTCTTGAAACACAAATCATACAACTTGTTGGTAACGAATTAACTCCTGAAATGTTAAATGCGTTTTTATCTTTACGCGAAAACGAAGCTGAAGATATAGATGTCAAAATTGCCGCGGCAATAGTTGCTTTAAATAATGCTAGAGCCAGTTCTGTAATCCAAACATTACAAACACTTTCTCCAATTAATCCAGTTGATCCAGGACTAGACTTTGAAGCAATTATATCCGATTTGCAGTGCTCGATGGATACGATTCAAGATGAAGCGTTAAAAAGTATATTCAATGAACATTGCAGTGATTTAATAACCAACACAATTGAAGATCCAGAAACTTGGATAAAAAAAGGATTTAATTATTTAAAAAGTAAAACAGAAAAAATAGAAGAGAGGGAACGCATGGATTTAGCTTGTCCTATGTGTAGACAAGCGGTTGTAAATAATTCGGATATACTCAGAGCTTATACCGCTCATTTTAATGAAGAGTTTAATTCACTAATATTAAGGCTTCAAGACCATTCAAGAAGTATTCCTAAATTTAATCTTGAAGCAACTATTCAATCGATAAATAACACAATAGAAACAAATATACAAAGATTTAATTTATGGTCATCACATCTTTCTTCAGATGTTCCTCAAATTAATTCAAGTATAATTTTCAATGAATCTAATTTAAGAAATGAGTTAGAAGCACTAATTTCAATTGTTGATAATAAATGTCAAAATCCATCAGTTGCAGCTTCTATTGAGGAAGTTGTTACTATAAAAACCTCATTGCAAAACATTAACGATAATATTTCTAACTACAATCAAGTTAAGTCAGATTTCAATAATTCAGTTAGTAATTTCCGTATGGGGATTCAATCTGAACAGCTTGCACAAAATGAGTTAAATAGACTTAAGAGGTTAGAGAAAAGATTCGAGCCATCAATAGCAGCCATTTGTCTCACTTTAAAGACTGAGAAACAAAATCTAAGAGCTTTGGAACGAAATTATACACAATTGGTATTACAACAAAACGAAGAAACAACAGTCTTTTTTTCGACCTATAAGGATAGAATAAATCACTACTTATCGGAAGTTTTCAGAACCTCATTTAAAATTGAAAGTGTCGAAAATGTGGCGCCACAAGGAAGAGCAACGCAAAGCAAAATTAGCTATAAACTCACAATGAATGGATATGATATTTCATTTGATACTAGTCAACCCAACAGTGCGAAGGAATGTTTTAGTGAAGGGGATAAAAGCACGATTGCACTAGCTTTTTTTCTATCAAAGGTGGATATTGATCCGCGGTTATCTCAGAAAATATTGATTTTTGATGATCCTCTCTCTAGTCTAGATCGAAATCGCAGGTTAACTACAGTTAAACTCATTAAGGATCTCTATTTGCAAATAAAACAAGTAATTGTACTGAGTCATAATGAATATTTTCTATCAGATTTATCTAAAGGTATTGATAGGGGGGATAAAAGGACTTTACGCATATCAGAAAACTTTTTAACAGAATCCTCGAGACTAGAGCCTGTTGACTTAGATGCGTTGGTTGAGATTGACTACTTTAGGCATATAAAGGAACTTGAAAAATTCCTTGAGAACTCAGATATTAATCAAAAAGACAGAGTCCTTGGACTGATGAGGAATATTTTGGAAGCTCATATATGTTTTAAATTTTATAGACAAACTACGGTGATCCCTGAAACCAGCAGGACATTTGGAAGATTAATTGATGAGTTAGTTACTCAAAATGTTGTTTTTAGGAATGATACAACTCCATCTTCAATAATTACAAAATTGAGATTGATTAATGGAGTATCGTGTAAACCACATCATGGAGAACCGGAACCTGACTATAGAGCATTAGGTTATGATCCAGATACGATGAGTATTAGAGAATTAGCTGATCTTGTACGCGACACTTTAGATTTGATTGATAATAAATTATGATAAAGTGTTCCAAGAAAGAGGGGCTTGCATGAAACTAAATACAGGTTGTGTTGAGTGTGTACGAGAAAAAAACAAATAGTTGAAAATGAACTACTTTTGGAGATGCGTGATGACGGAATCTATAGTGTTTCTTGTATTAACGGACATAAATCAATAGTTGTTCTAAATCATCACAAATATGAAATACTATTTGAAATGGGCGTCCTTGCATTGTCTGATGGTTATACGAGA
The DNA here is from genome assembly GCF_024722015.1 of Paenibacillus radicis (ex Xue et al. 2023). Taxonomy (GTDB): domain Bacteria; phylum Bacillota; class Bacilli; order Paenibacillales; family NBRC-103111; genus Paenibacillus_S. The sequence continues at coordinate 166,722 of NZ_JANQBD010000013.1, read as the reverse complement.
GAAGCAGTATCAAATTTTGCTGCTTCTCTTGAGAGGTTTTATGAATTTAGCATTGAGGTATTTCTGCGTAATAGCGGAGTATATGGCAGTGCATTTGAGCAAACATGGAAAAATCTTAAAAATCAATCAGAAAGACAGTTAGGCGCTTATCTAATGCTATACCTTAATCATTTCAGTAAATATGAACTTCTTGGTAAGCAACCTGAAATATTTGATGACAAACTAACGAAATTCAGAAACGATGTAATACATAAAGGAAATCTCCCATCTTATGATGAGGTTATTAAATATTCAGAAGCGGTGTTCACTTATATTAAAAACCACTTAATTGAACTAAAAGACCAATTTAGTGAAGCAGTTGAGATTGTTTATGATAAAATATAGCTAGTTATATGATGAAAAATAATGCTGAGGGGGGGAAACTTTTAGTTTCTTGGGGCGAAAATACAGTCTTCAAATCCTCTAGGCCAATTGAGGAAATAAAAGAACTGGATTTTCTAAGTTGTATAGAAGAGAGAAGAGTGTATAAAACTTTTTATAATAAGTAGTTCCATTTATTTCTAAATACACGTAATAATTAGTATTTTCCCTACGTTATCTTAAAATAGAGGTTGCAATATAAAGATTAATCTGCCGCGGTTTATTACAAAAGAGATTACATTTATCAATGCCAAATGACAAATGTAATTCACGCTGCCACTTATAGTAATATCGTATGTCATCGATTTAGAACGTAGAGTCATCACAATTTTGTCAATCGTCAAACACTATTAGAATCATGTGTGGATTTACCAAGCCACGGATCATCTCATTAAGATAAATGCACTACTGAAAAGAGGCCCACACAGAACAATGTGTGGGCTTCTTCTATTATGTCTACAATCGTCAACTATGAATGAAGCCTCCTAGTTGAACACTTTTAGTATAGAGAGTACTAATTATTATCAAGTATAATTGAATCTTTGTGAAGATATTCCGTTCCATATAGGCTATAATTCTAACAATATTTTTATTGCAACTTGTCCTACATCCAAAGGCTCGGTTTTACTTTATTCATCTTAAAATATCCTCCGCATTCGTAAATCCCTCAAGATGGCTTTGAATTTTATAGGATCACCTAGTAAAGTCTCAAGCAGTTTCATTCTGAGGAAGTATAAGGGGAGCTTTCGTTTTCCTTTCTCAGAACTATGACATTTCCCACTCAATTTCTGTTTCAGCCATTCATCCAAGTTGTCCCAATCAGGATTATCTTCGGCCAAATCACTTAGGAGAGCATCGTACATATTTTCAAGCCTGCCAGGCCATCTACCGCTTAAATCATAGATACGATTTAAGTTATTAACCCTTGCATTGGCTACATCCTCCGTTGAAGAAGTTGTTAATTGAACAATGAATTTATCCCGGGTCCCGAATACGATGCCAATGTCCAATTCATCAATTGCTTCATGTTTGTAAGGGATGAATGCTCGTTGAATTGCCCCTGGATTGGCGGATATATCGAGCGGGTCCTGTTGAAGCTTGACTCGCTCGTTACAGGATAAACAAACGGGTATGAGGTTGTCTGGTAAGATTGCCAAAGCCGGGTATTCATGTTTGGGAAAGTAATGATCCAAATCGGCAATTAAATTCTTCGAAAGGTCGATTTCACACAGACATGCGGGACAGAGTTTTATATTGTCATTGCTTTGCAGGTAACCTTCAAAAAAATAAGAGCGTTCAAAAGGATGTTTAGAAAACGTTCCTATTTGGTCGAAACCTATCTTATTAAAGATCTGACTGTAAAAGGGAACAATAAATTGATTGAGTGCTGTTTTAAGTTTAGGCGGAAGCTTGTTTGACTTGAAACAGAAGGTGACCGTATCGTATTGATCGTAAAAACAGATATCGTTCTGAAAAGCTTCCCGGATCTGAATCCGCTCCTGGATAGACAATGCATTGAAGAGTCCCATATATCCTGAAACGACCGGGCCATCTGAATTTCTGCTTTTTGATAAATACCAGGAACCCGCCCCTGTCGGTTTACCGGAATTAAAGTGAGCAAGAAAATGCTCACTAACAAATGTCTGGTTCATGGCAGAGTAGTCCAACAGTTGGTCGACAAAGTTCAATACTATTTTGAATTCGTCATGATATTTTGATTTGTTCATTCGAATCAGCATTGAGTTTCAGTCATTCTCCTCCAGCTCTAATAATCGGTTGGAGACACGGAAGTAATGGTAGCCAGGTCCTAGCATGTCTTGCAACTGTTTAAGCTTATCATAATTGTTTTCCTCATCAGCCAGTCGGAATGCTTCATCAATCATTTCTTCAGCGTATGACCCGATAATGCTTCCGGTCTCGAAAATTTGCTTACTGATCTCCCCACGGTTGGCACCGAAGGTGGAAATACGCGTAGGTTTGATCTCCGAACGTGGTTTATCATTGTCCACAATCAGCTTGAAGTTATAAAGCTGATTAGGATCAACATCGGTCAAAATCATGGAAGAATGGGTGGCAATGACGACTTCATGGCTAGTGTCAGTGTTTTCTAATGAGATAAATTCGTTGAGATACTTGATAAAATCGACATTCCATGCTTCGTTCAGGTGTACGTCAGGCTCATCCAATAAGAGCAAAATATTATCTTCACAGCTCATGAGAAGCAGGATACCTAGATGAGCAAGCCATAAATATTCGCCATCGCTAAGGTTGTCACTATTAAATATGACATCCGACCCTTTCAGCTTAAAGGCGAGCTCAGCATGTTCCAACAATCCCAAACGTTTGGCATATAGTAGGGATGATAGAAAGGACAATGGCGTTGTCGCTTGACTGATCTTTTTATGAAAATAGTTGCCATGAGCTTGTTTGGCATCTTGTTCCAAACGGAAAACAGCATTTCTGCGATAATCAGATAAGAATTGTTGGAAATTCCCTTTTATTTCATCGTTTTGTTGAGTGACTGTTCTGTTTACAAAATCATGTAATGGCGGTGAACCTGATTCCTGTTCAATGTACAGTAACTTCATGAATTCTCGCTCAATGGAGCCGATCTCTTTGCCAAATCTGGAAGAAATCTTTCCATCGTTTCCCGAAAGTGAAAAAGAAACAGGGGTGAATTTCCCGACCAGGTCAAAAAGTTTTTTTCTTTTGAGGCAGTAGAGGCGATTTAGTTCAGGATCGCTAGAAATATTGGAGAAAACACAAAGCGTGATTATAACGTAAAGTGAGGTTTCTCCATTAATGAACATATATCGAGGATCCTCGTGTAATCGTTCTATCTTACTGAGAAGCCGGTCCAATCCGGCAGCATCTTCGACTTCACGTTCTGGATTAGATACATAATCATATACGTCACTGATCAATGCATCTTCTGGCGTTTGAAGTAGAACGCCATCCAACAAATTGTTGGGACCTGTAGATTGAGCCAAAATTTTGGTCGGGTGATAATCCTGCATGTCGCTGAATGGTGTGGTTTCTGTATCTTGTTTCTCTCCATCGATTGTGTAGGATAATGGCCCATCCAAATTCCATACAGCAATCTTTGTTTCTTTGCCGTTGACATGTACAAAGTAATCGATTCGGAACCGGAAACCTGGTGATTCGTCCTGCATGATGCGAGTGAATATAAAGCTGATAGCTTCCAACAAAGCCGATTTACCGGTGCCGTTTTGACCGATCAAGAAGCGGCAGGATGCCCTGAACTGAGAGTTGGTATTCTCATGAAATTCAATCGTAAACTTTTTTAATAACTTATATTCTTCAATATAGATGCGATTTAGCCTCATAAGTTTCTACCTTCCATATATGAAATAGCTGGCTGCCAACGATGCATACTCAGCGGTTTTCCTTGGCGGTCGACAACTGTAGCTTCGTTTTCAACCTCGTTAAAGGAAGGTATTTTGATTTCCGTATGCAAAGTGCGTTCCAAAATACCAAAGGATTCAAATAGTAAAATGGTTTGTAACGCAATCTGTACACCAATGATTTTTTTTGCTGCTTCATGTGCGGCCAGTGGTTGAGTGCTCTTATAAAATTGATTAAGTAGTTTTTTTTGCCATTCTGCTAACTCGTCCAAAAACCAACCTAGGTTTGAATCAATCGACTCACGGTGCTTTTTCATTTGCTGCCGTCGCTCTTTCGCTGTAATATCCATCATAATCTTGTAATAATCTTTTTCTTTCGGAAGAGACTCGATTGCAGAAGGTGGAACTGTCACAGCAGCATCGGTATATTGTCGATCCATCGTTTCGGAAATCCAACGTGACTGATCCATTATTTCACGTAGTCCCTCGGCGATCTGCTCCTCCAAATCTAGCACCTCACGGAACAATTCATGCGGGTCTCCAAATGTCTCCGTATGAGGCTCCATATAACTGTAATTTGATAAATTCAAATAATAGTTTTCATTTACGATTTCATTATATGAAACGAACGTGATATTCTTTTTCTCCACGTGCGATAGAGGGTAAGACAGGAAAGGATATGTCTTATATTTGGCTTTAAACCATTGATCAGCGTCATACTGGCGTCTTCCCCAAGCGATGAGCAAATTGTGGAAAATATCTTCCTCCTCTGGAGAGCCATTTTCCGATTGACTGAGGTCTTCAGAATTCATTTCATAAAACCAGACATATTCAGTATCGGATGTGTGAGACTCTTTTCTACGAAACAGAAGGACGGATGTTTTTAATTGGGCAGAAGATTTGAACATTCCGCGCGGTAGCGATACAATGCCATCCACAAGTGCCATTTTAAATAAATGCTTCCTTTCTTGAGCATACATTTCGCTGAAAAAGAAGCTTTCTGGCAAAATAATGGCACTCCGGCCTCCAGGCTTTAACAGCGATAGTGTCCTCCAAAGAAAAAGAATTTCGGATGTTTGTTTTTTTTTATCCACGAATAGGATTGAGTTTGAAAGCTGTTTATTGTTCATTTTCATAGAAAAAGGCGGATTTGTTAGGACTACGTTGGCCCTGGATTCCGCATAGTCAAGCCCTCTGTCTAAAGCGTCAGTAAGAGATACTTCAGAGGAAGTGGCCCCATTTAGAAATAGGTTAGCTCTAGATATTCGTACCGAGAAAGCATTGATATCGAATCCTTGTATATGATTTGAAAAGGGCAGAGAAGCAATTAGAAAGCTTCCAATTCCACATGAGGGGTCTACTAAAAGATCAGATTTCTGTAGGTCAACCATACGTACTAAGGTGTTCGCAAGTCTCAGTGGTGTGAATACAGGCATCATCTTTCGCTTAGCTATAGTTGTGCCAAGAATATCGAAGATATACCCAAAACTAACTTTGTCTTGAAAATTGTTTACAATCTCATCCACTATTCTCATTGCTTCAAACAGCATTTGCCCAGAAATATTCCAATCAAAAGGCCCTGTCAAGCCGTAACCGGCAACTTGATCGATTTGCAACTTGGCTTCTTCGATTAAATGCTTGGCAGAAATATCTATGGTTTGGTTCATGACTATATCCCAAGTAATTCCACTATGTAAATGAGGAGTATCCAGCGATTTAAATAAAAACAGGAATGTAATTAGGTCAATGCTTTCTTCCGATCCGCTTATACCATTTCGCCACAACAGATCCATAAGAGCGTTCAGTTGTCTTGCCAGTATTTTTCGGTCTTGTTCAATCATACCGCTCGTCCTTCCTTAAATGAGGTCTATAAATAAATTATTTTGGGCAAGGTCGATTAATTGAACCAGCTGCTTATGCGCAATGGTTTGTTTTAGCCGAATGGCATTCAAAGAATGTGCGACAGTAGAAAATTCCCTTTGAAGTTCAAACGGCGGAAGTGGAACCTTCCAAGACTTTAGAAATGCTACAGAGATGCGTCGACGTCCAGCACTGCCAGACAGGAACTGTGCGGCCCATCTACGAGAGCTCGGGAGAGATAACAGTCGGTGAATCCAGTAGGCGTGAGTGACATTCGAAATGGGTCGAAGCACAACAAACTCACTTGATCCAAAACCAATATCGTGCTCCAGACCAGCAATCACACAGCCTTTTCCATTTTCTAAGCTTGGAGAGATTTTGGGGAACAAAACGTCGCCATTAGCGAAATAACTATAGCTGCCTTCACGCATGTCTCTGACCTTTCGATACTCCGATAGAGAAACTCCCTCTGAAAAAAGATCTTCCATTTTAACATATGGTACCAACAAGTCGTTTCGATCCGAAATACCTTTTTTGGAAGGATTGATCGTTACTATATCACCTAAGGCAATAAGTTCGAATCCTTTTGGATTTTGAACCGGATCTCCAAAACAGGAGACAAACACTGCGTTTAAGGCTTGTTGCAATAAGGAGTTTGAATTTCTTCTCATTTTAAGCAGGCGTTCTGCTTTTTGGAACAAATGGACAATTTCCTTTTGTTTCGACAACTGAGGAAGAATAATTGTTTCATGGTCAAGAAAGGAATGATCAATTGTGGTACTATGTACGGCTTTGTTTCTATCCCAGGTAAGCGCATAACGAGGGGAATGAAGGAGTTGGTACAGGTATTCCTCATCAATAAGATCAGGGCGAAGAATAGTAACCTTACCTAAACCACTCGGAAGCCTATCTTCATTTTTGTACCGAAAAACCCTTCCAATATCACCTCCGAAAAGTATGATAAGAATATTTCCGGGTTTAATCTTGTTTCTTTGAAATGTTAGTTTAGTAATAGTAAAGAGCTTGTGCATCGGTATGGGTGATGATGAGACCAATAAAAGTTCCTTCCTTTCTTAATTCCGGAAAACAATGGAAGTAAATCCACGTATCTATTTTCTCATTACAAAGAGCTTCATGCAACAGGTGCTTATGATAGTGTTGTTCCCTACGAGAGTTATACTAGATCATACGTGACAAATCACATACTACGCTAAAATTAGATTGGAGTATTTTACCGTGGACGTTTACTAGTCATATGTTATGTATATCAAAAATTGTTAAGTCGTGGTTTGGGTTACGGAGGCACTTTATTTACTATTTACATATGCAAATATGTATTTATGCGGTTCTTCTTTAACTAGTTAACGAATTATGACAAAGATTAATACAGAAATTTGCACTTTATGCCATTTGACATTCCAACAAGTGCCAAATAGACGTTACAAAACATCCCCAAAAGGGGCGTTTTGTATGACAAAGTGAAATACAACTCACAACATATTGTGAGTTGTAATTCAATTTGTCACCGTTTGTAATTTATTTTGTCATAGATTTGGAACATAGATTTGTCACAAGAAAGTCAGTCCCGATGTGGCTCAAAGCCTGGATACATCGGGATTTTTTATGTTTTTATAAATTTTGATTTCTTGTGAAAGTTTAATAAGGCCGAAAATTATTTGGGAAAAGTTGACAACCGGTGGTAGATCACTTTTTACAATTTAATATGAACCAAAATGAACGGAGTTACGCGGTTTTACGACTCTGTTTTTCTAATTTATGCTGAACCATCACAAAACTAAAACATTACCCCTCCCCAATCTATTGTTGCAGAACTTTGCGTCTTCAGATATTACGGGGGGGAGAGAGCTTTCGTACCTATAGCTTGTTGAAGTGCCCCAGCTCGTTCGGATTCGCAATCAGCATCTCGAAAAGTATTTTGAATTCCTTCCACTTTCTCTTCATTAAATGAAACAGCAGGTTGATGAAGAATATAATCCCATCTGCTTATTCTGATTAATGCAGTCCTTATACAGTCCTCAGCGTCTTCTTAGGAGTGCAAATCAAGTACAAAAAACGGACCACAGACTAATTTACATCATTTTTTATAGTAGAGCTTCTTACATCTGAGGGAGATACATTCGTTGTGCTGTTTGTAAAAAAAACTCCATCCGCATGCCTGATGTAATACCCGTATGCAGGAAGGTCGCCCCAAAGATTGGACTCGGGATATTGGCCAAGAGCATATTCCGGCGGATTTCCCGGCACCGATGTTTTACCGCCTTTGTAGGTTATATTGACATTATCGAAATAAATATTTTTTATTCTGTATTTTGTACCGTCCGACATATTTGCACCTGAAATCGGAGAGCCCCACGTATTTTTCATGTTTTTCCCGATAATATTCTGGAATTTGACCGTATCCATGGTTCCCGTTTTAGGTACGTCATCTTGGGTAGTACGGTCGCTTCTCTTCCCTAGGATGACAAAAAAAGGATTACCTGCATCTTGAACATCGATATTCTGGAATGTGATGTCTTTTACATCCGCCCCATCGACAGATTCCACACACATAGCGCAATATTTTACATCCTTGATCATGATATCCTGAAATTTAACGTTCTTGAACGCCCCGTAACTGGCGGTTCCGAATTTTAATCCGTTTGTGCTGGAAGCCGTTACATTGGAGTTCTTGACGAGTACATCCTCTACTCCGCGACGCTTGCCGCTCTTGATGCAAATGGCGTCATCCCCGGAATTCACCGTGACGTCTTCAACCAAAACATGCTTAGAATCAACAATATCAATGCCGTCCCTATTACTTAATATATTGACATATAGATTCAAATTCCTTAATGTCAAATAATCAGTTTCCGCAAGCACTACGGTCCACATGCCCGATTTCTTGATGTATAAATTTTGGATCGTTACCATGCTGCTTAGTACGGAATAAATGGCTGAGGGTCTTTGAGGCTCCGAGCCGGTTGTAAACGAGTCGCCATTGCCATCGATGTTGCCGCCTCCGTCAATTCTCACATTTTCAACGTTGTTTACATAAATTAAAGCTTTATTGACATTCGAGTCGGGCCCCAATTGGGTATTGTAAGTCAGTGGGTGCGTATCCGGATAATCCGAGATGGAGGTACTGCCTTTTAAGGTTGCCGAATAGTCAATGTATAATGTCATATTACTCTTAAGTTGGATCATCCCCGACAAAAAAATGCCATCATGCAAATAAACGGACCCGCCCGTGCCCGCAGCAGCGTTAATGGCTGCCTGGATCGCAGCAGTATCCTTAGTTGAGCCGTCTCCTTTAGCCCCATAGTTTTTCACATCAAATACGGGCGATGGCGGTCCTCCGATAAAAGTGGACTGACTGTATACCTTGACATTGTCAAAATAAAGCGTTCCGGTATCACCTGAATTGATTCTGAAACCTGCCTGCCCGACATTGTTGGATGCGTACAGGAAGTTAATGGAGCTTACCTTTCTTATTCCGTCTACGAATACATCATACGTATTGGCAGTGGTATCCAGCACCACTTTGATAATGTACCATTTATCAGCAACATAGGGATCAATATTGGTTAATGTCCCGTTTTTGTTATAAGCGATATTACCGTTCGAGAAAGCTACAGAAGCTATTTTATTTCCGTTGTTGTCATAAATATTAGGGATGTATCGAACCCCGCTATTTTCTGTCGTTTTTACTTTTGCCTCAACCGTCACCTTGCCGCTTAAGGAGGAAAACAATTTGGTAGCTGCGGCATCGTTCGATGTTGAGCTTTTGTATATTTTCACGCTCTTATCGGTAGGGAACGGTACTTCCTGAACGGTAACTGTGCCTCCCGAGGTGTTCGGGTTCCAGCCGGACGGCGCAGCTCCCGTTGTATTTCCGTTAAAATTATCATTAACCGTATAACCTGTCGCGGAGGTAGGGAAGTTTGCCGGCGGTGCTGCAGACGTCACCGTCACCTTAGTACTTTGTGGGGATTCGCTAGCTTGTCCTCCTGTATCGACAAATACGGAAGATACTTTATAATCGTAGGTAGTGCTTGGTGAAATGTTGTTGTCGATATAGGTAGCGATTCCAGGCTGGGATTGCCCGACATAATTAAATTGTGTGCTTCCCGCATCTGCCCTGTATATACTGTATTTTGTCGCGCCGGAAACCGTAGTCCATGTTAAGGTAACCGAAGTGCTTCTTACCGTTCCCACTGAAAGTCCTTGCGGCACCGGTAGGGAAGTATCCACGATTACGGTAGTGGTTCCCGCAGCCTTAACCATATACTCACTTGGGTAAAAGCCGAACATCATACTCGCAATGATCAGTACCTTGATCAAAGGGTGTACAAAGATTTTCATCCTCATCATTCTTATCATCTCCCATTCACATTGTTTTTTTAGTGCAATTTGAGTTACAAATTAATCGTAATGGAGATGACTGCTGGTGTATATTTACATGTTTTAATGTGATATGCAAAAAGAAAAATAGGTGACTTTTACAAAGGGAACCAAGTTTGACTATCCGCATGTGACTTCCGCTAAGCGAGCTTTTAGATATAATGAAAATAAATCAGGATAGACCGATCCCTTGAGGAGGTATTATGAGAATTAATTGGCGCAACCGTTTGCTGCTTTCTTATCTCCCTGTTTTTTTTATTGTCGTAGCCATACTGATTCTCATTTTCTTTATGTCCATGAGTGAGTTCTCGAAAGAGGAGGCAAAAAAAGCGAACGAAATTTTTGTGAAACGCATTCTTGAAACACTCGACTCTTCCCTCATTTCGATAGATCAAACGATCACTAAAGAAGTGATGTCTAACGAAAAGTTGGAGCTTTTCTTCAGAAATGATTTCTCAACAAGCAAGTACTTCAATGATTTTGAGGCATCGAAAGTATTGTACGATCTGCTGCGGTATGTCCCATTGATCGATTCGGTTTATTTGTATCGCAATTCCGATCAAAAATTGCTTACGGAAAAATCTTCACCATCGATGGCTGAATTTGGGGATCACAAATTTTTGCTGCATCTGATACAAGACGGTGTTCCGAGGCGAAATACCGGTTTGCGAATGTACAAAGAAAATGAAGAAGTCCAAACCAGTAAACCTGTTGTGACTCTTGTCAAAAGGATGATGCCGCCGTTTGGAAATGAAGGTTATATAATAGTTAATATTCGATTGGATTCACTTAGGCAGCTCGTCCAGCCGATGCTTGATTCAAAGATAAGCCAAATTGATGTCTTTGATCAGGATGGATTGTTTTTATTCGGCAACAGCGGAAGGATGGCGGATAAAACCGTACATGCCTTTCCTTTCCCTTATACGAAGGTGACTTCGGATTACACGAAATGGGTGGGAAATAGTAGTTTCTCAGACAAGCATTTGTTCGGATTATTCTCGGTATTGAGTTATGTGTGGATGAGCATTGGAATGCTTACCCTATTAGCCGGAGGTTTGTGGGTTTTTTATATTACACGTAAAAACTACAAGCCGATCGAAATGATTATGAACCACATTTACAAATATTCGCAGAACGGCAGTAGTCTCGCTTTTGCGGGAAAAACGGATAGCGACGAGTTCAAGTTCATTGAGTCAGGCATCGATAATTTAATTGAGCAGTCGATACATTACAAGAAGCAGAATGAAGAAAATCAAGTATATCGAAGCAAGCATTTCTTTCAAGAATTGCTCGAAGGCAACCTTATGGACAATCCTTCGAAATGGGCGGATGAAATTCAGCATTATGGCTTGAGAGGGGATTCCGAAGGTTTTGTCGTCATTGTGGTGGAAATGGATAAGTATTCAGAATTTATTAGAACCTATAACATGAAAGATCAAAACCTTCTGAAATTTATCATAAGCAGCGTTTTGAAGGAAGTTTGTCAGAATCATGCATGTGCGGTATGGGCGGAATGGATCGATGCGCATCGGTTGGGAGCGTTGTTCCCTATTGCCAATAACATAGAAGACAACGATAAGATGCATGTGGTTGGAGAAGAAACCATTCGTTGGGTGGCTGCCAATTTACCGTTTACGATTACGATCGGCGTCAGCTCCCTCGCCCGTCGAATGGAAGAGGTTCCGGATGCATACAACGATGCGCTAGAGGCGCTGCAATACAAATCAACGCTCGGAAACAACCGGTTGTTGGAGCATAACCAAATGGTTAGACAGCCAATTTACAAGGACATGTTCAAAAACCTGCAAAGAATCCGGGCTATTACCCAATCGTATCGTCTTGGCGACGAAAATTGGAAGCAAGAATATGCCAAGATGTTTGAAGAGATTCAGTCCGAGCCTATCCCCAAAGACGAATTAATGAGCATGATGAATTATATGACCTACCAAATGTACCGCGAATCGATGGAATTATCCGAAGAATTGCATCAGGTTTGGGAGCAAAGTTTGCCTGAATACAATGCGATATTGGAGCAATTCGATACAGTGGCGGAGCTGGACGCGCGCTTTTATGATGTGCTGAATCGAACGGCCGAAGATATGCGCCGCATCCGTGAAAGCAAAACTCATTATCATCTAATTGGCGATATGAAGGCGTACATCGAATCGCACTTTGCCGATCCCGACCTTAGTCTAACCTCGCTAAGCGATCAATTCGAACTGCACCCCAACTACTTAAGCCGGCTATTCAAAGAAGAATTCGGCGAGAAGTTCATTGATTACTTGACCAAAATGCGGATAGAGCAGGCCAAGAAGCTTCTGACGGGAACGAATCTTACCATCCAGGACGTATCTGTTCAGGTCGGCTATACTTTACCGGTATCATTCATCCGCGTATTCAAAAAGCATGTCGGAACCACCCCGGGTGATTACAAAAAAGGGATGTTAGCTTGATTTTGCTTAATTGCATACTCTGTCACAAAAAGCATACTGCCCTCTTTTCAAGGCTTAACGACTCCTTATTGCGAGGAAACGAGCCGAGAAAGGAGGTTTTTTGTTTTTGCATATCGCCTTAAAACATATCTATGTACGCCTCTGGCCACACCCGTTAAGATAGATTTGCGAGCAGATGATTTTACAAACGAAAGAGAGGTGATTTATTCTTATGAACACTGTCCATCCCCTTTTGTCTGAAGACGCTATGAAGCATGCGGACATGAACGTGAAACTGCGCAGGAAACGGATTATTAAACAGAACATTCCTCTCATGGCCATGTTCTTGCCCGTTATCCTGTTTTATCTCGTATTCAAGTATATCCCAATGCTAGGTTTAGTCATTGCATTCAAGGATTACAACTTTTTTGACGGGATAGTCGGCAGCGTGTGGGTTGGCTTCAAGCATTTCAAATATTTGTTTGAAAACGCTCATACGCGGGACATCATCTACAACACGATGCTTCTCAGTTGTCTCCGTGTTTTTCTAAGCTTTCCTTTTCCGATTCTTCTCGCTATTATGCTCAACGAGGCACGGAGGCTGTGGTTTAAAAAAGCGGTGCAGACGCTGGTCTATCTTCCCCACTTCCTTTCGTGGATTATCGTCGGCGGCATTGTGGTGACGGTATTTGCTGAGCAATCAGGCGTTGTTAACGGTTTGATGAAACTGACCGGCCTTCCTAGCTATGCCTTCCTCTATCATGAGGTTCCTTGGATGTCGATCTTCATCGGATCGAGCATATGGAAGGAAGCCGGGTTTAGCGCCATCATTTATTTAGCTGCGCTCACCATGATCGATCCGAGCTTATATGAGGCCGCAAATATGGACGGAGCAGGAAAATGGCGGAAAATTTGGCATGTTACGCTCCCAGGTATTCGCCCTACGATTGTGTTAATGCTCATTTTATCGATGGGTCATGTTATGGAGGTCGGATTCGATCATGTATACGTGATGCAAAACCAGGTTGTTTCCCAAGTATCCGAGGTAATCAGCACGTATATTTTCAAAATAGGGTTGCAAGGAGCTAACTTCAGTGTGACCGCGGCAATGGGTTTGTTCGAATCACTGATTGGGATTATTCTAGTAGCAGTCACTAATCGAATTGCCCGTGCCTTTGATCAAGGACTTTGGTAGAAAGGATGGATCGTTATGAACGACACAAAGGGCGAATCGCTGTTTTATGCGGCCAATTATATCATCTTGACTTTAGTGGCACTCAGCTGTCTGCTGCCGATCATCAATATTGTAGCCGTTTCACTCAGCAATCAGAACGCGGTGGCATCCGGATTCGTTTCGTTGTGGCCCATCGGCTTTAACTTGGATTCGTATAAAGCTTTACTCAAAGGCACCAACATTCTTCGGGCCTTTCAGAACAGTTTAGTCATTACGCTGGTCGGCGTGCTGCTCAGCATGCTGTTTACCATCATGGCCGCATATCCGTTATCGCGCAAATATTTTTGGGGCCGCAAATTTTTCACTATGGCTATGGTGTTTACCATGCTGTTTAGCGGCGGGCTGATTCCAACGTTCTTACTTGTTAAGTCGCTGGGCCTTGTCAATTCGTATGGTGCCCTATGGCTGCCCGGACTTATCAGTACGTACAACATGCTTGTGATGCGTACCTTTTTTGAAAACATTCCTGCGGAGATGGAGGAAGCGGCCCGAATTGACGGCTGCGGAGAGCTGAGATTGCTTGCACAAGTCATATTGCCGCTTTCTTTGCCGGTTGTCGCAACATTAGGGCTGTTTTACGGGGTCGGTTTTTGGAATGCATTTATGAGCGTGCTCATTTACATTAATGATACGAAGTTTTTCAACTTGACCGTTCTCGTTCAGAAAATGGTGCAAAGCCAGCAGTTGCTGCAGCAAATGAACAATTTGCAGCCCGATGACGTGGAAGCGGTTACTCCGGACTCCATCAAAAGTGCAGCCATCGTTGTCATGATCGCGCCCATGCTGGTAGTGTATCCGCTTCTGCAAAAATATTTCGTCAAAGGAGTGATGATCGGCTCCATCAAAGGGTAGCATGCTCGGTCAATATTAAGCTCAAAATGATGATAACCACTAAAAATTTTTTCAGGGAGGCAAAACAATGTTCAGTCGTTCGCAAAAATGGGTGTCTGTACTTGCTCTAACCGCTTTGTCCAGTTCTTTGCTCGTTGGTTGCGGAGGTGGAGATGGTAAGACGGAACAAAAAAAATCGGATAACGGAAAAACGGCGGCACAAGGGGAAGCTAGGGGAGCAGCAACTGTTTCCCTTTACGATCGGGGACGTGTTCCTGCGGAAGAAGGCACGATGGATAAAAATCGGTGGACCGATTGGGTCAATACAAACGGCCCTACAAATGTGAAATATGTATTGATTCCAAGAACTGATTCCATCACCAAGTTCAATACTTTATTCGCTTCGGGGGATGTCCCGGACGTCATCAACGAGTACGAACCGCAATATCGCGATCTGTTGTTTCAACAAAAGCAGCTGCTGCCGCTGGATGACTTAATCGACAAGTATGCGCCTAATTACAAACAACTTCTGGCACAATATCCTCAATTAAAAAAGGCGGGAACGAAGCCGGACGGCAAGCTGTATGAAATTGGCCGTTTGCAGGGAACGATGTCCATGTACTCCCTTATTATTCGTGCCGATTGGCTGAAAAAGCTGAATTTGCAAATGCCGCAAACACCTGAGGATCTGTTTAAGATCGCCAAAGCGTTTACTGAACAGGATCCTGACGGCGATGGAAAAAAGAATACGTACGGAATATCGCTCGCTTCCGATAGCGGCATGGGGATCAGCAAGATGTATGGCGATGTCGGCTGGGTCGTGAAGGATGGAAAACTCGTATACGATTGGGACCGGGCGAAGGCAAGCAACGAATTTAAAAAGCGGCTGTTTGACGAAGGGGTAGTGGACAAAGATTACCTCACCGACAAAAACGGCGAAAAGGCGAAGCAGGACTGGCTAAGCGGTAAGCTGGGGATGTATGTGATGCAGCATTCCCAGCAGCTCAATCCCGGCTTGAACAACTATCAGACGCTGAAGAAAAATGTTCCGAGTGCAGAAATTTTGCCAGTACCGCTCCCTAAGACGCAATTCGGCCAATTCAGCATGAATTTCCTCAACCCGGCGCAAATGACCACTGTCGTTTACCGGGGAGCGAAGGATCCCGTAGCCGCCATCAAATACATCGATTTTATGGCGTCCAAGGATACCGCTAAAGTCATGAAATACGGTTTGGAAGGAAGCCATTGGAAGCAAGAACCTAACGGCTGCCCGATTCCGGTCGATATGGAGAGAAACAAAAAAGAGCTTGTTTACGTACCCGATCTTGCTATGCAAACTTCGCCGGACCTGGTAGGGGCTTGTAACAAAACGGAGAGCTCCTTCGATCCGAAGATGCCGGACCACCAGGCATATTTGACCTTTATCAAGCAAGCGCGCGAAGCCTATGAAACTCCGGAACGGCCAATACCTGATTTAACTCTTTCCGAGCACATGCCGACTTTGCCGGCGGATCTTGCCAAAATCAACACGGATCTTACCCAGCAAATTAGCGGGTTTTGGGCTAAGTCGATAGTCAGCGGATCGGCTTACACGATCGACAAGGCACTTTCTGACGCGAAGGCGGTATGGGAGAAAGGCGGCGGCAAGCAATTGGAAGATTGGTATGCCAAATGGTATGTGGACAATAAAGACAAGGCGTTTCTCACCCAGGACATCTATAAATTTTTAAATAAATAAACATTTGATTACAGGACCCCGAAGATGTGTTTTCAATCTTTGGGGCCTGTACTATCATCACCCAATTTGAAGGGAGATCACTATGAGCTATAATGTGAAACATTTTGGCGCCATTGGAGACGGACATACACTGGATCATGAGGCAATCCAATCCGCTATCGACGAATGCAGCCAATCCGGCGGTGGTATGGTAGTTGTCCCGCAGGGAACTTATCTTTGCGGAACGATTCATATCAGGTCGAACGTATGTCTACATCTGGAGATGGGCGCCGTTATTCTAGGGGCTGATGATCCGTCCCACTATCCTGAAATTTGCAAGACTCCTTACGGAAACTTGCCTGGACAAATTCAAGCTTTGATCTGGGCCGATGAAGTGGAAAATATATCGATTACCGGACAAGGGATCATTGATGGCGGAGGCGCCAGCCCTCTGCCTCCTTCCGTGGCTGCCGGGGTGAAGTTTCGGCCTGCGCTCATGTTTTACCGGGGGTGTAAAAATGCGAAATTTCTGGACATTACTTTTCAGTATTCTTGCTTTTGGACGTTGCATCTGATGCGCTGCGAGGATGTTATGGTGCGGGGAGTCACTATCCTCGCCGACATGGGTCGAATCAATACCGATGGGATTGATCCGGACGGCTGCAAAAACGTCATTATCAGCGACTGCAACATCAAAACCGGCGACGATTGCATTGTAATTAAAAGCACGGAAGGTGACGTGTGCGAAAATATTACAGTTACCAACTGTATCCTCAGCTCCCGGCATGCTGCTCTTAAAATCGGAACGGAAGCGATCGGACCGATTCGCAACATCACGTTTAATAACTGCATCATCCATAATACAGATGTGGCGCTTGCGCTTTACATGAAGGATGGCAGTGTGTATGAGAATATGGTAATCAGCAACATGGTCATTGAAGCACGCAATGAATTTCCGATTTTACTGGACATTACTCCCCGTTATTACAAGGAACCGAAGGCTGGACGCATCCGGAACATCACCTTCGATAACATTACCGTAACGGCGAAGGGGCGCTGCTATATCGAAGGAGTTCCTTTGCAGCCCGTGGAGAATGTCCGTTTTCGCAATATCATATGGAACGTATCCGGTCCTTGCAATTTGACGGATCCGACAAAACCGCCGGGAGCCCGACGCGTTGAACTCGATCCGGATCGGATCAACTATGCCGTTCATCCATACCAGTTCATCGCTGTGCATGTTGATGGTTTGCTTCTGAACCATGTCTGCATCCGACATGAACAGTCGGACAGTGTTTCCGACCGGGGTCGCCTGTACGCTGATCATGTCCGCAATTTGACGGTGGACCGTATGGATTCATTTGACGCACCAGCCGGATTGGAGCCGGTGATGATCCGGCAGGATGATGAATCAGGCGAGAAGAGGGCGAAATAGATGAGAAAGAAGAGAATATCAAGCATTTTACTAATAGTCGCTATGTTAGTAGGTATGATGCCTGAATATGACTTGGGCTCAACGGTCGTGCAAGCGGCAGGGGCGGACAAAATCTATTTGAATGAAAATTTTAACAACAGTACCCATTTTCCGACAGGTCAAGCACCTAATTATGCGGATTGGTCCTCGGCAGGCAATGGCGTAGCGGATACTAATTTCTGGTCAACCACTACGACAGGCGGTTCGGTAACGGTGGAGGATGTTCCCGATTCATCCAACAGAAGTGTAAAAATTAACAGGACCAGTACTTCAAGTACGACCAAGGCGGAGTCATCCTTAGATTTTACAAGCCAACCGTTAAAAGGCTTAGTCATTGTTGAAGCCAGCGTTATGTCTAGCGGTGCTATGACCGGAACCCAGGTTGCTCCTTATATAACGAATGGGGCCGGCTCGTCCATAGTAAAGATACAATTAAACGGCGGAAAAATAAAGGCCAATAGCGGATCGACCCAGCAAGATGTACAAGCCTTTACTCAAGGCACATGGTATGACCTCAAAATGGTAATCAATACATCCAGCGATATTTATGATCTGTATATTAACGGAATCAGCAAATTAACCGGTCAGGGCCTGGCAGCTGCGTCGGGCGGGTCAGTAGGAAAAGTCACCTTTAAAATGGATACAGGAAACAACACCGGCGCCATTTACTACGACAATTTAAAAGTATATACAACAACGCCTACGGCTGTAGTAACCGGTTTAGCTTTTGATTCGGCTACCTACAACGTTTATCAAGGCGATGTTTTTAATGCTGTAGTTCAAGCCGTTTATTCAGATAATAGCAAGCAAGTGTTAACGAGCGGGAATGTCTTTTCATCCTTAAATCCGACAATTGCGTCCGTTGATCCATCAACAGGGGGAGTTACTGCTCGCAATCAGGGTACAACGCAAATCTCGGTTTCAAATAGCGTATACGGCACCCCTGTATCGGCAACGGTGATTGTCAATCCGCTTCCGGCTCTAACGGCACCGACTGGGCTCAGCGCAGGTACAGTGACGGGCACATTGCTGCAATTGAATTGGTCTGCGTCGTTGAATGCGGCCAAATACTATATATACAGGGCAGCTGCAGGAAGCGGGCTGTACAGCAAAGTCGGAGAGTCGACAACAACCACTTTTACGGATAATACCGTAGCGGCAAGCACAGCGTATGATTACATCGTTTCGTCCGTATTTACGACTACGGGAGGGCAAGTGATCGAATCGTCTCAAAGTCCTAAAGTAAGTGTCGAGACACCGGCGGCATCAGGGTTTATTGTCGATGACGACTTCAACGGAGCTGCAACGGGACGGGTCCCGGCCGGGTGGACCAGCACGAACGCGGGGTCCGGAACGGTAGCTGTAGCGGAAGTTCCTTCCCCAGCGGACAAAAGCTTGAGCCTGAACGTCAAGAGCAAAAGCGATGCCGCCGAAGCCGACAATATATTTCCGGGAATTACCGGGAAAGTGGCGATAGAGGCCAGAATTATGACGAATGGAGCGCAATTCAGCGTGTCTCCATACATCTACAACAATAAAGACAAGGCTGTGATGAAATTCGGACTTAGAAACGGGTATTTCGTTGCGATCGGCGCTTCCCAGCAAATCAATACGCAGCCTTTCGTCCCGAACCAGTGGTATAACATTAAAATCATCGTGAATACGAACGCCAACACGTATGATCTTTGGATCGACGGGGCTCAGCAAACGGTGGACAGGTCGGACCTGGTCACTCCTTTTGACGGTACAACCAATATTACACGGGTTATGTTTAAAGCGGATAATAGTGATGTATCCACAAGCTATGTCGATAACGTTAAAGTATATACGCTGCCTCCTGCTCAAATCACAGGAATTAACTTTGACCAACCGGCCTATACCCTTTATGAAGGGGATACTTTTAATGCGAGAGTGAATACGGTTGACACGGACGGAGCCGCTCAGAATGTAACAAGTAGCAGTACTTATACATCTTCAAACCCCAGTGTTGCAGCCATTGACGGGACAGGGAAAATTACGGCTATCCGCGCAGGGACTGCACAGCTGAATGCATTATATACAGTAGGGCAAAGTGTGTACCAGGTCCAGGCCACTGTGACCGTAAACTCTATTTCGGCCCTAACTGTCCCTCAAGGACTTAGCGTAGGGGCTGAATGGAGCACTTCCATAACATTAAACTGGACCCCTGCGGCTAATGTTACGAAATACAGCATCTACAGAGCGAAAGCGGGAGATAGCCGGTACAGCTATGTCGGACAATCTCAACCCGGTATTGCCGCATATATCGATAACAGCATATCGCCTAACACGGCTTATGATTACAAGGTATCCTCCGTGTTTAATACTACGGGAGGACAAGTGATCGAATCTGTGCAAAGCAGTAAAGTCACTGCCACTAGTGCGGCGCCGCCTGTGAATTTCCCGACTGCAGCTACGGGTTTTACGGTCAAGGATGACTTTAACCGCGATAAAAAAGGAGATACACCAAATGGCTGGGTAGCAGATACATCCGGCGGTACTGTGAGCGTGCAGGAAGTCCCGTTCCCGGTCGATAAGAGCGTCATGATAACTAAAAGCACTGGAACGAATGCGGCAACTGCTGCAAGGAAGTTCTCATCTTTAAACGGAACAGTGACCATAGAAGCTAAGGTTAAAGCCATGGAGACAGCCGGAACCAAGTACATCCCATACATCTATGACGGTAACGGCAATACGATAGCGGCCATAGCATTCAAAGACGGGAACATTGTATACAACAAAAACGGGTCGTTGACCAATACAGGAGTATCTTTCAATGCGGACAAATGGTACATCGTTAGGGCGGTGATCGATACAGGCGCCAGTAAGTACGATCTTTACATTGACGGAATGAAAAAAGTAGGCGGAATCAGCCTTTTGGCCCCGGCTTCGGATGTAGGGAAAATATCCTTCGGCATCGACGCGGGCAATACCGGCACGCTTTACTTTGACAATGTTAAAGTATACAGCCAGGCAGCCTTCATAGGAGGGCCGCCGGCACCGGTATTCGATGTTAAAAATTACGGCGCCATAGGAGACGGTCTGACGAAGGACACAGCTGCGATACAAGCTGCCATCGAAGAGGCTGCGGGCACCGGCGGATCGGTTTACTTACATGACGGCATATTCCTTTCAGGGATGATCCAATTAAAGAGCAATATGACCTTTTATATTGATTCCACGGCAACCTTAAAGGGCAGCTCGTCCACTGCCGATTATCCGGATACGAATCCGCTTACTTACAACACGCAATTAGGTCCTGCAGCCAATTGCAATAAAGCGCTGATTTATGCGGATCATGTGGAAAATGTGACCATTGATGGTGGAGGAACCATCGACGGAAGCGGCGACTCCTTTGCCGTAGGCAGCGAACCTACAAGGCCTATGGCTATTTATACCGTACTTAGCAGCAACGTAACCATGCAAAATTTATATATCAAGAAATCCGGCATGTGGACCGTTGTCAATGCGGAAACCGATTATCTGATTATTAGAAACATCTACTTGGATGTGAAGCTGTCAAGCAACAGAGACGGTTTTGATATTGTCGATTCCCATCACGTATTGATTGAAGAGGTGACGGTAAATACCGGGGACGATGCCATATGCATTAAAAGCGGTAAACGACGTGGAGTTGAGGACGTGCTCGTCCGAAATTCCAATGTTACCGCTTCGGGTACAAACGGCCTGAAATTTGGAACAGCCAGTTACGGGGCGTTTAAAAATGTCCGGTTTGAAGACATCATGGTCAAGGGCGTTAAATACTGCGCCATGTGCGTGGAATCGGTTGACGGAGCAGACGTAACCAACATCACTTTCCAAAGAATTGATGTTCAGGATGCTGGCAACCCATTCTTTGTCATTCTTGCTAAGAGAAGCGACCGTACGACAAAAGACGATAAAGCTAAAAAGGGAACGATGGATACGGTCCGGTTCCAGGATATCATCGGAAAAAATATGAACACGTCCTGGGCTTCTCCGATATCAGGCGCTAACATGTCGGATGGTACCAATTATCGATTAAAAAATATTTATTTCGACAATGTGAATATGACATACAAAGGCGGAAGAACGACAGTGCCTGGAAATCCGTCTGAATATGCGCTCGGACAGTATCCCGAATCGAATATATGGGGAGATCTGCCGGCCTATGGTTATTATGTCAGGCATGCAGATGGAGTACTTTTTACAAACAGCACAACGAATGTATCTCCTTCGGATGCAAGAGAGCCTGTAATGATGGTGGATGCGTTCAATTCAACAGGTATCGTGCTGGGTACGACAGGGTACAGCCTCCATGTTGGTGAAGCTCAGAATATTAAAGTTACGCAAAGTTATGAAAACGGAGATACTTTGGACGTAACAGGTTCAAGTACTTTTGCATCATCCGATACAAGTGTAGCGACAGTGGATGCTTCGGGAAAAATAACGGCAGTCCGCGCAGGAAGCTCGGTCATCACAGTTACCAATCGCGTATACGAGGCCGTGGCTAATGTGACCGTTTTGAACGATTTGGTGCTGAGCAGCGATGCTGCATTAAGAAGTCTCATCGTCACTCCAGATATACTGACACCCTTATTTGATAAGGAAACAACCAATTACACAGCAAATGTGGGTTATGCCGTAAGTGCTGTAACCATTGCTCCAATCGCCAATTCCGCTTATGCTGCCATAGCAGTTAACGGAGTCTCGACCGAGTCAGGCGGTAATTACTCGGCGAATCTGAACTTTGGTGCTAACACGATATCCGTCGTTGTAACGGCACAAGACGGTACTACGAAAACGTATGTACTTACTATAACCAGAAGGGTTGATAACAGCAGTAACAGGAGCTCCAACAACGAACCGTCCACTCAGACGGTGACAATAGACCCCACAGCTCTCAAAGTCACTAATGTTTCATCTGCTATAAATGTAGATGCAGTGCTGGATAAGTCGACAGGAACGGCAAAAGCGGAAATCTCCGCAGCCGATTTGAAAAATGCATTGGAAAAAGCGGCGGCGGATCATAATGGAGTGAAGACGGTAAAAATTCAAGTGCCAAAGGTGGACGGTACTAAAGTATATGAACCCGTATTGCCCGCAAGTTATGTAACAAACGGAGATAAGACGCAAAAGATAGCAATTACGACTCCGTTTGCAACGATAGAACTGCCGGGTAATTTACTCAAGCCCTCCGAAGTATCGGCTTCATCAACAATCTCATTTCCTGTTGAGTTTGTGGTTAAGGAAACTATCGGGGATAGGCCCATACTGGACCTTCAAATGAGGGTTGACGGTCAGATAGTAAAATACGATAACCCTGAAGCTGCCGTTACGATATCGATGCCGTTTAAGCCATCGGATCAGGAAATGAAGGACCCTGAGCATATCATCGTCTTGTATTTGGATGGGGATGGAAATGCGGTGAAGGTACCGAATGGAAAATATGATACAGCAACGGGAAAGGTTACTTTTAAAACGACGCATTTCGGCAAATATGCCCCCTCTTTCGATTATAAAACTTTTGATGATATAAGTAGCTACGGGTGGGCGAAAAAGCAGATTGAAGTGCTCGCTTCCAAAGGGGTTATCAGCGGAACGTCGGATATTACATTTTCGCCGGCGGAAAGCATTACAAGAGCAGATTTCCTTGTACTTCTGGTGAGAACTCTGGGAATTTCCGCAGACATTGACGGCAACTTCAGCGATGTAAGTAAGTCAGACTATTTCTATCAAGAGCTTGGCATTGCAAGGAAGGTTGGCATAAGCGACGGAATCGGGGAAAACTGGTTTAATCCACAGGATAAAATATCACGGCAGGATATGATTGTGCTTTGCGCAAATGCACTTCAACTGACACTAGGGTCTGGTGAACATGGCAGCACATCCGATCTTGAACCATTTAAAGATAAGTCCGATGTAGCTTCCTATGCAAAGGAAAGTGTCGCTTCCATGGTTAAAGGAGGCATAGTGACAGGAGACGGAAGCCACCTTAACCCTCGTGGTAATACTACAAGAGCAGAAGCAGCAGTGATCATGTACCGAATGTTTAATAAGCAATAAAGGATACGACAGAACAACTGAAGCACATCATGAATCCGGTTCGGATTGATGGTGTGCTTCGTTTTATATTACGAGGTGACCCAACCAGCATGGCCGCTGCCAGATCGCCGCACATCCGCTGTCCCAGAGACAGATGACGAACCGGTGTATGGATGAACTTATCCAGCTTCAACACTTCGGTTAATTTCTTGATGTTGTCCTTATAAACGTCAGGCTCGATCTGGTAGATGCGCCTCAGAAGCTCGAAGGATTCACCGAGCAGTAAATCCCAATAGAGCTGCGAACGTTGTCCGAAAGGTAATGTAGTCTGCGTACTCTTCAAAAATAGTCCCGGCTGAACCAATCGGCACACCATTCCCATACATTGCCGGATACATTATACCGATGGAAATTTCAAAAACCGTCGGGAATTTGTTCGAATCATGAGAATTAAAGACAACGAAGGAAATGGGAAGACTGTACATTCGAAAATAATAGACAAAAACTCCACTAAAAGATATTATATTAATTAATTACTTGAATTAATTAATTATACTTTTAGGAGGTTAATATGAGAATTATTTACTTGGACATCGATTCAATCAGACCTGACCATATGGGTTGTTATGGTTATGAACGAGACACGACCCCCAACATCGACCGCATCGCTTCAGAAGGTACTCGTTTTAATGATTGCTATTGTGCATCTTCGCCTTGCGTACCGTCACGTGCAAGCTTTATGTCCGGTCGGTTCGCTGTTAACCATGGCGCATTTACTCACTGGGGCCCAGGATATGATTTTTACTATCCTGAGGGAGATGGACATAGTGAGACGATGCCTTTCTTCACACGACATCTTCGGAAGGCAGCTTACAAGACGGTTACGTTCTCAACTTTCGGCGACAGGCATCATGCTTGGTGGTATTTCGCTGGATGGAATGAGGTACATACGCACTCACTTAAGGAAGGCAATGAGGATGCGGATGAAGTGAACGCAGCCGTTATTCCTTGGCTGAAGCAGCACGGAAAAGAGGAAAATTATTTCCTTCATATTCAATATTGGGACCCACATACGATGTATACATACCCTAAGGAGTATGCAGATATGTGGAAAGATAGCCCAGTTAAAACGTTCCCGAACGAGGAAACTATTCAGGAACATAGAAGGGATATTTTCCCTAGATCTGCTTCGTTCTTGCATACAGCTAACGAGATACCGGCAATCATGCCCAAACAAATAACGAGTCGCAGCGATTTCCAGCAACTGCTTGACGGTTATGATGGGGGCATCAGTTATATGGATCGTCATGTAGGGCAACTCCTTGAAACATTGAGGGAGCTCGGGATTGAAGATGAGGTCTGTTTTATTATCAGCGCGGACCACGGCGAATCGATGGGTGAGCAAGGAATTTATATGGAACATGCTACCGCGACAGAGGCTGTACATCACATACCTTTGATCATTAAGGTACCAGGGGTGACTAAACCGGGCACGGTGATAGACGGATTTGTGTACAACGTAGATGTGATTGCAACGATCACCGATTTGTTAAGACTCGAAGTGCCAAGTGGCTGGGACGGTACCTCTTTCCTGCCTGCGCTAAAAGGCGAGCATTGGCAAGGACGGGATTACTTGGTCATGGATCATGGCCTTTACACATGCCAAAGAGCTGTACGTGATGCGAAGTGGTATTACATTCGAACCTACCATCCGGGATTATACCGTTTTGATGTGGTTACCCTCTACGATATGGAGAATGATCCTAATCAACTTATTAATGTCGCTGATATTCATCCAGATGTCGTTAAGGAGATGGACCACCGACTGACGGAGTGGACTCAGCAAAACCTCGCTCAGCCCGGTCACCGTGTAGACCCTATGCAGAAGGTAATAGAGACTGGTCCTTGGAAGTATGTTACATTGGAAGGATGGGTACAAAGGTTAAGAAATGAAGGTTGGGATGAAGCTGCTGATCAGCTGTTAAATAAATATCAAGCTTGATAGCTGTTAGCCCAACCGTGGAGGTAGGATTGAATAATGAAGTTGACGGGTCGAAACCACGTACACACTAAACTAAACAATAAAATCGTTATTTTGCAAACGTTATTGAGGCACGGGGCCATGTCACGGCAAGACATTGCAGAGTTGACCAAGTTAACACCGGCTACCATAACCAACTTAACGGCAGAGCTTATAGCGGAACAATTATTGGTTGAGTGCGGAAGTGTCGTACCTGCAAAACAACGCGCAGGACGCCGTTCTGTCGAGCTTGATGTACAAACAAATTCCATGTATGTGGCAGGCGTTCATGTGCGGCAGGATCGGTGGGAGGCGGCGATAGTAAATATTAAAGGAGAGGTTATTAGCTCCAGGCAATGGCCTCTAGACGGGTTGAATTGGACGCAACTCATACCTGAAATTATTCAAGAATTAAAAGGCTTTTTTCATGAGAATAAGCAATACGTAGTGTATGCAGTTGGGATCGGCTCCTTCGGACTAATACGACATGTTACCGGAAAAGTACTGCAACCAAATATGGGGGCAGTTCCGGAGCTGCCGTTAGTCGAAGAGTTGGAGCGGCACTTAAAATTACCCGTTTATATTGACAACAACGTCCGAGCAATGGCACAAGCTGAGAGTTTGTATGGGCAAGGTAAAATCGCGGAGAACTTCTTATTCGTTTATATCGGATGGGGAATCGGCGCAGGCCTTGTACTTCACCATGAACTGTATCGAAGCGGGGCCACTGGTGCGGGGGAACTGGGCCACATGACGCTTTTCCCAGATGGTGAGCCCTGCTGGTGCGGTAATCGCGGTTGCTTGGAGATGTATGCATCCGATGCAGTGTTAGTAAAGCGGCTGAAATTGTCAGGTACGGATGACTTGTTAAAACTAGCAAGGGATGGTAATACTATGGCTAGAGCTGCTCTTGAGGAAGCTGGAGTCGGGATCGGCGTTGCACTTGCCTCTTACAACAATATTTTTCAGATAGAACGTGTGATCATTGGTGGTGTCCTGGCCTTGGAAGATTTACCTCTAGTACATCGTGTGAGAGAAGAAATCCAATCCCGTTCCTTCTTAGCACGGCTTCATCCAGTTGAAGTCACCGTATCTTCATTAGGTCCAAATATTGGTACGATCGGGGCAGCAAGTTTAGCAGTAGACATGCATTTTTTAACTTTAAAAGATTAGCATAGTAGCAAAATATTATAATTTAGGGCCGGATGCAGATACCAGCCCTATTTATGTATTCTTTGTTGAAAGTGATTTATTAAGCGTCAAATGAACTGAGGTGCAGCTTGCTGAAGAGGTTAATTAGAACAATGAAGATCGGAAGCTTATTTAACCAGCTTGTCTCCTCTTATATAGTGCTTATTGTTATACCTATTGCACTAATTGGTTGGATGTCCTTTAAAGCTTCCGAAGAACTGCTAATGGTGAAAATCAGTGAAACCAACAGACAAACCACAGGTCAAATAGAAAGAAACATTATAACTCTTATCGACCAAGTTACCGCTGTAGTCAATATGAACAACCTGAACCAGAATTTAGAGTCCTACCTGATAAAATCATATACTAATCCATACGAACAACTCACGGATCGGGCTAACGTTGAGAAAAATATGATGCAAGTATCATTAGCCTTCGATTGGATGCAATTTGAATCATATATAATCGGTAAAAATGGTCTGGTCTATTCTACCAATGACTCAAGCGGGGTGGTCAATACCGAATGGTTTTCGCAACTACCGAATGAGCCTATGATTAGGAAATATCCCGACCAGATTTGGTGGACAGGAACCAAAACAACTTACATAAAAAACCAGGGTAATCAAAATTATTTTAATGCAGTTAAATTGTTACACAATGTCAATAAACGCTCGGAATATGGGGTTTTCATTCTGAGTATCAAGGAAGATAGTCTATATCGTATTTATCGAGACAGTATTAATTCTGAGGCGGCGTTTTTTATAATAGATCGAGAAGGCCGTTATGTAACTCATAGCCATAGAGAACTAGTAGGGCAATTAGCAAATTCAGAGGTTATCGAGCGAGTCGGTATCGAACGAAATAATGAAGGGACCTCTACGATCTACGAGGGAAATACTATAACTTCGATTAAATACCTAGAGATCCCGGGTTGGACATTAGTCATGAATGTTTCCGTACAATCCTTATTTAAAGACATTCAAGGGCTCTCCAATAGTATTTTCTTGATGGCCCTCATCCTTGTCGGTATCTCAGTATTTGCCGCAGTGTGGATGTCAAGAAGAATTGCTACGCCTTTAATTCGATTAAATCAACGATTGCAGGCATACCGCATCAAGGGAGGGCCGCCACAAACGAATACAGTGGTTCCGGAGATGAACGAATTGGTTTTATTGACAACGGAATATGAACAAATGGTTCGAAAGCTGGAACATACCATCCATGAATTGGTTCGCAATCAGGAGGAAAAACGTAATGCGGAATGGAATGCCCTTCAAGCTCAAATCAATCCTCATTTTCTTTATAACACACTGAATTCCATTAAGTGTCTCTTGTGGATCAACAAGACGGAGTATATCGAGCCTACGATTAACGCGTTAGTTAAGCTGCTTCAAATGACTATCCAACGAAAAGACGATGAGATCACATTGCGGGAAGAAATTGCTTGCCTGGAGTATTATGTATACATTCAAGAAATCAGGTTATCCAGAAAAATTATCTTGAGGACATTTATTGATGAAGCTCTATGGTCCTGCCATCTTCCCAAGCTGTTGCTTCAGCCTATTGTAGAAAATGCCATCTTTCACGGAATTGAAAGGAAACCCGAAGATCAGGGAGAAGCCATCATTACGTTATATGCCGTATCGTACATAGACGACATTAGAATTGAGATCACTGATAATGGGGTGGGTATGGACTTAGAGCAACTGCGCCATCAAGAGGTTAAACAATCCAATCATCAGTTTAACGGGATTGGAATGAGGAATGTTCATGAACGGCTTCAAATGAACTACGGCAGCCGGTATGGACTTTCAGTGCATTCCATACCAGGTGAAGGTACCGCTGTGACATTAACTTTACCCGTTCGTGAAGCAAAGTAAAGGCAAAAAGGGGGGTTGGGCTTGAGAAAAATTCTAATAGTTGACGATGAGAAGCTGTTGAGAAAAGGCTTTATTCACATGACTGATTGGCCATCGCACGGATTCCAAATAGTGGGGGAAGCCGCGAATGGTGAGGATGCACTGCAATTAGTAGCAGATCTGAATCCTGATATCGTTGTTACGGATATAAAAATGCCCGGCATAGATGGCTTAGAACTTATTCGAGCCATTAAGTCTGCCTATCCACAGACCGAAGTAATTGTACTTAGCAGTTATAGCGATTTTCCCTATGTAAAAGAATCACTGCAACTTGGGGCCGCCGATTATATTTTAAAAGCTAGTATGACTTTTGACGAAGTGCTCGCCGCACTAAGAAAATGGACTCCAAAAAATAAGGATACCATCGAAAATGATACGGAGAAGAATTCTGAATTTATGCCGATAGAGCAATTGTCTGAACAAAACAAAGCATTCTATGGGAGCATCTTGGCAACGAATAAGCAGAAGGCAGCTAAAGGAATGGAGGAGCAGTCCTTCTTGCTTGACCGCATGAATTGGAAGGTCCTTCGACCCTATTTGGAAGAGAGAGATATGACTGGGCTTTACGATAAAGTTTTTGACAGAGCTATAAGCCTCATTCAGTCGGGTATAGCTCCTGAACCGTATTATTTACAGAAATGTCTTGTAGAATTAGTCTACATGCTTATCCATAAAATGGATGAGGCTGGCTGGAATCCAGTGGAGTTACAGAAACATAAGATATCCTATTTTCGGAGAATCGAATCCTCTTCAAGCTTTGACGTATGCATGCAAGAATTCAAAAAAGTGCTGTTGGCCATTGATCAGTTTGTATCATCCCCCAGCAATTCTTCTAGTAAATACAGTCCGACAATTAAAGCAGTAACAGCATATCTGCATCAAAAATTCGGAGACACTGAATTATCACTTAATCAAATTGCTAAGATATTTCATGTCAATAAAAGTTATTTAAGCCAATTATTTAAGCAGCAGGTTGGGGTTAACTTCCAATATTACTTGACTCAGATTAGAATCGATAAAGCAAAAGAACTTCTTAAACAAAATGTGCCAGTAAATGAGGTTTGTTTGGCCGTGGGTATTGATAATATGAGCTACTTTAGCCAATTTTTTAAACGCAGGGTAGGTGTGTCCCCCACCGATTATGTGAGAGAATCGAATTTGTCGGAGACCAAAACCAATAGAAACTCTGGTGAAGTGACCCCGTAAAATTAGACAGGTTATTTTATTAGGCGATTTGCTCGGCATGAGTTCGGTACTGTACCGGACTCATGTCTTTTAGTTTTGCTTTAATTCGCTTGTGATTGTAAAGGGCATGATGGTACTGTTTCATCTGATAGTGCCAGCCTTGGTCAGAATGAATCAGGAGCTTATCCACAATACCTTTAATTACATGAGATCCCGTTGTAATTTTTTTGAGGCCTAAAAAATAAAACATATTCTAAATAAATATAAACACTGAATCCATTCATTTTTCAAATCCCAAATGGATGGATACTAATCCTAAATGAATAGACTGTAAAGTTCAGAAAAATCCCTATAGAATGTAACTGAAAGCGATTGCGCCGCACAAAATGACAAACTTTGAAAAACAAATTAAGGGGGTAAGTGTATGAAAAAGAAGATTTTATCCACGAGTGTGGTTGCAGTTCTGTTATCGGGAGTAATCGCAGGTTGTTCCCAGTCAGTGGCACCTACTCAGAAAGCTGATGGAAAATCAGTAAAGGGACCTGTAACAATTAGCTTTTGGTTCCCTGGAGCAGATAAGGCCAACGATGAGTACTTTACGAATGTAGCCAAGGAATTTGAAAATTTAAACCCAAATATCAAAATTGAAACTACCGTACTTCCTGCAAACGCTGCAGACGTGGACACGAAGCTGAATGCTGCGAAACTTAGCGGGACATTTCCGGATGTACTCTCGGCGTACCTCGTTTTCATGGGGACTCGAGGCACTAAAAATGAATTCGCACCGTTGGATGATTATCTCAAGAATTGGAATGAAAAGGATGATATTCTAGAAAGCGCATTAGCCGCTGGTAAGGTGAAGGATAAAAGCGTAGGACTTGCGTTTTTTCCTGCACCTGAGGTCTTGACCTATAGAAAAGACTACTTCCAAGAAGCGGGGCTTGACCCCGAGAAGCCGCCAACTACTTGGGAAGAGCTGGCACAGTATGCTGAGAAATTAACGAAGCGTGATGCTTCAGGAATAGTTACCCGCGCGGGGCTCGATATCCCCGGAATAAATGCAAGCGTATTTTTCGAACCGTTTCTTCGTCAAAATGGCTCGAAAGTAATTGATGAAGCAAAAGATGTACCTTCATTTAACGATCCAAAGTCCGTGGAGGCTTTTAATTTCCTTGTGGGGATGGCTAATAAAAAGGTAAATATTCCTTATAACTATCAAAAGAAGGATGATGTGCCTTTTATGAACGGGAATGCTGCAATGTCTTACCTGCAAACCACGTCGATCAGCAATCTACTTACAAATAAGCCTGAGTTGAAGGATAAGCTTGGTTTCGCACCAGTCCTAAAACGCGAGAATAAAGTGGCATTCAATGGAAATCGTCTTTTTACGATAGGGGCTAACAGCAAAAATAAAGACGCTTCTTGGGAGTTTATCAAGTTCATGATGTCTAAGGAGCAAGTATGGAAGCGGTATAAGGATTTAAAGATCCCCGTTGTCAGAAAGTCGCTGGAAAAACAATTCATGGATGAGGATCCGAAATTCAACTCTGTTCTTATGGATTATGTAAAGAATGGTAAGGGGAAAGCAACGGTTACCTGGTCTCCCCTGTACGACAAATATATCCATTTGGCTTACGAAGAGGCGATCAGTGGTAAAAAGCCGGCTGCACAAGCATTAAAAGATGCTCAGGAAGGGCTCGAAAAAGAAATAAGCACATTTGCAAAATAAAATTATTAGGGAGGTTCTGGCTCCATGTCTGAATTGACTTTAGTGACAGAAACTTCAGCGGGCCGGAGGAAAAAGGCGGTAAGACTTGACGAAGATCGAATAGGCTATGTGCTGATCGCTCCTTTTTACTTTTTCTTGCTGGTGTTTGTACTGATACCGATTCTTGTTAATTTATATTTAAGCTTTACGAATTACGATCTATCGAATGCCGATTGGGTTGGATTGAAAAATTATCGGATTCTTCTGTCGGATCAGTTTTTCCATATCGCGTTAAAAAATACGTTTGTCTATACAATCCTTACCTTATTGTTTTGTATGGTAATTGGTTTAATGCTGGCGCTGGTCTTGAACCGTAAATTGATCGGCCTATCATTTTTACGCACCGGTTTTTTTATGCCTCACATTACCTCTATGGTGGCTGTATCGATGATATGGCTATGGATCTATGAGCCCTCCCACGGTCTGGCGAATTCATTCTTGGATGTACTGGGCATCAAGAAAATCGAGTGGCTCTATAACGAGAATTGGGCAATGCCTGCTGTTATTTTTATGAGTATATGGAAATTGGTTGGGTATAACATGGTTATTTACTTAGCAGGCTTGCAGAGTATTCCAAAGGATTTGTATGAGGCGTCTTCGGTAGACGGTGCAGGACCCAAAATACAATTTTTCAAAGTAACGCTTCCAATGCTAACACCGGTTACCTTCTTTCTTTTCATCACAGGATTAATCCATAACTTCAATGCATTTGAACAAATCCAGATCTTAACACATGGCGGTCCGATGAATTCGACCACAACCTTAGTTCATCAGATTTACAATCGAGCTTTTACCGAATTTCAGATGGGGTATGCTGCTGCGCTTTCTATGATATTGTTATTTATTATTGCATTTATCACTCTTGCTAATTTCAAGTATGGAAGTCAAACACATGAATAGATTTTTATGTAACAGAAAGGGTTCATGATGGAAACTACAAAATACCGAGTCCCTATTTCAGCTGTGATGTTCATCTTGTCACTTGTAATGCTTGTTCCGTTCCTGCTTATGATCTTAACCTCGTTTAAAACCATGGGCGAAATTCAGTCATCCCAATTTGTCTTTATACCCAAGCAGCTATCACTGGATAATTACATTCAGGCTATGAAGAGAGGGGATTGGCTTCAGTATTTTTGGAATTCGATTTTCGTAACTGCCGTCACTGTCATTGCCAGCTTGTTGTTGAACTCTATAGCCGGCTACAGTTTTGGTAGACTGCGTTTCAAAGGCAGAGACTTGTTGTTCGTCATCTCATTAGTAGGTTTAATGATTCCTCCTCAAGTCACGATGATTCCGGTTTTTCTCATACTTAAGCATATTCCTTTCGCCGGGGGGAATGACTGGTTAGGTCAGGGAGGGATTGGCTGGATCAATTCTTACATGGGATTAATCGTGCCGTATGTAGCCGGATCATTTGGAGTGTTCTTGTTCCGTCAATTCTATCTTAATTTCCCGAAAGATCTTGATGATGCTGCAAAGGTGGATGGGCTGAGTGCTTTCAAAACTTATCTGTATATATATGTTCCGTTAAGTAAGCCGATCTTCGCTACTTTAATTGCGTTAAAAGCAACTCAGTCTTGGAACGAATACACCTGGCCTCTAATTGTCACAAATAATGATGCGATGAAGACGGTTCAATTGGCTCTGACCTTGTTTAGGGACGAGACCCAGGTTCAATGGAACTTATTAATGTCTGCGACGACACTTATTGTACTGCCACTTATGATTGTGTTCCTATTTTCGCAAAAGTATTTTATCGAAGGTATTGTCACTTCGGGTATAAAAGGATAGTAGTTAAGAACAAAGTTAGGAATAGGGCGCTTCTTCGGCTCCCTTACCTCTTGGTAAAGAGAGCGAATGAAAGGAGAGACTTACTTGAAAACAATCGTACTTTTATTAGATTCAGTCAATCGGCATTTCCTAAGTACTTATGGAGCATCCGGCATTTCGACACCAAATTTAGATCGTCTGGCTGAACGGTCGGTGGTTTTTACTAATCATTGGTCAGGCTCGCTTCCTTGTATGCCGGCACGAAGGGACATGTTGACTGGGCGCCTTGGTTTTTTGGAGCGCAATTGGGGACCGATCGAACCTTTTGATCAGACATTACCTCAAATGCTAAGAGATAACGGGATTTTCTCCCATATTTCCACGGATCATTATCATTATTTCAAAGTAGGAGGGGAAAATTACTGCCAGCAATTTGATACGTGGGATTTTATTCGTGGGCAAGAAAGCGACCCTTGGGTTTCGCGAGTAATGAAGGACGAGCAGCCGGAGGGGCACTTGGGTAAATTTGTACCCCAATATGCATTAAATAGGAAGGAATTTCGCAAAGAAGAGGATTATTCTTCACCAAAAACGATCAAGTCCGCTATCCGCTGGCTAGACAGTAACCATGATGCGAGTGACTTCCTACTTTGGGTGGAAGCATTTGACCCTCATGAACCGTTTGATCTGCCAGAGTCATATATAGAGGAATACGAAGATGACTATAATGGCCCCTCCTATTATTGGCCCGAATACGGACAAGTCAACGTTCCGAATGGAGCATTGAAACATATTCGTAAACGGTATGCCGCCCTTTTAACTATGACAGACCGCTGGGTGGGCAAGTTGTTTGAAACAATGGATCGGTATGCGATGTGGGAAGACACCATGGTGATCTTTACTTCTGATCACGGTTACATGCTAGGTGAACATAATTTTTTGGCCAAAAATGTTATGCCTGCATTCAACGAAATAGCCCATATTCCCTTGATGATTCACATGCCGGGAGATAAATATGCTGGCAAACGGGTTGATACATTGACGCAAAACATTGATCTGTTTCCAACCTTGCTTGAGCAATTTGGGCTGGATGTAAGCCGTTGCCGGAACAGACTGCATGGAAAATCATTGCTGCCCTTGATCCGTGGGGAGGTATCCTCCATAAGAGACTGCGCATTATATGGATATTTCGGAAAAAATGTCAATGTCACGGATGGAGAATACACCTACTATCGAGCTTCATATCACGATGACAACTCACCGATCTCTTTATATACTGCGATGCCTACAACGATTGGCCATTATTACGGAATGGATCATATTATTGAACCGAGCCGCATTGAAATGGGTCCATTCCTGAAATGGACAGACTTTCCGGTGTATAAAATACCTGGAAATAATGTGAGAATGAAGGATCAGACTCAATCATTTCATGTGAATAGCGAATATATTCGGCAGCATTTACTTTTCAACATCCGCGAAGACTATAGCCAGAATCATCCGCTGCATCATGAAGAAACAGAGCAGAGGATGATCCAGCTGCTGCGTAAAGCATTAGAAGAACACGATTCACCGAATGAGCAGTATTCGCGTCTTGGTCTGGTATAGTATCGACGGGTATGTCCCAATAGGAAGACAAAGACATACCCTCGATAATAATAAAATAAATACATTTGGAAGGCAAAAATACAATCATTAAAGAAAATGTAAGCGGATTCAAAAATTTCTCAAGACTTCATAGTTGCTGCCTTAAGATAGATTTCAATATAAAACCAATGTAGTAAAAACATTAACAGGGAGGTAAATGTATGTTTAAAAAATTGATTTGCATCTTGATGGCAACCTTATTATGCTTGTCTACTCTTGCAATTACTCCGGTAAGCGCAGCTGTAGCACCGCCTGCGGCACCAAACGATGTTGTGGCTTCTGCCGGGAACTCACAGGTAAATCTTAGCTGGAGTGGTGTACCCCAAGCAGTCAGTTACAATGTATATCAGAGAACAGCCTCAACTTCTTATGGAGCTAATCCCATAGGAACCATAGGAACCGTAACCGGGACAGTGTATGCCGGGACAGTGTATAATGCAACAGGTCTTAGCAATGGGACTACTTATTACTTTACTGTCGTAGCAAGTAATGCAGGCGGAAACAGTACATATTCAAATGAAGTAAGTGCTACACCTGGCGTTGGCGCAGCTACTATTAATGTGAATACCCATTCTGTGCTGAATACTTTTACACATAAGCTGTTTGGAGTTAATAGCCGCTATGGCAGCAGTCTCAATCAATACAAACTGTCATCAAATGCATATGGCATGTGGGATTATGAGAATGACCGTATAACGACGCAGGCTGACGAATATGTCGGTGAAATGAAACCTGGTGTCTTGCGTTTTCCTGGCGGTACAATGGCCAATTTATATGAATGGAAGAAATCAATTGGCCCTGTAGAGAACCGCTTACCGCAGATTCATGGAACTTCGCTGGCGGCAACTACCTCCGAGTTCGGTCTGGATGAAGCGGCACGTTTTAGTGAAGCACATGGAATCGAATTGACCTATATGTATAATATGGGCAACGGAAGCCTCCAGGATGCGCTGGATTTAATTGAGTATTGTAATGCACCCAACGATGGCTCTAACTGGAATGGGGGTACTGACTGGGCATCGGAAAGAGCTGCAAATGGGCATCCGGAACCATATAACATTACTAAATTTGAAATGGGTAATGAATTTAATTTGCAAAGGGCTCAGCAATATTGGACCCAAACAATCAGCAATGCTGATTATGAAAGCAGGTACGCTCTTGGGGGGCAGATGGATTTTAAAGATGATTTCACAAAATTTGCTCCTACTTTGTCTACGCAACTTGGGAAGATATATAAGGTGGTTAGGGATACTGATTGGACAGACGCCGCCTCTAATAGCGATGGGAAAGCCAATCAAGTTGTATATTTTCGTTATCGCCCGGTTGTTGCCGGCTCCGGGGAAGTTTTCGTTAATAATGTTAAGTGGGACATTGTCAGCACCCTGGCGAATGCAGGCAAAGTCAACGCAGTTGCAGTTGATTACTCAAAAGGAAGCATTACCTTTGGCGATGGTATAAACGGTAATATTCCACCTGCCGGCGCTACTATCCGTACGAAATATTCTGCGATAAAAGATGGTTTTGCAACTATGGCAGAAGGAATGATTAATTTTAGCAAGGCACATGGATTAAATATTGAGGTATATTCCAGCATACATAATGAAAATTTTTACAAAGCAATGCAGGGTCATAATACCTGGACAGGTATAGCGATTCATCCATATGGTAGTGCGTTTACATACAATAACATTAATGACGGGCTCTATGCTGACAATACCATGTTTATTGCTGAAGGGGCATTGGATGAAGTAAAGGAACAATTGAATTTATTAAAAACCTACAAGCCTGATGGGAAAGCGGCTATAACAGAATATGCTATTATAGCTTATAATGCCAATAATAAAAGCTGGCTAAACTCGAATTCCCATGCAATATATACGGCTAGATCCGCCTTAGGCTTCACCGAAATACCTGGTATTTCTTATGCAAACAGGCATTCATTGATTGATACTCCTTTCTCGCAGGATGCGACAGGATGGGGGAACCAGGGCCTTTTGTCCGTATATCTCAATGAGGGGCCAGCCACTACAGTTCCAAACCGTACGTTGAAAAAAATAACACAAACGCCAGCAGCTCTTGTCCTGCAAATGCTTAATACTTTCTATGGGACTAAAGCAGTTCAAACAACAATAGATAACAACCCTCGAATGCAAGCAACATCAACGCTTTATCCTACTATTCCATATTATCCATCCTTTATCGATACCGGCATTAACCCCAAGGATGATAATGAAAATGTCAGCATTAACGTATTGGATGTTCATGCATCAACTGACGATGATGGATATACCTATGTTGCTGTTGCCAATGGAAGTAGAAATCAGAACGTTTCTGCAACAATCAAGCTTGACGAAACTTCCAAGCTTCCTACTGCGCAGGTGATGTATGTTGATAGCCCGACTTTTATGAGTACAAATGATGACATTAACCCTGATAACGTACAGCTTGTAAAAACTGGGATTACTGGTATTGCAGGCAAGAATAGCATCACATATGATTTCCCGGCCAACACCTTTGTTATTATTAAAGTAAAAACTCAAGGTGATTTGATGCCAGAAGCTAATGTTAGCAATGTTGTCATTTCTGGGCCCTCTTCCGTAGAGGCCGGGGTTGCGTATAGGTATGAAGCTGCAGTTTCTCCCGTAAATGCCAAAACCGTATCGGCGACTTGGAAGATTACCCAAGGCAGTGGGATAGCGACCATCAATGCAAGAACAGGGCGTGTTCAGGCAAACGCTCCCGGAATAGTAAAGGTAGTAGCATCGGTAGACGGTTTGGATAGCGTAGCGTATTCCACAATGGTTCAAGCGAATGCGCCATTGCCTGTCGCCCCAACAGGTCTTATAGCAACAGCAGGGGATTCACAGGTAAGCCTCAACTGGAACAGTGTGCCGCAAACAGTAAGCTACAAAGTATACCAGGGTACAAGCACGGGTTCTTACGGGTCAACGCCAATAGCAATAACCAGTGTGCCAACATACAAAGCAGTTGGACTTAGTGGCGGAACACCTTACTATTTTGCGGTTGTAGCAACAAATTCTTATGGAGATAGCATATATTCATATGAGGCAAGTGCAATTCCTACTTTTCATAGGAGTAGCAGCAGTGGAAGCAGTAGAAGTGGAGAAGTGGCAGCTCCTTCGGCTGATCTATCTGGAAGCAAGAGTATGTTTACTGCTCCCAAGCTTGACAACAGTACAGGGAAAGCTACAGTCCAATTAGACACGGCTGGATTAAAGGCAGCTTTTGACAGTACAAAGGCTGATGATAAGGGCATAAAAACAATAAAAGTTGAGATTCCGAAGATAGATGGCGCAAAAGCCTATGAGTTTACACTGGATGCAAACTTCTTAACCGCAGCTGGTGCTGCAAATAAGATAGAGATTAAGTCAGACATCGGAAGCGTTGTGATGCCTGGAAACATGTTGGCCAACACCAGTGTCGAAGGTGGGAAGATAGTAAGCCTTAATATAGCTCAAGCAGACACATCCAAGTATGCTGATGACATAAAAGAAAAGACAGGCGGAAGGCCTGTTATAGACCTGAGCGTGGCTGTAGACGGCAAAACTGTAGACTACAATAATCCTGATGCGCCTGTTACGGTTGCAATACCTTATACACCTACGGCAGAAGAGCTTAAAAACCCAGAGCACATAGTGGTATGGTGTATTGACGGCTCAGGCAAGGCGATATCAGTACCGAGCGGAAAGTATGATGCATCTGCAGTAGTGTTCTCAACAACACACTTCAGCCAGTATGCCGTAGCCTATGTGTTTAGGACCTTTGATGACACAGCTGACTATGCATGGGCTAAAGACTCAATAGAAGTAATAGCAGCAAAGGGAATACTAAACGGTACAACAGACAATACCTTTTCACCTGGTGCAAACATAACAAGGGCTGACTTTACAATGATCCTGGTCAAATCACTGGGCTTGAGAGCCAAGATAGATTCCGGATTCAGTGACGTAAAAGTAGCAGACTACTACTATGAATCGGTGGGAATAGCTAAAGCACTTGGCGTTGCCAACGGATCGGGCGACAACAAGTTCAATCCTTCCGAAGAAATATCAAGACAGGACATGATGGTTATCACTGCCAGAGCGATGAAAATAGCTGGGAAGCTTACATCATCTGGATCAAGAGAAAATCTTGAAGCATTCGCCGATAAGTCTGATGTAGCTGATTATGCCGCAGCTGACATATCCACGATGGTCAACGAAGGACTTATAGAGGGAGATACAAACAGAGTCAATCCTCTTGGCAAAACAACCAGGGCTGAAGCAGCAGTCATCATGTATAGGGTTTATAACAAGTAATTACTGTAAGTATACGAACAGGATTCATCTTCTATAGCCATTTTCATGTAAGGGCGCAATAATAAAAGCATTAAGTCCTCCTTTCTGTTATTATAAAATGCGTCCTAAATCGGTTGTTTAAGGAGGTGTCTGCGAGCTTCCCAAGATCAAAGAACCGCTCAATCTGCTTAAAGAAACGATCGCAGATGACCTTGAGCAGCTACGTATCTCGGAAGACCGGGACGCAAAAGTCGGCCACAAGAGCGCGGATTCCTCATTCTTTGGCTACAAAACACCTTACGGAACAGTTAGAGAAACGAATAAAAAGACGACCTTCATTCCCATTTTTTAGGGGTGAGGGTCGTCTTTTCATTATCTAGGCAGGCCTGTATGGCTGGTATCTTACTTCAATATTCTCTTTAGATTAATCGTGAATATGGCCATAGCGCCTTAGAGCTCCATTCCTTATATGTACAGTTAACATAAATAACCCACTCATATAAATATTTATGGTATAATATACCAAAAAAATGGAGGGGTCGATTTATATGTCAACCGGTGAATCAGTTAGAAAGCTAATTGATAAGGCACATGAATTTAATGAGTCCCTATTTAAAGAATTGTCTGAAGGTAAAATATCGGAAGATGAATGGTTTGAGATAAACAGTCAGTACTTTACTGAGCATTATCTGGCAAGCGATAACCCAAGAGGTCAATCAGGGCATGGTGGAAATGAACATGGATACTTTCATTCGCATCAGATGCTGATTGATGTAATTCATAAAAGTGGAACAATTATTGATGTTGGATGCGCGAACGGATATCTGCTCGAGTCTCTTCATCGTTGGGTAACCGCGCTTGGGTACTATAAATTAACCTGCCATGGGCTTGATATTTCTCAAGGCTTAATTGAGTTAGCGAAGAAACGCCTTCCAGAATGGAGCAATCATTTTTATACAGGGAATGCAGTGAGTTGGACTCCAAAGGAGAAGTTTGATTTTGTCTGTGTTAAGGAGTTAGATTATGCAGTTCCCGGTAAGCAGCAAATGTTTTTGGAACATCTACTTGAACATTTTGTTAAACCGTCTGGAAGACTGATTTTAGGTCCCTATAGTGAAGAGACAAGTACTTCTACCAGGTACGGATTAGTATCTAGTTGGGGTTACAAGCCTACTGGTTGTATCGAGAGATCTAACCATAAACATGTTGACATCTCCAGGCGATTGCTTTGGTGGGACACCTAATGACTGAACTAACGGCGAACGTTAGTTCAACCCATGAATAGGCTGCCGGTGCGATCGGTAGCCTATTCAACTTTCGGGGCAGGATAGTGCAGCCAGACCCTGGTCCCGATGTGGCTTAAAGCCTTGATACATCGGGATTTTTTACGCATGCATAGATGGAATATTTAGTTTGTTATTTGGAAGGAATCACGCGCTTCAATCCTGATTTGGCTCAGCAGGGCAACAGGATCTCAATTTTCGTGCCTTGCCACACTTTGGATTGCACCTGAATTTCGCCGCCGTGCGCCTCCACGATGGTTTTGGCGATACTCATCCCGAGCCCGGAGCCATTCGTCGATTCTACAGTATTCGTTCCCCGGTAGTAGCGATTGAACAAATGATGCAGCGTTTCCTCGTCCATCCCTTTGCCATTATCGATTACTCGGATGCATGCCTTGTCGTTCATCCTGCCGACAGAGACAGTGACGATCACGCCGG
This sequence comes from Paenibacillus radicis (ex Xue et al. 2023), assembly GCF_024722015.1. GTDB lineage: Bacteria > Bacillota > Bacilli > Paenibacillales > NBRC-103111 > Paenibacillus_S. Next base: position 125,427 of record NZ_JANQBD010000013.1, on the reverse strand, counting down.
GCGGGTTATGCTTCACGGCGTTGGACAACAGATTGTCCATCAGCCGCTGCAGCCAGGTTTCATCTGCCTTTACCAGCAAAGGACGCTCCTCGCCAACGTAGTGAAACTGATACTCAGACATGGTGGCGTCGTTGACGTACTTCAGTACGGAGCGGCGCACCAGCTCAACCAAGTCTATCTCCCGAAGCTCCATGATCGAATCGCCTTGCTTAAGCTGATGAATCAATGAGAAGTCGGAGATCAGCGCAAGCATATAATCTCCCTTCTCCCGAATCGTTAAGCCCATGATGCGCATCTCCTCGTGGCTCCATTGCTCAGGCAAGCTCTCTAGCATATACCCATAGCCTTGAATCGTAGCCAAGGGCGTGCGTAGATCGTGAGAGATTCCTGACATCCACTCCGCTTGCTCCTTCTCCAGCCGCTCCCGTTCCTTCTCCGTCTGAGCCAATTGATGAGTCATCTGATAGAAGGATTCGATCACTTCCTTATAGAGCCTATAGCTGATTCGCATCGTGCCGTTGCGGCGGAAAACCTTGCGTATGTCCTTGGCGGTCAGTACCTGGTCGTACTGTCCCCGGCCCATACGTTCGAACCAGCCTGCGAACAGAATCAGCGGCTGACCGTAGCGGTAGCCATGCCAGATGGAGATCGGCAGCGCCAAGAGCAGGATCAGTCCTGCAAACCAGATGAGTCCACGCGTTGCCGTTTCCATTACAGGATGCTTCAGTGGGGCTCCCGCTGCATGGGGCGTATAGAGGATCCAGGTCATTCCGCTCAGCTTGTCCCGATGAGTGACAATATTCGTGTCATAGTTGCTGGGGGATTGCTGGATAGCCAGAATATCCAGCGGTCGATACGCTTTCCGCACGTATGCTCCATCGCCGATGCCTTGTACGATATGGCTCTCGGGATCGATCACCTGCAGATAGCTGCCGGTTTCGTGCAGCTGCTGGTCCAAGACGGGAACCGCTTCGCTACGCACGATTCCATGCTGTCCATAAGCGTCGAACCAGGCCACGAGCTGATCAAGGTCAGGATTTTGGTAGCCAAGTATATACAGAAGCGGCTCTTGGAAGGAAAAATTCAACTGAGTGTGTACGGCATACGTCCCAAGCGTCCGTGTCTCCTGAACATCGAGCAGTTGAGCGATGGAGTAGGAGGCCGGTAGTGCATGATGCGGAGTTGTATTGACGGTGTAGATCACCTCTCCTTCGGCACTGACAACCTGCAGCCACATTCCTTTCTCCTCGATAAGCTTGTCCCACTCGGGGGAGATCTTAATCGTCCCGCTCTTGTAATGAGCTTCTTGAGCGATCTGTTGCAGGACACCAACCGGAAAGTTCCGGCGTATCTCACTACTCGTCATGTTCTGGAAAAATATGATGCAGGCAACCAGAGTAATGGCCACAATCAGCAGAGCATAGAAAATCAATTGATACGTGAAGTGGAACGCCATGCGCCGCTGGATCTTCATCGTTTCTGCGACTCCTTCGCCAGCTTGTAGCCGAGCCCGCGTACGGTAAGAAGCAGCTTCGGGTTGCCGGGATCGATCTCGATCCGCTCCCGGATGCGCCGGACATGCACCATCACGGTCGAGTCATCGCCCTGTCCGTTAATCCCCCAAACCTGGTCGTAGAGCTGTGTTTTGGAAAATACGATTCCGGGAAACTTGCAGAAGTGCAGAAGCAGCTGGAAGACCTGCGCCGGGCAAGGAACAGGCTGCCCATCTACAATCAGCTCGCCCTCCGCCTCGGTAACGGTGAAGCGGCCGAACCGGTAAACGCCGGGTTCGGACCCCTTAACCGGACTAACTGTGGGGCCTTCCTGCTCCAGACGGCGTATACGCGCCTGAATTCTTGCGGCCACCTCCAAGGGATTGAAGGGCTTCGTAATATAATCGTCCCCGCCCATCGCGAAGCCCCGCAGGACATCCAGATCTGAAGCCTTGGCTGTCAGAAATAAAATATGCGGATTCCCGTATTCGCGGAGCTTGGAGCAGAGCTCTAGTCCGCTGCCGTCGGGGAGCATAATGTCGAGCAGAACGATATCGGGGGCTTCACGCTTCGCTAAATTGAGAGCTTCCGCACAGCTGGAAGCCGCGTACAGCTGATGAAACCCTTCCCTGCGAAGTACCATTTGCAGCATGGTGACAATCGAAGGCTCGTCGTCGACGATTGCGATTTTAATATCTGATAAACTTGTCATCGTTTTCACCCATTTCCATAGTAGCATATTCACCTTAACGGAACCTAAACGGCGGGAGCAAAATTAAGCTGATGTTTATCTATCCGTTTAGGTTCTGTTTCATTGAGGCTGATAGGATAGGGGGTGAGAAAACTATTCGAGCATTTTAGCTTTTGGGAGGTTATGTCGATTCCAATATGAAAGGAGGACAAGCAGCTTATCCTGGTAAGTAGGTCACTCAAAGCCCCTGATAATCTAAATTTTATCATCACACTACAAAGGAGCTTATATGCAGATGAAAAAAATTAGTGTTTTATTTCTTTCCCTATTCTTGTTTGCTTCTGTATTCTCTTCCGTTCACGCAGCAGAGAATGCCTTGTCCATATGGCTAAATGGCGAGCAAATCCAATTCAGCAAGTCCGAACCGATCTTAGAAAATGGGGTGACACTCGTCCCGATGCGTCCGATTCTGGAGAAGCTGGATGTCAAAGTGAATTGGGATGAAGCGACCCAAATCGTCAGCGACGCCAAAGAAGGTCTCTCCTTTTCCCTTCAAATTGGCAGCACAAATGCTATTGCAAACGGCAAAGCAGTCAAGCTGGAAGCAGCGCCAAAGCTAATTCAGAATGTTACGTATGTGCCGCTCCGCTTTGTCGCTGAAACTGTAGGCTATCAAGTTGCCTGGAACCAGTCTCTGCGTCAGGTTAGCCTTACCTCCAAGCAGCAATCCGATGGAAGCCGCGGCTTCTTGTGGAAGGTAGAGAATAAAGGCAACACGGTGTATCTGCTTGGTTCAATCCATTACGTACTTGAAGGAATGTATCCGCTGCGTCCGGAGATTGAGAATGCGTTCCAAGCTGCTGATTACTTGGGCGTAGAGGTCGACTTATCGAAGGTAGCTCCCGAGGAATTACAAAAACAGATATTGGAACTGGGTGTTTATAAAGACGGAAGCACACTAAAGGATCATGTCTCCGCAGAAATATATAACAAAGTTACAGCATTACTGAAAGCAAATGGGCTGCCGGAAAACAGCTTCGATAGCTTCAAGCCGTGGTTCGTCCAGCAAAACATCTTGGGCATTATTGTAGGAAAAGAAGGCTATCAATCGGAAATAGGGATTGACCAGTACCTGATCGACAAGGCCAACAAAGCGAAAAAACCGGTTATTTCCCTGGAAAGTATCGATTCCCAGTTCCAGACGAACAACAACTACTCCGACTCTCTGCAGGAAAAGCTGCTGCTCCAAACACTGGACCCATCTTCTGGGGTCACCCTCGCACCGAATGGAGGGATCGATGATCTTGCTAAAATGTGGAAAGAGGGCGATTATAACGCCTTGCATGAATATACCAACTCTTCTGATTGGGATGCTGAATATCACAAAGCCCTGCTGACTGACCGCAATGTAGAAATGGCCGAGAAGATTAAAAGCTATCTGAACAGTGATAAAAAAGAAACGTACATGGTTGTGGTTGGAATGCTGCATACGCTGGGCGACCAGGGGGTAGCTCCATTGCTGGAGAAGGAAGGCTTCACGGTGGAAAGACAGTAGTACTATTGTTCCTAACACGACAGGCTGTCCCAGAAGCGTATCACTATATAGCAAGGACAATTGAGGAGGATAATTTATGATTATAACCACTACATCAACTATTGAAGGTTCCCCGATCAAGCAGTATCTGGGCATTGCCACGGGTGAAGTCATTATGGGAGCCAACGTATTCAGAGATTTTAAGGCTTCGATTACCGACCTCGTAGGGGGGCGCTCGCGCGCTTACGAGGGCAAACTTCAGGAAGCGAGAGATACAGCATTTGCTGAGATGACCCAGAAAGCTTCAGGGATGGGAGCTAACGGGATTGTCGGAGTCGACATAGATTACGAGGTCATTCGCGATGGCATGCTGATGGTCGCTGTAAGCGGGACGGCTGTGATCGTTTAAGCCACCACACTAACGCCGCTACGATTCAGGTAGCGGCTTTTTTCTTTCAATATCGTTATCACGTTGTCGGTTCAATCCATTTTGCCGAAGAAGGCCGAAGGAAGAATACTTTTTGTGAAAAGAAGGGATAATGCTAATTGGGTAATACCAGCAGGCAGCTATGTATGATGGCCCCAGCAGCAAACCGATGGAGTCGGACATGATCAAAGAAAAACATAAATCTTCATCAAAGCTTCATCTTGTCTTCATGGTTCCTTCATGATCAAATAGGCTGTCAGTGATATCATGTCTATATAACTAAACAAGAATTATTATAGACTACTAGAGGTGCTGTATGTAGGTCCTAGAAAAGCTATATATAATTCTCAAACCACATTTAGGAGGAAAAATTAATTATGTCTCTAATTGGAACTGAAGTAAAACCGTTTAATGCATCCGCTTTTCAAAATGGTAAGTTTATCGAAGTTTCAGACGCTGATCTAAAAGGTAAGTGGAGTGTAGTTTGCTTTTACCCTGCAGATTTTACATTCGTTTGCCCAACTGAGCTTGAGGATCTTCAAAATCAATATGAGACTCTAAAAGGGCTTGGTGTTGAAGTGTATTCCGTTTCAACCGATACCCATTTTACACATAAGGCATGGCATGACAGCTCAGAAACGATTGGCAAAATTACTTACATTATGATCGGTGATCCTTCACATACGATTTCCCGTAACTTCGATGTGCTGATCGAGCAGGACGGTCTTGCTGATCGTGGTACTTTTATCATCGATCCAGATGGTATCATCCAAACTGTTGAAATTAATGCTGGCGGCATCGGCCGCGATGCAAGTATTCTTGTAAGCAAGGTTAAGGCAGCGCAGTATGTTCGAAACAATCCGGGTGAAGTTTGCCCAGCCAAATGGCAAGAAGGCGCTCAAACACTTAGACCAAGCCTTGATCTCGTAGGAAAAATTTAAGGGGCACTTTAAATGATACTAGACTCAGATATTAAAGCTCAATTAAACCAATACCTTCAGCTCATGGAAGGCGATGTGCTAATCAAAGTTAGCGCCGAGTCCGATGCTGTATCTGCTGACATGCTGGCTCTAGTGGATGAAATATCCAGCATGTCATCCAGAATTACAGTGGAAAAAACACAACTGCCGAGAACACCGAGCTTTAGTTTGAACCGTATGGGCGAAGATACTGGGGTAACTTTTGCTGGCATTCCTCTGGGACATGAATTTACTTCCTTAGTGTTAGCTTTGCTGCAGGTTAGCGGAAGAGCTCCAAAGGTTGAGCAGGATGTAATTGCCCAGATTAAAAATATTAGCGGCGACTATCATTTTGAATCTTACATCAGCTTGAGTTGTCATAATTGCCCCGATGTTGTTCAGGCGCTGAACTTGATGAGCATTCTCAATCCAGGCATTACGCATACCATGATTGACGGCGCGGCGTTTAAAGCAGAGGCAGAAAGCAAAAATATTATGGCAGTGCCATCTGTTTACCTGAATGGTGAATTTTTTGGTAGTGGCCGTATGACGCTCGAGGAAATTCTTGCTAAGATAGGTAAAGCTCCGGATGCTTCAGATTTTACCAACAAGGATCCATATGATGTGCTTGTGGTTGGGGGCGGTCCAGCAGGTGCAAGTACAGCAATTTATGCGGCGCGTAAAGGCATTCGCACAGGTATTGTTGCTGAACGCTTTGGTGGTCAGGTGATGGATACCGTCGGTATTGAGAACTTTATTAGCGTTAAATATACCGAAGGTCCCAAGCTCGCAGCGAGTCTTGAAGAGCATGTGAAGGAGTACGGCGTTGATGTAATGAAATTACAGCGCGCCAAGCGTTTAGAAAAAAAGGAATTGATTGAAGTTGAACTCGAAAACGGTGCTATTCTAAAGAGTAAGACCGTAATTCTATCAACAGGTGCTCGTTGGCGTAATGTTGGTGTGCCCGGCGAAGCAGAGTTCAAGAATAAAGGTGTAGCATACTGCCCTCATTGTGACGGTCCTTTGTTTGCAGGAAAACATGTAGCGGTTATTGGCGGCGGTAATTCTGGTATTGAGGCGGCAATTGATCTCGCAGGTATTGTGAGCCATGTAACTGTTCTTGAGTTTATGCCAGAGCTGAAGGCAGATGCTGTACTGCAAAAACGTCTTTATAGTCTGCCTAATGTAACGGTTATAAAGAATGTTCAAACCAAAGAAATTACCGGCACTGATAAGGTAAACGGTATATCCTACATTGAGCGCGACACAGGTGCAGTTCAGCATATTGAATTGCAAGGGGTGTTTGTTCAGATCGGTCTTGTACCAAATACCGATTGGTTAGGTGATACGGTCGAACGCAATCGCATCGGGGAAATCGTTGTAAATAGCCATGGCGCTACGAGCGTACCCGGAGTGTTTGCTGCAGGTGATTGTACAAACAATCCGTACAAGCAGATTATTATTTCTATGGGGTCGGGTGCTAATGCTGCCTTAGGCGCGTTCGATTATCTGATCCGAAATTAAAGGATGGATATGAGTACAGCGACTGTCGATGCAATAGTTTTTCTGCGGTTTTTCTGTAAATATTTGTAAATGACTAGTTAGGCATTGACTTAAACCGAAACGCCCCGTCAAGGGGCGTTTTTTCTTTTGTTTACTGCTTATGCCAATTGTCCGGAATAATAAACGACACTGTGGTTCCTTCATTGGGTTTACTGGAAATAGACAAGCCTTGACCATACAATTGTATCAATCGTCGATTCGTATTGGTAAGTCCTATTCCGCCCTCTCCCTTCATTGTCGGACTCAAAAGTTGAGATACCTTTTCTTGTTCCATACCTTTGCCATTATCTTTTACTTCAATAAGCGTGAAGCTATCTTGGCGAGCAATCCGTATATGAACCGTGCCGCCTTTATTTTGACTAAGGAGACCGTGTTTGACAGCATTTTCAATCAAAGGCTGTATGGAAAGCGGAGGCAGAAGCAAGTTAATGTTGGATTCAACTTCCCATACGATTGACAGCCTGTCCTCAAACCGCTCTTTTTCGATATATAAATAGGCTTTGGCAAGCTCCAGCTCATGGGCAAGCTCGACCAGTTCTCCAGTATTTAAAAAATCAAAGCTGATCCGTAAAAATGATGTAAAAGAATCGCCCAGATTTCGCATCTTTTCGGTGTCAATTTCACTAAGTGCCATAATTGAATTAAGCGTGTTGAAAAGAAAATGAGGATGAATTTGTGCCTGTAGATAGGCAGCTTCCATACGTAAACGTTCATTTATGGATTGCTTCAGCGTGGTTAAAGCCCTGATTCGGTATTTGAGCTCCAGAGCGTCTACAGGCTTAGTAACATAGTCGTTGGCTCCTGCAGAAAATCCGGTGTAGATGTCAGCAGGCTGACTACGTGCAGTCAGCAGCAATATGGGAAGCTCTGCTACCGAGTAATGCTCCCTAACTTTCTGCGTCAACTCGTAGCCTGACATATGTGGCATCATGACATCGGCAATCAGCAGATCCCATTGTTGGGTGCCTAGCAATTCCATCACCTCGCGAGCTGAACTAGCTGTAGTGATGTTATAAGGCTCTGCTGAGAGAATTCCAACGAGCACATTCAGATTGACAGGGTCGTCATCAACCGCAAGAATATTCACCTTCCCGTGATTCAGAAACGGCCGGATATGTATGGAGGTTGCCATTTCACTAATTGCAGCGTTCTGAAAAATCAACCCGGCAGGCCCGTGTTCGGTTCTGTTCATTATCTGGTGGGGATGAAGAGAGTGTTGCGACAATGGCAGATCCGAGACTTTAGCTAAGGGCAGACCAAAACTAAATACAGAGCCCTTACCCGGCTCGGAACGAACTGTCAATGCACCACCGTGCAATTCTACCAGTTGCTTGCATATGCTTAAGCCAAGTCCGATTCCTCTCCCATCGCTTATCCCATAAGACCCTTGTTCATAAGGGAGAAATGCTCGCGCCTGTGTTTCTTCATTCATACCGACCCCGGTATCGGAGACATGGATAAAGGCATGTCCATCCCGCGTCTCGGCAGAAACGGAGATTGTTCCTTCTTCCGTATACTTGAGGGCGTTATGCAATAGATTATACAAAATCTGCACGAGTCTTTTCTCATCGGCCATTACCAGCGGCATCGATTCCTCGATATTCATAGTCAGCTGGATCGGCTTGCCATCAATCATAAATCTAAGCATACTAATTACGCCGGGAACGATCGATTGAATTTGCAAGGGCTCTTGCTGCAGTACAATACGATGTTCCTGGAGTCGTGCGACGTCGAGAAGATCGCCAAGCATATGCGACATACGGTTGCTTATTGTTATAAGGAGCTCCATATCCTTAAGGCTTCGCTCATTCAACTTCTCTTTCTCCTTGGCGACAACGGTTTGGGCAATATTCATAATCCCGTGCAGCGGTGTCCTTAGTTCATGCGACGTATTGGCGAGAAATTGGTCTTTTAGCTTGTCAGCTATTTTTAACTGCTCATTAAGTCTGGCATTTTCATTCGAATTTCGGAAATATTTTTTGAACCAGTACGTAGAAAAACCAATGATGGCTGCAATAATATCAATTGGATAATAAACAGGAAAATAATTCGATAAGCTCCAAATAAAGCTGGACATAACGCCTACTGCGGAAATCAGCAAGAAGATGTCGTCCTTGTCGGATTGCTTTTTGAAGATCATCGTTCCTGTTATATAAATGAACCAGACAAAGGGTAATAAATAGAAAAAAGTAAGGATACCTAATTTAGCCGTTCCATAGATTATTGGAGCAGTTGCTGCCAGCAGGAATACGGAGAAAATAATGAGCATCGTTGTGAATGCACGCAGCCAAACATTCTTCGGAGGAGCTGAAGAGAACCTTCTGAATACTACAAGAATAAGAAGGGAATGCCACAGGAGAGAGACCTGTCTTACTTTTAACGCCCATGCATAGTCGATCGGGAGCCATAGAAAAAGAATGTTATCATGACCGGCCATAATCGTAACCCCGGTAGTCAGTGTTAACAGAGCGATAATAAAAAAAGTCCGTTCATGAGGATTAAACAAGTAAAGGATGAAAGCATACAATCCATGAAGCAGCAAAACAATAAACATTACCAGTTGAAATCCGATGGAATACCAACGCAGGCTGTCGATGCCAGCCTGAGAGCCAAAGCGAATGGATTGCAGAATACCCCCGTTATAAGGATCCTCGAAGTTAGCTACTCGTATGAGCACATCAAGCTCTTGGACACCATTCGCAGGGTAGGAAGCGGTATAAGAAATTTTTCTGGGTATGTACTCACTGACGTTATCTGCAGGTTTTCCTATGTCCCCCTCAGTGAACCCATTGATTTCCACAGCAGAAGAGGCTTGTAATCCTTGAAGCCACATCGCGACAGGCTGCTCCAGAGGATCGACTAGAATGCGCAGCCGGTATGTTCCGTAGCCAATCGAGGATCCTGAGTCTTTTGTCAGCACGCTACTCCAGTCTCCTGGAACCTGAATATAATGGGATTGATCTTCTACCTGATGCAGATCCTTCTGAGAAACTAATTTTGCAGGGTAGAACTGCCACTCACCATCCAGTCGGATCGAAGAGGATTTCCTGAAATCCCAGCCGCGCATGTCGAGTACGCCATTAACAGCGGGAGAATGCTCCGATGTAGAAAAAACTGCGGACCAAGTCCATCGCAGGCTGAGAAGAACACTCAGAAGTAATACAATTATGGCTATATTTATTAGGGTGGTTTTATTATTTATTCTCATCATCATACAATGAAATTCGACATAAATAGCCTGGATTCCTCCTTATATTTACCTTTCGAGAGGGGGCGGTGGCATTCCCCCGTGGAAGCTCTACCATATCGAAAGAAAACCAAAAAGACTTGCAGCACTCTTAGTAGTAAGAGCGATGCAAGCCTTCTGTATGTCTAAATCGAAACGAATGGATCAGCGTTTAAAGCTCGAAAGATTTTGTTCTGCAATCTGCACTAGACGTCTTGTGATATTGCCACCAATTGCTCCTGCATCGCGTGTTGCAAGGTTGCCATTGTAACCAGTTGGAGATAATTGAATACCTAACTCTTGGGCCACTTCATACTTCAGTTGATTGATCGCTGCCTGTGCTTGTTGTACTACTAAAGAATTATTGTTTGCCATTTGGTAATCACTCCTTTTCATTGGTGTAATAGTAGTATTCGATGAAATAACGGAGTTATACATGGAAAATTAGGGCAATACCTTCATCGCTTGCCAGGGGGAATTTAAACGTTTCCTCCTGCCGCAGGCATCGCTAACTAATTATTCCTGCTTTTTTTTCTGCTATTATTGTCCGGTTTCTTCCCGATTGCTTAGCCTTGTACAAGGCTTGATCGGCCATATGAACCAGCTCCTCAGCCGAAACGGAGTGAGAAGAATAGTGTGAGATGCCCTGTGAGACGGTAATAATCCGCCCGATAGGATTCACACTTTTTTCAAGCCTATTGCGAATTCGTTCTGCCACAAAAAAAGCCTCATCAATGGCAACATGTGAAATAAGAGCAATGAATTCTTCACCTCCGAAACGACAGCACACATCGCCTGGCCTTACAGTGGAAGTAATAATTTTTGCGAAATGCTGTATCACTTTGTCCCCGGCTTGATGACCATATGTGTCATTAATGGTTTTAAATCTATCGATATCCATAATAATAATAGAAAAAGAAATAGATTCTTCAATCCACCGATGCATGATGGCCTCAAGTGTTCTTCGGTTTGTCAACCCGGTCAATGGATCTGTGGTTGCATCATGTGTCAATTGATCCGTCTGTTTTTTTATATCTGATAAAGCATATCTGATCGATTTTGATAACAAATCCGCCTCTCTGTTCCAATGGTGCTTCATTTCAGGGACTTCGACTTTTTCTTTGCCGATTTTGCTCACAAGGTCAGCCAAGGCAACGAAAGGCTTCGCCAATTTGCGGGCAAGCCATATGACTACTAACAGCAATATCGAAAACGGAATAATCATATTCAACAATACGGAAGTAATATGATTATTAAGTTGGTCATATACGACGCCGACAGGCGACACCACAACTACACCCCAACCATTTTCCGGAACCAATACGTATCCCGCTAATTGAGCCTCTCCCTGTAAGTTGACCATTTCTTCATGTCCGCTTTGGCCCCGAATAAGCTTCCGGACAACATGATTGGCGCTAATATCTTCACCTATCCGATTGGTGTCGCGATGGAACAGCAAACGACCGTCGGCTTCCACTATGTAAAAATAAGAACCTATTTCATCCGTTGGATTGCTTTCGAAGATCATATTCAAAACGTTGGATTCCTCAAGATAAATAGTACCTCCGATATACCCTCGATATGTACCGTCCATATCGTAGATGGGCTCACTCATAAATACGATAAGGTTTCCGCTACCTGAGGCTGCGTAAGGTTTGGAGAGGTAAGGCTTTTGTAAAGCCAAAGCGGTTTTTGCAGCCTCTGATGTAATATATCTGCCTGCTGAACTGTGAGTACCAGGAGACATGTCTCGAATAAGCCCTGTTTCATCGACCCATACCATGGAATTAAAGTAGTTGCTGCTATTACGTATTAATTCTAGCTTAGAATAGATTGCATCTGCATTCATGAAGCTTATATTTGAAAATGTATTCGCCGAATATTGCAGGCTGCTCCGCATGGATTTAAACAGAGAGTCTATGGTTTGACTCATTTTACTTGCATTAGTAAGATTCAAAGCTAGTGTAGTGTCGATTAGTGATTTTTTGCTTGATTGATAGGAGGCAATGAGAAGAATGATTAAATTCAGAAGAACAGATAAGGAGACTAGTCCTGTTAAAAGAGTGGCAAGACTAATATTTTTCCTTTGGTTTACTTTAATTTCATGCAGCATAGGCATCGAGTGCTCCCTTATGTTTTAGGTGTATGTTAAGACTTTGACAACATTTCGCCATAATTTGTCAAATCCCATTCTTATTATAGACCAATATGCCTATCAATACAGTATGGAAATACACAAAATAGAGACTAAAGGCATATTTTTTTAAGTTAAAATAGGTAAAAATAGTGAAACATCAGTTAAAATTATGGCTGAATCATAATTGGTTATATTTTCAGGATTAGTAAATAGTACAAAGGTCTTATATTAATTGCTGTGAATGACAAATTCGCTGTGGGGATTTCATGCAGGAAGCGCAATCCACGTCCAATCGAGAGAGCTTGAGGAACGTGGATCCGCTATTTTGAGGTGCACACGTTATCAATCAAGCGAAACGGAAGTACGATCTCTTATTTGCCTGAAATGTGGGGTTTCAGCTTAATATTGAAAAAATAGCGCATTGTAGTTCCGTAACATCTTGTTTTCTTGGGGGTACTGGGCATTTAGAGGATCGTAGTTCCGTATGCGGGTGGCAGGAGCCTAATACTTACTATAATTGAAAAAAACGAACTCTCAGACTTGCAGAAACGTAGGTTACTTGGGCAATTTTGGTTATTGGGGAAATAAACCATAATGTCTAAGCAGAGCTAACATGCAAGGAGAGTTCGTTTACTATGAAGGATTACCCGAAATACGTTGATTTAGACATGCTTGTAAAAAAATAGTTACTATGGTGGCAGCTTAGCTATACAGATTATGCCTTCTATCACGTTATCTCCACGCGGGTGTCAATCAAATAACCCCATCGTTCTATAGGTCCCCAGCATAGTAAGGCGAGTGAGCTGCAAGGCCATGTAGTGGGGAGTATACATAGTGGGGTCGTTAATCCAATTCAGGATGACCCCCATCACAGATGAACTTGAATAATTAAGTAAAATATCCATTGGAACGGACAGCTTCCGCTCCATCTTCATATTAGCGATCCTTGCATAGAAGCTTTCTCGAATTACTTCGTACAGTTTAACCGTAAAAACCTCAGGCTCCAGCTTGAAAAGCATAGCCTTGTAAAATCTTTGGTTTTCGGTTAAATGAGTAAACAGCAGGATAAAGAAAGGGTCAGGCTCGTCGAAGTTTCCACTATATGCTATGGGACTTGAGGGGGTTGGATGGATGAGATGAGACAATTCCTCCAGCTTTTCTTTTATAAGTTTGTCCAGCAGATCAAATTTATCCTGATAATGAGCGTAAAAGGTGGACCTGTTTATATCTGCGTTAGCTGTTATATCTTTTACTGAAATGGAGGGAAAGCCCTTTTCAAAAATTAAAGAAACGAATGCGTCAAGGATGGTTGAACGAGTTCTATGAATTCGACGGTCTGGGGAATGGGAATCCTGAATCATTTGACACCTCCAAGCTTGAGATCGGAATCAAAAAGATAAAACAACATAAATACATCATTTGTATGATAACCAACTAATTATTACAATGTGTTGCCTTGTTCGGCAGCTCCTTATAATTGTGTTTGAGTTTGTATGTGAGAAAGATAAATAAAGGGTATGCGTTTATTCTTACTTTTTCTTTCGTTCTCTGGAGTTGAGGACACTATCCGTTTATATGTTGAATAAACCGAATATAACCAACAAATCCAAGGAAAACTGTTGTTTAGAGAACATTTAAGGAGAAAATATCGGTTGTACATTACTTCGAGATTAGTATAATAATAAACATATTAAACCTACTTTATCAATAGGTATTATGTGATTTGTTGTTGAAGGAGAGAGGGTATGCCAACAAGGGGTGACCGTTTTATTTCGAGTTTGGCTGATGGACGGAATGTATGGTTAAACGGGGCGAAAGCGGATAATTTGTCTGATCATCCTGCATTTCAAGGGACGCTCGGCACGATCAAACGATTATTTAATCAACTCGATGATCCGGCAGTTCGTGATCATATTGGTTTTGCTCCTTCGGGAAGGGAAGCTTATGCGCACAGCTCATTCTTGGTGCCGTATTCTGCACAAGATTTGTCTAAGAGAAGTACGGCTTTTAATTATTGGGCCAAAGAAACCCATGGGATGATGAGCCGTTTATCCGATTACGGGCGCTCCATGATCACTGGCTGGTATGCTGCAAAGGAACAATTGGGTAAGCTGGATCCCCATTTTGAATCGAAGATCACGTCCTATTATCAGGATGCTAGAGACCGGGATTTGTTTCTGACCACAGCGATACTGGATCCGCAAATTGATCGGTCTGTCAGTCTGGATGATAACCGGATTGCCGAACGGTTTCTGCACGTCGTAAGAGAGACAAGTGATGGGATTATAGTCCGTGGAGCGAAAATGATTGCTACCGGAGCGCCGTATACACATGATTTCATTATATTTTCTTTTTTACAATTCGATAAAAAAGACCGTAAGCACGCCCACATCCTTATTGTTCCGGCCAATTCTGCGGGATTGCATATTGTGTGCAGAGAGTCTTTCGCGGATAGCAGGGAGCAAAATCATATATTGAGCTCCAGATATGAAGAAATGGATGCGGTGTTGTTTTTCGATGATGTGTTTATTCCTTGGGAGAGGGTCCTCTTGTATGGAGATTCGGAGGCTGTATTGAAGCTCCGGGCCAATAAGACGGCTAATTCGCTGGCATTCCATCAAACTGTAGTCCGTTACGTATCGAAGCTGGAATTTGTAACCGGAGTTGCTTTTGCAATTGCCGAAGCGATTGGAGTCAATGGATATTTACATATCCAGGAGAAGCTGGGTGAGCTGATAACCCAGGTAGATACGATGAAAGCACTTGTCATTGCGAGTGAAACGACGGCCAAACATGACGAATCGGGAGTCTTGGTACCTGAGATATCCTTTATTGATACGGCTAGAAATATTGGAACGAAGTTTTATCCCCGCGCTATTGAAATATTGCAGCAAATAGGAGGTGGAGGTTTCGTCCAGACACCATCGGGAATGGAGGATTTTTACGGGCCGATATCCAAGCTGATGCACTTGTATTTCGAAGGAGCTTCTGTAAGCGCAGAGAAGAAAATTCATTTGTTCAAGCTTGCCTGGGACTTGATTGGAAGTCCGCTGGGGGCAAGGCACGAGCTGTATGAACGCTTTTACGCAGGAGATCCGGTTCGAGCTTACGCCAATCAATATGTAAAATCCGATAAAGAAGCATTCACCGACCCTGTTTGGAAGCTGTTAAAAGAAGCGGGCAAATATGGATCCAAGCGGAATTACACCTATACCTAAGAGAGAGGATGAATAGGAATGGAAGTTTTCTGGTTTATTCCGACACATGGAGATGGACGTTATCTGGGAACGAAAGAAGGAGCAAGAGCAGTCAGTTATTCTTATTGCAAACAAATCGCACAAGCAGTCGATGAACTAGGATTCAGCGGTGTTCTGCTGCCGACAGGTAAATCTTGTGAGGATGCCTGGATTGTTGCTTCCACTCTAGTGCCGGTCACGGAAAACTTGAAGTTTTTAGTTGCGATTCGCCCGGGATTGATGTCGCCTACATTAGCAGCACGCATGACGGCAACCTTGGATAGATTCTCCAAAGGGAGGCTGCTGATAAATGTGGTGACAGGTGGAGATCCGGTTGAATTGGCTGGTGATGGGGTGTTTTTAGACCATGATGACCGGTATGAATTGACGGATGATTTTCTAAACATTTGGCGTAAAGAATTGGAAGGGGAGGATGTGGACTACGAAGGTGATCATTTGCGGGTGAAGGGCGGAAAAGTGTTGTACCCTACCGTGCAGAAGCCTTATCCCCCACTTTATTTCGGTGGCTCCTCAGAAGCGGCCCTGGATATCGCAGCTGAACATGTGGACGTGTATCTGACCTGGGGAGAGCCGCCTGCTCAGGTGGAACAAAAAATAAACCGCATGCGTAAGCTGGCGGAGGCACAGGGGCGAACGCTCCGCTTCGGTATCCGTCTGCACATCATTGTCAGGCCGACTGAAGAGGAAGCCTGGCAAGCGGCTGCTGAATTGATTCAGCATTTGGATGAAGATACGATTGCTGCAGCCCAACAAATTTTTGCGCGAATGGATTCCGAAGGACAAAGAAGAATGTCTGAGCTTCATAAAGGAGACCGTTCCAAGCTTGAAATCAGTCCTAATCTGTGGGCAGGCATCGGACTGGTACGCGGAGGTGCAGGCACCGCACTGGTCGGCAGCCCGGACAGCATAGCAGCAAGAATGAAAGAATATACGGAGCTTGGAATTGAGACGTTTATTCTCTCAGGCTATCCTCATTTGGAAGAAGCATACCGAACAGCGGAGCTGCTGTTTCCAAAGCTGAATCCGGGCTCCTCACGAAACGCTGATAATCCATCCTTCATCAGTCCATTCGGAGAAATGATAGCCAATAATGAGCTGCCTGGGACGACAACATCTGATTCCCAAACGCCAGTGAGCAGTGTTAAATAACAGGAAATCTACCGGATCGCCGGAGACCTTCAGCCTGGAAAGCTGTTGAGTCTCCTTTTTTCGTTCATAACAATTTTATGGAGGGGGATCGTTATGCCTTTCGAATGGAAAACAATTCGGTATGATTGCTTGCAGATTCCGAGCGTCTGGGGATTGGCCCTTCAATTAGGTGAAATGCAAAAAGATTTAAAGAGCTTGGGATTTCGACTGGAACCCGCTGCTGATTTAAAGAACGGAGAAGCGCTAGAAGTACCTCCTGCCGGAGAGGAAGCGGACATTTATTATAGCAACAGCTTAAGTACGCTTTATTCGTTAAGCAGAGGACAGAAGATTGCAATTGTAGGTTTAAACCAACTAACGGCAAAGGCATTTATTCTGGTTCGGCCGGATTCATGGATCGACTCGATTCCAAGTCTTAAGGGAGCGACTATCGGTGTTTCTTATGATTGGGATAATCGTGCAGATATCCATAAGATTGAAGCTATCCAACGGGTTACGGCAATTATCGAGCAGGCGGGATTGCTGGAATCGGATGTCCGTTGGGTCCACCTCCCTCCGGGTACAATGAATCATACGCAGCGTGAGACAGTAGCTTTGCTTCAAGGTGAAGTTGACGCAATTATCTCCTTTGGAGCGGATGCTTATGATGTGGAGCGGATCACCGGGGCACGGGTGCTTGATAGAGAGCGTCTGCCCCGCTGGGGGCAAAAAGCTGCGATTAGCAATTTAGATGAGGATATGGATTCCGCTTCGGACTTCGATTCAGACTCCGATTCAGAGCAAGCCGGGCTGTTCGCTTTCGCGCTATCCGTTGCATGGATGCAATCTTACCCGGAGGCAGTTGAGCGAGTGCTGGCACATCTTCAATTGGCTGCCGAGTGGGCGGATAAGCATCAGAAGGATGCTTACCGTCATGCTGCCAAAGCTGCTGGTATTCCCGAGAGCCGGATTGAGACCGCTTATGACGGATCGTTACTTAAACAACTGCCTCTTACTCTGGATCAAAGGCATCTTGACCTGTTGGCTAAGTATAAAAGCAGTTACCTAAAGAAGGAGCTGCTGGAGTCTGATTTCATACTCGATGATTTCGTTGACAGGAAGCTCTCTGCAAACACACAAGTTTTGATAGCTTCAGGATTGGTGCAAAGCCCGCTCTCTGACCGCGTTTCATCCTTTATGATAGACGATGTTCCCGTCCGTTATTTTGAGGACCGTAAAGAGGCAAGGCTTATCCGGTCGGACGAAGAGGCTTTGTACATAGCGCATGAGTTTGCGGATAAGATTCGCGCCGGAGCTTCGGATCGGGACCGGTATCGCCGTCTGCCCTTTGATGAGATTAAGCAGTTAGCGGAAAGCGGCCTGCTCAGTATGGTTGTACCCCAAGAATATGGGGGACCAGGAGTATCTACAGTTACCTTGGCTGAAGTGTTCAAGATCATTTCAGCTGCCGACGCGGCAATCGGGCAAATTCCGCAGAACCATCATTTCTTTGTGAAGGTATTGGAGCTGAACGGGACGGAGGATCAGAAGAGACATTTCTTCGCTGAAGTGTTGAAGGGTGCGCAGTTTGGTAACGGATTAGCTGAGCGGGGCGCTCGTGTGGGGAAATTGATGTCGACTCGCGTTACAAGCTCGGGGGAAGGTACATGGAGGGTTAACGGCAGGAAATATTATTGTACCGGCTCCTTGTTCTCTCCATGGATACCTGTATTTGCCGATGACGACGACGGTAAGCGGGTGGCGGTATTTATCCCCCGACAGGCGGAAGGACTGACGTTAATCGATGATTGGTCAGGAATAGGGCAGCGGACAACAGCAAGCGGGAGTGTTGTTCTGAGCAATGTAGAAGTACCCGATGCTTATATAGTGCCACATTGGAAAACGTTCGAAGTGCCTCAATATTTTGGCGCGTTTGCCCAGATCATGCATGCTGCAGTGGATGTAGGGATCGCTGTAGCAGCTATCGAGGATGCATCAAGGTTCGTCCGCGAGAAATCAAGACCCTCCATCCAGAGTGGTGCTGCACGAGCTTCCGAGGAACCCTATTTGATTAAACGTTTCGGGGAGCTGGGAGTGCGGCTTCAGGCGGCAGAAGCGCTGCTGGAGAAAGCGGCCGCTGCTATTGACACGGCACGAAGCAACTTGAATGAAAAGACAGCAGGACAATCCTCGTTGTTGGTTGCTTCAGCTAAAGCTGTAGCTACGGATGTCGTAATTGACATCACTAACGCCTTGTTTGAAGTAGCGGGCACCGCCTCCATGGATGAAAAATATAATTTGGATCGGCATTGGAGGAACGGAAGAATTCATACGCTTCATGACCCGGTACGCTGGAAGCTGCATCATGTGGGCAATTGGTATTTGAACGGCTTATTGCCGCCCAATCAGGCAGGGTTATAGAAAGGGAGTGATGAGATGGGAAAGAAGAAGAAACTGCTGCTGAACTTATTCGACATGAACTGTGTAGGACATAACTCCCACGGATTATGGAAACATCCGGACAACGAGCGCAGACAGTATAATGAACTTGGTTATTGGACCGATTTGGCGCAGCTTCTGGAAAAAGGGAAATTCGATGCGCTATTCCTGGCAGATGTTATCGGTGTCTATGATGTATACAAAGACACGCGTGATATATCTGTGAAAAATGCGGTTCAGGTGCCTGCCAACGATCCGGCGCTGATTGTTCCGGTGATGGCCCATGCGACTAAGCATCTGGGATTTGCTGTTACCGTTTCGACATCGTATGAGCATCCTTTTGCTCTATCTCGTCGAATGTCGACATTGGATCATCTGACTAAAGGTCGTGTTGCCTGGAATATCGTTACATCGTATTTGCCGAATGCAGCAAGAAATTTTGGTCTGGATGAGATGATTAAGCATGACGACCGATATGAAATCGCCGAAGAGTTTTTGGAGGTATGCTACAAGCTATGGGAAGGGAGCTGGGAGGAGGGCGCTGTTGTATTTGATCAGGCCAACGATACGTATGCAGATCCTGCCAAAGTACATGAAATTGGCCATAAGGGCAAGCATTTTCAGGTTGCGGGGCCGCATTTATGCGAGCCTTCTCCACAGCGCACTCCGGTTATTTACCAAGCCGGCAGCTCGGTAAGAGGCAGAACATTTGCTGCCAAGCATGCGGAATGTGTGTTTGTTGGTGGACAGACGCCGGAGGCGCTCCGCTTTTATGTAGAGGATATTCGCTCCCAGGCGAAGGCTTACGGGCGCAATCCCGAACAAATTTTAATGTTTAAGGGATTTTCGGCAATTGTTGCGGAAACTTCAGCGGAAGCACGCGATAAATTTCTTGATTTTGAACAGTATCGCAGCAGCGAAGCAGCATTAGCCCAGTACTGCGGGTCCAGCGGGTATGACTTGTCAAAGCTCGATCCTGACCAAATCTTTGAATATATGTCCACGGAAGGAAATCAAACCAGGGCGGCACAATACACCCAGTTTACGAAGAAGCGGACGGTCGGAGAAGTGAAGGAATCGATTGGAAAGTTCGGGGGAGGCTGGATGCAAGTTGGCACACCGATTGAAATTGCCGATGAAATCGAGCGTTGGATAGACGAGGCAGGCATTGATGGCTTAAATTTCGCGCAGGTGGTTACGCCAGGAACCGTAAAGGATTTTATTGATTTGGTTGTGCCGGAGCTTCAAAATCGCGGACGGGTCAAGGAAGAATATGAGGAAGGAACATACCGCCAGAAGCTGTTCGGCCGTGGTACGTCCCATCTCCCGAATGCCCACCCGGCGGCTTCCTACCGTCAAATAGCGGTACCTGCTGTTAGACGCTGACAAAACTGTTCCAAATAATATTGGTCCGTCTCGGTGAAGCGAGCTTCAACCGGACTATCAATGTCAAGTACGCCAATAACGGTATCTTGACGGAACAAAGGGATGACGAGCTCTGACCGTGAAGCCGCATCACAAGCGATGTGACCCGGAAACAGGTGGACATCATTCACACGCTGCGTTCGTCTTTGCGCAACAGCGGTACCGCAGACCCCCTTGCCGTAGGCAATGCGGGTGCAGGCAGGCAAGCCTTGAAATGGACCGAGAACCAGCTCATTGGCATCATTTAGCAAGTAGAAGCCCACCCAATTGATGGTTTCCAGGAATTGTCCAAGAAGAGCGGAGGCGTTAGCCAGATTGGCAATGCGATCCGGTTCGTCTTCAATAAGATGCTCCAATTGGCGAATCAGCAAGGTGTACCGTTCCTCTGGACTGCCTTCGTAACTTGTAAGTTGAAACATGCAATTGACCTCCTGAAATAAATATTTCATATTAATCCTATTTGAATAATATGATTATGTCAACCGGATGACTGGAGACATAACATCAGCTTGATGGCTATGTCTTTTTTCTAGAAGACTTTAGGTGTGAGGAGGAGAGCCTATGGGTAAACAAATTCGATTGAATGCTTTTGATATGAATAGCGCCATGCATAATTCACATGGGTTGTGGAAGCATCCGGGTAATCAACGGCATCGCTACAAGGAATTAAGCTATTGGGTGGAGCTGGCGCAGCTGTTGGAGAGAGGGAAATTCGATGCGCTCTTTTTGGCTGATGTGGTCGGTGTCTACGATGTGTATAAACAAAGCTTCGATCCGGCCGTGAGGGATGCGGTGCAAGTGCCGGTAAATGATCCCGCATTAATTATACCAGCAATGGCCTATGCGACCAAGCATTTGAGCTTCGCTGTCACAGTGACTACAACGTATGAGCATCCTTACGCTCATGCCAGACGGATGTCGACGCTCGATCATTTAACTCAAGGCAGACTGGCATGGAATATTGTCACCTCTTACTTGCCGAGCGCCGCCAAAAACTTCGGCTTGGACGGCATGCTCGATCATGATGAACGTTATGAAAGGGCGGATGAGTTTCTGGAGGTCGTTTACAAGCTGTGGGAAGCCAGCTGGGATGATGATGCAGTGGTCAGGGACGTGAAGAATAAAATCTACACGGATCCCGGGAAAGTTCATGAAATCAATCATGAAGGAAAGTTCTACCGGGTGCCAGGCCCCCATCTGAGTGAGCCATCCCCACAGCGAACGCCTGTCGTCTACCAAGCCGGCAGCTCGGAGAAGGGAAGGGAGTTCGCCGCCAAACATGCGGAATGTGTGTTTGTTGGGGCGTCTAATGTGGAAACTTTGCGATTCTATGTACAGGATATACGTAGAAAGGCAGCTGCATATGGAAGAAATCCCGATCACATCAAGATGTTTATGGGTTTGAACGTGATCGCAGGCGACACCCGGCAGGAAGCACAGGGGAAATTCGAGGAATATTCCAGACTGTGGAGTGTGGATGCTGCATTGGCTCAATATGGCGGCTCAAGTGGTTATGATCTGGATGCATACGATCCCCTGGAGTTTTTGGAATATAAGCCAACTAACCACGGTCAAACAACGGCAGCCCATTTCACCAAATATGCGGAAAAGAAGCTCACCGTAGGGGAAGTGAAGCAAAAAATCGGTACGATTGGAGGAAGGGGAACTGTGTTAGTGGGGACTCCTGCTGACATTGCTGATCAAATGCAGCATTGGGTGGAGGAGACCGGGATTGACGGCTTCAATCTTGCCCACTTCATAACCCCCGGAAGCTTGCAGGAGTTTATCGATAACGTTATTCCTGAACTGCAAAACCGGGGGATTTATAAGACGGAGTACGAGGAAGGCACCCTTAGAGAGAAGCTGTTTGGCCAAGGTCAGAGCAAGCTTCCGGAAGATCATCCTGGGGCAAAAGTAAGACGCCAGTCTGTTAATCAGCATTAAAATCATACCTGCGGCAATGCAGGCCAATCATCCAAATCCAATAAATCCAATGAAAAGAGGTTGTTACAATGGCAAATGAAAGACAATTAGCGCTGGAAACCTTAGCTGTACACGCAGGACAACAGATTGATCCAACGACTCTCTCACGGGCGGTACCGATCTATCAGACGACCTCTTATGGCTTCCGCGATACCGAGCATGCAGCTAACCTGTTTGCGCTGAAGGAGTTCGGCAACATCTATACGCGCGTTATGAACCCGACTACTGATGTATTCGAGCAGCGGGTGGCTGCACTGGAAGGCGGAGTTGGAGCTTTGGGCGTAGCCTCCGGGCAAGCGGCGATCACTTACTCCATACTGAACATTGCCGGTGCGGGTGATGAGATTGTTTCAGCAGCTAGCTTGTATGGAGGTACATATAATTTGTTCTCTAACACGCTTAGTAAATTGGGAATTAATGTTACATTTGTAGATCCTAGCGATCCGGAAAATTTCCGTAAAGCTATTACGAATAAAACCAAAGCCCTTTATGCGGAAACGGTCGGCAATCCGAAAGGTGATGTATTGGATATAGAGGCGGTAGCGGCTATTGCTCATGAGAATGGGATTCCACTTATCGTAGACAATACATTTCCAAGTCCTTACCTGCTGCGTCCTATTGAGCATGGCGCTGATATTGTTGTGCATTCGGCTACCAAATTCATCGGAGGCCACGGTACTTCCATTGGCGGTGTAATTGTAGACGGAGGAAAGTTTGATTGGGCGGCTAACGGAAGATTCCCGGGATTAACCGAGCCGGACCCAAGCTATAATGGAGTCGTATATACCGAGGCCGTCGGTCCGCTCGCCTATATCATTAAGGCAAGAGTGCAGCTGTTAAGGGATCTCGGGGGAGCTTTGTCTCCATTTAATTCCTTCTTATTATTACAGGGGCTGGAGACTCTGCATCTGCGTCTGGAGCGGCACAGCTCGAATGCATTAAAAGTGGCTCAATATCTTGAGCAGCACGAGGATGTAGAATGGGTAAGCTACCCGGGGCTGGAGAGTCATCCTTCCTATAAGCTGGCACAGAAATACTTGCCTAAGGGACAGGGAGCTATTCTTACCTTTGGGATTAAGGGCGGCATTGAAGCAGGGAAAAGGTTGATCCATTCCGTTCAGCTGTTCTCGCATTTGGCGAATGTGGGGGATTCCAAATCGTTGATTATTCATCCTGCGAGCACGACCCATCAGCAATTAAATGAGGAGGAGCAAGCGGCTGCAGGGGTAACATCCGGTTTAATTCGGCTTTCTATCGGTACAGAGGCGATTGACGATATTCTTTTTGATCTGGAGCAGGCTATAGCGGTTAGCCAACAACCAGCAGCAGTCTAGTTGAGCTTGATGTTTCGTGATCCAATACCAAGTAAATCCATGCGAAAAATTAATATTAAAAGGAGAGAAATCAGAATCATGAAAAAATCTTTGGGGTTATTCATATTAACTTTTATTTTGTTCCTTACGGCATGCGGAACGCAGCCGGCAGCGTCCACAGGAGGATCAGGGGGGACGGTGAATACATCGGCAGCAGGCGGTGGAACTAAAGAAGCCAAAAAAGAGGATAAAGTCATCAAGCATATTATGAGCGACAGCGGTTTTAACGGGGATATCGTGAAAATTTTAAAGGAGGAAGTCGAAAAACAAGGATATGTTTTGGAGCAGGTGGTCGTAAACGATATTATTCAGCCTAACAAGATTGTCAACGACGGCCAAGCGGATACAAATTCTTTTCAGCACGAGGCTTATTTTGACCAGTTTGTAACCGATCATGGGTTGAAAAACGTTGTTCGTGGTTTCTATACGATTTTCACGCCGTCGGGACTATACTCTAAAAAATACAAAAAAATTGAGGATGTACCGGATGGCGCTACCTTCGGGATTCCTGTCGACCCGGCAAATAACGGACGTGCGTTGTTCATGCTTCGTGACCTAGGACGTTTAAAGCTGAAAGAGGGAGTTAGCGTCACCCATGCAACGCTTAGAGATATTACGGATAATCCCCATAAATACAAATTTAAAGAAGTGGATCAATTGATGCTGCAGCGTACATTAGAAGATGTTGATGTCGGCTTCCTGTTTGCCGGAACAGCTGTACAAATCGGTTTCAAGCCTAAGACGGATGCGCTTGCTTTGGAGAAGGGTGAGGGTTTGCCGTACAAAAGTATCGTTGCTGTCCGTAAAGATTTAGCAGGATCGGAAAAAGTGAAGGTATTGCAAAAAGCTTATGAAAGCGAACGGATAAAAGAATTTTACCGGAGCAAGTATGGGGATGCGATTGAATTTATCGATAACCTAAATAAAAAGTAAGCTCTGCTTACAATAAACGAAGGAGCGATGCGTTGTGATTACGCTTCAAGATGTGAATAAAGTATTCCAAATTCCCAATGGAGAACCGCTGAATGCGGTCTCCTCAGCTTCCCTGCAGATTGATGAAGGAGATATTTACGGGATCATCGGGTTCAGCGGTGCTGGTAAATCGACGCTTCTGCGGACGATTAATTTATTGGAACGGCCGGATAGCGGCAAGATTATCGTTAATGGCCAGGATATGCTGGCTTTAAGCGAAAGCGAGCTGCGCAAAGCGCGGATGTCGATAGGGATGATCTTTCAACACTTCAATCTGCTTAATAACCGGACTGTATTCGAAAATGTCTCTTTTCCACTAGAAATTGCGGGAGTTCTTAAAAGTGAAAGAAAGCAGCGGATTGAGGAATGCTTGAGAATCGTAGGGCTGGAGGACAAGACTAAAGCTTACCCGGCCAAGCTGAGCGGAGGGCAGAAGCAGCGTGTGGCTATTGCCCGCGCACTGGCCAACCGACCCAAGGTTTTGTTATGCGATGAACCGACCTCTTCTGTCGATCCTTCAACAACCGGAAGCATCCTGGCCTTTTTGAAGGAAATCAATGAGCGCCTTGGCATTACGATCGTTATAGTTACTCATGAGATGAATGTTATCAAATCTATCTGCAATAAAGTAGCGGTTATGGAGCAAGGAGTTGTCGTAGAGAAGTTTGAGATGAATGATGCGAAATTTGTCCCTAAGTCCAATATTGCCCAATTTTTATTTAAGAATGAGATCGTGTTGGATAAAAGAGAGGTGGCTTATGTTTGATAATATCATCTATGCCGGTCCGGAGATTGTGGAGGCTCTGGGCGAAACCTTTTACATGCTGATTGTTACGATACCGCTGGCTGTACTTTTTGGTACGCCGCTCGGTACACTGCTGTATTTGACACGTCCGGGTTCTTTTGTCAAAGCACCGAAGTTTTACTTAATTCTTAACGGTTTGGTTAACCTGGTACGGTCCTTTCCGTTTCTGATTCTGATGATTGCCATTATACCTATCACCCGCTTATTGGTAGGTACGGCACTCGGAACTACTGCGGCCACTGTGCCTATGATTATAAATGCCGTGCCTTATTTTGCCCGTTTCGTGGAACAAACCTTGCTGGAAGTAAACCGAGGTGTTGTTGAAGCGGCTGAGTCGATGGGAGCGAACCGTTATCAAATTATTTGGAAGGTGCTTTATACGGAAGCCCGTTCGGGTATCGCCAATTGTATTACGATTATCACCGTCAGCTTTCTGTCCTATTCAACTGTTGCCGGGCTGGTCGGAGGCGGTGGCATCGGAGATTTTGCGATCCGTTACGGCTATTACCGCTATCAGACGGATGTTATGTTCTTTACGGTTATTTTGATGGTCATTTTCGTTCAGGCTTTTCAATTTACCGGTAACTTTATCGTTCGCAGACTGGATAAGAGACTTTAATGCATAAACCGGAGTGGAGGCGATGAATGATGCCGAAAAAGATACATTTGAATGCTTTCGAAATGAACTGTGTAGGTCATTTATCCCATGGCATGTGGGTGCATCCGGATAATAACCGTCACCGGTATACCGAGCTTTCCTACTGGACGGAGCTTGCCGAGCTGCTGGAGCGGGGGAAATTCGATGCCTTGTTTTTGGCTGATGTGGTAGGCGCTTATGATACGTACAAGGGGGGAATAGAAACCTCGCTAAGAGAAGCCGTTCAGGTTCCGTGTAACGATCCGCTCCTGATTGTGCCGCCTATGGCACTGGTAACCAAACATTTGGGCTTTGCGGTGACATTCTCCACCTCTTATGAGCATCCTTATGGGCATGCCCGGCGTATGACAACATTGGATCATCTGACGCAAGGGCGGCTGGGATGGAATGTGGTAACATCTTACCTGCCCAGCGCTGCACGCAATTATGGACTGGACCGGATGATTCCGCATGACGAGCGCTACGAAATGGCTGACGAGTATTTGGAGGTTTGCTATAAGCTGTGGGAAAGCAGCTGGGAAGATCAAGCGGTTGTTCGCGATGTGGAAACCGGCACGTATACCGATCCCGACAAAGTGCATGAGATCAACCATGAAGGCAAATATTTCAGGCTTCCCGGACCTCATCTCAGCGAACCTTCCCTGCAGAGAACTCCAGTTATTTATCAGGCGGGCAGCTCGGTAAAAGGCAAGACATTTGCGGCAAAACATGCGGAATGTGTGTTTCTGGGAGCTCCTACTGTGGAAGCATTGAAGCAGCATATCGCGGATATCCGCGCCCAGGCACAAGCAAACGGACGTCAGCCTGAGCACATCAAAATGTTTACCGGTTTGTCGGTCATCGTTGGCCGCACAGAAGAGGAGGTTCATCAGAAGGTGAAGGAGTTCGGGAGGCTTCGCAGCGTCGAGGGAGTTCTCGCCCATTATGGAGGCTCCAGCGGCTATGATTTATCCCGTTACGGCCCTGATGACTATTTGGAATATGTGGAAACCGATCACGGCCAGACGGCTGCGTCAAGATTCACCAAGCATAATAAAAAAACAGTGGGCGAGATTATCGAAACCTTCAAAAAGCTGGGCGGACAGTCGCCGTTCTTTATTGCAGGAACACCGGAGCAGGTTGCTGATAAAATCCAGTACTGGGTGGAAGAAACAGGGGTAGATGGCTTTAACCTCACGCAGTTTCTTTCTCCAGGGTCTTTCCGCGAATTTATCGAGCTGGTCATCCCTGAGCTGCAGCAAAGGGGATTGTATCGTACCGAATACGAGGAGGGGACCTTCCGTGAGCGCCTGTTCGGCCAAGGCATCCATCTGACTCCGAATGGTCATCCTGCAGCCTTGATCCGTCAGCAGACTTTTAAAGAATCTGTGGCCTTATAGTTAATTCAATATATAGGTTTTGGGGTAACCTCATGGTTGCCCTTTTATTAATTAGTAAGAGGTGTGATATTTCATACATACAAACAAGGGGTAGCGGAGTAATCTGTATGGTATAAGGAAAATAACAGGTTGATTGGAGGCCACAAAATGAGCATGCCGTGCAAATCACAGGCTGCTTCGGAGATTGCTCCTGAAGCTGAGCTGCCTAAGCTGCTGGACCGTTTGAAGCAAGACCATGCCGAATTGCTGCAGGTTCTGATGGATTTGGAAAACCAGGCGAGTCAGACGGAGCAGGAGGCCGACAAGAATCGTGCGATAAGCTCTCTACTGCATCTAAGACTCTGGACAATGGGATTCAAGGAAGAGCTGAATCGGCACTCGGAGTGGGAGGAGCGGGAGCTATTTCCATTGCTGAATATTTGTTGCCAAGGACATAATGCTCTTTCGGTCACACCGACCTTATGTGATCTGGAGAAGGATCATCAATTGGCGATGAATTACATGGACGCCTTCTTGAGAGCTGTGCATGCACTGAAATCGGATTCGGAAGCAATGCCTGTGAAACAAGCGGCGGCTTATTTGACTCATGCATGTCGCATTCTAATAAAGCATTTGGAGCAGGAGGAACGGCTCATTAATCCAATGACTGACCAAGTATCCAATGATATTCATTATTTTTCATATGATTAAATTTTTAAATTTATGAACTTCAGATGACTTCCATTATTTACTGTGCTACAATAGCTTGAGCCCTATGTATTATTTTATTAATTGAATATTTGTGGGAACAAGGTGCTTCAGCTTGCTGAAGCTTAAAAGGGAAGTTCGGTGTAAAACCGACGCGGTCCCGCCACTGTAACGGAGGAGTCATAGCGACAATGCCACTGATCTTTGTGCACAAGGATTGGGAAGGCCGCTTATGATGTGAATTCCGGAGCCAGGAGACCTGCCTGTTCTGACAACACTGCTTTGACCTACGGAAGATAGGGAAGTGTTTAGACGACCGTCGTTTATTTCATCATATATAAACAGGACATCTTTACCTTTTTTTTCTGAGGTAGGGATGTCTTTTTTTGTTTTTAAGTATGTATTGACGAAGCAAAGAATTATGAGTAAGATTTTAATTGTAATTATTACGAATAAACTTGGTAAATCAGGAGGCAATTTTTTATGAGATCCAGATCCAGATCCAAATCCAGTCGTCCAAAGTACAGCGGTTTTCTTGCACTTATTCTTGTTATTATTTTAGTCACATTGTCGGCTTGCCAAAGCTCATCATCCTCCAAGCCAACCGGTAATGGTCAGTCCACAGATACCAAAGATGCGTCCGCTGCCGGAGAGGCCAAGGAGCAGGTGTTAAAATACGTCACCTTAAATATGCCCCGCTCTTTGGATCCTGTCCATATTGATGCACAGCGGATTACATCAGATGGAATTGCTGAACCTCTCGTTATGCTTAATGATGATGGATCTATAAGACCATGGTTAGTGAAATCTTGGAAAAACCTGGAGCCGACACTGTGGGAAGTGGAATTACAGCCTAACGTAAAATTTTGGAGCGGCGCGGTCATGGATGCTGCTGCGGTAAAAGCGGCATTGGAGCGTCATCAGAAGCTTAATAAACGGGGGCCCTCACAAATTGGCGGTGTTGAATTTATCGTAAAAGACAGCCTGCATCTACAGCTCAAAACACCTAAGCCAGACCCTAACTTTATTTTCAAGCTGAACGGATTTGCAATACATAATGCTGAGGAAGCGAATCGTCTCGGAGATAAGTTTAATTCACAAGCCGATTTGACTGGCTTTATGAAGCCTATTCAGTTTACTCCAGGCGAGCTGCTCATTGCTGAAGCGTTTCCTGGATATTGGGGAGAAAAACCTAAGCTGCAGCGGCTGGAGGCAAGATTAGGAGCTGACGCACAAGCGCGACTGCTTGCATTGAAGAATGGCGATGCTGATGCGGATATGAACGTGGAAGTTGAACAGCGGGTGTCTTACGAGAAGGATCCGAAATTAGCCACTTACTTCCCAATCGGACAGACGACTAATCTATGGTTGAATATGAAAAAGGTACCGGCGCTTCAAGATAAAAATGTTCGGATTGCGCTGAATTTAGCTGTTGACCGCAAGGAGCTTATCGAAGGTGTTAGCCGCGGATTTGCGTCCAAAGCTACAGGGCATTTCCCAGCGGGACTTCCATATGCGATTTCGACAGGTGCAGAGACGGACAAGGCCAAAGCCGAGAAGCTTCTGGATGAGGCTGGCTGGAAGAAAGGCTCTGATGGAATCCGTGCCAAGGACGGACAAAAGCTGAAGCTGAAAATGTTGACTTACACGGTTTTTCAACCATTGGCAGTAGCTTTGCAATCGCAGCTTAAAAATGTAGGCGTTGAGATTGAATTAAATCCGGTCGAAACAACGGCCTCCAACCAAATGATGCTGGACGGCAATTTTGATACGGCTACCTATTGCTCTTGCGGAACGGCAACCGGCGATATTGGCGGTCAATTGTACTCCTACTACCAATCAGGCGTTGCATCTAATTACGGGGGATACAGCAATCCCGAGGTGGATAAGCTGATCAGTCAATTGACTTCGGAATTCGATGCTGTGAAACAAGTGGATTTGGCTAAACAGATCCAAACCCGCGTCCAGGAGGATGTTCCGATCATTTATTTATTCAATAATACACGTTGGGGCGCTGCCTATAACAGTAAAGTGAAAGGCATCGATAAAAATTTACAAACTAGAATCGTCCCTGGGATGTACATCTCCAAATGAAGCTAATCCGTTATTTGATCCTGCGTATACTTCTTACAGTTCCGGCTTTGTTAGGAATTACTCTTCTTATTTTCTCACTGATTCGTTTTATACCGGGTGATCCAGCGCGAGCGATTCTGCTTACAATGTTCGATCCTAGTACGAATCTCAGTGATTTGGAGAAGGATGCAGAGGTTCTGCACAAGCAACTGGGTCTTGATCAGCCCTTACCTATACAATACGGGAGCTGGTTATGGAAAATTATTCGCGGTGATTTGGGCGTATCCTTCCGGAGCAAAACGCCGATTCTCGATGAGCTGCTGCATCGCTTTCCGGCAACGCTGGAGCTTGCAGGGGCTGCGCTTATAATTATGCTCGTGATCGCGATTCCATCAGGGATCGCGGGAGCGGTATATCACCGTAAGGCTGTGGATCATGCAACAAGGGTTATTGCCTTGATTGGTGTGTCTGTACCGAGTTTTTTTCTTGGTTTGGTGCTTATGTATACCTTGTCTGTGAAGCTGGGCTGGCTTCCAACAATGGGAAGAGGCGGGGGCGATCACCTGATCCTGCCAGCTTTGACGCTAGGCATAGGGCTATCGTCAGTTACGGCGCGCTTGCTGCGAACAAGCCTGCTCCAAGTGTTTTCACAGCGATATATCATATTGGCGGAAGCAAAAGGGCTGCATCGGAGAACGATCCTGTTCAAGCATGCGCTGCCTAATGCGCTGCTTCCGGTGTTAACTTCGTTCGGGCTTGTAATAGGAGGACTTATCGGTGGAACTGTCATTATCGAGACTGTCTTTTCATGGCCAGGTGTAGGGCGGTATGTGGTGGATGCGATTACCGGGAGGGATTACCCCGTTATTCAGGCTTTTGCTCTGCTGATGGCTCTTGTTTACATCTTGTTGAATTTGGCTGTTGATGTTATTTACCGGTGGATGGACCCGCGGGTCAGACTGGAGCAGGAGGGACAGCATGGATAACCGATTTCGCAAACGTCTCTTCTATTCCTTGAAGACAGATCCGCTGGCCATTCTATTATTGGTCATTATTGTGGCAATTGTCGTGATGTCTATCGGCGGGGCATGGTTTTCGGGATATGATCCTGTCAAAGTTGACTACAAGCAGGCACTTTTACCACCTTCTGGCGATCATTGGCTTGGAACGGATAATTTCGGCAGAGATGTTTTATCGAGGCTGATGCATGGAGGAGTTGCTTCATTAGGCGCTTCGATTATGGCGGTGACCCTGATTATTTCTTTGAGTTTGATTATCGGACTTGCCGCTGGATATTTCGGCGGATGGGTTGATATGGTGCTGACCCGATTGATGGACGTGCTCTTCTCCTTCCCGCAGCTAGTGCTAGCCATAGCTCTTGCCTCGTTAATGGGTCCGGGACTCAGCAGTCTGATGATCGCGGTTGCGGCTGTGTCTTGGCCGTCATTTGCCCGGATTTTTCGAAGCTACGTATTGTCAGTTCGTAATGAAGGCTACGTGCAAGCAGCCAAAACCTCTGGAATTCCTGCCTGGAAAATCATTAGTACGCATGTTCTCGGTTCCATCGTCGGTCCGATACTGGTGTTGGTAACTCTGGACATAGGAAGCATTATCTTAAGTATAGCTTCCATGTCGTTTCTTGGACTGGGCATTCGCCCGCCGCAGCCGGAATGGGGAGCGATGCTGAATGAAGGACGGGCGTACATTGAAGAAGCGCCATGGTTGTTTCTTGCTCCCGGGCTGACCATTTTCCTAATGGTATTAGGAACTAATTATTTGGGCGATACATTGAAGGATGCTTTAGAACCCCGAGCTCTGAATATGCCCCGGCTTTTTGGCAGCAGGGGAAAAAGCAAGCGCAAGGAATCTCATATGAGCTCAACGAAACTGCTTGAGGTAGAAGGGCTGTATGTGACAGCCGCGGAGAGTAAACGAGATACACCCAAAGCGATATTGGAAGATATTCGCTTGGAGTTGCGGCCAGGAGAGTGTTTGGGTTTGGTTGGAGAAAGCGGCTCAGGGAAAAGCACGCTCGCGCTGGCGTTAATGGGGCTGCTGCGCCCTCCGCTCGAGTTAAGTGGCGGGACGATTCATCTGCTGGGAGCGGACACCAAGGATTGGGAGTGGAGTGATTGGCGCCAAGCACGCGGCAGCCGGATTGCGTATATAACGCAAGACCCTATGGATTCGCTCAACCCTGTTCTTACTATCGGCAGTCAATTGCAGGAATGCTTGACCGCTCATAAGAAAGCGGGTCTGAATAAAGCGGCGGCGAAGGCACAAGTGCTGAAGCTACTGGAGCAGACAGGCCTCTCCAAGGAAACCTACCATCAGTATCCTCATCAATTGAGCGGAGGAATGAGGCAGCGGGTTGTTATTGCTATGGCCATGATCAACGAACCGCAAATCATTGTGGCCGATGAACCAACCACTGCGCTTGATGTCAGCACCCAGGCGCGAATTATGGAGCTGCTTGCAGCTCTACAGAAGGAACGGCAAGTGGCGATGATCTTCATCACCCATGATTTGAGATTAGTTGCACAAATCGCAGATCGAATTTGCGTCATGAAGAAGGGGCGAATCATTGAGCAGGGGGATGTTCGGTCGGTATTCACAGAACCGCGCGAAGCTTATACGCGACGGCTGCTGCAGTCTATTCCCGCTTTACGGATTCCAGCTCATTTACGAAAAATAACCTGACACGAGAGTAGAAGGGGAGATGATTTATGCTTGAGATCGAGGGCCTGCAAAAAAGCTATCAAGGGAAAAAAGTGCTGGATTCGATATCGTTCTCAATCAATCCCGGTGAAATTGTCGGTTTGATCGGTATGTCGGGATCGGGAAAAAGCACTATAGCCCGCTGCGTGGCAGGACTGGAGAGGCCGGATGCCGGCAAGCTGCTGTGGAACGGCAGATCCTTAAATGAACGAGCTGTAAGACGGATGTCGCATCAAGACATTCAGATGGTATTTCAAGACCCTCGCAACAGTCTAAATCCAGCTTGGACGGTAAGAAGGAGTTTGTTGGAGTCGCTTCATCAGTTTCATAAATTTGTGAGTAAGCAGGGTTTTATAGGAAAAATGGAAAGCTTGCTTCAATCAGTCGGACTGAATGCCGATTACTTGGATCGTTATCCTCATGAGTTAAGCACCGGTCAATGCCAGCGGGTTTGCTTGGCGCGTGCACTTGCTCCTGAGCCGAAGCTTCTTGTGCTGGATGAATGCCTCTCCGCTCTCGATGTCTCGATTCAAGCTCAAATGATCAGCCTGCTTCAAGAGCTGCATCGCAATCGTCAGGTCAGTTATTTGTTTATCTCCCATGATATTGCGGTAGTTGCCGGACTATGCCAGCGAGTATTGGTTATTCAAAAGGGAATGATTGTGGAAGAAGCGGAAGTTTATGAGCTGATTCATCATCCTAAGCATCCGTATACACGTTCATTACTTGCGGCTACACCTGTTTTTCCTGAGTTTATAGAACTATCGGATGTGTTCAACGAGAGGAGTGTGATTTAAATGGGTACCGGAGTTGATTATGCCTTTCTCGAAAAACAATATAATTTTATAACGCAGGAGAATCCGCAGCCGGTATTATTAGCAAGTCTTTCTGACTTGCTGGATAAGGAGAAGGCCGAGGACCTAGTTTTGGCTGTCATGCAAATTATTCGTGCTGGCAAGCCCGATATTGCTGCATTTCATATGTCAAGCTGGTTCGGCATGGTCTGCTCAGCTATGCAGGCTTCACTATCGTTTTATGATACGGACTTGAAGTTATCCCCTGACCGGTTAAAGCTGCAAATCGTAATGGTAGAGGGACGAAGAAAAGTATCATTCGTTCTGCAGGATGCGGACAATGCTTCCATACTGTTAGAGACAGCAGGAGCATCCCGTTCCGCAGTACTGAATGCATTTTATGAACAGACTGTGCGTCCGATACTTATCGGTCTTGCCCGGGCATCCCATACCAAAGAAAATCAGCTGTGGGCGCAATTTGTCACAAGACTTTATAATGAGAAAGATTTCTTGTTACAAAAGGCTTCCTTACTCCCGGCAAGAAAATCTCTTATTGAACAGGATTTTGCCATTCTACTTCAGGAATTGAATATGGAGAAGCTGGGATTGCTACGGAATCCATTCGAACAGGAATTTCGCTGGATACAGCATATGCAGGAGCCGGATGAGCTAATACGTCAGAAGGTGGCTTGTTGTCTGGCATATCAAACAGATACTACTCATGGCTACTGCTATACTTGCCCTCGGTTAAGTGATGAGGGGCGGAGAATGAAAAGGGAAGCTTAGCACGAAAAAAATACACCATATAGCATTAGAGGATTGAAAATCAATAGGGAGAACCCTGCTGATCTTCAATCCTTTTTTATTTATTACTTTAAGTTCGCATTCAGCAATTATTAAGGTTTTATTAAGTTATCTGTTCTATCATTATAAAATACAAAGCGGCAAGCTGCTTATTTGCATCGGATCCTATTTCAATATATTAAATTTTAGTTGAGGAACTTCGATGTAAAGCTGCAATAGAACGATGACCATAAATAAAAAAACCGCAAATAAAGAAAGAGAAACGCGGGATAGGAGTGTGAGAGACCCATGCGTCCCTTGTCAAAAAGACGGAAGAAAGCAGGGCCTGGCCTAAATCGACTGTGGAGTAACTTCTTTATAGTGTTAGCCTGTGCAGTTGTGCCTTTAGTATTAGTTTTCGGCGTGGAATTTATTCAACGGGGAAATTTACAGGAAACCTGGACGTGGCTGATCCAAAACCCCAAACTGTTTACAATGAACGCTCTTTTGGATTTATTTATCTTTTTATTGATATATGCGTTATTGGGTGGGTTATTGCCATCGATTGCTGTATCTATTCTGCTATTATGTACAATGTCGTTTGTTAGCTTTTTCAAAGTGAAGTTGATTGGTGAGCCGTTTTTTCCATGGGATATCTTTCTTAATAAAGAAAGCATGAATGTTTTGCCTTTGGTAACGAACCAATCAGCTTTAATGCGAATCGGAACTATGGTGGGTACAGTATTAGTACTGCTTCTCCTGTCAATCTGGGTGCCGCGGCTTCGTTTGAAGCTAAAGACCCGTGTGGTAGTTGGGCTGATGGCAGTGTTTGCCGTGTATTCGTTTGGGGTTAATGCTCCTTGGGCTAGCCGGGTCATGGACCGCATGGGCGCAAGCGAGATCGTTTGGAATCAGTCTGAGAACTACGGGAATAATGGAATGATGCTCGCCTTTACGATGAATGTGAAGAATGCGATCGTTCCGAAGCCAGAAGGCTATGACGAGCCGACCATGGCGAATTTGGCACAATCACTGAAGGGGCAGTCTGGAATACAGCTGGCATCGGCAAAAGCAGATCCCTTTAATGGGAAGCAGCCGAACGTTATTTTTATTATGAGTGAAGCATTCTGGGATCCAACTCTGCTTCCGAATGTATCCTTTAGCGCCGACCCTGTGCCTACCGTTCACCGGCTGCAGCAGGAATCCACATCCGGTTACCTGCTCTCGCCCCAGTTCGGAGGAGGCACGAGCAATGTCGAGTATGAAGTGCTGACAGGGCAGTCGATGAGCTTCCTTCCTGCAGGCTCCGTGCCGTATCAGCAGTATATTTCCAAACCGTTACCTAGTCTTGCTGGATATTTTGAAGAACAGGGCTACAAAAGCATGGCTATTCATTCATATGAAGGCTGGTTCTGGAACCGTGAAAATGTTTATAAGCAAATGGGATTTGAAAGCTTCATGAGTAAGGATCAATTTAGCAATCCACAGTACAAAGGTGATTTCATCTCTGATGACGAGGTAGCTAATAATATTATTCAACAGGTGGATAGCACAGATAAACCTATGTTCATCTACACGGTGACGATGCAGAACCATGGCCCGTATGATGATCAGCGTTACGGCAGCAATCCGATTCAAGTCGAAGGTAATTTAACTCCGGAGGCGAAGGATACTCTCGAAACGTACACACAGGGCGCTCAGGATGCGGACGCGAGTTTGCAGAAGCTGATCGATCATTTCACCGAGACGGGTGAGCCTACGGTAATCGTTTTTTATGGCGATCATTTGCCTATGCTGGGTTATGATTATGATGTGTATAAACAGGGAGGTTTTATTCAATCCGGCAAATCGGAGCAATGGTCACTTGAGGAATTGAAGAAGATGCATAGCGTACCTTTCGTTACGTGGTCTAACGTAGATCTGCCGCAGGAGCAACTGCCGATCCTCAGTAACTCCTTTCTTGGTGCCTATATGTTGAACCATATGGGGATGCAGCTTCCGGAGACTCTTGCATACAATGCAGAGCTATCCCAGAAGATGCCCGGCATGCTGCGTAATCTGGTAGTGGATGCAAATCAGAATTTATATTCGTCCGTACCGGATTCACTCAAGAATGATGTGGATAAATACAGGCAGCTGCAGTACGATGCGCTATTCGGCAAGCAGTATTTGGCCAAGTACATCGATTCGCAGTACCTGCAGCAGACTGTGATGCCGAATTATAACCAGGAGTTTGCCGTGCAAGCTCCTGCCGAAGAAGAGATAGATGGAAGCTTGAACGCTAGCGATGGCGATAACAAGTAGGGGATAAAAGGGAAAAAGCGTTCGCGCCGCTAGGGTTAGGGGCATAATCCACGACGGAGAGGCCCTAACTTCTCGACTGTTTGCGTGAGATGGATATGGAATTTTAGTAATGGACGCACCCTTAATTAGGGTGCTTTTTTTTGTATGTGCAGCTGTTATCCCATTGCTTCCTTATATTCATTTCATTATTATTAATCATAAATGAGCCATCCGTCTTGTGCCGGTAGAGAGGTGAGTTTGAAGCGACTGTAAGGCATTTTTGCAAAGAAGTGGAAGTGTAGACATGGGCAGAGCTTCAAAGGAACGGATACAGCATGAGTCCAACAAGCGGCTATATGGAGGTAAGGTGAGAATGGTGAATACAGATGAGCTTGGGGAAATAAAATCAGTTCTTCCCGAATGGGTTGAAGCGAGCCGTCAACTGGCTGAACAAGGTAAGGTCGCGGCATACATTCCTGAGTTGGCTAAGTCACCCAAGGATGCATTGGGCATTTACATCATGGATACGGCTGGAGGCTCGGTTTCTGCCGGAGATTGCGGCTTGTCCTTTACGATGCAGAGTATATCGAAGGTGTTCACTTTGATCCTTGCTCTAATGGACCACGGAGAGGCGGCGGTGTTCTCCAAGGTGGGTATGGAACCGACCGGAGATAATTTCAATTCTATGCTGAAGCTGGAATTAGTGGAGCCTAGCAGACCTTTTAATCCGTTGATCAATGCTGGGGCGATAGCTGTCACTTCGTTAGTCGGAGGAGATAGTTCTGAAGAGAGGTCATTGCGGATATTACAATTTTTCCGTCAGCTGGCGGACAATGATTCATTGGATTATGATCTGGATGTGTACCGGTCCGAATCGGAAACAGGGCATCTTAATAGATCGCTGGCTTATTATCTCAAGGATAAAGGCATACTGCAGGATGATGTAGAGGCTGTACTGGATATTTATTTTCGTCATTGCGCTGTGAAAGTCACTTGCTCGGATCTAGCCCGAATGGCATTGGTATTGGCGCTGGGCGGCATCGATCCATCAACAGGAAAGTCGATTATTCCACGGCGATATGTTCAGATCGCGAAGGTTTTCATGACTACTT
Source organism: Paenibacillus radicis (ex Xue et al. 2023) (assembly GCF_024722015.1). Taxonomy (GTDB): domain Bacteria; phylum Bacillota; class Bacilli; order Paenibacillales; family NBRC-103111; genus Paenibacillus_S. The sequence continues at coordinate 87,528 of NZ_JANQBD010000013.1, read as the reverse complement.
GCGGGATGTATAACGCATCCGGTGAGTTTGCAATCAACGTCGGCTTACCGGCCAAAAGCGGCGTGTCAGGCGGTATTTTATCGATTGTTCCGGGTCGGTACGGCATAGGGTTAGTCGGTCCTGCTTTAAACAAGAAGGGCAATAGCGTAGCGGGTGTGAATTTATTGGAAAAATTGTCCGGTGAGTTTGGTTGGAGTTTATTTTAAAAAATAAGGCAACCTTAGTCCGAAATTTCACAGGGCTAAGGTTGCTTTATTAATATATTAGAAAGCTACGGTACGGGGCCTTTAAAGGAACCGAAGTATGAAGCATATAAGCCTTTTACGGTACCAAAATATGAAGCATATAAGCCTTCTACGGTACCAAAATATGAAGCATAGACAGCTTTTTTAAGTTCTTAACAATGCTTTTATACATGGATTTACATAACCAAATAAAAGTTGAATTTCACTAAAACGACTTTTGACTTTCTACTCGCAAGAAGAGTGCTAGTCTAAAACACGAATGTATCTTGGTCAGGCGGTAGCGAATGGTTAACTGGAATTTCTGGAGCTAATTCTTCCGTTACATGCTTGATTAGGAACTTAGCTGGAAAATATCATGTTAATATAGATGTTTTTGGTTGAAATTCTATAAATCATTAGAAATAACAGGATGATTTCCAGTTATTTGCGAAAAAAACCTCACTAACCGGAATATAACTGGAGGAATTCCTGTTAGTTATGGAGTATCTAGCTGTGTACTTTCGACAAGCATCGATTTTGGCGGGAGATGTGTTCCCATCATGGCAAGATTACTTATCAGAGGAACACGACTTCAACCGCGGTTTATGTCCCACATCGATATCTCCCCAAGCAGAGGCTGGAACCCACCTCAATCCTCACGCGCCAACGTAGATCGTACATCAAGCTACTTTAAAGCCACCTCCATCACTCCCCAAGCAGAGGCTGGAACCCACCTCAATCCTCACGCGCCAACGTAGATCGTACAACAAGCTACTTTAAACCACCTTCATCTCTCCCCAAGCAGAGGCTGGGACCCATATCTTCCTCACGCGCCAAAGTAGATCGTACATCAAGCTACTTTAAGCGACCTCTATCTCTCCCCAAGCAGAGGCTGGGACCCATATCTTCCTCACGCGCCAAAGTAGATCGTACATCAAGCTACTTTAAGCGACCTCTATCTCTCCCCAAGCAGAGGTTGGAACTACTTCCATCCTCACGCGCCAACGTAGATCGTACATCAAGTTACTTTAAGACACATATCTCTTCATCGAAATGGCTTCAAATCACAGAGTAGAACCAGCGAGTCTGGTATTGCGCAAGAAAATCTACAAATGAATCGCGGTCGCTCATTTATGAAAGGACTCGATACTTGATAGAGATTTTCTTATTAAATAGCTACCTCTGATGTTCGAGCTGCCATTTATGTCGATTAAATAAACGGTCTTGTAAATACAGGGAATTATGGCTCGTTCCCCCTCAAATCCGAGTGTTAAGAAGAATACTATAGCATAACCGTTTGTGCAGCCTCCAAGCAGTGATTCGGTAATCGAACGAAGGAGGAGAGATTTTGTATGTTAAAACGATTTGATAAGTTATATGGTATTGACCTGGGAACATCTAACACTGTTATATATGAAAAGGGCAAGGGTATCGTGTTGAGCGAGCCGTCGGTAGTCGCAGTTAACCAAAATACCGGTGAATTATTAGCTGTAGGCGCTGAGGCGCAGGCGATGGTTGGACGAGCCCCTGGTTACGTAGATATCACTTATCCCTTAACGAACGGCGTTATCGCTAATATTGAGATGACAAGCAGGATGCTGCAGCATTTTATCAAAAAAATCCAAGGGCGCAAGTCGCTGTTGCGAAGCTCGCAGGTATACATTTCAGTGCCCTGCGGCATAACCAATGTGCAGAAGCGGGCGGTTGAGGAAACCATCATCCATAAAGGGGCCAGAAGAGCGGTTGCAGTTGAGGAACCATTGGCAGCAGCGCTGGGAGCAGGGCTCTTAATTGACGAGCCTATCGGACATTTGGTGCTTGATATTGGTGGGGGCACCTGCCAAGTAGCTGTCTTGTCGTTAGGCGGTATAGTGGCTAGTCACACTGTACATAGGGCCGGGATGTCAATAGACCAAGATATAATGGATTATGTCAAAAAGCAGTATAGTCTCGAGATTGGAGAACGTACGGCCGAAGAAATCAAGAAACGGATAGGAACAGCTAATGCGTCTGCTGAAGAACGAACGCTCGATATCCGAGGGCGTGATATGATTAGTGGCTTGCCTCGGTCAGTACGGCTAAGCTCAGGTGAAATTTACTTGCTGGTGGATGATTTTTTCAAAACGCTGGTAGAAGCGATAAGGACAACATTGGATCAGTGCCCGCCTGAGCTTGCGGGGGATGTAATTGAGCAGGGGATACTGTTATGCGGTGGAGGAGCTTTATTGGAAGGGATCGATAAACGCATTCAAGCGGAAACAGGAGTTCATGTGCATATCGCTGAAGATCCGTTGGATTGCACCGCACTCGGAGCAGGTATGATGCTGGGTGAACATGGATCCAGGCGCTCGATGAATCAGCGTACTTACAAACCGGAGGAACAGGTTGCAGTGAGCAAGGGTTCGAGTAATAGAGAAGGAAGTAAACAGTAGAAGCCAGGCAAATAGGCGGGGGTCTTGACCTGAATTTTCAAAATCATGGATGAGTCAGTCGATATGGAGCTAATGATCCAGATGCGAGTGCGCTTGGCTCATGCATGAATTGAAGATGGAGTGAGGCGGGCTGACTCTTCAACGTTTGCTCAATGCTCCTTCAGACTAAAGCCAGGACTACAGACTCAGACTACAGATGCCAAGATGAGCGGTCCATTTGTGTGTGCAGTTTGCATTTTGTAATTTTTCATTGACATAGGACGGACTCTTCAATTAGAGTACTCTTTAAATATAATTCTTAGTATTTTTGTAGGATTAATAAAATTAATGAAGTCGCCAGCATAAAATGAGGAAAACCATGGAAACTTTGCTGCATGTAAATCGTATAAAAATGGTTTTTCAAACGGGGCAGGCGAAGTAACTTCAGTGGATGATGTTAGTTTTGAAATACATAGGGAGAGACGTTTGCGTTAGTTGGAGAGTCCGGAAGCGATAAAGTGTAGCGGCGCTGTCGATCATGAGACTTCTTGGCAAAAATGGACATGTCTAAAGCGGATCCATTGCTTTGGAAAATCAGCAGCTTCTTGAGGCCAGTCCCAAAGAAATTCGCAAGCTTCGAGGAAAAGACATCTCAATCATGTTTCAAGAGACAATGACCTCGCTCAATCCGGTGTTTGGAATTGGAACGACTGGAAATCAAATTCGTGAGTAATCCGCACAAATCATTGCAGAAAATTTGAGATTAAAGGAGAAGCCCGGTTGTTCGGAACCGCGCATAATGTCCATGAGTGGGATTTTTCGAGCTAAAAAGATGTAAAATAATCTTAGTAGCTTGTGAAAAGGAGCAGGGAAATCATGACGGGATCTAAGATGCAAATGCAAGTAACAGCAGAATGGCTGGGGAAGCGCCGTTTTCAAGCAAAGGGTCCAAGCGGGTATCCTGTAGTGATGGATTCAAGTGAACAGTTCGGGGGCGAAGACTCCGGCAACAGTCCATTGGAGCTCATTCTCGTTGGGCTTGTGGGCTGCATAGGGATCGGAGTCACGAAGCTGTTGGAAAAAATGCGCCAGTCTCTGGAATCGCTCGACATTGTAGCAGATGGTATTCGTGAAGAGAGCCTTCCACATGCGATTATAGAAATTCATTTGACCTTTAATGTAAAGGGGGCGGTAGCTCCCTCTCGTATTTGGCAGGCGGTCAAGCTGGAAAGCGAGCAGTACTGCCCGGTAGCAGCGTCACTAAAGGCGGTTATTGTCCCGCATGTGGTGCTTAACGGAATCGACACACCGGCGCCCAGTCCGGAAGGACTGGAAGAACAGCAATAATAATAAAGCAGACTGTTTAAGGGAGAACCTGCTTAGACAGTCGCAAACAGTAGAAAGCAAGCTTGTACCGACCCCAAGCGCAATCGCACAATAATGCTTATTTGCTGGAAGCATCCATACAAGGAAGCCGAGCTTTCCGATTGACGGAGAGCGTTGGCTTCTGCGTAAGGATGCTTTTTCGTTATATTCCATAAAAAATGCCAATAGCTATTGAAGTTGTTGAGCGAACATGATATTATTACAATTGACTAATTGACCAAAAACAAATTATAGTCATTTTATCGGATGCAACAACTTTACTGAAGCTCAACTGCTGTAGGTTCCTCACACCAAGGAGGATTTATTTTTTAATTAAAAATGACCAAAATACTATATTGGTCATTTAGTTCATTGTGGAAGGTGATGGATAATTGAATTCGCTGAGAGAAGAATGGAACCTGATGCTGCAAGGAAAATACATACAAAGAGCGCTAATCACTCCGTTAATACTTGCGCTGGTATTCGGATACTTATTCAGCCAAAGTCAGCTGAACGAGAGCAAGATTGTAGTTATTGATGAAGACAATAGCCTCTACAGCCAGCAGTTAATCAACAAAATAAATGCTTCACAGTATGCCGATGTTATGGCAGTGCTTCATGAAGATATAGATCCGAAGACATTGCTGTATAGTGAAAAATACATGGCTGTTTTATATTTGCCTCATGGCTTGGAAGAGAACAGGTATCAAGGAAAACCATCGAATGTCGGCCTTCTGGTCGATTATACGGTACCTTCCGCAACGGCCAACTTGAGAGCGGGAGTATCCGAAGTATTGGGATATGAGAACTCCAGTGCGCCTGCTTTGGGGAAACTGAAGGCGATAGGGATGAATGATGAGCAAATTAACGGTACCTTATCGAGTATCACTCTTCAGCAAAGGCTCTTGTTTAATCCGACAAATAGTCTTGTCAATTTATTGGTTATCGGGTACGTGACCATTGTTTCTCTGGGTAATTTGTATAAAGCCACCATATCGATTGTAGCCCGGATGCGGGAAGAAAATAGGCTGATTGAAGAACTGAAGCGACCCGTTGGTTTACTGCTTAGAGTGGTTCCTTACGCAGGGGTATTTTTTGTCTCTATGGTAGTCATGATAGGGGCATTGAAGCAATTCGGGGGCTTGCGCTTTGACGGTAATGTGCTGGAATTTATGCTTCCCTTAAGCTTGTTTTGCATAACAAATGCCTGGTTTGCAATGCTGGTCGGCTGGAATGCGGCAACTCAGACTAAAGCAGAAAACCGGGTACAGCTTTTGGTTTCACCTGCTTTTCTATTATCGGGCGTCTTGTCACCTATCATGCTGTTTCCAAGCTACGTTCAAATGCTAAGTAATACTATTCCCGCGACATGGTACTTTAAGTTGTTTCGAGGAATGGGGCTCCGGGGTGGCGGGCTGGAATATTTCATGGAGGATATCGCGGCCTTCTTAATCATGATAAGCATTGTTCTTGTGCTGCTAACCTTGCTTATTGTACGAGAAAACAGGAAAGCGAACGCGGCTTCCAAACCGCTTCTACAGCTGCCGCTTAAGACCGAAGCAAGTAACAATATGACCGTGTGACCATATCACCATATGACCTTAGGAGAGGGGAACTATAGATGAAATTGAAGAAACAAGTGATTGTGGTATTGGCCTTAGCTGTGTCAGTTGGGGCCGGAGGCTGGATGCTTCAAGCGCAAGGGAAAGACGCTGTTACATTAGCCGGTGTAAGCAAGAGCAGTATCCTGACAGCCGAACAGGTTAACATCTCATTCCAAGGAGTAGGCGGCAAAATAATTGATGTTCGAGCCCTGGAAGAACAGAAGGTGAAGACAGGAGATGTGCTTATGGTCCTCGACTCGACGGATTTGGATTTGCAATTAAGAAAGGCGCAGACGGATGCGGATGTAACGACGTTAAAGATCAAGCAGAGTCAGGACAGTATTGACGTTGCCTTGAGTAAGCTGGATAACGCGGTCAAGCAAGCGAGAATTGGATTAGCTCAGGCGGAAACCCAGCAAGCGCAGGTTGAGGAAGGCGCACGCATGGAAGATATTGAACGGCAGAGGCTGGCCGTTGCAGGTGCCGAGGAAGCCTACTCCCATGCTGTTAAGCTTCAAAATCAATTGCTGAATATGGAAGAAACCTACGATTCGAATCCATATTCCTATAAGGATCATCGCGATGCAATAGAGAATACGAGGAGTCAAGTAGCAGCACTCGCCAACGCCAAGGAACAGCAGCAAGCGGTGCTCGATAAAATGGTCAATGGAGCGACCGATAAGGAACGCAAGCAGGCGGGGATACAGACCGAACGTGCACAGGCGACGGTTGAGCAGCAGCAGCTGGTTCAAGGCGATATTGACAATCAAAAAATTGGTCTAGATGCGTTAAACAAGCAGCTGGAGCAGCAGCAAATTGCGATACAAGCGTTGCAAATACAGAAGGACAGGCTGACCTTGAGGGCCCCTTCGGACGGGAAAGTTGTTAAGCTGCTTCCCAAGCTTGGCGAGAATGTAGGCTCGGGGGCGCCTGTCGTTGTTTTGGAGACCGGTAAGATGTACTACGATCTTTACGTGGATGAGACTCAGGTAGGCAAGTTTAAGCCTGACGGTGTTGTTCCGACACATTTCGCAGCTCAACAGGGCAAGATCGATGGAGTCATTCGTTTTGTGACGGTTGCTCCACAGTTTGCGGCATTGCGAATGAGCCGGGAGAAAGGTACGGCAGATTTGAATACATTCCAGGTACGTGTGTATATCGAGAAAAGCGATAGTTTGCTGCCGGGCATGACGGCTGAGGTACATATCAATGAGGTGGATAACAAGCGTTAAACCTATCGTTAGAGCTACAGACAAGATAAGGCAGAACAAGACAGAACAAGACAGAACAAGACAGAACAGACAAGACAGGAGTGATTCACATGCTTACTACCAATCAGCAGCTCAATAATGATTCTATAAGCAGGAAAAAAAGCAGCTTATTCCGCTGGAGCACAGCTTTTGCGTCCGTGCTGCTAACAGCTTCAATCCTTACACCCGCGTTCACTGCTCCCACCGCTGCATGGGCAGAAGAGGTTACGGATAACGTACAGCAGCAAGCTGCGGCACCCTATGCATTAACGGACTCGCTGCAGGTTGAGGTTAAAAGCTTGCTCAATGAGAAGACCAACGATGGAACCCGTCTCGCTGCAGTGATCCGCGTCAAAAGTCAGGGGACCAAGGCTGTTAAGTTCCCCGACCTCGATCTAAGAGTAACAACAACAGATGGTCAGGAATACACCCTTCAAGCTAGCGTCCTAAACGCGCATGTGATTCGCTCTCAAACCGTCGAAGAGCTTAATTATTACGTGGCTGTGGATCGCAATGATGTTTTCGGGCTCACTGAACTGACCTGGTATTCCGTGGATTGGTACGCCTACCCTAAGAAAGAAACCGTTCAATTGTCGATTCCCGTTAGTGGAATCAGTTGGAACGGTCAACTATCTGTGCCGCAGAATCCAGCGGACAACAGAAGCTGGGGAGAGCCGTTCGTGCTGCCTGCCGCCATCGATTCTCCGATTCGATACACTCCGGTGTCCGTGAGCAAGGACTTTGGACCGGACGGCCCGATTAACAATATTGTATTGTTAGCTGAGAATCCATCCGATGGCAGCCATACGGTGCCGGATTTCACATTGGACGGCAAGGCTGAACCAGGAGCATCCAATAAATTGGTTTTCAACGGCAAGAGAGTGGAGCAGGGGCCCATCGAGTTGGAGCCCAAGGCAAAGAAGTACATTCATTACACGATTCCAACGGATAAGGACACGGTACTCAACTCATTTAACGTACTAACAACAGAGACCTTCCAGCAAGTAGACGCTAAGGGTCAAGTGAGCGCCATATCCTACAATGTCGGACGATATAACATCCAATTGCCATCAGGTAACGGCATTTCCGCTGAATTCGCAGAAGCTCCCGTCTATGAAGCGGAAACAGCCTTTCATTTTGATTCAATCTCGAATGCAATTGACCCGAATCTATCTATTTCACTGGTAGAGTTTCATAAATACCTGAACGAAGGCGAGGGCTACCAAACAGCTATTGCCAAATATATGCTGACCAACAATGGGGATATCCCGGTACCGCTTCCTGTGTATCAAACGAAGCTGTTATCTCAACAAGGCCAGAAGTACAACGGGACCAGACAAGCGGCAGCAGCATCGGAGATTATGCCTCATTCCAGCTATGTAATCAGTTATTCGTACAATCTGCCTTCGGATTTGGAAGATAACCAGATGGTTGTATCCTTCTCAGACGGCAAAACGGCAGGAGTTACAGGTTCGTCTTTGGGAGCGTATAAGGTATCCTTCCAAGCTTCGGATCCAACCGCAAGTGAGATGTCATTTTATCCATTTAATGTAAAATTGAACACATGGACTCTGAATGCACAAACCTATGGTTCTACTACATCCCCTATCACTTACACTTACAGGCTGATGATGGATTTGGATATAGTACGGAATGAAAAAGTTACAGTCGATCAAAATTTTGCCAAGCTGCGTTTGGAGCTCATTGATCCTACAGGTAAGCAGATAGGTACCAAGGACCTTCCATTTACAGGAACGAATCGTATAATCAGCGGCAAACAATTCATTAAATTCGATAATCTTCGCACAGATGAACAAGAGTATCCACTGACGATCCATATGTATGAGGTCATTGCTACACCGACAGGTGAGGCTAAAAGGCTGGTAGGCATACTGAAGCAATAATAGCTGAACCGGAAAGCAGCAGACTTGGGCGAATAGTATTTATTCTTTCAGTCACTTTATGTGGTTACATTGCAATCCTGCCTCGAACATGGTAAGTTTTTATAAAATGACCATATGACCTATTTCGGTATGTAGTTCGAGTTTACAAAATCCGGTTGCTGATCCGGAAAGGCCGATGTGGCGCTGTCTAATATAGCCAAGCATTTTGAGTGAAAGAAGAGGTGGCCTATGTCCAAGGTTGATAAAAAGAAATTAATACTGGCTGCGGCCACGCAATCGTTTTCCCAATTTGGCTACAAGGCGACGACGATGGATTTGGTTGCTAAAATTGCGAATGTAGGGAAAGGCACGATATATACCTTTTTCACAACCAAAGAAGAGCTGTTCGAAGCCATATTGCAAAATGCTATGCTAGAAATGAAGGACGCTATACACAAGGGAATGCGTGAAGAAGATACATTTTTTCAAAATTTATTCAGGATGCTAGATTTACTGCTGGAGTTTCGCGCATGCCATGAGCTTTTTATTAAGCTGGCCCAGGAGTTTCGTGATATTGGAACACAGCAGGCACTGGAAGGCTTGCAGCGTTTGGAGAGCAGTGTTTTGGACTATTTGCGACAAGAAATTGACAAGGCGATTCAGAAGGAGGAAATCAAATCCTATGATTCTGAGGTGCTTGCTTTCACAATCCTGAAGCTTTATCTTGCCCTTGCCACGGATTGGACTAAATCGCAGACGCGGAAGCCCCTAGATAAGGAGCAAATTATGGAGTACGTCCGTTTGTTCGTTTTAGATGGGTTGACGACGGATAAGTCAATAAAGCTGTGAAGAGGTTCACTGAATATATAATAAAGGTGCCGTCCTAGAGGGTACAATGGAATGAGTCAGTCTTGAAATTCAAACAAAGAAGCTTCTATCCCATTTTAAGAGTGGGGTGGAGGCTTTTTTGTTGTTAGGAGATAAAAGTATAGGTTTGCTGGGTTCCCCGAGCACTTCAGAAGGGCTACCAACCCATACATCAAAGGAAACATAACATCAACAACGGCGGTACTTCCCCATCCCTCCCTCCCTCGAAACGTACAAACGCAGATCGTACAGCAAGGATGGCGTGTCCAATTGACTTTACTCAACCGTAACGACGCGCTTCTTCCTCAAGGTTTTTCCAACGCGCGCGAATCCCGGGCGCGCGTTGCGGCATTGCATGGCGGTCGGTCGAACCCCACTGCGTATCTGGTCACTCTTGGCATTTTGCCGGACGATAGGAATGGTTAACTGGAATTTCTGGAGCTAATTTTGCCATCCCATCGTTTATAAAGAGTCTAACTGGAAAAGCTCCATCTAATGAAGCTCTTATGGTGAAAAAACGGCGTATATGATGGGATTAACAGGATGATTTCCTGTTATTTGGGTAATTTGTCTGCGTGGCCCGATATTAGCGTGAGGATTTCCCGTTAATCCTGGTAGAACCCTGCTCCCCATTTATCCAATCACCTTTGCTTTTATTTTCAATAGGATTGCGCCATGCGCCAGATCAGCATCGCGAATAGGCTATGGACACTAATAATACGTAAATTAAATTACAACAACAAATTTATGTAATAAAATTTACAAAAATTCAATACCAAGTTTACACTCCTCAAATAGTTGATCGGTATAATTGCCTTCATGAAGCTATAGGAGGTAATCATTCTAATGAAAAAATCATTGCGATTTACCAAAATTTCCGTGCTGCTGGTTGCTGCTATATCCATGTCGCTTACCGCTTGCGGGTCCACTGGGCCAAAAGGGGGGGCTGCCCCTGTACAAGCTGGGGATGAATCGAAGCTGTTCGGGTTAAGCAAGACAGAGACACCGGATGAGCTTTATGAAAAAGCCAAGAAGGAAGGGAAAGTGGTTGTCTATTCTCCTTCCGCACGTGCCAATGATGCGAAGAAAACATTTGAAGCCAAGTATCCGGGCATTACGGTCGAAGTGTTCAAGCTGAAGTCTAATGATTTGATGGACAAGCTCATTAAAGAGCAGGATGCTGGCTTATTTAACGCCGATGTGATCATTACCAAGGAAGTCAGCGGCGCTGTTGGCGAGGAGATGGTCAAGCCGGGTCGAGTGTACAAATATTTGCCTGAGGATATCGCACCGAATGTGGATGAACCTTTTCGCACGAAGGACGGGTACGCCAACTATTTGGAAATGAGAACCTTGTACTACAATACGGAAGCTTACAAATCTGCTCCTGTCTCAAGCTGGTGGGATTTGACGACACCGGAATGGACAGGCAAAGTATACTTGGTTGACCCGCTCAGCTCGCCTGCTTTTATGGATTTGTTCACAGGGATGGTAGTTAATAGCGATGACATGAAAAAGGCTTATAAAGATAAATTCGGTAAAGAAATTGAACTGCACGGAACAGAAAATGCAGGCTACGAATTTATTAAACGTCTTAGAGAAAATAAACCTGTTGTCCTTAAAGGCAGCGGCGATGTGCTGGATGCAATCGGTAAAGCCGGGACCAAAAGCCAGGCTGTAGGAGTTGCGGTATCGGGAGACGAACGCAAAATCGAGGATGACGGCTTGAAGGTTGCCCCGATCTATGACATTAAGCCCAAAACCTCAGTACCTGATGCAGGATATGTGTACATGGCTCAAAAGGCGCCGCATGAGTATGCCGGCAAATTGTTTATCCGTTGGATGATGGGTGAAAAAGACGGCAAAGGCGCTGGTGTGGAGCCATTTAATGAGCTGGGCTCATGGGTTCCGCGTTCGGATGTAAAAAGTAAAAATGCGATTCCGTATGAAAAGCTGAATATGTGGACTTATGAGGCCAAAGGGTTTTATACCAATTCTGCAAAAGTAAGAGATTTTTGGATCAAGCTGAAATAATTATCGCAAGTTGAAAGGGAGTTAGCACAGATGGCTAAAGGAGAGGCTTCAAGCCTTATGCCAAAGGAGCGCTTGGTTCGTCTCAAGAACATCGCTAGAAGGATTATCACCAGTCCGGTATATCTTGTTAGTGCATTGTCACTATGCGTTCTTGCTTACACCATATTGCTGCCGTTATGGCAGATCATTCAAACTACACTGCTCTGGCAGCGCCAGGACCTGCGTCTGACACCAGAGGCGAATCCGGGGCAGCTAACGTTGTTCCATTGGCTGAGGGTGCTGGACAGCGATATGAGCCAAGCGTTGTTTTACAAGCCAATACTCAACTCTGTCAGCGTTGGGATTACCGTATCTCTATTGTCAATGCTGCTGGGGACGGCAATTGCCTGGCTCGTGACCCGTACGGATCTGCCTTTTAAGAAAATGATTGCCTTCTTGGCTTTGATTCCGTATATGCTTCCATCCTGGATCATTTCGTTGGCATGGTTAATTGTATTTAAAAACGAGAAGATCGGCGGCAGTGACGGCTTGCTGCAAGCGGTGTTTCATATTAATCCCCCGGATTGGCTATCCTATGGCTTCTTGCCTATTGTGGCTTCGCTTACGATCCATGACAGCGTGTACTTTTATTTATTGGTAGGCGTTGCGCTTAGTTCAATGAATAGTCAGCTTGAGGATACTGCCAGTATTATGGGAGCAAGCCGTCTGACAATTTTAAGGAAAATTACGTTGCCGCTGGTGCTGCCGGCTATTCTTTCCGCATTGATTCTTACGTTTACCAAGGCGATGGGATCTTTTGGCGTACCAGCTTTATTGGGGCTGCCTGTTGAATATTACACGATTGCGACTATGCTTTACAGCGCTATGAGAAACAGAATGACGACCGAAGCTTACGTATTAAGTCTGATTCTCATGTTTATTTCGATGGTCACGATCTATTTCAACCAGAGGATGATAGGAAAAAGAAAAAGCTTCGTCACGATCGGCGGCAAGGACGGCAGGAAGACGCTGACTCCTCTTGGCAAATGGCGAGTGCCGGTAGCGGGCGGCACGCTGCTGTTCATGCTGGTCATCGGTGTGTTTCCATTAATCTTGTTGCTGTGGCAAACCTTTATGTTAAAGGACGGAAACTACAGCTTCAGCAATCTGACCTTGCATTATTGGACCGGTGAATCGAATTTCAAAATTGCCTCCGGGGAGCCTGGTGTGCTGCGTAATAATGCGATGTATCTGGCGTTAATAAATTCGCTGAAAATTGCTCTCATTTCCTCGATTATAGCGGCACTATTTGGTTTGCTGCTTGGTTATGTTATATCCAGAGGAAGGAAACTTTTGATTGCACGCTGGATTGAACAGATTTCATTTTTACCTTATCTAATACCGGGCATTAGCTTGGCAGCTATTTATATTTCGATGTTTGCCAAACCTATATTATTTTTGCCGGCCTTATACGGTACGCTTACGCTGATAATTTTGATCTCCATAGTTAAGGAGCTGCCTTTTACAACCCGTGCCGGCAACAGCGCTATGCTTCAGGTAGGAGGAGAGCTGGAGGAGGCCGCCGTAATTCAGGGAGCTTCCTGGTTCCGCAGGTTTTCCAAAATCCTGCTTCCACTCAGTAGAAAAAGTCTGATCAGCAGCTTTTTGCTCGTATTCATAGGCGTAATGAAGGAGATGGACTTAATTATTTTACTGGTTACTCCGACGACGGGAACGCTGACGACCCTTACATTTTGGTATGCGGAAAAAGGATATTTTCAATTTACCGACGCCATTATTACGATCATTATTGTCATCATTATGATTATGTACTTTTTGGCTACGAAACTTGGAAAAGCAGACCTGACGAAAGGGCTTGGAAACTGATATGAGCATCATTCAATTAAGCAACGTCAATCAATATTTTGATAAAAACCATGTGCTGAAGCAAATCAATCTGGAGGTTGAGGAAGGCGATTTCATGACCTTTCTGGGACCATCGGGCTGCGGAAAAACGACAACGCTGCGAATTATTGCGGGCTTGGAGAAACCCGAATCCGGAATCGTTACCATTCAAGGAAAGATCGTAGACCATGGAGAAATGCATGTCCATGCGGCTCCATCGGCAAGAGGATTGAGCTTGGTATTTCAAAGCTATGCGCTTTGGCCGCATATGACTATTTTCGATAATGTTTCTTTCGGCCTTGAAGTCAAGAAAATACCTAAGGCGGAAATTAGGAAGAAGGTAGAGCTTGCACTTGAAAAAATGCGTATTCGCGATCTTATAGACCGCTATCCTTCCGAATTATCGGGGGGGCAGCAGCAGCGGGTTGCCATTGCCAGAGCTATTGTGACAGAGCCGAAAATTCTTTTGCTGGACGAGCCGTTATCCAATTTGGATGCCAAGCTGAGGATCGAAATGAGAACCGAGTTGAAAAGATTGCATCGGGATATGAAGACAACGATCATTTATGTGACGCATGATCAGGTAGAGGCGCTCACAATGTCAACGAAGATTGCGCTGTTTTTTGACGGGAAGATTGTGCAGGTGGATACGCCGCGAGGCCTATATAGGAATCCCGGTACGCTTCAAGCGGCTGATTTCATCGGGAATCCTAGCATCAATTTGATTGAAGCGAGATCTGTGGAGGCAGAAGGAATGCTGCGGACGACATCCAGCTTGGGCCAATTGGACTTTTTCTATGAAGGGCATCAGAGCGGTGAAGTTGTGCTGGCCTTGAAGCCGGAAGATATTCATATTTCCAGGCTGCCATCGGAGGGCGCGATTCCATGCCAGGTTTATTCCGTTCTGCCCGCGGGGTCTGAAACCTTGATCCAATTGCAGCAAGGCGACAGGGGCTTGTTGGCGAAGACGATTGGGGAGGTTGATTACGAGATGGACAGCACAGTATGGATTTCTTTCCCAGCCGACAAAATCAATGTGTATGACAAGCTGTCAGAGAAATTAATATCAAAAAACCGCATTTAAACTTAATTGGGGATATAGGAGCTGTACTGCTTTCGCAGCGCAATGAAATGCTCCAGCTGCTTTAATGTAGCTTCCTTGTTATGCATCCCTGCAGCGACAATCAGGCTTTCGACTAACGCCATCGGCGCTACCATAGAGTGGAATTCCCACATTTGGCCGCGGAATGAATAAAGAACGATATCAGCTAAAGCATTCATATCGGAGACAAGCTGGTCCGTTATTAATATAGTTGTATAACCGGTTTCTTTGGCATGGCGCAGAAGTATTTCAGTTTCGGCAAGCATTCTCACAAAGCCGAAAATAACAACCGTGTCCTCCTTGTGAAGGTGGGCAAGAGCTTCGAACAATTCGCGACCGCTCTTTGGAGTTGTCGTTGCTGCATAACCGAAGCGGGTAAGCCTGAATTGCAGCAGATCGCCTAACGCTTCGGAAGGTCCGGGAGCGAAGATGTGTATATGGCGCGAGCGGTTAAGCGCTTGGACAGCTAGGTTGAAGTCCTCACGTGAGAGATGGGCGGAGGTTTCTTTTAAATATTGAATACTAAGATCAATCATATCGCCCGGCAAGTCATCGGCGCCTACTTTGTTCAGCAGGTTCTGAATCTTATTGGCAGGTGAAATATCCCCGTTCTCATGAATGAGGGACAGCTTATAATCCTTGAGGTTTTTGAAGCCGGCAGCTTTCCAAAATCGGGATACGGAGGCAATGCTAATTTGCAGCTCGGAAGCCATATCCTGCTCGGTAAGTGTAACGATTCTGGTTCCGTTTTTTTCGATAAAATCAGCTATCTTTTTTTGATTGGCTGACATGTTTTCCAGATTCCATTTGAAACGCTTGTCCATGAGGATGTCCCCCCTTTCTTGAAATAATAATATCATACAACTAGGAGAGAAGAGAATGAAAATTGATTTCCACACCCACGTGAAGCTATCCAAGAAGGTGACGTTCTCACCGGAATATTTGCAAGAAAGCATACTTGAAGCCAAGGGAAATGGGCTTACGGCAATCACATTGACGGAGCATTTTAATACAACGCGATTTTTTGACATTTATGACTTTCTTGACAGTAAGTATGCTTATCATGAAGACTATTACGATATTGACGGCTTTAAGCTGTTTGCAGGTATGGAGATTGATGTGAAGGAAGGCGGGCATATTCTGTTCATTGGAAACCGGAAGGACGTACGGAAGATCCGTGAGCAGTTGAACGGTCATGAAGAGGAAGGAAGCTTTATCTCTGTAGTTGATTTATTTCGAATGGATGGGGTCAGCGATATGATCAAAATTGGAGCTCACCCTTTTCGGGAATCCAATCCGCTGCATCATTTGCCGGAAGACATTCTTAGGCAGTTCGATTTCTTTGATCTGAACGCCAAGGATTTATACAAATACGGGATATCGGCTATGCAAGAGCAAGTTAACGATTTTGCCCAAAAGCTGGGCGTGCCTGTAGTCGGTGGAAGCGATACTCACCATCCTTTACAGTTTGGAAGTGTTACTAATGTTCTTGAAGAGGAATGCAGCACCATCCCGCAGCTCAAGCAAACCATTCTTAAAGGTAAATATGAACTGGAAATTTCCCCGTGCTTGATGACCAAGGTAAAGGCAGCTTCGATGGTTAAAGAGGTAATCAAAGCAAGCATGAAGAACGGCTAATACGTCTTTTTGTTAATAAACGATACCGACTAACCCCCTCATAGATGTGTAAAAGATAGAACCTTCAAAACCACTTTTATAGCGGTTTTGAAGGTTCTTTTTGCAAGCCAATATTAGGGTCAAGCTTCGGAGTAGTTTCATCCTTGGAGAGCATAAAATCATCGAGGCTAAGGTCTGCTTTGCTCTGATTACAGAGCATACAGGCGCATACACAATTAACGGGTGTTGTATGACCACCCTTCGCCCGAGGCAGCAGGTGATCGATGGTATCGCCGTATTCTCCGCAGAAATAGCAGGTGTATTGGTCGCGCTCCAATATATACTGACGAAAGGTCTTATTGCTGTACACGCGGAGTACGGTATTGCGGTTTATGACGATGGCCGCATGCTCTCGTACAAGGGTAACGGCTGTTTCCAGATCCGTTTCCTGCTGCCAGCGACGGCCTTTATCCGTTCTCCCTCGCATCCTTAAGATGCCTTGCCGGTTTGGGACAAGTATGGAGGCGTCGGGTCCTCCCAGCTTTGGCGGAGGTGCAGGAAGCGGCCGGTGGGCTATTCGCCTGGGGGGCGAGGATTGCGGCTCTTGCCGCTGGTCCTGTGACCTTTTGGCGTCTTTCAGCCGCTTGCGGCAAGCTTTGCAGGTTCCGCGGCGAGACTCTTTGCCTGAACGTTTGCCCGTTCTGCGAAGAAAGTCAGCAAGCAGCTTTGGCATTTTGCAGCTCGTGCATTGTTTATATCGTAGGTTATCCGATTCCATACCGGGTTGGCTTGCTAAATCCTGCTGATTCTGCTCCAATATGACCACCTCAAAAAAGTGTTGTTACAGCATAGATTAACTCTATTGTACAACAAAATGTTTTTTTTCAGTAATCATGCCACGTAACAGTGAAAAATAGCGGGCATTGACAAAATGGTTGATTCGAAATATGTTATAATTGAAAGTAAACGAAACTAATAAAATAACTAAACGAAGTTAAATAATTTCATTTTGTAGAAGGGCAGGAGCATTCATGGCATTAGTATCATCCACACCTATGCTGCAGCAGGCAAGAAAGCAAGGATACGCGGTAGTAGCCTTTAACGTTCATACGTTAGAAATGCTGCAAGCCGTAGTTGACGCTGCGGAAGAGAGCCATTCGCCGCTTATTTTGCAAACGACTGTAGGAACTGTGAAGCATCTGGGTATTGAATATATTGCAAATGCGGTACGAACAGCGGCGGAAAAGGCGCGAATACCGATTGCGCTTCATTTGGACCATTGTCAAAGCTTCGAGCTCATTATGCAATGCATTCGAGCTGGCTACACTTCAGTTATGATTGATCAGTCGATGCACCCATTTGAGAGAAATGTAGAGATGACCAGGAAAGTGGTCGAGGTAGCCCGTGCATTGAATGTGAATGTAGAGGCTGAATTAGGCAAGGTTGGCGGTGTTGAGGACGATATACATGTTGATGAAGATATGGCATCTCTTGCAGATCCCAATGAGTGCCAGCGTTTTGTTGAGTTGACGGGGGTATCGACACTGGCGCCAGCCATAGGTACTGCACATGGTATATACAAGGGCGAACCGAATATTGATTTTCAAAGAATTGAGGCAATTGCGGGTAGGGTTGAAGTGCCGCTCGTGCTGCACGGAGGCTCTGGAATCCCGGAAGCGCAGGTGAAACGGTGTGTAGCATTAGGAATGGCCAAAATGAATGTAGCGACTGAGTTAAAGAACGCATTTACGAACTCTTTGCAGCGTTTCTTTGTCGAGCATCCGAATGATCTGGACCCGCGCTCTTACATGTCTATTGCCAAAACGGTTGTTAAACAATTGGCGTTACAAAAGATGGAGCTTTGCGGCTGCACTAATAAAGGTTAGCTGCCGGGGGCTGAGAAGGTGGCGAATAACATTCCGAACACATATCTAATCGGTATTGATATTGGTACTTCCGGTTGTAAGGTCGCCCTGTTCGATACGGAAGGTACCGTTGTATTTCAAGGAACAGAGCCATACCCAACTCATTATCCACAGCCTGGGCATGCGGAGCAAAATCCGAATGATTGGTGGCGCGCAGTATGTGTTAATCTTCAAGCTATGTTTAAGCAAACAGGCGTACTACCCGGTCAGATTAAGGGAATAGGGGTCGATGGACAGAGCGGGGCTGCAATTCCGGTTGATCGGCAAGGACAGCCATTGAGGAATGCCATCATTTGGTTGGACCGCAGGGCTGCCCCACAATGTGCACAATTAATCCAAACAATCGGCCCGGATAGGCTGTTTGAGGTTTCCGGAAATCCGATGGCACCTTCCTATGTCACGGGTAAAATACGTTGGATTCAACAGAACGAGACTGAAGTTTATAAACGGACATCCAAATTTTTACAGTGTAATAGTTATATTGTATATAAGCTGACAGGGGAATATTCCCAGGATGTGTCGCAAGGCAATGGTCTTCATGCTTTTAATATTGGAACAAAGTCATGGGATTATAATCTTGCTGAGCAAATGGGGATATCCCCGGAGCTGCTTCCTCCTATTTATGAATGCAGTGATATAGTGGGCGGAGTGACCGCTCTTGCAGCTTCGGAAACCGGCTTGGCCGTTGGAACGCCCGTCGTAGCAGGTGGACTGGACGCAGCATGCGCTACGCTGGGTGCCGGCGCCATCCATGTTGGAGAGGTTCAGGAGCAAGGAGGCCAGGCTGGTGGTATGAGCATTGTGATGGACCAGCCTATCAAGAACGAGAAGCTGATACTTAGCTGTCATGTCGTAAAAGATATGTGGATTCTGCAGGGGGGAACGGTAGGAGGCGGCAGCTTGAACTGGCTGAGGCGAGAATTTGCTGGTGAAAGCAAGGATTCGGGGCAGTTCTTCCAGCAAGTTAATGAAGAAGCCATGCGTATTCGGGCAGGCAGTGAAGGGCTCGTGTTCCTTCCCTATATGGCTGGGGAGCGTTCGCCAATCTGGGACCCCGAGGCCAAGGGTGTATTCATCGGCTTATCCTATGAAAAAACAAGAGGGCATATGGCTCGGGCCATTATGGAAGGCTGTGCTTTCGCTTTGCAGCACAATCTTAGGACCGCTGAGGAGAGTGGAGCCCGGATTAACATCTTGCACAGCACCGGGGGCGCAGCTAACAGTGCGCTTTGGACTCAAATTAAGGCGGATGTGACGGAGAAAACATTCAAGGTCTCTTCGTCCGACTCTGCAACTACGTTGGGCGCAGCCATCTTGGCGGGCGTGGGAACCGGAATTTACCGGAATTATGAAGATGCGGTGGCGAGGACTGTACGTATGAGCCGCGAGCAAATGCCTAATTCGGATAATCAGCAAATATACCGGATGGTTTATGATATTTATCTGGAAACATATAGCAGACTGCAAGATTTGTTTCCGAGGATGGGAGGGTGAACCTTATGAAAGCAGCCGTATTGTATGCGCCTAATGATATACGAATAGAAGATATTGATATTCCTGCTTTGGAATCCCATGAAATCTTAGTGAAGGTGAAAGCAACGGGAATATGCGGCTCTGATTTGCCGAGAGTTTTGGGAGAAGCAGCTCATCATTATCCTATCGTGCTGGGACATGAATTTGCCGGGATCGTAGACCAGATAGGCAGCGGAGTTACCCGAGTGAAAGTTGGCGACAGAGTCGTAGGGGTACCGCTCAAGCCTTGCAGGCAGTGCGATGATTGCCGCAGCGGCAATTACGCTCAATGCAAGCACTATTCCTTCATTGGCTCCAGAGTCAATGGAAGCTGGGCGGAATATGTTGCGATTCCTGAAGACAATGCGATCCTGTTCGGTGAGGATGTAAGCTTTGAAGAGGCCGCATTGGTGGAACCATCGGCAGTAGCTCTGCATGCTTTGCAACTAATCCAGTTTCAAGGCGGAGAGCATGTGGCCATTCTGGGCGGCGGCAATATTGGTTTGCTCGTTCTGCAATGGGCCAAAATATTGGGAGCAAGAGAGGTTACGGTATTCGATATTGATGAACAGAGATTGAAAACAGCGCAATTATTGGGAGCTGATCATGTCATTAACTCGCTGAATTCCGGGTCCGAGGATAAATGGAAGAGCATCACAGGTGGTAAAGGCTTTGGTGTAGTCATGGAAACCGCAGGCTCCGACATAACCATGAGACAGAGCTTTGAGTTAGCTGCAAATAAAGCAAAGGTTTGCTTCGTGGGGACCCCTGTGCGTGATTTGACATTTTCGCATAAACAGTTTGAGCAGATGAATCGCAAAGAATTTACGCTGACAGGCTCATGGATGTCTTATAGCGCACCTTTTCCGGGAAAGGAATGGGAAACGACGCTTCATTTTTTGCGTAAAGGCCAACTGAATTTCAAAGATATCGTATTCAGCAGATTGGAGCTGGATCAGATCAACGAAGCTTTCGACTTATATCGAAAACCCGGTGCAGTGAAAGGTAAAATCATGCTGCTCAACCGTTGAATATTTAAGCTGAATTACCAATAATCCTAAGTCTTCCTCACCAATCAGCCAATTGTCTTTTCAGTGCAAATTCTTTATACTACTGTGTAAACGAAATCAATCGGAATATAACGAAACGAATATATAGATTTGTGAGGGAGCCTTAATGGAAACAGAGCACGTGGGCCGCAAGATGAGGGGTTTGGAAAGGCATCAATTCATTATCAACTATTTGAAGCATCATAAGAGTGCGGATGTTTCGTTCCTGAGCTCAGAGCTGAAAGTTTCGGAAGTCACGATTCGCAAAGATTTGGAGAAGCTGGAGCGCGACAAGCTGCTCCTTCGAAGTCACGGGGGCGCCGTGGTTAATGAGCATTTGTTCCTGGAGCCCTCTTTTGTAGAGAAGGAGGATAAATTTACAGCGGAAAAATCGGCGATTGCCGAAGAAGCCGCCAAGTTCATTAAGGATGGAATGACGATAGCGTTGTCGACAGGCACGACGATTGGTCGTATGACATCACGGATTAAGGATCGAACATCATTGACAGTCGTTACCAATGCCATTAACATAGCTACAGCCATGATGGGACTTGACAGTATTCAAGTTTTTTTGACTGGCGGCCATATTCGTCCCCATACGTTTGCGCTTGTCGGAGAAACAGCAGAGAAAGCTTTGGATGGCGTATATGTGGAATATGCGTTTATTGGAGCTAATGGATTCAGCATAGATCAGGGATTAACGACTCCAAGCATGGAAGAGGCCAGAGTGGTCCGGAGAATTATCGATCATGCCGAGCATGTGATTGCGCTGCTGGACTCCAGTAAATTCAATAAAGTGGCTTTTTATCGTATTGTTAACATAGATAAGATTGATACTGTAATTACGGATAGGGATGCTCCGTCCGGTGTCATTGACCAGCTTCGTGAGAAAGGAATCCGAGTTATACTTGCGTGAAAGATTAGTTGAGGATATGGGTAGGAATTAAAAATAATTCCTATCGTTTTATAGGGGTTTAAGATTATAGCATATGAAAATAAAGAAAGCAATAAAATGCTTGAATTTTCCAAGTGGATATAGTAATGTACAAGAGTAGTAATTGTACGTACTATACTAATGATAATCAAAGAGGAGGAATCGACCGTGGAAAAAATGTGCATGGAAATGATGATGGGTATGTGTATGGAAGACATGATGTGCAAGATGAGAAGCATGAAGATGATGATGGACAAAATGATGGAAATGAACATGATGGAAAACATGGATATGAACATGATGATGTCCAAAATGCAAGAATGCGATGAAATGATGACTATGATGATGACTATGATGCGTGAAATGAAACAAACTTCGATGTAATTCAAGCTACATACAGCATGTTCATTGACCAAAATGAAGATGCCGGTTCTATGCAGAGCATTTGTTTGCATGCATTATGATTTATCGCCGATAAAGCAGCCCAACTGCTTTATAGAACCATGCCACTGGCAGAGCGGATCACTGCATGCCATTCTATTTTATATACGTATTTCTTTAATCCTTCTCGAAATAACAACCCTCTGATTCCTCAGCTCCCAAACCTGTTCCCTCAAAGTTTCGATCTGACTGCTATCTTTACTCTTCCGAAGCTGTTCGTAAATCTCCAACATCTTACCATTAATCATATCGAACATTCTCCATAGGTTATATTGAAGCGTTTCTTGCAACTCATGCTGAATATGGGTGTCTTTATTGCTTAACGTCTGCAAAATCTGCTGCTGCCATTCGGTGTCGCCAAGCTTGCGGGCATAGTTATAGAGATCCAGATAATCGTCTACCCACAATAAGGATATTTGTTTTGAAGTAGAAGAAATCATTATCAGCATCTCCGTTCGAAATTTAGTAGTGTTCTTATACCGAGTATTATACTAGGAATTATCAGAAATGCAATAGTGAAATATAAATTTTTCTTTTTGGGTTTGGATGTATGGTTTTAGTTGATTAAAAAACTTTCAGCATCTATGATGAATATGAGTCCCACTGAACAGTAGGAAATCGGCGGGAATTATTGCATATATTGAATTCGTAAGGAGTGTGTGGTAGTGCGCAGACGTTTGGTCATAGAGGCAGTTATGCTTGCTATTTATGGAGAGATGCTAGTTCCGGATAGGGATGTGGAGTATCTTGTTCCCTATTCAACTATACAGGAGCTGTACGAGCTAAGAGAGAGCAAGGAGCCTATTATGCCGGAGTCGGATGATGAAATCCATGTGCGGACGAAGATTAACGAGCTTATCAACATGACGGAAGAGCCGTTTAACCGCAAAAAGATTGAGCGCGCACTGTCAGTTCCTTGGGCCAAAAGCTCGCCTCTGCCATTGAACAGTAAAGTAACTCTTACTATTATTTATGCAGTGGAGAATGCGGAATATGGAGAACAGTTCGACCCGATAGAAACGGATCTTATATTGACCTCCCTTCATGAGAAGGTGCCCATGCTTACGGACCAGCCGGAATTTGTGGATAGACTGATTGAGGCAGAGGTTCCGGTGCAGGTGTATGACATGGATGATTTCGAATATGCAGTCGAGGGAGATTGAATAGATCATCATGCAGATCACAGCCCCCATTCGAAAAGTGCTTCTAATGAACGCCTCCTCCAATATTATATTTAACTATATCGGTATTTTTGTGAATTTATATATTTGGGAGCAAGGGCACAGCATATTTGATGTTACGTGGTTTAACCTGATCTTGTTCATGACTTGGAGCATGGCTTTTGCGATTGGGTCGAAGCTGCTGACGATTTACACGACTCGAGTACTTATTCGAATGACGGCTCTATGCGGAGCTTTGACGTTCTTGCTGCTTACTTCGCTCACATTGGATAATCGATTATTATGGATAGCTATTATTGCTGTTCCGGTTGGTATTATGTGGGGATTTTATGCAGCTTCGCAAAACATTACGTTGTCGGCTTTTGGCAAAGGCAAGGATTTTGAGGTGTACTTTTCAATCGCGACTATTATCGGTCAAACGATATCTATCGTAAATCCGGTTGTGTTTGCTCTTATTATAAAATGGATTGGATATTCGGGTTCTTTTCTACTCATGTTTGTGTTTGTAGCCATACTTATGACGGTATCGTTTATGATTCCGCCTATTACGTTAGCTGGGGAAAAGCAGCCGTTATTTCAAAATATGCGGTTTTCAACTGTATTTTCCTATCCGGCAATTCGGTGGATGGTCCCTTCGTGTTTAGCCGCGGGGGTATTTTTGCAGTTTCAAGGCTTGTTTGCTATCATTTTTACGTTTTCCGTTTCCAGTGACAAATTGGTTATCGCCTTGTTGAACGTGCTCTATGCTGTTTCGGCAATTATAGCTATGGTGCTGCATCGGAGGCTGAATATTAACGGGGGCATATGGCTGAAGGTCGGAATGATCGCTATAGCCGTAGGCTTTCTGGTGGCTCTGCTGCAGCATTCTGTTTTTCTGGTATTGTCCAACATATTAACGACAGTGGGGCTATTCTATTTTGGAACCGTCTGGAACAGCGATCAATTCCGCATTATTAGCCGACACACCTCGATTGAGCAGGCGAGAATCTTGCTTTGGAGAGAATGGTGTTTAAATATTACGCGGATTATGATGTTGATTCTTATACTGTTTGTTCAGGATTTGAAGGGCGGGATATTCATCGCATTGCTTGGGTTCGCCCTTGGTTGTGCATTCCTCATTCCTTTCTTTTCGCAAAAAGGTGCGGAAGCATTCGCTCGTCAGATGGACGGAGTGGAAAAGTAGGGGACGAAGAAGCAAGGGATGGAGCAGCAAGTATAACTTCTTCGAAGTATTTCGAATTAGACTTGTATAGGAAAAGGAAAGGCGCTGAACACGTGATTATCGTGACTGGCGTCTTTTTTTGACATATCTGCACATTAATTCCCTCCCACCACGCACACACGTATGAGTTTGCACAATGAGAGCTTTAGATCTTGAACGAACTTCATGATCAGGGGTGATTAAGGATGATCAAAGGGAATTTTTAATGGATAGCTGCTAAGCTGCTATGAGCCCTGAAGGATTTGAACGGAACAAAACTTCCGTTATTCCATCTGCGACCTCCATTTTAAGGCGATAGCGGAAGGCGGAATTCCGTTATTGGGGGAGAATGGGAGCATATTGAACACAAACAGAGAGATAAGGGAACTGGCGGTTCCTTTAAAGCTCTGTTTTTTGCGTTTTTTCTATGATAAAGGAACAAATGCTTCCGCTAGCTATGAGTAACGGGACGAAGAATATGCATAATAAGATTTCCCCGTATTCGGAGATTTTTCTACTTTTTTAAAGAAGTTTTTCCATTCTTTCCCTTGGGATTCGGATATACAATTAGCATTAAATAACGATCCGAGGTGTGACAGGATGGGCGAAACGCTGGTTTACATGGAAGGTATCGATAAGCATTTTCCAGGTGTTCACGCACTTGATCAATGTCGGTTCGAATTGGCAGGCGGGGAGGTTCATGCGCTGGTAGGTGAGAACGGCGCCGGTAAATCAACGCTTATGAAGGTGCTGACAGGAGTCTATCAGAAAGATGGGGGCCGCATTCTCTACAAAGGGGCGGAAGTGGAAATCCCCCATACGAGGGCCGCACAAAAATTAGGTATCAGCATTATTCATCAAGAGCTTAATCTGATGCCTGACCTAACGATAGCGCAAAATATTTTTATCGGCAGGGAGCCGCGTCAACCTTTCAAGCTATTTTTGGATGAAAAGTCGCTTAATAAACAAGTGCAGCTGCTCTTTGACCGGATGAATCTGCAGTTGGATCCACGTATGCTGGTGTCAGAGCTAACGGTAGCCAAGCAGCAAATGGTTGAAATTGCGAAAGCGCTATCTTTTAACTCCGAAGTGCTGATCATGGATGAACCTACGGCTGCGCTAACGGACGCTGAGATTGATGAGCTGTTTCGGATTATACAGCAGCTGCGAGACAACGGTGTAGGGATCGTTTATATCTCTCACCGAATGGAGGAATTGAAGCGGATTACCGATCGCATTACCGTCATGAGAGACGGCTGTTACATTGATACGGTCCAAACCGCTGAAGTATCCATTGATCAGATCATTTCCATGATGGTGGGGAGGGAGATTTATAATGCTGCCAAGCCTGCGGTGGATAAGGCTGACAGTGAAAAGGTGCTTGAGGTAAGGCATCTCAATCAAGGCTCTACATTGAAGGATATTAGCTTTCACTTGAAAAAAGGGGAAATACTCGGCTTTGCAGGTTTGATGGGAGCGGGACGTACAGAGGTGGCGCGTGCTGTATTTGGAGCGGACCCGTTTGATTCGGGAGAGATCCAAGTGTTTGGCCGGAAGGTACGGATTAAACATCCTCATGATGCCGTAAAGCATGGGATAGGCTACCTGTCCGAGGATCGCAAACGATTTGGGCTCATGGTGGAGATGGATGTGAAAACGAACATGGCCATTTCCTTTTACCGTAAATTCAGACGGGGATCGGGTTGGATGAAGGACAGCAGCATCCAGCAGACTGCCGAGCATTTTGTTGAGGCCTTGAAGGTGAAAACGCCAAGCGTAGATCAATATGTAAAATACCTTTCAGGCGGCAATCAGCAGAAGGTGGTTATCAGTAAATGGCTGGTGCGCAATTGCGATATTCTGATTTTTGATGAACCAACAAGAGGCATCGATGTAGGGGCAAAAAGCGAGATTTACAAGCTGCTCGATGAGTTGGCATCTCAAGGTAAGTCCATTATTATGATCTCTTCTGAGCTGCCGGAAATATTGCGCATGAGCCACCGGATTCTGGTTATGTGCGAAGGCAGAATAACAGGAGAGCTGAGCAGCCAGGAAGCAACGCAGGAAGCCATTATGAAATATGCAACCATACATAAATAGGGGGATGGCCGAGTCATGAAATTATCCGTGCTTAAATCACAAGCAACGATTAAAACAGGGGCTACGCAAAAAATATTGGCTTTTGCCAGCTTGATTATACTCGTTGTCATTTTCTCAGTGTCATCGAGCAACTTTTTTCAATTCGATAACATAATCGGCATTATGCTCTCTACGGCTGTAATCGGTGTGCTGGCCTTAGGCTCCACCTTCGTCATCATTACCTCCGGCATCGATTTGGCGGTTGGTACCGTAATGACCTTCTCCTCCGTAATGACGGGTGTCATTATCACGGTGTGGCATCTGCCTATGCCTCTGGGCATTGTGGGCGGCATTGCAACGGGTGCGGTTTGCGGAATCATTAGTGGTCTGGCGGTTGCCAAGATGAAGATTCCTCCATTTATCGCTACCTTGGCTATGATGATGATAACGAAGGGATTATCGCTTGTAATATCCGGGACGAAGCCTATTTATTTCAATGATACTCCCGGCTTTGATAAGATTTCCATGGGTTCGGTTATTAGCTATATTATACCGGGCCTGGAAATTCCTAATGCCGTCCTGATCTTCTTCGTGGTTGCGATAATTGCCAGCATTATTTTGTCCAAAACAATTATCGGACGCTATAATTTTGCGCTTGGCAGCAACGAAGAAGCAACCCGTCTCTCCGGCGTTAACACCAACTACTGGAAAGTTGTTATATACACCTTGACCGGTGTTTTCAGCGGTATTGCCGGTGTCATGATGGCCTCACGGCTGAATTCAGCTCAGCCGGCATTGGGGCAGGGGTATGAGCTGGAAGCCATCGCTGCTGTAGTTATCGGCGGCACATCGTTAAGCGGAGGAAAGGGCTCGATTCTCGGGACGGTTATCGGTGCGCTCATTATGAGTGTGCTGACGAATGGGCTGCGCATCTTGTCAGTGAAGCAGGAATGGCAAACAGTGATTGTAGGACTTGTCGTTATTGTGGCCGTTTATGCGGATATTTTGCGCCGTAGCAAACAGTAGGGCATGTTCAAAAAGCCTCATTCTTCACCTTCTTACAGCATCGGCATCCTTGTTGCTGAAAATCGACTTTGAGAATCCGCATCAGTAGGTTTTTCCTCCTTATTCAAGGAGTTAACTATCATATCAAATTCATAGTTAGGGGCGATCCATTTGAAAACAAGTAAAAGGTTCATGTTTACCGCTGCATTAATGCTGCTTGCAACAACGGTATTCAGTGCTTGCGGAGCGAGCAACCCGGCACCGGCGGCACCAAAGCCGCAGGCAGGCGGAGCGGCTGCTCCAACGACAGCTGCACCAGCACCGGCTCCCGATGCGAAAAAGACGGATAAAATTTACATTCCGGTTATTTCCAAAGGTTTTCAGCATCAATTTTGGCAAGCTGTTAAGCAGGGGGCCGAAAAGGCAGCCAAGGAGTTTCAGGTGGAGATTACATTTGAGGGGCCTGAGACCGAATCCCAAGTAGACAAACAAATCGAGATGCTGCAAGCGGCATTGGGTAAAAATCCGAAAGCTATCGCATTTGCTGCCCTCGATAGTAAAGCGGCAGTCCCTCTGCTGCAGAAGGCCAAAGCGGCGAATATTCCAGTGGTAGGTTTCGACTCCGGTGTGGATAGTGATATTCCGATCACAACTGCGGCTACCGATAATGCTGCTGCTGCTGGCTTGGCTGCCGACAAAATGGCAGCGCTCATAGGCAACGAGGGTGAGGTAGCGTTGGTTGTGCATGACCAAACGAGCCGCACTGGAATCGACCGTCGCGATGGCTTCGTTAACCGGGTTAAAGAGAAATATCCTAACATCAAAATTGTGGATATCCAATACGGCGGCGGCGATCAGTTGAAATCGACCGACCTGGCCAAGGCGATTATCCAGGCGCATCCGAATGTTAAAGGTTTTTTCGGTGCTAACGAGGG
Source organism: Paenibacillus radicis (ex Xue et al. 2023) (assembly GCF_024722015.1). GTDB lineage: Bacteria > Bacillota > Bacilli > Paenibacillales > NBRC-103111 > Paenibacillus_S. The sequence continues at coordinate 59,025 of NZ_JANQBD010000013.1, read as the reverse complement.
CTCGGCTATCGGGGTTCTGAATGCAGTGACCGAATCGAAGAAGGATAAAATAGTCGTTATTGGTTACGACTCAGGTAAGCAACAAATCGACGCAGTTCGCAGCGGCAAGATGGCGGGGGCCATCACGCAAGACCCGATTGGCATTGGTTACTGGTCCGTTAAGGCAGCGGTGCAAGCTATTAAAGGCGAAGCGGTAAAGAAAAACATCGATACAGGCTTCCATTGGTATGATAAGTCTAACATTGATTCCGATCAGATTAAGCCGCTTCTGTACAATTAAGGGTCAGCCAAAAGAGCTGTGAGATGAAAATCCCATGCTCTTTTTGCATTTCCATTTATTACTAAGTTTATATTGCTCAATGAATGGCGGTCTGTGTATGATGAATGTAGAAGTCGCCGCGATGAATAGCTCTGCTTGATTTTTCAGTTACCATAACTTTGTATCTATAAACTTATCCCGAGGGGCAGCGCACATGTATAAGATCATCATTGTTGACGATGAAGATGAAGTAAGAGAGGGCATTGAGCTGAAGACCGATTGGAGCGCATGCGGCTTTGAACTGGCTGGCGCTTTTGAAAATGGGCGTGACGCACTGGATTCTATCCAATCGCTGCAGCCGGATGTGATCATAACCGATATATGCATGCCGTTTATGGATGGTTTGGAGCTGGCTCGGCAAGTCGCGGAGCAATACAGAGATATTGTGGTTGTCATTGTTACCGGGTTCGAGGATTTTGAATATGCGAAGCAGGCTATCAAGCTGAAGGTGAAGGATTATTTGTTGAAGCCCATTAATTCTCAGGAGTTCACAAGCTTTCTGTTAACACTGAAGCAAGAGCTGGATGCGCAGCGCCAGAAGAGGGAGGACCTAAGCCATTTGCAGCTGCAGCTTAATCAAAGCCTTCCCCTGTTAAAGGAAAGATTTCTGGAGCGGCTGGCTGCCACTGTAATAAAAAAGGAAGAGGTTGAACGCAAATTCAACTATTTTCAGCTGTCATTGAGCGGTCCTGCTTATGTTGCGCTAGTAGGGGATATCGATGGATATATTCGCGATACGCTCATGAGTGGAGATGCGGAAGCAGAGCTGCTGCGGTTCGCTGCTTTTAATATTATGCAGGAAATTTTCGAGAAGGAAAGCGGAGGTATTGTTTTCCGAACGCGTGATGATAAGATCGCTGTGATCTTTCCCGGGAAGTTTGAGGAAATTGAAATGCAGGCGCAAACCTTGGCGGAGCATGCCAGGCACAGCGTACAAAAATATTTGAGGCTAACCGTATCCATCGGCATCGGGCGGGTATGTACGGAGGTTTCATTCATCTCCAAGTCGTTCCAGGGTGCTCTGTCAGCGCTGGATTACCGGTTTCTGCTGGGAAAAAACAGGATTATATCCATCAATGATCTGGAGTATGGAAAAGGAGTCGATAAAGCAGGCTATGATGCTTGGGAGCGAAAGCTGTTAGCCACCATGAAGACGGGTAACAGTCAGCAGGTATCGATTGTGCTGAGTGATGGTATAGAGGAGATGAAGCATTCTTACTCCTCGGTTGAGAACTGCTATGGATCGATCCATAAGCTAATCGCTTCGTTAATGAATCTGGTGGTGGAAACCGGCTTCGACAATGCGGAGGTATTTGGAAGCAATCCGTTCCAGCACATAGCTGCCATGAGAACATTGGATGATGCGAAGCTGTGGCTGGAAGGCATTTGCCATCATATCATCAGTTATTTATCCGAAAGAAGAACGGATGTAACCGAATCTCAGATGAAACAGGCTGAGGCTTACATACGTGAGAATTACAGTGATGAAGACTTTTCGTTAAATCAGGTGTGCAGCCATATTTTCATGAGTATCAGTTATTTTAGCGCATTGTTCAAGCAGCATACAGGAGTAACCTTCGTTGAATATTTGACCCGGATCCGGCTGGAGAAGGCTAAGGAGTTAATGGCGGTTACCCACCTGAAAACCTATGATATTGCATCGAGAGTAGGCTATGGGGATCCGCAGTATTTCAGTGTCATTTTTAAAAGGCATACCGGGGTGACTCCCAAAGAATATCGATTGGCGCAGAAGGGAAATCTCTCTCTATGAAGTTTTGGAGCTTCTCATTCAAAAGCATTCATACGAATATTGCCATCGCATTTTCCTGTCTGATTCTTTGTACGACAGCTATCTTAAGCTACAATTCTTATCGGCTGTCGGCGGATGCAGTAACTAAAAATTCCTTGGAGTATACAACGGAACTCATCGAGCAAGTCAATACGAACATTCAAACCTATATTGGAAATATGGAGAGCATCTCTGCGCTTGCGCTTAGCAACGGCGATCTTCTGCGGTATTTATCGCTATATGATCCAAACACGAATGAGGGAATTGCGCTGGAGAGGCAGCTTGGAAATTATTTTCGATCTATAGTCGCTTCCAGAAATGATATCGCTTCCATCCTATTTGTAGGCTCCAATGGTAGGGCGGTATCGGATCGAGCCTCTGGAAAGCTCAAGTCTTATGGGGAGCTGACGGAGCAGGAATGGTTCAAGGAGGCTGAGCTTGCGCAGGGGCGGGTCGCTATCTCCTCCTCTCATGTGCAGCATGTGTTCCGCAATGAATATACCTGGGTCGTATCGATCAGTCGGCAGTTGATGGGGAACGCAGGAGATGGGCGAACGGGAGTGCTTCTGGTCGATCTGAATTATAACCTGATCAATGACTTATGCAAACAAATTCGACTCGGGCAAAGAGGCTACATCTTTATCCTGGATCCGGCCGGCGATTTGATTTATCATCCACAGCAGCAGATCATTTACACGCAGTTGAAAAGCGAGAACATACCGATGATTCTCAGCTCACAGGATAGCTCGATCATTATAGGCGAAGGCAGCGAGCGGAAAATGTATACCATTCGCACAACGAGCTTCGGCTGGAAAATCGTGGGTGTCACTTATCTCGATGAATTAGTAAGCAACAAGCGTGAAATCCAATTTTCCTCAGCGTTGTGGGGCTTTGTATGCCTGATCATTGCCCTTGCTATATCCATCCTTCTGTCCTTCACTTTAACCAAACCGATCAAGAAGCTGGATGCTCATATGAAGCAGGTGGAAAAAGGGGATTTTAATATCCGGGCGGCAATCGAAAGCACTAATGAAATCGGGAAGCTAGCGCGTACCTTTAACCTGATGATTGGCAAAATCAAAGATTTAATGAATCAGATTGTATATGAGCAGGAAACAAAACGAATCAGTGAGCTGAAGGCGCTGCAGGCGCAAATCCAACCGCATTTTCTATACAATACGCTGGATTCAATTATTTGGATGGCGGAGATGTCCAAGATGGAGGATGTGGTCAAGATGACCTCGGCTTTGTCCAAGCTGCTGCGTTCCAGTATCAGTAAAGGGGAGGAGCTTGTGCCAATCTCCGTTGAGCTGGAGCATATCCGTAATTATTTGACCATCCAAAATATTCGTTACCGCAATAAGTTTTCGTATACGATTGATGTAGATCCTTCTATTCTTAGCTGCAAAATATTGAAAATCGTTCTCCAGCCCTTGGTAGAAAATGCGATTTATCACGGAATCAAACATAAAGTCGATACGGGGCATATACGTATTACCGGGCAACAATCAAACGGTGTCGTTATTCTTAAAGTCATTGACGATGGAATTGGGATGGAATCCGAGAAGGTCAAGACGTTGTTGTCAAATGTTAACTTAACGGAGGGCGGCAAAGGAGTGGGTCTGCATAATGTAAATCAACGGGTTCAGCTGTATTTTGGCGATCCTTATGGCTTGGAGTTTGAAAGCGAGCAGGAAGAGGGCACGACAGCGATTTTGCGAATTCCGGCAATTTGGGAAGGAGAGGATGGGCAATGAGAAGGCTTGCGGGTCTTGCGTTTGCTGTTGTCATCATCGCTGCTTCTATCCTGGCCTATCAGACATCATCCGGGGGCTACTCCGAGAAAAACAAGCCTATCCTGTTCGTTCCAAAAGCTGTTGGTCAAAAAACAGAGTTTTGGCAGGTCATGAACCAGGGCGTGTTTGCCGCCGCCAAAGAATACGGTGCAGAAGTAAAGGTTGTAGGCACCTCGACTGAAGACGATATTGACGGTCAAATTCGTTTATTGGAGCAAGCGATAGTGGATAAGCCTAAGGCTATTATACTGGCAGCAACTGATTATAATAGAATTGTTCCTGTCGCACAAAAGATTGTCAATGCCGGAATAAAGCTAATTACCGTTGATTCCGATCTGATGGGCGATTTGTCAGCCAGCTTCATTGCCACTGATAACTATGCAGCAGGTCAGAAGGTGGGGCAAGCACTCAAGAGACGGATTGAACCGGGTGCTACTATCGCTGTTATTAATTTTGTAAAAGGCTCCGCTCCTGCAATGGAGAGAGAAAGAGGGGTAAGAGATAGCCTGAAGGATTCGGCGGATATCCAGGTTCTGGATACGTATTACAGTGATGCTTCCGTGGAAAAGGCGTATGCCGTTACAAAAAGGCTGCTGCTAACCCATCCGAGAATTGGAGGGATTGTCGGTCTTAATGAGCCATCCACTGTTGGTGCTGCCAAAGCAATAAAGGAAGCAGGCATGGAGCTTCCATTAATCGGCTTCGACAACTCGATGGACGAAATTTCCTTTTTGGAGGAAGGGATCTTACATGCCACTGTAATTCAAAAACCGTTTAATATGGGTTATCTCGCCATTAAAACGGCGGTTCAGGTTATTAATGGAGAGAGGGTCAGCAAGAGGATAGACACGGGATCTGAAGTGATTACCAAGAAAGACATGTATACGCATGAAAACCAAAAGCTGCTGTTTCCTTTTGTTGATAAGTAGGGAGGATACATTCGTATGGGAGGTCTTTCCAAACGCTTTCCCGCCGCCCGATGGCCCGATCGACTGTTCGACCAACCGATCGCCCAATCGCTAGACCAACCAATTGACCGACCGATCAACAGATCGACCAAGCGACCAATAAACTGACCAACCAACCAAGTGATCGTCCAACCAACCAACTGACCGACCATCCGACAAACAATCAACGAACGGACCAACCGACAAACAATAAACGAACCGGCCAACCAACAAACAATCAACGAACGGACCAACCGATAAACAATCAACGAACGAACGGACCAACCGAGAAACAATCAACGAACCGACCAACCGACAATCAACCAAATCAACCGAAAGCCCAACTGCAAAAGAAATGAGGCCATTTATCCTTACATAAGGCCAAGAAGGGATGAAGGGATGAAGGGGTAAGTAATAAGTAATAAGTAATAAGTAATAAGTAATAAGGAATGAGGGAATTGAAAGGAACGAAAGTTCCTTTATTCCTTCTATGGCCTCTGATTTAAGGCAATAGCGGAATTTATAATTCCTTTATTTAACTAAAATCGGAATCCTATACGCAAAAATCGAGAGATAAAGGAACAAGGAGATGGAATAGGCAGCATGGTGTAAAACAAAAGAGGGTATGCGTGTAGGAAGCCGGAGTGATAGCGGCCGCCCTAGTAGTCACCTCCGATGACGGCTCACGTATACAGCTTACCATTGAAGATCGTGTACCCACCGCTCGACTTTTAAAAAAGAGAAAGTTTAATTTTACTAAAACGTATGTTGAACTTTCGCTCGCAAGAAAAATATAGCTGAAGCACGAATGCGTCTTCATTGAGCGGTAGCGAATGGTTAACTGGAATTTCTGGAGCTAATTTACCCATTACATGCTAGATGAGGAACTTAGCTGGAAAATCTCCTTCTAATATAGGCGTAATGTAATAAAGCAGTGAAATTAACGGGATGTTTTCCAGTTATATGAGAAAATCAGGTAAAAACTCTTAAATTTGCAGGAGAATTTCCCGCTAATTATGAGAGCGTACTTCCCGAGAGTGCGTTGCGGCTTTGCATGGCTGTCTGGCAGTTTACTTTCATTAAGGTTTGGCACTGGTGCAAGATGTGTTCCCTTTTGTGGCAAGCCTCATTATCAAAGAAACACGATTTCAACATTTGCCGTAATCCCCCAATCCCCAATCCACGAATCCAAAATCCACCACTCCCACAATCCACCAATCCACCAACCCACCCACGAATCCACCAGTCCTACACTCCAATCCCTCTCCATGCACGAACGTCTGGTTCGCACTTAAAAGTCCGTCAGGATAATTTTACCTAACGTTTTTATAATTTTTCAGCATGTATTGAAATCCAATTATACATGGGTTAGGATATAAACAAGCTGTTCTGGTAACGTTACCGGGAAACTGAATTCAGAACTGCAGGAGGTCATTTTAATGTCTTTTCCATTGCAATTTGGCGATAATGGAAGTTTTACGATTGTGCAATTCACCGATTTGCACTGGTATAACGGGGATAGCAAGGACTTGCGTACACAGCAATTTATGAGCTATGTCATTGATACAGAACGTCCTGACTTAATTATCATTACCGGGGATATTATTCACAAGAAAGAGACGCCGGAGCCGTTATCTGCATTTGCCGATGCAGTTTCAACCGTGGTCGAAAGTGGAATTCCATGGGCTTTCGTTTATGGGAATCATGAGTATGAAGCCGGGATTGATCCGGATCAGCTTGCAGAGCTGCTGACGCAGCTGCCGAACTGCTTTTTTGAGCAAGGGCCCGAGACTATTCAAGGGATTTCTAATTATGTGCTGCGCATACAGTCAAGCCGATCTTCGGCTGTTAGTGCTGCTCTCTATATGATGGATTCGGGAGCCAAAACGGAGCACTCCTTTGGCGGCTCGACATGGTTTCACCATAATCAGGTTGATTGGTATATTCGTCAATCGGCCGCAATGACAGAGGAATGCGGTGGCGAGCCGCTGCCAGCGCTTGCTTTCTTCCATATCCCACTGCCTGAATATAGAGAAATATGGGATTACAACATTTGCTATGGTAGTAACAACAAGGGAATCAGCTGTCCCAAGATTAACACAGGCATGTTTGCAGCTATGGTCGAGATGGGGGATGTGATGGGAACCTTTGTCGGTCATGACCACCTGAACGATTATTACGGTGACCTGCATGGCATCCGACTTTGTTTTTCACGGTTAAGCGGCTTTAATGCAAAAGGACCGGATGATTTTCTGCGCGGGGCCCGCATGATTCGATTAGTTGAAGGGGACCGGCGCTTCGATACATGGCAGCGGCTTGAAGACGGCAGCGTGATTAGTGATCCAGTCGAGCATATACCGCAGGTGGTTGATCCATTTGGGAAGAGATAGTCTCCTTCGGCTAGAGACAAGCTAATGAAAAATGTGAATTGACAAAAGGGGGATATTATTTTACAATTTTGGTAACGTTTCCGGTAACGTTACCAAAAGAAAACGGAGGATGTGATACTTTAACCAAATCTGCTTCTGAACTTGTGAATGCAGCAGCAAGTTGGGATCGCAATTGCTTTTATAACTGCTAGGCTGTATGAAATTGCAGTCTTCATAAATGCAAGGAAGCATACACAAACAAGCGTTATCTCACACTCACACTCACACTCATACTCTTAAAACTTACGTTTTTTATACTGAATTTCTCAACACATTTCCTGAGCTCTAGAGGAAACTTATTTTTAGCCAATGAGAAAGCGCTTACCCTAAAGCTTTGATTTGCCAAAGAAAGAGGTGATGGCATCTTATGATGAACATCCTCGTCATAACTATAGACCAGCTGCGTTGGGATGCACTTTCCTGCGCTGGCAATAAGGAGATAGAAACACCGAATATCGATAGGCTGAGCATGGAAGGTGTGAGATTTACACATGCATTTACGAATGCACCCGCTTGTATGCCAGCGCGCTCCTCTCTTCTGACCGGCCGCTTCCCCCATGCTCATGGGGTTCGTGGCGGCGGTGTTCGATTATCGGAGCAGGAGGTGACGTTTCCGCAAATATTGAGCCAAAGAGGCTATCATACAGCCCATATCGGCAAGCTGCATGTGCAGAATCATACGTACCGTGATCATACCGCTCCGCATCCGAGCTATGGTTACCGGACGCTGCAGGTGACCGATGAGCGGGGAACCTATCGTGATCCTTACACACAATGGGTCGAACGAAACCATCCCCAATATGCTGAAGCAGTGCGGATTGAGCCGGGGGCGACCCGAGTACGGAATCAAACAGATCACCTTTCGGTTAACGGCAGCTTTCCTTCTGAAGCTTCACATAGCCGCTGGGTAAGCGAAGCCTCAATCGAATTTTTGCGAGAGTTTGGTTCGGCTCCGTTCATGCTTTGGACCAGTTTTTTTGATCCGCATTCTCCTTTTATTGTTCCTTCAGATTTGTTGGGCCGTTATGATCCGGATGAACTCACTCTTCCAAGAAACTGCGAAATTACCGCAGAGAACGAAGTTGTGATTCGGCAAAAGAAGGCAGCCTATTACACCTTGGTTTCTCATGTTGATGATTGTATAGGCAGGCTTATGGCTTATTTGGATGAATCGGGGCTCTCCGAACGGACGGCGGTATTGCTCTCCAGCGATCACGGGGAATTTCTTGGAGATTGGGGACGTTGGGGGAAGGGCAGATCGGAGGATGAGAGCATCCGCATTCCCTTGATTGTCAGAACGCCGGACATTATGGACAAAGGCAGAGTTGTAGACGACATCGTCCAGCTGTTTGATCTGGCACCAACGATTTGCGACTTGACTGGCAGTATGAAGCCACATTCCATGCAAGCGAGAAGTTTGCTGCCTTTGCTAAAAGGGGAGGAGGATGCGGGCAGGGTTCCCTTTGCTCTGGTTGAACTGAATACGGAGGTATCAAGAACCGATACGGCGGAGGTATTCGAAAAAACACTTCGCAGCCAGGACTACCGCCTGACCATCTGGAGCAACCAGGAGAAGGGTGTCATGTACGATTTAAGGCTGGATCCGCTTCAATTGAATAATGTGTGGAGTGACCCAGGCTATCAAAAGATTCGCGATAAGTTGATATGGGAGCTGCTGCAGCGGTTGATTCAAACGGAAAATACGCTGCCGGTACGCACGAATCCATTTTAATGAGGAATGGGAAGGGGCATATTGCAAATGACGAATGGACATGATCAAGATTCCGGCCAAGCCGGTACAGGAAAGAAAGATAACCTGAAGGTGAATCAATTAATCGACGTGGACAACATCCATGTGCTGCCAAAACGGTTTCGAATGACCACTACACCCATCCAATCCATTGACGGGGACCAGCTGAACCTGACAGGACTTGCGGAATTAAAAGCGTCAGGGAGCGGGATGTTTTCCAAAAAAGGACTGCAATGCATAGCTCAGACGATCGGACATACACCAATTACGATAGTGGATTTGCGACAAGAGAGCCACGGCTTTGTTAACGGAATGGCTGTTAGTTGGTATGGTCCGAATAATGGCACGAACAAGGGACTGAATGATAACGAGGCTAGAGACGCGGAAAAACTTGTTTTGGACGGTCTGATTGCATCGCCTTCCATCATTTTTGATCAATTGGAGGGGAAGTCGGTTAATCTGGCTGAACCTGTAACCAACCCGAAGACGGTTCTAACGGAGAAGGAGCTGGTAATCGGAGAAGGCTTGGGCTATCAACGTTTTTTCGTTACGGATCATCATCGCCCATTGAATGTGGTCGTCGATCAATTCATTGATTTTGTGAAAGCGCTGCCGGCAAATACGTGGCTTCATTTTCACTGCCGGGGAGGTGTCGGGCGTACAACCTCATTTATGCTGATGTATGATATGCTGCGGAATTCGGGAGAGGTGAGCAAGGAGGATATTATACGGCGTCAAATTCAAATCGGTGGTAAAGATATGAAAAGCGTCGATCCGAACGATACGTTTAAATATGAACCGGCTATGGAGCGCCTTGCTTTTATTCATACTTTTTACGAATACTGCATTCATGTTCATGGAGGGTTTGAGGGGAACTGGTCGAGGTGGCTTGAAGGTAAGAAGTCCGCATCTTAACTTGAAAGAGATGAAGTGATCAGTTATGAAGCTGGGTTTTTCATTACAAAGCCTTGCGTTTTTCGGGGGGGCCGGTAAGGATAGCAGCAGCGAATGGATCGCACATTATGAAAGTATAGAGCTATTCCTGGACGTGCTCAAAGCAAGTGGAATCACATCTATTGAGCTAAGGTATTTACCGCGCTCAGCGAATCCCCGTGTATACCGTGAAATTATCGAGCTCATCTGGGGCATGGGGCTTGTGCTGACGGTTCAAGGGGAAGTTGCAGACACTGCCCGGGGATCTTGTTTTGCGGAGATCTATCCGTCGATGTCATTCATCGTCAACCATTTTCACAAATACCAATCTACTCTTCTGATGACGCTTCCGCTTGTGGATGCCTGGGCTGCCAAAGTTTCCAATGCTGAATGGCATGAGCAAACGGTCAGGCTGCTTCGCCATTGGACGGAGATTGTTACCGCTGAGGGGCTGCCTATTACTTTTGCCTTAGAAAACAGCAAGCTTAGCTCGGACGGTTCTATTCCCGGTTGCCCATTAGAGAGAATGCTTCGTATCGTGGAGGATATCGAAAGCCCGTCTGTCGGTATTTGTTGGGACCTTGGAGCTTATTATGCCGAGCAGCTGCGAATATCCGGGCACGCTCATCCAATTGAGCGATATGGTGGTGGATTACCTTCTCCATCCTTTATGAAACGGGTTTCTCATACCCATCTACACGGTGTTGCCTCGAATGGCATTCATAATCCTTTGATTGAAAAAGAAAGTCTGCCGCTTGAAACGTACACGGATGTTCTACGGACATCAGGCTATGAGGGAATTTACAATTTGGAGTTTACGATGGACAAATGCTCAGGAATGTTTGAACCCTGCGACTTAATATTCGGATCAATAAGAAGAGTAAAGCAGGCCCATATCCGACCGGCCAAAAGCTATCGCGGAATGTAGGAGGCAGGAGCTGACCTGGAAAACAAGACGGAGGGGTGCCATATGGGAACAGAAGCATCCGCGAACACAAATACAGAGGATGTCCGGATCTCAAAGGTCTTTATTCCCGCAGTACAATTTTTAAATGGATTGAGTTTTTTACAGAAGTTTATGGTCGTGGGCTTGATCTTCATCATTCCTATTGTCGTATCGGCTTACTTATTTATTTCGGATGTGTCGGATAATATCCAATTCACCGTTAAAGAAGCGGAAGGTATCCTTCCAATCAAGCTGCTAATGGAGCTCCAAATGGAGCTCGAGGAGCATCGGAGTCAGTCTATCCGTTATTTGAACGGTGCAACCTCAATGAAGGCCAAGATGGATGAGCAGAAAACGGCGGTTGAGGAGAAAATGAGCGCGTTGAAGGCTTGGAACGATACCTATGGCGCTACCTATGACACCAAGGATAAATGGAAGATGCTTCAGGAGGACTGGTACTACACCAAGCTGCAAATTTATACGGCTGGATATGAGCAAGGGATAGACACGCATAAGAAGCTGATAAGGGACATAGAGGATTACTGGAACACGATAGCGGAAACATCGCAATTGAATCTGGATGCCCACCCGGAGGTTCATTTATTGCTGGATACCGCTACACAGCTCTTTAATCAAACGGAGCGTACGAATCTGCTATCCACAATCGGGCAAAGTGTAGTGGCTTCCAGGCAAATGTCCGAGGCCAACCGGGAGCTTCTGACCAAAGAAGCAAGCTTTAAAAGACTTCAAGCGATTAAAACAAATCTGCGCAAAATGGAAAATAAAGATACGGTAAAAGCTTTGGAAGCTCTGCATGGAGACTTTCAGCAAAGCAATAACACGCTTGTCGATAACATACAGCTTCAGCTGCTGTCCAAAGACAAAGAACATGTATTTGATATGGGAAAAGACTTAGCGGCGTTGGGAGAGCGCGCCTATCAGACCGATAAGGAGCTGTATAAAGCTGTGCTGATTCAATTGGAGCGAAGCGTCCAGGCCAAGCTTGTAACCTATCAATGGCAAAAAAATTCACTGCTGGTCGTTGCTATTAGCTTTATTGCCATTAATGTTTATTTATTTGTGTCGCTGTATTTGTCGATTCGCAGAACGGTTCGATTCATGGCCATTGGTTCTATGAAGCTGGCTTCCGGCGATTTCACCGTTCGGGTACCATTGGAGACAAAGGATGAGCTTAGAACGATCTGTGCCGCATTCAATGGAACCGCAGAATCGCTTACAACCATTATTGAATCCAATCTCAAGGCAGCGGAAGAAATGTCAGTATTGGCGCATCAGCTTGCAGCAGGTTCATCCGATTCGTCAGAAAGCAGTAAGGATGTGTCGGCAGCTTTTAACCTTATCGCAGAAGGGGCACGAATGCAGTTGGATTTTGCCAAGCAATCGGCTGTTCAGATGGCGGATATGGCAACGGGCATCCAGCATATGGCGGATAGTACGGCTGTTGCTTCGGATGAAGCGGTTAAAACAACGAATGAAGCAGAGACGGGGCATCAGTCAATTAGTGATGCCGTCCAGCAAATGAATCAGATTAAACAATCTATAAGCCAGCTGGGGTCTATGATTAAGGGGCTGGAAGAGGGCTCGGCGGATATCGGCAAATCGGTCGATGATATCCGGGATATTGCTGCGCAAACCAATCTGCTCGCTCTTAATGCGGCAATAGAAGCAGCTCGGGCGGGCGAGCATGGCCGTGGCTTTGCTGTCGTGGCCGCACAGGTGCGCAAGCTGTCAGAGCAATCCGCAGCTGCAGCCCTGACCATTACCAAAGTCGTTCAAGTTATACGACAAGCTGCGGCATCATCAGCGATGCAGATGAAGGAGGGCGCTGCTGAAGTCGAGAAGGGCATCCTTCTGGTTCATCAGACGGGCAATCAATTCCAGAGCGTTCTGCAATCTATTGGGCATCTTTCCGGACTCATTCAGAGCATCTCTGCGACCTGCGAGCAATTTTCTGCGGGAACTGACGAGGTGGCCCATGATTTACAGGAAATGCTGTCTATTGCCCAATCGACAGCTGTCAGTGCCGAGCAAGTCTCCGAGGCATCATTACGCCAAGTGGCTTCAGCGAAGGAGAACATGGGCTCGGCACAATATTTGGATGAGCAGTCGAAGCAGCTAAAGCAAAGCATGGCAACATTTATCGTTTGAACGTTTGCTGCTTGAACGTCGCTCTGGTTGCTGGGCAAGCCTTTTTATAAGCTGCGAGCAAGTTTCAATTGACAAAAAAGGTGATTTGTCATAAGATTTTGGTAACGTTACCGGAAACGTTACCAAAGGAGATTCAGCACTATGCCAACCATAAAAGATTTAGCTAAGGAATTAGGAGTATCCGTATCAACTGTCTCGAGAGCATTGAATAATCATCCAGATATACGGCAAGAAACGAAGCAGGAAGTTTTGGAGGCAATGAAGCGTATTAACTACACGCCGAACGCTTTGGCAAGAAGCCTGATTCAGCGCAAGTCGAATACGATCGGATTGATGATTCCGGATATTACGGATCCTTTCTTCTCCGCTATGGCTCATGATGTTGAAGAGGTGCTATCGGATAACGGGTATCTAGTCATCTACGTGAATACTTCCCGTCGCCCTGATAAAGAAAAGAGATTTTTGACCAGCGTGCTGGAGCGGAAGATGGATGGTATCATCGTCACACCGGATTTTCTTGATGAGGATGGAATTGAACTGCTGCAGAGGCTGAAAATTCCTGTTGTCTTCCTCCGCAGACGTCCGCCGCAACAATTGGAAATGCCTTTCGTCGATGTCGATCACTACGAGGGCACTTGCAACGCAATGGATTACTTATTCTCTTTAGGACATAAAGAAATCGGATTTATTGGAATGCCTCCCTATTCCTTCACCGGTAAAGAACGGTATCGCGGTTATATAGATAGCCTCAAGAAGCAGGGAATTGAGCCCGCTGAGAAGGGTATTATATGGGACGGAAGGACGATGCAGTGCGGATCGCGTTCCATGGGTAAGCTGATGGAGGACTATCCGGCTATGACGGCGGTGTTCGCTGCTAACGATCTTCTGGCCATCGGAGCTCTGGAGTGGCTGGCTGAGCACAAGATTTCCGTACCTGGACAAATGAGCGTTCTTGGCTTCGATAACCTGGAGGTAAGCAATCTTCATTGGATTAAATTAACGACAGTTGCACAGCCTCGCCAGGAGATGGGCCGCAAAGCAGCTGAGCTGCTTATGCAAATGTTGCTGGAGAACCGGTTGACAGCGGATTCCATCTTGTTGAATACACAGCTAATCGTCCGACAAACCTGTTCGGAGGCAAGAATATAGTTGAATAATATGCGCGGGGGGAGGAGAGATTTTTTTGCCAGACAATGCGAATAAACAAGTCGAAGCTTCACGAATTAATCTGGTGGTAGAAAGAAATAACGACAAGAACGCGCTGCCCAAAAGATTTCGAATGTCAAGAGATGCCGTAACTGCTGATCAGGCTGGCGGCAGTCTCCCGGATCTTACAGGATTCACAGAGCTAAGGGCATCGGCTAGCGGGCAGTATTCACTGCGAGAGCTGCAAACGATGAAAGAGACTATCGGTGATTTCCCTATCATCCTCGTAGATTTGCGGCAGGAGAACCACGCCTTTGTCAATGGGATGGCGGTCAACTGGTTTGGTTTGCATAACGGAGCTAACAAAGGGTTAACCAACGTTGAGGTGCTTGTCAAAGAGAAGCTGCTGTTGAACGGTTTAATAAGTCAGAGCTCCATTACCTTTGACGAAGTGGCAGGCAAGTCGGTGGATATAGGGGGACCTGTTCAAGATCCCAAGCAGGTTCTGAGTGAGGAGGAGCTTGCGCTAACGGAAGGTCTTGGGTATAAACGTTTTTTTGTAACAGACCACCATCGTCCATTAGACGCGGAAGTAGATCGTTTTATCGAATGGGTGAAAGCGCTTCCTAATGGTGTTTGGCTTCATTTCCATTGTCGCGGTGGCGTTGGGCGGGCCAGTACCTTCTTCTGTATGTACGATATGATGAGAAATGCGGATAAGGTTGGCTTCGAGGATTTGACAGAGCGTCAAATGCGTATCGGAGGCAGAGATTTTCAGAGAATGGATCCGCTTGATACCTACAAATATGAAGCAGCAGTGGAGCGATTAAATTATGTCAGACAGTTTTATGATTATTGTGTAAGCCATATTCACGAAGGATATGCAGAATCATGGTCTCAGTGGATCGATAAAGAATGGGGGAATAACGATGCAACAGATGAAGCGGGCAGCAGCTAGAACGGCTTTAATTATGGGATTATGCTCCAGTGTATTGGCTATGAGCGCCTGTGGCTCCACCTCAACAGGCAGCGGGGGCGGGAATGCAGCAGCTCCAAGCGCAGCTTCATCGTCTTGGGCGGTAAGCGCGGGCCTTAACAAGACGGAAACGGCTGATGAGCTGTATGCCAAAGCGAAGGGTGAGGGCTCCGTTGTTCTTTACTCTATGTCGAGCCGGGTCAGCGACGTCAAGGACTCCTTTGAGGCCAAGTACCCGGGGGTTAAGCTCGAAGCTTACAACATCAGCTCTGTCGATATGCTTGAAAAGCTGATCAGAGAGCATGGGGCTGGCATCTACAATGCCGATGTTATTTTCACGAAAGATACGGGCGGCACATTTACGATGGAGCTGTTGAAAAAAGGCATTGTACATAAATATATGCCGAGCGATATCGTAGGCAAAATGCCGGAGCCGTACAAGAGCCAAGTAGAGGGCTTGGTGCCTTACGTTGAAGCCAGAGGCATTTTCTACAATGCCGATGTGTACAAAACACCTCCGATCACCAACTGGTGGGATCTTACGACACCGGATTGGAAAGGCCGTGTAATGCTAAGCGACCCGATGAAATCGGCCGACACGATGGACTTGTTTCTGGGCATGGTTCAAAATTCGGATGATATGAAGCAGGCCTACAAGGATAAATTCGGTAAAGACATTGAATTGAATGGATCGCCTAATGCAGGCTATGAATTCATCAAACGACTTTCCAAAAACGACCTTATTTTAACTAATTCAGGCGGCGATATTGTCAAAGCTGTTGGTAAACCGGGTCAGGCGAAGCCGCCAATCGGGCTTGCCGTGTCCACGAAGCTAAGAGAAGCACAGGGTCAAGGACTGAAGCTGGGCGTTTCGTATGATGTGAAGCCGAAGGTTTCCCAGGTTGAGCAGGCTCTGCTGTATGTAGGCGATCAGTCGAAGCATCCCAATGCGGCTAAATTGTTAATCCGTTGGATGGCAGGCGAAGCGGATGGCAAGGCTGCAGGTCTCAAGCCGTTCAATATTGCCGGAGCATGGGCTACGCGTTCGGATGTTACGCAGGTAGAAGAATTACCGCTATCCAAGCTGAATGTATGGAAGTATGATCCGGTATTCTTTTATGAAAATTCACCTAAAATACGTGATTTCTGGTTGAAGCAGCAGTAGCGATTAACAGAAAGCCATAGCTAAAGCTCAGTTTATAGAAGCAATGTTGTAAACGCCTTCAAAATGATGGATTTGAAATCAAAATCGAGTCGGAGGTTATAGGCTAATGAAGAAAAAAGGGAAGGTTGCCGGGTCGTTTCTAACCGGGCTGGCTTTAATGGTTATGCTTGCGGCTTGCAGCACCAAAACAGAGAATGGCAGCGCTCCAGACGCTGGCAATAAGCCTGCAGCCAAAGGAGATGTAACAGCGGCCTCCGAATGGGCCGAGAAGAACGGCTTGAATAAAACGGAAACGACCGATGAACTGTATACGAAGGCCAAGGGGGAAGGCAAAGTTGTCGTCTACTCCCAGTCGAGTCGGATCAAGGACGTGAAGGCTACCTTTGAAGCGAAATATCCCGGCGTGAAGGTTGAAGCCTTCAATATGTCCACCAACGACATCGTGGAGAAAGTTATTCGGGAGCAAGGGGCAGGCATCTACAATGCCGACGTTATTTTCGTCAAGGATGCGAGCGGAGCGGTTACAACGGAGCTGACTACCAAGAAGCTGGTACACAAGTACATCCCGAAGGATCTTTCCGAGAAGATGGTTGAGCCGTATAAGAGCAAGAGCAGCGGACTGGTACCCTACTTCAGCCTGCGGGCAATCTTTTACAATACCGATGTGTACAAAACGCCTCCAGTCACGAATTGGTGGGACCTGACGCAACCGGAATGGAAAGGTAAAGTGCTGCTGAACGACCCGATCGATTCTGCGGACATGATGGATTTATTTTTGGCTATGGTGCAGCATTCCGATGAAATGAAGCAGGCATACAAGGATAAATTCGGCAAAGACATCGTTCTTAACGGTACGGAAAATGCGGCTTACGAATTTTTTAAACAATTTTTGAAAAACGATCCGGTTCTGATGAAGTCGAGCGATGAAGTTGTCGAGGCGGTTGGAGTAACAGCGCAAGGCAAGCCTCCTATCGGCATAGGCGCATCCAGTAAATTAAGGGATGTCATTGAGAAAAAGCTGAGCATTGCGGCTACGTATGATGTGAAACCAAGAATTTCTGTAGTGGGTCCATCTTACTTGTACGTTGCCGACAAAGCGCCGAATGTTAATGCAGCCAAGCTGATGATCCGTTACATGGCGGGAGAAGCTGACGGGAAATCCGATGGCTTCAAGCCTTTCAACGTCATGGGCTCCTGGTCAACGAGAACCGATAACGGACGCACCGATCAACTGCCAATCGACAAGCTGAATGTATGGGACTATGATTCGGATTATTTTTATAAAAACTTCGTCAAGTTCAGAGAGTTCTGGTTGAAGATGCAGTAAAGGTGTTGCTGGAATGAATGATGTATGCAGTACCAAATTAAGGAGAATAGGGGTAGTCAGATGAAAAAAGTGAGGAATATTTCCGCATTGCTACTGACCTTCACCATTGTACTCGCAGCCTGCAGTAGTTCAACTCCAACACCAACAGCAGCATCAGATAAAAAGACAACAGGCGGAGCAGCCAGTGCCGGAGGAGCCGTGAAATCCGAATGGGCCGAAAGCGCGGGACTCTACAAAACAGAAACCGTCGAAGAGCTGTATGAAAAAGCGAAAAAAGAAGGGAAAGTCACAGTATACTCCACATCAGGCCGAATCAATGATGTAGAGAAAACGTTCGAGAAGAAGTATCCCGGCATCGATATTGAGGCATTCGATCTCAAGTCCAATGTCATCATGGATAAGGTCATTCGGGAGCAAGCCGCCGGCATATTCAATGCCGATCTTGTCCTGACCAAAGAAGTGGGAGGCGGCATTGAAGAAGAGCTTGTCAAAAAAGGCATGCTGTTCAAGTATTTGCCAAGCGACATAGCCGCCAAGATTCATGAGCCTTACAAAAGCGAAGGTATTGCCTTCGTGCCTTACATGGAATTCCGTACTTTGTTCTACAACACGGAGCAGAATAAAACGCCGCCGGTTAACAACTGGTGGGATTTGACCACACCTGAATGGAAGAACAGAGTACTTATGGTCGATCCGCTGCAATCACCGGCCCAGATGGATATGTTCGTAGCGTTCGTTGTTAATTCCGATGATATGGCTAAGGCTTATAAGGAGAAATTCGGCAAGGATATCGTCCTTAACGGTACGAAAAATGCGGGCTATGAATTTCTGCAGCAGTTTTATAAAAACGCGATTCTCGTCAAAAGCAGTGTAGACGGTCAGGATGCAGTGGGCAAAGCTGCTCCGAACAAACCGGCTCCTGTGTTCATCGGAGTTTCTGGGGATATCCGTAAAATGTCGGAAAAAGGCTTGAAAGCAGACATCATTTGGGATATGAAGCCTAAACTATCCGTTGCTGACGAAGGGCTGTTGTTCGTAGGCAATAAAGCTCCTCATCCAAACGCTGCCAAGCTGTTGGTTCGTTGGATGGCCGGTGAAGCGGACGGCAAGGGCGAAGGAACGATGCCGTTTAATGAAATCGGTTCATGGATGACCCGAACGGATGTGCAGCATAAAAATGCGAAAAACATCAATGAGCTTAATATTTGGCAGTACGACAGCGAAAAGTTTTATAAGGTTTATCAGGATGTAGTGAACTTTTGGATAAAGAATCAGTAACCATTCGGAATGGAGTGTTGAAACCATGCTAGGTTTTTCCTTGCAAAGTCCTGTATTTTTAGGCAAACCGAGTTTAGACAGCCCCAATGATTTAATTGCACATTATGAAAAGGTGGAGCTATTGCTAGATGCTTTAAAGACAGCTGGAATCGGGTCTATCGAGGTCAGGATTCTTCCCCGCGGTGCGAATGAAGAAGCTTACCGGGGGCTTATACAGCAAATCTGGGATGCGGGTCTGAAGCTTACGGTTCATGGACATGTGGCTGGGGAGCATCCAGGTACGCGATTTGCGGAGATTTATCCATCCATGAGCTATATTTTGAAAAATTATCATAAGTATCAAGCCGGCCTTACGATGGCGCTGCACGCTTTTGACGCCAAGTCAGGTTCGGAGGAAGAACTGCATCATCATACGGTTAAGCTTTTGCATGAATGGGTTGCAGTGATTGATTCGGAGCAGCTTCCGCTAAAAATTGGAATTGAAAATAACCGTAAAAAATCAAGCAAGGTAGATCCGGGAGATTCGATAGACGGTGTGCAGCGGATCGTGAACGAGGTTGACAGTCCTTATGTGGGCATTACATGGGATATGGGCCATTATTACTCGAACCTGATGGATGAACGCGGTCTGAAATCTCCACCCGAGGTACACATGGAGGATCTCCCGCCTGCTGCTTTTTTGGAGAGAGTCTATCATACGCATATTCACGGGCTCGGTCTAACCGGAACGCACAACCCGTTGACGCAAGCAAGAAGCTTGCCCCTGGAGCACTATGTCGGCAGCCTGCAGCGTGCCGGATATCAAGGTGTATATAATTTGGAGCTGACTATGAACAAATTCGATGCGGACAGATCTCTCAGCGAACATGTGCTGGCATCGGTTCAACGATTGAAGGAGGCAACACCATGAAACAGCATTCCAGCCGCACCGGATCTAAGAGGGGGGAATAACCGGTGAACAACATCGAATATACTAGCCGATCCGCATCGAAATTCACCATGGTTCGTGTACTTAATTTCCTCAAGAGCAGCCTCACGAATCCTTTGCACCTAATCAGTCTTTTCGCCATTATTTTCTTGGGCTATACGATTGTCATCCCGATGTGGGAAATTATCTCGCATACGCTGACTTGGCATCCCGAGGATATTCGGGCTAACCCCCAGGCGGTACCGGGGAATCTGACCCTGAACCACTGGCTGCATGTATTATACAGCGACATCAGCTCGTCGATCTTCTATAAACCGCTGCTGAATTCATTCAACATTGCGGTGTTTGTATCCTTTTTCTCCATGGTTGTGGGAGGCGGATTAGCGTGGCTGGTTACTCGCACCGATCTGCCTTTCAAGAAGACATTTGCTTTTCTGGCTATCATTCCTTATATGCTGCCTTCATGGATCAAGTCGTTTGCCTGGCTGATCGTGTTCAAGAACGACCGGGTCGGCGGAACGCAGGGTATGCTGCAATATTTGTTCGGCATTAATCCGCCCGATTGGATTTCTTATGGATTTTTACCGATCTCCATCGTGCTTGTGGGTCATTATTACACCTTCTTTTACCTGCTTATCGCCGTTTCTCTGAGCTCGATTAACAGCAGTCTGGAAGAAACCGCCGATATTTTGGGAGCAAGCCGCTATACTATTTTAAGAAAAATTACGTTTCCACTAGTTATGCCTGCTATTCTGTCCGCACTGATTCTGACCTTTTCGAAAAGTATGGGAACGTTCGGTGCCGCAGCCTTTCTTGGTCTGCCGGTCAAGTATTACACAATCGCAACTATGCTGTACGGCAGTATGAAAAACCGGATGATTTCCGATGCCTATGTACTAAGCTTGATTCTGATTGTTATTTCAGCCCTGACGATTTATTTCAACCAGCGGGCGATTGGCAAAAGAAAGAGCTACGCTACGATAGGCGGCAAGGATTCGAGGAAAAATCTCAATCCGCTTGGTGTATGGAAAATTCCAGCAATTGTTATGGTGTTTCTGTTCATGTTTCTGGCTGGCATATTCCCGCTTCTGCTGCTTCTATGGCAAACTTTTATGCTCCAGGACGGCAATTACAGCTTAAGCAATCTGACAACACATTACTGGTTCGGGGATTCGGATTTCAGTATCGCTTCCGGTGAAGTGGGAATTCTGAAGAGCGACTCGATCCTTCTGGGCTTGAAAAATTCATTGACTATCGCATTTATAGCTGCGGCTGTTGCTGCTGTTATGGGACTTGTATTCGGCTACGTAATTTCGAAGGGAAGAAAAACTCTTTCCGGTAAGCTTGTCGAGCAGCTGTCCTTCATGCCTTATTTGATTCCCGGCATTTCGTTTGCAGCGATTTACTTGTCCATGTTTGCGCAGCCTAAATTTTTACTGCCGGCGCTCTATGGAACCTTGGCGCTCGTCATTCTTATTACGATAGTTAAAGAGCTGCCTTTCGCAACACGCTCCGGCACGAGCACCATGCTCCAGATTAGCGGAGAGCTGG
The DNA here is from genome assembly GCF_024722015.1 of Paenibacillus radicis (ex Xue et al. 2023). Classification (GTDB taxonomy): domain Bacteria; phylum Bacillota; class Bacilli; order Paenibacillales; family NBRC-103111; genus Paenibacillus_S. The sequence goes on along the minus strand of NZ_JANQBD010000013.1, from coordinate 37,576 downwards.
AGGAAGCGGCCAAGCTGCATGGAGCATCCTGGCCACGAAGATTTTTCAGCATTATGATGCCTTTAAGCCGCAAGGGCTTGATCAGCGCATTCCTGCTCTTGTTCATAAGTGCGATGAAGGAGCTGGATTTGATCATCCTGCTGGTGACTCCCAAGACAAGTACATTAACTACACTTACGTTCCGCTATGCGGAAAAGGGCTATCAGCAGTACGCTAACGCTATCGTTATTGTTATTATTGCGCTAATTATGATCACGCATTATATAGCAACGAAGTACGGCAAAGCAGATCTTTCGAAGGGCATAGGAGGCTAACCATATGAGTGGAATTAAGCTGGAGAAAATCAACAAATATTTTGATAAAAATCATATTCTAAAAAACCTCGATTTGTATATTGAGGATGGCGACTTCATGACGCTGCTCGGTCCGTCCGGCTGCGGTAAAACGACCACTCTGCGGGTTATCACCGGATTGGAAAATCCCGAGGAAGGGATTCTGACCATTAATGGCAAGGAAATGATCAACGGAGCCAAAGGCTACTATGCCCCCCCATCCAAGCGCGGGTTGAATCTGGTGTTCCAAAGCTATGCACTGTGGCCGCATATGACGGTATTCGATAATGTAGCCTTTGGGCTGTCCATTAACAAAATGCCCAAGGCGGAGATCCGCACGAAGGTAGAAAGCGCTCTGGAGAAGATGCGGATCGCTAAATACAAGGACCGATACCCTTCTGAGCTGTCAGGCGGCCAGCAGCAGCGTGTCGCCATTGCCCGGGCAATTGTAACGGAGCCGAGAATATTGCTGCTTGATGAGCCGCTGTCCAATCTTGACGCCAAGCTGCGTCTGGAGATGAGAGCGGAGCTGAAAAGGCTGCATCGCGAGCTGAAGACAACCATCGTTTACGTTACGCATGATCAGGTCGAAGCCTTGACCTTATCTACCAAGATCGCGATTTTCTTCGAGGGCAACATGGTTCAGGTCGATACACCGCGCAATATTTACCGTCATCCGGTAGATATCCGCGTTGCGGACTTTATCGGTAACCCGAAAATTAATTTCGTCGATGCCGATTGCAAGTATTCGAATGGATCGATAACTACAACTTCAGAATTGGGTACACTTACGGTTCCTTGCACACAGCCGCCTTCCGGAAAGGTCGTCTTGGCTATTTATCCTGAGGACATTCAGATTTCATCGGAAAAGGTCGAGGGAGGCATACCTCTATCCGTATACTCAGTGATGCCGGCCGGATCGGAAACTTTATTTCAGCTGACCACGAGCGGTGAGAATCTGATCCTGGCCAAAGTAATCGGTGAGCTGGATTTGCCTATTGGCAAGATGGTATGGGTAACGTTCCCGCTTGAGAAAGTAAATGTGTATGATAAGGAAACAGGCGTGCTTGTAGAGCGGGGCAACGGAACAGGTTCTTCCGCATCGGCGCCAGCAGCAGATCATGGAACAAAGCTGGGTGCATCATCATTTTAACGTGTCGGGGCTGGAGGGTAGAAATGTATGGCAACAGCTAGCTTAAGTGTATGGGAAATAACGCATTGGGAACTGGTGCTGCGGATGATTCTGGCCGTAGTATTGGGGGGCTTGATCGGCATTGAAAGGGAATGGAGCAACCATGCTGCGGGCTTCCGTACTCATATTCTCGTATGCTTGGGCTCTGCAACCATTATGCTGCTGTCCGTATATGGTTTCTCACAATTCGTCAATGAAGGTAATGTCCGTATGGACCCGGCGCGTTTGGCAGCCCAAGTAATAAGCGGTGTCGGTTTCCTGGGTGCAGGAGCGATTCTGCGCAATGGGAATATGATTAAAGGGCTGACGACAGCAGCATCCGTCTGGGTTGTTGCCGGTATCGGACTAAGCGTTGGCGCGGGCTTCTATATGGGGGCTCTGCTGTCTACATTTCTTGTTCTGATCAGCCTGTTCTTATTAAATAAATGGGAAAAGCATCTGCTGCGAAATCGGAGATACCATGAGGTTGATATACAAATTGTCGATAACCCGGGCTCGCTCGGGAGGATTGCATCGATATTCGGAAACTATGATCTGCAGATTGTCAGCTTGAAAATGAACTCGGATGAAGTCGATTCTGCAGCTCATGCCTCAGCTCCTTCTATGCATATGCAGTTCAGTCTGAAAATACAAAAGCAGGAAAAGCTGGTTGCAGCTCTGGAGCAGATCGCCGCGATGGATGTTGTTCTTTCGATGGAGTCGAATCACCTGTCTGCAATGAAAAGCTTCGTACAAAAAGAAAATACGTTATCCACATAACTTAGTAGCTGGGTGGTTGGAGCATGTGAACAATATACTACTGATTTCTGATCTTGACGGAACCTTACTGAATGCTTCACAGCAAATCAGCTTGGAGAATGAATTGGCCATTAAACGTTTTATTGAAAAAGGGGGCATGTTTACCTTAGCAACGGGGCGTATGGAGGAGGCGGTCATGCCTTTTATCCATAAGCTTGGTCTGGATTTGCCGGTAATTTTGTATAATGGAGCCAAAATTTATTGCCCCGTTACAGACAAGGTGCTTTATGAGAGGAAGATATCTCTTCCGCAAGCTTTGTGGGATAATATTAGGGGACGCTTATCGGATGACCTGGTACTGCTGGTTTATCAAGATGGTCAAGTTTATGCACCGATTCGCAATGCCTTATTAGAAAAGCATGAGCTCAAAGATGCGGTGAGATGTTTGCCTTTTGAGGAACGCATTATGCAGGAGCCTGTTACGAAGCTGTTGATTATTAGCTCCCGGCTGGAGGAAGCGAAGGATATTGAACAGACTGTGAGAGACAGCTGTGTGCCTTGCGAAATGGTTTACTCCGAGTCGAATTACCTGGAGATTTTACCGCAGCATGCTACCAAGGGGATTGCGCTTAGGGAGCTGGTAAGGCTGCTGAAAGTAGATAGCCTGTACACCGTAGCCGTTGGCGATAACTTAAACGATCTAACCATGATCATAGAGGCCGATCTGGGTTATGCTGTAGGCAATGCCCATCCGTTGTTAGCGGATGCAGCGGATGCTGTGACTGTCCATCATGAAAGCCATGCTATAGCGGCTATTATCGGGGAATTTAAGGAAAAGAGGAGAGAGCTGGCATGAGTTATTTGGAGGCGGCTGAACGGATTGCAAGAGAAGCTGGTATAATGATCAAGTCCAAGCTGGGCACAGACTTTGTGACGGAAGAAAAGAGCTCGGCATTCGATGTCGTTACCGAAATCGATAGAGCCTCTGAGCAGTTAATCCGTGAACGGTTGGCGGAGGTATTCCCTGACCATGCATTTCTCGGGGAGGAAGAATCGTTTGCTAACGAGGAGCTGCTTGAAAACAGGCTCGAAAGAGCAAAGTCCGAGCCATTCATATGGATCGTTGATCCCATTGATGGGACTAGCAATTACGTGCAAGGCATTCCGGGTTTTACGGTTTCTATAGCTCTTGCGTGCAACGGAGAGATTATGGTTGGTGTCATCTATGATCCGTCCCGGGATGACATGTATTCCGCGGAGAAAGGCAAGGGGGCTACGCTCAATGGAAAGCCGATCCGGGTTTCGCAAGTAGAGACACTCGGACAAAGCGTAGTAGCAACCGGCTTCCCTTCGAAGAAGAAAACGCGCGACGCTGTTATGACAAGCTTGCAGGAGATCGGCCCTCAATGCCGTACCATTCGTGCGCTGGGCTCGGCTGCGCAGCATTTGGCTTTCGTTGCTTCAGGGAAGCTGGCGGCATTCTGGGAATATGGCCTCAATGCATGGGATATCGCCGCAGGGGTGCTGATCATCGAGGAAGCCGGGGGAACGGTGACCGATACGCTCGGCAATCCGTACAGCCTGACCGTGAAGCATATTGTCGGTACGAACGGCCATATTCATGATGCGATGATGCAGACGTTGAAGCCATTGGGCATTTAAAGCTGAAACTTATGAATAGACTTAATCAGCAGCCTGCTGCCACATTTTGTGGTGGCAGTTTTTTTTCGCCTTTTTAATCGGGGCTGTCGTTATTTTAAAATATCAGAATTAATAAGTTTTCAGCAGAGCTGAACAATTCTGATATTGCAAGAAAAGCTACCGCTGCCCTTAAGATTGAAATGTATCTTCAATGAAAGAATTTCGATCAGAAAGCTGTTTGAAGGAATGAAAAATGAGCGAGTAACCTGCCTACCTTGCTTAGATTAGAGCTACATTAGAGCTTAAGATCTTGAATGCACCCCATGATCAAGGGGATTTTATGTAAATAGCGGCGATTAGTCCTGGAGGATTTTGTACGGAACGGAGAGTTCCGTTATTCCATCTGCCGCCGCCAATCTGGGGCAATAGCGGAAGTGGGAATTCCGTTATGTTGGCCGAATGGGGCATTTATGCACAAAAAACAGAGTGATAACGGAACTGGCTGTTCCTTTATTACTCTGTTTTTTGGACTTTTCAGGCTATAAAGGAACAATTACTTCCGCATTGCCCTCAACTTCCATGGATGCAGTACTGGCGCATTGTTTAGATGCAGGGGATCTCTTCGTTAAAAGTATAACGAAGCTAACTGTACATGGAACACCTGCAGGGGAGTTCAGGAAATTCCGTTATTGGAGCGAAATAGGTGTACTATGCACCAAAACAGAGCGATAACGGAATTAGCTATTCCGTTGTTTTTTGAGCTTTTCAGGTGATAAAGGAAGTAGTGCTTCCGCTATCACCTCATTTTCGTGAATATACCGCTGCGATTAACGGGGCAGCTGGTGTCCTCTCGACAGCAAGTTTCCTAAACTATTTTGATGTCCCTTAAACGTGGCTAGTTATGCTATGCTGATGATGAATACGGTTACAGCTTGCGATATTTGAAAGGAGAGCCATCCTCATGAACTTTTTACAGGGGAACATTTCTGCAAGGTTTAAAGTCATCTATGGGATATTTTTCTTGTTAATTATTTCTTCAACCGTCTGGCTTTCCTACTTAAGCTCTAAGGGCAGCCTTGAGGATCAAGTGCGGAGCACGAATGTCGCGCTGCTAAATCTGATTCAGCAAAAAATCGAAATGATGCTCCGGGAAATCGATACCAACACGATTAACTTTATTCAAGAGCCGGATGTGTCCTTCTTTCTGCATGGGAGATACGCTAATGACGATTTGCGGTTTAACCATTTTCGAGTGTTGAATGACCGGTTTAAGGCATTGATGTTCGCAAACAGCAATATTTCATCCTTCTATTTGTATTCTCTGGAGAACAAAAGTTTGCTGACCGATACTACTTTTTCCGATGAAGCTGACTTTTACGATATGAACTGGCGTGATGCTTTTACATCTATGACAAGCTATCAGAAGTGGCTAGACACGAGGAAAATTACAGAGATTAGTTCTGGTCTGCATCTTGATAAAAATGTGATTACTCTGGTTCGCTCTTACCCGCTCATTAGCATCCCGCAGTTTCGCAAAGGGGCTATTATCGTAAATGTCGCTGAAAATACAGTCTCCAATTTGATTCAGAATGTGGATAAACAGAGGGCAGGGCAAACCTTGGTGATCAATGAGCGGGGAATGATTATATCGTCCCAAGACAAGAAGCAGCTGTTTCAGCCTGTAAGCAGTATTGAAGGGGCTCCAAGATTGGAGCAGCTGACAGATAGCGGTTATTTAACGCAAAATACGGATAACGGCAGTTATACTACGTTTTATTTGACATCCGCTTATAACGGTTGGAAGTATGTGAGCATCATCCCGAACCCGGAGATGAACCGGCCGCTGCAAATTATTCGTAATCTGCTGTTGACCATTGCCGTAGGGATGTTTCTGCTCGCAATCGTACTAGTGTTTGCAGTAAGCAACTACACGTTTCGCCCGTTGGAGCTGTTCTTCCGCTCGATTACTGAGAAGAAAATTGGCCGTCCCGGCGATCTTACGTACATGGAAAAGTTTTTCAAACAAATTATTTCTGATAACGAAACCTTGCAAAAGCAGATGAATGAAAGTTTGCCTGCCTTGAAATGGCGGTCCATTATGAGCTTAATGATGGGCGATAAGACGAATTATAGTCGGATGAAGCCGTATTTTGACATGCTTGGCATTAGCCTGTACGATGTTCGTTTTGTTGTTCTGGTCATAGAATTGGATCGCATTCAGGATATAGCGACCCCGCGGGATGTCTATTTGTTCACCTATGCCATTAGCAATGTTGCGGAGGAACTGGTTGCCGGCGTTTGCAAAGGAGTGTCGGTGGAGTTAACGGATGGAAGAGTCGCTGTAATAATGAGCTTTGAAGAGGATGACAGCCAAGGCAATCAGATTCAAGCTTTACAGGTAGCCGACCTCGTTAAGGATTACGTGGAGGGCCATTTCAAGCAAACGGTTACGATTGGAGTAGGTCGTCCTCAATTGCATTTGGAGGGGATTCACAGCTCCTATCAAGAAGCGCTGAATGCTCTGAAATACAAGCTGATCATGGGCGATAACTCAGTTGTATCTATTGATGATATTGCAGGGAACAACCATAACGATAAATTTTATCGCATTTCGGGGATGAGCGATTCGGTGGTTAACTACATCCGTGACACGGATAAGGTGAAGCTGGAAGCTCAGCTGGACAAAATTTTTGGAGAAATAATTGCAAGCAACGTCCCGCCGGAAATGATCAAACAGATGTGCATTCAATTAATTATGAAATCGATTAAGGTTATATCCGATAAAGGGCTGGAAATTAAGGAGTTTCTTGATCCTAAGGAAAATATATATAACCGAATCGAGTCCTGCGCCAATGTGGACGATATTAAGAGCTATATTTCCACCTTCCTGCATCAATTAATTGTTCGAACGGAAGAAAAGCGCTTGAGCAGAGGGAATAACGATACGATCAAGCAGGTGATGGAGTACATGGAGCAGCATTACATGGACAGCGACCTGTCTCTTAATCTGTTAGCCTCGCAGTTCCAGTTAAGCGTTCCGTATTTAAGCAAGCTGTTCAAGGAAACGACTGAAACGAATTTCATGGATTGCTTGATTCAGTTCCGTATGGAGAAATCCAAGGAGCTGCTGCTTGATCCCAAGCGGAAGGTTAATGCGATAGCGGAGAGTGTCGGCTATAACAGCACGCAAAGCTTTATTCGTATTTTCAAGAAATATACAGGACAAACGCCAGGGGAATTCAGGGAAAACCATAACAAAGCCCCCCGAGGGTGATGAGTTCCTATGCAGCAGAGTATCCTTATTCCTTTAGTGGAAGCCCCCATTACCTTAAAAGAAGTGAAGAGGATAAAAAATGAACATACCCATATCATTAAAAAAAGCGCAGAGCATAAAAAGGGAATATTTTCAAAACAGTCCTGCTGCGGCTACCATAAGGTTGTAACCAGCAGAGCAGAAGGGAGGTGTAGCTATGAAATCACAAATGGGCGGGGCAGCCGCACAAGCAGGGGTCAGGCAATCGGTGCGAACAAACAGGCTGAAGCTGGCATGGAAATACTTAAAGCGGGATAAATATTTGTACCTGCTGCTTCTTCCTATATTAGCGTACTATTTCACCTTCAAGTATGCCCCGATGTTCGGCGAGATCATTGCTTTTAAAAATTATCGGTTTGCCGATGGAATCTGGGGGAGTCAATGGGTAGGACTTAAGCATTTCGAGAGACTGTTTACAAGTCCCGATTTTTTCAAAGTATTAAAAAATACGCTGCTGCTGAACATCTACGGCATTGTATTCGCCTTTCCGGTACCCATTGTACTGGCCATTCTATTGAACGAAGTCCGAATTGAGTGGTACAAACGGACGATTCAAAACCTGCTCTACATCCCTCATTTTATATCATGGGTTGTGCTTGGAGGTATCGTCATCGCTCTTTTGTCCCCTTCTACGGGTGTCGTTAATATTGTGCTCGTCAAGCTGCTCGGAATTGAGCCGATTTATTTCATGGCCAATAACTTTTGGTGGCCGATTATGTTCATTTTATCAGGAATTTGGCAAAATGCCGGTTGGGGCACGATTCTATACCTCGCGGCAATTGCCGGGATTGATCCTCAGCTGTATGAGGCGGCCAAAATCGACGGGGCCAGCAAGCTGCGCCGCATATGGCATGTAACACTCCCAGGTATCCGCAGTACGATTGCTATTTTGCTTATTTTACGTGTCGGGCAGATGATGGATGTCGGCTTCGAGCATATTTTTGTCATGCAAAATAAAGCTGTATATGAAGTTTCCAACGTTATTAGCACTTATGTGTATCATGTTGGTTTGGAAGGCTCGCAATACAGCTACACTACCGCGCTTGGTTTGTTTCAATCGATTATTGGACTTGTTTTGGTCGTAAGTGTTAATAAAATTATTAAAGCCATGGGTGAGAACGGGCTATGGTAAGTCTATGCTTACGAAGTAAGTTTTCTTACGAAAACTGTTAGGAGGGGGATGCGATGTCCGGCAGTCAGTCGTTTACAATAAAGCTGCTCTTCGGCCTTATCTATGTATTATTGGCTGTGCTTGCCATGATGACGTTATTTCCGTTCATTCATGTGCTGGCAACATCCATGAGCAGTTCGCGGGCTATCATGTCCGGGGAAGTGTTTCTGTGGCCGAAGGAAATTACTTTTATATCCTTTTCAAATTTGATTGATGATGGCCAGCTGTTTAATGCGATGAAAAACACCCTATTGATCACGGTATTGGGGACGGCATTAAATATTGTAGCTACGATTATAGCGGCATATCCTTTAAGCAGGAAACGGTTGAAGGGAAGAAATCTCATTCTGATGATCATTACCTTCACAATGCTGTTTGGCGGCGGATTAATCCCTAATTACATTCTGATCAAAACATTGGGAATTATGAATACCTATTGGGCACTTTGGCTGCCCGGTCTGCTCAGCACGTACAACTTTTTCGTTATGAAAACGTTTTTTGAGAACCTGCCCGCGGAATTGGAAGAATCGGCTGCAATAGATGGCGCTAATGATTTGGTAATTATTTGGAAAATCATTCTGCCTTTATCGATGCCTATCATAGCGGCTCTGACATTATTTTATGCGGTAAGCTGGTGGAATTCGTATATGAATGTGCTGATGTACATTACGAGCTCAGGGAAGCTGTCTCTTATGGTCAAGCTGCTGCAGATGATTGATACAACCAGTCTGAATCTACTCAATTCGAATGCTACAAGCGGCGGTGAAGGTGCTATGATGCAAAATTTGGTTACACCGGAAGGCATCAGGGCTGCAGCTATCATCATTTCCGTTATGCCGATTTTATGTATCTATCCTTTTCTTCAAAAGTACTTTGTTAAAGGTGTTTTGATCGGTTCTATTAAAGGTTAGGGCAGATTCCAAGAAGGCCTGTCTGTTGCGATTTTAAAAATCAAATATGGAGGCGGACGATGATGGTAAAAAGAAAGCATATGGCGCTCGTGATGGCGGCGGCCCTATTGACGATTGCGGCATGCTCCTCGGATGGCAGTACGGATAGCAGCGGAGATGCAGGGAAGAAGGATGGCGGAACAGACAAAAAGAAAAAGCTGGAAGTCAGCGTTTCGATTCTGGATCGAGGTCAAGTAGCAAGTGATGAAGGAACTTACGAGAGCAACCGGACTACCATGTATATAAATGAGAAATCGGGCATTAACGTGAAATGGGTGCCCGTCGTACGTACGGAGTCAACGAAGAAGCTGAACACATTGATTGCAGCGGGCGAGGCGCCTGATCTGATGTGGGAATTTGGCCGCGACTATATGTCAACTTTGAAGGATCAGGGGGCCATACAACCAATAGACGATTATATTGAGAAATACAGCACCTCTTATAAAAACTACTTGAAAGCGCATCCAGAGCTTAAGCCTTATACGCAGTTTGACGGCAAAACTTACATTGCGACGAGTGCACGCGGTATTGATGCGATTGCCAACCATGGAATGTGGATTCGCCAGGATTGGCTTGATAAGCTTGGGTTGAAAACTCCTACGACTATGGATGAGCTGTTGACTGTCATGAGAGCTTTTAAGGAAAAGGACCCGGATGGCAACGGGAAGAATGATACGCTTGGCGCTGCCTTCAACTTTAACTATACGGGGATTATACAGGCGATGTACGCGGCCCACAGCGGATTATGGTATCTGGAGAACGATAAGATGGTAAAAGGAAACTTTACCGACCGTTATGCGGACGTGTTGTCCTTAATGAAAACAGCATTTGACGAAGGACTGATTGACAAAGAATATATCACTGACAAAAACTATCAAAAGGAAAGACAGCTGTTTGTTACGGGAAAAGCAGGCGTCTATATGGCGAGCTGGAATATTTCGCCTGAATACCGAGAGCTTAAGCAGAATGTGCCGGATTCCAAGCTCGTTCCTTTGGAGCCTGTATCCACGAAGTATGGTAAGTTCGGGCTGTTCCAGGAGCCACCTGCTAACAAGCTGATTGTATTTAATAAAAATATGAAGGATCCGGAAGCGGCTGTAAAGCTGTTGGATTGGATGGTTGAGAAGAACTGGTTTGATGTCAGATTCGGTCAAGAAGGAGTTCATTACAAGCTGCTGAATGGAGTGCCGCAAGCGATTGATGCGGAGAAAAACAAAAAGGAAACGATCTATGCTCCTGAGTATGCAATACTGGACCAATGGAGTCCGAAACCGGAGGACTTCCCGATTATGGCCGCGCAGGACGCCATTTCACAGGATTATGCGAAAGTTCAGGGTGAGTCGCTGAAGGTAGCAATGAAGAACAAATTCAGACGCGATATTCCGTTCAACCCGACGTTCCCGGAGCTTAGCGAGACGGCAACCTCCTTCACTCCGTTAGCCGAGGAGATCGAAACGAAAGTCATCACTGGCGGCAGCCAATACAATGCGCAATGGGGCATCGAGCAGCTGCGCAAGGAATGGAAGCGTCTGGGCGGCGATAATGTAGATAAGCTGGCACAGCAATGGTATGAGAAAAATGTGAAAGGTAAGTAAGCATTTAGATGCGCTGCGGAGCCTCCCGCTCCGGAAGGGGCTGGGGGCTTAAACCGAATAAGGAGTGTGTACTCTATTATGTCGTTCGATCATAAGCAAATGCTTTTACAGCAATTGGACAGCTGGCACAAGGAATATACCCCGGAGGTGAAGATGGTTCGCAAGCCGTTCCGCACCCCTGGCTACCACAGCACGTTGAAAAATGTGGATTATACGCATCCGACGCTTGCTGCTTTTATTTATGCGTTAGGACTGCTTGATAGCGGACTGCCGGAAAATGTGGAGCGGGCTTCCGCTATCATAGAGAAGGTGATCGGGCTGCAGGACCAGAATCGTGAGAATGCTACGTTCGGTATATGGTCCTGGTTCATGGAGGAGCCGTTAACGATGATGGCGCCGCCCGACTGGAACTGGGCCGATTTCTGCGGGAAGCGGCTGGTGCTTGCCGAGCAGAGGCATTCCGGGCTGCTCAGTCCTGCCTTAAGAGAGCAGATTCGACATGCTTTATTCTGTGCCTGCGATGCGATTATTAAGCGCAACGTCGGTCCCGGCTATACGAATATCGCCATAATGGGCGCGTTCGTCACCTTACTTACAGGAGAAGTATACGGGCACAAGCCGTATGCGGATTATGGGCTCGAGCGGCTGCGCAAATTCAGCGATTACACGAAGGAGCTGGGCACGTTCCAGGAGTATAATAGCCCGACTTATACGATCGTGGCGATCCAAGAACTGGCTAGCATTCATACGGCCACAAGCCAAGCAGAGGCGAAGGAGCTTAGCGCCGGCATGCTGGATGTCGCCTGGCGCATGGTGGCGGAGCATTTCCATGCGCCGAGCCGGCAATGGTCAGGACCGCACAGCCGCAGCTACAGCACGGTGATGACACCGGAGGTGTTATCGTTCTTGCAAATGGCAAGCGGAGGGGTCCTTTCTTTACGGGCAAATGAAGATATTATATACAATTTGGATTGGTATGGAAATGAGATTCATTGCCCGGAAGCGTATTTGCCCGCGTTTCAACATACAGAAACATCCACGATTCTGCAAGCTATTCATAAAGATGAATGGGGTCGCACAGTGAATGAGGCTACCACTTATATGAGCGGTCCCATCAGCGTGGGCACATTCAGCAAGGACGTCATGTGGAATCAACGCCGTAATTTGCTTGGCTATACCCAGAATGGCGACAGTTTCAGCTATATTCACCTACGGTTTCTGCATGACGGCTATGATTATTCCTCGGCGGTATATTCAAGCGTTCAGCAGCAGGCGGACATACTGTTCGGTATCGGGTTCTGCACCAATGGTGGAGATACCCATATCGGTCTCGATCCCATAGACGGAACGATAGAAGCTTCAGATCTAAGGCTGCGATTTGAAATCGGCGGCAGCTTGGAGCAAGTAGAGGCTCATGCCTTTGAGCCAGCTGCGAAAGCAATATCTGTGCAAATCGCAGGTACAACGATGAATGTAAAGACGTTGTTTGCTGCGTTTGATGCCGAGTCGACGAGTTGGGAGCTCACTCGTGATGAGCAGAAGCTGTGTCTCGATTATGTTGTATATGCCGGGGAGAGGAAACGGTTTGATTTCCGCTCCATGCAGCAGGCGCTGCTGGTATTTGCCTTCCGTTTGAGCGAAGGGGATGGAGGAGCATTGGATGCTTCAGCCGATTATGCCGGTATGGAGACAGAGGCTTCCCATGGCGGCTCCGCCGATGCTTGTGAGGTATATGCTGAGTTCCGGACGGCCAACGGTGCTAATCTGAAGTTGACATTACCACTCCAGCCTGCGGAAAAACAGGAAATGATGCGGCTGAGATAAGTAGGACTCAAGGATGGGAGGGAGTGTCACAATGGCCAAGGGCTCTGTTATTTACAATGAATTTCATACATTCAAGGATCCGTATACCGGAAAAATGCTGACCCGGCTTACAGCTCCAGAGCAAGTGAATCATCATCCATATTTCTATTATAAGATGATCACTAATGATAACCGCTACCTGATTTATGCAAGTGAGAGGAATGAGCAGCGCCATTTATATCGAATGGATCTGCGCGATGGCTCGGCAGTGCAATTAACCGAAGGAGCGGGAGTCCATGATTTCGGCTGCAGTCTCACCAGTGATGATCGTTACCTGATATATTGTCGAGACAAACAGATCATTCGTTTGGATATGGACACTCTGGATGAGGAAGCCTTCTATGAATCACCGGACGGCTGGAATCCGAATCCGAATCCGGGATTAAGCTCGGATGACAAGTATTTGGTGTTGGTAGAAATGAACGAGAATGATGTCGTCCCGAGTAATGGGGATTGGTCGACCTTCGAGCCGCAATGGGCGATTAAGCCGCACTGTCGAATCGTCTATGTCGATATTGAGCGGCAGACCAGCCATATCGTTCATGAGGAATTGAATTGTTGGTTAGGTCATCCGCAGCTTCGGCCACATGATCCGTCAACGGTTCTATTCTGCCATGAAGGTCCCGGTCATCTGATTGACGCCAGGCTGTGGCTTATTCAAGCAGACGGGACGAACCTGCGCTGTGCCAAAACGCAAACGCATGACGAATTGATCACACATGAATATTGGCTTGCTGACGGCTCCAGGTTTGCTTTTGTATACAGACATAAGGATTATGAGCTGCACGAAAGCATCCGGTTTATGGACCCATTCACTTTGGAAGAAGAGATTTGGATGGATAGCTCCAAGTATTGTCATTTTATTTCCAATTATAATAATTCCAACATCGTAGGGGATGGTCAGCTAAGTGAGCAGCATTTTATTTATCTGATTGATGTACAACAGCGGCGTGAGGAAAAGCTATGCTCCCATGGAACAAGTTGGAAGCCTTATGGGAATACTCAGGACGCTCATCCGCATCCCGCTTTTGCACCGGATGGTTCGTTTATTATTTTCACATCGGATATGGAAGGTATTCCTTGCATTTATAAAATAGACTTGAATTAAAGAATTAAAGCATGAAAAACGGCTGTCTCGAAAGTCATTTGTGGATTTTCGAATCCCCACTCGAATGGGAGTTTCCCTATACAAAGACGCTTCCATCCCCACTTACGTAGTGGTTTTGGAGGCGTCTTTGTACATAGCTTGGGATTGACTCATTCACTGACACCCTTTTGGCGCAGCCTCTTTCTGTTATATCTATTGCGGTACAAGCTCTTAGTTACTAAGCTATGCAGCCATCCGTGCGTTAGGTTGGGAATTGGAACTCCGTCGCAAGGAGGAACGGGAGCTTTGGAGCAGCTTGTATTGGACGATCCCGATGGCAGCAGCAGGTACAGCTTCGCCCCGCAGGGATAGCTCCATTAGTGCAGTAATATCTCCTATCTGATAAGCAGAGGCAATCGCTCTTAGGAAAGCTCGCAGCTCTTCTTCCTCAGGCAGCGAAAGCGTGCCTTGTTTCAAATCAAATTTGACGGCTTCAAGTGCATGGCGTGCCCGGTGAAGCGCCGCTTTCATAGCCCCCTCGGTTGTTTTAAGCAATTTTGCCGCATCCCCGATTGAAAACCCTAATACATCCCTCAGTAAAAAAACAGTTCTCTGGAGGGGGGACAGATGCTTCATCAAAGCCTGGAAGGCCGCCTCGATCTCGAAAGAATCGTTATCCAGCATACTCACCTTGGGCTGCTCTCGCTTTAAAATCCGGTCCAACACCTTATTTCTTCGCGTTTGATCAATCCACGTGTTTTTTGCAATCCGCAGTAACAAGGCTTCAGGGTTGGAATGATGCTCTTGGCTTTTCAAATTGCCTAAAGCTTTAAGCCATGTATCCTGAGCCAAGTCCTCGGCATCCCAGATCGATCCAGTAAGGGATAGGCAATAACGGTTAAGGTGGTTTTGAAGCTGCTCTACGCTTTTACCATCCTCAAGGTTTTCCTTAATCCGGGTGTTTGCTTCAGCTTCCGTTAAGATCATCCTGCATTCTCCTTTGCCATGTTCTTTATGCTAACTATGATCTTTATCCTTATTAAATGGAAACGAATAAAGCCTTTTAAAGGATACGCAGGTTTCAAAAAAAGTTTTCGGCCACTCCGTTTTTTCTCATTATATCATCAAATACCGTTAGACCGTATCCTTCGGCAGCTTCGATTCGTTTACAGGGTGAAAGTGATGAATGATGAAATAACAATAACGGATCAAACGGAGGTTGGAAAAATGAGTACTTTTATTCCTTATGTGGTTGAACAAACCGGCCGCGGTGAAAGATCTTACGATATTTACTCCCGGCTGCTGAAAGATCGAATCGTGTTTCTTGGGGCTGAAATTGATGATCATCTGGCCAACAGCATTATTGCTCAATTGTTGTTTTTGGCGGCGGAGGACCCGGAAAAGGAAATCTCCATGTATATCAACAGTCCGGGCGGCTCTACCTCGGCAGGGTTTGCTATCTATGATACGATGCAGTTTGTGAAGCCTCCTGTTCATACTATTTGTACAGGATTTGCTGCTTCTTTTGCGGCGATCCTGCTGCTCGCGGGTGCCAAAGGGAAGCGTTTCGCGCTGCCGAACAGTGAGATCATGATCCATCAGCCGCACGGTGGTGCCAAGGGGCAGGCCAGTGATATAGCCATAACCGCCAACCGGATTCTGGGTATCCGGGCAAAGCTGAACCAAATCACCGCCGAACGGACGGGCCAGCCGATTGAAAAGGTTGAGAAAGACATGGATCGTGACTATTTCATGTCCTCACAAGAAGCACAGGAGTATGGCATTATCGATCAGGTGGTTACTTCTTTGTAAATTTGGCGCATAGGAATTGTCCAAATAGGCTATCCCATTAGTCGTTTTTAGCAATCTCATCCCCACTCTGTATTTGTTTGGCAAGAGAACCTTCAAATCCACCTTTAGTGTGGGTTTGAAGGTTTTTTTGCATTTTATGGGATCTGCCCTATTGAGGTTATCCGTGAGAGATGTGTTAGATGGAAATCCTCCCGCTAATTAAACCAGGTTATTACCGTTAAGTGATTATAACTGGAAAATCTCCATCTATTTTGGTGCATATTAGGATAATTGATCGAAATAGACGGAATTAGCGGGATGATTTCCAGTTATAGGGATGAAAAGGTGATTTATAGTAAAATTACCTCCGCAATCTCCAGCTAATTAAATCCGCGGCAGGGGATGAAGTTACTAAATGCATAAATAGGGCTGAAAGTTACTCAATGAGGTAGCTATTTAAATTGCATGGTAACCCATATGTGGTGCCTTTACAGGTAACAAAAAGCAGGGTACTCCGGAGAAATGTTCGCACGGTTTTTCATGTATGTCGAATACTGTCAAGTGATTTATTAACAATAAAAGTCACATAATGACAGCAGCTTTCGAGCACATTTTTACTAGTTAATAGGTAATCTATTAAAAAGGAGTAGATTCATAGAAACCCTGCCGCCTATCCGCCGCCAGCTAAATGATTCCAACCCAATACAGAAAGGTTCACTAAAGCGAAACACTAAGGAGGACTAATTAATGACACTTCATGAAAAGCTTGTGATTTATGCAATAGTGGTATTAGTTATTGGCTTTATGTTGGTTCTGTTTATGGACGTTGTAAGAAGGGGATATGAAAAGGTTCACTCTTTGGATATTGAAACCAATCCATCTCTGAAAAATGAAAAAATCACTATATTAGTAGAAGAATCTCAAACCCGGTTACAAGCTCAATTAACAACACAATCACAAACACAAGTTCAAAAGGTACCGGATCATGATCCAACGCTCGTTTACCCGTTCTATGTCGATTGCAGTCAAGATCTTGTCAAGAACCATTGATCCATTGTACTGACGATCTTCATTCGATTGATCTTCAGTCCATTGTACTAATGATCTTCAATTCATTGATCTAATGATCTTCAGTCCACTGTACTAACGATCTACAGTCCATTGATCTAACGATCTTCAGTCCATTGACCTAACGATCTTCAGTCCATTGACCTAATGATCTTCAATCCATTGACCTAATGATCTACGGTCCATTGACCTAATGATCTTCAATCCATTGATCTAATGATTTATAATCCATTATCCATTGAGCTCACAGATCCTCGAAGTAAATGGCTTCGAATACAGAGATTCCTTTTTAGCAATAATTTAGGATACAATAGGAGGGATGATTTAAAGAAGAATGGAGATGAAAGTATGGAAGCAGCAAAGTACATAGCTTATTTCAGTTCCTATGCGGGTAAAGAGTCGCCGGGTATTTATATTTATCATTTTGACGAAGAAAAAGAGGAGCTGTCCTTCATCGAGTTCGTGTCAGGCTTGAAGGACCCATCGTTCATCAAACTAAGCCCCAAGCATGAGACTCTTTATGCATTCTCTCAAGCTGAAGGGGAGACGGTTAAGTCGGCAGCAGTCGCTTACCGGATTGAAGCGGGTACAGGCAAGCTTAACTTATTGGGGCAGCAGTTCACTGCAGACAAGAGCTCAACTCATATCAATACAGATCACGCCGAGCAATTCCTGATGCTGGTCAGCTATTCAGGTGGCACACTTTCCCTGCTGCCGCTCAGTAAAGACGGCGAAATCGGCGAATTATGTGATCAGGTGAAGCATGAGGGCAGCAGCATTATGCCTAAGCGCCAGGAAAGCGCACATCCACACTCGATTTACACTGATCCGTCCGATCAATTCGTAGTTGTTCCCGATCTTGGCCTAGATAAAATCATGGTATACCGATTGGATCGAGCAGAAGGTAAGCTGATCCCGCATGATGAGGTTCACCTGGCACCTGGATCAGGGCCGCGGCATATGACGTTTCACCCGATATTGGATTATGCCTACGTCATTCAGGAGCTCAGCTCAACCTTGACGGTGCTATCCTATGATCGTCAAGCAGGCAAGCTGGAGCCGGTGCAAATCGTCAATACGCTTCCGGAGCAATATGATGGCTCCGATAACAGCTGCGCTGAAGTGCAAGTATCGCCATGCGGCTCCTTTTTATACGGCTCCAATCGGGGACATGATAGCATTGTAGTATTTTCAATCGATCCGCAAACGGGTATGCTGACGCTGGTAGATCATACCTCTACGCTGGGCAGTCATCCGCGTCATTTCAGCCTGACTCCAAGCGGCCGTTATTTGTTCGCAGCCAATAAGGATTCCGATTCGGTACAGCTATTTAAGGTCGACCTGGCGAGCGGTAAGCTGACCTCAACCGGCCAACATATTTCAATATCGCAGCCAACATGCGTGCGGTTCTATCCTATGTCGTCTCAAGCGTAAATTAGCTTCTTTGAATAAAAGGCGGTTTCAGACCCGAGTTGGGCTGAACCGCTTTTTTTGCTTTTTTTTATAGCCAACCCATCTATGTAATTGGTTGCTTTGCGGTTGTAGCATTAAGTTGATTGTTTGCAGTAACCGCACACCTTGCTGTATAATGAACCCGAACTGTCGGTAGATCCGAATGGTTTGTTTTTGTCTTGCTTGAAATTGTAAAGAATTTAGTCAACGCCTACAAGAAGGGAAAGTCGCCCGATGCCTAAATTTTTAATGCGCCTCTTTAGCTTTACCTTTATTCTTGCGACGATCCCTGTCGTTTCCATAGGAATTATTTCATATTTTATATCCTCTAATGATATAGAAGAGAAAGTGAAGGAAGGGAATATGCAGGTATTGCTGCAGACGCAAATGCGTGTGGAGCAAGTATTGAAGACGCTGGAGTTGACCTCGCTGCAATATATCAATTCACCGCAGGTCATTAATTCTCTGAATGCAAATTTGACTTCGGATGATTTTACAGAGGTACGGAGCTTATCAACGGGCTTGTACAATTTGCAAACCTTTACAAGTGTTCGTGAAGCTTATTTGGTTAATATACAGAAGGACTGGATGATCAGCTTTTCTACTTTTGGAAAATATAGCGCATTTGCTGAGCGTGATACGTTTGCGGCTTATGCTAAAAAGCCTAACACCAGCTTATTTTGGGACACGGGTGCACGGAAAAATGATAAAGCAGTTGATTCTGCCGCTGCTGCTGAGGAATCATTCACACTTCCAGCTATCCGTATGGTTTACAAAATTCCTGTCGTTCCTACTTTAAGCCAGCCTAAGGCGCTGCTGGTCGTTGAGATATTAAATAATCAAGTAAGCAGTCTGCTTTCTAACAATAAGAAGCTTGGAGATGTGTTTGTCCTTGATCGGGATGGAAATAACTTCCTGGCGGATAATAACGAATCTGAAAATAATCGGGCTATCCACGAGCTTGTTCTTCAAAAGGTTCATGCAACCCAAGATGAATTCGGATTTTTTAATACGAAGGTTAATGGTACGGAGCTCGGAGTCTCTTACCGTTCCTCTCCGTATAATGGATGGATCTATGTTTCATCCGTATCCATTGAGGACATTACGCAGCAATCCAAGAAAATAGCTTGGATTACGTTTATCGTTTGTACGATTTTGTTCGCTTTAATTGCTCTGTTCGCTTTTTATGGCAGCCGAAAAATGTATTCTCCTATAAAACGGTTATCCGAGTTTACGAAAGGAATTCATACGGAAGGACAAGATCCCAGAGATGAATTTGTTTCATTAGAAGAGCGTTTCCGAACTATGTTTAGTACAGAGAAGCAGCTGCAGCAGCAGGTTAGCGGCCAGTTTTCGCAGCTGAAGGAATTTTTTGTGCTCAAACTTTTTACCGGGCAGCTGTCTGATAATGATTTCGCTTACCGTTCACAAATGTACGGTTTTCCAACTGAATGGAAAAGACTTGGAGTTCTGACCCTACAGATCGATTCGTTGGATGAAACCCGCTATGAGGAGCATGACAGGGAGCTCTTGCTGTTTGCCATCAATAATATCGTAGGTGAGCTCGTTCCGCAGAATAAACGGTTTAGTCCTGTTTTGCTGGAGCTATCACAAGTAACATTAATGACCAGCGACTTGGAAAATGAAGATGATTTAAAAACCTATTTCTATCAAACAGCGGAACTTATTAAGAATAAGGTTGACGAATTTTTGCAGCTTCCGGTTAGCATAGGGATTAGTCGGCCTTTCTATAAAGTAACGGAAGCCGTGCATGGCTACGGAGAGTGCCTGGAGGCGCTTAAATGCAGAATGAGCTTGGGTCATACTATTATTGTCCATTACGAGGATATTGATGCGGGCAAGCAGCCTATGGAAGTTACCGTGTACACTCAGCTGAAGCTGCTCGAGGATCAGTTGGTTAATGCCTTGAAGCTGGGCGATGTGCAGCGTGTTGACGAGGTTTTTGATAAATACATTACGGCTATAGTAAATAAGGACATCCACTTTAATGAATATCCGGTTCTGATGATGCAGCTCATTTCAAAAGCATTTCAGCTTGTTCAGGAGCAAGGTGGGGCTGTAAAAAAAGTGCTTGGAGATAAAGCTTCGATCGAGCATTTCCTGAAGCTGAATACGCTGGAGGATATCATCAAATGGTTTAAGAACATCCTCTTCGAACCGATTCTCGCTTTCTTGAACCAACAGGCCGAATCGCAATATTTAAATATTGCAACTCAGATGGTGAGGCTTGTTCATGAAAGATACGACCAGGAAATATCGCTCGAGGCCTGTGCTTCGATCCTTAACTTCCATCCGGTGTACTTAAGCCGGGTGTTCAAGAAGGAGATGGGGATCAACTTCAGTGAATATTTGGCGGAATATCGCATGAATATGGCGAAGACATGGCTTGAGAATACAAGCTGGAAAATCTCTGAAATTGCCGAGAAGCTGAGCTATACAAATACGACAGCATTTATCCGAACCTTTAGGAAAATTGTTGGAGTGACGCCAGGACAGTACAGGGAGCAATACAATAGAGACCAATAATAGGATAGAGTGAAGATTCGGGTGATAGCTGCCCGGATCTTTTTTTTATGGTCGGGGCAGTCGAGATTAGTTAACTGGAATTTCTGGAGCTAATTCTTCCACTTCATCGTTTATATAGATTTTAACTGGAATAGCTCCATCTAATATAGCGCTATTGGAGGAAAAATATCAAAAATTATGGAAATAACAGGACGCTTTCCTGTTATTTGGGCGATTTATTTGCATATCCTATTATTAACTTGAGGATTTCCTGTTAATCTAGGGGACCTACCATGGCTCTCATGTTCACTATTGTCAAGTGGTACGAAGCATAGCTAATAATAGCTGATCAAGTTAAAGTCACGATCCTAACGATGTGGCTGCGGTAAGTACAACACTTCAAAAGACAATGCAGATTGTCATCCAAAGCTTCAGATACCGGGCTTTGCCCCGAATGAAACCCCTATTGATGCATCCAGAGGCGCGCCTGTAATAAGCAAAACCGATAATAAGAAGCCAAGGCTGATGATACTGCACTTTTTTCAGAGACGGGACGGGGTGGTTCCTCTGCGCTCATTTTTTGGATTTATATCTGCATATGCTGATTTTTCAAGGAAGAATGAGGTTAAATAAAGTCGATTCAAGGTTGAAATTCGACTATTGGCGCGCTTAAACCCCTTAATATGGCTTTAAAACGCGATGAAACCTAAGTGAAAATACTGTATTACAACAAGTTTAATTAAGGCGATAGCCTGTTCTGAGTTAAGGTGTGATAATAAAGTTAAATCAGACAACAAAGCATGTTGGGAGGACAGTTTATGAGTTTACTAGCGAACAATACAAATGCAAAAGTAAAGGTTAAACAACGCAGCCCTTTAATGAAAGATTTGATCAGAGACAGATGGATGTACTTTATGTTACTGCCGGGGGTGCTGTTTTTTATCATATTTAAATACGTCCCTATGTACGGTTTGATCATTGCTTTCCAGGATTACAAACCACATTTAGGTATGATGGACAGTCCTTTTGTAGGCTTAAAACACTTTACCCGCTTTTTCAGTGAGCCGCAGTTTTTTGAGTTGTTCCGAAATACAGCATTGCTTGCGGTTTACAACCTGGCTTTCTTTTTCCCGCTTCCCATTGTATTGTCCTTAATGATGAATGAGGTTAGAAGAGAGAGATTCAAGCGTTTTGTACAAACATTGGTTTATGTTCCCCATTTCGTGTCCTGGGTTGTTGTAGTAGGTGTTTTCTATATGTTGCTTACTACTGAGGGCGGTATTCTTAATGAATTGCTCTTCGTTATTACTGGTGAAAAAATCGCATTTCTATTGGAGCCAGACTGGTTCAGAACTATGATAGTTACTCAATCTATTTGGAAAGAGGTAGGTTGGGGCACGATTATTTTCCTGGCTGCTTTATCCGGTGTTGATCTGCAATTGTATGAAGCTGCACGGATGGACGGAGCTAACCGTTGGAGACAGATGTGGCATATTACACTTCCTGCTATCCGAAGCACTATTGTTATTTTGCTAATACTTCGTTTGGGTTCTTTCTTGGATTCAGGGTTCGAGCATATCTTCCTGATGCTAACTCCGACTAACCGTGAGGTTGGGGAAGTGTTCGATACTTACGTGTATGTAAAAGGTTTGACGCAGTCACAGTTCAGCTACAGCGCCGCGGTTGGTTTGTTTAAGTCAGTCGTTGGATTAGCTCTTGTTATGGGCGCTAACTGGCTTGCCAAAAAATTCGGTGAAGAAGGCGTCTACTAAGCCTGGATATTGAAAAAGTCCCCTTTTGATCACGAAGTAACCAAGTAACACTTACAATGCCAGTTTCGCAAAAGCGAAGCTCTAAGGAGGATAAAACGCATGAATCACGATAACACATTAGGCAATAAAATTTTCGACGGCGTTAACTATACAGTGCTTACACTTGTAAGTCTTATCACTATACTTCCATTTATTTATATTCTTGCAGTTTCATTCACAAGCCCGCATGAGGTAGCCAAGGGTGGATTCATTTTATTCCCCAAAGAGTTCTCCTTGTCCGCATATAAATATATTTTCTCAACGAACACACTTATTAAAAGCTTAGGCGTTTCAATTTACATCACAGTGGTGGGAACAGCGATTAATTTGTTGTTAACCTCACTTATGGCTTATCCATTGGCTCGCAAAACATTGCGTGGGCGTCAAACGATCATGATGGCTGTTTTATTCACAATGTTGTTTAGCGGCGGACTGATTCCAACTTATTTCGTTGTAAAAGCAATGGGATTAACGAATACTTTGTGGTCGCTGATGATTCCTAATGCTATCAGTGCGTTTAACCTGATTGTATTGAAAAACTTTTTCCAACAAATCCCTGATGGGCTGGAGGATTCGGCTCGAATCGATGGCTGCAGTGACGTAGGAGTGTTGTTCCGTATCGTTCTTCCTTTGTCACTACCGGCTATGGCTACATTCGGTCTGTTCTATGCGGTAACTCACTGGAATCAATTTTTTAACGCCATTATGTACATTAACGACAACAACAAATGGCCGGTGCAGGTATTGCTTCGTGAGATCGTAATTCTGGCGCAAAGTCGAATCGGTGACACAGGCTTCGAGGAAGCGGAGATTCAACCGTTAACCATTCGTATGGCGGTTATCGTGTTTGCAACAATTCCAATTATGCTGGTGTATCCGTTCTTGCAGAAGCATTTTGCCAAAGGAGTTATGCTAGGCTCGGTTAAAGGCTGATCTCTTTAAGCTGGGGGGACTCAGGAATGAATTTGAAGTCAAGGATGGCGATGGGGTGCGCAGCTTTCGTTACAGTGGCATCCCTTGCCGCTTGCGGTGGCGGGTCTTTAGCTCAACAAACCAAGGTTTCAGTAAAGGACAGCAGCTCTCCAATGAGGCTCTCCATTGCTTTACCTCAAGTTGGTGATATTCCAGATAAAGGAAATGAGATCGAGCAGCTCATCGAGAACTACACGCATACCAAACTTGATTTTCAATGGATTCCGAACGCAGCTTACACCGATAAAATAAATGTAATCATTGCCTCCAATGAGATGCCTAAGCTGTTAAGAGCAGAGAATACTCCGGCTATTGTCGGGGCCATTCAGACCGGTTTGTTTTGGGAACTGGGACCTTTTTTGAAGGATTACAAAAATCTAAGCGCCCAAAACGCCCAATATTATGACAACGTATCCGTTAATAGAAAAATATACGGCATACCCAATTTTCGAGAGATGGGCCGCGCTGCATTCATTTACCGGAAGGACTGGATGGACAACTTGGGATTGCAGCAGCCCAAAACTATAGATGAATGGTATGAAGTACTCAAAGCGTTGACACTGAATGACCCTGATAGAAACGGCAAAAACGATACGTTCGGCATGGTCTTGTACAAAAAGTACAATGAAGGACAAGCCTCTCTAGCCACACGGTTTGCTGTTAGTCTGGGAGCGCCCAATAAATGGTCTATTGAAAATGGGAGCTTCGTACCCGAATTCATGTCCAAAGAATATGGTGAAATGCTGAAGCTGTTCAGAAGGCTGTATAGTGAGAAGCTGATCAATCAGGATTTTGCTGTGTTCGACCAATCGGAAGCTGAGAAGCTGTACGACTCCGGTCGGGTAGGCATTCGCGTAGCTGTTGCACAAAATGCTAAAAGCCAGCAGGATCGCTTATCCAAGACGGATCCGAGGTCCATCGTCGAAGTAGAGCCGATGCGAGGGGCACAAGGTATCCGTGTCGCCGGTGAAACGGGAAATAACGGATTCTATGTTATTCCCAAATCCTCCGTTAAAACCGAGGAGGAGTTAAGGAAGGTGCTTACCTTCCTGGATCAAATGATGGACCCTCCTATGGCTACGCTTCTTCTTAGAGGGGTTGAGAACAAGCACTTTGTGAAAACCGGGGATAAAACGGAGTATATCAATTTTACAGCCTTCCAAAGAGAAGTGAAGCCCTATCGTGATAATTTGCCGCAAATCGAGGGCTATAATGTAGCTGAGTTGAAGGATACGTCGCTGGGTGAGAAAAGTCAAAAAATTGCTGTCGATAATTTCCGGTATTTGGTTCCTAATCCAGCGCTAAATTTACTGTCGCAGACTTATTCCGAGCAAGGCAAAAACCTGGAGCAGATCATTTGGGACGCTCAAACGAAATACATTATGGGTAAAATTGATGAAGTCGGCTGGAAGGCTGAAATCGACAAGTGGATGCAGGCTGGCGGCTCCAAAGTGATGCAAGAGTATAAGGCCGATTACGAAAAAACGAAAAATAAATAATCAAACAAATGCAGAGGTGGAATCTAACATGAAGAAAAGATATGCTGTATGCGGAGTAAGTAACAGAGCAATGGGGATGTTTATCGGACCTATGCTGAAAACTTTTAACAATCACACTGAAGTAGTAGGGTTGCTCGATATTGATCCAAAGCGCCATGATATCTGTAAGGAGAAGTTTCCGCAGCTCGCCGATGTTCAACAATACGGAGCTAATGATTTTGACCGCATGGTTGCGGAAACGAAACCAGATGTCATTATCGTAACAGGCCGTGATGATACTCATGCTGGCTACATTATCAGTGCGTTGGAGCATGATCTAGATGTACTTACAGAAAAGCCAATGGCTACGACCGGAGCCGATTGCCGCAGAATTATGGATGCCGAAGCTAAAAGCAAAGGGAAAGTAACCGTTACTTTCAATTATCGCTATGCGCCGATTCATACCAAGATCAAGGAAATGGTTCTGGAAGGCAAACTGGGCCGCATTACGTCCGTTGATTTGAACTGGTATATTGATACTTATCATGGAGCAAGCTACTTTAAGCGTTGGAACCGCGTTCGTGAAGTTTCCGGCGGTCTGTCCATTCATAAAAGCTCTCACCACTTTGATTTGGTAAACTGGTGGATCGGGCAAAAGCCTGTTGAAGCATTTGCTTTTGGCGCACTGAACTATTACGGTCCTGAGGGTGAATTAAACCCTAAGAAAGAGGACGGCCGCTATTGCAGCACCTGTGAAGTGAAGCAGGATTGCAATTACTATACACGCTGGTCTACCCGCAGCAGAGATATGAACATCAAGGATGACCACTTGGGAGCATTGGGCAATATGAGACCGACAGATGCCTATAGCAACTATCGTCCAGATGCCTGTATTTACGACTCTGAGATCAATATCGAGGATACGTACACAGCTACGGTTCGGTATGATCAAGGAGCATTGCTTAGCTATTCCGTTAACTTCTCAGTTCCTTATGAGGGCTATCGTCTAGCTATTAACGGAACCAAAGGCAGATTGGAAACGACTGAATTCCATATGCCAGCAAGAGTACCTTTCCCAACTCCTGTGCAAACTATCGATTACTTCCCGATGTTCGGCTCGAAGGAAACGATTCATGTCGTCCATCGTGAAGGCGGACACGGCGGCGGTGATCCGGTATTGCTGGAGGATCTATTCCTTGGACCTGATCCGAAGAGACCTTACACGATCCTGTCCGGCAGTGAGGATGGTGCGGATTCTATCGGAACCGGCGAAGCTGTATGGCGTTCCGTTAAGGAGAAAAGAGCTGTGCGGATAGACGAGGTTTTATCCGGCAAGCTTGAATTAATAAAAAGCTAACCTAAATATATAAATGGTAGAGTTTCATGCGTACAGCATGAGGCTCTTTTTTTCAACCAGAATTCCAAATAGTTTCCCGGGAAATATCGACATTCTTCATTCATTGAGAAACAGAAGAGAGGGGGATTTTTTTTCGCGATTATGTATCTAACTAACATAGAGGTAAGTAACTTTCACTTAAGAAACGATCTTTTAATTTGCCGATGAAAGGGGTACCATTAACAATAAATTAATAAACGTATCGGAGTGGTCAACATGGAACCATGGAAACGTACGATGTGGATATTATTTGTAGGTGTGCTTCTTTGCAGTTCGAGCTATACGATGTCGGTGCCCTTTCTTCCTTTGTTTCTGTTGGATCTCGGCGTAGATCAAGGAAGCGTCAATCTGTGGGCGGGGATCGTGTATTCCTCGGCTTTTTTAATTGGCGCTATTATGGCGCCGTTCTGGGGCTCGCTAGCTGACCGTTATGGGAAGCGGAAGATGGTTATTCGCGCAGGGTTAAGCATTGCGGTCATCTACGCTTTGTTCTCGATTGTTCAGAGCCCTTGGCAGCTTGTTGGCGCAAGGCTTCTTCACGGCTTTGTCGGCGGCTTCGTTCCAGCCTCGATGGCTATCGTAGCTTCGAAAACCCCGGAACAGCATATGGGCTGGAGCCTGGGCATGATGCAGGCTGGGACGATGTCCGGCGGCATCTTAGGTCCGCTATTCGGCGGTGTTCTGGCGGAGTGGTTCGGATTTAGGATGTCCTTTGTCGTAGCCGCCTGTATCATCTTTATGGCATCCATGGCTGTCATTTTCTGGGTGGATGAAGGGAAGAACGCTTCTGCAGCGACTAATGCGAGAGTTGGAGTGCTGCAGACGTGGAAGGAAGCGGGACGAAACCGGACACTTTTGCTTATGCTGGCTCTACTGTTTGTTTTCCAGCTGTCTATTAATATGATCCAGCCGTTTCTTACGTTGCACATAGCAGCTCTTCAAGGTAAGCTTCAGGGCGCGGTGCTAACCTCGGGCATAATATTTTCCATCATAGGAATAGCCGGAATTGTCGCTTCGCCCTTTTGGGGAAGAATAGGCCAAAAGTATAGCTATACCATCATCCTCAGTATTTGTCTGCTTATCGCTGGCTGTGTGGGCTCTACCCAATATTTTGTGCAGCAGCTGTGGTTATTTACGGTAGTGCAGTTTATATTCGGATTTTTCATGGCTGGGGTTACGCCCTCCATCAATACAATGGTCATTAATAATACGGATGCCGGATTCCGAGGACGCTCATTCGGCTTGACCACAAGCGCCAATCAATTTGGTGCTATGGCGGGACCGTTAATAGGAGGCGTGCTGGGAATTGGACTTAACATCCATTGGATTTTTGTCGTAACAGGGATGATTCTGATAGGAACGGGTATGGTTGTGTACTTAAGCTCAAAGCGTGCCAAGCAAAAAGCTGAACAGTTGGGAGCGAGCACACATTGATGAAATGGGTGACTTTTTTATTAGAGTTTATACGGTTCCTCATCTTTTTTGCATTAGGGCTTATGGTATTAGGTGAACTGGAGCGAGTCTTGTATCAATCGCTGGGAATCCAAATGGGCGGGAGCCTGTGGTGGATGCCCGGACTCGCTAATGTGCTGCTTATGTTTATCGCATACCACAATTGGTTGCAATTCTCAGGCTGGTTTAAAAGTCCGGTTAATCGTAAATTAACAAAGCGAACAACGTTGGCGCTAGTCTGCATAGCTCTGCTTCTGCTTATTTTTCCTTTTTTTATATAAAAAAAGGATTGCCCGCATATCACCTATGAGTTATTATTCTATAATATGGAAAAATGGCCAAGTGCAGGGCGATTGAAATAAGGGAAGGTGAACGGATGAGTCTTATTGAAGTACAGGATTTAAACAAAACATTCCGGCAAGCGGTTAAAGCTCCCGGGTTGTTAGGTGCGGTTAAACACATGTTTACTCAGGAATACAAGGAGAAGCAGGCGGTAAACGGTATTAACCTGAGTATTGAGGCCGGGGAAGCCGTAGCTTATGTAGGGCCCAATGGAGCCGGCAAATCGACTACGATCAAGATGCTTTCAGGCATTTTGGTTCCGACATCCGGTAGTGTAATGGTTGATGGAGTGGTTCCGCATAAACAAAGAACGGACAATGCACGCAAAATCGGCGCTGTATTCGGCCAACGAACACAATTGTGGTTTGATCTTCCGATCATAGAATCCTTTGCGCTGCTCAAAGATATTTACGAAATTCCGGAGGCGGTTTACCGGTTCAATATGAGCCGTTTTACAGAGCTGCTGTCGCTGGATGAATTTCTGCATTTACCTACCCGCAAGCTGTCCTTGGGACAACGGATGAGAGCGGATTTAGCTGCTGCTCTGCTGCACGACCCTCGAATTGTTTATTTGGATGAGCCGACAATCGGCTTGGATATTGCAGTAAAGGTGAAGATTCGTGAGTTTATTAAGCAGATCAACCGTGAGCAGGGAACGACGATTATTTTAACGACTCATGATTTGGAAGACATCGAGGATATTTGCCGCAGACTTGTTATTATCGATCAGGGAAGGATCATCTATGATGGGAGTCTGCAGGCTGTCAAGGATGCCTTTGCTCGAGAGAGGACGATTCACTTCCAATTGAGTGAGCCGCTATCCGGCAATAGACACACATTAACCGATTGGCCAGGAGCTTTCGTAGAACAGAGGGAGGGGCAGCATATTGCGATTCGGTTTGACCGGTTTGAGGTATCGGCAAGCGAGGTAGTAAGCCGTGTTATGCGATTGGGTGAAGTCATTGACTTCCGCATAGATGAACCGAAGATCGAGCAAGTGATTCGCAGAGTTTACGAGGGCGAGCTAGTATTGACGGATACGGAGCCACCGAAAGCGATGGTGGGGAATGATTAGAAAATATGTGACATTAGCTCAAATATCCATGCAAAACAGCATTGCGTATCGCAGTTCCTTCATCATCAATATTGTAGGAAGTCTTCTTCTCCTTGTATCCATGATGTATCTATGGAAGGCGATTTACGCGGAGAGAACCGAAGTAGGCGGTTTTACTTGGGAAGCTATGAAAGCGTATTTATTGATAACCTTTATTTCGAATTCAGTCCTGTCCTATACTTCAGAAGGCCGCATTGCCGGAAAAATCCGCGACGGCAGCGTCTCCTTGGATTTGCTGAAGCCGTTGGATTTTCAAAAAGCACGCTTCGCCGAAACATTGGGGACGAGCTTATTCGAAGGAACGGTGACGATTCTGCTGACGGTCTCGGTGCTCGCCTTTTTCTCAGGAGTACAGATGCCTGCAGGCTTCACGGCTTGGTTATTATTTGCAATAAGCTTACTTGCCGCGCTGCTTGTAAAATTCGGTGTGGTCTATCTCGCGGGCTTATGCTGCTTTTGGACGGATAGCTACTATGGCATCTCACTTGCGCGAGCAGCTATCACCAACCTGCTCTCGGGAGCATTGGCTCCATTGGCGTTTTTTCCGGATTGGTTGAAATCGATTTGTCTGCTGCTTCCGTTTCAAGGTATCGTTCACATTCCGGCTTCGATCTATTTGGGACAGGCTTCTTCATTGGAAGCTGTTCGTATGGTCGCCGTCCAACTGGTATGGGGCATAGTGTTATGGTTGCTTGGTAAACTGCTGTGGAGCATAGCGGTCAAAAAAGTGACGATACATGGTGGATAAAGGAGAGAAATTAGAGCAGGAAAGAGGTGGCCAATGAAGAGGAAGATAAGTCGAGCTATGTATTTATATGTTCGGCTGATGAGCCAGCAATTGAAAGCCATATTGGAATATCAGGCGGATTTCTTGCTTCTGGTTATTGCAGCAGGGCTGACGCAAGCTATGGGACTTATTTTTATATGGGTCATCTATCAGAAAATACCTCAAATCCACGGTTGGGATTTCTGGGAAGTTATTTTTATTTATGCGATCATCAATTTTACTACAGGCGTTTCCCAGTTCTTTTTTGAAGGGACATGGCGCATCGGATTTCTGGTTAACTCAGGGGAATTGGATCGAATGCTGCTCCGCCCCATATCGCCTGTACTTCAGGTGCTTGGCGGTGCTGTCGGAATGAACGGTTTAGGAAACATGGCTGTCGGAGGTATCATGCTGGTAAATGCGCTTCGTTATGTTCATATCGATTGGACCTGGGATAAGGCGCTCATGGGATTTGTATTATTTATCTCAGCTATGGTTACGCGCACCGCAATTAACCTAATTTCCAATTCACTTGCTTTTTGGACACATGCCCCGAGTAACGCATTGCCTATGATGGTCAGCAGCTTAGCCGAGTTTGCCAAATTTCCGATAACGATCTATTCGTTCGGCGTACAGCTATTTTTCTCGTTAATAATCCCGTATGCGTTTGTAAGCTTCTTTCCTGCGGCCTACTTGTTCGACAAGCAGAGCTGGGGCTGGATCGGACTGCTAACTCCGCTGGCTGCAATCTACTGTGTAGTTCTTGGCTTAGCGATATTTAGAAAAGGTTTGAGTCAATACGAAGGAGCGGGGAGCTGAAAGTGGCTCTTTATTGGGACAGATTTTAAAAAGAGCTTACTATTGTCCTCGCTCTAAATTGAATAGAATATTGGAATGTGTTGTAAAGAATCAATCTCTGCTCGCTTCGTAAATTTTTTGAGCTAGCATCTTGGGCTCTGTTTTTGCTGTAGACATATGATCGCCATTTCCTTTAATAAGCCGGAATAACCCTAGACGACTGGACATATGCGGATGCCAGCCATATCCCCCACCTTGGGGCAATGCGTTATCGACTGTGAGGTAGATATAGCTTTTTGGAATAGTTAGCGTATAAAATTTTTTGAGATCCAGTTTTTCTAAAAGAGGTTTTGCAGGCTCAGGAGATATTTCACTGTACATTTGCTGAGCGAGCTCCAGGCTTGCCAAGTTAACAAATGCATCCCGGTACAGAGGAAATGGAAGCATGATGGTATTATCCTTTGAGCTTTGAACGAGGCTAATTATTGTCTCGCGAAACGGAGCCGGAAACTCATCTCCAAGACTCTCTCCGTCCTTCAGAACAAAGGCATTTAGGAATACAAGTCTTTTAAGTCGGTCCGGTACGAGCTCAGCAACCTTTTGAACTAATGTGCCTCCGAAACTGTGTCCAAGTAAAATGACGTTACTCAAATTTTTCGAAATGATGTAGTCGGCAATCGATTTTGTGATCATGGCGTGTGATACATCCTTGTTAGGGTCAGCGCCATGTCCCGGATACTCGGGTGTATAGACGGTGTGGCCTTTTTTACGCAATTCATTAGCTATTCCGTTCCAGAAGCTGGAGTCTGCCCATGAACCATGGATAAGAACAAAGGTAAGCGGCTGCTGCCGATCCCAATAATCCTCTTGATTCCTGGAAGCCGCGGGAGCAACCGGAGGAGTGGGAATAGCAGGTTGACCGGCTGGATAATAGCTTGGATCCCAACGCATCCCGGAGAGATGGGCTGGAATGAAGTAATAAGGCCATGGATAAGCAGGAAAAGCTTGCTGTTCGGCAATAGGGAGATAAGGAGTGTTATTCAATCCGGTAGTGTTTTGTCGCATGTTCACGTTCCTTTTAAATTAGATTAGATACATCACTATATGCCCAATGATTGTTTTGGTTAAAGCGGATAAATTAAGGAGCGTTGCTGCGCGTACCTGCGCGTACCTGGCCAAAGGCCGGGTTTTTCGTATTGAACGTTTTGAAAGCAAACTAACGGCAGGGGTTAACGTAACTTTTAGGGGGATTATTTACTTGCGCACGGCATAAGCTGTAACGTACAGGCTGAGGATAGATAGTTTTATCGGGTGCCTGGAACTCGGCAGATGCTTGCGAAGTAAGTTTTGCAATAGCAAAACTCTTAGAAGGAGCCACAGACATGATTGTGCTTAGACGAAGGTGGAGAAGCAGGCCCACAGGTACCAAGAAGCTTAAGCGTAATGCTGTGTTGATTGTTTTCATCGTGCTTTTGTTTGCCGTACAATCCTTTGTATATCTGGAGAAAAATTTGAAGCCACCGCTGATGAATTTGGCAAAAGTTCGTGTGAAGCAGATAGCAACTCAGTCCATCAACACGGCCATATCCGATAGGATTGCGAATTACACTAATTTTGAACGGTTAATCGATTGGCAGACCGACCGTAACGGGAAAGTTACAGGCTTCATGCTTAATTATGCGGAGCATATGAAAATTACAGCGGATACGATTAAAACAGTCCAAAATCAGCTGAATAGCCTGAAAACAATTCCCGAACATATCCCTCTTGGGCAGGCGATGAACAGCTCGATTCTGGCCTCCTTTGGCCCTGATATTCCAATCCGGCTAGTACCGGCGGGGGCCGTTAAGGTCGATTTGGATACCCGTTATCAAAATGCGGGAATTAATATGATTCTAGTGGAGGTCTACATACGGATTACAGCGGAGGTATCTATCATCATTCCTTTGGATACCGTGCCAGAGGTTGTAGAAACGGAGGTGCCGATCTCTTATGCGCTTGTTGTTGGTGATGTTCCAACTTATTATTTTGATGGAAAAGGCAATCCTGCGGGAAATAGTCAGGCACTTCCACCGGGAGTTTCTCTGCCTCAGATAAGTGCGCCTAAGACACAAAATCAGGTCCCTCAGCATGATGATGGCCAGACCAAACAGGATAAGAAATGATTGCAAGTAATCATCCGCTCATCTCGAAAACTCATTGTAACGGCCGGGATGGCCAAAGGAACAGGTTGCCGCGGCAGTCTGTTCCTTTATTCTGAGTAGCTTCCGAAATGAAACGACATATTTTATTTTGCAAAAAAAGGAAAAAAACGTGGCTGTGGCGAATATTTTTTACTCTTAAAGTTATCAGAGAGAAGGTTAAGCATGAGTGAATATGGTGCAGAACTATTTAAAGGTACCGCTTGGTATTACTCCAGATATCGTCCTCTTTATCCTTCGTCGCTTATTCGGTTTTTAGTTAACAAATTTTCGCTTAACGGTGAAGGTCGGCTGCTTGATTTAGGATGTGGAACAGGACAATTGGCACTAAGATTTAATGATTGGTTTGAAGAAACAATAGGCGTAGATACCGAGCCAGAGATGCTGGATGAAGCAAATCGCCTGTCCAATGCCAATAGGGTGGACGACGTTAGATGGTTACAAGGAAGAGCGGAAGAGTTAGCAGCTGAATGGGGTTCCTTTAGGCTCATTACAATTGCTAAGGCGTTTCATTGGATGGATAGAGAATCGACTCTTGAAATTCTGTATAACAGTACAGAAGAAAATGGCGGTATAGCTATTATTGATAATTTTAACAAAATACAGAAATCCTCAAATTGGCAGCTCAAAGTAAATGAAACAGTTAAACGTTGGCTTGGAGATGAAAGAAAAGCCGGTAACCGTATTTACACTCCTCCCAAAGAAAGGTATGAGGATACCGTAGCGAACTCTCGATTTAAGGCTGTGGAAAGTCATGTGTTACCCAGCTACTCATACACGTGGACCATAGATTCAATTCTTGGAAATCTGTATTCCTCTTCATTTGCTTCTAAACGTCTTTTTGGCGATAACCTGGAACGGTTTGAGCATGATTTGAAATCAGCTTTATTGGACGTGGATTCTGCTGGAGTATTTACGGAAGAGCTGGCGGTATCTGTTATTACGGCTATGAAAAAATAAATGACTCTAAAGATCCGTCTAAGGAAAGGGGAAAACAGGTGAATGAAACGGATAGGTGAGGGTAGAACGGCAGAGATATTCGAGTATAGCCATGAGAAGGTGCTAAAGCTTTATCGTACCGGATTTCCAAAGGACGGGATCAAGTATGAATTTGAAATAACCAGACTTGTTGGTTCTCTTGGCATGGCTGCTCCCGAAGTTTATGAGCTGATAGAGTACGAGGAAAGGGTCGGAATTATATTTCGGTTTATAGAAGGGACGACTCTCATTCAAAAGATGGTCGAGAATCCGGCCCAGTTACATTATTTTTCTAAAATGCTGGCTGAAATGCATTTCCAAATCCATAAAAATGAATTAATTACGAATAATTTAGGCATGCATTTGCGCAAACAAAAAGAAGTGCTGGCACAAAACATTCATAATGCTTCTGAGCTTTCGAAGGATGAAAAGATTGCTATTACGAGATACCTGGAGAAGCTGCCGGACGGGAGCTGTCTCTGTCATGGCGATTTTCACCCCGATAACGCAATGATCGGAGAGAAGAATTGGATCATCGATTGGATGACCGGAATGATTGGCAATCCAGCAGGGGATGTTGCGCGCACAATGCTCTTATTCCGTTTTGGTACACTGCCAGAGGGTATACCTGGTCACGTAATGGAAGCTTTGCGTCTCATGAGAAAGAGCATGGGGGATGGGTATATAGAGCAGTATCTCGCTTATTCTGGTCTTCAGTTCGAGGATATCGATCAGTGGACATTGCCTATTGCTGCCGCCAGATTAGTAGAATGGATTCCAACGGAAGAGAAGAATGTGTTGGTTTCTTTAGTTAGAGAACGCTTGAAACAAGTATCTCGAGATCTTTAAGCAACTCTCTTAACGGAAATGATAGCTTAACAAGCAAGCGAAGCGAAGATGAGGCTGCCGGAATGGATCGGCAGCCTCACCTGAGTTATTCAGCAGCTTCATGCACCCGCTGATATCACTTATTTCCCTTTCGGCCTCAAAGCTAAAGCTTTATAGTGGCTTTTCGTTCAAATTCATGATGTGTGTGACACGATTCCTGCCATTTGCTTTGGATGCATATAGAGCTTGGTCGGCATTCTTCAGTATACTTGTATTTGAATCCTGCGGAGTAATTGTGGCTATGCCAATACTCACCGTTAGGCTGCCAATGATTTCCCAAGCAGAACTGGCGATGGTCTGCCGTAAATTCTCGGCCAGTATCTTTGATTCAAGTACATCCATGTTAGGCAAGATCAGCACAAATTCCTCCCCGCCATATCTGGCCGCAATATCCTCTTTACGGGAATGAGATTTTAAGATGCCGGCCAGCTTCTCTAATACATAATCACCGGTCTGATGCCCATAGGTATCATTTACTTTTTTGAAATGATCGATGTCCAGAATGAAGAGAGAGAAAGGTTGTCCAGTCTTGCTGTATAAGGCAATCTGCTCTTCCAGCTTTTCTTGAAAAAACCTTCTATTTTTTAAGCCTGTGAGCTTATCGGTGGTAGATAATTCTACTAACAAAGTATTCATCTCTACCAGTTCCGCTTGCTTCTTTTCAATTTCCATATGAATTTGCTGCAGCTTCTCAAGTGCTTGATCTTTTTCCCAATAAGCCTCTTCTATTTGCTTTTTCGCAGACCGCAGCTCGAGCTCATAATCAATTCGATTCCCCATCTGCATCAATATACAGTCAATAATTTCTACACCTTCACTTATAAACTGTTTTCCATTCAAGAGATATGGGATGGACTGTCCGCTGCTATCCTTCAAATTTATGAATAACTCCTCCACCTGACCATTCAAATTAATAAAAGGGTAAAAGTAAGAGTGAAAAATGAGTTTATTCGCGATGGTCATAATAGATTCCAAATGCTTGTGCACCAAATCAGCCTGTGTATATCCCATCTTATCGAGGAAGGTTTGATTTACATCCATAATTATGCCTTCATGTGTGATGGACATATACCCGCATGGCGCATATTTCAATCGCTCATCCATTGTCTAATATCCTTTCAATACAGGTTGATTGGGTCAATTACATTGAAGATACTCCTTAATCAAAGAGATGGTTTCCTCCGGATGGCTAATATGTGGATAATGACCTTTGGCCTCCATCAATCGAAACGTACTATTTTGCAAATGGCGGTGTAAATATTCTCCAACTTCCAGCGGTACAATACTATCATCCGAGCATTGCAAAATGAGTGTGGGAACCGTAGCTTTCGCCAAATCTTCCCTATGATCAGAGAAAAATGTAACTTCTGCAAATTCTCTGGCAATAACGGGATCTGTCGATATAAAGCTTCGTTCGAGCTCCTTGGACAGCATTGGAAACTCAGGATTATTCATGGCTAAGGGAGCCATAAAGCTGGCCCATCCTGCGAAATTCATCTCCATCATGTCCAGCAGCTCTATAATATCACTTTTCTCGAAGCCTCCAACATAGCTGCCAGCTTCATTCAAATAACATGGGGAAGGCCCGATCATAATCAGTTTATCAAAATAATCCGGTCGCTCGATGGATGCAAGCATCCCGATCATAGAACTGATAGAATGACCGATAAAAATAACATTTTTAAGATTATAGGATTCAATAATATCCAGCACATCCTGCATATAGCCTCGCAGAGTATGATATTTATCCTTCGTATATGCGTTTAAATCTGAGTTTCCAGAGCCGACATAATCAAACAGGATCACTCGAAACTTTTTCTCAAAAGAGGGTGTAATAAATTTCCACATGCTCTGGTCACACCCGAATCCATGCGCAAAAATGATTGTACGTACTCCTTCGCCAATCATTTTCACGTTATTCCGTACAGTAACGTCGTTCATCTTATTGGACTCCCTTATTATTCATATTCCCTTTATTCTGAGGGGGAGACCTATAAATATCAAGTGAATTTTCATAGATTAATAGTAATTACAGGAATAAATTTTGCAGCAGGATGCTTGCCTGATTCTGTGTTGGAGTATTTACAGTTTAGAATGCGTGAAAAAGCCGTCAGATGTCGTTCTCCAGCGGCTTTTTTTGTGTAAATAAAGTATAAGTTTGAACCGGAGGTTCGCCTTTCTAATATTGCAAGAAAAGCCACCTTCAGGACACGAATGTATCTTTATCGAGAGGGTTTCGAATAGAAGCTTTTGGGATAAGGAAAGGGTTTGTCCCTAAAGTAGCTTTAGCTGCTAAGGAATTGCTCCTAATTAGATGTTGTTTAAGTGATGGCGCAAAAACAGAATTCAAAGCTTGCATTCACTCTAGAGGAGATTAGGATTTTCGGACGGCCGCTGAAAGAAAGGAAATAGATGGAATTCCTCATGATAATCCGGCCTGGATATCGTTTGAGAACAATATAACTGGAAAAACTAACTCTAATTTAGGTGATATGGATGATATCAGCCCAAATACGTAGAATTAGCATGAGAAATGGATCTCTGTCAAGAAAGTAGACACTCAAATAAGAGATATCACACAACCTTTTTGTAATACATGGCCTCGTATTGATCCGGTGAAACATAGCCCAAAGAACCATGAATTCTCTTACGGTTGTAAAA
>NZ_JANQBD010000012.1 GCF_024722015.1 Paenibacillus radicis (ex Xue et al. 2023) | reverse complement strand
AGTTCCGCAAGCGGTTAAAACCAATGAACAGTCTAACCAATATAGACGCTGCAGAAAAGATTGTTTATTTAGACACAATCGATTATAACGAAAGATTCGCAGATCGAGTCATCCGAGGATTTGGAGACCTTGAAGTCAAGAAGAAATTGACGGAGCTTTTTGAAGAACGCTATCCATCCTCCACACCTGAGGTGGAATAAAAAACCAGCTCCCGCGCCTTCGCTTGGGCTGCACCCTCACCCTTTATAACGTCTGAATATTCAAACAACTAACTTTTCTTATCCATCGTCCCGATGGATAAACCTACCTTACACAAACTTCTTGACGCTACCTGAAATCAGCCAAAATCCTTAGAATTAGCATGAGAAATTCCAGCTATATAGCTAGGAACCCTATTTTTCGGAGAAATTAACCTGACATTTTCCTGATATTTGAGAGGGCTCGCAAAGCTGCCATGCAAAGCTACAATGCAAAGCCATAAAAGCACCTCCAAAAAGACTTTTGGGACAGCCCCATGATCCAATACCTATTACGGAGTATAAGCTTTATCCATAAAAAGGAATTAACATGAAGTTCGCGAATACATACATAAAACTGGATTGTACGAAATTCACAAGTTAGAGGATATATGCAGTTCATATAAAAGGGGGCATTTTCATGGGAGTCAATTTTACTGCCATGTTTGGTCATCAGCTTTCTTTTGATGAAATTATGATTTTACAAGATTTTATGAATAAGAATATTACTTTTAAGGGTGACTGCGTTACTGCAAATAAAAAGTTGAAATGGAGTTGGACGCATTTGGAAGAGATTTTTATCAGACTCAGATTTACGAGAATCTATAAGAAATTTATGTTTTCAATTATATCCCATATTAGGAGAAGGTATATATGTTCCTGATGAGTACTGTATAGATGATTTATTGCATGAAGGTAAGAATTTTAATGATGTAAAGGACCTGTTATTTACTCGTTTTGGGAATTCTGTAGTAACTTTTAAAGAGCTACTATGGAAATATGAGAATGAACAGACTGACTGGGGATATTATTTGGAATCATTTGAAGATAGTATTCGCAAGTAGATCAGAGAACCAAACTCGGCCGAAGTGATTTAAGTCTTGAGGGCAGACCAATTCAAGGAGCTGATATAACTGAAGACCAAAGCTATCTTCTTTGATTTATTTGAAACGTTAATAACTGAGTTTTCAGACGGAAGAAGAATATCAAATCGGTCTTATAATTATATGGAATTATTAGGGCTTGCTGCAGAAGAGTTTAAGAAAGAATGGGGTAGTCGTCAGCAGAAGAGAATGACAGGTTTTTTTTCTGATTATCCCGCGGTTCTAAAGGATATTTTGGAGAATCGAAACTTGAAATATTACGATGAAGCTGTTCAATATTTGTATCAGGAAAGAATTCAAGAGAAGATGATTCCATTCGTTAATATTCGTTCGGACATAATTGAGCTACTAGAGAATCTTCGAAATAATAACATTAAGATAGGTCTAATTAGCAATTGCACGGAAGAGGAAGTTAGATATTGGCATGGAAGTATGCTGGCTCAGTATTTTGACAAAATAATTTTTTCGTATGAAGTTGGGATAGCCAAGCCTGATGTGAAAATATACCAGCTAGCATGTGAAGGCTTGTCAGTGACGCCGGAAGAAACCATTTTTGTTGGAGATGGCGGTTCAAATGAGCTGGACGGAGCCAATAGCGCAGGTTTACGAGTTTACCATGCTATATGGTTCAATACGTATGTAGAAAGTAACTATAAGAAGATTGATAAACCTAAAGAGATAATCAAAGAAATCTAATAAGTTCAATAATGGAATTAGCTTTAAGAAACGAGCTTAAGTCCGTAAGGCATCAGGAACATAAAAAAGTTATATGCTACATCCATTAAGGAAAAAACCAATTTGAAGGTGAGGATATTTATGAATGCAGGATATTCAGGAACTCCGCTTATCAAAAAGCTTGGAATTAAAGAAGGATATACAATATGTGTGGTGAACGAACCGAATAATTATTGGGAGATTCTCGGAACTTTGCCTTCGACTATTGAGAAAGTGGAGCAGACTGAAGAACAAATAGACTTTATACATATTTTTGTGAAATCCAAGTCTGAATATGAAAAGTACCTGGAAATTAAAAGCCAAATGAAGCAGAATGGTATGCTGTGGATCTCTTGGCCAAAGAAATCCTCCAAGATCCCAACAGATATTAATGAAGATGTGATAAGAAATACAGCCTTAAATAACGAATTGGTGGATGTTAAAGTTTGTGCTGTAGATGAGACATGGTCTGCACTTAAATTAGTAATCCCAATAAAACATAGAATATAAATTTTGAGATCAATCAGACTTCATGCTGTTAAAGTACCGCCAAAAACTCCATACAGAAAGGGCGATTTTGTGTTTAGTTATAGAGACTTAAAAAAGGAAGATTTAGACGTCATTGCTGCTTTTCCTGAGAATCGTGCAGAATCATTTTATATGTATCCGAAAGGAACATTTCCTTTAAACCCACTACAATTATTTGAAGTTTCCAAGACGCGTTATTTACCCACGGTAATTGAATATGACAAGGAAATTGTAGGATATAGTAATTTGTATATCGAAGAGGATCATTATTGGTTAGGAAATGTAATTATAAGTTCAAAATTTAGAGGGCGCGGTGCAGGGCGATATTTAGTAAATGTATTATTGGAAAGGGCTAAAAATGAACTACAAGCAAAGGAACTCCGGTTAGTTTGTCACAATGTAAATACCAAAGCTCTATTGCTTTATAACAAGCTGGGGTTCAAGCCTTATGAAATTAAATGCGTAACTGACTTTGACAATAACGAAATTGCAGGAATAAAAATGACCAAATCTATATGAAGGGACAAGTAAGTGAAGGGACAAGTGGGTAATTTAACAAAGGATGGGGAGAAGGTTTGTGGGTACCCGAAGCAGCGTTGCTATCATCAAGAATGATCAACTATTAATGGTAAGACAACTGTATAAAGGCGAAGAGATATGGACATTTCCCGGAGGAAGCATTGAAGAAGGAGAAACACCTGAACATGCGGCCATTAGAGAAGTATAGTGAAACTAAACAACATCCCGAGCCGCGATTTTCAGTGGGACGGGATGTTTTATTTTTAAAAGAATAGTGCATCTTACCTCTATTTTCAGTTAAAATTAAACGATATTCACCTTCAAAAACCAAGTTAATGTTAAGATAACAGGTAGAGTTGCTAACATTTATCCATGAGTAAAACCATAGGGTAGGGGGTTGACTATGTTTCAAGTGCTGGTGGCAGAGGATGAGCTATGGATTCGTGATGCTGTTGCGGAGATGGTCGATAGGCTGACCCCTCATTTTACCGTTGCAGGCGAGGTTAGCAATGGGGAGGAAGCATGGGATTTCATTCAAGAGCATTGGCCGAGTATTGTGATCACAGATATTATGATGCCGCATAAAAATGGGATATGGTTAAGCGAGCAAATCTACCAGGCTAATCTGCCCTTGGTCACCATTGTTGTAAGCGGATACGATAATTTCCAATATGCCAAACAGGTGATGCGCTTTGGTATTACCGAGTATTTATTGAAGCCGGTTGATGAAGAGGAGCTGCATGCCGCTCTAAAAAGATCGGTTAAGAAATTAGAGGGAATGAAGGAAATACACGAGGGTGTTTTACATATACAAAGATTTGTGGAGCATATGTCCGAAATGAGTCAATCGAATGTTCTTGCCGAGATCAAAGCTCTCTTAGCTTCCATCTTGAGTCTGAGAGTTACCACGCCAGGAATGCGTAAAAGCTTGCTTGCAATCTTGTCGGCGAAGCTTAACGGGCTGCTTCAGGCGTATGATCAGCGGCATGTGTTTATACCATTGACGGCTGAGGATGAAGCAGGAATCCACAAGCATTTTGCTGATCTGATGGATGAATGGCTGCTTGTTTATCCGCAATATTCGAATCAGCATGTCAATTCTGCGATCAAAAGAGTTCGGGATCATATTGATGTTCATTACTTTGAAAATTTCTCTCTGGCCAAGATGGCAGATATTGCTCATATGAGCGTATCCCATTTTAGTATGCTTTTCAAAAAAACAACGGGCCAAACTTGTTTAAACTATTTGAATATGATTCGGATCACAAAGGCTAAAGAGCTTCTGAAAGAGCCGGATTTAAAAATTTATGAGATTGCCGATATGATAGGCTATTCCTCTCTGCCGTATTTTAACCGTATTTTCAAGCAAATGGTGACTATAACTCCTGTCGAGTATAGAAAGAGAATTGGACTATAAGCCACATGGCTTCTATAGTGCTCGCGATGGTGCCGATTCTTCTTGTCTATCCTTTTTTGCAAAAGCATTTTGCCAAAGGGGTAATGATCGGCTCAGTTAAAGGGTGAAGCAAGCAAACGAACGAGCTCAGCAACCATCACATTGCTGAGCTTGTTGTTATTTTGTCTGGGGATGCGAGGCTGGAGATTTGGAGCAAACCCGGGAGCACGCTGCGGCAATGCATGGTAGTTGGTCGAACCCCATGCAACGTAAGCAAATTTGTAAGCTTGATCCCCAAGGATTATTATTCATTAGTCAGGATTATCGTGGTTTTGCGCTTTTTAGGCCGGCAAGACTGAATTGATTATAGACTGCACCTGAATGAGGGCCCTATCCTTAAGGAGTCAGAGGGAGAATGGGGAGGCGTGCAGGTTGAGAAAGACATTAGTATCCGGTCATACGAATCAGGTTGTTGCTTCGGGCAGCAAAATAAGGTCTGAGCTGTTAAGCAGAATATTAAAAAACAGGTGGCTGTACATATTGCTGTTGCCCGGAATGATTTACTTTTTATTGTTCAAATATTTGCCTATGTGGGGAATTGTCATTGCTTTTCAAAATTACCAGCCCTTTCTCGGGATCAGCGGCAGCGATTGGGTAGGGTTCGAGCATTTTGAACGATTTTTTACGGACGAAAAGTTTTGGGTTTTGTTAAGAAATACATCCGTTTTGGCAGTTTTAAATATTATGTTCTTTTTTCCGCTGCCGATTGTTATTGCCTTAATGCTCAATGAGCTGCGCAACGAACTGTACAAACGATTTTTGCAAACCTTGATCTATGTTCCGCATTTTGTATCCTGGGTTGTGGTTGTCGGTATCGTCTACATTTTTTTCAGCACGGAGGAA
This sequence comes from Paenibacillus radicis (ex Xue et al. 2023), assembly GCF_024722015.1. Lineage (GTDB taxonomy): Bacteria > Bacillota > Bacilli > Paenibacillales > NBRC-103111 > Paenibacillus_S. Next base: position 239,109 of record NZ_JANQBD010000012.1, on the reverse strand, counting down.
GGCGTTATCAATCAAATTGCAGCTCAGCTCGGCTTTGAGAAAATCAACTTTTTGCTGAGCAAAACGTGGTTTCCTATAATGGTCACAGCTGAGGTTATATGGAAGGAAACCGGCTGGGGCACCATTATTTTTCTGGCAGCATTAGCCAGTGTAGATGTAAGCTTATACGAATCAGCCAAATTGGACGGAGCAGGCCGTTGGCGGCAAATGTGGCATATTACGCTGCCAGGCATCCGCAGCACCATTATTATTTTATTTATTTTGCGGCTAGGACAATTTCTCGATACAAGCTTCGAGCAGATTTTTCTTATGGTGAATGCAGCAAACCGCGAGGTGGGCGATGTCTATGATACCTACGTTTATATGACAGGGATTCGTCAGGGACAGTTCAGCTACAGCGCTGCGGTAGGATTATTTAAATCATTGGTCGGTTTGGTGCTTGTTGTCATGGCCAACACCCTGGCTAAAAAATTCGGTGAAGAAGGGGTGTACTGATGATGCTTGAAGATAAACACTGGGGCAGCCGTATTTTTAACACGATAAACATCGTTTTGCTGCTGGCGATTGCGGTTGTAGCCATTATTCCTTTTGTCTATATCATTGCTGCTTCCTTTACAGCCAAGGAGGAGCTGCTTAACAAATCGTTTGTGCTGTTTCCGACCCAATTTTCACTCGAAGGCTACAAATATATATTCAGCAACAATCTGATCATCCGCAGCATCGGTGTCTCTGTGTACATTACCGTAGTAGGAACGCTGCTCAATTTAATTTTCACTTCGTTTATGGCCTTTTCATTGGCTCGGCGCGATTTGGATGGACGGAGATTTTTGATGCTGGTTGTTTTGTTTACAATGTTGTTTAACGGCGGAATGATTCCGACTTACCTTGTCGTTAAAGAGATGGGCATGCTGAATTCGTTGTGGTCGCTGATGATTCCCGCTTTGATCAGTCCGTTTAATTTAATCATACTAAAAAACTTTTTTCAGAATTTGCCCGGTGAATTGGAGGAAGCAGCGAAAATTGATGGTTGCAATGACCTCGGCATTTTATTTAAAATCGTATTACCTCTTTCTTTACCGGCAATGGCAACTTTTGCATTGTTCTATTCCGTCACGCATTGGAACACCTATATCCAGGCCGTGCTATATATTAACGACTCCAAACTGTGGCCTGTACAAGTTTGGCTTAGACAAATTGTAATCGTTTCCGAAGGCGGCTTCGGGGACGCACAATATAACGATACCAACACGGCTCCACCCGCACAAATTATTAAAATGGCCGTGATTGTCGTCAGCACGCTTCCAATCTTATTCGTTTATCCATTTTTGCAAAAGCATTTTGCGAAAGGCGCACTGCTTGGTTCCGTTAAGGGGTAATACTTGGGGACGGAGGAATTAGAGTGAAAAAAAGAAAAACGTATTTTTTTAAGCTGCTTGCGTTCAGCTTATTCCTTGCGATGATACCCGTTATCTTTCAAGGAATTTTTTCATATCATAAAGCTTCATCCATGATTCAGGATAAAGTGCTCGAAAGCAACAGACTGCTGCTTCAGCAGTCGCAAAGCCATACGGAGCAAATTCTGAAATCGGTCGAATCCACGATGCTTAATTATGTGAATTCAACGGAGCTGCTTAATGCGATGAATTCGCCGGTACAGCCAGCCTTGTTCCCGTTATTTACGAAGCTGAACCGGACGGTTTCCTCCATGAGCTTTTATGAATATGGAATTAAACGCGTGTACCTGATCAATTTGGAGAAAAATTGGGTTGTCGATGGGGAAGGAACTTATTATTTGGATCAAATTGATGACGAACGTAAATATAACGAGCTGCTGAATGTCATCCAAACCCCGTCGGCCTGGGTGTTGAATCAAGGCCTATTGCCAAATACAAGCGTCAACCGCAATCAAAGAGACGGCGACAGCCTGCTGCTGATTCAAAAAATTCCTCAATATTCTTCAAATCCGACGGGACTCGCCATCGTAGTGTTTCCTAGCAAAGCGTTAAATTCAATGGTTGCAAACAGCGATAAGCTGGGCAACTTTATGATTACCGACAATCAAGACCGGGTTATCGCCCATTCAGACGTCAATAGGATCGGTCAATCGTTATCCGGCGATGAGGTGATCAGCAATATTAAAGAGCAGCCGACCAAGAACGGATTTAATACGTTGAATGTGGACGGTCAGGAGGTCGGTTTTACATATATTCGTTCCTCTTATAACAACTGGACTTATATATCCGTTGCTCCGTTTACGCAAATTTCCAAAGATTCGCGGGCTATCGGCTCAATAGCTTTGGTGATCGGTGCGGTTATGCTGCTGCTTATTGTGGTTCTTGCGCTGCTCGGGTCACGGAAAATGTACAGGCCAATTGCCCAAATTTATGAATTTGCGACAGAAGCGGTTCCTAATGACCAAGGAGATGAATTGGAGCTGATCCGCAAACAATTTTTGAGTATGAGGTCCTCGCAGTTTTCAATGAAGGATCAGTTAAATATCCAGCTCCTGCAATTAAAGGATTTTTTTCTGCAGAAGCTGTTCAGAGGCGAGTTAAGTCATGAAGAGGCTCATGAAAAATGCAAGGCATTCCAGATCTCCGAGGATTGGTCTATGCTAAGCGTCTTCACAACCCAAATTGACTCATTGAACGACACCCGGTTCCAGGAAAAAGACCGGGATTTGTTAATGTTTGCTATTAACAATATTGTGAAAGAGCTGATTACATCTGGTAACCGCTTTCAATCGGTTCTGATTGATAAATTTCAGGCAGCCATTATCGAGCATGATAGTACAGACGAAGATGAAATAAAACGGGAGATGTATAATATTTGCGAGCATGTGCAGCAAACGGTGAAAGCCTATTTGAATGTTCATGTAAGCATCGGAATCAGCAAGCCATACCATCAGATCGCCCATACTTCACGTGCCTATGAAGAGGCTCAGGAGGCTTTGCATTACCGGATTAAATATGGCGACGAATCCATTCTGTATTTGAAGGATGTGCAGCCGGATGAGGATGACAGTGCTTTGCCGGCCTTTCCCAAGCATATTGAGATGGAGCTAATTAACGCCCTGAATATCGGAGATAAGCAAACCGTTGAACTTAATTTCACGAAATTTCTTGATTGGCTGCTGTCCCAGCAGGTGAGCTACCGTGAACAGCAGGTTTATTTGGCCAGAGTTCTGATCGATGTGCTGAAAGTTGTGCAGGATATGCGAATCAACGCGAAGCATCTTCTTGAGCATGAAAGCTCGATTTTTACCCAGTTGTTTAATCTGCGAACGTCTGAGGAATTAAAGAAATGGTTTCTCGATGAGGTTATCGAGCAAATTCTAGAGCTGCTGAAAAACCGCAGAGAAATTAAATATGTCAAGGTAGCCGAAGAGCTCGCCCATATCATCCGTGAGGAATACGATACCGATTTAAGTCTGGAGCTTTGCGCTGATCGGCTCGACGTTCACCCCAGCTATTTGAAGCGGGTATTAAGAAAAGAGCTGGATACGAATTTCAGCGATTACTTATCCCGATATAGGCTGCAGAAAGCACGGGAGTATTTGCTGGAAACGGATATGAAAATTGTTGATATTGCCAACCGGCTGAGGTACAATAACCCGCAAAATTTTATCCGGTATTTCCGCAAGATGGAGGGCGTGACACCCGGTGAATATAGAAAAAAAAGAAATCCGCCCGTGGTTAAAGGCTTCATCGGCTAATGGCATACAGCAGAGCGGGCGGCTGCGAAGATAACTATGCGGTCTGTTATGATTATGTGCGGTACGGGGGACGGTTGGCCTTAAGTGATTATAGACTGATTCTGCAGCTTCTCCCTAGAATAGGAGTTGCCGGTAGAGGAAGCAGGCTGCTGCACAGTATTGTAAGGAAAGGGAAGAGAATTCAAAAATGACAGGGGGTTTTAAGCTTGACAGGGAACAAATTAAATCATCCGGCAGTAAGGAAAGGTATGGCGGTAACAGCGTCACTTGTTCTTATTTCCACGGTATTGGCTGCATGCTCATCTGAAAACGCTGCGCCTGCAACAGGAAGTTCTGCAGCTGGAAATACAGCGGCGCAGGAGAAATTTACGATGACCATGGTCAACCAGTTTACCCAGAACCAGCCGCCCGGAGAAGACGACGAATTCGTTAAGAAAATTGAGGAATTCACCAATACGAAGCTGGCGATTACTTGGATTCCGGGCGGTAACGTGCATGAGAAAATCAACGCCATCATTGCTTCAGGTGATATGCCCAAGGCATTGCTGGTATTTGAGAACAAATCTACAACATTGATCAACGCAGTCAGAGCTGGTGTATTCTGGGAAATCGGGCCGTATATTAATGAATTTCCGAATTTGAAAAAGTATTTATACCCCGAGGTGCTGGAAGGCGTTAAAATTGACGGCAAATTGTACAGTCTATACCGTTCGCGCCCGCTGATCGGCGATGGAGTTGTCATAAGAAAAGATTGGCTGAACAACTTGGGCTTAAGCCAGCCTAAAACGCCGGATGAGCTTTACAACGTAATTAAAGCGTTTACACAAAACGATCCGGACAAAAATGGCAAAAATGACACAATCGGATTAGTTGATGAGAGCGCCTTGCGCGGATTTGGCTACGTGGCGGCCATTCATGGAGCGCCTAACGAATGGGAGCTGAAGGATGGCAAGCTGTCGCCTGCGCAATTTCATCCCGGATATACGGAGGCTTTGAAATTTTACAGGAAGCTGTATAAGGAAGGGCTAATGAATAAGGAATTTACGCTGCAAAGCCGGACTCAAGCTCATGAGCTGCTGCAAAAAGGGCAAGCTGGTGTGCGGATTGGTGATCCCGATATGATTATCGGTATTTCGGCGGGTACTACAGACACGAAAGCACAGTGGGACACCTTTGTGAAAATGCAAAGTACTACCGGGAGCGAACGCGTCTTTATGTCCAACGGTTATACAGGCAACTTCTTCTTCCCGAAATCCGCAATCAAAAGCGAAGCGGAGCTGAAGCAGGTGCTCGGCTATTTTGATAAATTGTCGGCACCGGAAATGCAAACGATGTTTACATGGGGGCTTGAGGGCAAGCATTATTCGTTGAAGGATGGCAAAGCCTCCGTCACTCCAGAGCAAGCAGCCAACAATGCGGTTGTTAATAACCGCCGTAATGAGCTTCAGGTTGTCGATGGCTTGCAAGCGTCCATTCAAGGCCAGCGGAATCCCGTTGATCAGGCATGGATATCGGCTAAACAAGAAATGAATTCCAAGGTCGTAACGAATCCTGCCATCACTTTGATTTCGAAAACGTTGACCGAAAGAGGCACCGAGCTGAAGCAAATTCTTGAGGATGCCCGTGTGAAGTTTATTATTGGAGAGATTGATGAAGCAGGTTGGGATAATGAAATGAAAAAATGGAGATCGGCCGGCGGTGATAAGGTCATCCAGGAAATGAACGAGCTTTATGCCAAAATGCCTAAATAATCACAACGGATGGGGAGGAATACGCTTTGTTAAATGTATCGTTAGTGAAGATCGAAGCTTTGAACGACATTCTGAAGCTTGTGGAAGCATCCGGGGAAATCGATGCAGCGTTCAAGGCGGCTGTGAAGCAAGAGCCGCATTTTTTTCTGATGGGCGATGCGACTGAAGCAAGCCCGAATAATGAGCAGGATTTACTGGATTACAGCCGGAAGGTGTTACAAAGCCAAACAGAGGATGAGCGTCTGTCGGCCAAGCTGGCATTAGGGCTCGGGCTGGCGGCATCACGGGGGATCGAAGAGTTGAATCCTGGGAGCAAGCTTGGGGAAAAGGCGCTTTATGCGGATGCTTTCCTGTATAGCTTGTATTACATCACCGAAGGGAAAACTACTCCTCAAGCAAGCTCGATTCGCGCCTTGTTTACTTCGATGCGGCAAAGAAACACCATTGAGCTTCATACCTTCATTGCCAATACAGCTTCCGTTGACGAATGGATCGAGCTGATCAGCAAGTGGGATCGTGACTTTGGACCGGATGTCGAAGCTTTTGCGGCAGCGGCAGTTCACCCAGATCTGGTGGAGCTTACCCGGAATGTGGATGGGATGCCGTTTTATTCAACCGATGACGCGCTGCTGCAGCTGCTGCTGGAGCTTAGAAAAGGACAGAGCGTGGAAGCAGAGGCTGTTCATTCGGCTCTTAACACTGAGCCTGCCAGTCTTTATGGGCAAATCGTACGAAATGGATTTAACCGATTATTGGAGATCAGCTCCAATTACAAGGAAAAGGCTGTTTAAATTTGATCGAAAGCAGAGAGGAGTGGAAACGATGTCAGAAAATATTACGCATTTTTCCTCGATGGAAGATTGCTTTAATTTTATGGAAGTTTCACCGGACATTTGCTCCGAATTCAAGAAGGCTGGCCAAATGAATTACAACTTGGCCAGGCTTGCAAGCGTGACCCGTTATGGGGACAAATTTACCGCTCCCCTGATGGGCGAGCTGCGGGAAGCGTATCGCAGCGGCAAATTTGATGAGGCTCAGCAACGCAAGCTGACCTATGTGCTCGGATGGCTGTGCCATCGTGCCGCTGATCGCTGCATGAAGCCGGTTTTCAGCTCCTTTGACGCTTCAACGCTTCGGCATGCGGAAAACATCGATTATTCGCCGTCGGAGTGCAGTGTGTATAACGATGCTTTTATATATCATTTGTATTATGCCAAGGAAGAAAACGGCTTGTATCCCAAGACGGTATTCGAAGATCAGATGGACAGCGGTCCTGAGAATGAACGGTTTGACGTGTTAGGAACGAGGGAGCTGAACCGCATGATCATTCAAAACTCTCTTTTGCCTATGCATCATCCCGGAGCGGTAAACGGGGATACGGATGCTTGGTTCGACTTTATTGAACGCAAGAGACAGCGCTTTACGCTGGAGGTTGAAAGGTACAGAGACGCGATTCTTAACCCTGTCCTAGCCAAGGTTGACCGCTACATCACGGACGCTGAATTTTACGATAAAGAAGAACCGCTCTTGAAGCTGGCTGTAAGCCTTCGCGCCAAAGATTCCGGTTCACGTGATTATGATGTACGTTCTGCGCTTGCGGCAGAACCGCATAGCAGCTATGCGCATATTTTGCATACCGGCTTCCGTTATTTGGCTTCGGCAAGCGAATTTTTTGTTGGCGATATGAGCGTGGAAGAGCTGAAAGACCGATTTGACATCGGGAAGCTGGGGCGCGATGGTCAGCCTGCCTAACAAGCTTATAAGGATGGACTCTTAATGAATAAAGTGGATCTGAATGGAATTATAGATTTGCATGTCCATTCGGCGCCGGATGTAAAGCCGCGCTCCCATGACGACTTTCAATTAGCCGAACAGGCAGTCAAGCTGGGAGCGCGTGCTCTTGTCATCAAATCCCATTTGGTGCCTACCATGGATAGAGCCAAGCTCGTAAACCAAAAGCATCCGGAGGTTCGGTTGTTTGGAAGCATTACTCTAAATCCGCCAGTAGGCGGCATTAATCCCCACGCGGTGGAAACAGCCTTCCAGCTGGGGGCCAAAACGGTCTGGCTGCCAACCGTGTATTCGGCAAGGCACCGACAAATGGAAGGGAAAAGCGGCGGGATAGATACGGTGGTGAACCGGAGGATAGTCCCGCCGTTAAAGGATGTGCTGAAGCTTATTGCGGAGAACAACGGCATACTAGGCACGGGTCATTTGTCAGCGGCGGATATATTCGTTGTTGTTGAGGAAGCGCGTAAGCAGGGCGTCCGTAAAATTGTTGTTACTCATCCCGAATCGTATTCAGTAGGGATGACACTGGAGGATCAACGGAAAATGTTGGAGCAATACGGTGTTTGGTTCGAGCGTGTCTATGCCCAACCAGCAGGAAGAGGAAGGTATACAACGAACCTGGCCGTCAATCTGCAAGCCATAAAGGAGTTAGGCTATGAGTCAACGATCATTGCCACGGATGGGGGACAGATTGAGCTTCCTTCCTGGAGCAATATGCTGACGGAGTATATTCAGTATTTGTCCGATCACGGCATCACTGCAGCGGCTATTGACAGGATGACCAAGTTTACCCCGGCTGAATTGTTGGATTTAACGTAACATGACAAAAGCTTTTCATTTTATATAGAGTTCACATTTCGGAGATATGGAGGAAGCGGTTATGACAGATCATTTTATCGGCATTCAACTTGGTCCACAAAGCGTATATGACGAAGGAGTAGACCATTGTCTTGATATTATTCAGGAGCAAGGGAGAGTCAACACCATTATAGTTTCGACCCATTCCTATTATGGAGCGCACGGCAGATCGGCCCAAGCACTCGCGCCGGATCATGGAGTACCCGTTCGTGATGAACGCAGCCGCAATACGACCAAAGTGTGGATTAACCATCATGAGCAATATTTTGGAGGCACCTTTCTGCGTCATAAGAGGGATCCGGCCACAGAGGAATATGCAGACCGAGATGTGCTTGAAGATTTGCAGGGTCCTATCCGCAAGCGGGGCATGAAGCTGTACGCTCGCATCCTTGAGCCTCATCAACGCAGGCCGGTGCAATTTATTGATAATTGGCCTAAAATTATGTCCATTGACGTATATGGCCGCATTTATCCGAATACATGTTTTAACAACCCGGATTACAACAACTTTTGGTTGTCCACTGTGGAGGATATGTTCAAAAGCTATCCGTTGGATGGCCTACAGTACGGATCGGAACGATCAGGGCCGCTGTCGCGTGTGTTATTGCATGGAGAGGTTCCGAGCTGCTTCTGCGAGCATTGCTGCACCCGCGCGCGGGCCAAAGGAATCAACCCGGAGAGAGCTATTGAAGGGTACCGGAAGCTGTATGAATACATAACCGGGCTCCGAAATAAAACGGTCAACCCGATTGACGGTGTCTTCGTAACACTGATGCGGATATTGCTGAAATATCCTGAAATTCTCGCGTGGGAGTATGATGCTTATACATCCAAGGAAGAGCAGACCAAACGGCTCTACGGCACGGTGAAGGCCATTAATCCCGACGCGCAGTTCGGCATTCACATCGACCACCAGCAAAGCACCTATGATTTATTCCAGCTGGCAGAGCTGGAATATGCTGAGATGGCGAATTACTGCGATTTTATTAAGCCTATCGCCTATCACGATATCGCCGCTCCGCGGGTACGCAGATGGCTGCTCGATAGCGTTCACGGGTCGTTTCTACGTGAATTGCCGCTGGAAAACTTATTATCCGGCTTCTATGACATTATGGGGCTGGACAAAAATAAAGAGCCTAAGCTTGATGAGCTCGACTCTACAGGCTTTACCGAGGATTATGTATACAGGCTGACGAAACGGCTTGTATCCAATGTTGGGGGCAAGGTACCGATATATCCGGGTATAGGATTTGATGTGCTGTGGAATGCGGAGCATGTTCCGGCTAATCCGGATACCGTATATAAAGCCGTCCACAAAGCGTTCGAAGCTGGAGCGGGGGGTATCGTGCTTTCACGCGAATATGCGGAGATGCGGAGGGCAAACATTCAAGCTGTAGGACGAGCTCTAAAGGATTTGAATATATAGCATGATGGAACAGCAAAAAACTGTGTAGAAGGTCACTCTATGCAGTTTTTTTTCTTTGGACTTAGAGTCCATTCATCCCCTTCAACAATCTCCGATATAAAGGCCAATCGATTCTTGGAACCGGTCCATCCTCTCAACATTTGTTCACCATTTATATTAACGTTACTAAGTAGTTCTCGTCAATTTCCGACAATGATTTTAAAAGAGTTAAGCTAATATATAGAGGTACTTACTTTTATCTAGGAGCAAAGACCATAGGGGGATGAATATGTTTCAAGTGCTGGTAGCAGAAGATGAGCTGTGGATTCGTGATGCGGTTGCTGAGATGGTCGATAAGCTGTCGCCTCATTTTACCGTAGCAGGCGAGGTAAGCAATGGGGAGGAAGCATGGGATTTCATTCAGGAGCATTGGCCCAGTATTGTGATCACAGATATTATGATGCCGCATAAAAATGGAATTTGGTTGAGCGAGCAAATCTATCAGGCTAATCTGCCCTTGGTCACCATTGTTGTAAGCGGTTACGATAATTTTCAATATGCCAAGCAGGTGATGCGGTTTGGGATTACCGAATATTTGTTGAAGCCGGTTGAGGAAGAGGAGCTGCACGCCGCGCTAAAGGGAGCGGTTAAGAAATTAGAAGGAATGAAGGAAATTCATGAAGGTGTGCTGCATATCCAAAGATTTGTGGAGCATATGTCCGAGATGAATAAACCGACTGTTCTCACTGAGCTCAAAGAGCTTTTGGCTTCCTTTTTATATTTGAGGGCAACCACTCCGGGAATGAGCAAAAGTCTCTTTGCGATCTTGTCAGCAAAACTAAACGGATTACTCCAGGCCTACGATCAACGTCACGTCTTTATTCCACTAATAGCTGATGATGAGGTCGGGATCCACGAGCATTTTGCTAAACTGACGGATGAATGGCTGCTTGTTTATCCGCAATATACAAATCATCATGTAAATTCCTCGATTAAGAAAGTTCAGGATCATATCGATATTCATTACTTTGAAAATTTCTCGCTTGCCCGGATGGCCGATAGAGCTCATATGAGCGTGTCCCATTTTAGTATGCTATTCAAAAAAGCGACGGGTCAAACTTGTTTAAATTATTTGAATAAAGTTCGGATCACAAAGGCTAAAGAGCTTTTGAAAGAACCTGATTTAAAAATTTATGAGATTGCCGATATGGTGGGCTATTCTTCTCTTCCGTATTTTAATCGTATTTTCAAGCAAATTGTAACCATTACCCCTGTGGAGTATAGAAAGAGGATTGGATTATGATCAAGTACGCCTCGTTGCGGAAACTGTCGATCAAAATGAAGATGGTGCTGGCTTTTCTGAGTGTCAGCATGCTTTCTGTGCTGCTACTCGGGCTTTTTTCTAATTATTACTACAGCAGAGCGGCGGAAAAGGAGTTTTTCACCATTTCGAATGAAGCGACTGCGCGCTTGAACTATCATTTGGATTACTATTATCAGCAGCTCCAGCAATCTACTCATTCGCTGATTCAAAATGATATTATCCAAGAATGGCTTACCAGTCAAAGCTATACAAATGTGGACATTCAGAACATTGAGAAGGAAATGAGGAGATATCTCGCATTGAATTATTCGGAAATCCAGGGCCTGTTTCTCATATCCAAATCTAATCAGATCGTCTCTATGGCGCAATATTTTGGTAAGCTGGACCGGTTTGTAGATGAGCCTTGGTATGGTGTTCCCGCTTCTTCCAAAGTTTTGATTCTTCCGACACATACGGCCAAATATGAAGGAGCCTACGGGCGGCCCGTTATGTCTATGTTGATGCCTATCTATAATAAAGAGACAATAGAATTGATTGGAACCCTTGCTGTGGATATCTCCTTGCAGGAAATTGACAGATCCTTCAAGGTTTCCAAACTGGGTGGTTCGGGTTTCTTTTTCATAGTCTCTGACAACGGTTCTATTGTTTACCACCCCAATGAAGAGTGGAATGGGATTCCCATGTCACAGACAGAGCTGGCATCGCTTAGGATTCCGGAAAACACGGAAACTTCTATTCAACAGTTTCGAGGCGAGAGCTATTTGCTAGGCAGCTCGCGATCACCTGTCACTGGATGGCGAATCGTATCTTTAGTGCCGTTCGCTGAGGTGGCGGTAGGGTTAAGCTCTGCAAGGTTTTCCACACTATGGGTGTTGGGCATTATTACTTTGCTTGTCATCCTGGTTGTTCCTCTGCTGTCGAATCGTTTCGTTAATCCGATTTTGACGCTGAGAGGTTTAATGAGACAAGTCTCAAAGGGGAATCTAAGCGTCCAAACTGAATCCGTACCGGGACAAGATGAACTGCAGCAGTTGTTTCACAGCTTTAATGTGATGGTCAAACGTCTGGATGAATTGATCGTTACCAACTCAAGATTGCAGATGAAGGAAATGCAGGCACTGCTTAAACAGAAGGAGACCTTGATCAAGGCATTGCAAAATCAGATTAATCCCCATTTGCTGTACAATACATTAGGAATTATTACAAGTATGGCTTATCTTGAAAAAGTGCCGATCATTGAAAGAATGGCGAGAAACTTATCGGATGTTTACCGCTACACTGCCAAATTTACCGATATGGAAGTGAAGCTGGAAGATGAGCTGGGCCAGCTGCGCAAATATTTGGATATCATCCACGTTCGTTTTCCTAAGCATTTCCAAAGTCGGTTTTTCATTAATGATAAATTTATCAGCTGCCGTGTAGTAAAGCTTATTCTCCAGCCGATTGTGGAAAATGCGGTGAAATATGCTATTGAACCGAGAGGCGGAGAAGGAGTGGTCATAATAAGCGCCTACGATGAAGGCTCGGATCTTATCATAGAAGTAGCCGATAACGGTCCGGGTATTGAGGAAACTGAATTGCTGAGGATTACGCAACAATTAGAGGGGATTTCAACTGCCCTTGAGCAGAACGAAGCTCAGCAGGATTCGCTTGGTATTGCTAATGTTCATGCGAGGCTTGTATTGCAATATGGAATTGATTACGGAGTTAAGCTGACTTCCTTTCCTGGCAGGGGGACTGTCGTTTCCATTCGGATTCCCATTCATCTTGAATGAGGGAGTTGTGGATAGGGAGGATTCGCGTTTTCTCGATAATAAGATTGGAACAGAAATCATAAGAAATGCTCATTATGAATACAAATGCTAGCTGTAGTCTAATGACTGTATCAATACGCAGCTATAGGAAATGAGTTTGACAATGTGAGAAATCGAATCATTAAAAGTGTTTGTGTGACTCTAAATACGCTTCTATAAAACGCCAATATTGAATAGGAAATAATAATATATGATAATGTATTCGCTTACAAAGTGACTTATATTAAGTAGGTAAGATTCACATTCATTAAGGGGGAACGTTGAATGAGTAAAGGGATGAAGACATTTGCTGCGATTACACTTACAGCCAGCTTAATCGCAGGATGCTCTGGGGGGCAAGGAGAGAAGGCTGCCACAGTTTCACCTGCAGATACGAAAGCTACAGATGTGAAGACTGCAGACACGCAAGGAGAGAAGATCAGTATTAACATGATGTCTATCGCCTATGAGGGTGGCGCTTGGTCGGATAAGCATCCGGTTATCGATGTATTAAACAAGAAGCTTAATATCGATTTGAAAATTCAGTGGGTTCCCTCCGATAACTATACAGAAAAATTAGGCGTTATGGCTGCCTCTAATTCGTTTCCTGATGTATTCCGAATTAATAGCGCTGAATTTCTGAAATGGCGCGATAAGGGAGTTTTTCTCGATATTGCGCCAATGCTGAGCAAATATCCTAATCTGGTAAAAACCATGGACGCAGAAACACTTGCTATAGGTAACCCGAAGGGTAAAACCTATGCTCTACCTAACTGGACTCCGGAATTCCGTGAAACCTTGCTCGCTCGTAAGGATTGGCTCGATAAGCTTAACTTGAAGCCTCCTACGACCATAGATGAATTTTACGAAGTAGCCAAAGCCTTCACGAAAAATGATCCGGATGGCAACGGCAAAGACGATACAATGGGATACTCCTTTGCCATTGCGAATAACAGAAGTTTCACCCGCGGTGCCGATCCGCTTCGCTTTGCCTTCGGACTGGCTAATGGTTGGAAGGAAGTTAACGGCGGTATTGTTCCTTGGCAGGCTCAAACTAAGGAATTGAAAGATTTCTTAGGCTTTACACGTAAGATGTATGCAGAAGGGCTTTTGGATAAAGATTTTGCTATCAATAAAGGGCAGGATCCCGATTTTAAATTCGAGGCCAACAAAGTAGGTTTTACGGATGTTCCTGGAACGAATATTTATGACACAGGTCTTCCGAATCTACAGAAGGTCGTACCTTCCGCTCAGGTCATTCAATTAGCACCACCGAAGGGACCTACCGGGCTTCAAGGAAATACAACCTATGCAACTACCAATAAAGTCGTCATTAATGCCAAAGTTGATAAGAAGAAGCAGGAACGTATTTTGGCGCTGATGGACTTTATGGTGACTGACGAAGGACATTCCCTTATTACGTATGGGGTTGAAGGCATTCATTACAAAAAAACCGGTGAAAAGTATGAAGTGCTTCCTGCCTTCGAAAGCGATCGTCCTATGCTGATAAACTTTTGGTTTTTCCACCGATTTGATGCACTGAATACGATTAGACCGTGGGAGGATCAAGAGAAGGCCAAAAAAGTACAAGCTTTATTTGACGAGAATAAGAAATATTTGGTTAAGGACAAAGGTGCTGGGCTATTCTCAGAAACGTCTACGAAATCCGGAGCCTCCTTGGACCAAAAGCTAATGGGTGAGATGGTAGCTATTATTATGGGACAGAAGCCTCTTGAAGCTATTGATGCGGCAGTGGAAGCATGGAAGAAGGATGGCGGGGACAAGATCATTGAAGAAATGAACGAACAGTATAAGCTATCCAAATAAAATTAGCAAAGAATGAAATGATTCATGCAAATGGATAAGATGGTCACCTGACAGCAGTTGTTTGGTGATCATCCTATTTAATAGTGATTCTAACATCAGCTCCCCCTCAAGGTAGATCGAAACTAACATAATGATTGAATCAAGAAAGGACAATGCTTTATGAGAGTAATAAGTTTGAAGGGGAAAGAGGAAAGTGTACATGTATCGACAGAGAGCAAAAGGAATATTCGAGCCTGGAAGCGGGGAATTCCCCTCTATATCATGATTTTTCCCGGCCTCCTTTACTTTCTTATATTTAAATACATTCCCATGGGGGGCGTAATCATAGCTTTTCAGCAGTTTGACCCTTTTGACGGATTTCTGAAAAGTGATTGGGTGGGATTGGATAACTTTCGCAGGTTATTCGGGGAGCAGGACTTCGTAAGATTGCTGCAAAATACACTTTTACTTAGCTGTATGAATTTAATTTTGTTTTTCCCGGCGCCGATAGTATTAGCCTTATTGCTCAATGAAGCGAGACATGCATGGTTTCGTAAATTCGTACAGACCGTTGTGTATGTTCCCCACTTTCTGTCATGGGTTATTGTCGTCAGTCTCACCATCCTTCTGTTCTCCATGCAAGAGGGTGGAGTCAACAAGCTGTTAGTGAATTGGGGCTTCGCACCGATAGAGCTGCTTACCGACAGCGATTATTTCCGGTTCCTTTATGTTTCACAAAGTATTTGGAAGGAAGCCGGGTGGAGCGCAGTTATCTTTTTTGCGGCGCTTGCGTCCATTGATCCGACCTTATACGAAGCTGCTGTTGTTGATGGTGCCAGCCGGTGGAGACAAATTTGGCATATTACTCTGCCTGGGTTGCGAACGACAATTATTATCTTATTCATTCTAAGGGTCGGCTATTTGATGGATACGAGCTTCGAGCATATTCTGCTGATGCAAAATCCTACGAATCTGCAATTATCCGATGTGTTCGATACGTATGTATACCGGATAGGGATTTTGCAGGGTGATTTTAGCTACACAACGACGGTTGGACTTTTCAAATCTTTAATTGGATTAAGTCTGATCCTGATTGTGAATCGGGTGGCTAAAAAAATCGGAGAGGAAGGGGTCTATTGAGATGAAAGCATACGATTTCAGAGGTAGAGCTCCTATATACCAAACGGTAGTGTACACGCTGCTGGTCCTCGTCCTAATCATCGTTTTGATCCCATTTTTATATGTTGTATTCGCTTCATTTGCAACTAAACAGGAAATTTTAACACGGGGCTTTTTTCTAATACCGAGGGTGTGGACAACGAATGCTTATGCCTATTTAATGGTGAATCAAAACTTTCTTACCTCCTTTAAAAACTCAACTATTATCGCTATAGCAGGCACTACAATCAGTATGACTCTTACAACCTTGATGGCATACGGCTTATCCAAAACCTGGCTGAAGGGCCGTAAGTTATTAAATTTTATGGTGTTGTTTACGATGCTATTCAGTGGAGGCATTATACCGCTTTATTTGCTTGTAAGAGGCTTAAACCTGCTTGATTCCTATTGGTCCCTATTTCTTACAGGTGCTATCGCTCCCTTTAATTTAATAGTTATTCGAAGCTCATTCCAAAACTTCCCTACCGAAATTGAAGAATCTGCCCGAATTGACGGCTGCTCTGAATTTGGTTTGCTGTGGAAAATTGTACTCCCGCTATCCAAGCCGGTCTTGGCGACCTTTACCCTCTTTTACACAGTTGATTACTGGAATTCGTATTTTAGCTCTATCCTTTACCTGACCTCTGCCGAAAAGATGCCGCTTCAGGTTTTTCTCCGTCAAATGCTCATTCAACCGAGTGAGAATATGGGCCCGGCTGTCGAAGGCTTGGAATTTAGTCCGGCCGTCCGAATGGCTGCCGTGGTGTTCACCGCGATTCCGCTGCTTGTTGTATATCCTTTCCTGCAAAAGTATTTCAATCAAGGCATGCTGCTCGGCTCGGTAAAGGGCTAGTGCTTGCTGCATGCAACAAAGACTGATGAGGCTAAATAAGTGGGTTATTCTGAATAGCCCTATTTATAATAACAATCCAAAGGAGCATGAAAAATGGAAAAAAACTTATTGGGTACTAATTTTATAACACAAATCGGTATTCTGGTTCACGATATCGAAAAAACCTCTCAGACTTACGCCGATTTTTTCGGAGTGGAAAATCCAGGCTGGACGATAACCGCTGCTGTAGAATCGGCACAAACAGAACATAGAGGCGAGCGTTCTGAAGCAAGAGCGAAGCTGGCATTTTTCAAAATGGGTTCCCTGCAATTGGAGCTCATTGAACCTGATGAGCACCCAAGCACATGGCGCGAATATTTGGATGAGCATGGTGAGGGTCCTCATCATATTGCTTTTAAAATAGAAGGCATGAAGGATAAAGTCATGACGCTGGAGCGTAACAAGATGCCTTTGCTGCAAAAAGGCGAATATACCGGTGGACGCTATGCGTATATCGATACCTTCGAGCCATTAAAGATCATTGTTGAGCTGCTGGAAAACGATAAGAAGTAATTATCATAAGAGGAGCTGTGTAAGATGGAGCATATAGAAAATAATCAATTGATGAAGATCGGGATCGTCGTAGACAACATAGAGGAAGCGGCAAAGCACTATTCGGAATTGTTCGGTATAGAGATGCCGGCCATTCGTGTTCCTGAATTGAACCGCGTTCCCCAGCATACGGAGAGCGGCTATACGTGGTATCGCGGAACATTTATACCCGGTCGTGTCAAGTTGGCCAATTTGCAAATGGGCCCCGTGAAGGTGGAACTGCTGGAGGCGTATGATGAAGCGAGCCCATGGAACGAGTTCAAGCAGCAGTATGGTCAAGGCGTTCATTTCATAACGTTTACCGTTCCCGGTTTTGAGCAGCATATCGATTTCGTGGAAAGCAAAGGGTTTCCGCTGACTCACAAGGGCGAATATGGAAAAGGGAGATACAGCTACTTTGATACGATTGCCAAGCTTGGAGTGACGCTTGGACTTCAAGAGCTGGGTGAGCCTAAGGATATTCCCATTATGCCGAAGGCGGAGGGGCAAGCATGAGAATTGTCATTACAGGAGCGAATCGCGGCCTTGGTTATGAGCTCACAGCGGCGGCTGCGCAGAGAGGTCATTCTATTATTGCTGGTATTCGTTCTGCAAAGCCTGAAGGGAAGCTGCTGGACCTTATCGGCCGCTTCCCCGGCCAGATAGAAGCCGTAGAGCTGGATGTATGCCATGAAGAGACGGTTGCTCAATTAGCGCAAAATCTAATGGCGGATGGGCAAGCAGTGGATGCCATTATTAATAATGCAGGCATACTGCTGGGTAGAGGGGTTTCAATTGAGGCTCTGCAGATGGAGGACGTAACACGGAGCTTTGAGATTAATTTGTTCGGGCCAATGAGAGTCATCAAGCATTTACTGCCATTGGTGCCGGATGGACCCTCTCGGGCTATCATCAATATTTCATCAGAAGCGGGAAGCCTGTCGAATGCTTATGGGGGTGATTATCCTTATGCCATCTCCAAAACAGCGATCAACATGCTCTCCAAGCAGCTCAAAAAATACGTTAGGGGCAGAGGAATTCGTGTCTATGCGCTTCATCCGGGGTGGATCAAGACCGACATGGGCGGTGAGAAGGCTCCTGGTGATCCGGTCGAAAGCGCGCAGGGTATCATCGATATTCTGGAGTTGAGAAAGGACATCGATCCGGAGCATTTTTTCATTAATTTTAAAGGTGAACCGATGCCAATCTAATATTCTGAAGCCTATGGAGGAAATAAACGGATGAAAACTATTTATGCAATCGTTGGAGATTACTATCATTCTGAAGATATTATCCAACAGTCTTTGAGCTTGGCGCTTGAGCCGGTTGTAGAGAGTGGTCACTATCACATCGAATATATATCAGCTGACCATTTGCTGGAACGATTGGATTCACATCCTGCTGCTGTGATCCTGTTCAAGGAAGATCGGGTCAATCCTCGGGACGAGACTGTGCGTCACTGGTTAACCGAGGAGATAGCGGTAGCTATTTCCCGCTACGTTAAGGGGGGAGGGGGATTCCTGGCATGGCATTCAGGGCTCGCCTCTTATCCGCAGGATTCACTATTTATTAAAATGTTAGGGGGGTATTTCGATTACCATCCGACAAAGCATCAAATGGTGAACTACAGAGGGGTACTTCCAACGGATCATTCCCAAGAAATATCGTTTGAAATTTTGGATGAGCATTATTTTGTTATTTGTGATGAGGCGAAGACAACTGTGTTTTTGCAATCGGACTCGGTTGATGGTCACTCGATAGGCGGGTGGACTCATTCCTATGGAAAAGGAACGGTATGCTGTGTAACACCGGCGCATAATAAAGAGGGACTTCTACATGAAGGAATGCTCGAGCTGCTCCGAAGCTCGGTACTGCGCTGCACTCAATAAATTTACGGATGTTCGGCCATATAATCGTATATAAAGGAGCTGTCAATAATTATGGATGATATCACCCAGCAGTTGGAGAGCCTGCTTCAGGAAGAAGAGCAGCTGCAATTTACACAGTTCACCAACGAAATGGCGTTCCAGATTGGCTGCACAATGGTCGAGAGAATGAAGCTCGAGAATAAGCATATCACCATCGATATCACGAGAAATGGGCAGCAATTGTTTCATTATGCGTTTCCCAAGACCTCGGCTGATAACGATCAATGGGTAAGACGTAAAGGCAATGTCGCTACTCGTTTCGGACACAGCTCTCATTACATCTCCACCTATTTAAAGTCTATACAGAAGAACATCCAAGAGCGGTATTATGTCGATCCTGCGGATTATGCTGCAAGCGGTGGCGCCTTCCCGATAATTGTCAAAGATGTTGGCGTTGTCGGAGCAATCGCCGTGTCGGGGCTGGCCCAAGAGGAAGATCACAGCTTAGTCACTTCCGTCATCAAACCATTTATCAATTAACTTTTTAAGCAGCTCGTTATGGAGGAGAGGGGACTCTATGAACATGGAAAGAGTGGCCGTTATCACGGGTGGGAGCCAGGGAATCGGACGGGCTGTCATGTACGCCCTGCTGGAGGAAGGGATGAAGGTGGTTTCCCTTGCGCGCAATCAGCAAAATCTGAACCTGGTGCTGGACTCCGTCCTGCCGAAATATAAGGATAGCGTGATGGGGATCCAGACGGATGTCAGAAACGAAGGGGAAGTTCATAACGCGATTGAGCAAGTGATGTCCGCTCACGGCCGTATCGATTATCTCATTAATTCGGCGGGGGTAAGCATGCGGGAGAAGCAGTCTCTGCAGGATACGGATGTGGAAGAGTGGAGAAGCATGATCGATATTAATTTGACGGGTACTTATTTGATGAGCCGTGAAGTGATTCCTAGAATGATGGAACGGGATTTCGGCTACATCATCAATATCCTTTCCACTGCTTCGTTCCGGACCGGCGCAGGCAACAGTTTGTACTGCGCATCCAAATATGGAGCCCGAGCCCTGACCGAATCCATGATTGAGGAAAACCGACGCTCCGGCATCCGGGTTACAGCGGTAAGCCCGGGTCCGGTCGACACCACGATATGGAATCATAAGAAAGAGCAAATAACGGAGGATAACCGTTCCACGATGCTTAAGGCAGATGATATCGCCAATATCATTACGTACTTGATCCATCTTCCATCGAGAGTTCATATCGACAATATCACAGTTACGCCTTGGCATCGATAACAAGGACAAACAACAAGCGAGATTCTTTTTGATAAAAAGGGTTTCGCTCTTTTGCTTTATACGGGAATAAATGAAAATAAACATTATAATTTTCACGTATTATCATATTGACGTTTCAATAAATGATAAAATATAATAGTATAAGATATAATATAATAGCATATAACAATATGATAGCGGTTGAGGTGTTGTTTCTGACAAGAGAATGACATGGGAGGTTTTACGATGAAAGCACGTTTAGTTCCGATGTATTTTGCAACTGCACGAGACCATGAATTTGATGATCAGCTGGAACGTTTGAAAACCTTACTTGCCGAAGAAGCGGAAATTTTGGAGCCCGTGGCCCTCGGTTCCCCGATTCCAGAAGCGGATGCCGTTGTGTTTCCACAATTGGTTGGGGAGGCTTACCGTGAAATTCATCATTTCAAGGAGATTAATATTCCGATTGTCGTCATTACGTCTGAATTTGGAACCGTTGCCATGTGGGATTGGGAGATTGTTACGTTTCTGAAATCAGAAGGGCTGCAGCCTTTCGCGCCGTACAATCTGGATTTGACGAAGACAATTTGCCGTACGCTTGGCTTAAAGCGGGAAATGAAGCAAAGCAAATTTCTCGTGTTTCAGGATAACCCGGGAGATGGTATGCAGGCCAGTATTTTCAAGCGTTTCTTCTGGTGGGAGGATGAGTGCGTCAGCCGCATTCAGGATAAATTCGGCATCGGCATTGTGAAAAAGAGCTTTAAGCAGCTGGCCGCCGATGCCAAAAGTATCGCCGACTCCGAGGCAGAAGAGGTGCTCAAAAGCTGGAGTATCCATACAAGCGGGGTTACGCCTCGAGCTTTTAACAGCGCTGTCAAAATGTATATTGCGGTCAAGCGTGAAATAGAAAACGACCGGAGTATTAAAGGCGTAGGCATCAACTGCCTCAATGAATCGGCCTATTCGGATACGACTCCATGTTTGGCGTGGAGTATGCTCTATGAGGAATTAGGAGTGATGTGGGGTTGCGAAGGCGATATTTTATCGCTTTTAAATAAATATATTATACATAAATCGATCAAGGCTCCCGTCGTCATGAGCAATTTGTATCCTTTCCTGATGGGAGATACTGCAATCAAGCATGAACGAATCAGTCATTTTCCTGAAGTGGAAGAGCCTGAGAATCACATTCTCGTAGGCCACTGCGGATTTTTTGCCTGTATGCCTAAGTCCTTTGCAAGCGAGTGGACACTTCGTCCGAAGGTGCTGGGCATCGTGGATGAAAACGCTACAGCCATTGACGGACGTTACCCGATTGGCGAACTGACCATTGCCGAAATGCATCCGACGCTTGGAAAGATGCTGGCAGTGGAAGGCATGCTTAAAGATTACGTTCAATATCCGGGTTCGGATTGCAGGAATGGCGCACTGTTGAAGGTGCCGAGCGGTCATAAATTGATGAGCTCGCTTTATTCTCACCACGGCATATTAATCCCGGGGCATAAAAAGGTAGAGCTTGAATTTATGTCTAAAGTGCTCAATATCGGATTGGAAGAAGTATGATTTACAGGTTGTTTTATGGGAAAATTTGTATTGACGACATACTATTAGTGGAGTTATGATAAATGATAATAAACAATAACAAATGATAAATTCTATCATGAATTACATTAAAAAAGGAGAATGACCTATGTTAGCAGCTTTGTTGTACGGTCCCGAGGATTTGCGGATTGAAGAGTATGCAACTCCCGAAATTAATGAGAACGAAGTTCTTTTGGAGGTGAAGCGGGCAGCCATATGCGGTACAGATGTCCGGATGTTTAAAAACGGTTACACGGGAATCAGCGCAAGCACGCCAAGAATTTTGGGCCATGAGATCAGCGGCGTCATCAAAGAGGTCGGCAAAAATATTACGAAGTACCAACCAGGCATGAGAATAACAGCGGCCCCCAATATGGGATGTGGTCAATGCGCTCGATGCGTAGGCGGCAACACACATCTTTGCAAGGAGTATCAAGCACTCGGCATTAATATTAACGGCGGGTTTACCCAATACGTGCGAATTCCTGAAGCAGCTGTAAGACAAGGAAACATTACGCTGCTGAAGGATCATGTCACTTTTGAAGAAGCGGCAATCGTGGAGCCTTTGGCTTGCGTGTATAACGGCTTTCAGCAGGTCAATGTGAAGCCCGGAGATTTTGTTCTGATTATCGGAGCAGGTCCGATCGGACTGATGCATGCGAAGCTGGCCAAAATGGCTGGAGCCTCCAAGGTAATCATCAACGACATTTCTGAGGAAAGGCTCGCCATGTGCAGGGAAATTGACGATGCCATTACAACAGTGAGCACTGATTTGAAGCCGTACATTATGGAGCTCACCAATGGGGAAGGCGTTGATGTACTAATTACCGCTTGTCCGGTTCCACAGGTGCAATCGAGCTCGCTTGACTTGATGGCGATAGGCGGAAGAATTAACTTTTTTGGAGGGCTTCCCAAAGATAAAGAAATCGTCCCGCTGAATACGAACATTATTCATTACAAGCAATTGATCGTTACCGGCAGCACGAGGTCCAGCATCCTGCAGTTCAGAAAAGCGCTTGAGTTTGTTGAGAACAAGCTGGTCGATGTGAAGCCGTTGATCTCCGCCAGCTTTACCTTAAATCAAATCGATAAAGCTTTCGAACATGCGACCAGAGGCATTGGCTTGAAAAACATCATTACTGTCAATTAATTCGAAATCTGCTTGTTCCCTCATTATTTTGCTGGCCATTATATTTATTATAAAATCATTCATTATTTAAGGAGATGATTGTTTTGGCTTATGTGGTTAGAGGAAGAAAAGATGTCGTGAATTTCCCTGTGGACGATTGCCATGATGGTGAAGGAACTATCTATGTAAGGCAGCTGCTCGGGTACGAGCCTTTGCTGCCGGTTCCGGGAAATCCGGATGATTTTGATTCGTTGATCAACTTTATGCATGAAACGACGCTGCCGGTAGGAACCACAATCGGCCTCCATCCGCACGAAGGCAATGAAGAAATTTATTATGTGGTGGAAGGCAAGGGGGAAATGACGGTTGACGGCAACACATTCGTCATGGAGCCGGGTACCGCTTGCTTAACGAAGAGCGGAAGCAAGCATACCTTCCGTAATATCGCCGACACCGAACTGAAAATTGTCGTTATTGAAGCAGTATTCGATAAAAAAGATAAGAAGAATAAACCTCAGCATTAAGGGGAATGGCGGCTGTCTCTTAAAGTGGGTGTACCGTCTGCTCTAAGGGACAGCCTCAGCCTTATCCCAATAACCGATAAGAGGAGAAAATCATGATGAAACGGGACATAAGAGTGTGCATTATCGGGGCCGGACGCGCAGGCATGATTCATGCAGTCAATTTCAGAAAAAACGTACCGAACGCCGTCTTAGCAGCGATCGCAGACCCGAATGAACAGGCTGCGAAGCAAGCGGCTGAAAGCCTTGGAATACATACCTATTATACGGATTATAAAGAAGCACTAAAAAGTGATGCGATTGATGCGGTTGTTGTGGTTACGCCAACGATTTATCACCGCAATATTGTGGTTGAAGCTGCAGAAGCGGGCAAGCATGTGCTGTGCGAAAAGCCGATGGGCATGATTGAAAGCGAATGCGAAGACATGATCCAAGCGGCGAATAATAATCGCGTAAAGCTTCAGATCGGATTTATGCGCCGATTCAACGAAAGCTTTATGCAGGCGAAGGAAGAAATCGAAGCCGGATTAATCGGGGATGTCGTGATGGTTCGATCGTTGACGAGAGGCCCGAGCATTCCCCAGCCTTGGATGTACGATCTTAAGAAAAGCAACGGCCCGCTCGCTGAAGTGAACAGCCACGATATTGATACACTTCGCTGGTTTATCGGCGCGGAGTTTGAAAGCGTATATGCGATAGCGGGCAACTACAGATGCCCGGAGGCTAAGGAGCAGTTCCCCGACTTTTACGATAATGTGGTGCTGAATGCGAGATTTACGAACCAAAAGCAGGGAGTGATCGACGGGGCGGTTTCCGTAAAATACGGATACGATTCCCGAGTAGAGATTCTCGGCACGGAAGGCGTTATTTTTATCGGTCAGGTGCACGAAAAAACGATCTTAACCGCCAATCGGAATGGAATAACCAGGCCGGTTATGAATAGTTGGAGATCGTTGTATAAAGATGCGTATTTGGCGGAGGATGCACACTTTGTGGAATGCATTCTGGAAGACAAGGAGCCGAAGGTGACGGGGCATGACGGCAAGATGGCAGTTAGTGTTGTGAATGCCGGGAACAAGTCCATCAAGGAAGGCCAAATCGTTCGTTTGACATCATGATGCGAAGGATGTGACAGGAGATGGCCATTCAGACGGTGTTAGGCTCGATCGATAAAAAAATGCTGGGATTTTGCCACAGCCATGAGCATTTATTTGTAGCCAATGGCAAGCCTGCCCAAATAAACGCTGCGCTTCGCATCGACGACTTGGACAAAACGATGGAGGAATTGCTGCTGTTTCGACAGATCGGCGGGAACAGCATTGTGGATGCCCAGCCGTTAGGCTGCGGAAGAATGGAAATGAATCTCATCGAAGCTTCACTGAGATGCCATATCCATATAATTGCCGCTACAGGATTTCACAAGCTTGCCTTTTATGCTGAAGACCATTGGATCTATCGTTACGATGAAGCTGCGTTAGCCGATGTGTTTATCCATGAATTGACCCATGGGATGTTCGTCCATAGCGATAGGCAGGATCCCCGTGATTCGGTCCGGTCCAAGGCGGGTATTATCAAGACGGCTATAGATGAAGAACGTATGGCCGACCCCGAAAAAAAATGGTTTCGCGCTACCGCCCGGGCGGCACTGGAGACGGGGACACCCTTACTGTGCCATACCGAATCCGGCGAGCAAGCTGTGGCGCTGGTCGACTTTTACCGGGAGCAAGGCATCCCGGCGAGACAAATCATTATATGCCATCTGGATCGAACTCTGGATCAAATGGAAACGCACAAGCAACTGGCGAAGCAGGGTGTTTATCTCGAATATGATACCATCGGCAGATACAAGTATCATAGCGACGAGCAAGAGGCGGAGTTAATTAAAGATATGGTGGACAGCGGTTTCGAGGACCTTCTTTTATTAGGTCTGGATACGACAAGGGCAAGATTGAAGAGCTATGGCGGCGACATCGGGTTGGACCATATTTCACGCCGTTTTCTCCCGCTGCTGAAGCAGTATGGCGTAGCTGAATCGGCAGTTGCCAAAATGATGATTAACAATCCGGCGGTCGCATTTGAAAACAAATTATCCAAGTAAGTGTTAGAAGGGAGAGAGAAAGATGAGTTTACCTCCAAAGGCAGCACAACCGACCTTGTATTTTATAGGCGTAACGACAACACAATCCTCCATAATGAAATTGTTTCCCTTATGGGCGCGCGAACTCGGATTGAAGGATGCCGCCATTAAAGGTATTGACATAGAGATTCATGCCGATCCGCAAATTTATCGCGATTGCATTCAGTTTATTAAAGACGATCCGCTATCTTTGGGTGCACTCGTAACGACACACAAGATTGATTTATACAACGCCGGTAAAGATTTATTCGAATACCTGGACCCTTATGCGGCTATGTTCGATGAAATTTCGTCTATTTCCAAGAACGAAGGACGGCTTGAAGGCTACGCCAAGGACCCGATTTCCAGCGGTTTGTCTCTCGAAGCATTCATTCCCGACAACTTCTGGAACGATTACAATGGGGAGATTTTCATTATGGGGGCTGGCGGGAGCGCATTGGCGATCAGCTCTCACTTGACAGATAAGAAGCATGGGGATAACGTGCCTTCCAAAATCATCATCAGCAACCGCAGCGAGCCGAGACTGCTTTCTGCGGAAAAATTGCTGGGACAAATCGATACGTCGGTTGAGTTCGAATATCATTTATGTCCTGACCCTGCCGACAATGACGCTATTTTAAAACGCTTAAAGCCGTATTCCTTGGTCATTAACGCCACCGGCTTAGGAAAGGACCGCCCAGGCTCCCCA
This sequence comes from Paenibacillus radicis (ex Xue et al. 2023), assembly GCF_024722015.1. Lineage (GTDB taxonomy): Bacteria > Bacillota > Bacilli > Paenibacillales > NBRC-103111 > Paenibacillus_S. Next base: position 212,879 of record NZ_JANQBD010000012.1, on the reverse strand, counting down.
TTGACAGATACTTGCGAATTTCCGCAAAACGGCGTCGTTTGGGAATTGAACTACCGGGGCGAGCTGGATTTCATGCATCAGGCATTAAAGCAAAAGGATATGAAGAAGCTCCATGTGGAGGACGGTTGGATTTACTTTATTCACGGCTGGACGCAGGTTATCGCGGAAGTATTCCATACGGGAATCAAAGGTGAAATCTTCGACCGGCTGGAAAAAACCACAATGGATTTAAGAACGGCAAAAAACTAAAGGAGCGCGAGGCTATGGAACAGCTGGAGCCTATACTAAAGCCTTTTTCATTATATTTTAGCCTTAACAACGGGTTGTCCGACACGACTCCTTCATTAAAGAGGCATCTGTCGAAGATGAAAGGAATGTACGCTGATGATCAAGCCTACGCCGCTATGACGGCAGACGGGGATCCGCTGCTTTATGAATTTTATGAGCTGGGCGTTCCGGAGCAGCCGGGCAATCTGGCTTTCGGAACGAGCATCGTTTATCCGGGCAAGGTGGGAAGCGAATATTACATGACGAAGGGCCATTTCCATACGATATTGGATACAGCGGAGGTGTATTACTGCATCGGCGGTAAAGGATACATGCTGATGGAGAACCCCGAAGGGGATTGGACCGCAGAGGAATTTACACCGGGCAAAGCCGTATACGTGCCTGGCCGTTATGCCCACCGCAGCATCAACATTGGCAATGAACCGCTGATTACTTTCTATGTGTTTCGCAGCGACGCCGGACATGATTACGGCTCGATTGAAACGAAGGGCTTCCGAAAAATCGTGGTTGAGCAGGATGGAAGGCCGATCATTATCGATAATCCGAAATGGAAATAAGGATGTGAAGGCTTATGGCTCGAAAGATTTTGGTCACCCCCCGGTCCTTTGGCCAAAACAGCTCAGCTCCCCTGGATTTGCTTAAGGAGCAAGGGTTCGATGTTGTCCTGAACCCGCACGGAAGAATATTGACGAAGGAAGAAATGATCTCGCTCATTTCGGAGATAGACGGCGTCATCATTGGAGTCGATCCGCTGGATAAGGAGGTTTTACAGCATGCCCGTAAGTTAAAGGTCATTTCCAAGTATGGTGTTGGAACGGATAATATCGATCTGGAATTTGCAGGTGAGCTGGGAATACCTGTCACTACGACGGTTGGAGCTAACAAGGAAGCTGTCGCTGATTTTGCCTTCGCCTTAATGCTGGGCGTCGCCAGAAAGCTGACGATGATTGATCAGGAATGCAGAAAGCTGAACTGGGTGAAATTAACGACCGTCGACATGTGGAATTCGACATTGGGTTTGATCGGCCTCGGCAATATCGGCAAAGGCGTGGCTCGGAGAGCCAAAGGCTTTAATATGAAGGTTCTTGCTTATGACACGGTTACAGACGAGGAATATGCCGCAGACAACCGGATCGAGTATGTATCCTTCGAACGGGTTATACAGGAATCCGATTTTATCAGCCTGCACCTTCCATTAATTCCGGCTACCCGGCATATCATCGGCCGTCGTCAATTTGAAATGATGAAGAAGACCGCGGTTCTTGTCAACACGGCTCGTGGAGGCTTGATTGACGAAGAAGCCTTGTACTGGGCATTGAAGGAAAATAAGATTTGGGGTGCTGGCATCGATGTGTTTGAACAGGAGCCGCCGGCCAAGTCAGAGCTTCTGGAGCTGGCTCAGCTGATTATCGGCTCACACTGCGCTGCATCGACGCTTGACGCGATTGACAATATGGGAATAATGGCTTCCGCCAACCTGATCGAAACCTTTGCGAAGGAAGCCATGTGATGAAATACTTGCGGTATAGGGGAAACGGTGTGGCCTGTATAATCGAATCGAAAAATATTAAAAAGTCGGTTCATGGCGTTGAAGTGTTAGAAGGGGTTGAGCTGGGAGGTGACCGTATTTGTCAAATAGCAATAAAGGACATTTATTTGCAGAAGAGAGGAAGAGCGAAATTATTGAATTGATCAAAGAGCGGGATAAAATCCTGGTGCCTGAATTGGTTCGCCATTTTAAGGTGTCACCGGCAACGATTCGGAACGATTTGAGAGACTTGGAACAAATGGGTTTAATCAAAAGAACACACGGAGGGGCGCTTTCGCTGGACTTTCCCAGTGTAGGATTTGAGAAGGAGACGACTATCAAGGGTAGTGAAAACTTGATTCAGAAGCAATCGATCGCACGGCAGGCGTTGGAGTACGTGGAAGAAGGCGATATTATTGTTCTCGATGCGGGGACTACCTCAATCGAGCTGGCAAAGCTGTTGAAGAATAAAGATAATATTACGGTTGTTGTTAATGATATTGATATCGCAGCTTGCTTTGATGAGGCGGAGGGAATTCAGGTTCTGATCATCGGAGGTATCTTAAGAAAAAAGTTTCATTGTACGGTAGGACCGTTTGCGACTAAAACATTAAACGAGCTTAATGTTGATAAAGCGTTCCTGACAACAAACAGCTTGAGCATAGATAGAGGCTGTACAACGCCGGACATTGCCCAAGCCGAAGTGAAGAAAATCATGGCGCAAATTGCCTCGCAGGTCATCGTCCTCTGTGACAGCAGCAAAATCGGGATCAATTCCTTCGTGCAATTCATCCCGTTTACCGAAATCGACCTGTTGATTACGGATCATTGTATTACCTCGGAGGAGCTGCTAAATCTGGTAAACTCCGGTCTCGATGTGGTGGTCGCCTAAGCTTCGCTGATGACCACTTCAATGCCTAAGCTTTGCAGCTGCTCCAGATGGGAGGAATCGATTCCCGGGTCCGTGATTAGAGTGGTGATTTGGGAAGGAGCAGCAAATTGCACGAAGGAGCTTTTTCCGATTTTACTGCTGTCCGCAAGCAAGATAGTGTTTGTGGAAATTTCAATCATTTTCTTTTTAATTTCTGCCTGATTGACATCGGGCGTTGTGCCTCCACGAGTCATGCTGAAGCCGTTGACGGCCAGAAACACTTTATCGACATTGATTTCCGATAGCATCTTAAGGGCAAACGGACCGACGGTTGAGCGAAATTTTTTGCGGACGTTGCCGCCGATGAGCACGACTTGAACATGTTCATACTCTTCGAGCACATGTGCGATATCGATATCGTTGACGATCACAGTAATGTGCATATTTTTTAACATTTTGGCCAATTCCAGCGTGGTCGTACCGGTGTCCAAAATAATAATGTCGCCTTCTTCGATGTAATTCAAAGCCGATTTCGCAATCATTTTCTTTTGTTCGATGTGTTCCACCGACTTTTGTTGATTGACCATCTCGAAGCCAACCTTTTCGCTTTCAATCGGAATGGCCCCGCCGTGCGTTCTTTTAATCAAATGGAAGCCTTCCAATTCACGCAGATCGTTTCGGATGGTGGCGGGAGAAACATTAAAATGAGCGACTAAATCGGGAACAAACACCTTGCCTTTGAAGTTTACGAGCTTAATAATTTCATTCTTTCGTTCTTCCGCAAAAAGGATATGGGATGGATTATCGGATGGGTTCATAATGCCTTCCCCTTTCTTAATATATTTTATTATATATTACCATTAACGAATAAGTTGAAGCAATTGGAGTTGTTGGTTATTCACTATTTAACAAATATAGCAGTAACATAAAGGAACTTATTTGAATTTTCTTCGGATAAACAGCTGAATAAAGCGAGATTTTCATCAATCAAATGTAATGCTGAGCAAATGGTTAGAGTGAGGACGCAAGCGCAATCATTTTTGTTATCAATGGGTAAGTACAAAGTTGTAGTCGTTTCTCGATTCCCGATAAAGGAGTGAATTCCATGAACAAATTAAATGTAGCGTTGGTTGGCTATAACTTTATGGGTAAAGTTCACAGTCATGCGATGGATAATGTGTCGTTTTTTTTCAAAAGCGAGCTGCAGCCAGTCAAGAAGGTTATTGTCGGCCGAACGGAGCATCTCGTCAAGCAGGCGGCAGAAAACTTCGGTTGGGAATCTTACGAGACGGATTGGCGCAAGGCCATTCACAGGGAAGATATTGATGCGGTGTTAATTTGCAGTTCTACGAATACGCATATGGAAATAGCCATTGAGGCTGCTGCTGCGGGCAAGCACATTTTGTGTGAGAAGCCTCTTGCTCTCACGGCGGTGGAAGCCAAAAAAATGCTTGATGCAGCGGAAGCGGCAGGGGTCGTTCACATGCTGGGCCATAACTACCGCAGAGTTCCCGCGATCTGCTTGGCTAAAAAGCTGATTGATGACGGCAAGCTAGGGGAGCTGTATCATTTTCGCGGTGTGTACCTTCAGGATTGGCTGCTCGATCCCCAGTTCCCGACAAGCTGGAAGCTGGATAAAAACATTGCCGGCTCCGGCCCGCACGGCGACCTGAACGCGCATTTAATCGATCTCGCCAGATATTTGGTTGGAGAGGTGGACCAAGTGGTGGGAATGGAAAAAACATTTATTACGAAACGCCCCAAAGTAAAAGTCGATGCAACTTTGGGTGCGGACTTCTCAAAGGTCAAGGGTGACGTAGCTGAAATGGTAGAAGTTACGGTCGATGATACGACGTCATTTTTGGCGAAATTTAAAAACGGCACCATGGGCACGTTCGAGGCGACCCGGATGGCGGGCGGCCGGAAAAACTATGAGCAGATTGAAATTAACGGTACGAAAGGGTCTCTGGTATTCAATTTCGAACAGATGAATGAGCTGCAATATTGGAGCAAGGAAGACGATGTGGAGGTTCAAGGCTTCCGTAAAATTTTGGCTACCGAGGATGTTCATCCCTATGTGCATGCTTGGTGGCCACCGGGTCACATTATCGGCTATCAGAATACGTTTGTAAATCAGCTGGCCGATTTCATCGATGCGATCCGGCAAAATAAAGCCGCTTCTCCTAATTTCTATGACGGTTGGCTTAACAATCAGGTACTGGATGCGGTAAGCCGGTCGACGAAGTCGCTAACATGGGAAAAGCCTGACCATGAATGAGCATTATTTCATCGGGGTCGATATTGGCACTCAGGGCAGTAAGGCCGCCGTTGTTTCCGGCCATGGAGCATCTATCGCTCAGGCGCAGAGACCGATTCGGTTGATTACCTCTTCCGACGGCTCGGTAACCCAGGACCCTCAAGAGATCTTCGCCTCAGTGGTAGAAGCGGTGAAAGAAGCGGTAACAAGCGCAGGAATCGAGCCCCGCCAAGTACAGGCCATCAGCTTGGATGGCCAAATGGCGGGAATTATGGGGATTGACGATCACTGGGAGCCTGTCACCCCTTATGATTCCTGGCTGGATACCCGCTGTGAAGCCTATATGCCGATGATGAAACAATTCGGCGAGGAAAATCTGATCCGGATTACCGGCTGCCCGGTTACTTATGCTCCAGGACCCAAAATACTTTGGTGGAAGCATGAGCGGCAGGACATCTACAACCGGATCTCCAAATTCGTGACGCTTTCCGGGTATATTGCCGGGCGGCTTGCGGGGTTGAACGCCAAAGACGCTTTTATAGATTTTACGCATCTGCATTTTATGGGCTATGCCGACGTGCAGCAAAAACAATGGTCCGATCCATTGCTGGAATTTTTCTCCGTTGACAAGGACAAAATGCCCGCGATCACCGATCCGTGGCGCATCATAGGTGCATTGACCAAACAGTCGGCGCAATATTGCGGTTTAATCGAGGGGATCCCGATTGCGGCCGGCTGCGGGGATACAGCGGCCAGCATTTTCGGAGCGGGGGTCGTCAAGCCCGGCTTGATGTTTGATGTCGCCGGAACGGCTTCGGTGCTGGCCTGCTGCGTGGACCGGTATCAACCGGACACTGTGAGCAAAACCTTAGTATACGCACCTTCGGTCATACCGGGTTTATGGACGCCTTTGGCTTATATTAACGGAGGCGGCCAATGTCTGGAATGGTTCCGGGAGCAGGTTGGCGGTGGTCGGCCTGACGCTGGCTTCGACACATTGAACGAAGAGGCGAAAGCGGAGGCTCCGGGCTGTAACGGGCTGTTCTTCGTGCCGCATTATGGCGGGAGAGTATGCCCGAACAATCCTTTTCTGAGAGGTAGCTGGACGGGGTTGCACTGGTCTCACGGAAGAAAAAGCATGTACCGGGCTATACTGGAATCGGTTGCCTTCGAGTACAGCCACTATTTGGACACCTTGAAGGAGCTGCTGGGCAGCGCCTCCTTTTCGCAAATTATCGGTGTTGGAGGAGGTACCAAAAGCAGATTATTTAATTCCATCAAATCCGATGTTCTGTCCGTTCCTTACACTAGGCTGGAGCGATCGGATACAGCTGCACTGGCGAACGCCGTCATTGCCGGCTATGGGGTGGGGGCTTTTACGCGCTTGGATGTCATTAAATCATTTGTTACATACAGCGATGTTATGACGCCTAACAGCGTCAACCATGAAAGCTACGTGAGCATCGCGGCAACCTATAAGGTTCTGCTGGAACATATGACCCAATTCTATCAAATGACAAAATAACGAATAGGAAGAGGAGTTATTACTATGCCAAATCATGTGACGAAGGTGCTTTTGATTTCAGGAAATGAAAACCATAAATGGCATCATTGGGAGGAAACGACTCCGCTCATTCAGGAATCGCTGCAGGAGGATGAGCGCATCACCGTAACCGTCTCGCTTAACATTGAAGTGCTGGCTGAGGATGCATTGTTTACATACGATGTGCTTGCACTGAATTATTGCAATTGGAAGGATCCGTCCCAATTGAGCGATGGCGCCAAGGCCAATGTTATCAAGTTTGCGGAAGAAGGGCGCGGCATTGTGGTGCTGCACTTTGCCAATGGTGCGTTTCACTTTTCCTTGCCTGAGGGTGGAGAATCAGACTGGCCGGAGTACCGCCGCATTGTGCGTAGAGTATGGAATCATCATGGGAACAGCAAGCATGACAAATATGGCGAATTTTTCGTTAACATAACGAATGATTCCCATCCCATTACGCAAGGCATCACGCCGTTTGCGATTACGGATGAATTGTACTTCAATCAGGAGGGTGAGGAGCTGCCGCCGCTTTACACGGCGAAATCCAATATAAGCAATCAAGATGAACCGCTAGCGTGGGTGACGCAATACCGCAATTCTCGCGTATATCAAACGCTGCTTGGCCATGACGGAAAAGCTTACGCTGTTCCCCAGGTGCGTGAAATGCTGCGCCGTTCCGTGCTTTGGACGGCCAACCGGCTGTAAGTGAGCATGGCCTGCTATTTACAAATAGGATTCGAAGGATGGAATTGCATAAATAAGGACCCGGAGTGAATCAGAGTTATTATTTGTTATCATATACTATTGTGTGAACAATATATTTTGATGATATAGTGTTGATGCTTAATTATTTGTCATATATATTAAAATAGGAAATCAAATGATAGGATATGATTTTAAATGAAAATATAATCAGTAATTATCGAGAACAATCAACATGTGTTTGAGAAATGAGGATGATACTCTTGCATGTAGGAGGTGATCTAATCTCAAGGTGCTGGGCGGTTTTAAGCTTTTACTTGAATGCAGCTGAGAGTGGAAATGTAAACGCTTCCTATCTATTGGCAGCATTCAGGTAAACATCGCAGATTACAGGGATGAAATTCACTTTAGGTGGACTATGGAATCTTCTTGACGGAGTTGAACAAGCTGTCGCAAGACACTCTACTGCTGCTTGAGCATCTGCCCAATGCGCAGGAATACAAGCTGGGAGTGGAACTATATCCGAACTGTTGCCAAAAGAAAACCACATCTCGTTGTAAAGGTATCTAATGAATCTACTATACTTTGGAGGGATTTGTTTTGGACGCTATAAAGTCTGTAGGCAGTAAAACGATTGTGAAGCTTGGTATCGTAGTGGACAATGTGGAAGAAGCGGCATCCTATTATGCCAAAATATTCGGAATGGAAATGCCGGAAGTATCGACGCCGGGTCCCGAAGCTCCGCCTGATCCATCCGGCAAAGCTTATACCTGGTACCAGGGAAGCGACAGAAAACCCCGCTGCAAGGTAGCGAAAATATATACGGAGCCTGTTTATCTCGAGCTGATCGAGCCTCTGCCGGACGTGCCGAATCCATTTACGGACTTTAAAGAGAAGCATGGGCAAGGCGTATATTTCATTTCATTTTATATCGACGGATTCGAGCAGCATGTGCAATTTATGGAGGAATTAGGGATGCCACTTACGTTCAAGCAGGATAAAGGGCATGAAAGATATGCCTATTTCGATTCTATTGCCCAATTGGCCCTTACGCTGGAGTTCAAAGAAGTCGGGTCCCGATAAGCTTAGGAAAATGAATACCGGATTTACTGGATTTGCCTACTATAACGAAAAGAGGGATTGTCTTGGAAAATAATAAAAACCTGATGGGTACGGATATCGTCGCTCAAATCGCGGTGCTTGTAAATGATATTGAAACAACGAGCCAAGCCTACGCGGACTTTTTCGGCATCGAAAAACCACAGTGGAAATTGACGGATACATTGGATAAAACGCAAGCAACTTACAATGGTGAGCCAGCGGAAGCAAGGGCCAAGCTTGCCTTTATCAAATTCGGCAATATTACGATTGAACTGATTGAACCAGACCATAATCCTAGTACCTGGCGCGAAGTTCTGGATGAGAAGGGTGAGGGCTTTCACCATATCGCATTCCGGGTGGATGGTTTGAAAAGCATCGTGGGTGAAATGGAAGACCGCCAAATGCCTTTGATTCAGAAAGGTGAGTATACAGGTGGACGGTATGCTTATATGGATACATTCAAGGATCTGAAGCTGATTATTGAGCTGCTGGGCAATGATATCAAACCATAAGCTTCCGGTTGTTTGAAAAGTCGAAAGTTTTACCGATGGGAAAGGAATAGGCACAGCATGTTTCAATTCGACAGCGATAGTGCATTAATTTCTTTCCCATTTTTTAGGTAGATAAGCCAAAATTAAAAAGGGAGATGAAAGGATGAAAAAGACAATGACATTTTCACGACTTAGCGTTGGGCTGCTGGCGGGGGTGATGCTGGTTATAAGCGGCTGCTCAAGCAGTAATCAAAGTGCACCATCGACAACAACACCTGCGCCGGGGAAAGGGGATCAACCTGCAAAAACGGAGGCGCAAGGTCCGGTTACACTCACCGTATGGATGGGCAGTTGGTGGGCTGAAAAAGTGCCGGAAATTGTTAGCGCGTACAAAAAAGATTATCCTAACGTTACACTAAAAATTGAAACCTTGCCCATTAACGGTTACCTCGATAAAGCTATTTCCAGCGAACTGGGCGGCAACTCTCCGGATGTTCTTGACTTGGATATTACGATGCTTCCCGCTATGGCTGGAAAAGACATGCTGGAGACATGGGATAATTATATCAAGGATCTCGATGTCAACGATTTCCATGCTGGGGCCTGGAATGGAAGCAAGATCAACGGGAAAATGTATGGTTTGCCGAACCGTGGGGAATCTTCCGTATTTTTCTACAATAAGACGATGTTTGATGAGGCAGGAGTTTCTTACCCGACGGATAACTGGACTCAGGAAGATATGCTGGAAATGGCCAAGAAAATTACCGTTGCTGGCAAAAAGTACGGGGTTGGCATCGCCGCTTCCAATAGTGATCCATCCAACGTATTCTCGTCTTTTTCTCCTGTTCTCTGGTCCTATGGCGGCGATTTCCTGAACAAAGAAAACACCGAAGCCATCATCAATAAACCGGAAGGCGTCAAAGCGATTACCTTCTGGACAGAGCTGTATACGAAGCATAAGGTCGTGCCTGAAGGAAGCGTCAATTTTGCCCTGACCAAAGACGTCATGCCGATGTTCCTGAACAATCAAGTGGCAATGATGCCGAACTCCAGCAGTATGGTCGATATGCTGAAGAAGAACCCTCAAGTTAAATGGGGAATGGTGCTGCAGCCGAATAAATTCGGACGTACCGGAGGCTGGTCATTTACACTTCCGAAGAGCTCGAAAAACAAAGACGCGGCTAGACAGTTTGTCCTTTGGTACATGAAGCCGGAAAACATGGGGAAATTGAACGTGGTGTTCCCATCGCGTAAATCGGCAACTAACGTTCCTCCATGGAGCGAGCCGGAAATGCAGTTCCTTCTCTCAGCTGCGCCATATCAGAAGGCGATGCCTGCTGTTGCAGCCTGGACCGAAATGCAGACGGTCATCGTCACCGAGCTCCAGAAGGTGCTGACCGGTGCGAAGACTCCTCAGCAGGCCGCCGATGAAATGGCCAAACAAATGAACGCTCTTTTGAAAAAATAGCAGCAGAGCTTGAAGGAAAGGAGTGGTATATGGGCTATGAACACCCTGCAAAAGATGGTATTGAAAAGAGGCCCAGTGTATGTTTTGATTCTGCCGTGCGTACTGCTACTGATCTTAATGATGATCTATCCCATTTATCAAACCCTCCGATTCAGTATATTTGAAGTGAAGCTTCCTGCCTTTGATTTGAAGTTTGCAGGGCTGGACAATTTCACGAAGGTTTTTTCGAAAGAAGAAATAACCACTGTCTTCAAAAATACGCTCCTTTGGATCGTTGGTGCGATTATATTGAAGTTTTTCTTAGGCTTTTGGGCGGCTATCATTTTCAATGTAAATGTGAAGGGCGGTATTTTCCTTCGGATTCTCTGCCTGATTCCCTGGACCGTTCCTTCTATCGTGTCCTCTAATTTATGGCGATGGATTTTCCAAAGCGATACTGGGCTGTTGAATGTGTTCTTCAGATCCTACGGAATGGAAGGTCTCAGCCATAATTGGCTTGGCGATCCCAATACGGCTTTGTACTCCGTTATGTTTGCCAGTGCATGGGCGGGTTTTCCGTTTGTTATGCTCATGCTGCTCGCCGGTATGCAGGGCATTCCCAAAGAGATGTTCGAGGCGGGTGAAATTGACGGAGCCAATAAGGTTCAGTTGTTCCGTTATATTACGATTCCGAGCTTGAAGCCGATCATCGTTATTGTTTTACTGCTGCAAATTATCCATAACCTTAACGCGTTCGATCTGTTATATGTGCTGACGGGCGGCGGACCTGGCGGGGCTTCGGAAATATTAGGGTTGTTTATTTATCGTATCGGGTTTACCAATTTTGATTTTGGGGGAGCCTCCGCAATCAGCGTCACACTGTTGGTTTTGGCCGTTATTTTCTTTGTGTTCTATGGGCTGATGAATTACAAGGTGAATAAACGGGGTGATGCAGGATGACCAAGAAAATGAGAGTTCGATTTCTGCAGCATGGCTTGGTATATATATCTGCTTTGATTCTTTGCAGCTTCTGCCTAATCCCCATCCTGTGGGGAATTAGTACTTCGCTGAAGCCCGATAATATGGTGTACGCCCAACCACCACAGTGGATACCGGACCCGATAGACTTTTCGCAGTATGCAAGCATACTTAAAAATAAGATGATGATGAGGTATTTTCTCAATTCTTCCATCATCGCAATCGGATCAACTGTATTTTCATTGGTTATCGGTATTATGGCGGCATATGGGTTTTCGCGCTTTAAGTTCCCGGGGAGGAACACCTTGCTCTGGTCGATTTTATTTACTCAGATTTTTCCACGCGTCGTTATTATTATCCCGTTCTATGTCACGCTTCGGAATTTGAATTTGCTTGGCACATACACAGGGTTGATATTAGTTTACCTGATCGTTGTTCTGCCGATTTCTGTTTGGCTGCTGAAAGGATTTATCGATAAAATTCCGTATGAAATGGAAGAAGCTGCGGTCATCGACGGCTGCTCGATTTTTGCACTGCTTTGGCGGATCGTGATTCCCATGACGTTCCCGGCGATCGCCGCTGTAGCGATGTATTCCTTCATCCTGGCATGGAATGAATTTTTATTCGCGCTCATTTTCAGCTCGGCGGAAACTCGGCCGGTTTCGGTTGGGTTGGCATTCTTTATCGACGAGCAGGGCGTTCGTTGGGGGCAGTTGATGGCCGCCTCCATTTTAATGAGTATTCCGGCGATCATTATTTTCTCACTAGCGCAGAAGCTGCTGGTGCGGGGGTTGAGCGAAGGCGCGGTCAAAGGCTAATCGTATGGCGCAGTTGTGCATGAATCACACCTAAAAAATCAAACCAATAAAAGGAGACGGTAAACATGGAAAAAATTTCAACAGACCAAATCGTTAAAATTGGTATTGTAGTCGAAAATATTGAGGAAGCTGTACAACATTATGCGGAAATTTTTAACATAGAAGTGCCGAAAGTGAGCGTGCCTAAACCGGATACCCAACCAGATCCGCGGGCATATACGATATTCCGGGGAGAGAAGCGGAAGGTTCGCTGCAAAACCGCCATCGTGCCGTTAAAGCCGATTTATATCGAACTGATTGAGCCGCTTGACGAACCAAGTCCTTGGAACGAGTTTAAAGAAGGGCATGGTCAGGGCGTTCATTATGTCGCCATGAATATCGAAGGCTTTGAAGAGCATATTCAATTGATGGAGCAGAAAGGAATGCCGATCATCCAGAAAACGGAGAAAGGTAAGGAGCGTTACGCTTATTTCGATACAGTCCAGAAGCTGGGTGTTACGCTGGAGTTTAAGGAAGTAGATAAAAATTAGTTTGAGAAAATTGGGGATGTGTGTATGAACATATTAATTACGGGAGCGAACCGGGGATTAGGCTGCCACCTTACCCAATTAGGGCTGCAAAGAGGTCACGTGATAATTGCTGGAGTAAGGTCGAAAGCAGCGTTGTCCGTGGAAATGAAACAGTTGAAGGAGCAGTACGGGGAATCCCTTCATTTCGTTGAACTTGAAGTGACAAGTGAATCATCCATTATAAATGCAGCCAGTGAAATCAAAGCTGTTGTGGGGATGCTCAATGCAATCATAAATAATGCAGCGGTGTTGCTGGGGAAAGAGAAGTTTATTGAAGAGCTCGACATGGACGATGTTCTTCAGTCGTTTGAGGTTAATACGTTCGGACCTATGCGAGTAGTCAAGCATTGCTTGCCACTTATGAGGATGGGGGAAGCTGGATTCATTATCAACATTTCGTCAGAAGCTGGAACCATTGTCAACGCATTCCCCACCAACTATCCTTACAGCATGTCGAAGACGGCCTTGAATATGTTCTCGGAGAGGCTCAAGGAGCATCTGAAGGATAAAGGAATCAGGGTGTATGCGGTTCATCCGGGATGGATTAAAACGGATATGGGCGGCGAATCGGCTCCGGGAAATCCCGATGATACGGCGAACGGCATTTATGATATTATGGAAGCAAAAGTAAATATCTACAGTAAAATAGCCTTTATTAATTTTTTAGGGAAGCCTATGCCGCTCTAGGTGGGACAGCTTGAAACTACAAGTTTCTTAAACAAAAAGAACGGGAGAGATACAATGAATACTTTAAAGGAACCTCGTAAGATCGCAACCCGCAACGTGATCAGCATACTTGAAACAGTGGATGTGCAGACCGGTGAACGTACGGCATTGGCCCAGTTCGACTACTTGATCGAAGCGCCGAACTGGACGCGTGACAGCAAACGGCTCATTTATAACAGCATGGGGCGCATTTATTCCTTCGACATCGACACACGAGAAAGCACGGTTATCGAATCGGGCTACGTCACGCGATGCAACAACGACCATGTGCTGTCTCCCGATAATTCGCACATCGCGGTTAGCCACAACACGCTGGAGGATGGCTTGTCCCGCATCTATGTATTCCCGCTAACGGGTGGCAATCCCGTGCTGATAACGCCCATTGCACCTAGCTACTTGCACGGCTGGTCACCTGATGGCAGCACATTGGCTTATTGCGCTGAGCGGAACGGGCAGTACGACATCTACACGATCGCGGTAACCGGGGGAGTTGAAACGCAGCTGACGGATTCTCCGGGTCTTGATGACGGTCCTGAATACTCGCCGGACGGTAAGCACATTTGGTTCAATTCCGTGCGTACAGGCTTAATGCAGGTATGGCGGATGAACGCCGATGGGAGTGAGCCAATACAGATGACTTTTGATGAGAGCAACAATTGGTTCCCGCATGTGTCTCCGGATGGTGAATCTGTAGCCTTTATTTCTTATAGCAAGGGCGATGTTGCTCCCGGCGACCATCCTGCTAACAAAAACGTCGAAATTCGGCTAATGCAAAGCGCTGGAGGTGAATTTCGTACGCTGGTTAAGCTGTTCGGAGGACAGGGCACAATCAACGTGAATTCTTGGTCGCCCGACAGCAGGCAGCTGGCGTTTGTGAGCTATCAGCTGAAGGAGTAGAAGAAGTTAGACTGATGTTAAGTACAGTAAAAATCTATATTGGGGAGAGGTTTATTGTATGATATACGAACTGAACCACGTTGGAGCATTCGTTACGGATGCAGAGAAATCTGTAGATTTTTACACTCGTATTCTTGGAGCGCAAATTGTGAGGGAAGCTTTGATTCCTTCCACTAACACCAAATGTATTTATGTACAAATGGCCGGGGGCATGATTGAGCTGCTGGCTCCGGGTGATGTTTCGTCCCGTTTGCATTACGGCTTCGATCACGTGGCCTTTATGACGAATAGTCTGGATGCTGATTATGAGAAAATAATTACGGCCGGCTATACGCCCTTTGTTGCTCCTAAAGTGGCTGGCTCCGGGCATGGCCGACTCGCTTTCTTAGGTGGCCCGAATGGAGAGCGCATTGAGTTGATCGAACGCGACGAAACCTATCGCAAGCCAGAGGTATCAAGCGATATTCTCAGCTTCGACCATATTTCGTTGCTGAGCAACGATGTGGTGGGAGCCGAAAAGTTCTATACCGAACAAACGGGCATGGCCACGCTGAAACGCTACTATTTGGAACCTCCAAGAGATTTGACGATGGTTTATATGAACCATGGCTATGATGTTCTTGAATTTTTGCATAAAACCGAACCCCAAACCGGCGATCCGATCGGCCATATCGCGCTGCGGGTGGATAGTGTGGACGCCATGGTTGAGAAGCTGTCTGGCCTGGGCGTCGTTTTCGAGCCGGGTTCGCCTAAAAATGCGGGAACCGGCTTGGGCCGCGTTGCCGTATTCAAAGGTCCGGACGGAGAGAAGATTGAGCTGGTCGATCGGAATGATTTAAGAGAAGTGTAATTGTAAATCCTAACGACTTTCCTTGGGATGCACGTGCTTCCCAGGGGAAGCCTTTCAATCCGGCTCATCAATTTACATAATATTTCCCAAATTGCCCTTGTATTTGCCAGGGGAGATCCCGACGGTTCGTTTAAACATTTTCAGGAAATTGGAATAGTCATTAAATCCGCATTTTCCACAAGTATCTGTGACGCTGTAGCCTTCAGACAGAATTTCCTTTGCTTTGGAGATTCTTTTGAAAAGAATGTATTCATGAATGTTGCTGCCGATATATTTCTTGAAAACTCGTCCCATATAAAACCGGTCCACATAGAACTTTTTGGAGAGGGATTCTAGGGTAAGGTCGTTTTCCAAATTCATGTCAATATAGTCCAATAATGAAATTAATAATTCCGGCATAGTGGAGATGTTTTCCGAGAGGTTATTGTCCATAAATACAATATTGATCAAAACTAGTACTTCGATGAGATAATTTAGCTTTAAAATTTCATATCCGGCATTGTTTTTGAGCTGTTCCATTTGATTAAAGAGACGCAGCAATTCTTTGATCTGACTTGGTTTAAGAGAAATCTTGTTCTGCTGGCCTTTTGGTTTATTTAGAAAGCAGCTCAGGAGATCAAGCCGTGGGGAATTATAAGTGCGGACGATATGGGGTGCAAACTGCAACGTTATTCTTTCATATAACCTGTCATTTTTAAAGGACGGCTTATGAATTTCCTGATTATTTGTGATCATTAAATCTCCATACTTTAAAGGATACATACTCTTTTCAACAAAATAGTTCACATCACCTGATATTAAAAAATAAATTTCAAACTCATCATGCAAATGAAAGTTAACGTTGTTCAGGTTGGGATTATAAAGTTTATGCTCATAGAGAATGCATTCGTCTATACTTTCATAAGCCAGGTTCATCAGCATTACCTCACTTTAGAATAAAATAGGTGCCAATTTACATTCTTTGTAATAATAGAGTAGTATATAGGATTTACAATTTCCTTGTATATTTTGATGATAATATGGACTAAATTGATGATTTCGTGAGTGACTATACTAAAAGGTTGATTTGCATCCATCTCTTCAGGAGATAGATGCATTTTTTTGATATTGAACGTATTTAAAAGATTCAAGCACGGGTTGAACTCTCCTGTCTCTTCATGAAATACTGGTTTTAAAACATGGCTTCAAAGTGCAAATTAATGTCCGTTTTTGATAAATACAACCAAGTGAAAAATAAATTAAACTATCTTTAGATTAACTGTCCATGTAAGTGAAAAAAAGGTGCTGAATCATCTATAGTACGAATGGAAACTGCACAAAAAACAATATTTTAATCACAAAAAACTATGATATATCTTTAAATCTATTTTAGAATAGCAGTGTAATGGTATTTATCCTTTATCTTCCTAATTTGTATGTAAATCTTGTTTATGTATGCGCTTTCGTCATGTTTTGTACATTTTGCACTTACAGTTCAAATTAAATGGAGGGCTATTGTATGAGTACATTAAGTAAAGTGAAGCTGGGAGTCGTTGGATTAGGCGGGATGGGAAACAGTCATCTAAGATATTTGATTCAAATGGATAACGTAGAGCTCGTAGGCGTATGTGATGTTGTCAAGGAAAATGCCGATAGCACAGAAGCGGTATACAATACTAAAGCTTATTACAGCCATACGGAGCTTTTTGAGAAATCAGGCATAGAGGCTGTGTTAATAGCAGTGCCGCATTACGATCATACGCCTATATCCATTGATGCCTTCAATAGGGGGATTCATGTTCTTTGTGAAAAACCTATTGCCGTGCATGTAAATGATGCCAAGAAAACGATCGCTGCTTATGAGTTGGCAAGGGAAAAAGATCCAACCCTTATTTTTGGGATTATGTTTCAAGAAAGGACGCTGCCTTTTCATAAGAAGATTAAAGACATCATCGATGGCGGAGAGCTCGGGAAATTAATAAGAGCCACCTGGATTAATACCAAATGGTTCAGATCTCAGCTTTACTTCGATAGCGGCGATTGGCGTGCTACTTGGGCTGGGGAAGGCGGAGGGATTCTGACCAATCAATGCCCGCATAATCTGGATCTATACCAATGGTTATTTGGCGTGCCGGCACGCATCAACGGATTCGCACATATTGGAAAATACCATGATATCGAAGTCGAAGATGAAGTGACGGCATACTTCGAGCATGACAATGGAATGGTTGGACATTTTATAGTAACCACTGCAGAAACTCCTGGATCAAACCGGATGGAGATTGTAGGAGAGTACGGAAAACTGATCTATGAAGATAATAAAATTGTTTTTTACAGAACCCGGGAGTCCATGCTTCGGTTTATCAAAGAATCTCAAAGCAGGATGGGTAATGTTGAGAATTGGTACACTGAAATCCCTGTAGATGTAAGCGTTCCCAGCGGGCATAGACTAGTTACGGAGAAGTTCATTGCAGCTATCCAGAATGGAGGTGGAGAACTCATCGCGCATGGACCAGAGGGGATCAACGGGCTAACCATTGCAAATGCGATTATGCTTTCTTCGTTTAACGATCAAACCATCAGGCTGCCTATAGATGCAGATGAATATGAAAAGAAACTGAATGAGCTTATCAAAAGCTCGAAATACGAGAAGAAGGTTAACAAAGATGGAGCTATGGATATCAGCTATTCCCAGTAATAGCCTGGTAACTAATATAATTTATAGGGGGAACTATCAATGAAAGGTAAACTCCGTAAGGCCTCAGCTTTTACACTTTCCTTTGCATTACTTGCAAGTGTATTTTCGGGATGCAGCTCTAATACTGCACAGCCGACGAGCTCGACACAGAAAAGTGATGATGCAAGTATCAGTACAGTTCCACTACCGATAGTCAGTAAACCCATTACTTTAAGAATGTTTGTGGCGATGGATGCCAAAGTAGCGGCAACAATGAAAAATTATAATGAAATAGCCGTGTTTAAAGAGTTGGAAAAAAGAACGGGCATACATATTGATTTCATTCATCCCGCATCTATGGATGCGGCAGCTGTCAAAGAGCAGTTCAATCTGATGATTGCGTCAGGCGATATACCGGATCTTATTTACTATAATTGGATAGGCGATTATAACGGCGGTCCTAACAAAGCTATCAAGGATGGCGTAATTATGCCGCTTAATGAGCTGGTGGATAAATACTCGCCCAATCTCAAAAAATTTATGAATTCCGATCCCAGAGCTAATAAACAAATGCGTACAGACGATGGTACGATCTATGTGTATCCCGAGGCACAATCACCGGATCAGTTTGCGAAGGTAAACCCAAATCCTAACCCGGCTTTCCAGACATTCGGATGGCAGATAAGACAGGATTGGCTGGAGAAATTAAGCTTAAAATCACCGGAAACAATTGAAGATTGGTATGAAGTGTTAAAAGCTTTTAAAACTAAAAATCCTAGCGGCAGCGGGAAAAATGACGAGATACCTCTCGCACCTAAAGGAGCGGGAGACCTGCAGAACTGGGTAAGGGCATGGGGGATCAATTATGGTTTCTATCATGATTCCGGTACAGTTAAATTTGGACCTTATACGCCTGAATATAAGGAAGCGCTTACGACGTTAGCCAAGTGGTATAAAGAAGGCTTGATTGATCCGGATTTTGCATTAACGGACGGCAAGCAATTTGATGCCAAAGTAATGGGGAACCGTGCAGGCTCTTGGACGGGATCCACATCTGGAACATTCGGAAGATTTGTTCAGCTGATGAAAGCCAAAGATCCCACTGTGAAATTATTGGGAACGGTTCCGCCTTATGTCAAAGGAACGAAATCTTATAATTTCAATGTAGATGAAATCAAGATTGCCAGCGGCGGCGGGGTGGCCATATCCGCTAAAAGCAAATACGCTAAAGAAGCTGCTATGTGGTTGGACTATGGCTATAGTCCTGAAGGATCGCTGCTCAATACATTTGGTATCGAGGGACAGAGCTACAAAATGGTGAATGGCTCGCCTCAATTACTCCCTGAAATCACGAATAATCCGAAGGGCTTGTCTATTGATGAGGCATTATCGCAATATTCCAGAGGATCTGGCGGCTTAGCCTTCGTAATGACACCTGAGATATGGCATCAACGTATGGCATTGCCTGAGCAGCAGCAAATTATTGGCTTATGGAAAGCAGGTTCATACGACAGAACAATGCCTCCTGGAGTAACGCCAACGGTTGAGGAATCAACCAAAATAGCATCCATCCTGTCTACAGTCAACACCTACAGGGATGAGCAGTTCCTTAAGTTCGTTATGGGTCAGACGCCACTCAGTGAGTTTGATAATTACATGAAGTCATTAAAGGGTATGGGAATAGAAGATGCAATAAAAATTCAACAGGCCGCATATGACAGATATATAGCCCGAAAATAAAATATTTGCTGTCTGACCATAACCATACGGGGTGACCGTTCATCCCCGTATGGTGTCCTTGTTTAAGTAGAAATACAATAGGTTATTTAGGCTGATTAAAAAGGAGAATGCAGATGGGGGAAGTAAAGACTGGCGAACAGATGCTTTACGGAAGAGTATCTGTGAGGAGAAAAGACAGTTTTATCATCAGACTGCTGCGGGATTTATCCAAAAACAAAATTATTTATTTCATGGCATTGCCCGTGATTGCTTACTACTTAATCTTCGACTACGGGCCCATGTATGGCGCCTCGATTGCATTTAAAGATTTTTCCGCTATTAAAGGAATATCCGGGAGCCCGTGGGTAGGCTTTCAAAATTTTAGCGATTTTTTTAAGGACGTATATTTCGTAAGAATATTTCGTAACACATTGCTGCTCAGTTTATATAACATTATATTTGGCTTTCCGGCACCCATTATATTAGCGCTTTTACTAAATGAGGTGCGAAAACAAATATTTAAAAGATTTGTACAATCCGTAACGTATCTTCCGCATTTTATCTCAGTCATGGTATTATGCGGCTTGATTGTAGATTTCACTTCAAGAAACGGCATCATTAATGATTTGTTAGCTTTCATGGGCATGGAAAGAGTCACGATGCTGCTTAAACCTGAATTATTCAGATCTATTTATGTTGGCTCCAATATATGGCAGGAGCTAGGCTGGGGCTCTATTATCTATTTGGCTGCGTTAGCTGGAATAGATCAGGACCTGTACGAAGCTGCAACGATCGACGGGGCGGGACGATTCAAGCAAATGCTGCATGTTACGCTGCCCGGGATCATGCCAACCATTATCATCCTTTTTATTTTGAAAATGGGGAGCATGATGAATGTCGGGTTTGATAAGATTTTTCTCTTGTATAATCCGATTACTTATGAAACCTCAGATGTCATTTCAACCTATGTTTATAGAAAGGGTATTCTTGAAGCGAATTACAGCTTTAGTGCAGCCGTAGGGTTGTTTAACTCGGTTATCAATTTTGTGCTCTTGGTAGCTACAAATCAATTCAGTAAGAAGGTCAACGAGACAAGCCTTTGGTAAGGAGTGGACAATAATGAATCAAAAAAGAAATATGGGTGAAAACATTTTTGGGGTATTTAATGTATGCTTTTTGTTGTTTCTGACTCTAGTTACTCTGTACCCGTTTCTATATGTTGTTTTTGCATCCTTAAGCAATCCGTCTCAATTAGCAAGCCACTCCGGGCTGCTGTTGTCACCACTTGGATTTAATGTGGACGGCTACATCAATGTGTTTAAAAATCCCAATATTATAACCGGCTATACCAATACGATTGTTTATGTGGTGGTAGGAACCAGCATCAATCTTTTCATGACCTGCCTGGGTGCCTATGTATTGTCCAGAAAAGGTGTCATGCTTAGAGATCCGATGATGATGATTATCGTATTTACTATGTTTTTTAGCGGAGGCTTGATCCCTAACTATTTACTGGTAAAAAATCTTGGCATGTTTAATACGATGTGGGCTCTTCTAATACCGGGAGCTATCAATACTTATAACTTGATTATTATGAGAACGTCTTTTGCGGCTATCCCGGTTAGTTTGGAAGAGTCTGCGAGAATTGACGGCGCCAATGATTTTACCATATTGTTTCGAATTGTATTGCCGCTTTCTAAGGCTGTATTTTCAGTCATGGTTTTGTTCTATGCTGTGGCTCATTGGAATTCTTGGTTCAGCGCTATGATTTACTTGCAGAAAAGAGATATGTACCCGCTGCAGCTATTTTTACGTGAAATTCTCGTAAACAGCAGCACGGATAGTATGATTACAGGATCGGGTGGAAGTGATAAAGAGGCTGTCAGCGAAATTATTAAATATTGCACCATTGTTGTGGCAACAGGTCCGATCATTGCCGTGTACCCGTTCTTACAGAAGTACTTTACTAAAGGAGTTATGATAGGAGCGGTGAAAGGATAACGTTATACAACTTAAAATCCATAAGGGAAAGAGGGATCGCATGATTACTGCGGAACAGGTGGAATTTTATCATGAGAACGGTTACCTGCTGGTGAAAGGAGTGTACAACACTTCAGAAGTCGAAACGCTTAGGAATTCGGTGGACACCTTCTTGAAGCGGGCCGCTGCCTCCAAATATGACCGGAGCCATGCTTGGCAGGGGGACTATTTACCGCCGGAGGAATTGAAGAAGCTGGTACTGAAGGGCTTCCATGATGTGCAGTACCATGACGCCCAATTTACCCGGATGATAACACATCCGAATCTTGTGCATGTATTTACCAAGCTGATCGGTGATAATGTGCAGCTCCACCATACCAAGATGATGGTAAAGCCGCCGGAGAAAGGCGCTGCCTTCCCGATGCATCAGGATTATCCGTATTTCCCGCATGAGAAGCATACGATGATGCTGGCAAGCATCCATTTGGATCCAACGAACGAGGAGAACGGATGTGTGCATGTCATACCTGGCTCCCATAAATCCGGCCCTCTTCCGCATGTCGGAAGCTATTATTTAAATCACCAGGAATATCCGATACATAGCGGGATTCCTTGCTTAGCTGAAGCAGGCGATGTGCTATTCTTTAACTATTTAACGATCCATGGCTCCCCTATTAATCGCAGTGAACGGACTCGAAGAAATATTCTAGTCCAGGTTCGTGATCCCGAAGATATGCCGACCAAAGATACTCATGTAAATTGGGGACAGGGACTTATGTTGAGCGGAATTAATCCACTGTTCAGAAAATACAACTATACTGGTAAATTGGCTGAGGATTGAATTCGGCTCTTGTATGGTCTTAAGCCTTATAAATAATGATGAGGTGAGGCAAATGGATGCCCATAGTTTATTGGAATCAAACCATTTGTTAATAGCAATTACCAATGAGGTCAAAGGCGAGCTGGGTACATTCGAGGTACATTATTGGGCGGGTAACGAGCTGCATTTCAGCAACAAACCCCATAAACATACGTTTTATGAAATCTTTTATGTAATCGCTGGCGAAGGTGTTTATGCGGAGGGGAATGTACAGCATGGGTTAAAAAGCGGAACGTTGTTTTGCTCCCGACCGGGGATCATGCATCAAATAATAAGTGAGAACGGATTATTTGTGTTATTTATAGGCTTTGAGATAAAGCCGGCGTCATCTTCTGCGGAATTGAATGCTAAATATCAGGAATTAGAGAGCTCTGATAAAGTGATTTGTTATGACTCTCATGAGACATTAACCGTATTAATGTGGAAAACATTGCTGCATCAAGCGGCGCTAAATACAAAAGGTGACAAGGATAATTTTATCCGCGACTTGGCTTACCACTTTATCTTATCTATTCCGGACAACTTTAAACAGCAGAAAATAGTGCCGGTGAAAAGAAAGATAAGGCGTTTGAGGGACAATACATTAGCTCAAGCGATGACCTATATCGGAGATAATATGGCATCCAATTTAAGTTTGAACGATGTAGCCAATTATGTCCATTTATCGCCCCGGCATTTAAGTCGGCTATTTTTCGAAGAAAGGGGACAAAGCTTCTCCAATTTTATTCGTAAAACCCGGCTTGAAAAAGCGATAGAGCTGCTGGTTACAACCAATCTGCCTGTAAAATTAATTGCTGAAATAGCCGGTTTTAAAACGATTCATTATTTTACACGTATTTTTTCCAAAGAAATGAAAATGACTCCTACCTTTTTTCGAAAAAAACAGGTTGTTTGATCGGAAGATTCGAAGTAGCTTGTAGGGGCTGTCCCAAAAGTCATTTCTGGAATTGCGAATCCCCCTCTAATGGGAATTTTCTTACAAACAAACGCTTCCATCCCCACTTACATAGTGGGTTTGGAGGCGTTTTTGTACATGATTTGGGACATCCCCTTTTTCGCCAGAGTTTATATGTTTTGGGGTGAGCGAAGCTTACCCCTTATTTCAATTTTGGTTGGGTAAGGTAGAGGTATGGACTCGAACGTATGGAAGCAAATTGATTTCGATGAGCCTACGGGTCTTCGATCCGATACGGATAGCCGATTCTATATACAGTCTAGGGGAAGTCTTTCTCTTGTGGCGGTGGGGGTATTATGAGCATTTTCATCCATCATATGCCATGTCTTGGTTCCATCTAACAAGAATTCCGATGACTAACGGAACGTCGATGCTCTATTGTTTGAAAACCCATCCCATTTCATGAAGTTGCGGAACTATGATGCGTTATTCCGACTTTAATAGTCGGAAAATCCATATTAACCAACAAATAAGAGATCCTAGTTCCGTTTCACTTGAACAATAACGTTAAAACAATGAAATAGCGCACCTTATTTCTTTTCGGATTCCCTCCCCACGCGCACACGTATGCGTTTGCACATAAAAGCCACCGCTTAGACACGAATGTATCTTCATCGAGAGGGCTTCGAAAAGAAGCTTTTCTTATTCTAAAACGGTTTGTATAGGGCTCAAACCCTTGTAATATAAGGCTTTTATATCTGCTTGTATAAGAAGTTAAATCCAGCGTATTGATTGTAATTGAAAAATGAAGGTAACATGGAAATGAACTAATTGGACATTTTTACCTTTTAAAGAAAACATTTCAATTTATGTCCAAGGCGTTTATGGTTTATTGCTTTGTAAGCGGTCACAAAAATGGTTGGATCATTTGATGCTTTAAGGAGGGGATAATATTCAGTGAGGTTCGCAGGAACATTTCAACTGAATCTGACTTACCTGTTTATTCGGATCACTCATTTTAACTTTTGAGGAGGAACAAATGAAGTATGAACAAAACAAGCAAAGTAAAGAAACTTGCAATGGTTTTGAGTTTTTCGCTAATTGCTGCCATGTTGATGATCGTACCTGTCCGTGCAGCCACACTGTTTAGCGACAATTTTGATGACGGCAATTCAACGGGATGGACTTCCACTAGCGGTACATGGTCCATTGCACAGGAAGGAAGCAACTATGTTTACTCCCAATCCAGCACAAACGAAGGGCGTACTTCAGCTGGAAGCCAGTCCTGGACCGATTACAGTGTTGAAGCAATGGTAAAGGTCGATAATTTTAACGGCTCCAACCGTACTTACGTGGCAGGCAGGTATCAGGATGGCAATAACTTTTATGCAGCCTCCTTATATAACAGCAGCGGAGGTACCTTGGAGATCAGAAAAAAGGTGGCTGGCTCCACGACTACATTGGCAAGCAAAAGCAACTTCGGTCTGACAACCGGAACTTGGTACACAGTAAAGCTGGAGATGGCTGGTTCAACCATCAAAATGTACGTTAACGGAACTTTACAGCTTACCGCAACGGACACCAGCTTAACCTCCGGAGCAGTTGGGCTGGTTGCTTTCAAAACGGTTGCCAAGTTCGATAATGTGATTATTTCAGACAGCGCAAGCTCTACACCGACTCCTACCCCAACACCAACACCGACACCAACACCGACACCGACACCAACACCGACACCAACACCAACACCAACACCGACACCAGCTCCAGGCAGCATTTATGTAGCTCCGAACGGATTGGACAGCAATCCGGGTACCGCCAGCAGCCCGACAACATTGACATCTGCAATTACAAAAGTTGCACCAGGTGAAACAATTTATTTGCGTGGAGGCACCTATTCTTACTCCAACCAGATCACAATTGAACGCACTAACAGCGGCACAGCAAGCGCCAGGAAACAAATTGCTGCTTATGGCTCTGAGAAACCAATATTGGATTTCTCGTCTCAGCCTTACAATGCATCGGATGTCTCGCTCAACGCTAGAGGTCTGCAAATTAACGGCAATTACTGGCTTATCAAAGGGCTCGAAGTAAAAGGATCCGCTGACAATGGCATTTATGTAGCAGGAAGCAATAATCGTATAGAAAACGTAGATGTCCATCACAACAGAGATACAGGACTTCAGCTCGGAAGATATGCTTCTACGGCTACAACCAGTGAATGGCCTTCCAACAACGAGATCATTAATACGTATTCGCACGATAATTACGACCCGGATAACGGGGAGGATGCGGATGGTTTCGCAGCAAAGCTTACGGTAGGAACCGGGAATGTATTTGATGGATGTATTTCCGCATACAATACCGATGATGGATGGGATCTTTACACGAAATCGGATACAGGTCCTATCGGTCCAGTGACGATTAAGAACAGCGTCGCACATCACAACGGACAGACTTCATCTGGCAGTACAACCAGCAACAGCGATGGCAACGGCTATAAGCTGGGTGGAGAGAAAATTTCGGTCAACCATATCGTTATCAATTCGGTTGCATACCAAAACAAAAAGCACGGCTTTACTTTCAACAGCAATCCGGGCTCCATTACTTTGAAAAATAATACATCCTACAGCAACGGTCAAAGCAATTTTGCCTTTGATACAGGCACTCACCAGTTCACTAACAACTTGTCCTACAAAGGGGCTTCCAGCGATAAAACGAGTGGTACCGATATTCAAAGCACGAATGTATGGTGGAAAAGCAATGCAAGCACGAATGGCAAAGGTTTAGTTGCAAGCGATGCTGACTTTGTCAGTCTGACGCCTACCTTAACCCGTAATGCCGACGGTTCTCCGAACCTTGGCAATTTCCTGAAGCTTGTTACTGGCAGTGATTTGAAAGGATCCGGTTTACCAAGCGGAACGGATATCGGGGCGCAGAACTAGAATAAGCAGTAAAGTGCCCGGGCTGCAATTGCCGGGCACTTCCTCCCAGGCTTTGATGCGAAATGCTGTACAGAATTATCCGGTCTAATGCGGAGGTGTAGGACATTTCAATTTGGATTATTTGTGCGCTCTTTATAGGCTTGTACATCCTGACATACCGTCATTTGAAAGGGAGGGAATTGATCTGCGAGCAAGATCATACAGACAGCATCAAATGGATAGGCTGGACCATAATCGGTTTGGGGCTGATTATTCGTTTGCTCATCGCCTCCTGGGTATATGGTTACGATATTGATATTAACACCTTTAAAGCATGGACAGGATCGGTAGTTTCCGTTGGTCCCGGGCAATTTTATTCTCAAGATATGTTCGTTGATTACCCGCCAGGATATATCTATGTATTATATGGAATTGGATTCATTCGCAGCTTGTTTAATTTGCCTTACGACTCCTTATTGTTTCTGGTGCTGCTGAAAACTCCGGCCATTGTGGCCGATATGTTGTCTGCTTATTTACTTTGGCGGTTGGCTTCATCTCGATTGGGCCCCCAGGCTGCTCTGGGGATTGCGGCCCTGTACTTGTTTAATCCGGCGGTAATTATAAACTCCGCTGCTTGGGGACAGGTGGATTCTGTTTTCATGCTATCGATTTTATTGGTTTTTGAATATGTTATTCGCGGCAAACTGCCTAAAGCAAGTGTATGTTACGCGATAGCTGTTCTGATAAAGCCACAAGCGCTGTTGTTTGCTCCGCTACTGCTTTGCGTTTTAATCCGCAAGCAGCATTTAGGGACTTTTTTGCAAAGCTTGGGTTCAGGCCTGCTAACCTTCGCTGTTCTGGCAGCTCCATTTGTATATCACAAAGGCCCATTCTGGATCTTTAGTTTATATTTCAGTACGTTATCCTCCTATCCCTATGCCAGTTTGAACGCATATAATCTTATGAGCCTGCTCGGAGGTAATTTTGCTCCAATTTCAGACAATGTGCTGTTCTTGTCCTACCAAACATGGGGGATTGTGCTAACAGTTACTCTATTTGCTTATGCTGTTTATATATATTTTAAAAGTAAAAGGGATGAAACGCAGCTCTTGGCAATCGCGTGTATGCTGGTTGCCGGGGCCTTTATGGTCATTACCAAAATGCATGAAAGATATTTATTTTATTCACTGCTGTTGGCATTAGCTGGATTTATATACATACGTGACCGGAGGCTGCTGCATATTTTTGCCGGCTTGAGCTTGACTCATTTTATTAATGTAGATCACGTCCTGCTGAAAAGCTTCCAGAAATCTTATCACGTGGCCGCAGATGACGTTGTTTTGATAACAGTCTCATGTGCAAATACCGCTTTGTTTATTTATTTGTGTATGGTGGTTTGGAAAGTAGTGATAAATCGTCAAATTGCAGAGCTTGCTGTCCCATCAAGTACCTCCAAGAAAAACAGCTCGGTTCCACCAGCACACCCTTTTACGAAAGCGGAAAAGCCATGTGCATGGGGGCGCAAAGATATCCTATTGCTAGGAGGATTAGTTGCTGTTTACTCGGTTGTTGCCTTTTACAACCTTGGTTCGCTCCAAACGCCGTCGACCGGATGGAAAGCAACCTTGGCGGGTGAGAAAATTACATTTCAATTGGATGGAAAGAAGGAAATTGAACGCATTAACAGTTTTTCGGGGATTGGGGACGGCAGTTTCCTTTATGAAATTAGCGATGACGGAGAGACCTGGAGCCCACCTCTCAAGGTGATGAGTGATGTGTTCAAAGTGTTCATGTGGCAAGTGATGCCTGCTAACCAATCCGGGCAGTATATTAGAATAACCGTCGAGAAGCCGTCATTCACCTTGTATGAGATTGCCGTTTATGAAGCCGGGAACGAGACTCCGCTGCCCATTCAGTCCATCAGAGGAGAGAATATCAACCCCGTTACGGAGGAGGGACTTCCTTTACTCATTGATGAACCCTCAAAAGCAGCATACCGATCGACATTTATGAACGGCATGTACTTTGATGAAATATATCATGGACGCACTGCATACGAGCATCTGTACCAAATCGAGCCCTACGAATCGACGCATCCTCCACTAGGAAAACTATTGATCTCGTCTGGTATCTGGCTGTTCGGGATGAATCCATTCGGATGGCGGTTTGTCGGTACGCTTTTCGGGATTTTTATGATACCGGCTATGTATGTACTGGGTAAAAGGTTATTTGGCAAAAGCGAATACGCCTTCGTAGCAAGCTTTCTTTTGGCGGTTGATGGATTGCATTTCGTCCAGTCCAGAATTGCGACAATCGATGTGTACGGTGTGCTTTTCATCATGATGATGTTTTATTTCATGTACCGTTTCTTTCGAATCCATTTATTTGCCGAAGATTGGAGACGATCCCGGTTACCGCTCGCTTTGTCCGGATTGTTTTTCGGATTGGGGTTGGCTTCCAAATGGATTGCCTTGTACGCAGGCTTAGGTGCGGCTATCCTATTTTTTCTGTGGCTGTTTCTCCACTATCGGGAGTACCAATCGGCAGGGATTTGGCTGTCTGTCAAGCATAAGCCGCTGAAAAAGAATCTGGAGTATTGGCGGCAAATTCGTACCGTATTTCCACATCGGGCTATTATGACCGTGGCATGGTGCTGTTTATTTTTTGTGATAGTTCCTTTTACCATCTATATCTTGGCATACGTGCCGTTCATGATGGTTCCGGGCCCCGGGCATGGATTGACCGATGTAGTCTTGTATCAAAAGCATATGCTCGATTACCACAGCAACCTCAAGGCAACGCATCCATTTAGTTCCTCTTGGTGGCAATGGCCTTCCATGAGCCGTCCGGTATGGTATTACGGAGCAGCGGAAATTCAGCCTGAGCAAATATCGAGCATAGCAGCCATAGGCAATCCATTGGTATGGTGGGTCGGCTTTCTGTCCGTTCTTATGCTGAGCTTTAAAGCAATTCAAAAATGGTCCTGGCCGGCTGGATTTATTTTGATCGCCTTTTTCTCCCAGTATATCCCGTGGATGCTTGTTCCGAGGACAACATTCCTTTATCACTATTTTCCTATGGTGCCGTTTTCCATACTGGCCATTACGTATTTTTATAAACAAATGAAGGAATCGAACCCAAGCAAGAGCAAGCTGCTGTATTCCTATTTAGCATTAACGGCTGTTGCTTTCATTATTTTTTATCCGGTATTGTCCGGTCTTATTGTGGATCGCACC
Source organism: Paenibacillus radicis (ex Xue et al. 2023) (assembly GCF_024722015.1). Lineage (GTDB taxonomy): Bacteria > Bacillota > Bacilli > Paenibacillales > NBRC-103111 > Paenibacillus_S. The sequence goes on along the minus strand of NZ_JANQBD010000012.1, from coordinate 183,526 downwards.
TATGCTGAGCATGTGTTGAAATGGTTCCCGCGTTGGCAATTTTTCTGATTATAAAGCCCACCATTATCTTTTTGAACACTCACTAAAAGGAGGGATTCCGATGGCAAATGATATTAAATATTCCGTTATTGTTCCTATGTTTAATGAGCAGGAAGTGATTGCAGAAACGTATCGCAGGCTCAAAATTGTGTTGGGCACCCTTAATGAGGAATATGAGCTGCTCTTTGTTAACGATGGGAGCAGGGATCGGACAACGGAAATCGTCAGAGCACTTTGTTTGGTGGACCCGAATGTGAGGATGCTCAGCTTTGCCCGGAATTTCGGACATCAGGTTGCCATTTCAGCAGGTATGGATCATGCGCAGGGACAGGCGATTATTGTTATTGATGCGGATCTGCAGGACCCTCCGGAGGTCATTCTGGAGATGATAAGCAAATGGAAGGAGGGCTACGAGGTAATCTATGGCAAAAGGTTGACGCGAAGGGGGGAATCCATCTTTAAAAAATGGACAGCGCATGTATTCTATCGGTTCCTAAAAACGATGACCAGCTTTGAAATCCCTGTTGATACGGGTGATTTCCGACTGATTGACCGTAAGGTATGCGATGTGATGAAGACGCTTACAGAGAAAAACAGATATGTCCGCGGTCTGATCAGCTGGGTGGGTTTCCGGCAAACAGCAGTAGAGTATGACCGGGAAGAACGCTGGGCAGGGGAAACCAAATATCCGCTTCGCAAAATGATACAGTTTGCCATGGACGCCATCGGATCATTTTCCTATAAGCCGTTGAGATTAGCGACCTATTTGGGATTCAGCTTGTCTGGTATCAGCTTTCTGTATTTCCTGATCGTTGTGTATCAGAAGCTGCTGACGAATTCGACCATTACCGGCTGGTCATCTATTGTAGCGATTAATTTGTTTTTTAACGGGATCATGCTGGTCATCTTAGGAATTATCGGAGAATATATCGGGCGCATTTATGATGAATCCAAGGGCCGCCCCTTGTACATCATTCAGGAGAAAACGGGCTATCAGAAGCAGCAGTCTGCACCGGCAGAAGAGGAACGCTATGAAATTCTCGTTTGAGCTGGAGCAAAGGATTATACAATTTGTAAAGTTTAATATCATTGGTTTATGCAATACGGCGGTTGATTTCTCTGTATTTGTGGCAGCAACATGGCTTGGTTTACCGGCAGTCGGGGCCCAATTGATAGCTTATGGAGCGGGAATGCTGAACAGCTATTATTGGAATGGACGCTGGACCTTTGGGAGTATACAGTCCTCGCAGCCCGCTCTCATCTTTCGATTTCTTATGTTAAATGGGTTTCTGCTGGGATTTTCCACGATTGCTGTGATGTTATTAGCTAAGCTGGTACCTGTGCTTGCAGCCAAGATCGCAGTGATATGCACCACGGTAGTGCTTAATTATTTGGGCAGCCGTAGCTGGATTTATCGATTGAATAAGGAAAGCTGATGATTTTCCAATTGGATTTAGCTGCTTCATAGCGATCGGCACTGCATCAGCAACCCGCTCATAGCAGCAATAGCACGCACGCCAACCAACACACACCAGCACAACACATCAGCACTAGCCAACACACATCAGCACCACACACACATCAGCAGCAGCACAACACACACACCAGCAGCAGCACAACACACACACCAGCAGCAGCACAACACACACACCAGCAGCAGCACAACACATCAGCACTAGCCAACACACATCAGCACCAGCACTACACACACCAGCCAATAGCACCAGCACCAGCACCAACACCAACACCAACACCAACACCAACACCAACACCAACACCAACACCAACACCAGCACCAACACAAGCACCAACACCAGTACCACACCAGCACCACACACACCAGCCAATAGCACCAGCACAACACACACATCAACCAACCACCAGCACCAATCAACACCAACAGAAATTAACATTAACAGGAAAAACTCATGCTAATTTCTTCGATTTGCATTGGGGGGCACCATTTGCTGGAAAAACTCATGTTAATTTAACGGGAAATCCTGTTTCAAGTGTGAATGTGCCTTTTTAGATGGAGTAATTCCAGATAAACCCGAATTATATACAAAAACTAGCTAAATAGCGGGAGGTTTTCCAGTTAATTGATTTATTTAATTTTTTTAGGAAAGGGGGTGACAGTTAGCCTAGATTCATCATTGGAGGAGGCGATGTCATTAAACTTTAATATGTGGGAGATCTTTCTCCCAAAAAGGGATCATGCATGAAAATAACAATTTATATTACTTAGGAGGCTCATTCATGGGTACATCGAAAGCTGCAGTACGGCAAACAAGGAATATCGCATTCCTATTATGTCTTACCTTACTTTTTTCTTTATTCGTAATTGTGCCTGCCAGCGCAGCCACACTGCTGAGTGATAACTTTGAGGACGGCAATGCTAATGGTTGGACATCCACAAGCGGTACCTGGTCTGTAGTTCAGGATGGCACTAATTATGTGTATTCCCAATCAAGCACGGATGAAGGTCGTACCTCGGCAGGCAGCCAGACTTGGACTAATTACAGTGTGGAATCGAAAGTGAAGGTAGATAATTTCAATGGTTCGAATAGAACTTATGTAGCAGGCAGATATCAGGATGGTAATAATTTTTATGCAGCATCCTTATATAACAGCAGCGGCGGTACTTTGGAAATTAGAAAAAAATTAAACGGCTCCACAACTACTCTAGTCAGCAAAACCAATTTCACTCTGGCCACGGGTACATGGTACACGGTGAAGCTGGAGATGGCCGGTTCTTCCATCAAAATGTACGTTAACGGAACTCTGCAGCTAACTGCTGCGGACAGCAGTCTGACTTCCGGAGCGATAGGGCTAGTTGCATTCAAAACGGTGGCCAAATTTGATGATGTTGTCGTTGCAGATAGTGCAGGCTCCACACCAACGCCAACGCCAACACCGACACCAACGCCAACGCCAACACCGACACCAACGCCAACGCCAACACCGACACCGACACCAACACCAACACCGACACCAACACCAACACCTCCGCCATCAGGCACCCTCAGCCAATACAATTTGGCAGGCTTCTCAGTTGGTAATACAGGAGGCGGTAACATACCGGAGACGGACTCACGCTACAAGAAGGTTTATAATGCTACAGACCTCGGTCTTGCGCTGAAAAAAAATTCCGGTGTAAAAGTAATTGAGATCATGAATGACCTCAATCTCGGCTGGAACGAAATCCCTACGGCAGCACAAGTGTCGCCTTTCAATGCTAACAATGCACCTCTGACGCATCCTGTCCTGAAAACATCCGGTGTCAGTAAAATTTATATTGACGGCTTCAATGGATTAACCATTTTCTCCGCCAACGGAGCTAAAATCAAACATGCTGCATTGGATATCAAATACAGCTCCAATCTCATCATCCGCAACCTGGAATTCGATGAGCTGTGGGAATGGGATGAATCGACAAAAGGGAATTATGATAAAAATGATTGGGATTATATTACCATTGAAGGAGCCAGCACCAAAGTTTGGATTGACCATTGCACCTTCAATAAAGCCTATGATGGACTTGTTGATGTGAAAAAAGGCAGCAGCGGCGTTACTATTTCCTGGTCCACCTTCAAAGGGGATGATGGAAGCTCGAACAGTTGGGTAACCCAGCAAATCAATGCAATGGAAGCCAATATGTCAGCCTACCCGATGTACGCTTATTTAAGAAGCAGCGCCATCGGCTTGAGCAAAGCAGACGTGATTGCCATTGCGGCCGGACAGAAGAAGGGGCATCTTGTCGGTGCAACTGAATTTGCCTCTGACAATGCGGATCTTCAGGTAACGATGCACCACAATTATTACAAAGACATTCAGGATCGTATGCCTCGGCTTAGAGCCGGCAATGCCCATGCTTACAACATCGTAATGGATAATGCGGCTGCCTGGGCAGCCAAGAAAAAGATTACTTCTGCGATGGATTCAGCTTTATCTTCCAAAGGTTATCATTTCGGCGTAACCAGCAACGGAGCCATCTCCACGGAGAGCGGAGCTGTTCTGCTTGAGAAATCCGTAGTGATTGATGTTGCTTCTCCAATCCGCAACAACCAGGCGGATCCTGCTGACGCTACCTATACCGGTAAAATTCGCGCCTTGGATACCATCTATTCCTTGGATGGGTCCAACTTTAGAGGGAGCAGCGACACCTCCGGAAGCCCGCTGGCACCGGTGCCAGCTCCTGTCAAAGCATTTTCCTGGAATGGATTTACGAGCCTGCCTTATAGCTACACTCCCGATGATCCATCGACATTGAAAGCGAGACTCACAGCTTCAAACGGCTCAGGATCTGGAAAGCTGAATTGGTCCAAAACAAACTGGCTCGTGACTAGCTACTAACCCAATCCTGTTTCGTTCGCATACAAAGCTTTGACAAAAGAACCGTTTGGAATTTTCAAACGGTTCTTTCCTCAATAGATAACCTCCCTCCCCAAGAACTGACGCAGATTATACAACAACGACTCCACAACGCGGTTTCTTTTTTTGCGATTCTAAGACAATTTTTCAGCGTTTGTTTTCAAATTAAGGGAAGTAGTATAAGATAAGTCGGAGGGGCCTCTTCCTGGAAACACAAAGGGGTTTATTTCTACGACTAGAGCAATAAGGTGGATAGAAAGCATGAAACGTCTGTTATTTTGGCTCAAATATACGATGAAAAATTCCCAATCACGATTGCTGGTGACCTTAACCTTGGTCATTTCTGTCTTAATACTTTCTCTTGGTCTGGCATCCTATGCAATTTCGAAGAGCATCCTGATGAAGGAAATGGCTGTTCCGGAATTGACCAAATTAACTATTGATCGTGACTTAACGGATCAGTTTGTGAAAAATGTGGATATGACAGCTGTACAGGTCATTCTTCACACGGCAACCACTGAATTCCTTCAGAGCAGCAAAAATGATTTTGATAAAATAACGAATATTACCAATTTTCTTAATGCGGCAAGCATTTCCAACAATATCGAATCCATTTATATATATGATATCGAAAAAGAAAGAATCGCCGCAAGCAATCCGGTAGGTTATATTTCGAACATGAATCTATTGGCAGATCGTGACTGGCTTAAGGATATCGACTCGATAACGGGGATGGTTGTCAAAGAGAGGCTAAATAAAAGCCGGAAAGAGATGTATATTTCTTTATTCAGACCTATCCTTTTGAACGCACAGAAAAAAGGCATTCTCGTCATTAATATCCCTGTTCAGAAATTTTTTTCCAGTCAGATTTATGTTGAAAATGATTTTGGGCGGAGCCATTTTGTTTTTGATGCTGCTTTCGAGCCGATTCTGGCTAAGGATGCCGCCGGGCTCCAGGAAGCGCAACTGGGTAATGCTGTGAAGCATGCAGATACCGCACATAACCCCACATTTTATAGCAATGGACAAAAGTATTTGCTGTATGTTTTGAAATCGGATTACACGAGCTGGAGCTTTGTTTCCGTTTTGCCTGAGCAGCAATTATTTAAAGGCATGTATTGGATTCGGAATGCTGTATTGTTAGTTTCGGTTTTGTTTGCCATCGTGAGCGTAGCTCTCATCGTTATAGCGAATAACAAAATGCTGCGTCCTATCAGACGGATGAGAAAGCTCTTGATCCCGATTGAAAAAACGTATAATGAGCCCGAGCTGCTTGATTTGGAAAATTTAACAACCAAAATTTTGAATGATCATTCCTTTATGTCCAAGCAGATCAAAACCAGCATGCCGGAAATCCGCAAGAGATTTCTTGAAGATGCCTGCTTCGAACAAGCGGATGCTGTGGAGCTGTATCAAAAGTGGAAGGACCATTTTGCAGATTGGCAGCAAGGCCCGCTCTACATAGCGACTGTTTCTATCGATCATTACATGGAATGGTCCAAGCCTTACAGCCTGGGAGATTCCGAACTATTGTTATATGCTCTTGGAAATATTACGGCAGAGTGCTTTAATGAAAGCAACCGGAGCGTTATGGTACAGCACGGGAAAGAAGGGTTTTACTTACTTTTGCAGCCTCACCATGAGAATGTCGATGATATGGAAGGGATATGCGGCAGAGTAGTCGATGAAGCGCTGAGGTATTTAAATATGTCGGTCTCAATCGGTCTAAGCGAACCGACCCACGATGTATTACATTTATCGCAGTCTTACCGGCAATCGAACATAGTTTTATTTGAACGGCTTTATCACGGATACGGCAATGTGTATATAGCAAAGGCACAGGAGGAAAGAGTAAAGGAAGATGTGGATGAAGCACTCATTCAAGCGGTCTGTCAGCCTCTCCAAACGGGGAACGACTCACAGGCATGGCTCGGGATCGATCGTTTATTCAATGTTATCTCTGAAAAAAACAGTTCGCCGGTGGCCGTGATGGCTGCCCTTGAGAAGCTTCAGATTTCGTTGGAGAAAACGGCCGAAGGATTAGGCAGACCCATTCAAGCGGTTATGAAGCCTTATTTTTACCCCAAAATTAACTCAATGGACATTCATGATCTGAGGAACTATTTTAATGGCATAGTCAGTCAAATTTTATCCAAATTCCAAGAGAAACAAGTAAGCAAAACGAATATGACCATCCAGGGGATGATTGATTTTATGCTGGAGCATCTAAGTGAAAATATCGGAGTCAAGGATATCTCGGATTCGGCGCAGCTTAGTGTTTATCAGGCCAACCAGTTGTTTAAGCAGGAAACCGGACAAACCGTTTATGATTATTTCACCAAGCTGAGAATTGAACATTCGGAAATGCTTCTTAAGGAAACGGATTATAAAATTTTTGAAATCGCCGAAATGGTTGGTTATCAGAATGAAAATAGCTTTATTCGGGTCTTTAGAAATATGAAAAGCATGACCCCCGGAAAGTATAGGGATTGGCTGAAAGAACAGTCGTAATAGCCTTCAACTGCAGGCTGCTCAAGGGATATGCTTAAAATAAACCGGTATGCTTATATTAAAAAGCCCCGGTTTTTTGCTATTTGCATATGCCTGAGAATATGAACCGTTGCCCGGCTGTCCACATTCCATTAGGATTTAAATCAAGGCTTTACATTCATTATTTAAATTGCGAGGGGCGGTTTATCGTGAAAAAAAATCAAAGACAAAAAGGCATTCTATTAATGGCTGCTTGCCTGGTTCTGGCAGGAGCGCTAGCTGGATGCAGCAAGACGGAGACGAATTCGACTGAGGGCAGCGCCGACAAATCGAAAGCGGCGGATTCTATTCGCATTATTAAAGGACCGATTGATCCTGATTCTACACCATCAGATGCTGATATCAAGTATGTATCCGATAAGATCGGTGTTAACTTGAAAATCGAAACCTTCCCATGGAATGATTACACGCAAAAGGTCCAGACATTAATTGCCTCCGGAGATCTTCCTGATCTATTGAGACCGAATGGACAGGGCGGTAATATCGATCAAATTATGATTAAGCAAGGCGCGGCACTGGCTCTTGACGATCTGCTTCCGAAATATGCTCCTAACTTGTGGAAAACGATGCCCAAAGAAGCTTGGGATAAAGTGCGGGCGGCATCTCCGGACGGTAAAATATATTACCTTCCTAAATATGATCTCTTTCCAAGATTAGGCATCATGATGCGTAAGGATTGGCTTGATGCTGTTGGCATGAAAGTCCCGACTACGCAAGCGGAGCTTGTTGAAGTGCTGAAGGCGTTCCGTGATAAGGACCCAAATGGCAATGGGCAAAAGGATGAACTCCCTACAAGCGGACGTGAAGGCGCACGATGGATGGATGAATTGTTCTCCATGTATGGAGTGGGGATGTATGAAGGCTACCCGGATTGGAACTTAGTCGATGGGAAGCTTGTTTACTCAGGGATTACACCTAACATGAAAGCATCTTTAGAGTTTATTAAATTGCTTTATAAAGAGAAGCTTTTGGATAATGAGACCTTCTTGAACAAGAGCGATACCTGGTCCGCCAAAATTAAAAATGATCAAGTGGGAATGTGGTTCCATATTCCAAGCGAGGGAACACTTAACTTCAATGCAATGAAGCAGAAAAACCCGAAAGCCGACGTGATCGTCATCCCTGTGCCTAAGGTCGAAGGCTACGAAGGTTTTGTTTCCCAGAAAGCAATGGGCTTTGTCGATTATATGATTCCTAAGAGCGCAGAGAAGAACGCAGCTAACGTACTGAAATATTTGGATTGGTGGTATACAGAGGAAGGGAAGAACTTCCAATTATATGGCCAAGAAAATCAAACATGGGTTAAAGAGAACGGTCAAGTAAAGTACTTGGCTGAGAAGGATACACCGGCTCAAATTAAATCCAGAGAGTTCGCTTTAAGCGGCTTATCTTATTGGGATATGGATTTCCGTAAAAAAATTGTCGCTATAAACCAATCGGAATACGGCAAAAAAATTCCTGCTATGTGGGAAATCTCCCAGCCTGCTCAAAAGCTGCTTCCAGCAGACGGTATGCCTAACAGCGTTTTCGATGGCTTCGGAGATATTAGCACTCATAAGATTTTCCAGGAATATGCAATTAAAATCATTATGGGCGATTATCCAATCGAAAAATTTGATGAGTTTGTAGAAAAGTGGAAAAAATCCGGCGGTGATGAAGTAACCAAGAAGGCAAATGAATGGTATTCGAAAGTAAATAAAAAATAATTAGACAAGGTCATACCCGTAATCATACGGATATGGCCTTAACCTTGCCCAGAATAGGAGGACGGACCTTGGAAACTGCAGTAACACAGCCTCAGAATGCCCGTTCCGGAAACAAGAAGGAGACCTTGAATCAACGGATTTTGGACAATATAAGAAAGCATTGGGCTTTATATATATTGGCTTTTCCTGGTATTTTATGGTTTTTTGTTTTTCGTTATGTGCCTGTATTAGGCTCCTTAATCGCATTTCAGGATTATCAAATATTTAACGGATTCTGGAAAAGCCCGTGGGTCGAATTTAAGCATTTTGAATTTATTTTCAGCTACCCCGAGTTTTTAAGCATTTTACGAAACACACTGCTTATTGCCTTGTACCAGTTGGTGTTCGGCTTCCCGGCTCCACTGGTGCTGGCACTTCTTCTTAACGAAGCGAAGCAGAAGCTTTTTAAACGGACGGTTCAAACCTTCTTCTATCTTCCGCATTTTCTTTCCTGGGTTATTATTGGCGGGATTATGTTTGAAGTGTTATCCACTAATGGGGTGATGAACAAGCTCGTAACGTTATTTGGCGGTGATCCGATCCTGTTTATGCAAAAGGAAGTTTATTACCGTACTATTGTTACCGTTTCTTCAATATGGAAAGAAGTGGGCTGGAACGCGATTATTTATTTGGCGGCTTTAACAGGCATCAATCCTAATCTATATGAAGCGGCAACTGTGGATGGAGCAGGCAAGTGGAGGCAATTGTTCTCCATTACTCTACCTTCCCTGGCGCCTACGATCATGATTTTATTTTTGATCAAAATTGGTAATTTTATGGAGCTTGGCTTCGAGCAATCCTATGTTTTATTGACTCCAATGACATTTTCTGTGGGCGATATTCTGGATACTTATGTTTTCCGTTCGGGCGTGCAGGAAGGAAACTACAGTGTGACAACGGCAATCGGCTTGTTCAAATCACTGGTAGGATTTATCCTCTTATGGGGCGCAAATTTATTATCCAAGAGAACTACAGGACAAGGTCTTTTCTAGGAAAGGAGAAGAAGCAATATGATAAGAAGATCGTTTGGCGAAAACGTGTTTCATTATTCCAATTATTTCGTACTGCTAGCTATTTCTTTAACGATGTTCCTGCCGTTGGTTCATGTGGCGGCTATTTCATTGAGCTCTCCGCTTCAGGTAGAAGGAAGGCATATCGCCTTCTGGCCGGTTGAGTTTACACTGGCGTCGTATCAATTTATATTGGCCAAAAATGATTTGTGGACCGCGCTCGGCGTTAACTTGTTCGTTACGGTAGTGGGCACTTTGTTTAGTATGTTGATCACGGTTATGCTTGCTTATTCGATATCCAAGTCTGAGTTTAAAATGAGCAAGCCGATTATGGTCGGCATCGTTTTCACGATGATATTCCATCCCCCGATGATTCCGTACTTTTTGACTATTAAAGGGCTTGGCATGCTTGACAGTATATGGGCTCTCATCATCCCTAGTGGTATATCGGCATTTAATCTGATCATTGTGCGAACCTTCTTCCAACAAATACCGGGTGAAATCGGAGAAGCTGCCAAGATGGACGGCTGCGGCGATTTCCGTACCTTGTTCAGCATTGTTCTGCCCTTATCCAAGCCGGTCATGGCGACAGTAGGGTTATTTTATGCTGTTGCGTATTGGAACATTTTTTACCATGCCATATTGTTTATCCGAAATACGAAGCTGTACCCGCTCCAGCTAAAAGTGAGAGAATATATCGTTAACCAGGAAACGATCATGGGATCATTAAGCAATGTCATGCTGCCGTACAATCCCGAGACTTTGCAGACTGCGGTCATTATTTTCTCGACGCTGCCGATCGTGATATTGTATCCTTATTTGCAAAAATACTTTATTCAAGGTGCTACCTTGGGATCTGTGAAGGAGTAGGTGACAGGATGGGACCTGCAAATGTGAAGCTGAATGTGGATTGGCCGCAATTTCTTGCCAAGCATGATCTGATCTGGGACCGTTGTCCGGAGAAGTGGGAGGACAGCCCTTATTTGGGTAACGGATTGATGGGTGCCATGCTGTTCAAGGAACCGGGGAAAGCTGCTTGGCATCTGGAGATTTATCGGAGTGATGTGCAGGACCATCGCGATGATTCTCACGGCAGTCCGGGTTTTAGCAGAGCAAGGCTTCCTATTGGACATTTTCTATTGTTTTTCGAAGGGAATGTTACGGGTTGCCAGATGAGGCTTGAGTTATGGAATGCTGAGCTTAACGGAACTATTTTCACGGATAAAGGTCAAGTTGATATTAAGGCAATCGTCCATTCGGAAGAGTTGGCTATTTTAGTAGAAACCAAGCCCGATTCAGGGGAAAAGAACTGCTTCTGGCAATGGTTTGCCGCCGAAGCTGTAAGTCCGCGACAATCCTATGGACTGCGCCATGGAGACAGTACGAGAACAATGGCTTCCTATTCGCCTAATCCGAGAAGCTTGTTCCGGCAAGAGGAGGCAATATCCTTATCGGTTCAGCCCTTATCGGCAGGGGGCCAAACGGCTACGGCCTGGATAGAAAAAACGACGGATGATAGACGCTTGCTCATTGTAAGTGTAGCTCACAGCTATCCGCAAGAAATTGCCGACAAAGATGCATGGGCTACAGTTAAACAAGTTGCAGCCATTGCATCGGAATCACTATGGGAGTCTCACCGCCATTCTTGGCACGAGTATTACCCGTTAAGCTTTGTTTCTTTTTCCGATACGCAGCTGGAGAGCTTTTATTGGATTCAAATGTATAAATTATTTTCGGCTACCCGGGCAGACCGTGCCCTTATCGATAACCAGGGACCTTGGCTGGATGAAACTCCATGGCCGTACGCTACCTGGAATTTGAATGTACAATTAAGCTATTGGCCGCTGTTCGCCTCCAACCGTTTGCCATTGGCGCAATCCTTATGGAGAGCCTTGCATAGCGGGTTGGATAGCTTGATAAGCAACGTTGCTGAACCGTACCGTCATGATTCCGCAGGTATTCCGACATCAACCGCACTGGATTTATTGGCTCCGGTAGTTGTACCCGGAACTGTAAAATCCGGCTTCGCGGAAGCAGGGAATTTAACATGGGCACTGCATGACTGTTGGCTCTACTACCGGATGACTATGGATGACAGCTATCTCGAAGAGGTGCTGTATCCGTTACTGCGGCGTTCTATTAATTATTATTTGCACTTTTTGTACGAGGATGAGGAGCAGAGACTGCACTTATTGGCAACCTCATCGCCCGAATACGGTGCAGTGATGGAAGACTGCAATTATGATCTGTCTCTGCTGAGATGGGGATGTGAAGCTCTCATATACAGCTGCAAGCGACTTGGTATCCGAGATGAGCTGCTGGCGCGATGGGGCGAAGTACTGGAGAAGCTCACCGAATATCCTGAGAACGACAGTGAAGGCTTCCTGATCGGCAGGGACCAATCCTATGAGAAATCGCATCGTCATTACTCCCATTTACTTATGATCTATCCATTATATTTAATTCACGCTGAACAGCCGGGGAATAGAGAGCGCATCGAGAAATCGCTCCTGCACTGGCAGAGCAAGCCGGAATATTTGGAAGGCTATTCGTGTACAGGCTCTGCATCCATATCGGCAGGGCTTGGAGACGGCGATAGGGCATTGGCTTATTTAAAGCGCCTATGGGAAGGCTTTTTATCTCCAACTACGATGTACCGGGAACTTGGGCCCGTTATTGAAACCCCGCTCTCTGCTGCGCAATCGATTCATGATATGCTTCTCCAGAGCTGGGGCAACACGATTCGCGTGTTTCCAGCAGTACCTGAAGCATGGAAGGATGCCGCCATCCATGATATGTGTGCGGAAGGCGGGTTCCTGGTTAGCGCCGTAAGAAAAGAAGGCGTTACTCAGTTTGTTCGAATTAAAAGCTTAGCTGGAGAGCCATGCTTGCTGAGAACAGGAATTTCAGAGTCTTATCAGGTAGTTACCGGTTCTAAGGCTCAAATTGAGCCTATCGGTGAGGGGCTGATCAGGCTGCAGCTGCTAAAAGGTGAGGAGATTGTCTTCGCTCTTGGGCATGGTCCGGAATGGACTGTTGATCCGTGTGCACCTACAGCGGAAGCCGTGAATAGCTACGGGCTAAATGCAAGAACAAGAATAGAAAGAAAGCACGGGCGTAATCCGGAGTTATAGGAGTAGTTCACCAGCTCGATTAGCACATAGATGAAGGATCGGCGGAACTGATAGTTCCTCTATTCAAGCTGGGGGCTTCAATATAGGGCGATAGCGGAAGCGGGAATTCCTTTATTTGGGGAAAGCAGGGGTGATATGTGCAAAAACAGAGAGTTAGCGGAACTAACGCTTCCGTAAACTCTCTGTTTTTGATGCTTTCGAGGCAATAAAGGAACTATAACGGTCTTATTTGACAACGAATTAGCTTTCGAGCATAGTGTCTGGTGATTCCAATTACTGCTGCTCCTCACTGGGGGAACGTGGATACGCTATTTTGTCATATGCAAGTGATCATTAAGGTTGAACGGAAGTAAAATGCTTTATTTACATCCAAATGTTGCATTTGGGCGGAATAGAGAGGAAATAACGCATCGTACTTCCGTAAAATCATGAATTCGATGGTTGCCGAACAAATAACGGAATGACGTTCCGTAACCGAGATAACCTGCTTTTGATGATCGTGTTCCGACCACCGTTAGGCATCTCCTTGAAAGGAAGGTGACTTCATCATCGGCATAATCCCATACTGGACTCCCTCATACGCACAAACATAGGGGATTTAGACAATAACCTGAGGCTTAGCCTCGGGTTATTTTTGAAATCATGGCGGACAATAATTTAGAAGGGCATAGTTATAGGCCGTTTCTTTCCAATAGGTCCCTTCATCCTATATTAAGATACAAAGATTACAGATGTTACCTCCATTATTTGAAGGGGATGGCCACATTGGGATCATTGGACGATCAAGAGGTAAGGGTGCTTATGATGCTGGACGCTTTTGACATTGGGGGTACAGAAACGCATGTACTATCCCTTACTCAAGCATTATTAGAGCAAGGGGTATCCGTGTATGTAGCTGGAGATTCGGGGCCATTGGAAAGTAAGTTCAGAATGCTCTCATGTAAAATCTATAACTATAAAATCCATAGTCAGAAATTTGAGGATTGGATTCGAATAAACAAAATTAATGTGATTCACGCCCATATGGAAAGCAGTGGCATTTATGCTATGCAGTTATGCAGGAAACTAAATATTCCTTTGATTTACACGATACATGGAATCTACTATAATGACTCGGTTCTTAGTAAGTTACTTCTTAAATATTCAATTAAGCCTACTATAATCAGCGTTAGTATACCTGTTCAGAAATGGTTGGAAAAGAAAGGTTTGTATTCAAGTTACATCCCAAATGGGATTGATACGAAAGAATTTAGTGTGAAAAAATCAGATCTTAGAGAACAATTAGATATTCCCGAACACTCCAAAGTTATTTTGTATGCCAGTAGATTGGAAGAAAAGAAGTATGAAATTTGTAAGCTGTTATTAATGGCATGTGAGCAAAATGTATTTGAAGCGTTTCCCGATGTGCGTCTTCTTATCGCCGGTGGCGGTATGAACGCAGAAGAAATTAATACGTACATTAACCAGACGAATAGTTTAAAGAGAATTCAATATATTGGAAATCGAAACGATATGTCCGACCTGTATTCGACATGTGACTATGTAGTGGGAACAGGAAGAGTGGCGTTGGAAGCCATCTCTTGTGAGTGTCCGGTAATTGCCATCGGCACGATGGGGACTTTTGGCTTAGTTACACCAGATAATTTCAGAAAGGCAATGAGATATTATTTTTGTGATCATAAAAGCTATCTGCCCTTGGAACAAAACAGTATAACAAAGGCTGTCATAGAAGGCCTGTGCCTTAAAGAACAAGATATTCACTGGAGTAAAAAAATGAGGAGAGAAGTTATTAAAAGAATGGAAATTTCTATAGTGACCACTGAAATAATTCAAATATATAAAAAGAAAGTATGGGAGATGGAGGTTTGTGAGCTACGATAAATTAATGATTGTTGCACATCCCGATGATGAAACAATTTTTGGTGGAGCTCAGTTAATTCTAGAGAAGGGTTGGTTGATTATTTGTGTTACAAACGGCGATAACAAGGTAAGATGCAGGGAGTTCAAGAAAGTAATGAAGAAGATTCATGCTGAATTTGAAATCTGGAACTACAAGGATGAATGGGACGGGGATTTTGATCAGCATCGTTTAAAGCCGGATTTAGCCGAGTTGCTTGCTCGATGCTCGGGCTCAATAGAAAAAGTTGTCACACATAATTTGGCAGGGGAATACGGGCACACTCAACATATAATTTTATCGAAGCTTGTTCAACAATTGGTAGACAAAAACTTATATGTTTTTGATACTACTAAGAAAAAATTAGATGAAGAATTATTAGCAAAGAAACAAAAATTGTTAGCCTACTACAAAAGTCAGGATATCGAGTGGCTGGAGAAGTATATTCAGTTTGAAGGGATTAAGCAAGTACGCTAATAATAAACTTCTACGATTCTCATAAGAAACTAAAAAAACGGAATTTTTCTTATATAAAGGGAAACTCCGTTTTTTCTGATAATATTTAGAAAGTATAAGTTCGAACCGGAGGTTCACCTTTCTAATATTACAAGAAAAGCCACCGCTAAGACACGAATGTATCTTCCTCGAAAGGGCTTCGATCAGAAGCTTTTCTTATTCTATTCTTGCTTTAGTAAAATTCCGTGCAAGATCACCTCTAGCCCCCAACGAAACCGTTCTTCACCATCAGAGGAGGTCATCTCGTTCCTCAAACTTGCAATCATCGGATATTGAATGGCATCCAACGATTGGTAAGAAGAGGAAATAGCAAGCAGCGTTGTCCCTTTCTGATCGCGGGAGGATTGTTCGAACGCGACGGAAGAAGCATATAAAAGCAATAGATCTGCACCCCATGCTGCTGACGTGGAATGGATTCCTCCTTCCTGCAAACGTTGAAGGATGTATTCCGTGATCGCTAACGAGTGAGGACCTATTGGAATCGTAGTTAGAGAGAGCTCGGCAATACCCGGGGATTCGTATAGAACCGTTAAATACGAGTTCAGCACATCGAATAGCCTTGTTTTCCAGGAACCGTCTTGAGAGCTTGGAAATACGACCTTATCCAGTCCATAGTCCAACACATAAGCGCTAAGCTCCTGTAGGTTCGTGACATATACATATAGAGAAGAGGGGCCGGTATCCAACGCTTTGGCGATTTTACGCATGCTCAACCCGGCTGAGCCTTCATTTTTTAATAATTCCAAGGCCGTTTTCACAATGAGATCTTTGCTTAGCGGCTCCTTGGCAGGCCGCGAACGACGGCTGATCACGGTTTTAGGTGGATTATTCATAGTTTTCTCCTTTATAGCAGCTCGAATGTAATAGAAAAATGTAGGTAGAGTGATTCACTGCTGTTCATAATACTGGTTCATCAGATCCGTTAATTTGGCTGCCGCATCATCGGAGAAAATAAGCTTGAGATTCGCATCCGATTCCTCAGCTGATTTGGAGGAGTAGTCGTACATTTTCATCTCGTAGGCTTCTACCGCCTTATCGAGATCACCATGCTGGACGATAGACAAAGCGAGCTCCATGGCATCCAGCATAGCCAGGTTCACGCCTTCTCCGGCAAAAGGAGACATCAAATGCGCAGCATCGCCGATCAACGTGACACCAGGCTTATGGGTCCATTTGAGGCCGACAGGCAGCATATAGATGCGTCTCGGGATCATGGGGCCATCAGCGGATCGGATATAATTCTGAAGAGATTCGTCCCAATCATCAAAATGCTTCAGCAGCTGTCGTTTCGCCTCCTCGGGCTGATCGAACGGAATACCGCAGGTATCCAGCCACTCTTGTTCAATTTGAAATGCCAAATATACGCAAATGCGGCCGTCTCCGTTCAATTGCCCCACTATGCCTTTATGGTCCGCAAGAGCAAACATTTTTCCGCGTCTATTAAAAGCAGCGATCTCTGGATGATCGATAGCTGCATTGTCCAGATAGAGTTCAACCATGCTAAGTCCGGAATAGGCAGGTACGGAATCCGTGAGGAGTGGACGAATCCGGGAAAAGGCACCGTCTGCAGCCACAACAAGGTGGACGGTATCCACATGACCATTCTCAAAGTGAAGCTCATGCCTACCATTTTCCATAGGGATAGCTTGGACTAAATTGTGCCCCCATTGAATGATATCAGGGTCGAGAGAATTTAGTAGAAGCTCGCGAAGCGTTCCGCGATCGATTTCGGGACGCTGGCCTTGGGATTCAGCGAACTCATCTATATAGACTTTGCCGGTTTTATCGAGAAGGCGGAAGTCTTCTCCTTCATATCGGGCAAGCGCTTCGAATTGTTCGAATAAACCAGCTTCTCTTAGAGCCATTTGTCCGGAATCGTGATGGATGTCTAATGAACCGCCTTGCTGGCGGCTGTGAGGACCGGGCTCTCGTTCATAAACGACGGTCTTTACTCCATGCTGCTGCAAAATCCGGGCCAACGTCAGCCCGCCTGGGCCTGCTCCTACAATTGCTATGCGTTGTTCTTCCTTTACTTGTTCTATTGTCATAATTATCAACACCTCAAAGTTAGATTATGATTGCTATGTCTTATTTATATCATAACGAACACTGTTCGTAAAGAACAATGTTCGTTGAAGTCGGTAGTAATTTTATCCTTGTCTTGATCGTTATTTTGCAGCTATTGTATGCAGTTATTGTATCCAGTATGTATCTGCTGCCTTCATGCCGAAGTCTGGGTTCTTAAAAAGCTTGCCCGATGACTACGAACAGCCGCGGTTAAGCAGCGCTTCTTGACGACGTAAATAGTACGAGGCTCTTCTATTGTTTACACCTGCATTCATTTCGTGGATGCCCTGACCTGACTTTTGGAGAATAACAATGTTGCGGACATGGGCGTCTAAAAGCATGAAAACATTATTTAGTTGAGGGAGCATAGCGGTCGGCAAGTCAGGGTACATTATGAAATAACGATTGCAGACCCATCTTTGAAAAGTTCGGTTCATAGAGTTTTTCTTTTAAGAAGCTCACTTATAAACAGGAAATTACTTTGTTTTGTTGAAACTAACAGTTATACCATTTTTGGAGGACTGCTTATGGTTCACAATCAAAGGCCGGACATGCATGATCCTATGCTTGGAAGCGAGCAAGTCATTGTTGTGGAACCGGAAAATCCCGGCTCTTTTCACGCAACTGTGAAGCTGTTTGAAAAGATTAATGGACAATGGTTTCAAACGATGGAGAGCTTCCCTGCTGTCATAGGGAGAAACGGAAGCACTAATGACAAAACCGAAGGCGATGGGAAATCTCCGAAGGGGATGTATGAGCTTGGCGAATCGTTCGGTACAAAACAAGCTCCTGCTGGAATCATCATTCCTTATCATCAAGTCACTAACTATGACTACTGGATTGATGATCAGTATTCCGATGATTATAACCAATGGATGCATTACGAAGGAAATCCATCGGATCATTGGAAATCCTTCGAAAGATTGAACCATCGATTGTATACGCATGCTATTATTGTCAAATATAATATGGCTCCTATTATTAAGGGAAAAGGGAGCGCTATTTTTATGCACCAATGGGAAGGTGAGAACAGCCCTACTGCAGGCTGTGTTGCGATGTCCTATGATAATTTGGTGCGTCTGATGAGAGCGATTTATCCGCAAAAACATCCTATAATAAGGATAGGTTGAACAAGACACAAGCCGATTGCTACCAAGCAGTCGGTTTTTTTTTGTGAATTTTACAAACTAAGAAATAAAATTTCAAAAATACCTTTACATCAAGTAATAAAATTTAATATACTTTTGTTAAGAAATTGTAAATTTATAAAAAGGGAGACTGATAACATGAAAAGGAATAAACTATTATTCGGTACTATGCTGGTGCTGCTGAGTTCAATCGTTAGTGCTTGCAGCGGTGGAAGCGCTACCAACCCGGCGGCTAATAAGCCTGCCGCAGGCGGCGAAGTAGCTAAGCCGAAAGGCGATCCCGTAAAGCTGGTTATGTACAGCTGGAGACCTGAAGATAAAGACGGCTACGCAAAGTTTATTGCAGAGTTCGAGAAAGACAATCCCGATATTAAGGTGGAATTCAAGCCCTTCAAAGCGACGGAGTACAACACAATTTTGGCCAACTCTCTGCAATCGGGCACAGGCGTAGATATTTTGCAGCTTCGGCCTTATGACGGCGCCAAAGCTCTTGCGGATGCGAATTATTTGACTCCTGTGGATAAGGTGAAAGGTATCGAGAATTTCACGGATAGCTATTTGGATGCGGCGAGAGGTACAGACAATAAAGTATATGGCATTCCTTTAATGTTAAACAATGCGGTTATTTTCTATAATAAAAAGATTTTTGACGACAACAGCTTGCAGATTCCGGAAACATGGGAAGAATTCGTGAAAACATGTGAAGCTCTAAAAGCCAAAAATATTATTCCAATCGCTCAATCCGGTAAAGCTGCTTATTTACTTTCTACGACTCATACCGTAATTGGTCCAAGCGCATACGGAGGAACTGAATATTTGCAATCGCTGCTCAAAGGCTCTACGAACTTCAAGGATGCTAAATTCGTCGAATCCATCAAGCGTATGAAGCAGCTGGAGACTTTTTTCCCGAAAGACTTCATAGCTATTGAAGATAAAGACGCGCAGGGGTTATTCTATACGAGCAAAGCTGCAATGTACATTAACGGAAGCCAAAGGCTCGAGACGTTCGAAGCCAACAAAGTAGCATTCCCTATCGAATTCATGCCAGGCTTTTCCGCCAAAAAAGGAGAGCCTGCTCAAATCGCTGCCTGGGTAGACGGCTCCTACGGTATTGCCAAAAGCTCGAAGTACCAGGAGCAAGCAACCAAGTTTATAGAATTCCTGGCATCCAAGAAGTTTGGCCAAATGTTCAGTGATGAGCTTACCCGAGTTAGCCCAATCAAGGGGGTTGAGCCTAAGCATCCGCAGCTTAAGAAAATGGCCGCGCTTAACGAGAAGAATAGCACCCCTTACTTGCTGCTCACAGGCTTCAGTCAAGGCACGCCTACGACAAAGACGACATTCGAGGACTCGCTGCAGGGCATGTATATTGGCAAATTGACCCCTGAGAAAGTGGCTGAGGATACACAAGCATCGGCTGACAAATGGTTTAAACCGCAGAAATAATACAAAATACGGTTAACCTGCAAGTTAAGTTTACTGCAAAATTTCTACGAACATGCAAGGGAGGCGGCAATTTGGAAATTCGGAGCATCGACACAGTGCGCCAGTCTGTTCCTCTGATCAAGCCTTTTAAAACAGCTCTGCGAACCGTTCATCACGCTGAATCTGTACTGATTCGCATCACATTAAACGACGGAAGAGTGGGGTGGGGAGAAGCCCCACCCACCGTTGTTATAACCGGAGACAGCTTGGAAAGTATTGAAGCGGCGATTGCCGGAACGTTCACTCCGCTTTTGCTTGGCAAGAATGTGCTTGCATATGAGCAGCTGCTGCAAGCGATGCATCAATCGATGGTCGGCTGCAGCAGTGCTAAAGCGGCTGTTGATATGGCTATTTATGATTTGATAAGCCAGCTCAGCGGCATGCCGTTATACAAGTTTCTTGGGGGCTACAGAGATCGGCTTGAGACGGATTTCACGGTAAGTGTTAATTCTCCGGAAGAAATGGGTGAGGACGCCGTTCGATATGTGAAATCGGGGTTCTGCGTGCTGAAGATCAAAGTGGGCAAAGATTCGATCGAACAAGATATAGAGCGAATTCGTGAGGTTCGCCAGCGTGTAGGCAGTGAAATCAAAATTCGGGTCGATGCCAACCAAGGCTGGCAAGCCAAGGAAGCGATCCGATCGATCCGTCGTATGGAGGATATGGGTTTGAATATCGAGCTGGTGGAGCAGCCCGTGAAAGCACATGACATTGACGGTTTGAAACGTGTAACGGATGCTGTGGAAACGCCTGTTATGGCAGATGAGAGTGTGTTCTCTCCTCTGCAGGCTTTCGAAATCATCAGGCGTCGTGCCGCGGATATGTTAAATATCAAGCTTATGAAATCCGGCGGTATTTATAAAGCGCAGCTCATCAATCAAATGGCGGAAGAATTCGGCATTGAATGCATGGTCGGCAGCATGATCGAATCGCGAGTAGCCGTTACGGCTGCTGCCCATTTTGCTGCAAGCAAAAAAAATATTACCCGGGTCGATCTCGACGCACCCCTCATGCTGCTTCATGACTTGGTAACAGGCGGGGTCAAGTACGACGGTCCGACTATGATACTTCCGCAAGAAGCAGGGCTCGGCATTCTGGGCGTGAAGCCCTTTTCGATGGGGGCGGTGTAATGAACGGGTTAGTAAAGATGCAAGCGGCAGTTTCGGTAGCTACGGTTTGGACATCGGCTGAATCTCCTAGACATATAGATGAGCCTGCTCTGCAAAACCCGGCGGATATTGAGGGCTGGATTAGCCGTTTATCCATTCAAGATAAGCTGGATCTTTGCGATGGGAACCGTGTGCAAACTCAAATGCTGCTGGGAGCGGAAGTTATCGTCGTGGAAGAGAGCGGGGATTGGGCGAAAATTTGCATTCCCGAGCAAAGCACCCGCAATAACCCTCTCGGCTATCCCGGGTGGGTCCCGAAATGTCAACTGGCCCAGCTGCCGGATCGGTCCGCAGTGCTGCAATGGGCTGAGGTAACATCATTTCGAGCTATTCTTTCCTTAGGAGCATTGGAGCTGGAGCTAAGCTTTTTAACCCGGCTTCCTTTAATCGAAGAAAGTGATGAAACCGTCCGGGTAGAAACGCCCCTTGGCATTGGACTGCTGAACCGGAAGGATGTCAGAATTAGTTCGGGCCCGAATGACGAGCTGTTTCCATTTCATACGGGAAATCGCATAGCCGAACAAGCCGTTAAATTCATCGGGCTGCCTTATTTATGGGGCGGCATGTCTTCCTTCGGCTTCGACTGCTCCGGCTTTGCTTACCAATTACACCGATCACAGGGCATCCTGATTCCTCGAGATGCTTCGGATCAAGCGCGTCATGGTATGGAGATTCCCCGCGATCGGTTAGAGGAGGGGGACCTGCTGTTTTTTGCACGGGATGAGGGAAAAGGACATGTCCATCACGTAGGCATCTATACAGGGGACAACTGCATGATCCATTCACCGGATTCCAGAAACGCCGTGGAGCAGGTCCGATTGGACGAATACAAGTTGGTCAAAGAGCATTTTCTGTCAAAAAGATATTGGAAATAGATAATCCGCATACAAAGGCGGTGGAAACGGTAGGGAGCGATCATGGAATGGATAATGTAGATAAAATGCTGGAAGGCTGGGTTCAAGAACAGAAAATACCGGGCGGAGTCATAAGCATAACTGTGAAAAACCGAGTCCTTTTCCATAAAGCTTATGGTTCCTATTCAGACGGTACAGCCGAGAGAACAATTGCTTTGGATACTTTATTTGATCTTGCATCGTTGACCAAAGTGGTGTCCACATTGCCGGCAATCCTTACGCTCGCGGCTGCCGGCAAGCTCAGCCTGAAGCATAAAGTGAGATCCTATATCCCCGCATTTAAACATGAGCAGGTTACGATTCGCCACTTGCTGCTGCATAGCTCGGGACTGCCGGCCGATCTTCCGGTTGAGCCGCGCTCGGCGCAAGGACGTCAGGTTCTGAACGATATTTTCAAACAAGAACTATTGGCTCCCGCAGGCACACAAGTTTTATACAGCGACCTTGGCATGATATTGCTTGGCGAGATCATCGCCCGCGTTTCTGGTGAGCCGTTGGATCAATATGTGCGCAGAGTCGTATTTGAACCGCTGGGGATGACTGATGTAGGGTTCAATCCAAGTGAATCCTTGAGACAGCGAATTGCTGCCACAGAGCTTGTGGATGGAGCCTATATTATTGGAGAAGTACATGACGAGAAAAGCTATCATCTAGGGGGCGTTTCGGGAAGCGCCGGTCTGTTCGGAACAGCAGGTGATCTTTCAAAATACGCGGATTTATGGCTGGCACCCGATAAGTATGGGATTATTCCGGCGGCTTACATACAGGCTGCGCTTAACGAGCCGTTTCAAAACAGAGGCTTGGGCTGGGAGGTGCTGGACGACACTCAAGCGATCCCCTACAGCTGCGGAACATTATGGCCGCGGGGAAGCTTCGGACATACAGGCTTTACGGGTACGAGTTTATGGCTGGATCCTTCCCATGATCTTGCAGTCGTTTTTCTAACCAATGCTGTCCATTCAGGACGAGACAATCCCGTCAGACATTTACGGCGCCAGCTGCATGATGAAATATTTGCTTCGCTTTTTCACTCATAGGGTGGGTGTTGAATAAGCTTATTTACAAAAGGAGCTGCCTATGACAAGTACAGAGATAGATCGCGAAAAGGAAGTCAACTTATCTAAGCTGCCGAATAGGAAAAACCGGCGCTTCATGAAGCATATGGTCCATCTATTTTTGCTGCCCGGGTTGATTTTTTATGTAGGGTTTATGATTTATCCTATTTTTCAAGCGCTGATCAATAGCTTTTTCTCATGGAAGGGACTTACACGCGGCGACTTTATTGGCCTGACCAATTTTATCCGGCTGTTTACTGAATCCCCATTTAAAGAAACGTTTACCCGGGCTTTAGGACATAATGTAGTATTTTTTATAGGGACTATGCTGTCCAAGCTTGTCGTCGCATTTATGCTGGCATTACTGATCAACAGTAAAATAAGAGGCAAAGAACTTTTCAAGACGTTGTTTTTTGTTCCTAAATTGCTCTCTGTCATCGTGGTTGGCTTTTTGTTCAGCTTGATATTGAATCCGACCTATGGAGCGCTAAATACATTTCTCAGGACCATCGGGCTTGAAGAGCTTGCCAAACCATGGCTTGGGGACCCGAACACGGCTCTTTACACGATCATTCTGGTGAACAGCTGGTATGGCTTCGGCTTCGCCGTCCTTATATTCCTTGTCGGCCTGCAAGCCATTTCCCAGGAAATTTATGAAGCTGCGAGAATCGACGGGGCTTCTGGCTTCAAGATGATTTACAAAATTACGATCCCTTTGTCCATGCCATCCATAATGATTATGTCGATATTAACGTTTATCGGAGCCTTTGAAACATTTGAACTCATTTTTGCCATGCAGGGCTCGTCAGGGGGGCCGTATTTCTCAACAGATGTGCTGGGCCTTTATTTTTACCGTTTAGCGTTCGGCTCTGTAAGCGGGGGAGAGTCTATTGGTCTGGGCTCCGCGCTTGCCGTTATCTTATTGCTGTTGATCTCTGGAGCAACTGCGGGTTCGATGTTCTTTTTTAAACGCAAGGAAGTCGAGCATTAAGTAAAAAAATCATCGGAGGTAATCCATGGCGCTACGGCTGCAGCAATCGGTAAAGTATGTCATATTATCTTTTTTTACATTCGTGTCGATATACCCGATATTTTTGATGATCACCTCATCCTTCAAAACAAAGCAGGAAATTACAACGCATCCGTTGGGCATGCCAAGCAGCTTTTCGTTTGAAAATTATGTATCGGTATGGAAAAAAGTCCACTTTGCGGATTACTTTCTAAATAGCTTATATATTAGCTCGGTGTCAGTGCTTCTGATTTTGTTCGTTTCGTCTATGGTGGCTTTTTATATATCCAGGTACACGTTTCGCTGGAATGGTTTTGTCTTGTTTTTCTTCATGCTGGGTTTGATGCTCCCGATGAAGCTGGCTATTTCTCCGTTATATATGATGATGCTGAAGCTGAATCTTCTGGATACGCTCACTGCGCTTATTATCGTTTATGTAGCGGGACATATTTCATTTGCTGTGTTTGTGTTCTACGGATTTTTCCAGACGCTGCCGAAGGATTTGGATCAAAGCGCACGGATAGACGGCTGTAACGATTTTCAGGTTTATTACAAAATCGTACTGCCGCTGATGAGGCCGGCATTAGCAACGGTCAGCATTGTCGACTTGATTGGAATTTGGAATGATTTCTTTTACCCGCTTATTTTCATTAAAAGCACGGAGCTGGGTACGATCCCGCTCGGTATGCTGACGTTGTTCGGGGAATATGACACGGATTGGAACTTGCTGTTCTGCGGGTTAACGTTGTCCTCTCTCCCGATGATTGTGGCATTTCTATTTGCTTCCAAACAATTTATTGAGGGTATGACGACAGGAGCGGTTAAGTAATGAAGAAATGGATTACGTTTGATCTGGATGGAACTTTAATGCAAAATCCGTTTGGAAAATGGGTTTTTCCGGAGGTGGAGGAGCTCATCTCGAATAAATTGCAGCGGCAATTCAAATCAACAGAAGCGCTGGTACGCGAGCATGAGCTGCGCATGCAGCAGAACAGGACCGTAGAAGCTTACGATTGGGATGAGATGGTCCAGCAGCTGCTGAGGGAGCAGCAGATTGACCTTGAAATCAATGTGGAGCAGTTGGTGCTGAAGCATTCAATTGATCCTAAGATATACGTACTGGAGGAAGCCGTAATCCCCACTTTAAGAAAGCTAAAGGAACAAGGTTATTCGCTCGCAACTGTAACTAACGGATTTTACAAGTATCAATATCCTGTGATGAAGGAGCTTGGCCTTAGCGAATGGTTTGATGAAATCATTACACCTGAGAAGGCAGGCTGCGGCAAGCCTGATGTCAACATTTTACGTGGACTGCAGGAAAGCGGGCAAATTATTGCTCATGTGGGAGACCGGCTTGACCATGACGTATATTTAGCCAACGCAACGGATATTCCATCCATGATGATTTATCGCAAGCTGCCTGAATCGCTTCGGACTATGAGTCCGCAAAGGCGAGCGGCCAGCGCTGAATTCATGAAAATTTGCGAGGAGAAGCTGAAAGCGGAAAATCCGCATATCCGTACGACACCCTATCCTCCCGCCTATATTCCGACTCATGTTTTATATCAAATAGAAGAACTGCTGGAATGTTTATGACAACCTGGAAGGAGGGCTACTGATGGCAAATACAAAAGCTGCGCTATTGATTACAGAGCAAAGAAATGAGAAATCTGTGCACTTAGATCAATTATCCGTTCGTGAAACGGTTGAGTTAATGAATCAAGAGGACCAGACGGTTGCCCTTTCCGTACAGACCGCCTTGCCTCAAATCAGCAGCGCGATCGAAGCCATTGTTCAAGCTGTGAAGACGGGAGGCAGAATTTTTTATATTGGGGCAGGATCAAGCGGCAGACTGGGAGTATTGGACGCTTCCGAATGCCCTCCCACCTTCGGTGTTGATCCTGGACTTGTTGTCGGCTTGATCGCAGGTGGGGAAAAGGCTATAACCAGATCCATCGAAAATGCCGAAGACGATTATGAGGCGGGAAGGCGCGAGCTGGCGAATAAAGTGACATCCAAAGATGCAGTTGTCGGGATTGCAGCCAGCGGCTCAACCCAATACGTAGTCGGCGCACTGCAGGAGGCTAATCGGATCGGAGCTTTAACGGTGGCCATTAGCTGCAACAGCAACACGCTTATAAGCGCTGAGGCTCAATATCGCATTGAAGTTCCAGTAGGACCGGAAATAGTAACCGGGTCCACCCGGCTTAAAGCCGGAACCGCCACTAAGATGGTGCTTAACATGATTTCGACTGCTGTTATGATTCAGCTTGGCAAAGTTTATGGAAACCTGATGGTAAACGTTCAAGCTACCAATATCAAGCTGAAGGATCGTGTGGTTCGAATAGTTAGGGAGGCTACCGGGGCGAGCGAGGAGACCGCTTGTACCATTGCCGATCAGGCTAAAGGTGATGCAAGAGCTGCGATCCTGATGATTAAATATCAAATCAGCTATGAGGAAGCCAGGAAGGAGCTGGAGGAGGCAAACGACCATTTTGGACATGCTTTCATCAGCCTAGCAAAAAGGTGAGCCGCAGGCTGTTGATGCGATGAATGGATGGCAGGGGTTAATGCAGCTGCGTGGGGTTCGACCGACCGCCATGTAACGCGGCAACGCGCGCCCAGGATTCGCGCGCGTTGGAAATTAGGGGAGTATGACCTGCGGCTGCATTTTTTGCGAGATTAGAGAGTATAAGTGTGGTGAACCGGAGTGCATCTTTCTTATCTCGCAAGCAAACATCCGTTGAAACACGAATCTAGGAATGGTTGAGATTCTTACGTATTCAATCATTCATTAGACGAGTTCTTTTTTATATTCGGATAGCCGAGAAGTAGCTATATGCTCAAAAGGTCCTGAACGGAACTGAAAGTTCCGTTATTTAATCTGCCACCTCCAATTTAAGACAATAACGGAAGTTGGAATTCCGTTATTTGAGGAAAATAGAGGTAAAATGAACAAAACAGAGTGATTACGGAAGAAGTTGTTCCGTTATCTCTCTGTTTGTTGTGCTTTCCATGCTTTAGCGGAATGATTACTTCCGTTAATTCTTTGACTAATGCACTATGGAGAAATTGTCACCTAGACACAAAGCACTTTACAGGTTCACTTAGATAGGTGGTGAAGGGATTCAATAATATCGGCGCTCTGCCGTTCAATTTCAGACGTAATGTATAACCCCCATCCTTAATCACTCCCTGTATGGCTACAGGGCGGGGGATCTGGAGGTACGTCAGGATTATACAAAGGGCCCCAATAGTTAAAATTGTATTTTGAAAATGGTATTGACATTTTGTAAGAGTTAGTTAAAATAAAAATATGAAGTTAGTTAGTTTTATTAACTAACTTAACCTACAAACCCATATGTCTTTACCAAGAAGGTGTGCTGAATGAAAAATACTAAGATGATAAGTAAAAATGATATGAAGGAATCTAACCGGATGAGTATTTTGAAAACGGTTAGAAGTGGGATTTGTTCCCGTGCAGAAATTTCTGCGGCTGTTGGTTTAAGTAAGCCGGCAGTGTCTGCTCTTGTGGATGAGCTGATCCGGGAGGGCTTGGTCTACGAGACTGGAAGAGGAGATTCCACTGAAGCTGGCGGTAAAAGACCCATCCTGCTGGATTTTCAAGCAGATGCCGCACTGATCGTTGCTGTTTCCTTCAACAATGAGCGGTACGAGGTGGCTCTTACCAATCTAGTCGGTATAGTGAAGTTTTACGTGAAAAAGAAAATTAAAATATACGATGATTTCCGCCAGACCTTGGATCTAATCGTGCAGGACATTCGCCAGCTAATTCAAGAGGCACGCGGACAGGGTGTATTACAGCCTGTCATCGCTTGCGGTATGGCAGTTCGTGGATTGGTTGACACCAAGCTCGGAATTATGCGGTATTCAGCGTCCATACCATGGACGGATGCTCCGATCGGTGATTATATGCGCGAATGCTTGGAAATCCCCATCTTTATAGAAAACGATGCTCGTGCCGGGACTTATGCGGAATTGCTTCACAGCAATGGAGAATATAAAGATGCACTCGTTTGCGTAAGCGTTGGTCTCGGTATAGGAACGGGAGTTGTCATCCACAACGAGGTGTACAGGGGAGCGTTCGATGGTGCTGTGAACTTCGCCCATACGGTAATTTCGCATGATGGGCCGCTTTGCCGATGCGGTAATCACGGTTGTTGGGACGCGTTGGCCTCGATCACTGCCTTTGGCGAAGAGTTGTCCCGCAGAGACGATAAATACGCTTCGCTTGATTTCGACACCGTCTTAAAAATGTATCATGACGGGGACCCTTTGGTTGCAGATGTGCTACTTAACCACACGGGCTACTGGCTGGGAGTGGGGATCGCCAACATTCTAAATATTTTTAATCCGGAGCAGTTGATTATACAAGGGGATATCACCAGTGCAGGGCAGAGGCTGGAACAGAAAATCATTGAAATCGTTCAAAGGAGAGCGTTATCTGCTGTTTCGAAGGATGTCAAAATCGGATTCTCCCAGGACTCGGAAAAACTTCAGGTAAGAGGGGCTGCGGCTGTGATCAGCAAGCATTTTTTCTCGGACACGTACCACCGCATCATTTGGAATTAATTCATACCATGGAGGGATTTGTTAATGCAATTGGAAACGAAAGCAAACAAGTTCTCGCTGAGATGGTCACCCGCTAACTTGTTTTTGTGGCTATCTTTGTTAGGGATCATTACTAATGTGTTCATGTTGAAAAGCAGTGTGGACCCGGCAGCGAAATTCGGTATTATCGGTGTGACGATTGTTTTGATCTTCCTGTGGTCGTTATTTTTCTTCGGGGATAGAAACATTCGTTATACGTTGATAATTCCAGGATTTATAATTCTCTTTTGTGTGACATCGGTTCCTGCTGTCTTCCTGCTGTATCTCAGTGTGTTCAATGTGTCGCTGCTGAATTTTAAAGGGGATTGGTCATTTGTTGGGTTTACTAACTATATGTATTTCTTCACCAAGGACAAATTATTTTATGCAGCTATTGTCCGTACCGTAGAATATATGGTCATTGTGCTTGCACTGCAAATTGTCATTGGGATGTGCTTGGCGCTTCTGCTGCAGCGGGAATTTCGGGGGCGCTCGTTTGTATCAAGCATCCTGGTTATCCCGGTTATGACCTGTCCGATTGTCATTGCCATGCTGTGGAAATATATGTACAGCAGCTATAACGGTTTTATTAACCTGGTGCTAAAGGATCTTGGATTTTCTGAAGTGCCATGGCTAACTAATCAACCGCTTCCCTACGTGAGTAATATACCGATTGTCGGGGATTTCCTAATTACTCATTTGAACGCCAATATTGGTTTTGTATCCGCTATCATAGTGAATATTTGGCAGTGGACGCCCTTTGTTTACTTGATGTTTTTAGCCGGGCTAAGCGCTTTGCCGAGAGAGCCTTATGAAGCAGCCAAAGTAGATGGCGCCAATAGCTGGAAAACATTTTGGCATATTACTTTTCCGATGCTGCGGCCCGTAATTGGAGTCGTATTCCTGATCCGGATTATCGACCTGATGAAAGTATATGATCAGATTTGGGCGTTGTTTGGAGATTCGGTTACGATGCGTACGCTTAACATTCATATTTTTTCCGTCGGATTAACGGGTCAGGACTACAGTAAAGGTGCGGCGTTATCGATCATCGTGCTTGTTTTCATTATTATAGTCAGCCTCGTGTTTTCCGGTATTGGCAAATGGATTTCCAGGAGGGGGGCTTAAACGTGGATCGGTCTATAAAAATGGCAGCCGCCAAAATTGCTATCGCTTGTGTCATCGCAGTCATTATAGCTGTATGGGCTGTACCCATCCTTTGGATGATCTTAAGCAGCTTCAAGTCCACTCAGGCGATAATCGAGCCCAAGCTAGTCGTATGGTTCAAACCGACATTGGATAATTACAAATTTATTTTTGAAACGCAAAATTTTTTCCAGTACTTGATCAATAGCTTAATCGTTGCTTTAACGGCTACGTTTATATGCGTCACTACAGGCACACTTGCGGCTTACAGTATCGCCCGATGGCGGACAGGCGGAAATGCATTTGCTAACTGGGTCATTTTTACCAAAATGGCACCTCCGGCTATTTTAATCATCCCCTTTTTTCTGATGTTTAAAAGCATCGGTTTAATTAATACGGTTTGGGCTCTGGTGATTGCCAATATTACATTTAACATTCCGTTTGTAATCTGGACGATGAGAGGTTTCTTTGATGAGCTGCCGGAGGAGATGGAGGAAGCGGCTTTGATTGACGGGTGCACAAGACTCGAAGCATTTTGGCGTATATCGCTGCCTGTTGCCCGTTCGGGGTTAATTACGACCAGTATTTTCTGTTTCTTATTTGTGTGGAATGAATATTTATTCGGTCTTACATTGGCGCTTTCTGAAAAAAGTAAAACGCTGCCCGTGGCCACCGGCGATTTTATTACCGGGTATTCGATCAATTGGGGGCCGGTATTCGGTTCCGGAAGCTTAATTCTATTGCCTGCATTCATTATGGTTTTGTTCCTGCAGCGTTACATTGTGCAAGGCTTAACAGTGGGTGCGGTTAAATAGATTCAACAAAAACCATTCATGGAGGGGTACAAAGGATGAAAAATGTAATGGGCAAAAAAGCAACGGCGTTACTGCTGGTGACCATGCTGGCATTTTTAAGCGCTTGTTCATCGGAAACCGGCAAACCTGGCGACAAAGGTAATGCTGAAGGAGGCAAGCCGGCTGGAGACAGTCAAAAACCGCGTGAAATTACGATATTTACGCGTACCGGTCCGGATACAAGCGATTATGTAAAGGAGCAAGCCAAAGAGTTTACCAAGCTGACCGGGGTCAAAGTCAATTTCACTGAGCAAGGCGCAAGCAATTATTTCACTAACCTTACGAATCAATTGGTCGGCGGAACGGACGCGTTTGATTTAGCGACAACCAACAACACTTATGTAGCCCCGCTGGCAGAAGCCGGTGCGATTGAACCGTTCGACGAATACATGAAAAAATTTGATCCGAACTATGATTGGAAGGACGTAGCCTTTCAATACAAGTATAAGGACAAAACGATAGCTATGCCGTATAACCTTAGTATTCATATGTTCTATTACCGTTCTGATCTTATTCCTAATCCTCCGCAAACCTGGGATGAATTTGTTGAAGAGTCGAAAAAATGGACGAAATCCAAAAATCCGAATTCACCAACCCAATTTGGTGCCTCCTGGACAGCTTTATCGGGATCCGAGCAACCGAAAGTGTTCTACACCATGATGTGGTCTTACGGTGCTGAGCTTGTCAAAGACGGTAAAACCGGCATTGGATCGGAAGGAGCCATCAAGGCAGGGGAAATTTGGCAGACCATGATGAAAGAAGGGCTTGTTCCTAAGGATACGCCGAACTGGGGTTATTCCAACGTATTTGATGCTTTGAAAACAGGTACGATAGCCATGGCGGCGCCGATGTGGAGCGCAGCCTACACGGAAATCAAGAAAAGTGACAGCCCCTTCAAGGATAAAATCAAAATTGGCGTAGTTCCGGGCGTGAAGCAGGCTGACGGTAAAATTTTGCGGACTCCGCTATATCATTCTTGGTCTTTGATCATGAATAAAAACGCAAAAAACAAAGATGATTCGGCTAAATTCGTTGAGTTTATGACAAGCAAAGAAGGAGCCATGCGCCAAGCGAAGCTGGGCGGACTGCCAATTCGTTACTCCGTTCTGAATGATCCTTCGCTGCAACCGCGTGAATTTTACGATGTGGTCATGGAATCGCTCAAAGTGGGCAAAGATGAACCGCTTGTTCCTTACTATTTGAAGCAGCATGAGCTGATGAATACGGCTCTTTCCGGCATAATGACAGGAACGATCAAACCTGATGCAGCATTGAAGGGTGCAGAGAAGGAATTGCAAGCAATTATTGACAGCAGCAAAAAATAATTCCATTCAACAGCTATGACAAGTGTAGGTTCGCTTGTCATAGCTGCCAAAAGGAAATGACCAAGGAGTGAAAGGATGCCGGAGGTATATGGTCAGAACGGTAAACAGAGCCTTCTCGAGCATGTCTCGGATATTCGTCAAATAGCTGGATTTCAGCGCATGGAGCTGATTCAAGGAAAGGGCAAGGGCAATGAGGTGATTCAGGTACGCAATGGTTCCGGATTGCAGTTCCAAATCTCAGTAAGCCGTGCTTTCGATATTGGAATGTGCGAATTTTATGGCATACCTATTGCCTGGATGTCACAAATCGGCCCGGTTTCTCCCTTTTCCTATGAAAAAGAGAATTGGAATCACAGCTTTGAGGGCGGTCTGCTCGCTACCTGCGGGTTGACCACAATGGGGAAGCCCAGCGTGGATGAGGGCAGAGCTTTCGGTCCGCATGGGCGTATATCTTCAACGGCAGGCGAGCTGCTGCAGGCTGAGGGACGCTGGAACGGCGGACAGTATGAGCTGATCTTTCGCGGACTTGTCCGTGAAAGTGCGGTGAATGGGGAAAACATCGCCATGGAACGAACTATCGTTACGCGGCTTGGGGAGAACCGGATTTACATTACGGATAAGGTAACGAACGAGTCGTTTCAGCCAGTTGAGCATTTAATGATGCATCATTTTAATTTCGGGTTTCCGCTGATTGGTGAAAGCTGCTCGATTAGTATACCCCCCGGTCCAAAAAGATGGATCAACGGAGAGGGAGCTACCGATGGATGGAGTGGCTTCTCCGCGCCAACAGAGAACGGACAGCCAACCGTTATGCTGCATGAGGACGTGAAGGCCGATACAGACAATAGCAATGTTCAAGTTCAAATAAGCAACAAAGTCATGCACAACGGGCAAGAATGTAATCTCGCATTGAAGCTTGATTACGATAAAGCTGCAAGTCCTTGCTTGACGCAATGGAAGCACCCCGGCAAGGGTGTGTATGTACTAGGCATCGAGCCGGGCAATGCGTCCACGGAAGGCCGGGCTGTTCACCGCTCCAGGGGAACATTGCCAATGCTTGCTCCAGGGGAACAGAAAACATATTCGTTTTGTATCGAAGTACACTTGACTCATGGTTGTGAAAAGTAATGAAAAGTAATTTTCCTAAGGGAAAGTTTGTAGGAGGGGTATATCATTAACGTCATCTGCATCTTAGTAGATACTTTACGGCGGGATCATTTGGGCTGCTACGGGAATTCATCGATAGAAACCCCGAACCTGGATCGTTTTGCTGAAGGCAGCGCTCTTTTCAGCAATGCGTACATTGGATCGTACCCTTGCATGCCTGCACGCCAAGACTTATGGACAGGACAGCTCAATTTTTTGTGGCGGGGCTGGTCTCCTTTGGAACATGACAAGTCGGATATGGTCACACTGTTGTCCGATCACGATAAGACAACTATGCTTATTACCGATCATTACCACCTGTGGCAGTATGGGTCAGGGAACTATCATTTTTCATTTAACGGTATGGAAATCATTCGTGGGCAGGAAATGGACAATTGGATCACCAGTCCGGATATTCCTATAACTTATCCCGCCTCTGAACATAAATTAAACCGCAATTGGCCGAAATATGCGAGAAATACGGCGCATTTCCGTAAGGAAGAAGATTATTTCGCGGCTCAAGTATTTCAGAAATCGATCGATTGGGTGGAGCAGAATAAAAACTTGCCGGATTTTTTCCTGATGATTGACTGCTTTGATCCCCATGAACCGTTCGATCCTCCGCAGGGATATGTAGAGAAATATAACCCGGGGTATACCGGTGAATCGGTAATTTGGCCTAAGTATGGGGAAGCCGATCGAATGACGCCAGAAGAGCTGGAGCAGGTTCATGCTCTGTATTGCGGGGAAGTGAGCTTTGTCGACCATTGGTTCGGAAAGTTTTATGACAAACTGGATCAGCTGAATTTACTGGATAACACGATGGTCATTGTGACAAGTGACCACGGTTTTCTATTCGGTGAACATAATTGGCTGGGGAAGCACGCCAGACTGTTGTATCAAGATATCGCAAGAACACCGCTGCTGATCCATCATCCGGGTGTCAAGCCCGGTGCCGTGTATGAGCAGCTGGTGCAGATGGCTGATCTGACGCCAACTATCATGCAGACGATGGGCGTT
This sequence comes from Paenibacillus radicis (ex Xue et al. 2023), assembly GCF_024722015.1. Taxonomy (GTDB): domain Bacteria; phylum Bacillota; class Bacilli; order Paenibacillales; family NBRC-103111; genus Paenibacillus_S. The sequence continues at coordinate 149,315 of NZ_JANQBD010000012.1, read as the reverse complement.
CAGGTTCCGGCACATATGCACGGGCAGAGCCTCGTTCCACTGTGGGAGACTGATGAGGATTCCCGTTCAGAAGAAGCCATAGCAAGACGGGATGAGACAGAAGCGAGCATCGGTTCAACAACAGTCGGGTTACCCTCAAGCGGTGGAATTCGCTCACGTCAGGAATTGATATTTGGAGTGTTTGGCGGTCCGGTGTATTGTACGGACGGGGAATGGCTGCTGGTGAAAAAGCCGCTGCCAGGCAACTCACCGCTATATTGGTATACCCGTTCGCATTATAACAATTGGGATTTTGGTCAACAAAATTTATATGCGGACAGCGAGGAACGATTGAAGCAGTGGGATGGCGAACGCTTTCCTACGCAATATGAGAACGCACATCCCGGTCATGCGGCACCTAGACTGATTCGCAACGAATGCGATCGCGAGTCATCGCCGTTAGTGGCACATGATGAGCTATATCATATCGCTCGGGATCACGCGCAGCAGCATGATGTTGCAAGCGAGCACCCTGACGTCTTGGAACGGCTGAAACGGGGGATACGTAATAAGATCACTCAGATCTCAGCTCCGCAGGAGCAGCTGCAGCGTCTGGGGCTGGATGAGGCTGGCGGATAATGACATATAATTGAGGGTTGATCAATGAATATCAGAATGTGTGTGAGTAACCTGGATTTGTTTGCCGGGGAGAGCGCGAAGCAGGCTGCTGAAGCACTTCTTGTCGGCAAATGCAGTGGTCAAGAGGTCGAAGAGGTCCATTGTCTAGGATATTGCTTTTGGTGTCCGCAAAGCTTGATGGCATTAGTGGACGGGACGCTTGTTAGAGACTACAAGAATCATAAATAGGAGTGGATGACGTATGAACTTATATTGGGGTGATTTGCACAATCACTGTGGCATTACTTATGGTTTTGGCAGCTTGGAGAATGCACTGGCGGCGGCAAGAGAACAGCTTGATTTCTGTGCCATCATTGGACATGCTATGTGGCCGGATATGCCGGAAAAAACAGAGGAATTGGAATTTCTAGTGGATTTCCACATGAAGGGCTTTGCCAAGCTTCAGAAAAATTGGGAATATGTACGCCGTACGGTGAGTGAGTCTAACATTCCTCATCAATTCGTTACATTCCAGGGCTACGAAATTCACTCCAGTGAGTTTGGCGATCATCATATACTGTCGCCTTCAGACGAATTGCCGCTGATCCAGGCGGATTCCCCGGCGAAGCTGGTCGAGGCTCTTGCTCCGCTGCCGGTGATTGCTGTTCCCCACCATGTGGGATACACACCCGGCTACCGGGGAGTGAATTGGGATGCGTTTGCTGAGGAAATAAGTCCGGTCGTAGAGGTTTTTTCCAAACATGGCTGCAGCATGTCGGATTCCAGTCCATATCCATATTTGCACACAATGGGTCCGCGTGATTCGCGCAATACGATCGTGTCTGCTCTTCAACGCGGTAAAAGATTCAGCTTTGCCGGATCTACCGATCATCATGCCGGATATCCGGGTTCATATGGAGACGGCCGAGTTGCTGTTATGGCTGCTGAAAAAACACGTGAAGCCATATGGGAAGCTCTATTGGCACGGCGCACCTATGCGGTAACCGGCGATAAAATCGTTTGCCAATTTACCCTCAATGGAGCGATTTATGGCAGTGAGGTGAAAGACAGCGGATGCAGGCAGCTGAAGCTTGATGTAACGGCTTGTGACGGGATTGAAAAAGTGACGGTATATAAAAACGGCAAATCCTGGAGCATTGTGAACGGGGTTAGCGCAGGTAGTCAAGCGCAGCAGCCAAGCAATGCTCAAGGTAGGTATAAAGTACGTGTGGAAATGGGCTGGGGAGAAAATAAGGACGGATTTCTATGGAATGGCCGTGCACGGCTGGATGGAGGACAAATCGTCTCGCTAGAAACATGCTTCCGTGGGCAAAGTGTTCTTGCCCCAACGCCGGAAATGCGGGATAACCCGGATATTAATGCATTAAGCAATAAGCTTATTTCTTCTTCGGACAATAGTGCGGTATGGACTTGCACCACGTTTAAAAATCCATCTACCCAGCATCCGCAAACGGCTGCGCTCATTTTTGAAATCGATGGTGATTTGAACAGCAAGTTGGCGATTGAGGCGAACGGCCAAACCTTTGCCTATTCGATTGGAGAGCTGCTAACGGGCAGCCGTTCCGCTCACCTGGAAGCGTACAATTCGGAAGCGGTCCTCTTTCATCGCGCAGTTCCTGAGAACGAATATTGCTTTCAAGGAGAATGGTCGGATGATCAGAAGGAAACAGATTGCGATGCTTACCATGTGGAGATCAAGCAGTGGAACGGACAATGTGCCTGGATATCCCCTGTGTTTGTACTGGCATGATGAATAAGAAAAGCGTAGCGAGTAAAGTTAACCAAAAGAATCAAGTCATTCATCAAGGTAATCTACATCTGACAATCGTAAAAAATGATGAGGAGATGTCACAAGCTGCTGCAGAGCTGGTGCTCGGCCAGCTGGCACAACGCCCGAATAGCGTTCTGGGCCTTGCTACCGGCGGTACCCCCATCGGAATGTATCGGCAGCTCTGCAGGAATAAAGCCGATTTGTCTAAGGCAACGACATTTAATTTAGATGAATATTATGCTCTTCCTCGTCATCATCCGCAAAGCTTTTTCCAATTTATGAAAGAGCATGTGTATAATCCGTTGACTCCTTTGAGCTATGACATTCCTAATGGAGAGGCGGCGAATGTAGAACAGGAATGCACGCGTTATGAAACGGCAATTGGCCGTGCGGGAGGGATTGACCTGCAGGTGCTTGGAGTCGGACGCAATGGGCACATCGGGTTTAACGAGCCGGGGACATCCTTCTCATCGCGAACACGGCTCGTTGCTTTGAAGCGGGAGACGGTCGAGGACAATGCACGGTTCTTCGGGGATGTTGGTCTTGTGCCAACGCAAGCTATCACTATGGGGATTGGCACCATTCTCGAAGCGAAAGCGATTTTGCTGCTGGTTAGCGGTACCGTGAAAGAGGAGGCGCTTTACCAACTGCTTTATGGAGATATATCTCCCGAAGTCCCAGTTACCGCACTTCGGTTGCATCCAGCGGTACGAGTAATCGCTGATGAAGAAGCGGCCTCATTGCTGCAGCGATCATCCGACTGTTGAGGGACGGACGGGTCCTAACTCGAAAGGGGGATTGTAGGATGGCTAAGGAATTACGTGTTGGCATTATCGGCTGTGGTGGAATTGCCAACGCCAAACATATGCCGGGATTAGCTAAATTACCTCAGGTGGAGATGACTGCTTTTGCCAACCGAGGATTGGATAAAGCCCGTATGGCAGCCAATACTTTCGGTTCGAAAGATGCCAAAGTATATGCGGATTACCGTGAAATGCTGGAGGACGACACGATTGATGTCGTCCATGTGTGTACCAGCAACAATTCCCATGCAGACATTGCGATTGCAGCATTGGCAGCCGGCAAACATGTAATGTGTGAGAAGCCGATGGCTATAACAACCGCCGATGCGCGGAGAATGGTAGATGCGGCCAAGCATTCGAATAAAAAGCTGACGATTAGCTACAACAACCGATATCGCCCGGACACACAGTATTTGTACCGTATGTGCCGTAACGGCGATCTTGGACATTTATATTTGGCCAAAGCACATGCACTGAGGCGTCGCGGAGTTCCGACCTGGGGGGCCTTTCTGGATAAGGAAAAGCAGGGAGGCGGTCCGCTGATCGATATTGGCACCCATTCCTTGGACATGGCGCTCTGGCTGATGGATAACTATAAGCCTAAGGCTGTGCTGGGAACAGCGTTTCATCAGCTAGGAAAAATAGAAAACGCAGCAAATCCTTACGGATCGTGGGACCCTAAGCAATTCACAGTGGAGGACTCAGCCTTTGCTATGATTACGATGGAGAATGGCGCTAGCGTGATGTTGGAGGCGAGCTGGGCATTAAACATTCTGCAAGAAGGCACAGCCAAAGTGACCTTATGCGGAACCGCAGGCGGAGCTGATATGTGGGATGGATTAACGGTTAACGGAGAAAAGTACGGTAATCTCTATACAAACCGTATCCAATTGGAGCTTACTGGAATCCCCTTCTACGAGACCAGGAAGGAGAGTCCTTCCGAGCTGGAAGCCCGGCTATGGATTGAGGCGATATTAAACGACACCGAACCGGTAGTTAAACCGGAGCAGGCGCTGATCGTGCAAGAAATATTGGAAGCGATTTATGTTTCATCGGAAACCGGTAAAGCCGTCTATTTTTAAACCAGGGATAGTAGTCCGTATTTACAAAAGCAAAAAGCAGCTGATGCTTACAATGGAAATTTTGCTGAAGCCAAGCTCAGCTAATGCTTACGAAGATAGTTTTGCTAAAGCAAAAAGCAGCTGCTGCTTACGAAGATAGTTTTGCTAAAGCAAAACTCTGAGGAGGGTGATTATGTTAAAGGTGGCTGTGGTTGGACTGAGTGGAAGCGGAGAACGATATGCTCAGCATCTGCTGAGCATGGAGCAGACGGAAATCGTTGGCGTTTATGATATGCAGCCTGAAGTGGCTTCGGAGTGGGCTCAACGTTTCGGGTGCCCCGCTTTTGGATCGTATGATGCGCTGATTGCTGCATTGCCTTCAGACGCAGTTTGTATAGGTTTAGGTCTATCCTTGGACAGCCAGCAGCCCTATATATTGCAGGCGTTAGCCAGTGGTCGGCATGTGATCGCGCGGATGCCGATCACTCTAGATGCGGCGGATGTTCATGAGATGCTGGATGCTTCCCAAGCGAACGGGAGCCGGCTGTTGTTCAGCCATCCAGAAAGATTTTATTACCATAACGTTGACTTGAGAAAACGTATTAAAGCCGGTGCGATAGGCAATATTGGCGTGGTCAATGTTAAGCGCTATTGTCCATTTCCTACGTCTACGTCGGCCGCCCTACAGCATGAAGCGGATACAGATGGCGTACGCTGGACTGGAGGAATGAACGGCGAGATACTCGAAGGTGTAAAGGGCGGCGCATTGTTCCGTCTCGCACTGCATGATATCGATCTGCTGCGCTGGACGGTCGGCGAAGTTGCGAATGTGTATGCGATGCGTACAACTACCGAGTATTTGGATTATGTCCTGGTTACGCTTAAATTTAATACAGGAGCAATCGCCAACATTGAAGCGTACTGGGGTTATCCGGGGGGATATGCATCAGCGATTGAATTTGCCGGCTCAAAAGGCGTTATCCGTTATGACAGCCGGAAAACAAATGGATTGAGCATTCAGAAAGCAGCTGATAGGAGGTCTGAACAGCCGATGAAGGCTGAATTCAGCCCCTCCTTTCGCCAACCTGAGCGGGATGAGCTTGTTCATTTGATGAGCTGCATAAGGGATGGCGGCAAACCGTTTATGACCGCTGAGGATGCCTGCGAAACGCTGAAAGTAGTCAGGGCAGCGGAGCAATCGCTGCGCACCGGACAGCCAGTGGAATTGGCATCTGCAAGCACGGATAGCTTTGTTAACGAAGAAGTTCGTGGAGGTGGGGATTATGCATAAGGTGAAGGTAGGAATGATCAGCTTCGCCCATCTTCATGCGGTCAGCTATTTGCAAGCTTTAGCACTGCGGCCGGATGTGGAGCTGGTTGGGATTGCCGATGAAAACCGCGAGCGTGTTGAACCGTTTATACAGCAGCATCAGCTTCCGTATTTTGCCGATTATAGAGAGCTGCTGGCAGGAGATGCGGATGTGGTCATTATCAGCTCTGAAAATTCCAGACACGCACAGATGACAATCGAAGCGGCGCAGCATAAGAAGCATGTGCTGTGCGAGAAGCCTCTTGGTCTTTCCAGAGAGGAAATGCGCCTTATGATTGAAGCGTGTGAAGAGAATGGCGTTCAACTGATGACTTCTTTTCCAAACCGTTACATTCCAATGGTCGTTGCCGCCAAAGAAGCCATCGACCGTGGCGAAATCGGCCGGGTTGTAGCTGTTAAAGCAACCAATAAAGGTGAAATGATTGGCGGCTGGTTCAATGACCGGAACCTGTCGGGCGGAGGCGCACTAATTGATCATACCGTACATGTCATGGATTTGTTGAACTGGATTCTCCGCTCACCGGCGGTGGAAGTGTATGCTGAATCGTGCAGCATGTTTCATGACATCGATATCGATGATGCAGGGATGGTTCATGTCAAATATGAGAACGGAATCATCGCTGCTTTGGATGCAAGCTGGTCGCGGACGCATGCCTTTCCTTATAAACGTGATTTAACTATGGAAATAATCGGTACGGATGGCGTTATTTCGATCGACTATTTTGCCCAGATCAATGAGGTGTACAGCGAAGCAACGGGGCATGCAGAGTGGAGCTACTGGGGCGATAATAAAGATGAAATGCTGATCGATGATTTTATTCATTGCATTAAAGAAGGAAAGCCTGTGCCTATTACCGGGGAAGACGGGTACAATTCAACGGTAATCGCATTGGCTGCTTACGAATCGATTCGTCTCAAAAAAACGGTGAGCCTGTAACAGTCGGATAGGTACGCTAATAAATTTACTAAATGCCGGATAGAGGGTGATAAAGTGTATACCATTGGAGTGGATCTTGGCGGAACACAGATCAGAGCAGGATTATTTGACCAAAAGGGCGAGCTTTTGTTTAAAGCCGAAGCGCTAACTCTGGCTCAAGAGGGGGCAGAAGCCGTCATCGGCAGGATTAAAAAAAGCATCCGCGAAGTGATTGGCTATACAGGGGAGCATACATCGGACAGCATCAACGGTATTGGCATCGGCAGCCCCGGGCCTCTTAATCCGTTTACAGGGATGGTGCTTTCCCCATCCACCCTGCCCGGAATGGTGGATATTCCTTTGCAGCAGATCATAGCCGATGAATTCCATGTTCCTGTCTACTTAAATAATGATGCGAATGCAGCCGCCCTTGGGGAATGGCTGTACGGCAAAGGACGTAACACGAAAAACATGTTATACATTACCATCAGCACGGGAATCGGGGCTGGCGTCATTGTTGACGGCCATTTGCTGCTGGGCGAGCAAGGGAGCGCAGGCGAAGTCGGTCACATGATTATAGATCCGCAGGGCCCATTATGCAGCTGCGGCAATTATGGATGCTTTGAAGCCTGCGCTTCGGGGACCGGCATCGTGCAGAGGACAAAGGAAAAATTGGCTCGTTATAGAAGGGAAGGCCAGACGTCTTTTAGTCAATTGCAATTGGTTGAGGAAGAGAGCTTAACGTCTAAAGACATCTTTGCTGCGGCTATGCGCAATGACAATTTGGCTATGGAAATTGTTGAAGAAACGAGAACTTACTTAGGCATTGGCCTCATTAACTTGATTCATTTATATAATCCGCAAAAAATTATTATCGGAGGCGGCGTCAGCAAAGCAGGGGATTTCCTCTTGAAGCCGTCAGTGGAAATGGCACAGCAGCGTTCCTTATTGGGGATCCGTGATGTGGAGTTTTCTATGGCATCACTAGGTGATAACGCAGGCTTGTATGGTGCGGCAGCGCTGGTGAACTACCATCAGCAGTTAGGTTAATAGAGAGATAAACCATCTTATTTGAAACCCTGTTCCCAGTTGGAGCAGGGTTTTTGCGAAATAATCCCCCCGTTATAGCATCGTTGATAGGCTGGCTGATCACGACCCTTTTCAAGCAGAGAAAGGAGGATAGGCTATGAAAAAAATGATGACTGGAATGCAAGCTGATAGAAGACGATCGGTTCGCTTTTACAAATATTTTTTGTCGTATGTATTACTGCTTGTTATCATGCTGCTGATTGTTAGTATTGTAGTCTTTAGTAACATTATTAAAACATTCCAAGATGAAGTGGAAAGCTCAACTACAATCGGGTTAACACAAATTCGGGATACCGTAGAATCGAAAATGAAGGAACTGGAGAAGATTGCTTTACAGATCGCTTCCAACCCGGAGATGACTCCTTTTATGGTGGCGGATGAGGGGTATCCAACTTATCGGGCAATTACGGAGCTGGGCAAGTACCGGTCCAGTAATTTCTTGATCTACGATTTGGCCCTGGTGTACCCATACCGGGACACGGGAAAGTTGTATGCGGCAAGCGGTGTTTACAGCTATGAATCCTACTTTAACTATATATATCGGTATGAAAATTGGGGGAAGTCCCAATTTTTTGAGCAACTCGAAAGGATGACTTCACCTGCTATAAGGCCGGCGGAAATAATCAATATTAATGGTGTGGATTCAAAAAGAAAATTTGTTACGTATATATGCCCGCTGCCCATTAATCAGGGGAAGCCATACGGGGCTGTGATGTTTTTAATTGAGGAAAAGATGTTAGGCCAGATTCTGGGGAATGGTTTGAATAAATATTCCGGATATATGTACATTCTGGATAAGCATAACAATCCGATCATCTCCCTTCGGTCAGGAAAGCTGGAACAAACAGCTCAGCAATTTTTAGGCGGATTGGATGAAGCTGCTTTGACATCGCAAGCGAGTGAGGTTCATAACCGGTACGGGAGCTATTCCATTATTAAAGTTTCTTCAGACTACAATGAATGGTCCTATGTAACGGTGATTCCTACGGATCAAATATTGCAAAAGGTTCAGCATAGCAGGCTTATCTTCATTTATTCTGCCGTGGTTATTTTTCTTATAGGTATTTGTATCTCTTTTATTTTGGCAAATAATAATTACGGATCCTTACGAAGCATCGTTCAAATGATAGTAGATCGCAAGGTGTTGAAGGGAACCTCGGACAATATGGATGAAATTTCTTATCTGTCTCAAGCTTTTAATGAAGTTATTACGGAACAAGAAGGTCTAATGAGCCAACTAGGGAGCAAAAGAGGGATGATGAAGGAACGTCTGTTACTTTCATTGCTCAAAGGCAAGCAGGATGTTCAGCCTCATCATTTGCAAAGCATGATGGAAGCCTCAGCCTTAACGTTTTCATATTCTTCCTTTAGCACCCTTCTCTTTTTTATTGATGATTATAACCGGTTTCGAACTGAAAACAGCGTCTCCATGCAGAACTTGTTTAAATTCAGCATTATTAATATTGCCGAAGAGCTGTCCGGAGAAGTGGGAGACGGATACGGGGTCGATTTAATCGATGACCGCGGAATCGCGCTTGTTTTAAATGTTAAGGCTGATAAGAACAACAGAGAGCATATTACAGCACTTGCTGTTAAAATAAAAAACTTTTTTAAAGAGAATTATAAATTTTCTTTGACGGTTGGAGTTAGCCATATTTACAATGATTTGTCGATGGTATGCGACACTTATGCAGAAGCACAGAAAGCCATATTGTATCGGTTTATTAGAGGGGATGATCAGATCCTGTTTTATGAAGATATTGAACGGGAGAAGCAGCAGCCTTACCGGTATCCGTCAGAGCTTGAGGAGCAGCTGGTGAGGACAATTAAACAAGGCAAGGCTGAAGAGTCTCAAGTGATCGTTGCGGAAATATTTGACGAGATCGTCAACTATTCGCTTTCGCTAGAAGCGGCGAAGCATATATGCTCCGGAATTATTAATAAGGTGTTCAATACGATGGAAGATATGAATGACAAGTTAAATGATTGTTTCCAGAAAGACTTGGAGCTATTAATTTATCAGGAGTTCGAAACGCTTGAAATGGCAAAAAGGAAAATATGCGAATTTTGCAAACAGCTGAGCCATTATATTGCCACACAAAAAGAAAGCAAAAACGTGGATCTGTGCGATGAAATTATGGCTTACCTGAAGGAGCACTACAACGATAGTTCCTTAAGCCAGGAATCGATTGCAAGAGAGTTTGATATATCCCCATCCTACCTGTCCCGATTTATTAAGGATCAAACCGGTTATACGCAAAAGCAGCATATTGATTTGCTGCGAATGAATGAGGCCAAAAAATTGCTGACAACCAGCAATTATACGGTTAAGCAAATTGTCGAGCAGGTCGGCTATGTGGATGAGACCAATTTTATTCGCAAATTTAAAAAGGTCGAAGGCATCACGCCAATGCTATACCGTAAAACTAATTATTCAAAATATTTGAATCGGAAATCGACGTGATTTTCGGTTCTTTTTTTCAAAATGTAACCATCTGCATATCGAATGTTGGAATTGCAGATAGGAAAGGCTGCTGCAGTAAGGCTTCTTGATACAGATGTAAAAAAATGCAGATCGTTAGTTATACTGCTGATGTACTTCTGCATGGGGCTGATATATAGTTCACCATGAAGTATGGCTTCACCCTTACAGGATATTGGAGAAGCATGCGAAAACAGAGCTAAAGCAAAACGCTAAGGAGGGATAAGAAAGAATGAATCGGCCTAATATTGTATTCATCATGAGTGACGACCATGCAGCGCATGCCTTAAGCTGCTACGGCAGCAGGATCAATACAACCCCGCAGATTGATCGTATTGCCAATGAGGGCATGCGGTTCGATAACTGCTTTTGTACCAATTCCATATGCGCACCAAGCCGAGCTGCCATTCTCACAGGACTATATAATCACCTGAATGGAGTAAAAACGCTGGGCGATAAGCTGGATGGCCGTCAGCAGACGGTGGCCAAGCTGCTGCAGGAAGACGGCTATCAGACGGCAATTATCGGTAAATGGCATTTGGGTCACGGGGGCGATGCCGATCCGACGGGCTTCGATTATTGGAACGTGCTGCCTGGACAAGGAGATTACCATAATCCGACGTTCATCGAAATGGGAGAACAGAAAGTGTATGAAGGCTACGTCACCGATATTACCACTGAGCTGTCAATCGATTGGCTGAACAAGCGGGACAAGAATAAACCATTTTTCCTGATGTGCCATAACAAGGCCCCCCATCGGCCATGGATTCCTGACGAAAAACACGCTCATATGTATGAGGACGCCGACATACCGGAACCGGAAACGTTCAATGACGATTATTCGAACCGGGCTGCGGCAGCTTCAGCAGCCCGAATGAGGGTGGATCGGGATTTGAGCAAGAAGGATTTAAAGATGGATCCACCGGAAGGGCTAACTTCCGAGCAGCTGAAAAGCTGGAAGTATCAACGCTACATCAAGGATTACCTTCGCTGCATTGCTTCCATCGATGACAATGTGGGCCGAATGCTCGATTGGCTAGAAGAGCAAGACATATCGGATGATACGATCGTCATCTACACGTCAGATCAAGGCTTTTTCCTTGGTGATCATGGCTGGTACGATAAACGCTTTATGTACGAGGAGTCATTGCGAATGCCGTTCATCATCCGTTACCCGCGTGAAATCAAGCCGGGCAGTGTGTGCGAACAGATGGCGCTCAACGTTGATTTCGCCCCGACGTTTCTAGATTACGCAGGCATACCCGTACCTTCGAATATGCAGGGCGCGAGCCTGCGGCTGCTCCTGCAAGGCGTAAAGCCTGAGGATTGGCGCAAGTCGATGTACTACCGCTACTGGATGCACCTGGGGAATCATTATGTATACTCCCATTACGGAATCCGCACCGAGCGTTATAAGCTCATCTACTACTATGGGGAAGCATTGGGTTCTACAGGCGCGATTGACGAGCCAAAGCCGCCGGAGTGGGAGCTGTTCGATCTGCATGCCGATCCATATGAGCTGAACAATATCTATCATGATCCGGCCAACACCGAAATCATCCGTTCCTTAAAAGAGGAGCTGCACGAATTGCGTGTCCATCTTCAGGACGATGATGGAGTATAGATGATCCTATCAGCTTATTATTTTGAAAGGGGGCATATGTAAATCGATGATATACGGACGGTTAAAAAGTATTCGAAGGAATTGGGATTTGTATGTGCTCATTTTGCCAGTTATTGCTTACTTCGTCATCTTCCATTACCTGCCAATGTATGGCGTGCAAATTGCATTCAAAGATTTTATGGCGGTTAAAGGGATTGGCGGGAGTCCGTGGGTGGGCTTGAAGCATTTCGAGCGTTTTTTTAATTCTTATTATGCTTGGAGATTGATTCGCAATACGTTGGGCATAAGTCTGTACCAGCTTGCAGTCTCCTTTCCAATCCCGATTATTTTGGCATTATTAATTAATGAAGTGAGGAACAATAAATTTAAGAGGATCGTGCAAACGGTTACATATGCCCCTCATTTTCTTTCTACTGTGGTCATGGTCGGGTTAATACTGGTGTTTCTATCTCCGAAAAACGGGATGATCAACTTGGTCATTATTGCTTTGGGAGGAGATCCGGTCTACTTCATGGTGGAAAATGGATGGTTCAAAAGCGTCTATGTACTTTCGGAAGTATGGCAAAATGCTGGCTGGGCTTCGATTATTTATTTGGCTGCATTGGCTGGAATTGATCCGCAGCTTTACGAGGCAGCCGTTGTGGACGGAGCAAGCAAAATAAAAAGAATTATTCATATCACGATACCTAGCTTGATGCCCACGGCTATTATTTTGCTAATATTGAATTTTGGACATGTAATGAGTGTCGGCTTCGAGAAAGTGTTCCTTATGCAGAACAACCTGAATCTGGAATCCTCTGAGGTAATTTCAACTTATGTTTACAAAAATGGGTTGGTTGGCGCCCAGTATAGTTTCTCGGCAGCTATTGGGCTATTTAACTCGGTTATCAATTTCACCTTATTAATTGTCGTTAACAGTATTTCGAAGCGGATAAGTCAAACGAGTTTGTGGTAGGAGGAATGGCTTAATGGGACTAGGGGCTAGGGGAAGTTTGGGAGACCGTTGGTTCGACACGATCAATATATGCATATTATCGCTTGTTTTAATAGTTGTGCTTTATCCGCTTATCTATGTAGTAAGCGCTTCAATTAGTAATCCCTTGCTTGTATTGCAAGGCAAGGTTTGGTTATGGCCTAAAGAGCTTTCGTTTGAAGCCTATAAGCGTGTATTTCAAAATGCGGATATTATGGTTGGCTATAGAAATACGATCTTGTATACGGTTGTGGGTACTTGCGTCAATATTGTCATGACCATTGCAGGTGCTTATCCATTATCACGAAGGGACTTTTATGGACGCAATGTTATTATGGCCTTTTTCGTATTCACGATGTTTTTTAGCGGTGGGATTATCCCTACTTATCTGGTCATTAAAAGCTTGGGCATTATTAATACTTTTTGGGTCATGATTTTGCCCGGCGCGGTTTCGGTGTTTAATTTGATTATTATGCGGACTTTTTTCCAAAATACAATCCCTTTAGAGCTGCAGGAATCGGCATTTATGGATGGAAGCACGAACATAAGAATTTTAGTAAGCATCGTTTTGCCTTTGTCCATGCCCATCATTGCCGTGTTGATCTTGTATTACGCAGTGAGTCATTGGAACGCTTTTTTTAACGCATTGATTTATTTGTCGGATCGGCAGCAGTATCCGCTGCAGCTGTTCTTGCGGGAGCTGCTTATCCAAAACCAAATGGATGAAATGATGTCAGGGGATTCGCAATCGATGATAGAACAGCAGAATTTAGCTGAAGGACTCAAGTATGCGATTATTGTAGTTTCTAGCTTGCCTGTTCTGATTTTGTATCCGTTCTTGCAAAAATATTTTGAAAAAGGAATTATGATTGGTGCGATTAAGGGTTAACCATGGTTGTTAATAAACTTATTGAAAGAGGGATGAACAATGAGATTTACACGAAGCTGGGTACCCGCCTCCGTAGCGATCACAATGGCTGTTACCGCTCTGGGAGGTTGCTCTACAACGAATGAAACAAGCCCGAAGAGTAAGGATTCTACAGCTAAAAGCGGCGTTAACGCAACAGGGTTTCCCATTGTGAACGAGCCGATAACGATACAAATGATGGGATCCAAGGCTCCGCTGCATGCGGAATGGAACGACATGTTGATTTTTAAGGAATACGAAAAAATGACGAATGTCAAAGTCGTCTTTGAGGCAGTACCCGATACCGGCTACAAAGAAAAAAGAAATGTTAGAATTGCAAGCGGCGATTATCCGGAAGCATTTTATCGTGCGGCACTTACTCCAGCCGATGAGGTCAATTATGGCTCCCAAGGTATATTAATTCCGCTTAACGATTTGATTGACAAGTACGCACCGAACCTTAAAGCCATCATGGAGAAGCACCCGGATGTAAAGAAAAGCATTACAGCACCTGACGGAAACATTTATTCATTGCCGCAATTAAATGAACAGGTGGCTCCGAGAATAAACAAAAAGTTGTGGATCAATAAGAAGTGGCTCGATAAATTAGGCTTGCCGGTACCGACAACGGTAGAGGAATTTTACAAAACACTTAAAGCCTTTAAAGAAAATGACATGAACGGTAATGGCAAAAACGATGAAATTCCATGGACAGGCGACAAGTCCTTCGATTTGCTGCCCGGTTTAAGAGGGTCATGGGGAATGGGTACAACCGGCAACCGGAAAGGTGTGTATGTGGACGAGGACTCGAATGGAAAGGTTCGTTTTTTCGCAACGGATCCCAAGTACAAGGAAGTGCTTGAGTTCATAGCGCGTTTATTTAAGGAAGGTTTGATGGATAGAGAAGCATTTGCACAGGAGCTGCCTCAATTTAATGCTAAATTAACTCAAGGCTTGGTAGGAGCATTCCATGCAAGCAACGTGAACCAGGCTGGAAATACGTATATGAACGATTATGTACCGGCTCCGGCGTTGAAAGGGCCGTATGGAGACCAGTTGTTTTCTAATGTGGCTCCTTTTACGCAAGGCCAAGGCGCTTTCGCCATTACAAACAAAAATAAACATCCCGAGGCTACTATGCGCTGGGTAGATTATTTCTACAGTGAAGAAGGAAGTAAATTTGTACGGATGGGTATCGAGGGAATCACTTATGAAAAGCTGCCTGACGGCGATATTCAGTACAAGGAGGATATTCGAAGCAATCCCAAACTATCGTTGGACCAAGCTGCAGGACAGTTCTCGACGTGGCCGGGCGGAGGAATTCCGCAGATGGTACTTCAGAAATATGACAAAACAGGGAATACATTTCCAAGCTCTTTGGAAGCAGCAAAGCTGTTAGGTCCTAATACCTCTAAAAATGTTTGGCCAAGCTTTTTGTTTACCAAGGATGAACAGGATCGGTTAAATGCGTTGGAAAGCGATATTGTTACCTTTGTCGAAGAACAGCAATTGAAATTTATAGCCGGTGGGCAACCGTTTGCTAACTGGGATCAGTATGTCAGCTCGATCAATAAAATGGGTGTAAAGGATTTACTGAAAATATATGAGGCTGCTTCCGAGCGCTACAAAAAAAATTAATGATGAAGGGAATGGACAAGAGTCATGAAAAAACTGAAAATCGGCATTATCGGATGTGGAGGCATTGCTGCAAATAAGCATTTACCTCATTTGTCTAAATTTACTGAGGTTGAGCTAAGCGCTTTCAGCGACAGCTTTGCAGAAAAAGCTCAACAGGCAGCTGAGCAATTCGGAACTGCGGATGCGGCTGTTTATACGGATTACAAGCAATTGCTGGCCAATTCGACTATTGATGTGGTCCACGTGTGTACGAGTAATGATAGCCATGCCGAAATTAGTATAGCGGCACTGGAGGCAGGTAAACATGTAATGTGTGAAAAACCGATGGCCATATGTGCAGCAGATGCTGTACGCATGCTGGAGACAGCAAAACGCACAGGGAAGAAATTGACGATTGGCTACAATAATCGCTTCCGCTCAGATAGTCAGCAATTGCATAAAGTTTGCAGAAATGGCGAATTGGGCACTATTTACTTTGCTAAGGCACATGCTATCCGTCGGCGGGGCGTTCCTACCCGTGGGGTGTTCCTGGACAAAGACAAGCAGGGCGGCGGTCCGTTGATTGATATTGGGACGCATGCTTTGGATCTGACCTTGTGGATGATGGATAACTATAAGCCGAAAATGGTAGTCGGCACAGCTTATCATATGTTATCACAAAATAATGAAGCAGCTAGAAACGGGGGATGGGATCCGAAAAGCTTCAAGGTTGAAGATTCGGCATTTGGAATGATTGTTATGGAGAATGGGGCTACCATCATGCTCGAGTCCAGCTGGGCCTTGAATATACGCCAAGAGGGAGCAGCGAAAGTTACCTTATGCGGTACGAAAGGCGGAGCCGATATGAGGGACGGTTTGTGGATCAATGGCGAAGAGAACGGAAAGCTGTACGACAAAGAAATTCTCATGGAGGGCTCTGGTATTCCGTCCTTGGATAAAGTCAGGAGCAAATCGATCGAGCTGGAAATGAGGGTGTGGCTCGACAGCGTGCTATACGATCAAGAGCTTGTCGTCAAACCGGAGCAAGCGTTAGTGGTTTCGCAAATTTTAGAAGCGGTGTATGAATCTGCTGAAACAGGGAAAGCGGTCTACTTCACATAATATGGAAAGTCTGCAGCGCAAGGCGATATAAGGGGAGGAATAGGACGATGAAAGTGGCTTTATTAGGCGGTGGCAGCCTAGGGAATCAGTACGCGCATAGCCTTTGTGAACTTGGCAATATTGAAGTAACGGGAGTCTGTGACGTCCGAGCAGAGGCTGCCAATGAACTGGCAAGCTTATGCCAATCGATTGCTTATGCATCTTATGAGGAAATGATGGCGAACACCGAACCGGATATTGTTTGTGTATGTCTGCCTACCTATGTGCAAAAGGAATATATTCTAAAGGCTATTAACCAAGGCAAGCATGTTATATGCGAAGCGCCTTTAGCCGCTACAACAGCTGAAGCGGAGGACATCATGACGGCGGCGGACGCGAAGGGCGTAAAGATATTTATAGGGGTTGCCGAACGATTCTCGCCGTATTATAGAAATTTAAAGGATAAAATAGCAAAGGGATCGATTGGCAATGTGGGGGTCACACATATCCAGCATTCGGGTCCAAGTCCAAGAGGCTGCGAGAATTGGTATAACGATGAGAGTAAAAGCAAAGGGATCATCCAGAAAAGATTAATCCATGACATCTTCTTGATGCGTTGGGTTTTAGGTGAAGTCAGATCTGTTTATGCTATGCAACGAACGGTATCGGGGATTGATTATGCTGTGGTCACTTTGCGGTTGGAAACAGGTGGGATTGTTAACCTGGCCGCTCATTGGGGAGACCCGGAGCCATATCGCTGCAGAATAGAAGCCGCTGGAAATAAGGGTGTCATTCGTTATGACAGCAGGAATACGAACAGCTTCGAGCTGAAAAAACAGCAAGGCTCCGCCACTACTATCACAGCTGAAAGCCCAATGCTTCATAGTCCTTACTTTTATCAATTGGAGCACTTTCTCGATTGCATAAGGCTCGGTACAGACTCTCAGGTTGCTGTTAAAGATGTGCATCAGGCGCTTCAAATTGCGGAAGCAGCCACTCGTTCGGTATTAACAGGAATGCCTGTACCTTGGGGAGGAATGAATCATGGCTAAATTAAAGGTAGGCATGATCGGGTTTGCTCATACGCATGCAGAAGGCTTTCTGCGTGCGCTGGCCAATCATCCGGAAGTAGAGATTGCCGGAGTCGCAGATGAGAATCGTTCCTATGTGGAACCCTTCGATAAGCTATACCCTTATTTCGAGAACTATAAGGAGCTGTTGGCAACCGATATCGGGGCTGTATTTATTTGTTCGGAGAATGTGCGCCACGCTCGATTGACTATTGACGCCGCTAAAGCCAAAAAACATATTTTTTGTGAAAAACCATTAGGCACCACTGTGGCAGAAATGGAAGATATGGTAGCAGCATGCAAAAAGAACGGGGTTCAGCTAATGACCGCTTTTAATAATCGCTATGTTCAAGCGGTGATTCGGGCGAAGAATGCGGTGGAAAGCGGCGAGATCGGTACTGTCATTGCCGTGAAAGGCACCAATAAAGGAGCATTACCTCGTCGGGAGTGGTTCGTTGACCGAAACTTATCCGGCGGCGGAGCTATGCTGGATCACTCTGTCCATGTGATGGATTTATTCAACTGGATTCTGCAATCGAGAGTTGTTGAGGTGTATGCAGAATCCGATACATTATTCCACGATATTCCGATTGACGATACGGGGATGATTCATTTTAAATATGAAAACGGGGTTATCGGTGTTCTGGATACAAGCTGGTCCAGGGGCAAAGCATTCCCGATGAAAAGGGATTTGACATTGGAAATTATCGGAACAAAAGGAACGATCTATGTAGATGTCAGGAAGCTAAGCAACGAGGTGTACAGCAATTTGAGCGGCAACGCCGAATGGAGCGACTGGGGCGATAATTTAAATAGTCTCATCGTTGGAGACTTTGTTCGTAGTATCAGATCGGGAATACCTGTACCGATTACAGGAGAGGACGGCTTGCGTTCAGCGGTAATCTCCTTTGCCGCATATGAATCTTCGAGGCTGGGCCGACCTGTATTTTTAAGCAACCCATGAAACATTGACAAATTCATATCAAAGATGGTAATTTAGACCCCTTAAGATTTGGACAAGAAATGTTGAATACGTAAAAAATAGACCCCATGATGTAAAGAGAGCCTTCTTTTTGTATGATTTGTTAGCGATTACAATAGATAATGCGGGTATATTGAATCAAACTTAAGGGGGAATCATCTTGAAGCGTTTATCAATGATCGTGGCAATGATGCTTTTGATATTTGCCGTTGCTTTGTCTGGATGCAGCACGTCTGGGGGAGGGGACAAGTCTCAAACATCAGCTAAGAAGGAAGAAGTCACCATTAAGGTAGCAGGGTTCAGCGATTTTTTCAAAGGTGACGATAGTCCAGGAATGAAGGTCGTCAAGGATTTTAACGAGAAAAATAAAGGTCAAATCAATGTAGTAGTCCAGTATATGCCAAGCTCGCAGTATAGCACAGCTATTCAAGCCGCAATTGCTGGCAATGATTTACCTGATATTTTCTTAACACCACAAGGCATGGACTTGCGGCAAATCGTTAAGAATGGTTGGGCCAAGCCTATGGACGAGTATGTGTCCAAAGGATTTAAAGACCGGTTTACGCAAGGGTCCTTTGAAGATGGAGTTAATGTGTTCGACGGGAAAACATACAGCTGGCCGCTTGGAGGACAAAATCTCCGTGCAATGCTTTATTACAACAAAACGGTCATGAAAGATGCAGGACTGGATCCCAACAAGCCGCCCAAAACATGGGATGAATTGAGAGAGATGTCGAAGGTAGTTTCACAGAAGGGAAAAGGCGATGTTTACGGCCTTATTTTTGCAGGCGGAGAAACGACTCCTCTTGATCAGACTGTGATGGGATTGACAGCAGGCTCGATTCCCACTCATGGAGATATTCCGGGCTTTAATTTAAAAACGGGTAAATACATTTTCGATTCGAAGGAATGGATTGATGCTGTAAAGCTTCTTCAAACGATGAAAAAGGACGGATCGATACTACCTTCCTCGTATTCGCTTAAGGCGGCCGAAGCCACTGTCTTTTTCGGGGAAAATAAGGCAGCCTTCTTCATTGATGCACGGTACCGGATGTGGCAAGTAAAAAGAGACGTGCCGAAAGCCGAATTCGATATGGCGCCCGTTCCACAGCAGGATGGTAAGGAAACTTTCTATGGATATACACTTGCAAGCCGTGCAGGGTATATGATTTCGGCTCACTCCAAGCATCCGGAAATTGCCGGAAAGTTTATTGACGAAGCTTTTGCTTCGAAGGAATTTTTTAAGAGCACCCTTCAAAGCGGCGTAAGCATGACGCCAATTGATGAACTAAATAAAGATAAGTCGCTGTATCCGTATCCTGAGTTCAACACCTTTTATAACCTTCATGCCTCAACGATGAGACTCGGCCCGAGTACGACAAAACGGAATCCGAACACGGCTACGGTTATTGCCGAATTGGGTGAAATGCGGCAGTCCAAAGTAAAACCGATTTTCGGTGACTTGCTGATCATGCTCTTGATGGAGGATAAAGGCAACGTCGAGACGACACTAAAGGACTATAACAACAAACTAAATGCAGGTTTACAGGCGGCTATCGACAAGGTGAACAAGAGTGGTGCGAATGTCAGCCTGAACGATTTTACTTTCCCGAATTGGGACCCAGCCAAGGATTATACGGATGATTTGTACAAGGCGTTAAAATAGTTCACTTCGAAAGAGGGTTCAATAGATGAATGTACTGGTAATCATGTCCGATGAACATTCAAATAACGTGATGGGTTGCTCCGGACATCAAGTAGCGAGAACCGCAACACTTGATCGCTTGGCCAAGGAAGGGACTCTATTTACACAATCCTACACCAATTGTCCTGTATGCACTCCGGCAAGGGCGAGCTTTTTTACAGGACGTTATGTTAATGAGCTGGGCACATGGGACAACGCGACTCCTTATGACGGACAAATCAAAGGGATGTCCCAGCATCTTGCGGAGCACGGGCAAACGATGCATAGTATCGGGAAATTAGATCTCCATCCGGATGGTCGTTATGACGGCCTTGAAGCTAGTCGGCCGGGACATCGCAATCGTATTGATGTAGGAGCTTATTTCCGGGAAACCGGAGAGGCGAAGCCCCTGGTAGAGGAAAGATACCAACGCATCGGAATCCGCGAAGGGCTTAGCAACGATCAGCTTGCTCTGGAAGAAACGGTTCAGTGGTTGAAGCAGCGCTCGAAGAAACAGAAGTCGAATCCGGAGAAACCATGGTTTTTGTATGTTGGCTTTTCACATCCTCACTTTCCCTTTTATGTAAAAAAAGATTATTGGGATTACTACGATAACCTTATTAAGGATGTGCCGGAATCTTTAAACAGGCCTTTTACCGAATTGAACGAACCGCTTCATGCACTTCGGCATTATTTCAGGTCGGATGTGGTGGATGAAGAGACGATTAGGCGTATGCATGTAGGCTATTATGCGCTCACGAATGAGTTGGATGACAATATTGGAACGATCATTCGTTCATTGGAGGAAGAAGATCTGTACGATGATACGCTGATCATTTATACAAGCGATCATGGGGAGCAGCTCGGACGGCATGGTCTATGGTTTAAGTGCAGCATGTATCAGGAAACCTCGAATGTACCGTTAATCGTTAAAGGCCCGAATGTAAGGCAAGGGAACCGGGTAGATCATCCGGTGTCTCTGGTGGACATCTTTCCTACAGTTTGTGATGCGCTCAGCATCCCGCTTCCTGAAGATGTACCGGGCAGGTCGCTGTTAAAGCTGGCAGGCGGAGAAACAGATGAATCCCGCAACGACTTTGTGTTTAGTGAGTACCATGCACATGGTATGCCGGTTGGAATGTATATGATCCGTTGGAGCAAATGGAAATATATCTATTTCACAGGCGGAGTTCAAGCGCAGCTGTTCGATCTTGAGCAGGACCCGGAAGAAATGAAGGATCTGGCAGCTGACCTCGAGTCTTCCCCATTTATTCAGGATGTGCTGATGGAAGGTGAAAAAAGGTTGAGAAGCGTATGTGATCCCGAGGAGACGGAGGAAAGAGCCAAGGCTTTTCAAGCTAAAATCAAACAGGAGCTGGGTCTGGAATCCTTTAATGTAGGGGATCCGGCTTCGAGCGGTTATGTAGATAAGAAGTTTAAAGTTCCGCATCCGGAATATAAAATGATTAAATAGCTGTACCCAATAAGGCAGTCGCTACCAGTAGGACTGCCTCTTTATTTCAGCTTGCTTTTAGCCGGCTGCAAAGAATTGCTTTTAATTGCGTTTAGAAAAGTAAAAATAAACCCCCTCCATGTAAAGAGAGACTGCCTTAAACATACAGCTGACAGCGGTTACAATAAAGATATAATCAGGAGGGGATGCACATGAAAGGAAACAAACCAAATGCCGGGAAAATAAGCAAAAATCGTAGAAAAAAACTTATCTATTGCTATATTTTTATTTTACCGCAGTTGGCGCTTTTTCTCGCTTTCACCATTTATCCGATCATTATGAGTTATGTGTACAGCTTTTTTAATTGGAGCGGGTATGGTTCACTGAGCAACTTCATTGGACTTGAAAACTACGCAGAAACGATCTCCGATCCATTTTTTTGGAATGCATTCAAGAACAGCTTTATCTTCATGTTTTTCGTTGTGCTGGTTCAGGTACCGCTGGCACTTCTAATAGCGATTCTTTTGAATTCATCCTGGCTAAAGGGGGCAACCGTATACAGGACCATTTATTTCCTGCCGGTCGTGACGACGACAGCGGTTATCGGGATCGTTATGCGATTTATATTCGGCGCTTATAAGGGACTTATTAATGAAATGCTGCTTGCAGTGGGCATATTGGATAAGCCCGTTGATTGGTTAGGCTCAATGGATACAGCTATGATGATTATAATATTGGTGGGGATATGGAAAACGTTTGGAATGAAGATGGTATATTGGTTGGCTGCCCTCCAATCACTTCCGAAAGAGCTATTCGAGGCGGCCAAAGTTGACGGAGCCAACTGGCTGCAAACCTTCCGTTATGTTATGTTTCCACTGCTGCTGCCTGTGGGCAGCGTAATTTTGCTGCTATCCTCGGTTAATGCCCTGCATGTCTTCGATCTTGTGAAATCAATGACGAACGGAGGACCTGCCTTTCACACGGATATGGTTGACTTGTACATTTACCGTTATGCTTTCGAGGGCGGAGGCATGCCAAGAGCAGGATTTGCATCTGCTGCGGGTGTTGTATACGGCTTCGCGATCCTGTTCGTATCCTTGATATTGGGGATCGTGGTCAAAAAAACAGGCGGCAAACAATCTTCGCATTAGGGAGGACTACAAAATGGTATTATCCAGACAGGTCAAAAATATAGCACGTTGGAGCGTTCATCTGGTATTAATAGCTTTCGGAATTATATGGATCTATCCGTTTGTTTGGATGATTTCCTCTTCATTCAAGACGAATTCGGAATACATATCGAAGGGCTACAGCTTTCTTCCGGAGAAATTTCAATTTGCCAATTATGCGCGGGCTTGGGAAACCGCTAATTTTTCCACGTATTTTGTCAATACGGTCCTTGTTTCCGTGTTCGTTGTAGCGATTGTTGTAGCGGTGTGCGCTATGACCGGTTATGTCTTAGGCCGCTACCGGTTTCCGGGCAGAATGTTGTTTATGTCCGTAATAACAGCTACCCTATTTATGCCAAAAGGGTATACAATTATCCCTATATATTTTCTTATAAACACATTGGGTCTTAACAACACCCTTGCCGGCGTTATTTTGGCGGAGGTTGGGGGAGCTCATGTATTGTTCATCCTGTTGTTCACCGCCCATTTTAGTGGAATACCTAAGGAGCTGGAAGAGGCTGCGGAGATGGACGGCAGCGGATTTATCCGTACGTTCGTGCAAATTATGATGCCGCTCTCGAAGCCGATTTTGGCAACGACCTGCATTTTGCAATTTATGTGGTCCTGGAATTCATTTTTGTTACCGCTCATATTCACATTAAGTAAACCAGAGCTGCGTACACTCGGTGTCGGAATGTACCAATTTGTAGGCGAACATAGTGTAGACTGGACAGGGATGGCGGCTGCCGCCAGTATCTCTCTACTACCAATCATCGCTATTTTCATTGCCTTTCAGCGTTATTTCGTGGAAGGGGTTGCTGGCTCTGTGAAAGGCTAAACGTTGGGGGAAGAAATTAATGAATACGCACAATGGCATAACCGGACTATTTCGCAACATGAACATGAAGAACAAGCTGTTGATCGTCTTTTTCCTGATCGGGCTATTACCGATTCTGTTTTTTGCGCTTATTTTTTACCGTGATTCTACGAAAGCATTTGAAGTAGAGCTGAGTAAATATACAGTAGAAATCGCCAAACAGGTAGGAGAACGATTAGACTCCTTCGTACAGGAAATGGAAAGAGTTGGTAACATTGTGCGTTTCGATCCCGATGTACAAACCATTCTTCACGACTCGCAGGATCCCACGGAGCCAGCGCTCGTTTACTCTATCCGCAGCACCAGAGACTTATTTGATAATATCGGTAATTTAAGAAGTCATTTGAAAGGAATTTTTCTTATCACCGACTCAGGTTTACTCGTATATAACGGAGCGGGGGAAGTGGCCAAACGGAATTATTCGTTCGAGCAGGATGACTGGTATTGGCAAATCAAACAAAAGGAATTGTTTCACCTGAATCCTGTACATCCTCAAACTTATTTAAAAGATGAACCGGTCGTAACGTTCTCCGCAAGGCTGATGGATAATCGCGAGTTTCGTACCAAAGGGACACTGCTGTTTGACTTTTCTCCAAAGATCATTCGCGAGATGAGCGAAACGATCCAGTTGGGAAGCACAGGGTATGTTTTTATGATGACAGAAGACGGAAGGTACGTTATACCAACGGAGCAATCGCTATCCTGGCTGCAGGAAGACAATCGGCTGCAATTTTTCCAAGGGAAAACATCGGGTCATTTCCAGATGAAGATCGATGGACAGATGATGCTCGTTGGATTTTACACCTCCTCTCAAACAGGCTGGAAAATAGTCGGTGTCGTCCCGTTCAGCGAGCTAGCTACGGAAATGCAAAGCATTCGCGTGGGGATCGTGCTCGTAGGCTTGGCTGCAATCATTGTAATCTTTATTCTTTCTACCGCACTTAGTCGAATGATCACTCGTCCGTTAAAGGATTTGGAGCAGAACATGAGGGTGGTGGAGAAAGGTGATTTCAATGTTTCTCTAACCTTGAGAAGCCATGATGAGATTGGACGGCTTAGCAATCAGTTCAACCGTATGGTTGCTGAGTTGAATCGGATGAAGGATGAAGTCTATATGGCCGAAGTGCGGGAATACAGACATCAGCTGCTTCGCAAAAATTCTGAAATGAAGGCGCTGCAAGCTCAAATCAATCCGCATTTTCTTTACAATACGTTAAACGTTATTGTTTGCATCGCAGAGGTCTATGACGTTGATGATATCGTCTCCGTCAGTCAGGCGCTGTCGCATATGTTCAAATATAGTATTAGCGGCTCCTCCATAACGACGATGGAAGAAGAAATCGATCATTTGAATGCTTATCTGAGCATTGTACAGGTTCGTTTTCCGAATAAGTTTACTGTGCGTGTACATGTCGATCCTGAGCTGCTTCCTAACAAGATATTGAAATTAATCTGTCAGCCCATTGTGGAAAACTCTGTAACCCATGCTTTTCAAGGAAGGGAGGGAATCGGGGAAATCTCCATAGCTGTAAGAAATGAAGGCGGAGATATCGTATTTCGTTTTGAGGATAACGGGATTGGAATCGATGAGTACCGACTGCGTGAAATTCACGCACAGCTCCAGGAGGATGAGCCGAATTTCCTTGATCCGAACGAGCATATCGGGCTGGTCAATGTACGGTTGAGATTACAGATGTATTACCGGGAAAAATTCAGTATGAACATATGGAGCCGTATAAACGAAGGAACCTGTGTGGAGATGAGAATTGCGGGAGGGATTGACACTGTACAATACGTTGGTCGTGGATGACGAATTTTGGATGCTGGAAGGGTTAAAGAAGGTAATTAAGCGGGATTGCCCCGATTATACGGTAACGGCGGTGGCCAGAGACGGCTTGCAGGCAATCACTCATCTGGAGAAAGAAAAGATCGATCTTGTCATAACGGATATTCTCATGCCGGGTATGGATGGCTTGCAACTGCTGCAGGAAATAAGAAAGAGGGGCTGGAAGATTCCGGTCTTGATCGTTTCGGCGCATAGCGAATTTGATTATGCGAAGCAAGCGATACATTACGGCGCATTTGATTATATTTTAAAACCATTGAACCGGACTCAAATTATATCTGCATTGGAGCGGGCAAAGACAGTTATGCCGCCTTCCTCCAAGGGACGTGTTGACGTATTGAATACGGTACCGGTTACCTCAACACAGGGGAAAGATTTAATTGAGAACATTCGGCAATCGGTTTGTGAGTCGTTTATGAAGGATTTGTCTATTGTCGATTTTTCCGAGCAGATGGGCTATAACGCTTCTTACTTGAGCCGATTGTTTAAGCAGGAAACAGGCAAAGGATTTGTGCAGTTTTTGACTGAGCAGCGAATGGAAGCGGCGATACAAATGATTAAAAGCGGCAAACTGAGCATTACCGATATCGCTAAACAAATAGGATATGCGGATTATAAGCACTTTCGCAAGGTCTTCAAGCAGTACACAGGAATGTCTCCTAAAATATACCAAAATCATGAAGGCGAGCATTTAGATGAAATTGAGGAAGGATGAGAATCGGCTATGTGGGAAAAACCTCCGGTGAGACCTCCGGCAGAAAGACCCCGGCTGCTGCTGCGAGCTGCAGACAGAGCGATGCTTCAAGAAAGAATGAACCATCCGGATATGTCTCAGCTGGTGGAACGGCTGCATGATTTTGCGGATTTCGAAGTGATTGGACCCGAAGCGTGGGATTCCCCTGACACTGCGTTTATATTGGAAGCGAATGCATTGCTGTATATCCTTAACGAACAGGTGGAAGCGGGCCGTAAAGCAAAGGCATTGGCCATGTCGAGCATTACAAGGAAATTCAACGCAAGGTATCAGGATATTTCCCGTGAGATAGGACGCCTGATGCTGGCGGGGGCTGTCGTGTATGACTGGTGCTACGACCTGTTTACTGAGCAGGAACGAAACCATATGATCACACATTTCAAGCGGCTGGCCTCATTATTGGAATGCGGATATCCTCCGACTCATGAAGGTGCATTTGTCGGCCATACAAGCGAGCTGATGCTCATGCGCGACCTGATCGGCACGGGTATCGCCATTTACGATGAAGATCCGGAAATGTACGATCTGGCCGCAGGCCGCTTTTTCGCTGAATTCGTACCCGCCCGTAACTTTTTCTACCCTTCCGGCTGGCATCACCAAGGTGACAATTACGGAAGCTTCAGATACCAGTCTGAATTATACGCGACTTGGCTTTTTGCGAGAATGGGACATGATTGTGTGTTCGACCCTGCACAAGAAAGAATCGGCTACCAATGGATATATACCCGACGTCCGGACGGCAAGCTACTCCGGGATGGCGACACGGATAATCCGCTATATGAGGAGAATCAGTACATTCGATTGTTTCCGCTTGTGTACTTGATGGCAGGAAATTATTACCGCAACGGTTATTTTCTCGATCAACAATATAGGGAGCATCCGGATATACCGGACGCGTATGTATTCTTTGCATTTCTGTTTCATGATCCGAAGCTATCGCGTAAACCGCATCATGACCTTCCACTCACCCGATATTTCGCGGAGCCGGCAGGAATTATGATCGCCCGGACGGGCTGGGATGAAGGGATCGACAAGCAATCCTCCACGGTAGTGGCCGAAATGAAGATTGGGATGTATCAGTACAATAACCATCAGCATTTGGATGCGGGGACGTTTCAAATTTACTATAAAGGCTATTTGGCGATTGATTCGGGTATTTATAAAGGTTCTTCAGGTAAATATCACTCACCGCATAACAAATATTATTTCAAGCGAACAATCGCTCACAACGCGATGCTCGTCTACGATCCGAAGGAGCTGGAGCATTATCCATCTATTCGTGACGGCGGCCTGACATGGCCGAATGTCAATGATGGCGGACAGCGCTGGCCGAACAATGGAAGACCGCCAAAATTGCTGAAGGAGCTGCTGAGCGGGGAGTTTCAGAGGGGTGAGGTGCTGGCTCATGCTGCAGGACCGGATGAAGCGACACCGGATTTCTCTTACTTAAAAGGGGACATTACCGCTGCCTATTCAAGCAAAGTGAGCAAGCATACCCGTTCATTCGTTTTTTTGAATTTGAAGAAGCCGGGGATTCCTGCTGTGTTCATCGTTTACGATTACATCGTTTCTTCTGAACCGGACTTTGTTAAATCATGGCTGCTCCACAGCATTGAAGAACCCGTCGTTCAGGGCAGCAGGTCTCTTATATCGCGTGTAGAAGAGGGCTACGGGGGAGAGCTTGCAGTCGATACCTTGCTGCCTGAACAAGCTGTGATCCGAAAGGTCGGAGGACAGGGACAGGAATTCCTCGTATCCGGTACGAACTTTTCCAATGACAACTCAGAGACCGTGGAGCAGGGGGCATGGCGAATCGAGGTTCAGCCTGAGCAAGCGGCTCGCGAGGATCGTTTCCTCCATGCGATACAAATCAAAGATCATGATGGAGTGGAAGCGCCGGCTGCCGTTCGGATAAATTGCGGGAACATGACAGGGGTGCAGGTTCAAGGCTGGCTTGTTTTATTCAGCAGCGATGGCAGCCGGATTGGCGGGACGGTATGCATACCGGCTGCTCAATCTGACGGACCGGCAAGGGTGTTGGTTACGGATTTGGAGGATGGCGTATGGCAGTTGCATACAGAGGCGAAAACGGATGGAGCGTCATTGCAAACAGACAATGGCACACTGGATTTGCAAGGAATTAGCGGCAGCATCCGATTAACTAGACAGTTGGATTGAATGTAATGACAATTACGTATCATCGACAATGGCATTTATTTGAATCCATTAAGGAGCGTGTAACTTATGTCCGGTATCCGTAAACCGAATGTAGTCATCATTATGGCAGATCAGCTGCGATATGATGTTGTAAATGAAACGTATACTCCGAATATATATCGTCTGCAGCAAGAAAGTGTCGTATTGGATCGGGCTTACTGTGCCTCGCCGCTGTGCGTACCGGCGAGAGGAAGCTTCTTCTCCGGAACGTATCCGAATGTGAACGGTTCATTGATCAACCCATGGGAGCCGAAGGAAGCGGAGCATGGAAAAGTCCGTCCGGGGACAACGAACCTGTACCAGCTGATGGAGGAGGAATGGGATAGCTGGCATACCGGAAAACAGCATTTTTACATGGATGACATTCAAGCTAGCACCAGCAAGACACATTGGCATACGCTGGAGGGCAATTACGATGCTTATCTGAAGGCGCACGGAAAGCGGCATCCCGGCGGTCCTTCCTTCAAGGGTGGGGTCCCGGAAATGGCATTTGGCAAAGTGACTCGGCGCAAACGGTATTCCATACCCAAGACCGGCTGCTTTGAGGAAGGCTTGGACTTTTTTTACGACGGATATATCACCCGTACGACGATAGACGCTATCCGTGGGCGTGATCCCAACAAGCCGCTGCTGGTCAATGCGATGTTCGTTGCCCCGCATCCACCGCTTGATATTCCCGAGCCATGGTACTCGATGTACAAGGACGCCGAGCTTCCTGAGAATGTGGGTCAATGGGCGAAAAGCCAGTCTCCGCTTCAATTGTACAATTTGCCCGGGATCATAGGCGGAAGGTACAGCAGAGAGGATTGGCAGCGTATTTGGCCTGTATATCTGGGCTTGGTTACACTGCTGGATCATTGTGTCGGCCAAATAGTAGATGAATTAAAGCAGCAGGGCATTTATGACGATACCCTTCTTGTTTTTACAAGCGATCATGGGGAAATGCTCGGTTCGCATTGTTTATATCAAAAAATGTGTATGTATGAGGAATCGGTAAAAACTCCGCTGCTATTCAAATTTCCTGCTCATGAGGGGGTGGAGCCGAAGCGTCTGGAAGAACCGGTTAGTGCAGTGGATGTACTTCCAACGTTATGTGATTATTTGGAGATAGCGGAGGGAGAGACGGCATTTTCCGGAGTTTCTTTGCTGAAGGCGATGCAGGGAGAGCCGATCGGGCAGCGTGATTTATATATTCAGTTTGACGGGAACGGCTCCCGCAGTAACTTTCAAAGAAGTGTATTGCGCGGGGATTATAAATTAATAGTAGATTTGTTTAAGGATGAGCTGTTCCTTGAGCTGTACGACGTCGTCCACGATCCACAGGAGCAAATAAATCTGGCATTCGGAGAGCCGTACCGTGAACGGATTGAAGGTATGCTGTCCAGTCTGCGGCGGCATATGAAGGATACGAACGATTTGCTGAATTTATCTGATGATGCGTATGAACAATTTATTGAAATGTACGCCAGCTTTCACGCATAAACCGTATAAACAGGGCTGATTGAGAGGAGCATCGCGATGACAGACAATTACTTGTTCCCGCTTTTGCAGCATTGCTGCGATACGCTGATCGATCATCAGGAGCTTGCGGACCCAGCTTGGCAAGGGGGGATTCGTTGTCCGGCATGCCGGACCGTTCATGGACGATGCGGGGATGCGATCTTTCCTTTGTATTACTTGTACATAACGACAGGAAATGTCAAATATTTGACATCCGCCCGGTTGTTAGCCGGTTATATGCGTTCCGTTCAGCAGCCGGATGGGGCCTGGTTGAACGAGTTGGCAGGGGAATGGAAAGGAACGACCGTGTTCCAGCTGCTTTCGTTATGCCATGCTTACGATCTATTGGGCAAGTATGGGGAGCAGACAGAAGCGGATACGTTAAAAGACTTGATTGTTTCTTCCGCGAAATGGGTGTCCCATATATTTGGAAACGGCGGAAAAACAAACGTCAATTACTACCTTACATCGGCTGTGGTTCTCCACTGGGCGAGCATAATTTTATCGATTCCACATTATGCGGAGCAGGCCAGGAAGTTAATCGATCGTTATGGGCTTGCTAATTTGACCGGAGACGGCTTTCTGCTGGGGGAAAAAACGAACCAGCGGCCGTTCAGCCGAGTAACAAGTACAGTGGATATCGGCTATAACATGGATATGAGCTTGGGCGCGATGGCCGAATACGCGATTTTGACCGGAGATAACCATGTCAAGGAAATGACTGTGCATGCGCTGAGAAAGCATATGGAAATGATTTATCCGGACGGGTCCATGGATAATTCCTTCGGCAGCAGGAACTACAAGTGGACCTTGTTCGGAAGCAAGACGGCTCATGGCTGCCAGATGGCCTTTATGATGCTGTGTGACGAGGATCCGGCATTTTACAAAGCAGCAGAACTTAACGCCTCCTATGTATCAGAGAGCATCGGGTCAGGCGGCGGAATGATCGTTTACGGTCCTCATTATAAGAAATTGTTCAGTCAGAGCTGTATTCACTCTACCATCAACAGGGCGGACGCTTTTGCCGTTGCTCTTGCTTATGGGAAAGATCCTACGCAGAAGGATGCCGCAATTCCATCGCAGCATATATTCGGAGTGAGGGAATATGCCTCTCTTGGAGTCCATCATATGAGGACCGATCAATGGATGGGCACCGTGTCGTGCTACCATGTGCATCATGCTCCAACTGGAGGATCAATCAGTTACTTGTGGAACGAGCAAATCGGTCCGGTTCAGATCGGAAGCGTGACGAAATATGAACGGTATGAGCCGTATAATATGCCGGCATTTCCTGCTGGATCAGAAGAACTAACGACTCCAAGAATTGAGGCGGTAAGCCGAGGGATGACTTACAGCAATTTATATGAATACGAGGCTTATGCAGCCTCGTCCGTGAATGAGGGTCGGCCAGAGGTTGAAGTACACGGGCAATTGAAATATGAAGCTGACCGAATCCAGTATGATTGCGGCATTTCTTACAAGATCCGGTACATTTTTTATGATGCCTATGTTGAAAAAATATATGATTTCGACGTCCGGCTGCCATGCGAGCAAATTAGGATCGTTGAACCTATCGTGTCTGGAGCTGATCCCGCGGCATTAGAAATGGGGGAAGAAATTAACATTTCTTCTGATAAAGGGAGCATCATTCAAGTTTCCGGCAGGGGAGCGGGCTTCCATTTGGACCGGGAATCGTTAACGGAGCAAGCTGTGTCCGTGTTTCCGTCTATCCTTGCTGTCCCTCTCAAATGGCGGACAGGCCTGCTCACCCCGGGACAATATTCATTTCGAGTGTCAATTCGGTTAGATGAACCTGGTGTTCATACCATGAAAGGGGAAGTTAAGGAATGAGTGAAGTGTGGATTGAAGAAGCATGGAATAATATTACGGGAAAAATCGGGCTTACGAGTCCTCTGATCGGCTCCGGATTTCCGCATGCCTCCATAGACGGTCGCTATGACAGCACCGAGCCGAACAAATGGACATCCGGTTTCTGGCCGGGATTGCTATGGTTAATGTACCGGGACAACGGCAATGAAAGTCTGCGGCAGCTGGCTGAAAAATGCGAAATGAAGCTGGATACGGCGATTGATGAATTTGAGAAGCTGCATCATGACGTTGGCTTTATGTGGTGCCTAAGCTCGGTGGCCAATTACAAAGTTACTGGCAATGAGCAGTCGAGAAAACGCGCTCTGAAGGTCGCGAGCTGGCTGGCCGGAAGATTTAATATTAAAGGCAAATTCATCAGGGCATGGAACGGTAAGGACTGGGGAGGACTCGAGGAGAATACAGGCTGGGCGATTATCGATTGTACAATGAATCTTAGCCTGCTCTTCTGGGCATCGGAGGTAACCGGTGATCCACGGTTTCGGCATATTGCCATGGAGCATGCCGATACGGTGCTCCGTGAATTTTTAAGACCGGACGGCTCGGTTCATCATATCGTTTGCTTCGATTCGGAGACCGGCGAACGGAAAGATGCCCTTGGCGGACAAGGCTTCAGTCCGCAATCCGCTTGGGCCCGAGGCATTGCATGGGCGGTATACGGCTTGGCTATTTGTTACTCGTATACGAAGGAAGTTAGATATTTGCACGGAAGTCAGCGTGCGGCCCACTTCTTCCTGGCGAATTTACCAGAGGATCTTGTTCCTCCGTGGGATTTTAGACTTCCTGAATTGGAAGGCGCGCCCCGGGATTCTTCCGCTGCCGTTATAGCAGCCGGTGGTATGCTGCTCTTGAGCGAGCAGCTTCCGACTGAGTATGCGGTCATGTACCAATCATCCGCCGAACGTATTCTCAAATCCATAACGAATCATTACACCGTATGGGATTTGCAGAACGAGGCCATCGTGATGCATGCGACAGGCTCCTATCCGACAGGTAAAAACATCGATGTACCGTTGATTTATGGAGACTACTTTTATGTCGAGGCATTGGCTAAACTTCGCGGGCAAACGGGCATGTTCTGGTAAGAGCTATATATTTCAGCAAAGCACTGTTGAGGAAGTATTTTATACAGATCTAATAAGGAGCGGGAGGAATTAAGATGAGAATTATTTATTTGGATATCGATTCTATTAGGCCGGATCATATGGGCTGCTACGGCTATTCCAGGAACACGACGCCTAATTTGGATAAGATCGCATCGCAGGGTGTCCGCTTCAACCATACCTACTGTGCGGCATCCCCATGTGTTCCTTCACGGGCAAGCTTCGTATCGGGCCGATTCGGAATGAACCACGGAGCTTTAACCCACTGGGGTCCAGGCGGTCAATTTCATTATCCGGAAGGCGATTTCCACAGCAAGGAAGTACCTTTCTTTACGAGGTATTTACGCGAGGCTGACTACCGGACGATCACCTTCTCTTCATTCGGAGATCGACATCATGCATGGTGGTATTTCGCCGGCTGGAACGAGGTTCACACGCACACTTTAAAAGGTGGTAATGAGGATGCGCATGAAGTTAATGCGGCCGTCCTTCCCTGGATCAAGCAGAATGGTAAGGAGGACAATTACTTTCTGCATATCCAATATTGGGATCCGCATTCCAAATATACTTATCCGCCGAAATATGCGGAGCAGTTTGCCGATAAACCGGCACCCGACTTTCCTGATGAAGAAACGATACAACGCCATCGCAAGGATAGTCATCCGAGATCGGCGACCTTCCTTCACTGGAGTGATGATTTCAGCAAAATTCCGCAGGAAACGATGCCACTTGAAATCGCCAGCCGTAACGATTACCGCAAGCTGATCGATGGCTTTGACGGAGGCATTTCATACATGGATGCTTGCGTAGGTGAAATAGTGGACGCCTACAGGGAGCTTGGGATTGAGGATGAAATATGCTTCATCATAAGTGCGGATCATGCCGAATCCTTCGGCGAGCAAGGGATCTATCTCGAACATGGCATGGCTACGGAATCGGTTCATCATATCCCGTTGATTGTAAAAATTCCGGGTGTGACCAAGCCTGGTCATGTGAATGATGACCTGATTTACAACGTTGATGTGATGGCCTCAGTTGCTGAGCTGTTAGGGCTAGCAAAGCCGTCAGGCTGGGACGGCAAGTCATTCCTGCCGGCGCTGCGTGGCGAAGAGATGGAAGGACGGGAATATATCGTGCTGGAGCATGGCTTGTACGCTTGTCAGAGAGCTGTGCGCGATCAACGGTGGTATTATATCCGCACGTATCATGAGGGGATGTACGAATTCGATGAGGTCGTGCTTTATGATTTGCAGAACGATCCCAATCAAACCGTTAGTGTAGCCGAAGAGTATCCGGAGATCATCCAATTGATGGAGGAGCGCTTGGAACGCTGGGTGACGGAGAACTTGAACAAAACCGGACGGACAATTGATCCGATGCAGGAAATTATCCGGACGGGCGGACCTTTCCGTTATATGCTGCCGGAGCAATGGGTAGGAAGGCTGGAAAGAGCAGGGTGGAACAAGCAAGCAGATGC
Source organism: Paenibacillus radicis (ex Xue et al. 2023) (assembly GCF_024722015.1). Lineage (GTDB taxonomy): Bacteria > Bacillota > Bacilli > Paenibacillales > NBRC-103111 > Paenibacillus_S. The sequence goes on along the minus strand of NZ_JANQBD010000012.1, from coordinate 115,004 downwards.
ATTAAAAATGAAATATTCGGGGAGAGAATAACATATGAACATTTATTGGGGAGATATTCACAATCATTGCGGAATTAGCTACGGTTACGGCAGCTTGGAAAATGCTCTGAAAGCGGCGCGGGGGCAGCTTGATTTCGTCTCCATTATTGGGCATGCTTCATGGCACGATATGCCTGAAAGAAGTCAGGAGCTTGAATTCCTTATCGACTTTCATGAAAAGGGCTTTGCCAAGCTGGCTTCGCGTTGGGAGCAAATTTTGGAGACGGTAAAAAAAGCGAACGTCCCCCATGAATTTGTCACGTTTCAGGGATATGAGGCGCATTCCAGCGAATACGGCGATCATCATATTCTGTGCAAGGAAGATGATATGCCATTGTTTCAAGGTATTTCGCCTTATGAGGTTGTAAATGCTCTTAAGCCGAGGGAAGTCATTGCCGTTCCCCATCATGTCGGTTATACACCGGGATACCGCGGGGGCAATTGGGATACATTCGACTCCACAATCAGCCCGATTGTCGAAGTATATTCCAAGCATGGCTGCGGAATGTCAGATGACAGCACCCACCCTTATTTACACGATATGGGTCCAAGGGATTCGCGGAGCACGGTGCTTGCCGGAATCCGTAAGGGACTTCGTTTTGGATTTGTCGGTTCTACGGATCATCACGCAGGATACCCAGGATCATACGGCGATGGGCGACTGGCGGTTCTTTCTAAGGAGAAAACGCGCGATTCCATATGGGAAGCTATGACAGCGCGCCGCACCTACGCGGTGACGGGCGATAAAATACAATGCGGCTTTCAAATTAACGGTGCCGATATGGGCAGCGAGATTCAAGCAGCAGGCAATCGGGAAGTCCGTTTGGATGTGAAGGGCTGTGACCGTCTTGATAAAGTCGTTGTTTATAAAAACTTTCAGCCTTGGCAGACGATTACCGGTGAATCGCTGCGTACGAGATGCAATCCATCTGCCGGCAAATTTAAGGTACGCGTAGAAATGGGCTGGGGTGACTCCAAGGATGGCTACTTTTGGGAAGGGGCAGCCAACATACAAGGAGGTATTATGGAATCTGTGGAACCATGCTTTAGAGGGCGCAGCGTGCTGGCTCCGACTCCCGAGATGAAGGATAACCCGGATCTTAATGAGCTGCATAACGAGCTGCTTGAGCAAACGGAAACGAAGGTTTCGTGGACATGCACGACCTTTAAAAATCCGACAACGTTGCATTCCCATACGGCTGCCTTGATTTTTGAAATTAATGGAGATAGCTCTACTGTCATTGATGTAACACTGAACGGGAAGCAGCTATCCGCAACGATTGGCGAGCTCCTGCAGGGAAGCCGCAGCGTTCATCTAAAAGCTCATAACTCGGAGGCGATTTTATTCCACCGTGCCGTTCCTGAGTATGAGTACAGCTTTAGCGAAGTGTGGACGGATACGGATGCTGAAGCTTCGGCTTCTGGGTGTGACGTTTATCATGCTGAGATTCGCCAAACGAATAATCAATTTGCCTGGATTTCACCGATTTATGTGCTGACACCTTAAAGAAAGCTAACGACCACAATCCGACTAACCCTCGTATTGTGGTTTTGTGGTTTTCATATCCCCGTACAGACTCCTACTTGACGTTTTCCGCAGCGGGGCTTAATGTGTGAGGTAAGAGGGGGGAGAGCATGAAGGGCTTGCTTCGCAGGTTACAACGATTTTTTTTCGGCATCAATTTGCAAAATAAGTTTATTGGTTTGTTTCTCCCTCTGGTTGTCATACCGTTATCGTTGCTTGGCACATTTTCGTATTATAAGTCATCGGAGGTCGTGTTAAATCAAGTTTGTCAGACGATATTAGAAAATTTATCCCAGGTTAACTATAGCCTGAATTATTTTGTTAAGGATATTGAGCAGCTCACCATGTACATCTACAGCAACCGTGAAATCCAGGATGTTTTATCCAAAGATAAAAACCGTTCTCTCGCAGAAAAACAGCAAGACCGGAAAAAAATGCAAGACATTCTGGATTCGCTGCTCGGATTTAAAAACTGGGATATCTCCATTTACCTAATGGGTGAAAACGGTGACAGATATTTTACAAGCGATTTGCTCCCCTCCCAATATGATGAATTCAATGTGAACTGGGGGCTGTTCCGTAGAATGCGGCTCGGCGGTGGCAATGTAGTTTGGGATACGCATTACAACATGAAGAAGACTGATGACTTTGGGATTGTGTTGAGCAGCGGAAGACTATTAAAGAAAATTGATACCAATCAACCGATCGGATATGCTGCCATCGATATTATGGAATCCGCGTTAGCCGATAAGTACAACAAAGCCCATCTGGAGAACGGAGGGCAGGTGCTGCTGCTGGACCGCAACGGTTACGTTATTTCAAGCACGCCGTACAAGCACCAGATTGGCACCAAGCTCGATGCCCCGTATGTAGAACAAGTGTTGAAGGGGATAAAGGGGTACTTTAAGCTAACGCTTGAAGATGGAGCCGATGGAATGGTTGTTTATGATACATCTGAATTAACCGGGTTTAAGCTAATCAGCATCGTGCCGGTTACCTCCCTTAGCAAAGCCAGCTTGAGTATCCGAAATTTGACGCTCTTCGGCATCAGCCTGGGATTCATCATCTCCTGCTGGCTGGCCTATATATTGGCTTTGAACATTACCAAACCTTTACGTAAACTTAGATGGCTTATGTTTGAAGTTGAAAGTGGCAATCTTAATGTGGCCTTTTCGTCAAAATACAGGGATGAGGTTGGACAGCTGGGGCTCAGCTTTAATGCAATGGTATTGCAAATCAAACAGCTCATAGACGAGGTGTATAAAAAGCAGCTGATGGTCCAGGAGGCCGAAATAAAAGCGATTCAAGCCCAGTTTAATCCCCATTTTTTATACAATGCGCTTGACTCTATTAATTGGATGGCACGGATTCATAAGCTGGATAATATAAGCAAGACAGCCATTTCACTTGGGGAGCTGCTGCGGTTCAGTATACGTAAGGGCAATCCTTTTATCCCGATTCGTGAGGATATTCAACAGATTCATAATTTCTTGTTTATTCTAAAAATGCGGTACGGTGATAAATTTGACGCCGACATCGAAATGGAAGACGGAATTGAGCAATTGTACACCTTGAAGCTGCTGTTTCAGCCTATTGTGGAAAATGCGGTTACCCACGGGTTAGAGATGAAGCTCGGAAAAGGACTGCTGCAAATCAAAGGCACAAGAGCAGCCTCAAGAATTCGGTTTGAAATTAGGGATAATGGTGTGGGTATGGTGCCTGAGGTGGTAGAGCATATTAGAAGCGGTCAATTTTTGACAAGTTCAAGCGAGAAAACGGGAATAGGCCTTGAAAATCTGCGAAAGCGGCTGGAGCTATACTTTGGCAATGATTTTTGCTTTGATATTGAGAGCGTTTACGGTGAGGGAACAACAGTCATTGTTGAGATTCCCGTCATGACGCAGGCTGGAGGAGAGCGGCTTGTTTAACCTTTTTATAGTGGAAGATGAATGGCTTGTTCGCGAGGGACTGAAGCAAACGATCCCTTGGGATGAAGTGAATTGCCAAATTATCGGGGAAGCGAGCGATGGTTTGCATGCACTTGAGCTGCTTCAATCCCATGCTCCGGATATTTTATTAACCGATATTCGGATGCCGGCGATGAACGGTATTGAGCTGGCTGAGCAGGCCGTCAAGCTGTACCCCCATCTAAAAATTGTTTTTTTAACAGGGTTTGATGATTTTAGCTATGCTCAAAAAGCGGTCAAATTGGGGGCGGCGGACTTTGTACTGAAGCCAACGAATCCCGAAGAGCTTGTCCAGGTGTTTACAAGGATTACGAACCAGCTGGTCGGGGAACGGAAGGTGCTTGCCGAGGCGGGGGAGTGGAACCGGATTCACAAAAGCGTATTGGAAAGCAGGGAGAACAGCGGGTTTAAGGAGATTGAGCAGTTCATTAAAGAAAAATATGGCGAGGATATTACTCTTCAAAGCATGGCCGATCGTTATAACATGAGCGAAAGCTATTTCAGCAGATTGTTCAAGAAACAAATAGGTGTAAGCTTTATGGATTATTTGACCGATCTTCGGGTAAATCACGCCAAGGAGCTGTTGTTAAATCCCCGCCTCAAAATATATCAAATCGCTATTCAAGTAGGTTACCAGGATTCCCGTTACTTCAGCCAGGTGTTTCGGAAATACACTGGAGAAACGCCAACAGAGTTTCGAAAACGATACGGCATTGAGGTTCTTCCGCTGTAAAGCGGATTTTTTTGTGCAAAAATTTTAACAAAAATGAAATTCTGTCGCATTGAAAGCGCTTCAAATGAGCTGTAGTATTACAAATATAATAAACAATGCAAGTAGAGAGGGGTATAAACATGAGAAAATCCGTTTCAACGATTTTAACGGCCTTACTGCTATCGGTATCTTTAGTTGGCTGTGGAGGGCAGCAGGCCGCTACGGACAAAAAGCCGGAGACACCGGCAAGTCCCAATGCATCCCAACAACAGCCAGCGCCTAAAAAGGGAGGCAAACTGACGCTTTATTCGCCAAATGCAGCGGAAGTGAACAATCCGATTGTGAAAGAATTTCAAGATCGTACCGGTATAGAGGTGCAGTTGATTTCTGGTGGTACCGGCGATTTGCTCAAACGGGTTCAGGCTGAGGCGGCCAATCCGCTTGGTGATGTATTCTGGGCAGGCGGCGCGGATTCTTTGGAAGCCTACAAGAAATATTTTGAGCCATACAAAACTAAGGAATTCGATAACTTGTCACCGCAGTACGTGGATAAGAATAATATATGGACTCCATTTGCCGCTCTGCCGATGATTATTATGTACAACAAGGATTTGGTAAAGCAAGGCGAAGAACCTAAGAGCTGGAACGATCTGCTGGATGCCAAATGGAAGGGTAAAATCGCGTTTGCAGACCCGGCTAAATCCGGCTCATCCTATACGCAATTAGTGACTATATTGACCGCTTATGGCAAGGAAGACAAGGGTTGGGACTTCGTTAAGAAATTTGTGACTAACTTGGATGGTAAAATTCTTTCCGGGTCGGGTCTTGTTTATAAGGGCGTAGCGGAAAAAGAATTTGCTTTGGGCGTGACGTTGGAGGAAGCAGCGCTTCGATATGTTGAGGGCGGTGCAAAGGTTGGCATCATTTACCCATCAGAGGGCACCTCGGCCGTACCGGATGGAGCAGCGGTAATCAAAGGCGCTAAAAACATGGATCAAGCCAAGCAATTCATCGACTTCCTTGTTGGCAAGGATGTTCAGGCTCTAATTCAGAAGGAATTCAAACGCCGTTCCGTTCGCAAGGACGCTGAAACCGTACAAGGAGTGGCACAAACGAAAGACATCAAACTGGTTGATTACGATTTCGATTTTGCAGCAACCAAAAAAGACGATATCATCAAGCGCTTCGGTAAAATCGTAACAGGTCAAGAATAAAGAACGCTAAACCCAAGCGGTGCCTTACTTTAAGTGCGAGTTTAAAAAGTCAGCTTTTCAGCACTGAGAAGGTTGCGAGAACCCGTAGAAGAGGAGCAGAGTGCAGGCAAAACCTGCATGAGCACCGGACTTCGAGGGTAACGCAGCATTCGATGCCGAATAGGCTTCCTGAGTTACTTTGTGATCAAAAGGGGACTTTTTGAACAACCTCTTCAAGCTAAGGCATCCTTTTTTTCAAGCAAGCAACGAATTGGAGGAACGAATATGCAAAAGATTGTTTTTGACCATGTGACCAAATATTTTGGCGGGCACCGTGCTGTGAATGATGCTCACTTTACGATAGAGGAAGGGGAATTTTTCACCTTGCTGGGACCGAGCGGATGCGGCAAAACGACGCTGCTTCGTGCGATTGCCGGTTTTTATCGCCAGGAGGAAGGAAGCATCTACTTCGGAGCTCAGAAGATCAACGATGTCCCGACCCATGAGCGCAATATTGGCATGGTGTTTCAGAACTACGCGATCTTCCCGCACATGACCGTATACGAGAATGTATGCTATGGGCTTAAAGCACGCAGCGTTCCGAAGAAGGAGATGGAGCAGCGGGCGATGGAAGCGCTTGAGCTTGTAGAGCTGACGCATCTGCGGGACCGCGTCCCGTCGGATATGAGCGGTGGCCAACAGCAGCGGATTGCGCTGGCTCGTGCCATAGTCATCCGTCCAGGGTTGCTGCTGATGGATGAACCGCTGTCCAATCTGGACGCCAAGCTGCGGATCAAGATGCGTTCGGATATTCGCCGATTGCAAAAGGAGCTTAATATCACCACGATCTATGTGACACATGATCAGGAGGAGGCGCTGGCTGTATCAGACCGGATTGCGGTTATGAGCGAGGGGCAAATCCAGCAAATTGCTTCACCTCAAGATATTTATGCTTATCCCGAGAACCAGTTTGTTGCCAATTTTATTGGAACCTCCAACTTCCTGGAAGGAGAGTGTATGGCTAACGGTGAAGCAGCGACGATCCGTTTGCTGGGAGGGGAATTCCATTTACGGACTAATAAAGCTTATCAAGGCAAAGTGATTTTTGCGCTTCGTCCCGAGAGAATCAAGCTTCAAGCCCAACCATTTGAAAATACGCTTGTGGGCCACATTGAAAGTGTTACATTTCTTGGAGAAAAAGCGAGCTACTTGATCCGTTTAGCTGAAGGTATGTTAATCGATGTACAGGAGCATGCTATCGAACCGCAATCTTTAAGGAAAGAGAAGGATCGGATCTTCGTAAATCTCCAGCTGGAGAAAACGACCATGTTTGACCAGAGCGGGAAGGAGGTCCTGTATCGTGCATCCTTCTAGTGTTACACCGAATGCAGGACGGTTCTCATCAGGTCTTAAGCTTCGGTTAAAAGGCTGGGATTTCTGGACATGGGTTACAGTAGTTGTGTATGTTTTTATGTTTGCTTTCATCGTATACCCTTTGTTTTCGCTGCTATTCAATAGTTTTTTCAATGACAAGGGCTTGTTTTCCCTTGAGAATTATGCCAATTTCATCAAGCTGAAATATTTTTACAGCGCCTTATGGAATAGCTTGAAGGTATCATTTTTCACTACCATTTTTGCCATACTTATCGGTGTTCCGCTAGCCTATGTGAATGCCCGTTATAATATCAAATGCAAGGGACTCATTCAGATCATGGTCATTATGTCCCTGCTGTCCCCGCCGTTTATAGGTGCTTATTCGTGGATATTAATGCTCGGGAACAACGGGTTTCTGACCAATTTTCTGCACAGCCTTGGCATCCCGTTCTCCTCTGTTTATGGGTGGAAGGGCATCGTATTCGTTTTTACACTGCAGTTTTACCCTCATATCTTTTTATATGTGACAGGTGCTTTGAAAACAATCGACACCTCGCTTGAGGAAGCTGCGGAAAGCCTGGGACGCTCAAGCTTTCACAGGCTGCGGACTGTAACGCTGCCGCTTATTTTCCCTACACTTTCCGCAGGCGCGTTAATGGTTTTTATGGCGGCATTTGCCGATTTCGGCACACCGATGCTGCTCGGGCAAGGGTTTAAAGTACTGCCTATTCTTGCCTATGAACAGTTTATTAGTGAAATGGGCGGAAACCCTGCCATGGCGAGCACGCTTAGTGTCATTTTAATCGTATGCTCGACGGCAATTTTGTTTTTGCAGCGTTATTTTGTGTCCAGAAAAAATTACAATACAAGCGGGATGCGGACGCCCAAAATCAAACAATTGAAGCCGCTGCCGAAATTTTTATTTACTGCTGCCGCATTGTTTGTGGCTTGCGTGTCTATGATACCGCAGGCGACAGTCATCGTAACTTCTTTTATCAAAACAAAGGGGCCGGTTTTTCAATCAGGCTTCAGCTTGGGCAGCTACAAAGAAATTTTATTCCGTGTGCCTAAAGCTATCGCTAATACTTACACCTTCTCCTTGATCTCCATAGTTATTATGATTGTAATGGGAATGCTGATTGCTTATGTACTGGTTAGACGTAAATCGAAGGTTACGGCTATGCTGGATGGATTGCTCATGATCCCCTATGTCATGCCGGGTACCGTGCTCGGGATAAGTCTTATCATTGCTTTCAACAACCCGCCGTTTGTTCTAACCGGTACATGGGTTATTCTGGTTATTGCTTATGTCGTGCGAAAGCTGCCTTATACGATTCGTTCGAGTACGGCGATTTTGCATCAGCTTGACCGAAGCGTAGAAGAGGCCTCGATAAGTCTCGGCGTTCCACCAATGAAAACCTTTTTCAAGACAACAGGTCGTTTAATGGCGCCTGGCGTGCTCTCCGGGGCGATTCTTAGCTGGGTTACAACGATCAATGAGCTAAGCTCCACCGTCGTTTTGTACTATGGAGCAACGGCAACGATCTCAGTGACGATTTATAGTGAAGTATTTACATCCAACTATGGCACTGGAGCGGCACTAGCCTCTATGCTGTCGCTAAGCACGTTGATTTCACTTTTGATTGCTAACAAGTTAAGTAAAAAAGGGCTGCAGCTGTAAGCTGTAATACATCGATGCTTCCGCGCTCGAACCGTGCTACAATGAGGCGTAAGAATGCTGGAAACATGGAGGATAAATCGTGAGGAAACAGCAGCTGCTGCTAGCCATAGCTATCATGTTAACCTTTGTATGCGCAGGGGCAGGTTACTATTTATGGTATAGCCCTCAGGACAAAGCTTCCCCCCGCAAAGATATAGAAATTGTTACGCTTACCATATGGGTTTACAGCAAAGAATGGAGCCTGCTTCTTGCCGATTTTCAGCGGAAGCATCCGCAAATCAGTATGGATATCCGAACTTTTCGATCCAGCGAACAGCTAATGAATGAATTGGTCGCAGCCGTATCGGCGAATACAGGCCCTCAGCTGGCTGAGGTTCACAGCTTTTACGGGATAACTCAGCTGGCTGATAGCGAGGCGATCGTTCCTTTGGAGAATTGGGTAGACTCCAGTCTCATGGTACCTGCCTTTTCCACCCCGTTTCAGTACAAAGAGCATCAATGGGCTGTCCCGCTGGGCGGGAGTTTGCCGGTTCTTTTCTACAAAGAAGATTTGTCCAAACGTGAAGTGCTTGAGCCCAAGGTTTTCACAGGATGGGATGAGGTCATAGAGGCTGCCGAGCGAATGATCAAGGATTCAGGGAGTGGGGCGGAGGAAAAAAACGGACTTGCCGTAGATACAGAGCTTCCATGGTTCTTCGAAAATTTATATTATAACCCTGCTGACCAAAAGGAATGGGAAACGGCAGGACCGGCCTTAGCATTGTGGGAAGATTGGGTACATGGCAGAAAAGTAATGGAGCCGCTTAATCATCATATGGCTGCCAGTAAGTTTATAAACGGGAAAATCGGTTTTTTCTTATCCTCGTCCGATAAGCTGCCCATTGTTGAACGTTATGTCGGCGGTAAATTTGTATTTCGAATGAGTGATTTTCCTCCTCTAACAGGGCAAGGGATTGTTCCCAAAGTTGACGGGATGGTTGTCCTCAAGTCAGACAGTATAAAAGAAAAGGCAGAGCAAGCGTTCATCCGCTATATGATGGAAGATCAAACCCAAATGAATATATGGAAAAATATGGGTATTATCCCAGCGAGAATTGAGGCCATTGGAAAATTACTACAAGGCAACTTAGACCCTCAAAGAAAAAGACTGCTGGACCCTGCTTTGTTGTTGCTGGCAAAGCTCCCTTCTTCCGAGGATGTTATCCGCTGGAAAAAGAGGAATGAGGTATTGGAGCAATTGGAATTGTTGCCTGGCGTCCCTATAACAGAGTGGAAGAAAAAAATGGTTATTCCATAAAGTCGTAAGAAAGGAACATAACATATGAACATTGATACGATCTCCATTAAAGGCAGCGGAGAATGGAATGAAGATGCGTTGGTTATGAATGAGAGTTTGCATATTTATGGAGTATTGGATGGAGCCACATCGATTCATCCTTACCGGGGGCCGAACCAGGAAACCGGCGGGTACTTGGCTTCCGCTTGTATAAAGCATTATCTGGAGGATTTGCGAGCGGAGGAAGTTGACAGCACTACTTTGAAGCAAGTGGTCATTCAGGCTAACAAGCGATTAAGGGATAAAATGGTGGAGGCGGGAGTAAACATTGCCGACAAGGTTTCTTTGTGGACGAGTGCGCTAGCCCTGATCCGTGTCCACGATTATAGTGTGGATTATGCCCAAGTCGGAGATTGTATGATCGCGGCTGTTTATGAAGATAAGAGCGTTCGGGTTGTATCGCGAGATCAGGTGGCGCATATTGACCTGGAATCCAAGCGAATTTGGGAGGAGGGCATTCGTAACGGCATTACGAGTCGCGAACAGCTTTGGGAAATGGTAAAGCCCGTTATTATAAAGAACAAATCCCGGATGAATACGATTAGCGGATATTCGGTATTGAGCGGTGAGCCGGAGCTGGCCGATTTGGTCGAGTACGGCACTCTCAATCGTATTAACCTAAAAGCAATGCTTATGGTGACCGATGGATTATTTCATCCTGTAGAGCGCGGAAGCAATGATTCAGGAGGGTTGGAAAGATTGGTTCAGGCGGTTATGGAAAAATCATTATCCTCGTATGCGGATTGGTTAATATCGTTAGAGGTTGAGGACTCTAACTGCCAGAAATACCCTCGCTTTAAAGTGTCGGACGATAAGACGGCAGTGTGGATACAATTTTAAAAATGGATGACTAAGGGCGGATCAAATGGAGTTATCATTTGTCTGTCCTTTTTAACAAAATTTATACGTTTTGGGGCTGTCCCAAAAGACATTTCTGGATTTTCGAACTTCCACTCTGATGGGAATTTCCTTACAAAAAAGACGCTTACATCCCCACTTGCATAGTGGTTTTGGAGGCGTCTTTGTACTTGGTTTGGGACTGCTTCATTCACTTTCTAGAGCGCAGGGGAAGTCTCTCTTGCGGGGGTGCTGGTGGGGGGGACATGATGAACACTTTCATCTATCCTGTGCGATGTCTTTGGATCCATCTAACATGAATTCCGCTGACTAACGGAACGTCAATGCTCTATTGGTCGGAAACCCATCTCATTTCATGAAGTCGCGGAACTACGATACGTTATTCCGACTTTAATAGACTGAAATGCCATATTTTAACGCAAATAAGGGATCATAGTTCCGCTTCACTCGAATAATATCGTTAAAACAATGAAATAGCGCACCTCACTTCCGTCTAAGCAAATGATTGGTAGCTCACAGGCAGCGCTAAAAGGGAAAAGGGCTATGAATACCGGATCGAAAACCGAACCGGTTAGGTAAGAAAGAAGGGGCAGGCAGCACAGCGTAGAACTATTAGAAAAGTAAGTTTGAACGGTAGCTTCACCTTTTTAATATTGCGTACGCTTCTCGGTCAAGTCCAGTGCTGGCATTCCAGAAGTTAAGAAATGCCTTAACGGATTTAAAGTTCCGTTATTCAATCCGTTTCGTCAAATTCGAGACGATAGCGGAAGCAACAGTTCCTTTATTTGGGGAAATGCAGGCATTATACCTGCAAAAAGAAGAGATAACGGAAAGAAGTGTTACTCTATTTCACCGTTTTTGTGCTTTCAATTGAAATAACGGAATGATCACTTCCGCTATTATCTTGAACCGCGGGTGCAGCAACTATGTTCAGGTCACAGCGAGACTCTATATTGGTATTCATCCCAATTAACTTTTACAGAAGTGCATATCCAATAAGCAGTGGGTCATAAATCCAGAGGTGATGCCGCAGTGTAGGTGTGTAGCGGATTCAAGCAACTATGTTCAGGTCACAGCGAGACCCCTTATTGGTATTCATCCCAATTAACTTTTACAGAAGTGAATATCCAATATGCAGTGAGTCATAAATCCAGGGTGATCCCGCAGTGTAGGTGTGTAGCGGATGCAAGCAACTATGCTCAGGTCACAGCGAGACCCCTTATTGGTATTCATCCCAATTAACTTTTACAGAAGTGCATATCCAATAAGCAGTGAGTCATAATCCAGAGGTGATGCCGCTGTGTAGGTGTGTAGCGGATGCAAGCAACTATGTTCAGGTCACAGCGAGACTCTATATTGGTATTCATCCCAATTAACTTTTACAGAAGTGCATATCCAATAAGCAGTGGAGTCATAAATTCAGGGTGATGCCGCAGTGTAGGTGTGTAGCTATAGAGGAGAGATACCGTAATCCGATCTGCATCGATCCGTATCCTACACCCCCATCCCATTCCCGGGCACAAACGTAAATTGTACATAGAGACACCCTAGCCGTTCACACTTGCCGCGAATGAGCAAAAGATGATTTATTTGGTATTGTGTTTTATAATTCGATAAGAGAGCATTGCTATTCCATACTAACTATCACGACCATCGCTTAGAGTCATTGCATATAAAGGAAGGAAAAGTGAGCACAAGTGATAGAGGAACGATTAGAGGTTTTAAAAGTACATATTGAGCAAGCCGGATATGAAGGACAGGCCGATGTTATCAAACAGATTAATTTTGATGTGCGGCAAGGCGAGCTTGTTGGACTGCTGGGACCTAACGGTGCTGGGAAGAGTACAACGATCAAGAGTATTCTAGGCTTGCTGAAGGATTTTAAAGGAGAGATTTCCTTTTATGGTGAACGGAGGAGCTACGCGTATATTCCTGAGCATCCGATTCTTTATGACGAGCTGACGTTATGGGAGCATATGGAGTTTGCGGCTGCTGTTTATGAGCTGGATAGAACCGTTTTTCTGGATAGAGCGGATGATTTATTGCGCCGTTTTAGGCTTTTGGATGAAAAACATCATTTGCCCGGAAAATTCTCCAAAGGAATGCAGCAGAAAATAATGCTAATTCTCGGATTTCTTAACAAGCCGGATGTGTACATCGTGGACGAGCCTTTCATAGGGTTAGATCCTAAAGCCATTAAGGATTTTCTTGGTATGCTGGATGAGGAACGCAAGCGAGGTGCGGGCATTCTGATGAGTACCCATGTGCTGGATACAGCCGAACGAATTTGTACCTCTTTCGTGCTTCTCTCGGGTGGCAGGCTGGTAGCTAACGGTACGCTGCAGGACATTCAAAAGCAGTGCGGCATGCCGGACGCTCCCTTATTCGATTGCTTTCATTCCTTATTATGATGGGGGGCGGCACATTGAAGAGCAGCCGGCAGCTTTTTATTCGACGAGTTTTTTCCGATTGGGGTTATCAGTACAGAGCGCTGCGAACAGCAGTGGATTGGATTATAGCTTTATATTTTGTAATCCCCTTGCTGCTTGTAGTAGGCTATCAATATTATTCGTTGTGGCAGCTTCAGCCTGCATGGTTTAGTTGGATTCCTTTACCTGTTGTTGCTGCAATATTCTATTTATTTGCTTGGCTAGGGACCATTCGTTACTTTGTGGAGGAAGGGGATCAGCTGTTCCTAAGGCAGAATGAAAGCTGGTTTAAACATCTGATGGTTCTCGGATGGAGATACTCACTTATTTTACAGGGTGCTACTACTCTACTGCTAATGATCGTATTCCTTCCTTTATTGGTTCGAACCTTTAATTTTACTGCGGCACAGGTTACATGCCTGTTTATTTTTACTTATCTGTTAAAAATAAACTTGGGACTGGCTCGCCAGTTGCTCGCACTTCACTTGTACGGAATCGTTCTTTGGCTGGTACGAGTTGCGCTGTTTGCAGGGGTTTTCTTCTTGTACCAAGCTCCTGTCACTCATCTGAGTAATACGTTTGTTTATAGCTGGATTGGTATTGCGCTATTACTGGTTCTGCTTGTGTTCTTGAGTAAACTCCGGCTGCGGCAGAAGGGGGCTTTCTTCGCCGATATCGCTCGCGAGAGGGATTCGCGGATGAGAATCGTATCTATCATGTTGATACAGGTTTCAGAGAGGAAACGCAGACCGGCCCGCAAACGTCCAATTATGTTCGGAAAATCTCAGCGGCTGTTCCGCGGCACAGGAGCGAGCAGCGGGTTATCCGATTTCCTGACCAAATCTTTCTTTCGTAATGGTACACAATGGAAGTTAACTATTCAGTTTGTACTTGTGATGGGTCTCGGTTTGTTTTTCTTGCCAGAACCGCTCAAAATCATCGTCTGGATAGCCGCGGCATGCCTGCTGGCCTATTGGAGAAAGCTGTTCTGCAAGGAAGAATTATCTGCACCATTTCTTAAGCTGTTTGATATACAAGATAATGCCAAACATCAAGCACTCCAAGCAGCGCTGCCTGTTCTGGTACTGCCGGCTCTTCTATTAATTAGTCTATGTGTGGGCATTTCTTTCTTCACCTGGTGGGGACCTCTATTGATGCTGGGAGCTGCGATTCCTTTGGCTTACGGTGCATCGTCAGTCTTCACAAGCTGGTATTGAATTTAATCATAAAACGGGGCTATGGCAGCCTAGTGAACCCTAGGTAAATATCAGGAAAATGTCATGTTAATTATACCGAAAAATAGCGTTCCTGGCCCTATAGCTGGAATTTCTCATGCTAAATCTACGTATTTTGGCTAATATCATCGATATTACCTATATTAGATGCAGTTTTTCCAGTTAGATTGCTTTCAAACGATATCCAGGCTAGATTAACGGGAGGATTTCCATCTATCACCTTTCTTTCAACAGCGGTCCGAAAATCCTAGTCCCTTTAGAATTCACACTTCATAAACTTTTGGAGAGTATAGGTGCTGTCCCCTAGTAGTTAAAGCTACTTTAGGGACAGCACCATGTTTACTTTACAAAAGGACTCGTAGGGTTCGACCTGCCGCCATGCAATGCCGCAACGCGCGCCCAGGATTCGCGCGCATTGGAAAAGATGAATGCAGCTTAGTCTTATGACAATATAGCAAGAGCCTGCTGGATGGTCTCGGCAACGATGCTTTCGGCATGCTGTCCGGAAGTCAGCATGCGGGTGCCTTGTCCTGCCCACAAAGACATATAATCCGCTTTGCTTTGCTGGGCAGCCGCATTTCTAATGTCACGCGTCACTGTGTTTTGCGTGGGGAAAGGGAGGGGCTCTATGCCGCTCGCATCCCATTGCTTAATAAATGGGTTGATAATTCCTCTTGCCGGGCGGCCTGAGAATGCTTTGGTTAAGACTGTGCTCTCCTCCGTGCTTTCCATCAATGCTTGTCTGTAAGAGGAGTGTGCTCCAGATTCAATGGCAGTCAGAAAACGGGTCCCCATCTGGACTCCTTGTGCCCCAAGCGCAAGGGCTGCGACAAGCCCGCGTCCATCCATAATGCCTCCAGCGGCAATGACTGGAATCTTGATTCGGTCAACGATTTGCGGCACTAAGGCAAAGGTACCGATATTTGCACCCATCGAATGCTTTGAAATATCAAAGGTCCCTCTATGCCCCCCAGCTTCGCCTCCTTGAGCAACAATTGCATCGCATCCCGCCCGCTCAGCCAGGATCGCTTCGTTTACGGTAGTTACCATTGCAATAACTCGAATACCCGCTGATTGGGCCTGTTTCATCAATGCTTCCGGAAGAACGCCAAAGGCCGTACTCATGACAGGCACCTTTTCTTCCAACAGCACCGCAAACTGTTCTTCAAAACGGTCCGGTGTTTGAACGGGATGCGCGGAAGCATGAGGGATTTCAAGGATATCCCGAGTCCGGTTCAGCTCTTGCTGGACTTCCCCGATTCTCGAGTTATCGTCAGCAGCATGAGTCACAAATAAGTTGACAGCAAAGGGGGAGTTCGTCAATTGGCGGATTTTGAGAACGGCTTGGCGGATCGCAGCAGGCTCCATATAAGCTGCTCCCAGAGTACCAATTCCACCTGCACGGGATACTGCAGCCACTAGCTCTGCTGTTGAAGGGCCTCCCGCCATTCCAGCCAGGAAGATAGGATAACGGATATTAAACAATTGGCAAAGCTTTGTTTCGAGTTGAATGCTCATGATAGTGATCTCCTTTATATGGATTTGCGGCAAATTTCTATTGGTTTTACCCTAAGTAGCTTGAGCTCCCAGGAGGAGCTTGTACCCGAACTTGAATATCTCTAGTATTTTCTACACTTTAGATGATACCGTATTCGCCAAAAAAACGGAATGAGACACTCAGTATTCATGGTTGTACCTACCATCGAGAGTGCTGTGGCATCAAGTGAATGGGACAAATATACGTCAAATGTGAAAAAATGGATCCAAAAGAGTAATGAAGGTTTACAAAGCCGCTTATGAGAGGTATAACAAAAAATAAGACCTTTGTGACCCTAAGCGGTGAAGTACAACCGCTTCGTGGTTTGTCATGCCAGACTCGAAGAAAGGTGTGTGATAGAGATGAAAGTAGCCGTACTCGGCTGTGGAATCATGGGTCAAACCCATGCCAGGAATTATGCAGTTATGCCGGGGGTTGAGCTTGCCGGTGTTTGTGATGAGCAGGAGGAGCTGGGCGCACAGCTGGCAGCAGACTGTGGTACGACCGCTTATACGCAGTTTGAAGAAATGATCGCTGCGGTCAAACCCGATGTGATCAGTATTTGTCTACCGACCTATCTGCATAAGCCATATGTCATTTTGGCCGCGCAAGCTGGCATACATATTATTTGCGAGAAGCCGATAGCCCCTACCCTCGAGGAGGCTAATGAGATGATACGTGTTTGCGAACAAAACCGTGTCCGGTTGTTCATAGCACATGTCGTCCGTTTCTTCCCGAATTATACCGATATGTCGCGCAGAATCCATCAAGGGGGAATCGGTAAAGTCGGAGTTGCACATACGAAGCGCGTTGGAGGACATCCTGCAAAAGCTAAGCCTTGGTATGGCAACAAAGCCAAAAGCGGCGGCGTTATTCTTGATTTGCTGATTCATGACATAGATTATTTACGCAGCGTGCTCGGTGAAGTTCAGTCGGTTTTTGCGATGAACCGGACCAGCATGCAGATGGATTATGCCTTGGTTACCCTTCGTTTCCAAAGTGGCGCCATTGCTAATTTGGAAGGGTATTGGGGCTATCCGGGTCCTTTCACAACAGCGGTGGAGTTTGCCGGAAACAAAGGCATTATTCGTTTTAACTCGAATGAAGTATCCTCGATTCGTCTGCAGAAGGCGCCCTCGGAACTAAAGGAAGGCAGTCCGCGGGTAGCGGTTCCCTCAAGCCCGGCTTTTCATGATCCCTACTACTATGAGCTGAAGCATTTTATCGATTGTATAATTAAGGATGAAGCTCCAATCGTCACAACAGATGATGCCTACAGAGCTATGGAAATCGCTTTTGCAGCAATGGAATCCGCAGAGTCGGGCAAGCCTGTTTTCTTCAAGGAATCCGACGGACTGTCTGTTAAGGAGGGCTGATGGAAATGACCAAAGTGAAAATAGGGATGATCAGCTTCGCGCACTCTCATGCCAACAGCTATTTACAAGAGCTGCTGGTGATGCCCGAGGTTGAAATCGTAGGTATTGCTGACGAAGAGAGAGCACGCGTAGAAGCTGTAACCGGCAATCATGGGATCGCTTATTACGAAGATTATCATGCTCTCCTGGCCGCTGATTTGGACGCTGTGATCATATGCTCGGAGAACGTACACCACGCCCGCATTACGATGGATGCCGCGAATGCCGGCAAGCATGTGTTATGCGAGAAGCCGTTAGGGATAACTGTAAGTGAGATGCGATCAATGATCGAAACATGTGAGCGCAACCAGGTTCAACTAATGACAGCATTCCCCTGCCGCTATTTGCCGGCTGTGATCGAAGCCAAGCAAGCTATAGACCGCGGCGAAATCGGGAGCATCATAGCAGTCAAAGGAACGAACCGCGGCACGATGCCGGGGCGATGGTTCATTGACCCTGTCTTGTCAGGTGGCGGTGCCATCCTTGACCATACGGTGCATGTCATGGATTTGATGCGCTGGATAGTTCGCAGCGAACCGGCTACTGTGTATGCGGAATCGGGCAAGCTGTTTCACGACATACCTGTAGAGGATGCAGGGATGGTTCATATCCAATTCGACAGCGGCGTAGTAGGCGTTATTGATACGAGTTGGTCACGCAGCAAATCGTTCCCGTTCTGGGGGGATGTTACAATGGAAATCATCGGCACGGAAGGTGTAATTAGCATCGATGCCTTTGCCCAGAAAAACGAGATCTACGAGGATGATAAGCTGAAAGCTCAATGGAGCTACTGGGGTGATCGAATGGATAGCTATTTGGTGCAGGCGTTCGTTCAGTCCATAGCTGAAGGTCATACGGTCCCGATTACGGGAGAGGATGGTCTGCAGGCGACAGCTGTCGCGCTTGCAGCTTACGAATCGATGAAGCGCAAAGATACGATTGCGATAAGCGAACTGCTGGAGGCATAAGCTGTCGGGAATGGGAATGCTCCTTAAGCTGGGACTTTAAGGAATGAAGGAAAGTCAGCCGCCGATGTGCGGGACTGACTTTTCTTTTTTTACGCCAGAATTTATATGTTTCGGGGTTCCCCGCAAAGGTTCTGAATCAACTTCGAAGCAAGATCACACTTTGTGGGGAATTTTTTAGCATGGATTCCGAAAAAAGGTTTATACTTTGAAAGAGCAAATGAAAAAACAATTGAAAAATGAGATTAATTGGGGGAATTGCTATTGCGGTTTGCGCAGCGACTTTATTATTCGGGTATGGCATTGACTCTATTGTTAATTATAGCAGGGGAGTTAATTTGGCTGCCTGATCCACTGCGATTCGGAACTGGGCTTTATTGGATTGAAGCTCTGGATTTATTAGTTTATGTGGTTGCACTTATTCCATTATTATGGATGTCAGCATCTGTACTGATTATCTTAGCTATGCTGCGTAATCATGCAACTCATCATGCTGCTGCAGCTCTAATAAGAAGCGCAGCCGTGTTCGCCGCTGGAGCAGTTGCACTGTTCTTTATGCTTACGCAGCCCAAACAGCTGGAGTATTGGATGAGTGCTTTGGCTGCAGCCTGGTTACTCATTTTTGTTGATTTAATGCTTAGGGAAAGAAAAAATCGGAGAATACCCGTTCGCAGCTTGTGGACGTTAATTGCAACGATTGGTTTACTGGTTGTTTTATGCTGCCCAACGGGCTATTTGGTCACCTACCCGGGATTAACCGTCAATATGAACAGGTATGCACAGGCCTCTGGAGCAAGTGCGCATGGAGCAATGACAGGCGTCCTCGTGTTTGAAAGGCCTGCCTTCCCAATCGATTGGATATATGCGAAGCTGCTGCCCCATTACGGGATTGAAGTTAATAAACTTCAGGTTTCTTTGGGGGAATACAACAAACAAGTACGAATCATGAAGGAGGATGCCAACGCTGCGGGGAGCGCCATTGCTTTTCAGAAGCTTGGACTGGGAAAAGGAATCACCTCGACCGGAGTTATTATCACGGCGACTACGAAAAACAGCCCTGTTGAAGGCATCCTCCAGCCAGGTGATGTGATAGAGGCGATCAACAAGCATAAAATTTCGAATGCTCAGGAACTGACGGAGTTCATGGTATCGGTGACGCCCGGCAGCGAGGTGGAGGTTCAAGTGCTGCGCGATGCTAAACCGGTGACTTTTCGAACAAAAACACAGGTAAATCCTACAGACCCAAGCAGGGCTGCTTTTGGAATTATTGTTAGCAATAAACTGCAATATGATATTCCACAAGCCGTTAACTATCGCAGCTTTTTGCTTCATGAAGGAGGACCGTCGCATGGGGCTATGCTCGCTCTTACATTGATCGATCAACTAACCCCATGCGGCATAACTTATGGAAACAAGGTAGCGGGAACTGGAACGATTGAGGCGGACGGTTCGGTAGGTGCTGTTGGCGGATTGGAGCAAAAAGCTTATACCGTAAGCAGGACGGGGATAGATGTGTTTTTTGTGCCTTATTCCAATGAGCAGGATGCGAGAAAAGGAGCGCCAGGAATGCAGATCGTGCCTGTTCGTACTTTGGATGATATGTTGAATTGGTTGAGGCTGCATCCAAAACAATAGGGCAGCTCTTTCTGTTCTAAAGGTGCTTAGGAAGACAGCGGCCCAAACCTAATACCAGTGCTGCCATGGAATGAGCTGAGAATTACTGTTGCGGAGCAGAAAGTTCCGTTATTCCATCTACTTCGCCAAATTCGAGACGATAGCGGAAGCGTAATTCCGTTATTAGGAAGAAAGCGCGCAGTTTATGCGTTAAAACGAAGAGATACAGGAACGAAAGGTTCCTCTATCTCTTCGTTTTTATGTTCTTTTTGGAAATACCGGAATGATGACTTCCGCTATTAATCAAACCGTCGATGTAGCAACCTACAGCTTCGATTAAGCCTATTCAGGACTTATTTAGTATACCACGCGAACCGGTCACAAATCGTTGCCTTTTGATGTGATTGAGATCACTAAGGGGGGCCGTTCCTTCGTTTATACTTACAGTCATATCAAGTGACTTCAAAGGAGCGAACCCAATGCTAAGTGAAAAAACTATACAAACCATAAAATCAACAGTACCTGTCCTGGAAGTGCATGGAACGGCTATCACCAAAAAGTTTTATGAGCTTCTATTTGCCAATCATCCCGAGCTGCTGAATATTTTCAATCATGCTAACCAAAAGCAAGGCAAGCAGCAGACTGCATTAGCTAATGCAGTATACGCAGCTGCACAGCATATAGATAAATTAGAAGCTATATTGCCGGTAGTTAAACAGATTGCCCATAAGCATCGGAGTTTAGGTGTCCGAGCCGAGCACTATCCAATTGTAGGGGAGCATCTGCTAGCAGCCATCCAAGAAGTGCTGGGCAAGGCGGCTAATGCTGAGATTCTGCGAGCTTGGGGAGAAGCCTATAACGTTATTGCGGATGTATTCATTAGTGTTGAGGCTGATATGTATAAGCAATCTCAAGAGCAGTATGGAGGATGGGCTGAGTTCAGGCCATTCCGGGTAGCACGTAAGGTAAAGGAGAGCGACGTAATTACTTCCTTTTACTTGGTTCCGCAGGATGGCGGAGCGATTGCAGCTTTTAAACCGGGTCAATATATTAGTGTAAACATACAAATCCCGGACGATCCCCATACTCATATTCGTCAATACAGCCTCTCAGATGCATCAGGGAAACCTTATTATAGAATTTCGGTTAAAAGGGAAGATTCGATCCAGGGGCATCCCGCTGGAAAGGTTTCGGTATTTTTGCATGAGCAGGTTAAAGAAGGAGATGTTCTTGCAATCTCTGCGCCGGCTGGCGATTTTACTTTGGAGCAGCAGGATGCCAAGCCCGTAGTATTAATAAGCGGAGGAGTGGGATTAACTCCGATGATCAGCATGCTGAACACATTGGCAAAAACAGATTCGAGCCGTCCCGTGACCTTCATCCATGCCGCTCAACATGGAGATATGCACGCGATGCGCGAGCATGTGGAGGAGCTTGCGCTTGAGCATCCGCAATTATCCGTCTATTGGTGTTATGCGAAACCAACGGATCGGGATCGGGTGTTGAACTCATTTCATAAAGAAGGTTTAATTGATTTTCCATGGCTGACAAGCGTTGTCGGCACTAAGGAGTCCAGCTTTTATTTTTGCGGACCGATACCTTTTATGAAGGCTGTCAATGAAATACTTAAAGAGTGGGGAGTTCGTGAGACGAACATTCATTATGAGTTTTTTGGTCCGGCCAGCACATTGTAGAAGGTATACCTTACAGTTCCTTCATTGCATATGCATGTCACTCCCAAGCCAAATCAGCCGCTATCAAGGTCGCTTATTGAAGCGGATTGATCCGCAGCAATCGGTTAACCGTTTCCCGGCGAAGCCCGATGAACTGACCGATCTCATCCTGCGTTAGCACATCGGTCAGCTTGCCTGGTCCGATATAAGCCTGGAACCAGAGCTGCAGCTTACGCAGTCTCTCGAGTGGAGCGGTTTCGGTAAGCTGATCGATACGCTGCTGCATCATACGAAGCTTCTCTTGCAGCTGCAGAGCGATGGCGCGGCACTTCTCAGGATCACGCTCATTTTCGATATACCAATCTGCCGCTGGAAGCATTATAACTTCGCAGGTAACGAGCGCGACGGCTGTTCCATTATAAGGATTTGGACTAATGAGCGAATGATGGGGGATAATTTCTCCGGGCACAATGATATTCAACAGTACAGAATTACCATCCTCATGAATTCGGGTAATTTTCAGGAGACCTTTTCTCAGATGGTAGAGCGGGCCAGATTCTCCTTGCCTAAACAACGTTTCTCCCCTATGTAAAATCATATTCCTATAGCCTCCTTGGAGCTTTTCAACAGAAAAGCTGGCATTTTAAACACTAGTCTATGTAAAAAAGCGAGAGTCTGAACTAATGGGCTGCCCGCTTTTTGCAGATTCTCTATTTATTATATCAGGTTGAAATGTTGAGCAAAAATAGCGAAATTATCCTTATTTTACTAACCCATTCGGGAAACAGTCACTCTTTTATGAAAACAGAATGAAAATCAGCTTTTTTTATATAAAAAGACGAACGATTGCTTGATAAATTGTTCAATTCTATGTATTATATACAAATAGATTATATGATTATGGGTCAAAAAATGCTCCAGAAGGTGATCCCATGCCGCTAATAGATTCTAGTGAAAACAGGAAGAAGCTGTGTCACCTCTATAACGAGATTGCCAAGGAGCTGTTCGGATTTGGCACTACGCTGCTAAAGGCATCATTGGATCATAATATCATTACGATTCATGCCAAGCATCGCCGTTCTCCGCGCTCTTCAGCTTTAGAGGGAGAAGCCCCGACGCTGAAGCATGAGGTTGATTTTTATATGTCCTCCATTTACAAGAAGAAAATCCGGGAGAAGCTGGAACTCGAAATGGGCCTATCCATCGAAGCCGTATTAAGGGATTATGATCCACCGACACAATGGGCCATTACGAACATTATTCTTAAACAAACTGAATAGTCCAGTCGGCGTTTCTCTTTTGATCTATCTTAAGAGGAAACCACATGATATGAAACGGATGTCTCTTTGCATTGTTTACAATGAAAAGTGCTCTTGTTAGAAGATTTTATTCTATCAAGGGTACTTTTTGTTTTTTTTAGTACATAAGAAGGTTGTTTTAGTGGTATCGTTTGGCACTCCGTGTATATTCCGGGATATGGAAAGGATACTAGTATTATAAAACAGGGATTCACGATTCAAATTATATATCTATACAAAAAATGGGAGGACGATGATTATGAAAAAGAGAATGTTGCAAGGGCTGCTTTCCTTAACCGTGGTAGGAATGGCTTTGACGGGATGTGGAGCTCCAGCCAAAGAGCAAGGGAATACAGCAGGCGGTACTGCACCTGCACCAGCACCAGCACCGAAGGGCGAACCAACCAAGCTGGTTATTTCTACATGGGGTTTCTCCGATGATTTCTTTAAGAAAGAAGTATACGCACCGTTCGAGAAGGAACATAACGTACAAATCGTACTGGAAACCGGTAACAATGCTGAGCGTCTTAACAAAGTTAAGCAAGGCAGCTCAAGCGTGGATCTTATTTATTTATCCGATTATTATGCACAGCAAGGTATTGAAGCAGGTTTGTTCGATAAAATCGACCGCAGCCGCATTCCAAACCTGAAGGATATTTATGATCTGGCCAAAGCTCCGCTTGGTGAAGATTATGGTCCAGCGTATACCATCGGTCAATTGGGTATCGCCTATAGCCCGAAAGCCGCGGGTAAAGAAATCAAATCATGGAGCGACCTGTGGAGTCCTGAGCTTACTAAGAAGCTGACTCTGCCTAACATCACATCCACAAGCGGTCCGATGATTTTGGATGCAGCATCTGTTGTAGCTGGCAATACTGCATTTAATGCGGACCAGGCTTTTGCCAAGATCAAGGAATTGAACAAAGGGGTTGTTAAGTATTACAGCCAAACCTCCGAATTCGTGAACATGTACGCACAAGGCGAAATTGCTGCCGGACCAATTATGGAAATGTACGTTAAAGATTTGAAAACTGCAGTACCGGATACAAAGTTCATTACACCGCAAGAGGGCGGTTACGCCATCATGAATACAGTCAATGTGATTAAAGGAAGCAAAAGCAAGCAAGTAGCGGAAGATTTCATCAACTGGCATTTGAGCAAAGAAGTACAAGAGAAGTCGGCTAAAGCTAAAGTAGATTCTCCGGTCAACACAACGCTGAAATTGTCTCCTGAAGAAGCAACTGGAATCACTTACGGCGCTGATGTTGTGAGCAAGCTTCGCAAATTGGATATGAAAGCTGTAAACCAGAATCTAAAGTCCTGGATCGACCGTTGGAATCGTGAAGTAACCCAATAAGAGCTCAATAATATAGAAGTGCAAGGGTATATGATCTAGCATGACAGAGCATGTACCCTTGTTATCTGTTCTGTCACGGCTATTAATAAGGGGGGAAATATTATGAAGAAGAAAGTCATCCTCGACGTGGATACAGGAATTGATGATGCCCTTGGCATTTTACTGGCGATCCGTTGCGGGCAGCTGGATATACTGGGAATCACCACAGTGAATGGCAACGTATCCTTGGATCAGGCGACTGTAAATACATGCAAAATTTTGCAGCTGGCTGGAGTGGAGCAAGAGATTCCAGTCGTTCGAGGGGCAGATAAGCCGCTAATGCGTACGTCCTATTTTGAGCATCGGGTTCATGGACAGGACGGACTAGGCGGAGCCTTAAGCGAGATGCCGGTTCTTAAAACCGTTCAGGAGGGGCATGCCACTGATTTCATTATTGAACAGGTAAGACGTCAACCCGGGGAAGTCACCTTGATAATGACCGCGCCTCTGACAAATCTGGCACTTGCCGTGATGAAATATCCTGCCTTGGTTCATGAAGTGAAGGAAGTCATAGTTATGGGCGGTGTAGTGGCGAGCTTCGGAAATGTAACCCCGACTGCGGAATATAACATCTATGTAGATCCTGAAGCAGCGAAGATTGTTCTTCAAGCCGGCTTCCCTTCCTTAACGCTTGTTGGTTTGGACGTTACGCGGAAGGCATTGCTGACGGAGGAGCATATTCAATCCCTGGGAGATACTCCAATCAGCCGCTATGTCCAGGAAAGCACGGCCGATTATATGAAGCGCTACTACGAGCGGTATGGTGTCCGAGCTTGTGCATTGCATGACCCGTTGGCCGTAGGTGTAGCTATTGACCGGACATTGGTTACCACTAAACATTATTATGTGGATGTGGAAACGAAAAGCGAGCTTTGCGATGGGCAAACGGTATGTGATTTCCAGAATCGCTTGTCTAGGGAGCCGAATGTCCATGTTTGCCTCGAGGTAAGGGCAGACGAATTTCTCCAGCTATTTACCCGGGCTCTGCGTGCCTAGCGAAAGCTAACTCAAGGAACAGGAGAAAAGTTACATGAAGAGAACGTATTTATATTTATTATTGATACCGGGTCTGCTGTTTCTGACGGTGTTCATGGTAGTGCCGATTCTTCTGACGATTGGCTCAACCTTTTTCAATAAAGGAGCATTTACCTTTGAAGGGTATATGCACTTTTTCAAGGATCCTTATTTTCTTAAAATTTTGGCGACCACATTGCGTGTCAGCCTATTCACTACGTTGTTGTGCATAGTTATAGGGTTTCCTGTTGCGTATTACATCTCCAGGCGTTCTATTAGGCAAAAGGCGGTTCTGCTTGCGCTGGCTATTTTTCCACTGCTTACAAGCTCGGTTGTTCGTTCCTTCAGCTGGATGATCATTTTGGGCAAAAAGGGATTGCTTAACAACTCGCTTATTGCCATAGGGATAATTCAAGAGCCTTTAGACATTTTGTACACACCTACTGCGATGATAATCGGTCTGGTCCATTTGTTTTTACCGCTAATTATCATTACTTTAGTTGGTGTTATGGAGAATATCGATCCTGATCTGATCAAAGCGGCGGAGAGTCTTGGCGCTAACCGTTTTGTAGCTTTCTGCAAGGTTATCGTGCCGCTAAGCGTACCGGGATTAATTATAGGGAGTATTCTTGTTTTTGTCGGAAGCTTTACAGCTTATACGACCCCAGCCTTGTTAGGCGGGAAACAGCGAGTCATTTCCACATTTCTGTATCAAAATGCCATTACGCTTAACGATTGGTATTTGGCCTCTGTCATCGCCACGATCATGATCATCATCACGTTCCTGGTCATTGGCCTCATGAACAAGCTGGCTAATAAATTAAATCCGAAGGGGTAGAAGGGATGCAGGAGAAGAATCGAGGGTTAGGCCTGTTTACGCTGCTTGTATATATATTTCTGCTTGGACCGCTTGTAATCATTGCTTTCACTTCATTCGAACCGGGGAGCGTCTTGAAATTTCCGCCCCAAGGCTTCTCGCTTAAGTGGTACAGCAACATTTTGGAAGTTTCCATGTTCACAAAAACCTTCTACACCTCGATCATCGTATCGCTTATTGGTAACTTATTGGCGCTGCTGATAGGTATGCCGGCGGCGTATGCATTAAGCCGATTTGAGTTCAAAGGGAAGAGTTTACTGAATGCTGTGTTTATTTCACCTGTACTTATTCCAGGTATTGTACTTGGATTTACGATGCTGAAATATGTAATCGTGACGTATAACCTGCCGATTTATGCGGCACTGTTGATTGGACATACGGTGGTTATGCTGCCCTTTATTATACGAGTTATCGCATCAAGCCTATCCAATTTTGACTTTGCTATAGAAGAAGCAGCTTTAAGTCTGGGTGCTGGACAGCTCAAAACATTTTTCAAAGTGGTGCTGCCCAATATTAAATCCGGCATAATAGCAGCCGTTCTTATCGCTTTCTTGGAGTCTTTTAATAATGTCGATATTTCCGTGTTTATGACCGGTCCGGGGGTCAGCACGCTGCCTATACAAATGCTGACGTACGTGGAAAACCATTTTGACCCAACGATTGCCGCAATATCCGTAATTCTTATGATCTTTACAGCGGTGTTTATGTTCGTAATTGAACGGCTGATGGGTCTATCCTATTTTACCAAACGATAATGGAGGCTTTCGCTTATGGCTTTGCTAACTCTGGAGAGTGTATCGGTTGCCTATGACCAGCAATATATTTTGAAGGATTTTAACCTCAGTGTGGAAAAAGGGAGTCTCA
Source organism: Paenibacillus radicis (ex Xue et al. 2023) (assembly GCF_024722015.1). Classification (GTDB taxonomy): domain Bacteria; phylum Bacillota; class Bacilli; order Paenibacillales; family NBRC-103111; genus Paenibacillus_S. The sequence goes on along the minus strand of NZ_JANQBD010000012.1, from coordinate 88,002 downwards.
TTTCGCTGCTCGGCCCTAGCGGCTGCGGCAAGACAACAACTCTGCGTCTTATCGCTGGGTTCTTGGAGGCCAAGGAAGGCCGATTTACGTTAAATGGTATGGACTACACACGTGTACCTGTCAATAAGCGCAACTTTGGCTTCGTGTTCCAAAGCTATGCCTTGTTCCCGCATTTGTCGGTATACGACAATGTAGCGTTTGGTCTCCGGCTGCGCAAGGTAAGCGGAGCTGAGCTGGACCGCCGCGTGCGTAAAATGCTCGATACGGTTAGCTTGTCCGGCTTTGAAAAGCGGTTCCCTAAGGAGCTGTCTGGAGGCCAGAGGCAGCGGGTCGCAATCGCTCGGGCACTCGTAATCGAGCCGGATTTGCTGCTCTTCGATGAGCCGTTGAGCAATTTGGACGCCAATCTGCGTGTGAACATGCGGGTGGAAATCCGCCGTATTCAGCAGGAGCTGGGCATTACTACCGTCTATGTATCCCATGATCAGGAAGAGTGCTTCTCTATCTCGGATCAGGTGGCTATTATGAACAAAGGGATTATAGAACAGCTGGATCGGCCTGCTACGATTTTCAAATATCCGAAGACAGAGTTTATAGCACGATTTATCGGCTTTAATAATTTTATAACCTTTGATGAAAGACAAGAAAGAAACGACGAGGTCGAACTTAAGGTTAAGGACTATACTTTTATCGCGGCTAAAAACCCTGGCAAAGGTGAGCAGAAGGGCAAGAAGGGCGCTATTCGCCCTGAGGATGTCATTATCGGTTCGATTGAGGAAATAGAAATGGGTCCGAACCGGTTGGCAGGACGTGTGAAGGTAAGCACATTCTTGGGGAGAAGCTACCAGTACGTGGTGGAGACTGATTTGGGAGATTTCACCGTTAACAAAGAAATGGAAGACCCTTATTCTAATGGCAGTGAAATCCGTCTTCTATTTCCTAGCGAGAAATTGGTTTTAGTTGAGTAGTGAACTTGGAGGTGCAAGCAAATGCGTGTCGATTTGCTGATTGAAAATGTGCAAATTTACAACAGCTATTTTAAAAAATTCATCCTTGGCAATGCCGCGGTATTGGATGGAAAGTTTCTATATATCGGAAATCGGGGCGCCGAAAGCTTCGAGGCGGGTGAATGTCTCGATGGACAAGGACGCTACATGATTCCCGGACTCATTGATATCCATCTTCATATTGAAAGCACGATGGTTACACCGGAAACTTTCTCTTATGGACTTATTAAGAATGGAGTAACGACCATAGTGCCGGAGCCTCATGAAATGGCCAATGTTTTTGGGCTTGATGGCGTGAGGGAAATGATCAAGGCGAGCAAAGCTTGTGTAGCCGATATGTTTTATGCGATTCCAAGCTCAGTACCCGCAACTTCCATGGAAACGACGGGTGGAGCTATCGAAATTGAAGATTTGGATGAGCTCCTACGTTCGGAAAAAATCATTTGCTTAGGCGAGATTATGAACTATGTAGATATTATTAAGGATCCTGATTGCAAGACGAATCAAATTTTAAATCATATCCGCAATAATTATCCGCATCTAATCATCGAAGGGCATTGCCCAAAGCTGCTTGACCTGGATTTGCAAAGGGTTATATACAGCGGGGTAGATTCCGATCATACCCATCAAACGATTGAAGGAATGGAAGCACGGATCGGTGCAGGGATGTTTATTGAGATCCAGGAAAAATCAATGACGCAAGAAGTGATGGACTATCTGATTCAGCATGATGTTTCCGAGCACTTCTGCTTCGTAACCGATGATGTGATGCCGGATTCCTTCCAGCGGCGGGGGCATTTGAACCATATCGTTCGCAAAGCCATTGAAATGGGGATGGAGCCGGAGAAAGCGATTTACGCGAGTACCTTCACTCCGTCGAGAAGAATGAGAATGTATGATCGTGGAGCTATTGCTCCTGGAAAAATCAGTGATTTTTTATTGATTTCCAACCTCTCGGAGCTAACCATTGATCAAGTATTTAAAGATGGCCGGAAAGTATACGACGCCACGGAGTCATATAGCCCGAAAGCAAGTCAGGGTGCCTTTCCTGCGCATTACTACACAAGTGTTAAACTGCCGCTGCTGGATGAGAAAGCTTTCTCCGTGGCAGTAGATTCTGCGGATGGCCGCTATGCATGCCGTGTGATGATGGTAAAAGACGGTTCGACTTTTACTGAAGAGCATAAGGGCGAGGCAGAAGTTCGTGAAGGCGAGCTTCGCTGGGAGGAAAGTGGCTACGGGCTCATTGCTACATTTGAACGCTACGGAAAAAACGGGAATCGAGCATACGGTTTAATCGGCGGCGACACGATCAAACGAGGAGCCGTAGCAACGTCTTATTCCCATGACAATCACAACCTGCTTGTTGTAGGGCATAATGTCGAGGATATGATGCTGGCTGCCAATGAAGTGATTAAGAATCAAGGCGGCTTTTGTGTGGTAGATGAAGGTAAGCTGCTTGCCAATCTTCATCTTCCGGTAGGCGGAATTTTAACGGAAGCTTCGTTGGAGCAGACAGCTATGGAGCTGGAGTCGATCCGCAAAGCGATGAAGTCGTTAGGCTATAAGCATTATAACCCGATTATGTCGATTAGCACACATTCATTGGCAGTCAGCCCAGCGTTGAAAATTACGGATCATGGTTTGATTGATGTGAATGAAGGCAAAGTTGTTTCTTTAATAATCGGTGATTAGTTCAATTGTATATAAGAAGTAGCATTTTGTACGGAACTAAGAGTTCCGTTATTCCATCAGCCAGCTCTAATCTAAGGGAATAGCGGAAGTAGGAATTCCGTTATGTCGGCTGAATTGGACATTTATGAATAAAAACAGAGGGATACCGGAACAAGCGCTTCCGTTATTCCTCTGTTTTTTTGGCTTTCCAGCTAATAAAGGAACAATTACTTCCGCATTGCCCTCACTTCCGTGGATTTAGTATTGGCGGGTAGTTTAGAGTCCACTGTTTTTCCGAAATTTAGAATTATTTTAAATACATAGATAGGTTCCTTTCTTTTAATACTATAAGAGGTTGCCAAGTAGGGAGGAATTTAATTTGGAAAGGTTATTGTTAAGATTGCTGTGGGTATCTAGTTTTGCCTCTATTCCATTCGTGTTTAAACGAAAAAACTTGCTTATGTACCTAACTGTTTTTTTCGCGAAAGGCGTATTATCGAGCTCAATTGATTCCATTTTTATTAAAAGCAAAAGAATTGAATATCCAGTTCGCCCTTACCCCAAAATTTTTGATACGAATATTTTGTATGATCTGCTATTTTATCCTCTCCTTAGCGTGCTGTGGGTAAGATCGACATACAATACTAAACCATCGGTAACCATTCTAAGAAGCTTATACTTTAGTGTTCCTATGTCTATAGCACAATGGATATTGGAGAAAAAGACGAATTTGTTTAAATGGAAATCTTGGTCTATTTTGCATACTTTTGTATCGATTAATTTCACCTTGTTCACAATTAGAGGGTTTGTAGGATTATTAAAAGAATGGACTAAAGAAAATAAACCGGCAGCCAAGCAAAAGAGTACAGGCATACTTTCACGTCTTAATGATGTATTTGCGAATGTATTACCGACTAACTCTTCAAAAAGGATTGATTTTGAAATAGAAAACAAGGAAGCCGTTAAGGTGTAGGCAGTTTTATAATTCAAAAGTGAAGTTTGGTTGGTCAAGCAGGAGCAACGGGGATACCCTTGTCTCCTGCTTTTTAGTTTATACATATGTGTTGTTGTTACATTTATTGGTTTAGTAAAAATAATTACATTTCGGTCAAACCTCTGCATTACGAAAAAAAATTTGCTTCTCTATAATGAAACTAACTTAGTTGATCAACTAAAAGCTTCTTATGGAAAGGGGATATTTCATTGCATTCCAATACGGCTGTCGGTTTGCAGGCAAGAAAGGCAGCGGTTGGCAAGAGTCGGCTTCGGCTCATCGAAACGCTGACCGGTTATGTATTCGTGGGTCCGATGCTGCTCGGAGTTCTCTTGTTGGTAATGGTGCCTGTCATCGCTTCATTGTTGTTAAGCTTTGCCGACTGGAACTTTGTTGCGGGAATTGATCAGATGAAATTCGTAGGCTTAGGAAACTTTAAGCGGTTAGAGGCCGATCCGATTTTTTGGAGGGCGATTACGAATAATATGCTTTTCATTCTGATCGTTCCCTTGACGATGATCCTCGCTCTTCTCTTGGCGGTTGTTATCAATAAATCGGTTTATGGCAAGGACTTCTTTAAAATTATTTATTTTATGCCGTATATTTCGAGTATTGTAGCTATTGGAATCGTCTGGCAAGTCTTATTTCATCCGAGCCATGGTCCGGTCAATCAAATGCTGATCTCCATGGGAATTTCCAACCCTCCCAAATGGCTGGCCGATGTAGATTATGCGCTTCCTTCTCTAATGGGGATAATGACTTGGGCGGGTATCGGGTTTAACCTTATTATTTATATGGCCGGCTTACAGTCAATTCCGAAGGATCTTTACGAAGCGGCGGAAATGGATGGAGCTAGTCCGTGGGTACAGCTCACGCGAATAACCATTCCCATGCTATCGCCGACATCGTTCTTCTTACTGGTGACAGGGATTATCGGTTCCTTCAAAGTGTTTAATATTATTAGTGTTTTGACGCAGGGAGGTCCGGCGCGGTCGACCTCGGTTCTCGTTTATTATTTGTATGAAACGGCTTTCATTAATTTGAATATCGGGTATGCATCGGCGATGGCATTGGTGCTCTTCGTGTTCGTCTTAATTATCACCCTTATCCAATGGTATGGGCAAAAGAAATGGGTTAACTATTAAGGGGAGTTGGAGGCATGACGAGGCTCAGCCCGACAAAAATGATTATCACCGTTATCATGTCTTGTTTAGGAATCGCTTTTCTGCTACCGTTTATCTGGATGCTTTCTGCCTCATTGAAGCCCGAGGCTGATGTGTTCAACTATCCCGTAGAATGGATTCCTCAGCACTGGAATGCGGTGCAAAATTATAAAGCTGTTTGGATGGGGAAATCCCCCTTCCCGCTTTTCTATTGGAACTCTCTGAAAGTAACCGGCATCACAACATGCTTGTCCATTGTGATTTCTTGCATGGCTGGCTATGGATTTTCGAAAATCGATTTTAAAGGGAAAAATGTGCTTTTCCTCCTGCTGTTATGTACATATATGATTCCGCATGAAGCGATTCTGGTACCGCAGTTCATTTTCTACCGATGGTTGCAATTGTTTGACAGTCATACGGGTCTCATTTTGCTAGGCAGCTTTAGCGTGCTCGGGACCTTTTTACTGAGGCAGTTTTTTATTGGAATTAATAAGGAGCTCTTGGAATCAGCAAAGCTTGACGGTGCAGGGCATTATCGGACATTCTTATATATCGGTATCCCTCTTGTTCGTCCGGCGATTGCCACTTATGCGATTTTGCGATTTATATGGAGCTGGAATGATTATCAGAATCCGCTCATATTTCTTCGATCCGAGCATTTGTATACGCTTCAATTAGGCATTCAATCTTTTGCAGACGAAAATGGTCAATTTTATTCACTTATTATGGCAGGCACCGTTTCAGCGATTATTCCACTGCTCGTTATTTTCGTTATTGGGCAAAGGCAGGTTATTGAAGGGATATCTCTTGGGGGTGTAAAAGGTTGAAATTCAAACGTTTAGTAGGGGGAAATAGGTTGAAAATTAAATGGATAGCGGTTCTGCCTATAGTTGTCTTATCCTTTGGCACAATGATCGGTTGTTCCTCTGGGCAAAGCACGCCGGACACGAAAAATAAAGACGTCAATTCGACTGAAAAGAAGCCAATCGTCATCAAGCTGCACAGTTGGTACACGAACGAAAGGGAAGCGATCAACAAGGCGGTTGACGATTTCAATGCCAAGAACCCCAGTATTAAGCTTGAGTATGAATTTCTAACTGAAAGTGCGATTGACGCGATGAAAAAGCTGGATTTATTGGCTGCATCCGGTGAGCAGTTAGACGTCTTTGTACTGAATAGCTCCAGTAGTTACACGCAGCGTATTGGCATGGGGATGCTGGAGCCGCTTGATGAGTATATGAAGAAGGAAGGAATCAATTACACCGAAGAATACATGCTGGATATGAAATTTAATGGGAAATATTACGCTATACCTGGAAAATACAGTGCAAAGCTGGTACTGTTGAATAAAGAATATTTGGATGCTGCCGGACTTCCCGTACCAACGGATTGGACGTGGGATGATTACATGGATTATGCCAGGAAGCTGACTAAAGGCGAGGGTGTTAAAAAAATATACGGGGGACATTTTCATAATACTTTGTTGAATCCCGTGCTCTCGAATCAAGCGCAGGAAAATGGGATGTATAGAAAAGACGGAACGCCAAATCTCGATAACGCTCGAACAAAAAAATCATTGGAAATGATGTGGAAAGCGCAGCAAATTGATAAAACGGCAATGCCGTATGCAGATATCATCGCGCAAAAGCTGGATAGCCGGGCCGCTTATATGAAAGGTAATATCGCTATGGTATTTGACGGGTCCTGGCTAGTAAAGGAATCCGGAGGCACGGCACAGCTGCCGGCAACCTTCAAAACGGTATACGCTCCATATCCTAAGTTTTCCAAGGATGATCCGAGCGGATTAACGGGAGTTAATGGAGATTTCATCGCCGTATCCTCCAAGTCTAAGCATAAGGAAGAAGCCTATAAGGTGGCAAGGTATTTATCGACGGAAGGGTTGGTTCTTCAAGGCAAGGAGTTTCCGGCATGGAAGAAAGCGGATAAATCCAAGCTTGTAGATACGGTCATGAGTAATGTGGCGCAACCGCAATTTATGGATAAGGAATCGCTCCTGCACGTATTGAATACATTCAAGTTTGCAGAGCTGGATATGCCTCCGTCATATAGTGCGGAAGCCTCGAAAGCATTCAATGCTGAAACGGAAAAATTTTTACTTGGCGTCCAGGACCTCAATACAACGATTTCCAAAGGGACCGAAGCATTGAACAAAATAGTGTCGGCAAACAAAAAGTAATGAAACTTAAAGTATAAGGATCAAGGAGAAGATATCTCCTCGATCCTTTTCTTAACAACGGAAAAGAAGTGAGTGTATGAACGGAAGGGCACACATCTTTAACATCAAATCATTTAGGCAAAAGCTGCTCGTTTCCTCGATTCTATGTTTGATTGTTCCAATGGTCATTGCTGTGCTTATATCCAACTATGCCACCAAGGATGTGCTTAAGGAACAGGCGGTTGCTAATATGGAGCAATCTTTGCACACAATGGATATTTATATTACGAATCTGATCAGCAATATGATATACACCACGAATGTCATTCAGTTTGATAATGAGGTTACTGCTATTTTGAATGACAGGATTCCGGATAAGGGCTCTACAGCCCAATTTTTTCATATAAAGAAGATGAACGAGAAGTTCGCCAATGTGGAGACGGCTGCAAGCAATCCAGTTTATTTGGCCGTCATAGATACTGCGGGAACCGCTTACTCCAATTATTCCGAATTTCAGGATTACGATCCGTTGAATTTCACTCGTCTGGACTGGTTTCAGCAACTGGAAAATTTAGATGCATTGGATACCTATTGGGTTGGAACGCAGGCTAACTATATTGCTTCAAGTGCGCGTAAAAGTCCGTATCTGATTACGGTTGCCCGTACGATCCGAAATTCCTCTATCACAAGCGGGTATATTATCGCCAGTATGTTCGAAACGGATATACATAATATTTTTCAAAATTACAACAGTACGCAGGAGATTATGCTGGTGAACAGCAGCGGAGCTGTGCTCTCGCACACGAACCCAGCCAAAATCGGTACGACGTTTCCCTACATGAAACGCAATGGGGTGGGGATCGGAGGCAATGAGAACGAGAATCCGCTCATCGTTAAAGATCAGAACAAAGATTTTTTGCTGGTCACACATAAGCTGCCGTTCTCGGATTGGTATTTAGTAAGCTTGGCGCCTTATAAAGAAGCGATCGATAAAATCAGCCGTGTCCATCAAAATGTTTTACTGCTGACTATTACGTGCTTTGGCTTGTTTTTGGTTATATTGCTCTACCTTATGAATCAATGGACCAAGCCGATCAAGCTGTTGGGTAAGGTAGCTGCCAAAGTACGATCAGGCAATTTATCCATCAGATCAAATATAACGACTAAAGATGAAATCGGAGAATTTGCCCATTCATTCGATTATATGCTCGACCGTATACAGCAAATGATTGGGCAGATTACTTTGGAGCAGACGGGGAAGCGGGCGGCGGAGCTTGAGATGCTGCAGGCACAGGTGAACCCTCACTTCCTGTTCAATATTATTAATTCCGTTCGGATGAAAATATGGATGAAGGGCGATTTGGAAAATGCTGAATTGCTCGGTTCTTTATCTGCGTTTCTTCGAATGACCATCAATCGCAATAATGAGTATATTTCTTTGCACGATGAGCTGGAGCTGATCTCTAACTATGTGTTGCTGGTCAACTTTAGACATAAGGAGCCGATTGTATTGGAGCTTAACCCTGCTTCGGAGACATTATTGGAAGAAGTCCCGCGCTTCTCCATTCAACCTTTTGTAGAAAATGCCATCAATCACGGATTGAAGCATAAGGGAGGAAGCGTTCGAATCTCCAGCCGGAAGGACGCCAATGGATTAGCTGTTATTGTGGAGGACAACGGAGAGGGAATGAAGCAGGAGATGTTGGATGAGCTGCGAAAGAAATTATTTTCCGGAAATACGGATACGGAGGAAAGCAGCTTTAACTATACAGGTGTCTCAGGAATCGGTTTAAAAAATGCTTATGAACGCCTGCAGTTAATATATGGTTACGACAGCACGCTATCGATTGAAAGCGAGGATGGTGTGGGTACTAAGATCCACATTTATATTCCAAAGGGGCGCCGCAGGGAGGAGCAATCAGATGTATAAAGTTATGTTGGTCGATGATGATTACCCTGTTCTGGAATATTTGTCACAAGTCATCCCTTGGAATGAGCTGGATCTGCAGCTGTATGGTATGTATGAAAATCCCCTTGAAGCGCTTGAGCAAGCAAAATCGGAAATGCCTGACATTCTGATTACAGACATCGGCATGCCGCAAATATCGGGAATCGAGCTGATCCGGCAGCTAAAAGCATTAAACGGAGAGCTTTGTACGATAATCCTTTCTTGTTATAACGACTTTCAGTATGCTCAGCAGGCGGTAAAGCTTAATGTGCAGGATTATGTGTTGAAGGAGAGCATAACACCGGATACGATTGCTTTCCAATTGCGGCAGCTTTGCGGACGCTTGGATGAGCAGAGCGAGAATCGCAAGCAGAGACATCAACTGGAGCATATTGTAAATGACAACAAGGCGGAGCTGAAGCAGAAATTTTTGCTGGGTACATTGAATAATCCGATATGGCATTTGGAAGAGTGGCTGAATGTAATCAAGCAGTATGGTATTGATTTTGACGCAAATCCTTATATGCTTGTGCTCTACACCATCGAACGGCATACGCAAACGAAGAAGAATTTGAATATGTCCGACGATATGCTGCTCTACGCACTAGAAAATGTGATGGACGAAGTACTCGGGCCGGTGAAGGGATCGGTCAGCTTTCGTTATAGCATCAAGTCAGGATTTATGCTCATCCCTTGCCGTCTGACTTTGAAGGAGAATGGCTACAGCTTGGTCTACGATACAATCAAAAAAGTTCAGGAATCACTGAATAAATATTTGAGGGTAGAAGCTTCTTTTTATGTAGGTGATCGATGCAGCCAGCCGATGGAGCTCAAGGCTAACCTATTGAAGCTTTTACATACATGGGATCATCGGTTTTATTTGCCTGAGGGGTTTATTGGTGCGATCACGAAAGAAGAATTTACGAAGGCTGATTTATTTACCTACTTTTTGCAAGCGTTGGAGGAAATGAAGCAGCTTATTTTGCATGAAGATGCCCAAGGCTTGGAGGAGGCGGCTGCCAGATGGATGTCCTTTGTGGAAACAGAGCGTTTTCCTCCCGAAATGATAAAAGAATGGGTTTTGAAGCTTCTGCTGGACATGCGGGTCAAATTCAAATCGCTGCAAAAGTTCCAAACCAATTACTCTGTTGAGGTTCTCCACAGTACGATGAGCGAAATTGAACATACGAATCAATTAAAAAGTTGGATGCTTGTGCATCTGCATGAAATGCTTGAGCAAATGGGCACTATTTTCAAACAATCCAAGCGCGAAGAAATCAGTAAAGCTCAGAGATATGTGGAGGAGCATCTGCATCAAAAAATAACGTTAGAGGAGGTGGCTGATTACCTGCATTTGAATTCATCCTACTTCAGCAGGTTGTATAAAAAGGAAACCGGGTTGACTTTTATCGAGTATGTAATCCAAACCAAGATGAATAAGGCTAAAGAGCTGTTGGATAACACGGACAAAACAGTGGAAGAAATCTCTTATTTGTTAGGCTACGATAATAAGCGTTATTTTATCCAGCTGTTTAAAAATGAAATGGGTGTGTCGCCCTTGGCCTACAGCGGGGCAATGAAACAAGGAGGGTAAACGAATGATTTATTTTGACGAAAAGAAGTATATCCAGACGGTACTGGAGAAAACTAAACGTGAATTCGATTATCGTAATGTATTGGATACAGGAGAGTGGCAGGAATGGCAGCAGTCTTTTCGTAGCAGGCTGGCTGAAATCACAGGTTTTGAGCTCATAAGACGACAGTCAATTGACGTACCGCTGTCGCCGCGAATAACGGAAACCATTGAGTTCCCGCAATATACGCGGGAGAAGATCTATATAACAAGCGAAACGGGTATAGAGGTGCCGTTCTATCTTTTGCTGCCGCACAATGGGGTCAAGCCGGTGCCATTGACAATATGCGCACACGGACATGGGAGGCGCGGCAAGGAAGATTACGCTGGAAACTTCGAGACTCCAGAGGATCGGGAACAGGCTATTCTTCAGGATCGAAACTTGGCGGAGCAGGCGGTTTCGCAGGGATATGCCGCAATTGTACCGGAAGTACGGGGGTTCTGGGAGATGGCTCGTCAAGAGGACATGGATGAGGGGAAAAGCAAGTCTTGCGATGATATGCAGAGAATATCGCTATTGTTAGGCCGGTCCTTAATTGGTGAACGGGTTCATGACTTCAGCAGAGTGCTGGATTACGCAGCAACTCGTTCGGAGCTTGACATGGAGAAGGTCATGATAACGGGTAATTCAAGCGGCGGTGCTGTATGCGTATTCGCAGCGGCCTTGGATGAGCGTATTAGTCTGGTAGCTCCGGGCTGCTACTTCTGTACGTTCGAGCATTCGATTGTATCTGTTCATCATTGTATCTGTAATGTCGTTCCGGGGATGATGCAAGTCGGGGAAATGTATGATGTGGTAGGCTTGATTGCTCCGCGTCCTGTGCTAATGATCAATGGAGAGACAGATCCGCTATTTCCCATTGAAGGGGTACATATTTCCTTCCAGCATGTACAAAATATATACGGACAATTCGGCTCTGCTGATCGTTGCGAGCTGTTTGTTGGAGACGGAGGGCACCGTTATTTTAAAAACCGTGTATGGGATTTTGTAAGAGAGCAATGGGGACTTTAATTGTAACCTTTCAGGCATTATTACCTCTAATGCATTTGCAATAAAAGCAAAAGACTGCCGGTAATTCCCGGCAGTCTGGGGAGACTTGTCCTGCGGACAGTCTGATTGCTTAATTCGCGATAAATTCCTGTACCCATTCACCATTATAATAAGCTACTCCGATTTTGGTATAGTTCGGGCTTAAAATATTTTGTCGGTGACCTGGGCTGTTCATCCAGGAATTCATAACCTCCTGTGGTGTCCGTTGACCCATAGCGATGTTTTCACCGGCGTACGAATATTTAATGCCGTATGATTTCATCATGTCGAATGGAGATCCATAGGTTGGGGAAGTATGATCAAAGTAATGATTATTGTACATATCCTTCGCTTTGGCGAGCGCCATTGACGACAGAGAGCTGTCGCTTATTAACGCCTTAACGCCTGCTTTGGCACGTTCCTGGTTCACTAAGGTAACTACTTGGCTGGCATAATCGGACACGGTTGCAGTTGTACCAGCTCCTGGTTGTTGAACAGTTGAACCGCTGCCGGCAGTTGTTCCTGTTCCAGGAATATTCAATACCAGTCCAGGCCAAATAATATTCGGGTTGACCACCTGAGGATTAGCTTTAATCAGGGAGGTTAAGCTAACACCTTGTTTCTGGGAAATCAGCCACATAGTATCATTTCCTGTTACCTGGTAAGGAGCAGCTGAAACAACTCCAGCCCCAATCAAAGTACCTAGTGCAAGCGCACCTGTCAATACGGATTTCTTGAAACGCATTTAAATCATCCTCTCTTTTTTGTGCCTGCGGAGTTAGCTGACGGATTAGGGTCAAAGAGCAATCACCCTGCCACGAAAGTGGCTTCACCCCGAAGTATGGGTTCCCCCGCGCTTCATAAGAAGCTTTGGCCTTTGATTTATTTCTCAATAAGAACAGGCAAAGTTTAGCAACTTAGCGTCCCTTTTGAGGTTGTTTCATTTTATCACGGGTATTTGCTGAGGTCATTGCACAATGTTTTCCAAAAAATACGTAGATTATATAAGTTATTAGAGGATAAAAGATCATAGAGGGTCATGATTGAGATGAATGAAATGATATGAATAGCCCGGTAAGGTCCGTCCGCAAGACGTCCCATACCGGGCTTAATTTGTATTATTGACTCAATTATATAAGTAAGTTTCATTCCCATTATGAATAAGCGGTCGCCATAATCGAAGCTGCGGTAGAACAATCCGAACGTACCCTTGTTTATAGACAAAATATTGACTTGGAACAATGGCGAGATTGGGTTATGTTATAAGGAACCTACTATGACTTTTAACACTTAATATGCGAGTACAATGCGATGCGGGAGGGTGAGTGGATTAATGGTGTGGAATCCGGATCATTATCTGAAGTATTTGTATGACAGCATCAGCCCGATAGAAAGATTCCGGGCGAATTCAGAACAGGAATGGAGCGAGTGGAGGAATCGTTTACGACAACGGTTCGTTGAGCTTCTCGGTGGTTTCCCGGCCGAGGCTGCTGATCTTGAACCGGTTGTTCTCGAATCAGTGGACTGTGGAACCTATATCCGTAAGCGTATGCAGATTCAGACCTACGCACATCTTCATATGCCTTTTTTCGTGCTGATCCCTAAGTCGACTCAGCACGAGGGCAAGCTTGGGGCTGTTATTGCATGCCACGGCCACGGTTACGGCAGCAAGGATATTGTAGGTCTGAACCCGGATGGCACAGCTAAAACGACAGATCTCGGTTATCAGAAGAACTTCGCTGTTGAGCTGGTCCAACGGGGATTTATAACTGTTGCTCCAGAGTTATTCGGGTTTGGAGACCGGAAGCTGGCTGAGGATAACCTGGAATCGAACTCCTGCAAGCGTTTGTCCGCCTTTCTGTTGGCAATGGGACAGACGATGGCTGGATATCGCGTGTATGAAACGCTGCGCCTCATAGACTACTTGTACACTCGCGAGGATGTAGACGTGAAACGCATTGGTTGCATGGGCATTTCGGGCGGCGGGATGGTTTGTTCATTCGCAGCTGCCCTTGATGACCGGATTTCCGCTGCCGTTGTAAGCGGCTATGCGAACACGTTCCAATCGAGCATTCTGGCTATGCATCATTGTATTGACAACTACGTTCCCGGTCTGTCATTGACCGCGGAACTGCCGGATCTGCTCAGTTTGATCTCTCCCAAGCCATTGCTGCTTGAAGCGGGGATGAGTGATCCGATTTTTCCCGTTCACGCAACACGGGAAGCGCACGAGCAGCTAAAAAAGGTTTACGAGTTATTGGGAGCAAGCGAGCAATTGGAATTGAGCTTGTTTGAGGGGACGCATGAGATATCCGGGAAACATGCCTATGATTGGTTGAATAGGGTATTGGCTTCAAAAGCAGCTGACAGCTTTAGTTGAAGCGTTACGGCACTTCTTAAGTTCATACTTCGAAGCCTTGAATCAAGGCATTTTAAAAAAACTTTAAACAGCAGTATGCGCAGCTTGCCTTATAGGCAGGCTGTTTCGTTATTCATAGAGGTTTCCGAGAATAGTAAACTAGGTTTTATTTAAATATATCTAAAATGTGACAACATTCCTTTTAATGCGTGTTTTTCTGCCTTTTTATGAGTTTCTATGACTTTAGTCACATGATTATTACTTGTGGAATCGATAAAATATGGGGTATGCAAGTTAAGGAGCCCTAGAGAGAGATAAGGTATAGGAATTCAGCTTTACAGTTTTATTTATATTACAATTGAAAGTGGGAGAGAAAATGAAAAAGAAAATGTTGAATTATTTATTTGCTTCAGTAGTTGTCCTTTTATCATTGTTTGGAGTTTCATCAGCAGCATTGGCTGATCCTGCATTGGATTTTGTAGTAACTGCAGTTGGTTATGATAATGGAGTTTTGAAAGCTAGCGGTACTTTTGCTAACACTGGGGACAAAAACATTGAAACAGTAAATAAAGTGGATGTTAAAATTATTCTTTTTAATGCTGAGGGAGAAAGTAAAGAAGTTGCTCATCAGTATTTCTCTAACTTGAAAGTCCATATCAAACCAGGCGAGACAGCAGAATATACACTTGAATTTACAGACGTACCAGAATATGTGGATGCTACAGCGTGGAGTGCAGAGGAAGGCGATTGGGAATTTACATATTTTGAAGATGCAGCTCCTGAAGCGGCACCAGCCCCTGAAGCAGCTCCTGCAGCTGAAGCAGCGCTTGATTTTGTAGTTACAAGCCTTGGCTATGACAACGGTACTTTAAAAGCCGGTGGGGTTTTCAAAAATATTGGTGGCAAAAACATCGATACTGTAAACAAAGTTGATGTGAAAATCTCTTTATTCAATGATGCTGGTGAAGGTAAACAAGTTGCAGATCAATATTTCAGCAACTTGAAAGTGAACTTGAAACCAGGAGAAGAGATCGAGTATACACTTGAATTCACTGGAGTACCGGAATATACGGATGCTACTAAATGGAGTGCAGAAGAAGGCGATTGGGAGTTTACTTATTTCGAGTAAATTCTGGCTTAAATTCATAGCTGATCCAGCTTAATCACATTATTTGTGGTTAAGCTTTTTTTTAATTTATAAGAAAGTTTTAATGCACCCCATGATCAAGGGGGATTTTATAGGGATAGCAGCGATGAGCCCTGGAGGATTTTGTACGGAACGGAAAGTTCCGTTATTCCATCAGCCGCCTCCAATCTGGGGCAATAGCGGAAGCGGGAATTCCGTTATGCTGGCCGAATCGGAGCATTTATGCACAAATCAGAGTAATAACGGAACTGGCTGTTCCCTTATCACTCTGATTTTTGGACTTTTCAGGTGATAAAGGAACAATTACTTCCGCATTACTCTTCACTTCCGTGGATGCAGTACCGACGTGTTGTTTAGGGTTATGTATGTGCAGGGATCTCTGCGCTAAAAGTATAATGAAGCTAACCGTACATGGAACACCGGCAGAGGAGTTAATTGCTATCATTTTCTTCTGTTTCAACTTAAAGTGAGCAAAAGAACCGTTAAACACCCACTTTTAAAGCGGGTGTTTAACGGTTCTGGAAACATTCATTTTAAGTTAACGGATGCTCTGTCTTTCAAGCTTAGCGCGATAATTCTCGCCCCGGCATTTTGCCAATTGTATAATGTACGTTCCGGCACATTAGTGCGAAACCATTCCAAAGCAGCTTTTGACGGGGCATCCAAATGCTCTGCCGAATAACGCAAGCTATAAGGTTTAATGCCTACAATGTAGGGAAAATAGAGTACGTTGAAATGTCTCCATTCATCGGTAGTGCCGAATTCCTCATCTCCGTGTGGCTTTAATTGCCGGATGATTTCCAACAGTACCGACTTTAATTCGATAGCCCGCTCAAGCACCTCATTGTTTGCACCACGCTCCTGCAGCCGCTTGTCTATCCATTTCAATTGCGTCAACGGGTTCGAAGCTAATCGCTGGAAATCGCCAATATGGCTTAAAGCTCGCCGCGTGAAACGATACAAGTCCTCCTCATTCATCTCCTCGGGAGCTGCTTCCTCGTCCACACGAACTTGAACGCTTTCCTCGAGCCTTAACCGCGAACGCGCTTGGCGCAGTTTGGGGAAAGTTACAAATGCGATGTTGTCCAGCATGGCCCGAATCGGATATACAAATACCTGGAATGCGATGGAGATGGCGATACTGATCAAGAGCAAAGCAACCATCGTATAATTGAAGCCAGCCCCCCACTTAATGATCAAGGCCACCTGTCCGGAAAACAGCAGCGTAAAAAAGACGGAATAATCAAATGAACGGAAAAAATCGGGTAGCCAGGATTCCCCCTGGCCCTTAATTTCAGTTATCATGATGCAGAATGCAAACAACAGCAGTCCGACGCCATTTCCTGCATAACCCCACAGCTTCCATGAACCATCCTGTAAGATAAACGTCATAATTGTTATACAAGCATACAAAATAAGCGGCAAGTATAATAAAATGCGATGGATTCCCGATACTTTGGTACCGTAATAAAGGGCTCCCCATAAAGAAAGTGCAAGGATGAGGAGGAGAGTGGTGCATAAAATTGCTTGGTAAGAGATTGCATACCAGTACGAATTTTTAACGCATATCAGCCAGATACAACTGAATAAAGCCAGTACCAAAACCGCGTATTTCCATAGGGGCCATAATACAATGTGCTTACCTTCCTGATCGGAAGTATAAGAAATCATAATACCCAGCCACAATACCAAGGGCAGAAATAAGGAAATGTCTTGAACCTTTAACAAAACGATGCTTTGAAATGCCTCTTGAGCATAATGAGATAGAAGAGCTGTGCTTAAACCGCAAGAGTGAACTAATAAAGCAAGACCTGCTAGAACCAGACGTACATTTCTAAAGTCTCTGTTGATGATATACAAACCGAACCAAAATATAGCCCCAAAGTATGCCAATTGCAAAAACATCTTCCTCGTTGTCCTCCTCTCACATGTCGGCACATACGTAGACAGGCTGCCATGTGGATGAATCCCTGAAAAATTTGTATAAAAAATCCAGACGCATTTAAGTATACGTGAACTTCGTTGTTGGAACAACAATGTTTGTAACGAATCAGGCACAAACAAGTCAATTTATCCGCATCCACAGTGTCGAGAGTATTGAATGCTGTTCCCAGATTGATAGATGACTTGGTCATACAAAGTCATAGTATTTTACCTGCACAAATAGTGACTTGGACATGGGATTGAAGTGACTGTTTTTACGAGGTGAAGTGAATTACAATGAAAATCAATTTTGGAATTTCAATTCCAGATAATGAGGAGGAGCAAGGGATGAGGAAGTTATTGAATCGCAAAGGCATAGTTGCTACTACGCTTGGAGTTATGCTGTGTCTAAGTCTTTCTTTAAATGTATGGGGAGCAGGAACATTAACGGAGGTAAAAGTATTTTTGAATACAGGCATCAAGGTCATGCTTAATGGTAAAGCTTTCGAGCCTGTTGATCCGGATGATGGGACGAAGCTTGTGCCGATCACTTACAGAGGGTCAACCTATTTGCCGATGAGAGCAGTGGCTGAAGCAGCGGGGATTAAAGTTACATGGGATGCCAACACGGAAACGGCTTATCTGGGTGATGTGGCGGGAACTATTTCAAAAGACAGTATCAACTTCATCAAAGTTTCCCCAGAATTTGTTCATAACGGGAATGCTACTTATAGACTGGCAAGCAGAACACCAGCCGAGGTTACTACAGGCGATGGCACAGTGCTGAACTATGGCTATGTGACCGGAGGCTCCCGATCTGTAAACATTGAAGTTAATACCAATTTTGTATACAACAAATTCAAAGCGAAAATATGGTCCTCGGATACCCTTTCTAAAGAAGACCTGCAAATTAAGGTAGTGGATGAAAATAATGTCGCGGTGAAGGAGCTTAAAGTAAAAGGGAACACATTAACAGAATTGGAGTTAGACATCAAGGATACTAAAGCACTTCGAATCTACGTTCAAGGTGACAAAAGTTTTATCGGTGAGCCGATGCTTGGCAAATAGTTCGGAAGACAGACGTGTAATCTCATCGATATCTTATTGGCAAAAAGCCGCATTGGCAGGGAAAACCTGATCAATGCGGCATTTTTATTGAACCGAAGGCTCGGCGTTCTTAAGCATTCCCTATAAATTTTCTGCGAAAGCTCAGAGGTGAAATGCCCTCTTTTTTTAAAAAACAGGTTGAAAAATAAGAACCGTGTTGAAAACCAATCTCCTCGGCTATACGGGTAATAGACCATTCCGTTTGAATCAGAAGCTTCTTGGCTTGCTCTATGCGGTAGTGCTGCAAGTAGTCGATTGGTGTCATCCCATAAACCTTCAGCATACATTTGGCCAAATAGTTAGGATGGTAATTGAGCTCTTTTTGTAGGAGGGGGTTGGATACACGTTGTGTGTAATTTTGGCGAATAAACAATTCGACCTTCTCGGCCAGATGGAAGGCTGTTGCATCCGATGCTGCTGCCAGGTCTCGATCCAGATGCTGCATAAATAGCTGAAAGGCTGTTTGTCTCTTCCAGTTCCGAAGGGATCGCGGCTCGTGCTCCAACTGAAAAAACTGCTCCAAAATATCGATTGCCTTCTGAGATAGCTGCATATATTTCGGAATGAATATCGGACAAACCTCCGCATGGTTCAAATAGGCGGTTTGTTTATGCTGCTCTATTAGAGCAGACTGGTTTTCCAGACATGCGTTCATCCCCTCGCACTCATTCCAGGCGCCAAAGGTATGGAAATGAATCCAGATGATCTCGGTTTCCTCCACACAAGGCGCAGTTCCGTAATGATTCGCATCAGGTCTGAGAATGAAAGCTTCCCCCTTCTGAAGCGCCCATTCGTTCGTACCTTCCCCGATAAACAAAGTCCCTTTAGTCACCACAATCAAATCAAAGGATCCGATGTTGCTCCTGCTAATATGAGACTCTCCACGACGGTAATAAGCTCTGCCGCAATCTATAAAATAAGGGACTGGCGGTGAAATGAAATGAAGGATAGGTGAATTCATCGCGGTGCCTCCATAGGTTGAAATTTTTAAAAAAGTGGTTGTAAAACCCTATATTCATACCATATTACTACATGTAATATATTAAATAAAGCGCTTACTGTAACGTTGTAATTATTTAAAAAATAAAGCCGTACTCAGGTCTTGGAGCAGCTGTTCTTGCAAGATAAGAAAGGAGAGTACTATGGATAATCTATCGATCTCCAGAGCGCTTCCATTAGCTAATGTTCATATTCAAGATGAATTTTGGTCTGAATATATTCGATTGATTCGTGAGGTTGTTGTCCCTTATCAGTGGGAGGCATTGAACGATCGAGTGGAGGGTGCTGCGCCGAGTCATGCGATTCAAAATTTCAAAATTGCCGCAGGCTTGGCTCAAGGAGAGTTTTACGGCATGGTGTTTCAGGATAGCGATGTGGCCAAATGGCTGGAAGCTGTCAGTTATTTGCTCGAAACAGGAAAGGACCCCGATTTGGAGCGATTGGCCGATGAAGTTATCGAAATCATAGCAAAAGCTCAGCAAAAGGATGGGTATCTTAACACTTATTTTTCTCTAAAGGAACCGGAAATGAAATGGATGAATTTGGCGGAATGTCATGAGCTGTACTGTGCAGGTCATATGATTGAGGCGGCGGTTGCTTACTATAGGGCGACTGGAAAAAAGAAGCTGTTGGATGTCGCTTGTCGCTTGGCGGACTGTATTGATGAGGTGTTTGGTGCGGAAGCTGGGAAGCTCCATGGCTATGATGGTCATCAAGAGATCGAACTGGCACTGGTAAAGCTCTACCATGCTACCGGAACTAACTCTTATTTAAGCTTAAGTCAGTATTTCCTCAATGAGCGAGGTACGAGTCCGAGCTTCTACGATATTGAGTTCGAACGCCGCAATCGCAAAACCCACTTTTCCGGTTTGAACATGGTTCGCGACCGATCTTACAGCCAGGCCCATTTGCCGGTGAGGCTTCAGGAAACAGCGGAGGGGCATGCGGTTAGGGTTGTATATATGTGCTCGGGCATGGCAGATGTTGCCGCCGAAACGGGCGATGAAGAGCTGTTGGAGGCTTGTCGAAGACTCTGGAGCAATATAGTTAACAAGCGGATGTATATTACGGGTGCGATTGGCTCGATGGCCCACGGTGAAGCATTCTCTCTGGATTATGATCTGCCTAACGATACGGCTTATGCCGAAACATGCGCCTCGATTGGCTTGATCTTTTTTGCACAGCGTATGCTGCAGATTGAAACCAGAAGCGAATACGCCGATGTCATGGAGCAGGCTCTGTATAATACAGTGATCAGCGGCATGTCACGTGACGGGAGACAATTTTTCTATGTGAATCCGTTGGAGGTTTGGCCTCAAGCTTGTGATAAGAACAAAAATTTGAGTCATGTCAAGCCTCAGCGTCAGGGCTGGTTCGGATGCGCCTGCTGTCCACCCAATATTGCCAGATTGCTTGCTTCACTCGGGCGTTACATGTACTCCACGAAAGATCAGACGCTTTATGCTCATCTTTATATAGGCAGCCAGGTAGACATTGAGCTTGGCGGTCATCAGATAGGCTTGCTGCAGCAATCGCAGCTCCCTTGGAAAGGCAATGTACATTTTGAACTAACAGTGGAAGGAGCAGTCGAGTTTACATTAGCTTTACGAATTCCAAAGTGGTGCAAAGCAGCTGAGATTCGACTAAATGGCATAACGTTTCAAACAGACGATGTGTTGGTAGATGGATATGTGTATATCAACAGGGTTTGGCAATCAGGCGATACGGTGGAGCTTAATCTTCCCATGCCTGTTAACCGCATGAAAGGACATCCCTTGCTTCGGGAGACGATTGGAAAAGTAGCACTGCAGCGAGGACCGATTGTGTATTGTATGGAGGAGGCCGACAATGGGCCGAACCTGCATCAAATCGTGATTGCGCGGCAGACTCAAGAGCAGGTCCAATATCATGCAGAGGTGCTGGGAGGGCTTCAGGTTCTGAGCGTTGAAGCTTACAGGGAGCAAACGGATGGTTGGGATAACCTTCTGTATAAAGTGGAAGACAACATTCGAACCGAGTCGGTAACAGCTACTTTCATTCCTTATTTTTCCTGGGCTAACCGGGGTCGCGGAGAAATGGCAGTATGGGTTAGAGAAAGCTGAATCCAGGTTTAAATGTTACGAAACCATCATATATCATTTGGAGGGGTTACTATGAGTTCAATGAAACGATTCTTGAAAGCATGCACCTTCACCACTCTATCGCTGGCTGTTGTAGCGGGCTGCAATCCGACCTCAAGTCCATCTTCAGCGCCTGCACCTAACGCTGCGGCTCCAACTGCAGAAACCAAAACTCCTGCAAGCACAGAGAAGGTGACGATCCGCTTTACCGACTGGGCTAACAACGAAGAAGCCAAATCAACTCGCATCAGCCTGAACGAATTTGAGAAGGCGAATCCCAATATTAAAGTAGACTATCAGAACGTAGCATTAAGTGAATTCGGCGCTAAGCTAAGCGCTATGGCTGCCTCGAATACACTGCCGGATATAAGCACGATGCTGGAGGCTCAAGCACTTAAATACGCAGAATCCGGTATTCTGATGGATCTGTCATCCTTTTATAAGGATGGTTCCGTTACTCCGAAGCTGGAGAGCAACAAATTTGTTTCGCCGGATGGCAAGCTGCTTGGCTACAGTGTGGCTAACGAAATTATTTTGCTGCATTACAATAAAACAATGTTCGATGAGGCGCAGCTCCCTTATCCGCCGGCTGAGACGGAGAAAGCTTGGACATGGGACCAGATGCTGGATGTCGCTAGAAAATTGACGAAGGATAAGAACGGCAAGCATCCAAACGAAGCCGGGTTTGATGTCAAAAACATCGTTCAATACGGAATAAATGTCAGTCATGGTCAAGACTTCTTCTGGACACCATTTGCGATCAGCAATGGCGGAGGAGAAGTAAGTCAAGACGGTAAACAGCTGCTCCTGGATAAGCCTGAGACGATTGAGGCGATTCAGAAAATTGCCGATCTGTCGAATGTAGAGCATGTTTCCCCAACGGCAGCGCAATCTTCAGGGCTTCCCGGAGATGTAGGTCAACTGCTGCTATCTAAAAAGGTGGCGATGGTGACATCGGGACAATGGGAACTCGTAAATATTAATCCTCAGCTAAGCAAGGGCTTGAAAAATGGCATTGGCGTTCTGCCAATTTTCAAAAAGCCTGCAACAACCAATACCGGAACCCCTATCGTCATCTATAAAAGCACCAAATATGTCAAAGAAACCGTTGAGCTTTACAAGTGGTTAATGAATACGGAGAAAAATTTGGCTAATATCGATAGCGGCGTATGGATGCCGGCTGAAGCGAGCTGGTATACGGATGCGGACAAAATCAAGAGATGGACGCAATCGCCTGTTCATCCTCCTGAATATAAAACAGCCGTTATCGATTACGCTCTTAAAGCGACTTATCCAACACCATGGTTCTTCTTGCCGACCTACAGCAGAATCGGGGACATACTCAATCCGGGACTCGATCCTGTCTGGTTAGGAACGAAAACAGCAAAGGATGCCATTACCGAAATGATGCCCAAAATCAAGCCGATCTTTGAAAGCGGGAAAGCCAATTAATAAGCATTGCTTTGGTAGGCATTAGCCTGGAATTCGTTCGTGTATAGAGGCCGATCCTTGCGGGTGCGCGGGTGGCCTCTGTACACTTTAGTAAAGGGTATGAAGGAGGCAACAACCGATATGTCTACAATAAAGTCAGCCAGTTATCGAAGCCATAAGAGACAGCAGGTGTTAGTCGGTTACATTTGCATATTACCGGCCATTCTAGGGGTGCTAATTTTTACAATAGGACCTTTGCTGTACAGCTTGTATATAAGTTTTACTGACTGGACGATATTAAAGCCTATGCAATGGATCGGATTAGCCAATTATAAGGCCATTTTTACCGAGGATTTGTTTTTTTATGATTCGCTTAAAGCAACGGCTTTGTATTCCATCGGCTGTGTGTTTGCTTCAATTGTTTTTTGCTTGCTTGTTGCACTGTTCTTGAATCAGGATATAACAGGAAGAGCCTTCTTCCGCGCTGTCTTTTATTTACCCTCCATTATTCCGGTGCTGGCTACAAGTATTATTTGGCTGTGGCTGTACAATCCGGATTTCGGCATTATTAATCATCTATTGAGCTTTGTTGGTATTGAGAAGCAAATGTGGGTTAACAGTCCGGATACATCGGTATTATCTATGGTCATTATTGCGGTGTGGGGATCGGGTAACGTTATTGTAATTTTCCTGGCCGGCTTGCAGGATGTCCCCAAGCATTTACTTGAGGCAGTGGAAATCGATGGTGGGGGTTGGTGGCATAAGCTTACGTCTGTGACGATTCCACTCATGACGCCCATTATTTTTTATAATGTAATCCTTGGGTTTGTCAATTCGATCACAGCGTTCACTCAAGCTTACTCGATGACTCAAGGAGGTCCCGAAAATTCTACGCTGTTTTATGCCTTTTACATTTACCGTGAAGCATTCCAGCGGCAAAGCATGGGGTATGCCAGTGCATTGGCATGGGTACTATTCATCATTGTATCGTTTTTTACTTATTTGCTGTTTAAATCCTCTTCAGGCTGGGTGCATTACGAGGGAGGGAAGAAATAATGACTTATCGTTTGAGAGGCCGAATTGTCACTTATTTTTTCTTGACACTCTTGGCGATTATTGTGTTTTTTCCTATGTATTGGATCGTTCGATCCTCGTTTCTGAGCTTGGTAGAAATTTTGGAATTTCCTCCGATCTGGATTCCTCATACATTTGGTCTGGAAAATTACACAGAGGTTATGGAAAGAATTAATTTTGCCCAATATTTTATCAATACACTGATGATCATCGTACCCGTTATGATTGGTGTTGCCTTAACAAGCAGCTTGACCGCATATGGGTTTGCCAGGCTGGAATTTCCGCTTAAGGATTTCTGGTTTACGCTTATCATTATGACCATTCTGCTGCCGAGTATCGTAACTCTAGTTCCAACTTACATCGGTTGGTCCAAATTGCAACTAACGAATTCATATTGGCCTTTAATTATTCCTGCTTTTTTTGGTGGAGGCGCTTTTAATATTTTTCTGCTCAGACAATTTTTAATGACGATTCCCAAAGAACTGGACGAGTCAGCTGTTATTGATGGAGCGGGCTATTTCGCCATTTATTTTAAAATTATTATTCCTCTCATTAAACCGGCTATCGTTGTGGTTCTGCTTTTTACATTTGTTGGGGTGTGGAATGACTTTCTCGGGCAGTTGGTTTATCTGAATGATAGCAATAAATATACAGTTTCATTAGGCTTATCCACGCTTCGCGGAGCTAATAACACACCTATGAATTTATTGATGGCCGGGACTACGATCATGGTAATGCCTGCTGTAGTAGTCTTTCTTATCGGGCAGCGCTACTTTATTGAAGGGATTGCTACGACTGGAATAAAAGGGTAAGCTGAGTATAAAAAGAGAAAGATCGCGCAAGATCCAGCCGATTGCAGGATCTTGCGCGATTTTTCTTTTTCTGATGACCAATGGTTAATTATCTTCGTGGATCTGTGTGTACATTCTGCATAGATCTCCTTATCACTGCTTATACCAAGACCGGTTAACGAATTAAATGTAATGAAATATAACACATGCGTGAAATAAAATTTCATAAAATCATTTACAAAATGAAATAAAGTATTATAATAAGGAACGTAAATGGCTTAAAGCAGTACTCTCTTTGGAAAAGGAAGTGATATCCATGTTGAAGGGCGGCTTAATTAGTTTGAAAGCGGCAATTTCCAGCTTGAAGCCGACAGAACAGAAGGCAGCGAAATACATATTAGAGAATCCAGAGGAAGTAGTTAATAGTTCGGTACAAAGAGTAGCGGTATTGGCTGGTGTTAGCGAGGCTACCTTAATTCGTCTCTGCCGCTCACTCAACTTTAAAGGGTTTCAAGAGTTGAAGCTGCGTATTGCCGCCGATATGTCCAAAAATACGGATGAGTTGGATTCGTATCAAGAGATCCAGATCGATGGACCTATATCTGAATTAATTGCTTCAATCTCACACAATAACATGAGGTCGATACAGGACACTTTGACAGTTCTTTCTAATGAAAGTCTGGAGAAGGCTATAGATGTCATGAGCAAGGCGAAGAAAATCGTTATCTTCGGCGTTGGAGCTTCTGCGGTAATTGCTATGGATTTGAAGCAGAAGCTTACGAGGATCAATTATTGGTGCGAAACAGGTCTTGGTTTGGATGAGCAGGCGACACTTGCAGTTAATATGGACGAGCGCGATGTTGCTTTTGGGATCTCCTATTCCGGGCAGACGAAAGATGTGATTCATTCTCTTGAGCTTGCTAGGGAAAACGGTGCCGTCACCTTGTCACTCACGCGTTTTGGCAGCAATCCGGTTGCAAGCGCCGCTG
The DNA here is from genome assembly GCF_024722015.1 of Paenibacillus radicis (ex Xue et al. 2023). Lineage (GTDB taxonomy): Bacteria > Bacillota > Bacilli > Paenibacillales > NBRC-103111 > Paenibacillus_S. The sequence continues at coordinate 62,437 of NZ_JANQBD010000012.1, read as the reverse complement.
AAATTAATCTATTCACGAGCTCACTGGAGAACAGCATTCGAAGCGGAGCTATGGCATCGAGAATTGCTCAACTGAATGTCATTGATATTTTGTACGTAGGTATCGCCCGAAAAGACCATGAGCGTCACGTGAAATCCTTGGAAAAAACCCGCAAGGCAGTCAGCAAAAATACTTAACTTTTTTGGAATCACCTATTGGTTTCATATAAATAACTATTATCTGGAGGGGTCAAGAATGAAGAAAAGCAAATTATTATTTGGTACTACCCTTTTACTAATGACGAGTATATTAGCAACCGCGTGCGGCGGAAGCGCAACAACTCCGTCACAATCCGGCAAGAAGCCGGCGGGCGAAGCTTCGGTTAAACAAGGCGGTGATCCGGTTAAACTGACGATGTACAGCTGGAGACCTGAGGATAAAGCCGGGTACGAGGCGTTAATCGGCGAATTCCAGAAGCAGAACCCTGATATTAAAGTGGAATTCAAGCCATTTAAATCAACGGAGTACAACACCATTCTAAACAACACGCTTGTATCGGGCTCTGGGGTAGATATCCTTCAACTGCGTCCCTATGATGTTGCGACAACTTTGGCGGATGGGAAGTATTTAACAGCTCTGGACAAGGTCAAAGGTGTCGATCAAATTCCTGATTCCTATTTGGCTGCGGCAAAGGGCAGTGATAATAAGGTGTACGGCATACCGTTCATGCTCAACAATGCGGTTATCTTCTATAATAAGAAGATGTTTGATGAGCAGGGTTTGAAAACACCTGAAACGTTCGAGGAATTTTTGGCAGTATGTGAAAAATTAAAAAGCAAAAATATAGTACCGATCGCCCAATCCGGTAAAGCGGCTTACTTGCTCTCCATGACTCATTCTGTAATAGGGGAAAGCGCGTATGGCGGTAATGCCTTCGTGGATTCACTGCTGAAAGGCAAAAGCAATTTCAAGGATCCAGGCTTTGTCGAGTCAATTAGCCGGATGAAGAAGCTTGAGCCTTACTTCCCTAAAGATTTTATCGCGATAGATGATAAGGATGCTCAGACGTTGTTTTATAACGGTCAAGCTGCCATGTATATTAATGGAAGCCATCGTTTAGAAACCTTCGAGGCGAATAAATTGGATTTCCCTGTTGACTTTTTCACCGGATTTGTTGCGAAAAAAGGGGATCAGCCTAATATCGTTACTTGGGTCGACGGTTCGTATGCTGTAGCCAAAGATTCCAAGTATCAAGAGCAATCCTTGAAGTTCATGGAGTTTATCGCATCCAAAACATTCGGACAAATGTTCAGTGAAAAGCTGACTCGTGTAAGTCCTATTACTGGAGTAGAGCCGACCCATCCTTTGTTGAAAAAGATGGCATCTATCAGCAGTAAAAATTCAACTCCTTATTTGATCCTGACCAACTTCAATCTGGGAACTCCACCAACCAAGGTTACATTTGAGGATTCGCTGCAAGGTATGTATCTTGGCAGGCTGACTCCCGAGCAGGTAGCGGAAGCCGTGCAAACCTCAAGCGGTAAATGGTTTAAAGCTCAGCCGTAACAGGTTCAGGCAAGCGCTGGATTGTTCTCCAGCGCTTCCGATCTGATCTGTAACTCGCAGCTAATTAATCTGGAAATAACCGGAATGAATTTCACCGAGGCTAGACCCGTGTAAGGAACCTTATTTACGAAGGAGGCGAACTGGCTTGAATGAAGGGCCGCAGTTAGCAGTGACAGGTGTTGAAAGGAAACGAAAACGTAATTACACCAAGCATCTTGTACATTTATTCCTGCTTCCGTCGCTTCTTTTTTACGTCGGATTTATGGTTTACCCTATCGCTTCAGCGCTTTTGAACAGTATGTTTGCCTGGACAGGATTAAAACGCGGAGATTTCATATGGTTTAACAATTTTATCCGCTTGTTTACCGAGTCGCCCCACGCAGAAACATTTTATAATGCATTCGGGCATAATATTATTTTCTTCCTGGTTACTGTACCGGCTAAGTTGATGGTAGCTTATATGCTGGCTTTGATTATTAACAGCAAGTTAAAGGGTAAAGAGTTTTTCAAAACGGTCTTTTTTCTTCCCAAGCTGTTATCGGTTATTGTGGTAGGTTTCTTGTTCAGCTTGATTCTGAACCCTTCCTACGGAGCTTTGAATACGTTTTTGAAGGCAATTGGGCTGGCGGAGCTGGCCAAGCCATGGCTGGGAGATCCGAAGACGGCATTTCTTACGGTTATTATGGTAGACAGCTGGTATGGTTTCGGATTTGCGGTACTTATCTTTCTAGTTGGACTTCAGTCCATTTCCACTGAAATTTATGAAGCAGCCAGAATAGACAGAGCAGCCGGATTGACGCTGTTATTCAAAATTACGATTCCTCTTTCGATGCCGTCTATAATGATCATGACGATTCTAACCTTCATTTCATCCTTTGAATCGTTTGAGATGATATATGCCATGCAGGGTACATCTGGTGGACCGTATTATTCAACGGATGTGTTAGCGCTTTATTTTTATCGTTTGATGTTTGGCACTGTAGGCGGGGGAGATTCCATCGGACTCGGTTCTGCGCTTGCTGTAGTTTTGCTTGCCCTTATTTCTGCCGCAACCGCCATATCCATGTTCTTCTTCAAGAAGAAAGCGGTCGACTACTAGAGCTGGAACTGGTTTTATTAACTCGCACAATTAGACGAATCAACAGGATTCCGTAAGTAATGGAGGATGTGTATGGAACACCGGCTACAACAATTATCCAAATATGCCGTTATGACCCTTTTCTCATTCATATCATTGTACCCTATATTTTTAATGATTATGTCTTCCTTTAAAACGAAGAAAGAGATTACTACTTCGCCGCTCGGCCTTCCTCACAGTTTTTCTTTTGTCAATTTTATTGAAGTTTGGAATAAGGTACATTTTGATGAATATTTCGTTAACAGTGTGTTTGTCAGTGGCGTATCGGTAATTATTATTTTGATCATTTCCTCGATGGCCGCGTTTTATCTTGCCAGATATACGTTCCGATGGAACGGAGCCGTCTTATTCTTCTTCATGCTTGGTTTGATGCTTCCGATGAAGCTGGCTATTTCGCCCTTGTATATGCAGTTGATGAAGTTGAATTTACTTGACTCACTCATAGGATTGATCATTGTTTATATAGCTGGCCATATATCGTTTGCAGTCTTTCTATTCTTCGGTTTCTTCGGGACGCTGCCCAAGGATCTGGATCAAAGCGCTCGAATTGATGGATGCAATGATTTTCAGGTGTATTACAAAATAGTGCTTCCGCTTATGCGTCCTGCTATGGCTACCGTAGCGATTACGGACTTGATTCATGTATGGAATGACTTCTTCTATCCATTGGTTTTTATTAAATCGACAGAAAAGGGGACTATTCCTCTTGGGATGTTGAATTTGTTCGGTGAGTATGACACGGAATGGAATTTATTGTTCAGCGGTCTTACCTTATCCTCCTTGCCAATGATTATTGCGTTTCTGATTGCATCACGACAATTTATTGAAGGATTAACAGCAGGGGCGGTGAAATCATGAAGCGGTGGGTTACATTTGATTTGGATGGAACGCTTATGCAAAATCCTTTTGGTTCCTGGATTTTTCCAGAGATTGAAGGCATCCTGGCTGGGGAGTTGAACGCTCCTTATGAAGCCAAGAAACAGCTGCTAGCCAGGCACGAAAGCTTGCTGGTGAGTGGAGACATTGTAGCGGCCTACGACTGGGATGCAATTGTTAAGAGGCTGTCACAAGAGCTGGGCTTGAACAGAGAGTTTAATATCGAAGAGCTGGTGCTTAAGCATTCGGTTCGACCCAAAATATATTTGCTTGACGATACGGTTCTTCCAGCTTTAAAGCGGTTAAAAGAAGAAGGGTATTCAGTTGCTGCTGTAACGAACGGGTATTATAAATATCAATACCCGGTTATGAAAGCGCTCGGGCTAACCGAATGGCTGGATGAGATTGTTACTCCGGAGCGGGTCGGCTTTGCTAAGCCGGATGTACGTATGGTAGACGGCTTGCTGCAAGGCGGAGAAATTGTCGCGCACGTAGGAGACCGTCTGGATCACGATGTTACCATAGCAAATAGAATAGGGGTAACAGCGGTGCTTATCAATCGTCGTATGCAAGAGGAGCTGCTTGCTTTGACTCCAAAGGAACGGACACAAAGTGAAGGCCTACTTGTTTTGCTGGAAAAGCTGGCCGTTCAGGAAAATCCGGAATTGGAGGGAGCTCCTTTACCGGAAAGCTACATTCCCGAATATGTGATTAGCGACCTTAGTGAATTGTTCAATTGTCTGGATTCGGAGGCTTCCGGGCGTACGAGCGCAGAAGGGAAGGATTCGATATGACAGGAAAGAGCAGTAGACGTTTCCTTGCCGTTGACGGCGGTGGAACAAAGACAGCTCTCTTGGTTGGAGATGAAGAAGGACATGTACTTTCCCTTAGCTACGGAGGCTCCAGCAATTTAAAGTCGAGGCCATGGGACGAAGTGAAAACCGAGCTCTCCGGGTTGATTCGCCGTGGCTTGGAGTTGTCCGGATCTTCACGGGAGCAGGTGGCAGGCATCGTTCTTGGTTTGGCAGGAAGCGACAGACCCGAAGATAAGGCTCGCATTGTAGAGCACCTGGCAGCAGAACTGCCCCAGCAAGCTGTGATCACTGTGTACAATGACGCTATCACAGCGCTTGCTGCGGGAACGTTTGGCGAGAGAGGGATGGTGTTAATCTCAGGCACAGGATCTATCTGCTGCGGCTTCGACCCGGCTACGGATGAATATATCCGTGTGGGCGGATGGGGATATGTGTTTGGAGATGAGGGGAGCGGCTTCGACCTTGGTAAAAGAGGTCTGCAAGCCGTAATGAAAGCCTATGACGGAAGAACGGCCCCTACTTTGTTGACGGACAAGATATTGGCAAGACTCTCGCTTGCCAGCCCGGATAAACTCATTACGGCTATTTATGAAGCAGATAATATGAGAGCGAAGGTAGCTTCCTTGTCGCCGGCAGTATTTGAAGCGGCTAAGGAAGGAGACGCTGCAGCAGAGTTTATTGTGTCTGAAGCGGTTCGTGAGCTGGCAGCACTTGCAGCTGCGACTCATTGCAAGCTGAAGCATGGAACTGATAAAACTCCGCTTATTTTGAGCGGAGGCGTATTTCAGGAGCCGTATTTCCTGGAGGCATTCACTGAATGGCCTCAGATACGTGCATTATCGCTTGACATCCGTTGTTTGAACGTCCCTCCTGTAATCGGGAGCTATTACTTTGCTGTTAAACAGGCAGGATTGCTTATTACGCCTGAGATGATAAATACCATTCAACAACAATGCAATGACAAAGGGGAAAAGCACGATGATACAGCTCACAAAGCAAATGACAACGGAACAAACCAATGAGCGTTCCCGCCAATTAGATCAACTGAGCGTTCGTGAAATTGTTGAAATAATGAATGAAGAGGACCAGTCAGTGGCTCATTCCGTAAGCAGGGCGCTGCCTCAAATAGGTTCGGCCATTGAAGCAATTGTCCCAATTATGGAGCAAGGCGGCAGATTATTCTACTTTGGGGCAGGTACTAGCGGAAGATTGGGAATTCTGGATGCATCCGAATGTCCTCCTACCTTCGGGGTGAGCCCAGAGCTTGTCATTGGCATTATTGCCGGTGGTGAGAAAGCTATGACTCAAGCTATTGAGAACGCAGAGGATAATGCCGAAGCCGGTAAATTGGAGGCTTCCGCTCAAGTAACCTCTCGTGATGCCGTGATCGGTATTGCCGCGAGCGGACGGACGCCATATGTGATAGGTGCGCTTCAGGAAGCCGCCCGCATAGGCGCTCTGACGGTGAGTCTAAGCTGCAACGCAAATGCCCCGATGAGCGCTGCGTCTCAATATCCGATAGAGGTTCCTGTCGGGCCTGAAATTATTACAGGATCGACACGGCTTAAGGCTGGAACAGCGACGAAAATGGTATTAAATATGATCACCACGGGAGCGATGATCCAGCTTGGCAAGGTATATGGAAATTTAATGGTAAATGTTCAAGCGACGAATGCCAAGCTGAAGGATCGTGTAGTCCGGATTGTGCAGGATGCGACGCATAGCGATGAGGAGACTGCTAAAGCCTTTGTGAACTCTGCCAAAGGGGATGCTCGGGTGGCCATCCTTATGCTGAAGTTTAACATTAGCCAGCAAGAAGCGGCTCAAGCGCTACAGGAAACTGGCGGACATTTCGGTAAAACAATCGAATTGCTGAAACAACAGTAAAAATGAAAAGCGTTTATATCTGACGGTAAAGACCGCAGGTATAAACGCTTTTTTGGTTTTAAACATCAATTCCAAGAGTACGCAGGTAAAAATAGTGCACACATTAGTAAAAATCGTGTGCGGGTGTAGATTCCGAGAACACGTTATAGTAATACTAATAAATCTATCGTTGAGGTGACTAAAAGTATGGCCAAAGTGGAAGCGGCGTCCAGGCCTGCCGCATTACGAAAAAAATATTGGAACACAGCTAGAAAAGAAGCATTGGCAGGATGGCTTTTTACAGCCCCGGAATTGATCGGACTACTTCTGCTGGGGTTGTTCCCGATTCTATTTTCTCTTTATTTAAGCTTTTGCGATTGGAATTTGGTAGGTGGGCTATCGACTATTAATTTCGTAGGATTGGATAATTTTAAAATGCTGCTGGAAGACGAGAAGTTTTTCATGGCTTTGAAAAACAACTTCACGTATACGATTTTTGTTGTGCCGGTAGGGTTATTTCTTGCATTGGTGTTGTCCGTGCTTGTCCATTCCCGTGTATACGGTCAAAGCTTTTTTAAAGTTGTCTTCTTTATTCCTTATATTTCCTCCATCATAGCCCTTGGGACAGTGTGGAGCGCGTTGTATCATCCGTCTTCAGGACCGGTCAACAGATTTCTGATTAGCCTTGGGATTTCGGAACCTCCAAAGTGGCTTGCGGATACTCACTATTCATTGGTAGCCATCATTATTATTGCGATTTGGGCAGCAATTGGGTACCAAATGATTATTTTTATCGCCGGTCTGACTAACATTCCCGATGAGCTTTACGAGGCGGCCAGTATTGATGGAGCCAATTCCCTGCAGCAATTTTTCCGTATAACGCTGCCTCTTCTGGCTCCTACACTATCGTTTTTATTTATTACGACCCTTATGTCGTCGTTCAAAGTGTTCGATTTGATCTCCTTTTTAACGGGAGGCGGTCCGAATGATTCATCTACAGTCCTTGTGTATCGGATTTATGAAGAAGGCTTTCGTAATTTCCGAATGGGGTATGCATCGGCAATATCATGGGTATTATTCCTGATTGTAGGGATCGTGACTTTATTGACATGGAAATTGCAAAATAGCAAGAAGTGATTTTAATCAGGAGGTGACATAGTTGCTCACTACAAAATTCGATGTTTCTAAATGGCTGACAACGATTGTGCTAGCTATTTTTTCATTATTATTTTTAATTCCATTGCTGTGGATGGTTTCAGCAGCCATGAAATATGAGGCAGATGTTCTTACTTACCCTATTCAATGGATCCCTGAGCGATGGAATGCTATCGCTAATTTCAAGCAAGTGTGGTTCAGTAAAGTTTCGTTCTCTCTGTTTTATTGGAATTCGCTGAAGCTAGCTGTTATTATGACCGTATTCACATTAATTTTTTCATCCATGGCGGCCTTCGCATTTACGAAGCTGCAATACAAGGGAAGAGATTATGTGTTCGGGCTGTTGTTAGCGTTAATGATCATTCCATCTGAATCAACACTTGTTCCAAGGTACCTGTTATTGAAATGGCTTCATCTCTATAATACTCATGAGGGCTTGATCCTGATGGGCATGTTTTCCATGTATTTTACATTCCTTCTGCGCCAATTTATGGCAGGTATCCATAGTGAGTATATAGAAGCAGCGAAGATCGACGGAGCAGGGTATTGGCGAATTTATGCAGGCATCATGGTACCTCTGTGCAAGCCGATTTTGGCTACCGTTGGCATTATCAAATTCATCTGGTCTTGGAATGATTATCAAGGACCGCTTATTTTCCTGATCCAGCAGAAATTATTTCCTATTCCGCTCGGCATTCAGATGTTCAAAAACGATTACGCCGACAATTACGCGGTTCTAATGATGGCATCACTAGCGGCGATTGTCCCATTGCTAGTTGTTTTCATTATTTTGCAGAAGCAGGTTATTAAGGGTATTACGCTGGGCGGTGTGAAGGGCTAGATGCGATCGAGGTCGATAAAATGCACAAACGCCACAAAATATTGCACATCATTTGGAATGCAGCTATTGTAACATGCAATTATAAACAATCATTTCTAGGGGGAAAAAATATGAAAAAAACAAGTGCCGTATTATTAAGCAGTGCTCTGGTTGCCGTAAGTGTATTAGGTGGATGCGCTTCAAAATCAGATAATGCTGGTGGAGATAAATCATCTCAGGCATCAGCAGACAAGCCCGCTCAAAACGTGACGCTCAAGTTTTATAACTGGAATCCGGACATAGCTGAGGCTGCGACCCAAAAAATTATTGCAAATTTTCAAGCTAAAAATCCTACTATTAAGGTTGAGTCTATTCCTCTCGTACCCGGCAATTCTGTGGAGACTTTGAAAAAGCTTGACGTAACGATGTCGTCCGGAGAACAGGTCGATGTAGTCATGTTCCCTAGCATCGAAGAAACCGTTGCACGAGCAGCTCAAGGCGTTCTGGCTCCGCTTGACGATTTTTACAAGAAGGATAATGTTAATGCGGATGAAGAATATTACATAAATCCGAAGTTTAAAGGAAAAAGCTATGCGCTGATGAATAATTCCAGCAACTGGCTGGTATTGTTGAATGCAGAAGCATTGAAAGAAGCTAACCTACCTGTACCGTCTTTTGATTGGACGTGGGACGATTTCCGCGACTATGCGAAAAAGCTGAGCAAAGGTGACGACAACAATAAGCGTTTTGGAGCGTACTTCCATTCTTGGGGTGAGTACGCTAATCCAATTGCCTATACGGATAAGAAAAACCCTTTCTTGACAGCTGATCTCAAACCGCAGTTTGATGATGCTTCTTTCAAATATTTCTTCAATCTCCGTAAAACGATGGAAAAGGACGATAAGTCGGTTAAGCCGCTGGCGGATGTTATCGGCGCGAAGCTTAATTACAACAATGAATTCCTGACCGGCAAGGCGGCTATGTTGATGACAGCAACCTTCGCACTGCCAAACATTGGCGATACGGCTAAATATCCGCATACTTTCAAAACCGTTGTGGCTCCTCTACCGCGTTCTTCCAAGGATGCAGAGCCGGGACTGACAAATATCGGAGGGAATTATGTTTCAGTAGCAGCAAATTCAAAATATAAGGAAGAAGCGTATAAGTTTATCCGCTATATGTCCACTGAACAAGAAGCTAGAATTGAATTGTCCGGTTGGAAAAAGAGTGATTCAAAGCTTATTGTTGAACGACTATTCGGAAATATGAAGGATTTGATAGATATGCCGTCCCTTACGAGCACATTATATGACAAGCGTGTTAGAACTTCAGTTTCATCGGATATTGCTGTGTCTTATGCAAGTCAACTAAAAGCGGTTCTAGAAGGCGGTCTATCCAAGGTGCTGTTGGATAATATGTCCTCCGAGGATGCCCAAAAATGGATGATGGCTGAAGGTGACAAACTCATTAAGCAAAATACAAAGTAACGCAAATAAAACGAATCGTTAAGAGGACGCTGATTTAGCGTCCTCTTTGCGCATAACCGTCCATTAATCTGGCAAGGTATATCTTCCATTTCTTGGTCATGGCGATTCGAGAGCCATTATAATAATATGGGTAGGAAGATATCACCAATACTTGCAAACGACGAAGGAGAAGAGACAGTTACATGAGGCATCTGTTTCGATTTACTTATTACCGACGCATCCAAATTTCGTTTTTGGTGCTTATTTTGCTGCCCACGATCATGGTTGCCTTTCTTAACTACTCAACGACGAATCGTCAAGTGAAGGAAAAGCTGATGCTCAGTAATGACAACATATTGGCGGTTATGTCCAAAGATATTTCAAAAATGATGGATGATCTGACCTTTGCGTCCCATTTCTTTGTTCAGGATGTGAGTGTTAGGAATACGCTTCGTATATTTTCAAATGTAGAACGTATTGAAAATGGCAGCCATTTGGAGCAGTATAAGCTGATTAAAGATTTTTTCAGCCTTGTCGCAGCAAAAACGATGAACAATGAGATCTTCATGTACTTGGTCAACGATGCGGGCTTTATCGTACAAGCGTATGATATGTATCCGACACCGGAGCAAGTTATGAAACAGTGGGAAAGTGTCAAGTCTCGTGTGGATGAGAGTGAACCCAAACAGATTCAATGGCTCGGAATGGTGCAATCCGGAAGTGATAAGACCTACTATTTGTCTCGTGTGATCCGCGATCCGGTTGACAACAAGCTGCTTGCGACACTTTTTATCGGCTTGCCGGAGGTTTACTTCAAGAAATTGTTTCAGCAGGTGTCAACGGAGCATCTCGCTTTGTTTGATGCGGGGGGGCAGCGAATTGCCGGAGCTGTTAATATTCCATATGAGCGAACTTCAGAGGCGAACAGGAATATCCGCAATGAAGTATTGATCAAGAAAGCCGGATGGAAGCTCGTCTATGAGACGCCCGAATCGGAGTTGACAGGGGAGCTATCAAAAACCTTCTACCTGTCACTTTTGCTGATGCTTCCCTTTTTTCTGTTATTTTCTATCATCTCGATAGTGGTAGCGAAGCGGCTGCATTATCCGATTTTGCGGCTGCAGCGCAGTATCAAGCAATTTGGCAAAGGCAACCGCACCATCACTTTTCCGGAGGACGGTAAGGACGAGATTGCTGAACTGGGAAAAACGCTAAATGGAATGGTCGAGCAAATCGATAAGCTGATTATCGACATTGAACAGGAGCAGGAGCAGAAGAGAGTATTGGAGCTTCAAGCTTTGTATGCACAGATTCGACCGCATTTTTTGTTAAATACGCTCAATTCTATTAAATGCAACTTGAGCTTGTCCGACGACCAGGTTCACACCAGGTTAATTGAATCGCTTATGAGTCTGCTGCGTGCTTACATGAAGATGGCTGAGCCATTGTCCCTGCGAAGTGAGTGCAAACTGCTTGGTGATTATGTAGAAATCATGAAGATGAGAAGTGATCTTTCGTTGAATTTAGATATACGTGTAGCACCGGAATGCGCAGAGCTTGAAATCCCGAAACTGCTGCTGCAGCCTATTGTGGAGAATGTATTCGTTCATGGTTTTGCGGAGAATACCAACAGTAATCCAAGTATCAACATTGTTGCACATCAAATTTCCAATCAAGTGGAAATTCTGATTTCCGATAATGGGGGAGGCATTCCGTTGAACGAACGGGAAGAACTGAACTTATTGCTGAAAGGCGGAAGTACAGAGGATCAAGCGTCGTATAAACGAATTGGGCTTCTAAACGTGCTGCAGCGGATGCGGCTGACGTTTGGCACTGATGCGGCCATGCATTTACTTGCCAATGATGATGGAGGAACAACGGTTTGTGTTCGTATTCCGATATTATCCTAAGCGGGAACCATGCAATTACTTCAAATAAGGCAATTCAAAGGAGTAGCGGGCGATGTACAAAGTAATGCTGGTGGATGACGATGTGCCGATGATCAAATATTTGTCAAAGCTTATTGATTGGGGTAATTTGCAAGTGGAAATCGCGGCAGTAGCTCATTCAGGCAAGCGGGCGCTTCAGCTGTTCCGGGAGACCAATCCCGATATCGTAATTACGGATATTGGCATGCCACTAATGGATGGGCTGGAGCTTGCTGCTGAGCTGCAAAAGATCAAGCCTGAAGTTCGAATCCTGTTTTTGACATGTCACCAGGAATTTCATTATGCGAGAAAAGCAGTTCAGCTTGCCGCCGATGATTACCTTATTAAAGACGAGATAACGGCTGAGCAGCTGGAAGAGAGCTTGCGGAAATCGGTTCAAGATCTAAAGTCTGTTCAGAATCAGCTCGCGGAAATATCTTACAAGCAGGAAATTTTCATGAATAAGGATGTGTTAAAACGACAGTTTTTGAAGCAATTAACACTAGAGGATAGACATGACGATTTACTTGCCTCAGGTAAACGGCTCGGAATTGAGTGGAAGCATTCTCATTTTATGTTAGCTATAGGTAATTTAAATTATGCCTCCTTTCCCAAACGATACCGGTATAAGGATGAGCCTATATTGTTGTATGCGATTTCGAATATTGCAGAGGAAATGCAAAATGATAACTTGGCGATAACGATCTTGACGGACCAGGAGTCCTATTTCTTGTGCATACTTAATTATCAACCGAATTTGAGCTGCAATATAGTGGAGTGCTTCTCGAGCTTTCTCGGCTCTCTTCGGGAGAAAATATACAGCTTTCTGCGGATTGATATTCATGTGCACTATTCTTTGCCTATTAAAGGGATATCTAATATTGCGAAGGAGCTGCGCAGCTTAAAGCAGGGTAACCGTGAAGCTTTTTACAGTGACATTTCTTTTGGCGTACTGCCGTCATCCGGTCTGAAGCTATGGAACCATGAGATCACGGTGACGCTAGAAGAGCTTTGGGCGCGTCTCGTACAGGCATTTAAGAACAGTGAGGATAGAGGGATCACAACCGCTTTGGAGGAGATCAAGGAGAAGGCTAAGCATCAGCAGTTGGACCCTGTCGAGTTGCTGGGAAAATGCTCACAATGGATTAGAGTGATGGAGTTCGAGCGTGATCTAAAGGGAGAAGACTCGTTTCACCGCTGTTTGCAGCAATGCGGACGATGGGATGCGGCTGTTGAACTGATGAAATCGAGAATTCAAGAAATCATGATTAGCGGCCCGTCCAGTTCAGAGAAAAATATGAAGCTAAAGCAAATTGACCGGTACATCTCGGAGCACTTGTCCGAGAATATTACCCTTGTCGATATGGCAGAAACCTTGTTTTTGAATCCAAGTTACTTTTCCAGGTCATTTAAGTTGGAGACAGGCATGAATTTTACGGATTATGTACATCGCTACAAAATGAACATTGCCTGCAAGCTGCTTAAAGAAAGTATGGAGAGTACCGAAATGATTGCATTCAAGCTTGGTTATATGGAGCGAACCTATTTCTCCAAGGTATTCAAAAAGTATGTCGGTGTCAGTCCAAAGGATTATAGGTAAACATACGGATTGAGTAAAAATTGTGCACGATATAGTAAACATCGTGCACATTCTTTCTATGCAGCTTCGGTTATTATGATTAATGCGACTGGACGAATCAGGCAACAATGTAAGCGTTTCATAATAATTGCGAAGGGGTTGATTATAATTAAACTGGGTAAAAAGCTTAAACGTGCAGTGTCCTTGGGAATTGCTTTACTCATGGCTGTGAATATGGTCTATTTTCCAAATGAGAGGAAATTCGCTCACGCAGGAGTCGTTACTCCGACTATACCGACGGTGGTAAGTACCTATGTTGCTGCTGATAAGACGGAGATTTCTGCGTACGATCAGCAAGTACACTTAAAAGTAATGGCCAAGATGAGCAGCGGACCTGACAAAGAGCTTAAGAAAAATACAGCGTCCAGCTCAACAGATCCGCAGCTTAACAGCGTTCATTATTCATCAACAATTGCTGGGGTAAGGATTGATGATGCGACGGGCGTTTTGACCTATGACGGCTCGTCGGGACAAGTTCCTGTAGATGTTAGGGCCAGTGTCAATTATTTAGACGTTGTTTATTTTGAAGGCTTTGAAGGAGGTACGCTAGGGAGCTTTACACATGACCCAGGTGCTACCAATACGTCCACGACTTCGGTTGTCGCTAAAACAGGAGTCCCTGCACATAGCGGTTCGTTCAGCGCAAACCGGAATAACAGCGGGACCACGAATAACACCTTGAGAGCCGATATGGGCGCACCTATGAAAGGCACGGTTACGGCCTGGGTCTATAACGGTACACCTGCGGGAAATTCCCGAAATAATATTTTTGTCGGTACAAAGCTTAATGCCGCTACCAATGGGGTGGACATTTCCAATGGCTTGCTCCTTGGAGAGCATTGGGATGGAAGCACAGGATCAGGCACCCAATTCGTCTCAAGAATTATGACCTCGTCGTTTACCGCAACTTCGGTAGCTCGCGGAGCGACGCCGGCTTGGCATGAGTTCAAATGGGATCTCACCTCAGGTACAGGCGCCACCATGTATATTGATGGTATCCAAGTAGCAGCTACGAGAGCGGAGGCCCAGTATCAATACATAGCTTTAGTTGGAAATTGGAAACCCGATAACAGTAGTACTTATTATGACGACATAAAAGCAACAAAGCTTGGGACAAGTACATCGGCTGTGTTATCGATACCCGTTACAGCGGGTACGGGCGATATTGATAGTCTAACGGTATCTGGACAAGGAGGAGCAAGCGCTATTACAGCAGATGCAGGCAGTCTTCAAATGACAGCAGCTGTATTACCCTCGAGCGCATCTTCTAAGGTTACATGGAAAGTGGAAAATCAAGACGGCACTCCGACCAACAAAGCTTCTATATCTTCCAATGGAGTACTGTCGGCACTTAGAAACGGTACCGTAAAGGTGACGGCCACGTCAGCTGTCAAACCGGCTGTATCCAATAGCCTTGTGGTAACCATCTCAGGACAATCCGTCAAAGTTACTGAATTATCCATACAAGCGCCATCGGGAGCGACAAGCTTCGGAACTTTGGATCCTGTTCAGCTGAACGCAGCGGCATTGCCGGCAGATGCGGGAGACCAGGCTGTTACATGGTCTGTTATACAAGGTGCGGATGTCGCAGCTGTATCGAATACAGGTGTAGTGACGCCTCTAAAAAGCGGTATCGTTCAAATCCAGGCGACAGCGAAGGACGGGAGTAATGTAAAAAGCAATACATTGTCTCTCACATTTGCTGTAAAGCTTACAGCTGTAAGCGTAGTAGGCGTAGGAGGTGCCACAGCAATAACTGCATTAGCCGGTACTCTTCAAATGGAGGCCGTTGGTATTCCAGCTGAAGCAGCAAATAAAAACGTAGTCTGGACCGTGGAAAATGGTACGGGAAGCGCAACGATCAGCAGCACAGGCCTGTTAAGAGCCATTTCCAATGGAACCGTAACGGTAAAAGCAACAGCACAAGATGGAAGCGGCGTTACAGGACAATGCGTGATTACTATTTCCGGACAAACTTATCATACTTATTATATAAGCATTACATCCGGTAATGATGCGAATGACGGTTTAAGTGAAGCGGCTACATGGAAAAGCTTGGATAAAGTAAATGCAGCCACGTTCAGTCCCGGCGATAAAATTTTGTTCAAAGCAGGCGACATCTGGAACGGTCAGCTAAGATTGAATGGAAGCGGGGCAGAGGGACTTCCTATTCTTGTAGATAAATATGGAAGCAACGATCCTGAAGTACGACCTATCTTTAATGGTATGGGAACAGATGAGGCTGATGGAGTCAACTTGACAATGCCGTTAGGCACCATCGCCGGTCAACATTATGCTGCAACGGTTGAGGTTAGAAACCAAAGCTTCTGGGAGATTAGCAACCTGGAGGTTACCAACTACGATGCAGCTACGAAAAACATGAGAGCCGGTATCCTCGCACTGAACGAAAAGGGAGTTACGGTAACCGAATGGGAGCAAAATCAGCTTAAGCACATCGTCATCCGTGACTGCTATGTGCATGATGTAAATTCAGACCCCTCCGCTTTCAAACTAACAGGCGGTATCCTAATATTGGGCAATTATTCCGACGTATTAGTTGAAGGAAATAAAGTGGTCAATGTCGCAATAGAAGGGATTCGAAATGGCGGAATGGCTCCAAGCGGTTCCCCGAACGGTGGAGCGCCACAGGTTATGAACAATATAGTTTTTAAGAACAACTATATTCAAGATGTACAAGGCGATGGAATGGTCATTAGCAACGTTGCTGACAATGGCGATAAAGATGTCTACAATGGTATCGTCGAATATAATACGATTTTGCGTTATGCCAACACGAATGTCGGCTCCTTGAACTATGCAGCAAACTGGGTTTATGGCAGTAAGGATACGCTTTTCCAATATAATGAAACCTTTGGTGGCATATACGGGTACAATGATGGAGAGGCGTGGGATGTCGACCTGTATAGTGACAATATTGTTTACCAATACAACTACAGTCATGAAAACAGAGGCGGTATCATCTTATTCATGGGTACGGGGCAATCCGTGTTTCGTTATAATCTTAGTGTGAACGACGGCAATGGGGCTGAGCTGTTCTTCTACCATCCGTCCTCCTATACTAAAGCGCCCTGGATTTACAACAATACGATTTTTACAGGGAAAGATATAACTACAACCGTATTTAATAACAGCACACCTTATATCAAGTTTGCCAACAACATCATGATGACGCTGGGGAAAGTGAAAAGGTTTGCTAATGTGGATCTGACACAAGGGTATATTAAGAATAATATTTTCTACCCGAACATCCTGACGACTGGCGGGATTGCAGGAAGTGTAGAGGTTGCCAATAACTTGTATGTGAATCCTCAGCTGGCAAGACCCGGAGAAATCCCTAAAAATGTGATCACAGCTAAAAATAAATTTGATGTAACGAAGCTGGACGCTTATAAAATTTTAGGAACCTCACCTGCGATTGGCGCTGGCTGGAAGGTCGACGTACCGGCTACTTTTACAGAAGTCACCAAGGATATGTTCGGTAATTCTATTGGAAGCACAAGTGATATCGGGATTCATCAATACAATCATGATGCTCCTACAGAAATATTTACAGAAGTATTACCGACGTCAGTTGCGCTTAACCAGGCCAATGTGTCATTGCTTGTAGGGGAAGCAGCACTTCTTAGTACGATAATTGAGCCTGCTGCAGCATGGAATAAATCACTGGCATGGGAAAGCGATAAGCCATCTGTGGCGACAGTTGATTCCAATGGGGCTGTTAAAGCTGTAGCTTTAGGAACAGCGAATATTACGGTAAAGAGTACAGCAGATCCTCGGCTTACCGCAATTGCCAAAATTACGGTTAAGTCACCTATTACGACAACTAGCGATATGAAAGTCGAAGCGAACTATCCTTACCTGGATGCAACCAACAGCAAGATTAATTTGAAAGTTGCTAACGTGATGAGCGATGGGAGCACTAGAGAACTTAAGAAGACAGTAACCGAGCTAAACGAGCCGAAATTGAACAGCGTCACCTACAGCTCGGACAATCCGAATGTGTCCATCGATTCAGATGGTGTGATGACCGTTACAGGGGATTTAGGCAGCACTACGGAAGTGCATGTATCGGCAAATGTTTCGTACGAAGATGTAGTGTATTCGGAAGGATTTGAGAACGGTACGCTAGGTGACTTTGTTATGGATAGCGGAACAGACTATGCGGTTTCCGTGCAATCTTCTACAGAGCAAGCCCATTCCGGTGCATACAGCTTGAAACGTATTAATGCAGTCAAAAGTGTTATGAGTAAGGCGTTCTCTACCGACATGAAGGCCATAGCTTCGATGTGGATTTATGACGATGGAACGACCAAGGCGAACCGGGCAGTCGGAAGTGTTGGAGCTCTTAAAGATAATAGCAAAATTATGGGGCTGGGCTTATTCTACGATGGTTCACTTGGTTCTGCTTCTAATTTTGCTACGAGATTCCAAACTACAAATTGGTCCGTGTCCAATGTTCCACGCAGCGTTGGCTGGCATGAATTAAAGTGGGATTATACAGGCCCGACGGTTAACATGTTTATTGATGATCAGCCTGCAGGTACTTTTAATTCTTCCAGTTTCAGAGCCGTTTCTCTAATGAATTTATGGAACAGCTCTGCAGGCAACTTCTATTATGATGATATCCGGGTTGTCGTACCGAGAACAAATGTGATGGCGATTCCTCTAACTGTCAAAGTAAATCCAACTCAAATTGACGGGATTAGAATATGGGGAGAGGACGGTGCCGCATCGATTACAACCGATAAAGGTACGCTTCAAATCAAAGGCGGTTTGATCCCGAATCATTTACCGGGTATTGATTACAGCTTGATCTGGAGCTTGGAAGAAGAAACGGGAAGAGCGATGATTTCAAATACGGGTCTCTTAACTGCTGTCAAAGATGGAAGGATCAAGGTCATCGCACAATCGGCGGCCAATCCTTCGATTAAGGCAGAAATGTATGTCACGATATCCAATCAATATGTTCCTGTAACAGAAGTGAGTACCAGAGGAACCAATGATAAGAACAGTATCGACGTGGCAGGCGGCACCTTACAGCTTATTGCTACGGTCTCTCCGGCTAATGCCACAAACAAGAAGCTTACATGGAAAATTCTTAATACTGACGGTAGCTCTACCAAAGTAGCCAAGATTTCCAATACAGGCCTTGTGACCGCTGTCGCGAATGGAACGGCAAGAGTTCACGCCATTTCAGAAGACGGAAACTTTGACGGTCCTCTTGATATTACGGTTACGAATCAACCGGCTTTTGTTGGGGCGATAGAAGTGAAATCTCAAAATGGTGAAAACTCTCTGGAAGTAGGAAGCAGGTTAGCCTTCTCAGCGGTTATAACGCCTGATAATGCAGTTAATAAAGCAGTAACCTGGTCCGTTATCAATAAGAACGGCACCAATGCCTCCATAACAACTGAAGGAGTGCTTTCCTCAGGAGATAAGGAAGGTGAAGTGACGGTCGTTGCAACAGCTCAAGATGCATGGGGAACGGTTGGAAGCAAAAGGATAAACATAACAAGAAAACCGATAGAGGTTGGAGAAGCAAACAAAGATGCATTGAAAGCGAGAATTGCCGAAGCTGAAGGCAAATTAGGCGCGGCTGTAGTCGGATCGCAAGCAGGCCAATACCTGCAAAATGCGGTAGACAATCTGAATAAGGCAGTAACGATTGCGAAAGCAGTAGTAAGCAATATAAACGCAGCACAGCAAGAAGTGGATCAAGCTGTAATCGAATTGGCAGGAGCGGTAGCCCAATTTGACAGCGAGAAAGTAACGGATCAGCCTAATGAATCAAAAGCAAATAAAGACGCATTGAAAGCCACGATTGTCGAAGCTGAAGGCAAATTAGGCGCAGCTGTAGTCGGATCGCAAGCAGGCCAATATCCGCAAAGCGCAGTGGATACTTTGAAGCAGGCAGTAACAAATGCTAAAACAACAGTAAGCCATACGGAAGCAGCGCAGCAGGAAGTGGATAAGGCGGAAGTAGAACTAACGGCTGCTATAACGGCTTTCGACAGCGCTAAAATTCCTTATCGCAATAATTCAAGCTCTCATCATTCAACTGCACCATCTGGAATTGCAGAAGGCGGGGGAGTTCTGAATGTGCTTGCAGATGATGGCTCGGTAGCCAGGTATGATATCGATTCTGCGGCAGCTACGATCACGATACATGCTGAGGATAAAGAACGGGTGTCATTGACGTTTAACATCAGTGAACTTAAAGAGTCGCAGCAAGTAAGCGATGGGGCGAAAATTTTAATCCGTTTAAAAGGATTTATTTATGAGTTAGCTGCCAATGTAACAAGTAAGGTTGCAGGTATCGATAATTTTCTTCAAAATAACCAAACAACTAAGGAGCAATTAAAGGTTAATGTTCAGGTAGAAGCTTCCAAGTTAACCCCTGAGGATGAAAAGGTCCTTGAACATGCACTTGGTATGGATTCAGGCTTGGATAGCTTCAATCTCGTGTCCGGTATGTATAATGTTCATCTAAGACTCGAAGCGCCCAATGGTCAGATTATGGATGTCAAAGCTTTCGATAGCCAAAGGACTATACTTATTGAGGTAAGTCCATCATTCAAAGATAAAGTAGCAGCAGCGATATCGATAAGCGATGGAGAAAACGGGGAGAAGACGGCAGGTATACGAACGGCCAAGTACGTAGAAATAGATGGAAAGTCCTATATGCAAATCAAAACGGCAAGCCATAGTAAATATGGGGTGGTAGAGTATCACGCGGCCTATAAGGATGTAACGTTGGAGCATTGGGCTAAAGCATCAATAGAAGAAGCAAGCTCGCGATTGCTAGTAAGCGGAGTGGGTCAAGGAAGATTTAATCCAGATGCACAAATTACTAGAGCCGAGTACATGACTATGCTGATTCATGCGTTGGGATTGCCTATAACTACGGATGTTCAAGATTCGTATGAAGATGTCCGGAGAAGTGATTGGTACTTTTCTAATATGGCAATTGCCCGTAAGGCGGGGCTTCTTAAATGGATTGAAGGAAATAGCCTGAAGCCGAATGCACCGATTACAAGAGCTGAAATGGCAAGAGCAACGGTTGCCGCGGCCCAATATTTGAAGGATGGCAGTCTTACAGATGCCGATCTGACAGGATTAAGTAAGTTCGTAGATGCAGACAAAGTACGGGCAAATGATAGAAGTGACCTTGCTTGGTGCATAGAACATGGACTGATTAATGGAACCGTGGATGTAACGACAGGTGAAACGGCGATTGCGCCGAGTGAAACGGCAACACGTGCCCAAGCAGCAGCTATTATGCTGAGACTTCTAAGAGCAATAAACTTGATTTAAACTAAAAAAACTCCTCTCTGGCAATTATGCTGCCAGGGAGGAGTTTTTGTGTGAATTAGGTGCGATGATAGGATGAGATGGAAAATGGTTCAGGCTATTTCAACATAAGCTTATCATAGGCCGGCTGATTAATTATCACTTTTGCCGTCTTAAGACGGTCTGCAATTTGTTGTTGTATTTTATCATTAATGTAAAGCTTTTTTACGTCTGATTTCACATCCTCAAAGCCCTTATAGCCTAGTGATTGTTTTTTTGTGAGTTTAAAGATGGCATTCATGTTATTATAGGGGAAAATTTCACTAAACTCGTTTTCATTCAGCTTAAGCGCTAATTCGTAGAGGCTTCTTTTAATCAGATCTTCTTTGGATATTTCTTGCAAGTCCAATGCCATGCTCTCTATCACAACACTGTTACTAGAATCCTGTTTCCCATCTTTAACCGAATTAAAGATTGTTTGGTAGGCGACATTAGCTGTTGTGATCAATTGGCCTTCAAGCTTAAAACCTTTACTATAAAATTGCTTTTGCTTTTCGTAATATTCCCGATACACAGAATCGTTTAAACTGTAGGCAGGACTATCCATTAAGGAATTAATCAAATTGGCGTAACGATTGGAATGCAAATAAGAGTAGTATTGCAGCTTAGTAAATTGCGTTAGTCCATATATGGGCTCTTTATTTTCCAATTTATGGCGTCTTTCTTTATTTTCAGCTTCTAAATCTTCTGTGAAATGACCGAAACTAAGATCTTTGATTATTTGGTGTTCTTTCATGATAAGCTGTTCGATTTTATATTTTTTCAAGTCGTCTATGGCCTTCTGTTTAGCGTAATCGGAGGGATTTTCGCCATTGTAGGTGCTTGTCCAGAAAGCTGCATTGTAATCGATATTATATTTTGTTTTAAAATAGTTTGCCGTCATCGCTTTATTATTTTGGTAAAAAATGTAAAATTCTTCTTCTGCAACAGGTACTCCATCAATAGTAAAGACAAAATCATTATTATTTACGTTGTTAGCGTATAGCTTGGCCGTGCAGAGAATGATCAGCAAGATTATTGCAGCTGTGCTTACCAGTAAAATATTTTTGCGGCTCAAATTATTACCTCCTGGGGATAAGAAATCAATATGGCGTGAAACGAGCATTTTAAACATGCTGATTTCACTATATAAGGTTTCAAGCTTTATTCAAGGTTTAAAATTTTACTATTGTGTGTGTTATTATTACCGTTTTTATAGTTCCAATTTATGTTAATTATTTCATATGCTTCATCCTATAGCTGAAACAACAATAAAAATGAAAAGCGCTTATATCTGACGGCAAAGACCGCAGGTATAAACGCTTTTTTGGTTTTAAACATCATGGCCGTCTCCATAAACAAACTGTTCGACAAGAGAAATTTTGTTCTCGGTAAGCGGTCCTGAATTATCCAAATAATGTATCGAAGAAGCGGGAAGGGGCCATTTAATTTGCCGCTGCATGAGGCTATGACTGAACTCGCTCCAGTTCGCCAGCTTCCATTCATCCATCTCTAGGCCTCTTTGCTCGATGCGTTGGCGGTAAAGCTCCTTGTCGGGTAGTGACACGAATATTGCTTTAACATCGACATCATGCCTTGTAGCACCGATCCGCTCGAGCTCTTGCTCAACCCACAAAGGGTTTCCTATCTCTTTGGTGAAGGGTCCAACGACTATAACATCTATTCCAAGCTCCACGTTTTCTAACGCAGCGTCCATAGTGACACGGTAGCCCAAATCCCGGCAATGCGTTTTGTAAACAAGTGAATCCCGATCGTTCGGATCATTCCCCGAAACTCTCATAATAACCTCTGCAGAGGGCCGTAATAACGTGTCCATATCCAAAAAAGCTATGCGCCGCTTGCGAGCCAATGCTTTCGCGATGGTTGTCTTCCCGGCTCCCGCGGGACCCACGAAAAAAATCAGCTTTTTCATGCTTGACCTCCCATTAAATGATATGCGATATAACCAATCCACCATAAAGAAAAGCGACAACAATAATGAGGGCAGGGTGGATTTTTCCTTTGGTCATAGCCCAGAAGGCCAGCGCCGCTATGGCAAGTGAATGCCAGAAGCCGATGCCCTGAATGGAAACCTCAGACATTTGCCAAGTTAAAATGATCATCATCACCGCTATGACAGGCTGTACTAACAGCGTCATGCCTTTAACTATAAGAGATTGCCGATAGCGGTTCAGAATGTTAAGCAGAACAATTAATGCTACTGCCGAAGGAACAACCGTAGCGATAGTTGCGATAAGAAAGCCGACCCATCCGAGCTGCTGGTAGCCTACAAAAGCTGCAAGCTTCGTCGCAATCGGCCCGGGAAGCGCATTAGCTACCGCTAATAAATCTGCAAATTGTTCATTGGAGATCCAACCGTAATGATTTACAATTTCCTCCTGCATTAACGGGATTGATGCAGGGCCACCTCCATATCCCAGCACATTAGCTACAAAAAATCCCCAAAACAGGGTTAGCCATTCCATCATCGCGAGCCCCCCTTGTCCGGTGCAGCCTTACGCTGAAACCACTTTAAATGGAAGGCTCCGTAAGCTAAAAATACGGCTATCACGAGTCCAGGATGGATATCAAGCACTGAAAGCAACAGTACGGCAATTAGAGCGAATGCTATTGCAAAGCCTTTGCCAAGCCCCTTCCAGGCTTTGGACATAAATTCATAAGCCATCATTCCAAGCATAACAACAATAACCGGTCTGACAGCATAGATCATACCCGCTACATATTTGGAGCTGCTAAAAGTGTAAAGAACGCCAAGCAAAGCTACAATAGCTAGGCTGGTTGGTAAAATGTGAGCGCAAACGGACCAAATTGCACCAAGCCAGCCGTGCTGCTTGTACCCAAGGTATGCAGCCATTTTGGTTGCGATGGGTCCAGGGAGGGCATTGGCAATGGCCAATATTTCTCCGAACTCATCGTCTTCAATCCATTTGTACCGAGTCACAGCTTCATAACGGATTAAGGGAATCACAGAGGGACCTCCGCCAAATCCAAGTATACCAGTTCTTATCATGCCCATTGTAATATCCTTGTAACTCATTCTACTCCTCCATTCTATAGAACATTGTATCCTTGAATTTAAAACTTGTCATTCAATTTGAACAGAATTGTACCTGTTAAACGGATGGATTGCGGGCAATTGTTATATATATGTGAACTATGTTTACATATAAGTGAGGGATAATGTAAAATGAAGCCACAACATAAGTATTCCAACGTCAGAGGGTGGCATCCATGAAGATCGGCTTTCGAACTATTAAAACAGCTATTGGAGTCAGTATTGCCATTTTGCTCGCACAATTTATACAGCTGGAATATTTTACATCGGCGGGCATTCTTACTCTGCTATGTATCCAGAAATCACGCAAG
This sequence comes from Paenibacillus radicis (ex Xue et al. 2023), assembly GCF_024722015.1. GTDB lineage: Bacteria > Bacillota > Bacilli > Paenibacillales > NBRC-103111 > Paenibacillus_S. The sequence goes on along the minus strand of NZ_JANQBD010000012.1, from coordinate 38,452 downwards.
CAATCACTTCAAGCGGCAATTAGCCGATTTTGCGCTTGTATGCTGGGAATGTTTTTCTCGAGCCTGGTATTTCTCTAATCGGCTATTGGCCTTATACCTTTTTAATTCTCCTTCTTCTATTTATCCCCCTATGTGTGCGATTGCGGATTCAAGAGGGGATTGCAAGCAGCTCCGTTATCGTGATGCATGTATATATGAATAAGCAGGTAAATATTTCTTTTTTTCTGAATGAGTTTCTAATTGTATTAATTGGCTTAGGAGTAGCACTACTTATTAATGCTTACATGCCTAGTACTGATAAAAAGTTAAATGAGAGCAAGGAAGAAGTGGACGGACTAATCGGTGCTATTTTGAATGAGATTGCCGCTTATTTAAAGGATGGATACACATTGTGGGATGGAAAGGAGCTGTTACAGCTCGCTGCAGCCTTGAACCATGCGAAATCGTTGGCATTATTGGATTGGGAAAACAGCCTGCATCAGAAGGACGGATCCTATTACGATTACTTTGAGAAGAAGCGTCAGCAGTACGAGGTGTTGGAGCGGATGCTGCCCTATGTATCCCGTATTACCGTTCAGTTGGAGCAGGGGGTTCGGATTGGAGATTTTGTATTGGAATTAAGCGCACACTTGCGGACTGTGAACCAAATACAGTATTTTCATGAAAGCCTGCAAAGTATTAGAGAATATCATAAACAGCTGCCTATGCCCGAGAACAGAAACGAATTTGAGAACAGGGCCAGCTTGTTTGCTGTAGCTAATGAACTGGAGATATTTATAAATCTTATTAAATGAAAAGTCGCCCAATTAAAACGCCAGCATTCGTAGGCTTACGAATTGCTGGCGTTTGTTCGTGTTTTTTAACTAACAGTTCTGCCGCTTGATTACGAAACTAAGAGGGCTGTATCGATTTGCGCAGACTCATCATATAACCTGTATGAACACCTTCATGGTAAAGACTGAATCCTATCATTCCTCCTACGGTATCAATACCTTTAAAAGGTTGAGGAAGCTTTTCGTCCAAACGCAACGAGAGTTTGTCCTTAATTCTCTCCACTTGCTCTGTAAGCTGCTGCTTGATTAATTCAAGAGTAGGGGGTTCTGTCTGCCAATCTGCAGGCTTCGTTCCATTGTTAAAGAGGCCGGGGTATTCATCCGGTAAGCTAAACGGTTCACCGCAAAGTTTAAACACCAAATTTTCCTGAACCGTTAAAATATGCCCCAAATTCCAACGCAGTGTGTTTCTATATCCCGGAGGCATTACGTCGGCAGTTTCTTCTGAGGTCAAATCTAGCTGCTGAAGCGTACGTTCTCTTACAAGATCCAATTGTAAAAATAGAGTTTCTTTCGTCATAGTTAAATACCCCTATCTTAGCTTTTTAGTATATTGTATACCGATTATGCTGAGGCTTCAACTAAATATTGCTTTTCGTTTTTGCTATTTTCGGGCTGCTGCTCTCTCTCATTCGTCCAAGCATCCAATTATTGTAATCATATACTGCAAAGTGAGGCTGTTTCTTTCAACTTCATTCCTAGATAGGGAGGTGCTTGCTGCATGAGGAAGGGCGTAACTCTATGAAGTTGGGGAATCGAGCTATATAACGGAAGAGAATTTTCTATGCAAACAATGGCGATAGATTCTTTCTTTTGCTTGATGCATTTCGTTGTAGTCATGTAAATATACTGAAATAAATACCATTTTTTTACTATTATGAGCATTTGTCTTCTCTCATTCGCCCAAGCATGCCTCTTAAATATTCATATAATACGTAGTGAAACCAAGATGTTTCAATTTTAACATGGAAGGGGTGAAATATTTTGGAGACTATAAAAGATCTATTAGAAGCTCTGTTAGACATGGATCCTGTTAAAATTGAAGTTAAACTCAGAAACGGAGACGAAATCACGTATAAAGGCGATCATGATGAAAAAGCGCTTATTAAGTGGTTGAAGAAATTAGGCTTTGATCACATAGCCGAGATAAAATTCAAGTATGCAGACGGTGTAGAAGTCAAAATTAAGCTGCCGCATGGTGATTGTTAGAAAACTGGAGCGGATGAAGATGACGAGAACTAAGTTTTTCAATTATGTATAGGAGGTGGCAAGTTTCTTGAGTATATATCAGAAGGTTATAGCAGTCATAGAGTCTCTAGATATGGAGGATATGAAAGAAATTGAAGTGAAATATTTTAATGGTGAAGAGTTTGAGTTGAAATTCAAAAAAAGTTGGGGCGAGGTTGAGAGAGAGGCAGCACTTGCAAGCTTCTTTTCTACGATCGATTGGACTCAAGTAAGAAAAGTTGAAATAGAAATGTATAACGGAACAGAGATCGAAATTAAAACGGATGGCGCAGACCAGGGCGCACAAGGCCCGCAAGGTCCGCAGGGTTCACAAGGTCCGCAAGGAACCCAAGGCCCGCAAGGAGCGAATGGAGCACAAGGAACTCAAGGACCAATAGGTCCGCAAGGAACTCAAGGCCCGCAAGGAGCGAATGGAGCACAAGGAGTAACAGGAGCACAAGGAACACAAGGACCGCAAGGAGTAACAGGAGCTCAAGGAGCTACAGGAACACAAGGAACTCAAGGACCGCAAGGAGTAACAGGAGCACAAGGAACTCAAGGACCAATAGGTCCGCAAGGTGGCCCACAAGGAACACAAGGACCACAAGGCCCGCAAGGAGCTAATGGAGCACAAGGAGCAGCAGGTACGCAAGGAACTCAAGGCCCACAAGGAGTAACAGGAACACAAGGAACACCAGGTCCTCAGGGAACTCAAGGTCCACAAGGAGCAACAGGAGCACAAGGTGCAGGTGTGCAAGGAGCTACTGGTCCACAAGGAACTCAAGGTCCGCAAGGAGCAACAGGAGCGCAAGGAGCAGGAGCACAAGGGGCTGCTGGTCCACAAGGAACTCAAGGCCCACAAGGATTTACAGGAGCCCAAGGATCAGTAGGTCCGCAAGGTGAAACAGGAATACAAGGAGCAGCAGGTCCTCAGGGAACGCAAGGTCCACAAGGAGCAACAGGAGCCCAAGGAGCTGGAGCGCAAGGAGCAGCAGGTCCGCAAGGAACGCAAGGCCCGCAAGGAGCAACCGGAGCGCAAGGAGCAGTAGGCCCGCAAGGTGATACAGGAACACAAGGAGCTGCTGGTCCACAAGGAACTCAAGGACCACAAGGAGCAACAGGAGCACAAGGAGCAGGAGCGCAAGGAGCTGCTGGTCCACAAGGAACCCAAGGCCCCCAAGGAGATACAGGAGCACAAGGAGCAACGGGAGCGCAAGGAGCAGGAGCGCAAGGAGCTGCTGGTCCACAAGGAACCCAAGGCCCCCAAGGAGATACAGGAGCACAAGGAGCAACGGGAGCGCAAGGAGCAGCAGGTTCACAAGGAACTCAAGGCCCACAAGGAGTTACAGGTGCACAAGGAGCAGTAGGCCCGCAAGGTGATACGGGTGCACAAGGAGCAGCAGGTCCTCAGGGAACTCAAGGCCCGCAAGGAGCAACAGGTGCACAAGGAGCAGGAGTACAAGGAGCTACTGGTCCACAAGGAACGCAAGGCCCGCAAGGAGCAACAGGAGCGCAAGGAGCAGGAGCGCAAGGAGCTGCTGGTCCACAAGGAACCCAAGGCCCCCAAGGAGATACAGGAGCACAAGGAGCAACCGGAGCGCAAGGAGCAACGGGAGTGCAAGGAGCAGCAGGCCCACAAGGAGCAACTGGTCCACAAGGAACTCAGGGTCCGCAAGGACTTACAGGAGCGCAAGGAGTTCAAGGCCCACAAGGAGATACAGGAGCCCAAGGAGCAACAGGAGCACAAGGAGTAACCGGGGCGCAAGGAGCAGCAGGCCCACAAGGAGCAACCGGAGCACAAGGGGCAACCGGGACGCAAGGGGCTACAGGAACACAAGGTAGTCAAGGCCCGCAAGGCACAACTGGAGCACAAGGCGTTGCAGGATCTGGTGCAATAATCCCATTCGCGTCAGGGCTTCCTACGGCACTCACCACTGTTTTGGGGGGATTAGTTGGTACTACGAGTCTCGTCGGCTTTGGAAACTCAGTTACCGGTGTATCCATTCTTGGAGGGGGAACAATTGATCTGACAGGAGCCGGCGGCACACTTCTCGACTTCTCATATTCCATGCCACGCAGTGGGATAATTACTTCGATTGCTGCATATTTTAGTGTTACTGCAGCGTTGTCTCTTACTGGTTCAACATTAACAATTACTGCACAATTATATCATTCTACAACGCCTGACAACACTTTTAGTCCAATCCCAGGGGCTGTTGTTACATTAGCTCCTCCGCTTACAGGCTTAATTGCAATAGGGGCAATCAGCAGCGGCATAACAACTGGTTTGAATATAGCTGTGAATCCTCAAGATCGGCACTTAATGGTATTTTCAGCTACAGCTTCAGGATTATCGCTAGTTAATACGATTGCAGGCTATGCAAGTGCAGGTGTAGCAATAAATTAAACGTTAATGGTTATCTCTGTCAATTCCAGCATTCACATTGTTAGAGGTTGTACCTGTTCGGCATAACAAAAAAATGGGGCTCTCCCTCAGGTCTATGGCCTGATGGGTTTGCCCCATTTTTTATTCACCTATAAAACACATGAGCATTGTGAATTTAATCCAAGGAAGCTAATATAGTTTCAATCCGCTTGATATCTTCTGCAAATTGCTCATAACCACTTACACGTTCAAGATAAGAGTGCAGAGCCATTTTGAATAAATCGTTCGTGTCAAGAAATCCGCCATCACGAGAAGCGATTATAATATCTAACCATTCGCTATACGCTTTTAGACCTAACGTATTGTTATTTTGATTTGGATGTCTTCGAAAATAACTAAGCGCTTCTGGAATATATACAGCTTTTCCTTTGGATAGCAGCAGCAGCCAGGCAGCCATATCATTGATAAGAGAATACTGTTTCCCTTTGTATACTCCATATAGCTCGGTAAGATCTTTTTTTCTAAATAAGACGGTTGTCGGTTCGCCGATGACATTGAGACAACGGGTTAAGGCAACGTCTCCCAGCAGCTTTCCGTCCATAATTCTTGTTTCATCATAGAGCTTGGCAGTGGCATAAATCGGAGGGAGCAACTGTCCGGATTCATCGATGGTTTGCCGATAAGAAGTGACAAGTGTAATATTTTCGAATTCATTAAAAAAATAGATCATTTTGGCGATTTTTTCTTTATGAAAAACGTCATCATCCATCAAGTAATTAATATACTCTCCAGCCGCCAGATCAAAACACTTATGCCAATTTTCAAGAAATAAATTCCGTTCGTTTTTATGATATTGGATCTGAGGAAATGATTGTAAATAAGGGATTATCATCTCGTGCACACGATCGTCCGTGCTATCATCGCAAATAATGATTTCGATTTGGGGGTAGGTTTGCTCTAACACGCTGTCGATAGCTATTTGAAGAGTATTCGGGCGGTTATACGCAGGTATGACTACACTAACTAATGGGAGTTCCACATTAATTGCTCCTTTCTATAATTGATTCGACTCGAAGCCATTGCCTGCTCCCAAAAAACTGCATTTATACAGCCTTTGGCCGGTATATCCGAAGTCTTATTGAATTCATGCAAATGTGCAGTTATTTTTTCATTCTTAGCTGAACTGGAGCGTTTTCCATGAAAATTGCTGTACTTTTGCAGGTTTGTTCTCTCTACAGCAATTCCAGTAGGAAAATAACTGCGTTTTTGCAGGATTTTGTGAGGACTAATGGTAGGGGGAGGGTCAAGTACTGGTTTTGAGGTTGAGCCTCTATAATATCAGCATTGATCCTAGGTTTTATATGGGCGAATCGTTTCTGATGCATGGATAGCTTCTCACTTTACCTAAAATATATATGGATACCGTTTAGGCAATAGACTCCGGCTAATAAAAAATATGTGGATATTCCTTGTAAATGAACACTCGTGACTTAGAGCTTGTAGGGAGTAATGTTTTCCACTATATTCCACATATATATATACCGATGTTCAAAATGTAATGAGGATGAAGTAATGGATAATAGTAAAGGGGGTTGGCCATGGCATCGAATCATACTCCGCTTTTGACAGCTCATCTATTCGTTTCAGAGGAAATTTCACGGGATGGATTAGAAGAAAGGGTTACGTTACTGACTGAAAGCGGCATTACTGTGAGGCTGTATGGACCTAATGAGGCTCTGATGCATATAAATCCTAAAGATCCGCGAGTCTATGTTTCATTAGGAACGGATTGGAAACAATTCACAACACTGAATGCCTTACCTATTCACGAGAGACAAAGGTGGTTGCATTACGGTTCCCCAGAAGAAATTAAACCGTCCGGCTTATACTACTGTTGGCTCAAACGGACTGATCCTCTCCCCGAAAATAAACCAATCCTTCCGAACCGTTTTTCATCCGATTTTCCCTTAGTATCCGTGTTCACAGCGAGCTACAAATCCAAAGATAAAATTCAGCGCCCGTATCGTTCATTATTGAATCAGACCTACTCGAATTGGGAATGGGTTATTGTAGATGATTCTGGAGATGAGGATGAAACATACAACCAGGATCTGCTTCCTTTAGAAGATCCGCGTGTAAGAAGGTATCGTCAGGATTCCCGTAATGGCTACATCGGGGCAACCAAACGGTATGCAGCCGGCTTGTGTACAGGAGAAATTGTAGTAGAAGTGGATCATGATGATGAGCTAACTCCTGACTGCCTTCAGAAGATCGTGGATGCTTTTCAGCAACATCCTGAATGCGGGTTTGCTTATGGGGATTTTACAGAGGTGTATGTAGGGAGCAACGCTGCTCACTGGTATGGTTGGGATTGCGGATTTGGATACGGTGTGTATTACCGGGTGTGGGTTCATGAAATGAGCCGATGGCAAAATGTGTTGAAGAATACGGCTATTAACAGCAGTACCATTCGACATTTGGTCGGTTTACCGAATCATCCCCGTGCGTGGACGAGGGATTGTTACCATTTGATTGGAGGCCACCGCGAAGAGCTCTTGGTTGCAGACGATTATGATATGCTCGTTCGGACGTTTCTTTGCACAAAGTATGTAGAGATTCCGGATTTGCTTTATATCCAATATCGGAATGAAAATGGAGATAACTCTACGTTTCAAAGGAATGGACAGATTCAGATTCTCGTAAAAGAACTAAACCAGTTTTATGGTCAGAGAATTTCCGCAAGAGTGAAGGAGCTCGGTTTGCTCGAAGATTTACCATACAATCGGGTATGGGAGACAGCGGTAGATAACCCTGCTAGGAAAACCGCGCATATTATTGATGAAAAGGTATCTAAGGTTTCGATTCTGTTTCCTATTCCCTATTCGAGTCCGACGGTTGAGCACTCGCAATTATTTAAGACGCTTCAAAGGGGTGCAGAAACCAATTTCAATGAGGTAGAAGTAGTAGTAGTTGGCCGCATTCCTGCGGAGGTTGAGATCTTCGCATCGCAGGCGCCTCTAGGGGCCATCAGATGGTGGCCGATGGAGCTGAATGATTCATTAGAAGCTTGTATTCAATATGCCAAGTTTTGCTCCTCATGTAAGGAAAAAGTAGTAGTGCTGCCCTGAATATCTAAAAATGATAACAATAACGTGGAAAAAAAGGCGACTATGCCCCGAAATTGAATTGGGACATAGTCACTTTTGATTCCAAAGCTTATAGAGGTCGCTGCAGTTTGTCCAGGTAAAGTCTAAAGATCATTAGGCTCATTTCTTGTGAAGGAGATTGTTGATCCGGTACTAGGTCAAGACTTTGCTGAATCTTTGCCAACTGGTCGTTGACATAGTTAATAAATTGTACATACTTATTAGTTGAGCTCATCGGGGCTGTTGTTTCTTCATGGCTAGTTACAGGGTTATCCGAATCACTTAATATAACGATGTCTTTTAATTTGTTGTAAGTGGCTTCATTGTTATCGGCAATGGGGGAGTTGACGATTGCCGTAGGGTGAATGACAATGCCCCATCGGTTGTTTTTCAGTTCATTTTCGTACAGAAGCGTGTTTGGCCCTAATATGTAGAACCCTGAGCCGTTGATATGACTAAATGTTACATTATTCATCATTGCATTATGTGAGCCATTGTAGATAGTCACACCATCGAAGCCATTCGCACTTATTCCATTATCGACGATCCAATTATTACTTCCGTAAACGGATATACCCCCAAAGGTATTGGTTGTTATCTTATTTTTCCATATGAAATTGTTAGTTGAGTTAAGTCCAATCCCATGCAGTCCGTTCATTTCACATGAATTTTCCAAGAGGCGATGGCAGCCGCCAGCATGCACAAAAATCCCGGTTTGAATGTAGTTTTTAATTTTAAATCCACATATCTCCACGTCCGAGGTATTATCCAGAATAAAGCCATTAGAGAGCAAGCTGTTGCCTTCCAGAACAGCTTCGTACTTGTCATCTGCAACGATTCGAATAGAACTGCTTGTAACATGTACGACTTCTTTATATATCCCTCTATGAACCAGTACAACATCACCTGGCTGCGCAGCGTTTACGCCCGACTGGATCGTCGACTGATCTAGGGGAACACGTATGACAGCCATTAGAATCACCCCAAAGCCTCATCATAGTATTTATTGTTAGGTTCTATATTAATTCCTCCAGCTTCAGGCAGCTCGCTGGATTCTGCATTTTTTGATGTACTCTTACCACTAGTTTATTCCGTGAACAGCAATATGGTTACTAAACGGAGGTCAGTTTCTGGATTTAGGCATAGTTACTTTAAGGTTAGTGCGGATTGACCGGATGCATTTTTCGGAATACAATAGGGGTGATTAGTACCATGAAAATGGAAATGAATGCGCATTCATTGGGGGAGCTGTATGTTAGAACGATGTGGGTTGTATGTTCCAAGTAGGCGAGGCCTCTAAATGACACAGATAAAGAAGCTCGGATTATTTGCCATAACTTGGCCATTATTTATCGAATCCTCTTTGCAAATGTCGATGAGAACAGCGGATACGTTCATGGTCAGCCATGTATCGGATGCAGCGGTAGCCGCTGTAGGTGTTTCCAACCAATTGATTATGTTCACATTTTTGCTGCTGCAAGTAATATCTGCGGGTTCTGCAATCGTTATTTCACAGTATTTGGGCGCGAATAAGCCGGATGATGTTCGAAGGTTTGCGGCTGGTGCGATAACGCTTAACTTTCTTTTCGGGCTCATGATTAGCGCTATTATGGTAGTGTTCAGCAGGCCATTGCTTGGAATGTTCGGGTTGGAGCTTGATTTGCTTGCCCAGGCCCAAATGTATTTGTCTATAGTAGGTGGAGTCTTATTTATTCAAGCCGTAAATTTGACGATTTCAGCGATTACTCAGGTTCATGGTTACACCAGGTACACCATGCTGGTAAGCATTGGAATGAATCTTCTTAACCTGGCGGGTAATTATTTATTCATTTTCGGACCATGGGGATTTCCTAAGCTGGGGGTTCCAGGTGTTGCGATTTCTGCTGCGATTAGCCAATGTCTGGGGCTTATTGTATATGTGTTCATATTACATAAGGTGGTCAAATTGAATTTGGGCTTGAAGGACCTGGTGAAATGTAAAGTCGAACATATGAAAAAGATACTGGGAATCGGCGTTCCTACAGCTGGCAACCAATTATCTTACGCTGCCAGCCAAATTGTGACGACTTATTATATTACATCGCTTGGAGCGGAGATGCTCTCAACCCGTATTTACACCCAGAATATTATGTATTTCATTATGGTGCTTTCCATCTCCTTGGGCAGGGGGACACAAATCATTATCGGGCGTCTTGTCGGTGCAGGGGAGAAAGAGGCGGCATATCGGCAATTGTTCAGAAGCTTGGGGCTGAGCTTGCTGCTTTCGATGGGATGTGTCACGCTGATTGTCTTTTTTAGAGAGAAGCTGCTCAGCCTGTTTACAAGCGATCCTAAGATTATTGCATTAGGAGCGGCTCTGCTTACAATGGGGTTTATGTTGGAGCCTGGCAGATGCTTGAATATTGTTATTGGAGAAGCCCTTCGGGCGTCAGGAGATGCGCGTTTTATCGTCTTTACGGGTATTTTTGTCATATGGGGAATGTGTATTCCGTTAACCTATCTCATGGGGATCCATTTCGCGTATGGACTTGTCGGGATATGGGCAGTGTTCATTCTTGATGAATGGGCACGGGGATTAATTCTGTTATATCGATGGAAAAGTCGAGCATGGGAAAAGAAAGTATTGGTTCAACCGGATAAAAAGGGTGCTCATGCACCGATTTAGGAGAGTACAAGGGAGAAAGGCTGCAGCGGCAGTGCTTCTCACGAACATGAATGTAGAGGGTGTCCAGCAGGTTGTATTTGACCTTGCTGAGACACCCTCTCTGTATAGATTTGCGAATCAAATCTATCAGAGCATAATCATTTCGTAATTAAAAGGTTAGATCACCTATAGAGAAGGATTATTGCATATATCCATGATTTCAGCCTTAAGTCCTTGACGTAAATCTATTTTGGGCTCGTAGCCCAGCAGCGACTGTGCCTTACTGATATCTGCCCACGTATGACGGGGCTCACCATAGGCTTTGCCCATATATTGACGATCCGCTTTTGTACCGAATATCTCCTCGATGATGGATATGCACTCTAAGACTGAAGCACGTTCTTTGCCGCCAATATTAATCGTTTCACCAATTATCCCTTCGGCTGTGGCAGCTGCAGCAACGGCTGTAACGCAGTCCTCTACGTAAGTAAAGTCACGAGTTTGATTGCCGTCCCCGTAAATGGTAATGGGTTTATTTTGCAGAATGTGATTAATAAATCGATGAAAGGCCATATCTGGACGCTGTCTTGGTCCGTATACGGTAAAAAATCTTAAGATGACAACGGGAATGTTATCGTTATGAGCATAGACCTTGCATAGCTGTTCACCTGTTAATTTGCTGACCCCATAGGGGGAAAGAGGTTCTGTAGAAGCTGATTCGCTTACTTGACCTGTTTTTTCACCATAAACCGATGAAGTCGATGCGTAGATGAATTTTTTGACAGGGAATTGGCGGCAGCCTTCAAGCAAATGCTGAGTAGCTTCGATATTATTCCTAATGTAAGTTTTAAAATCTTTTCCCCAGCTCGACCGCACCCCAGGTATCCCTGCCAAATGATAGACGACATCGATATTTGGAAGTAGATTCTCCCAGTTGATTTTCAACAGATCTTGTTTAATAAAAGTAAACCTGGGATGTTGGAGGATACGAGATAGATTGTATTTTCTTGCCTTCACAGGTGTAGAGGATTTGATGTAAGCATCCAATCCTATGACGTTATTATTTTCATCCTGAAGCAGTCGTTCACAAAGATGCGAACCGATAAACCCTGATGCGCCTGTTACTAGTATATTCAATGAAGATGCCTCCCGATACCATAGTAGTGATAGCCAAGAATCGTCATCTGGTTGCCATCCAGAACGTTCCTTCCGTCAAAAACGAAATGCTGGTTCATTAAAGCTTTGAGTCGGGTCCAGTCTGCCTTCTTGTAATGCTCCCATTCCGAGCATAGTATAATGGCGTCACACTGCTCTAGTGCTTCTTCCAAAAGATCTACCTGCAGCAATTGTTCAGACAGCAGGTCGGGGGGCAGCTTGGCAGCAGGATCGTGGACTCTGATCGCAGCGCCGCTTTCGAGCAAGTGCTCAATGATAGATATGGAGGGAGCTTCCCTTAAATCATCCGTATCCGGCTTGAACGAAATGCCAAGAATGGCAATCTTTTTATCCCGAAAGGTGCCTAATTTCTGCTCCCAAATCTTCAAATAATGTGAATATTGGGTCTGATTGACGTGGATAACCTTTTCAAGAATACTCAGCTCGGCCCCATACTGTTTAGCCATATAGAGCATCGCATTAATGTCTTTTGGAAAACAAGACCCCCCGTACCCAATGCCGGCTCTTAAGAAATGGGGGCCTATCCGATGGTCCATTCCCATCCCTTCAGCAACATCTGAAATATTCACTTCGATGTTTTCGCATAACCTTGATAATTCATTGACATACGAAATTTTTGTTGCAAGAAATGCATTTGATGCATATTTGATCATCTCCGCGGTTTTCGGCTTTGTAACGAAAAAGGGAGATTGTATTTTCTCATATAAGGTTTTCATTACATCAATCGCATGATCACTTTCGCAGCCAATGATAATTCTGTCAGGATGAAGCGCGTCATGCAAGGCAGAGCCTTCCCGAAGAAATTCCGGATTGGAAACGACATCGAACGGAACGGGGACTGTTTGAGCGTTTGTGATCCACTGCGATAATTTATGATTAGTTCCTATGGGAACTGTGCTTTTGATAGCAATTACCTTATATTCTTGCATATACCGGCCAATGCTTTCTGAAGCTTGGCGAATAAACTGAAGATCCGCATTTCCGTCTCTATCCGAAGGAGTGCCGACACAAAGAAAGATTATGTTGCTGTCGCGTACAGCCATCTCAGGTTCGGAGGTGAAGCGGATTCTGCCTGATTGGAGATGCTCCCGCAATAACGTATTTAACCCCGGCTCATAGAAGGTAAGCTCGCCTTGAGATAACGATTGTGTCTTTTTTTGATCTGGATCAAGTCCGGTTACATTCCACCCAAGCTCCGCAAATACCAGCCCCGTAGTTACGCCGACATATCCTGTACCCATGATTAGAATGTTCATCTGTGAGACCCCCCAGTGTTTTGAACGAAAATGGACTGTGGGCTTATAATCGCATTTGATATAGTTTCCAAACTATGTGTGAGTTGGGATCCATCGAGTAAAATACTATTTTCAATCGTACAGTTCTCCAGTCTTGTATGGGGGCCGATGGTCACATAGGGGCCTATGACACAATCTATTAATTCACTATCAGTGTCAATTAATACTGGAGAGATGAAGGTGCAGCCCTTATGCCGATTCTCGATGTTAAGCTGCCCAGCATCGTTCAGGAGCTGCAGCATCCAACGATTGGCTTCAAGCCAACGTTCCATAGTACCGACATCCGAGTAGTTTTTTTCCGTAACTTGATAGACAACAGCATATCCTTTATGAATCATCCATTGAATGGCGTCGGTAATTTCATATTCACCTCTGGCTGAAGGAGAAATCGAGTGAATAGCTTCGAATATAGATGGGTTAAAGGCATAAGCGCCAAGAATAGCAAGATTAGATTTGGGTACGGCAGGTTTTTCTTCCAACCCTATAATCTGATTTTCGTGGACCTCTGCAATACCAAAATCACGGGGATTCGATACTTTTCCCAGTAGAATAGCTGCATCATGGTTATCCATAAGAATAGAGTGGCATAGCCCCTCCAGAGATTGTGTTATTAAGTTATCTCCCAGCAGCAGGACGAATGAATGATTATTCAGATAGGTTTCAGCATGTCTTACCGCATCGGCAATACCTAAGGATACGTTTTGATAGATATAGGTGATTTGTGCCCCCCAACGCTCTCCTAAACCAACTTCTTCCATAAATACAGCCGAATGATCCGGACGTATTACAATGCCAATCTCGTAAATCTCCAATTCAACAAGCATTTCGATACAGTAGTAAATAATGGGTTTATTCGCTACGGGAAGCAGCACTTTAGGTTTGTGATTGGAAAAGGGTTGGAGCCTTGTGCCCTTGCCAGCACAGAGAATTAATCCCTTCATAAGTTTTTACCTCCTTGTCTATATGAAGACATTATTAATTTATGATGAAATTTTTTAAGTGTAAGGGCGATTATCTGCTAATAGGGAAAATAATCCGCTATATATATGCTTTTTTTCATGAAAATTCATATATCCGCTTATCTACTCTATCAACGGCCTATAGCATGATGTTGGGGAAATTCATAGTATGGATGGAAACCTGAAAAGGTTCTAAACTTAAACCGAAGGGATTGGTTTTTTTGTTGAATTTAGACAAGTTAAAAGAAATGCTGGAAAGTAATCATGAGATTGTAGAGGTTCAAGTTGAGTACCTTAATGGTGATAAGATGGATTATTCTTTGGACGAGGATTCCAGAGAAGAGGCAATCAAAAGCATGCTTAAAGATGTAGATTGGGATCAGGTTGAGGAAATTGAGCTGGAGCATGCCGATGGTTCCAAATCAGAATATGAATTAGATGAAGAAGAGGACGAAGACGGCGAAGAGGACGAAGACGGTGACGAGGACGAAGACGGCGAAGAGGACGAAGACGGTGACGAGGACGAAGACGGCGAAGAGGACGAAGACGGTGACGAGGACGAAGACGGCGAAGAGGATGAAGACGGTGACGAGGACGAAGACGGTGACGAGGACGAAGACGGCGAAGAGGACGAAGACGGCGACGAGGACGTAGATGGCGAAGAGGACGAAGACGGCGAAGAGGACGAAGACGAAGACGGCGAAGAGGACGAAGATGGTGGCGAGGACGAAGACGAAGACAACTAGTAAGATGTTTCTGAAGCAACAGACAAGTCCCGTCTTATCGTAAACATAATGCCTCACCTTATTCAGCTGTGTTACCTAAAATGAATAATGAATAACCCGGTACATTTACCGGGTTAAATTATTCTTGATATGATTTCAGCGTTTTTTTCTGAGGGTACAAGCATAATTCGATTTAGTGAATAGCGGGTTATCCTTCTTCCCACACGGATAGTATATCGCTGGCCACCCGATCCCAGGTAAAATGCTGCTCGGCTAAACGTCGGCCATTGATTCCCATCTGTTGTGCTTGCTTCATGTCTGACAGCAAAGTGTTCAGATTTCGTGCATATTCCGTAGGGTTTTCCGGATCGGAAATTAAGATTCCATTATTATTTCTTACAATTTCCGGATTGCCTCCTCTTGCTGTTGTGAGAAAAGGTAGCCCGGCTGCCATGGCCTCATAATGAACCCGAGCCAATGGCTCCTGCCAAATAGAGGTGCACACAAATATATCCCCTGCACAAAACCAACGGTGCACATCATGAGCTTGCACATACCCGGTAGTGATGACCGGTAAGGGGGCACGCTCAGCCAGCGCCCGAACGTATGCAACATAATCGCTTACGGTGTTATCGCTGAACCAGGCGCCGCCTACTACGACAAGTACAGCATCCTGATGCTGTAATTCGGACATCGCCCGCACCAGCACATGGGGTCCTTTATTACGTGAAAGCCTGCCGACAAACAGAATTATTTTCTTGTTCGATAGGTTATATTCGGCTCGTATGCTTTCTCTGGCTTTTAATGCGCTTGAAGACTCCACCCAAGGGGCAAAACGAGCCAAATCTACCCCAGAATAAATAGTTCTTAATTTGGGGCTGGCTTGGGGGAAGTAATCAAGTAGAGCGCTGCCTATATAATTACTTATTGTAATAATGCGTTCGGTTTGCGCCACAACCGCATTACCTTCATCTCTGCGAAGCTTGGCAGGATTAAACATATCGTTGTGCATACTTAATATAATTCTGGAGTTAGGAGCATACTTGCGGACAGGAAGGACCAGCTTAGGGCGATTAAAGATATGAATGACATGATATTGCTCCCGAGTGTTTTCAAGGAATTCGATCACGCCTCTGGAATAAACATCCAATAATCCGGCAGAATCAATACGAATATAGCGAATACCGTCGACAATTTCCTCCAACGGCAAATCGGGATCCGTTCGGCCGAGAATTGTTATTCTGTGATGCTTGCTTAAGAGAGAAGCCACTCCGCAGATATAGGTTTGGATGGCCCCGCCTCTAATATTTGGGACTGGCAGCTTTTCCGTACAAATCATCAAAATATTCACGAATTAACACCTATCTTTCCTAAGCAGTCTTTGGTCTGGGGTTATTCTGCCTTTTCAATGGATGTGAGATGTTCTTGTTGCCTTTTCCCTTTATGCGCTTTGAAATGTTCTTTTTTGATTTTAGTAACGGTTTTACTGATTTCTTCAAAAGCGGTTTCTTTAGCTTCCGCACTAGTTTGACACGGGAACCTGGTTTGGTTTTGAGAACTCTTTTGCGGAATTTTTTCTTGGTTTTGCCTGTTTTTTTACTGTTCTTGGTTTTTCGTTTGGGTATTCGAAGCGTGAAGCTGTTAGGTGCAGGAGCTGGTATGTGGATTAAGGCAGCGGGTACAGGATCTTGGTTAACAGCCGCTTGCTGTGGCATCTCAATTACTGGAACAGTTGGGATATTTACAGAAGCCTCCGAATAGACAGGCAATTGTACTACCGTTCTTCCTTCTGAAAATTGGGGTGCAATTTCTTCAAATGCCGGAACAAGATCAGGCTGCTGTATGAGAGGAGTATGAGTATCCTTATATGCAGAGACTAGATCGGGCTGGACGGTGAAAGGAGTACCCTCCTTGGCAGATACGAGATCAGGCTGCTGGGTGAAAGGTATATTCTCATTGGCAGATACGGGATCAGGCTGCTGGGTGAAAGGTATATTCTCATTGGCCGGAACAAGATCAGGCTGCTGGCTGAATGGAGTGTCCTCATTGGCTGGTACAAGATCAGGCTGCTGGCTTAATGGAGTATCCTCATTGGTCGGTACAAGATCGGGCTGCTGGTTAAAAGGAGTTTCCTCATCTGCCGATACAAGATCAGGCTGAACAGAGAACGGGTCATTCACAGCAAATGGCGTCTCCCAAAAGTCTTTTTGTGGAGGCAATAGAAGAGAGCGGTCTGGACGATCAAAGTTGTATAAGGTTTCGCTTTCCTCCATCGTGTAATCTCCAACCGGATACTTCGATTTATCGTTTTCGAGCTCGGTTAAAACCTGCCATTTACTCGTTTCTGTTGCCATAACCCTTTGCAGGATCGCTTCGAGTTCAGTTTGAAGGAATGGAGTCGGCTCAAACACAATTTCTTTAACATGCTTATAAAACTCATTAGGGAAAGCCATATCTAACCATAAAATTTCGAACGTTTCCTGATCTATTGGGTTGGCTTGATGATAGGCATCGATCATACCGCGAATCCAGGTGATGTCCCAAGTTCCCATGTCATCCATCGTACTGGTCATCAGTTTGCGTAAATCGCGAATGGGCAGGTCATAGGATACTCCATCCAAATCTATAACCCAAATACCGCCCGGACCCATTTGGCCATTGGACCAACCGTAATCCTGGTGGGCGAGTCCCCAATGAGCTTCACCCTTGGTTAGCATTTTGGAGTAGGGGGATTGCTTAAAGCGCTCCAATATTTCATGAGCCTGCCTGTCAAAATCATCAACAACAGCAAGTAAGCTTGCACTGGCCGGAGAGTCGGCATAAGCTTTGGCGATATCTCGAAACCAGCTGATTTTGGCAATGATTTTCTCATAGTATTTGGGCCAGCTGTACAGCCGGGACGATACCTCCGAACCAAATGGAGGAACGTAGCCCTTGGAGTTTTTGTGGAACTCTCCCAGTCCGTAGCAAAGTGAAGCAGCGCCTTCCAGGTCAATCTTGGATACAGGCAGCAGCGGCTCTATCCATTCGGTTACGATCCACATCTTTCCACCGGCTTCAACATAGTTATTGCCATCCTTGGTTGGAATGAACGATGGGACCCGTGCTCCTATACCAGCCATATATTCCTGAGCTCCGATACTAAAGAGGCTCCTTTGCGGACGACGGTGCAGGACCTTAATACTGCGGTTTCCTTTATTAGTACCGATTTTCCAAATAGCCCCGCCTTTGTCAGGCTTCGATGTAATGAGAATCATTTCATTGACCTGCATATCGTAAAGCTCCATCACCTGTCTGGCCAATATCTCCAATTCAGGCGGGACATATTGCTCATGAACTATTTCCGGAGATAAAATATGATCGATCCACGGAACGATTTGATAATTATCCACCACCATCACTCCATAACATGGTTTAATAAAAGATTACTTCTGCTGTGCAATGCGCTTGTGCTCATCTTCCATACCCAACTGAATAGACTGTCGATAAATATCGATAAGCTGCTCTACCATTTGTGAGATTTGAAACCTGTCATTGACGAATTTTTTGGCGGATTGCACTAAATGTGACTTGGCTTTGGGCTCCATATTAATAATTTTCCTCAAGTGGGCTGTTAACAAGGCTCTCGATAATTTTTTGTCACTATCATGATCCCCAAACCAGCAATCCCATGCTTTTTCATAATTTTCCGGCTTGACGATCCCAAGAAGCCCTCTGCTTCCAGAAGCAATTAACGGCCGCTCACATGACATAGCCTCGAGTGCGACTCTCCCTGTGCCAATTACACAATCGCTTAGTGAATAGTAGGCACCCATGTTCATTACCTCTCCGACATAATGAATGTACGTTTCGAACCCGGGCTGCTGTTTAGTTGTAGCAAGCTTAATAATATCTTCCTGCTTGTTCCCTCCCCCTGCAATAATGAGGTGCAAATTGGGGTAACCATTATTCCGCATGGCATCAATGGTATGAATGATTTCCTCGCCAATCTCCCCTTTTTCCCAAGATAATCGACCTGCGTACAAGATAATAGTCGCGAAGTGAGGAATGCCTAGTCTGTCTCTGAAATGATCCAGATAAGTCGAGCCGTACGCATGATATTCATGTGTATCGATCCCATTGGCAATTACTTTGGAGTCGATCCCCTTCGATTTCAACAGTCTTCTGATGGAAGGACTTACACAAGTAATCGTTGAGTTTTTTTGAGCGCTATCTAAAAATTCTTTATCATAGTAAGCGCCATGAACCGTAAATACATAAGGAATGTTCATTTGATCAGCGGCTGTCCGAGCCAGGCTGCCCGAAGGGATTTGATGTCCGTGCACAAGGTCGATTCGCTCAGATAGAATGACGGATTTAAGCAGCTGCAAATTTTTAATATGGTTTTCATGATCAAGCTCATAATTATCCAGGACAAAATCAATTTCGTAGAAAGGGCATCCTAATCCTAGAAAATGCTCTAGCAGCTTCCCTTTTTTACAAGCAATAACTACAATAGCTCCTTTTTTTATGAGTTCTCTTGTTATAGAAAGAGTATAGGTTTCGGTTCCACCTATGTTTAACTGATCGATCACCATTAAGATACGCATGGGTACTGAAAGCTTCGAAAGGATAGGGGGTTCCAGGGTTGCAGGGCTAGGAACGTGGATTTTATTTAGCATGACTGCGGTTTGTTTCTTCTTCTTCGGCAGTAAGGATTGTGCTCCCCGTTTTTTCTTTAGCATGGAATCACCTCCATTAAGCAGGTTTGGTTTGCATCTAGTTCTAAGCATATGTCATTAGGTGAATGGATGATATGTACAATAGTGGATTTTAGTCAAAAGCAATTTAAATCCGTCATAATCCCATATTCTTTTTCCGTTTCACGAATAATGTGTATAAATGTGGAGTTTAAATAATGTTGATTATGAGGTGAGAAGCTTGGATATTAATCAGCTGCCTCCCGGCGCGGTTCTAATAGGGCGGGGAAAACAAGGGTCGGTTTATAAGCTTTCATCTGACCGATGCATTAAATTTTATAACAATGAAAAACATGCTCAAATGGAATACAATTCATATCGCCTTGCCGAAGGATCCCCGATTATACCTAAACTTTATGAGAATGGGCCTAATTATTTGATTATTGAGTTCATTCATGGGGAGCCGTTAAAAAAATTACTATCCAAAAGAGGAACCATTACAAGAAGCGATTCTGAGCAAATTTTACACATTATTTATGAAATGCAGCGCTTGGGCTTTACAAGAATTGATGCTGCATTATTTCACATTTATATTCAGCAGGGGCAGTCCGGCAAAATTATCGATTTGGTCAATTCCTACAACAGGGAGTATGATATTCCAAAAGTTATGCTCAAAGGATTGTCGAAAATGAGTTTGCTGGCTCCATTCCTGCGGCATATCAAAGAGCTGGACCCTGATATGTACACAACATGGATAGATCATATCGTGACAAGGAGCGATCGTTATGGGAACCTCCGGGCATTTATCGAATGACGTTTTATTTGCGATCAAATATTTGTCCGAATGGTTCCCGATAGGGAAGCTTAAAGGGATAGGGCGTAAATTAGGGGGATCCTACAATATCAATATTAAGGTGGAAACGAGTCGAGGTGAATTTGTAGTTAGAATCTTGAATCGGTCCAATACGGAGGAGCACTTGCATTATACTCAAAAAGTATTTGCAACGCTGAGCGAACATGGGGTACCGGTTTTAAATCCGATTCTTACATCAAGCGGGGATCCTTTTATTAACTACAAGGATAAGCTGCTGCAGGTAACGCCCTTTGTAAGAGCAGATGCTTTTCAATGTCGGCATAATCAAGTCAGAGCAAGTGCTCGTACCCTTAGCGTTTTTCACCAATCGCTGCAAAACACGAGACCAGGGCCTGAGCCTGACTGGTCTTTCTATCGCTCACGCCATTACTTTATGAATACCATCGATCTATTGAAGAATATAGAGGGCATTCCAAAGCATGAGCTTAAAAGAGTGGAGAAGCTGGCCGAACACCTATTGGAAACCTGGGAGGAGTCCCAGGATGATTTACCAACTGGGATTATACATGGGGATTGGCATTTTTGGAATCAGCTGTATAAATCCGATGAAGTGTATTGTGTAATGGATTTTGACTTTATTCAGCAGGGAAAACGTGTTCACGACATTGCGTATGCGCTGTGGGCGATTTATATATTGCTGCCGGATTACGCCAAGACCTTTGATGAAATTTTTATTAAAGGCTACGCAAACCTGACAGAGGAGGAATTAAAAATTCTTCCCATCGCTATTGCCAAGGTGAGCTTGTTTTTCTTATGCCAAGCTGCTTATTCTTCCACGCCGGCTGAGAAGTGGCGCAAGCAATATCGCAGACAGATGCCATTAATGGAATGGCTGTTAGCGGACGGTGAGCGAAGAATGTATGAAGCGGTTCACGGTAAAAAAGAAGAACCGATTCTTGATCCGGAGCTTGACCCTGAGTCCGAGTCTGAAGAATCGGATCCGGATGCTATTATCGAGGCTGATCCTGAATCTGATCCACAGTCAGAATGGACTGAATTAGAATGAAAAGGCCGTAACCTTAATGAAGCGGTCACGGCCTTAACTACAATTATTTCAAGTAGCTGCTTCAGGTTGTAATGGCTGTATCCTGAAAGTTTGTAACCGAAGCCTTCTTCTCGTAAAAGTGAGTTGCGTTCGCCTGAATACCCTCACGCGTATAGAACGGGTCATCTGGACTCAGCGGAAACTGTACTTTCACTCCAGTGCTGGCTGACTTGTAAATTCCTATAATTAATTCAAGCGTATTGCGCCCGCTCGCCCCATCAATGAGTATGGGGGAGCCGGTTTCAATAGCGGACATGAAGTTATCGATCTGTCCGGTATGTCCATCGAACTGTACCTCGGGCAAGGCGTCGTATAATTCTTGTATTTGATTCTCCAAATCCGGATAAGGTTCAGGAAATCCATTGCTCTTTGAGCTTGAGGCTTTTAGCTTCCACGGAGCAGAGACTCGTGCATCTTTCCCTTGGAAGATGAGCTGCTGTTCTTCACCGTGATGAACGACAGAGCTTGTAATTTGAGCTAAGGCGCCTGTTGGAAAACGCAGCATAGCGATCGAAAGATCCTCGACCTCGGCATTATCATGCGAGGTGTTGCTCATAAATGCCTGCAGTTCACTCGGCCGCCCCATCATCCAGAGGAACGCATCGATATGGTGAACGGCATGGTTAAGAGTGCAGCCTCCGCCTTCTTTCTCCCATGTGCCGCGCCACCATAGGTCATAGTAACAATGTCCTCGCCACCAGAAGGAATCCACCTGGGCGTGAACGATAGGGCCCATCAAACCGCTTTCGAGCACCGATTTCAGCTTCATCATCGGTGTTTTGAAGCGGTTTTGCGCTACAACAGAGAGGATTTTCCCGCTTTCTTCAGCTGCTTGATTCATTTCATCACATTCCTGCAAAGAAGAAGCCATAGGCTTTTCTACCAGGACATGCTTGCCTGAACGAAGAAAGTCTACAGTAATAGAAGCATGGGTATAAGGCGGGGTACATACGGATACGAGATCAATATCCTCTTGCAGCAGTTCTTGATAATCCTTTACCGATTTAACATTCAGGTTGTATGTAGCAATGCGATCCTGCGCTTTGTCTTCGTAGATGTCTGCAATCGCAACAATTTGACAGCGTTCAGGAAATTGCAGATAAGCCTCGATATGAGCCCTGCTTATCGCACCTGCCCCGATAATAGCTACTTTTAACATCGTATAGAACCTCCATATATTTGGATTATTCATAAACCCGACTATCCAGAGTATACATGTGTACTTGTATACAAGTCAATCGAAAATTTCTTTTGTTCACTCGTTAGGAAAGCTGGGAAAGCATTATGCAAATGAATCAGTAAAGGATATAATCAAAAAAATGGAAGCTGATGAAAGGCATGAACTGATTCTATCATTCGTACATGAAATGGGGATGCGGCATGTATAGTGTATTGATCGTGGATGACGAGCCTTGGGTATTAAAGGGAATACGCAGCACATTTAAATGGGATAAGCTTGGGTTCCAGGTCATCGGGGAAACGACGGATTCCCTGGAAGCTTTCGACATCATAGTCCGTCAGAAGCCGGATGTTATATTGACAGATATCAGAATGCCGGAATTGTCCGGAATCGAATTGATGAAGCAGTGCAGAGAGCAGGGGATAAGGTCGGAATTTATCATCATAAGTGGTGCCTCCGATTTTCATTATGCCCAAGAGTCGATCCGTCTCGGCTGTTTCGATTATTTGTTGAAACCGCTTCAATTTGAAGAAGCAGAAGCATTGCTTGAGCGGCTATTGCGGCATCTGGAGCGGGTCAAACATCAGAAGGACATGGATTTCCTGGACACACTGAATCATGCGGATGATACCATGATCAAACAGCTGTTAATAAGCAGGGGGGTTACGTCGACCCAATTCCAAACGGTTTATTTATCAGCTACTGCACCCGAACAACTGGAACAGGCTGCAATATGGGTCCGGAATATAGAGCACATCATTGTCCGTGCAGACCCTAATAAAATGATCCTAATACTGGGCTGCTCCGATAATCAATATCCGCTGCTCGCAGCCCAATATGAAGCGGCTTCAGCCCATATCAAGGATCGTTTCTACATAGGAGTCAGTGAAACCTCCTCTTCGCGGGAAGAAATCTCGAAGCTTATTGAGGAAGCTCATGTTGCTATGCATTCCTCCTTCATCTACTTAACCGGCGGGGTGTACAAGCAGAGCAAAGAAATTCACCCAATGGTACGAAAGGCCGTACAAGTCATTTGTGCCGCTGTACATCCTTCTTCTCCTGATCAGGTCAGCATGCTGCTAGATGATATTCTCGAGCTTTTTAGAAAAGAAGGGGCGGGTATGAAGGATGCGGTATATTTGTGGAACCAGATTATCTCTACATTTAACAATAAATATAACGGAGGAGAGGTTCATTCTCATGAGGAGCTAAGCTTTATGGATTACGGAGCCCTTGTCAATAAATTCGATAACCTGCAGGAGCTGTGTGAATGCTTGAAGCATTTTATTCAATCAGGCATTGAATCTGCCTTGCCTGAGCCGGATCCGACGGTTAATGAGAATTTCAAGGAGCTGCTTGAGTTTGTAAACCTTCATTATGAGGAAGACCTTCATCTCAGAGAGCTCTCCAATAAATTTTATATCAATTATACCTATTGCTGCGATTTGTTCCAGAAAACGGCCAAAGTTACCTTTACGGATTACGTAACTCGTCTGCGTATGAAAAAGGCGGGGCGCCTCCTAAGGGAAAGTGACTTAACAATTTCGGAAATTTGCCGGGAAACGGGTTATAAGGATTACCATTATTTTAACAAAGTATTTAAAAAGTGGTACGGAATCACACCTACAAATTACAAGAAGAGCCAGACGGATCCAAACTATGGAGAGGGCAGAGGATAAGGATGAGAATCATCTCCCGATTGAACCTTAAGAATCAGCTGCTGCTGCTCGTAGCAATTTCTACGTTGATGATATTTTCATTGCAGATTTTTTACTATAGTAAATTTTACAGTCTGGCTGAAGATAAGGAGAATGTGCATACTTCAAGAATTATAAGGCAAGTAGAGGAGAATATTATCTCCTTCACACAGGATATTAAAGATGCCGCCTTGGCCTCTTCTTACAACACAGTCATTCATGATTATATGGGCTCGGATGATCCTATCTACAGGCTTAAGCTGAATAAAAATGTGCTGGAGATTATATCGGGAATCAAAGCTTCCAACAAAAATATCGAATCGATTATTTTAGTAGATAAAGAAAGGAATATTGTCGGCGCTTCAAGTCCGTTTGATTATCTCATTCTTGGGGAGCTTGAGAAGAAGTACCATCCCGATATGCGCTATCCGGAATCGCAATTTTTCGGTAAAATTTATAATCCCGAGAAGATGGAGAAGTTAGCCTATATCTATGTCCATCCGGTATTTTCCTCTTTAAATGAAACGAATGGCTTTACTGAATTGGGCATGGTTATTGTTGTTTACAAGACGGAAATTATGGACCGGATATTGACGGATATCAAAGCGACTCCAAGCTCGCTGCTGCTGATTCTTGATAGCGAGTACAATGTCGTTTCGGCTGATGAGCGGTTTATGAAAGGCAGCTTGTTTGATAGTGAGATTCTTAAAGGCATTGATAGCCATATTAAGGATCAGCAAATACAATTTCGGGAAAAGCTGAATCATGTTCAAGCTAAAGATATCGAGCAGTTGAATTGGAAAATTGTAAGCCTCATTCCTGTGAATGAGATGACAGATGAGCTTCGTTTGGTCCGAAACATTGGTTTTATTATAGGTGCTGTGATGACGCTGCTAATTTTAATTATGGGCCTTATTTTTATCCGTAGTGTAACCGTTCCTTTTGGCCGAATTGTCCGTTTTGTTAATTACATAGGGAACAATGGGGGAAAGCAGAGATTGCAGCTGCCTGTAAAAAATGAAATAGGGATATTGTCCATAGAAATTAATAAGATGCTGGACAAGCTGGATGAGACGAATGAGTTGTTCATTCAAGCCCAAACCTCTCTATACCAAATGGAAATTGCCAAAAAACAGGCGGAATTATCGTTTCTGCAAAGCCAGATAAACCCGCATTTTCTTTATAATACATTGGAATGCATCCGAAGCATCGGTTTAGCCAACGGGGTGATGGAGATTGTCGAAATTTCTACCTCGATGGCCAAAATTTTCAGATACAGTATCAAAGAGGAAAATTTCGTCCGCATAAGAAACGAGCTGGAATGTATTCAGGACTATGTTCGTATTATGTCGATTCGTTATATGGATAAATTTAACGTCACTATTAGTGTGGATGAGGATATTCTGGAAATGAGAATGCCCAAAATGATTTTGCAGCCGATTGTGGAGAATGCTATTTATCATGGGCTTGAACGGAAAAACGGAAAAGGAGTATTGACCATAACCGGTTTGGTGACAGCCGATCATACGGTCAGATTCGAAATATCAGACAGCGGCAAGGGAATGAAGGCGGAAGAATTGGAGAAGCTGAGGCATTCCCTGCGCGCAGCTGATCCGACCGAGGGAGACATCGCTTCAAGAGGGCTGGGCTTGCTTAATATTCATCAGCGCATTAGGCTTGCTTTCGGAGAACAGTATGGCATTGAGATTTACAGTATCGATAACGAGGGTACACAAGTCATTTTACATATCCCGCTTGTATCAAACCGATTGGAAGCAAGTTCCGAAAATAGTACCCTATGTTCCGAAACGAATCGGTAGCGCAATTTTAGAAAGCGGTTACAATTAATGGTATATGTACGCAATCCGCACATGAATGATGAGATGATTTTCTCCGGTAATAAAAGGGAGGGACTGTATGCGCCGAAAGCTCGTATTGCCACTGACTATAGTTCTGCTTACTGCGATGATGTCCGGGTGCAGCACTGCTGATCGGCACAATTCTGCCGACAAAGCGGGTCATGGAAGCAAAAGCGATGAGGATTTGCTTGTTGCGGAAAGGATGCCAAGTCACCATGAGCTGTTTACATTGAAGGCATTATCGAATACTCCGCTAGAAACGCCGGACTTGAACAACCGCTTTTGGACCCGAATACAGGAAATGTTTCAAGTAAAGCTGCAAGCCGAATTTATTCCACTTGACGACTACGACAGAAGGCTGAGACTGGTGCTTTCATCTGGAGATTTGCCCGAGGTTATGGTGTTGAATACGATTGATGACAGTGTGTTTAATAAAGCTGTCAAGCAAGGGCTGTTCTGGGATGTCAACGAATTGGCAGGGAATTTGGAGAGCTTTCCAAATTTGAAGCACAATATTTCAGAAACCGCTTGGAAATATACGAAAATCGAAGGTCGGAATTACGTGATTCCCCGTGCACGCCCGCTGTTGGATGGAGGGCTTCATTGGCGTCCCGATTTATTTAATAATCTGGGGCTTCCCCAACCGAGAACGTTGGATGAATACGTAAATTCCTTAAAGAAAATCATGGATACTAATCCTGACAAGCGTTATGTCGGGCTGCATTTTGAAGAAGCTTTTTTCAATGCATTTGGCGGGTTTGAAACGGTATATAACAATGAAGGCGGGCTTATCTACAAATATTTTACCGACAGCTATACGGAATTTGTGAAATGGTACCGTCATGTTTACAGCATGGGATTGATGTCCAAGGAATTTGCAATTTTAAAGGGGAGCGATAAAGAAAATATGTTCCGTTCGGACAAAGCTCTCACTTATTTCAGGAATATGTATCACAGCTATACGTATGAGCAGGAATTGAAGAGGATCGACCCTAACTACGAGGCTGGCGTTATCACTTATTTGAATGGACCCAAAGGACACTCGGGAGAATATGGAATGGCTTTCACCGGAGGGTTCGTCATTGCCAGAAGCGTTCCCAAGGATAAGGCTCTACGAATTTTGCAAATGTACAACCAGGCTGCCGCACCGGAAGTGACGGATCAGCTGCTTCGCGGCTTTGAGGGGGTTCATTACAATAAGGTAGACGGTAAACGAATTCCAACCGAGCTGGCTAAAAAAGAGCTTAATAATGCGGTGATGCAAATTTTTCCGAACGCCGATGACGAATGGCAGAAGGTCGTGAACTACACCGCACCGAAGGAATGGAACGATAAAATGAAAGCAGTAGCCCAAACACTATATGAAGCGGAAGAAAAAATAGATCCGTTCCGCGTCATCAGGTCGGAAACCTGGTTAAAGCAGTGGCCCAAGGTGCAAGACGATTATATATCGATACGAACCCAGGCTGTAATGGGCTTGATTCCGATGGAAGAGTACGAGGACTTCGTGAAAAAGTACAGGGAGAAGCCTGAGTTCAAAAAGGCGTTTAAAGAGTTTGCGGACAGCTACGAGCTTATGATGAATTAAAGGACAAAGGAATAAACTTTGAAGGGGCGATGTATATGTTGGAGCTTCAATCATGTTATGTGAAGGATTTGGACAGTAAGTGGACCATGAGCCATTTATCCAATCCCTACCATTTACTGCTGTTTATTACAAGCGGCCGTTTAATTTATTGGGTTGATGATGAGACTATACCGCTGCAAAAAGGAGATGTTTTGTTTGTTCCGGCCGGTTCAGTACGCAGCGGAAGCGCTATCGAATACCATCAAAGATATGCCACTTTTTTCGGTGTGCAAGAAGATGAGCTGACTAAACTGGGGCTTCCAATACTGAATAGGCGAAAAACCTTCAAATTGAAAATTCAAAATTTCCCTTACTTTAAACAGAGATTTTCCTTGCTAAATCATCATTGGCTGATGAAAGGGGCTTATCTTGATACATTTTGTAACGCTATCCTGCTGGAAATGCTCAGTATGGTTAATTATGACTTGGATTATGAGGAAGTAAGCTCTAAAAAAATGAAACTTGTAAAAGATATTAAAAATTATATTCTTAAGCATTACAACCAATCCATCAAGCTGCAGGAGCTATCGGAATTCGGCGGGAAAACCCCTAATTATATTTCCTGTATTTTTAAAGAAGTGACAGGCTTTACCCCTATTGAATATCTTCACGATGTACGGATATCGATGGCCAAGGATATGATGCTGTCCAAGGGAATGTCCATTCGCGAAATATCGGAGGAAACCGGATTTTGTGATCAGGCTTATTTTAACCGTGTGTTTAGAAAGCTGAGCGGCTGTTCGCCTACAGACTTTTTAAATGAGAAATCGGGCTGAAAAATTTTTTTGATTTTTTGTAGGATTATACAAATGTACGGGGATCGTTAATGGTGCACAGCGGTAAAAGAAACTATGCTTACGGTGTAGGGATGAGCTCTTGGTTCCCGGAACGATTGGGCTCGCTCACCTCGCTAAAACTATTCAAACGGAGGTATCACCAATGGAGCAAACTTGCTTGCAGTACGCTTTAACCGAGGAAGAACGCAAGGCTTTTGAGGAAACCGGATAT
This sequence comes from Paenibacillus radicis (ex Xue et al. 2023), assembly GCF_024722015.1. Lineage (GTDB taxonomy): Bacteria > Bacillota > Bacilli > Paenibacillales > NBRC-103111 > Paenibacillus_S. The sequence goes on along the minus strand of NZ_JANQBD010000012.1, from coordinate 10,092 downwards.
TTGATCGTGGAGAACGCTTTATCCCCCGAGCATGTGGCAGCGCTGACCAAGGAAGTTGACCGTATATTCGATGAAAATGTTCAGGCTGGCCACGATACAACCAAAGCTTTATTTCATCCTAACTTTATTCCGGATCATGAGATGTTTCTCGATCTCGTTGATTATGAGAAAATACTGCCGAAGGTTTGGGGGATTCTGGGCTGGAATATTTATCTGTATCATGCACATATGATTGTGACGCCTCCGACCGGGCAGCAGCCTACGGATAAGACGTTCGGGTGGCATCAGGACAGCGGACGGATGAATGTGGAAATGGAGTCGGAGCCGCGCCCGCGTATGTCGATTAAGGTAGCTTACTTCCTCTCCGATCTGTCAGAGGCGGGACGAGGCAATTTCTGGATCGTGCCGAACAGTCATCTGAAAAATTCGATGAGCCGTCCGGAAAGCGGATTCGGTCAGCTGGAAGGGGCGATTCCGGTTTGTGTGAAGCCTGGTACAGCCGTATTTTTTGATCGGCGCCTATGGCATTCGGCAAGTCCGAACTGGTCGGAAATTACTCGGAAAGTGCTCTTCTACGGCTACGGCTATCGTTGGATCCGGACGAAGGATGATATGACGGTTCAAAGCCTATGGTCCAAAGCCGATCCGATTCGCCGTCAGCTGCTGGGAGCGGGAACGAATTGCAACGGGTATTATACACCTACCGAAGAGGATGTTCCGCTGAGAGAATGGCTTAAGGAGTATTCACCCAGTCAGGTGAAATAATGGTGAATATAAGGCAAAGGAGGTGTAGTAGATGTCCATCAATGAAGAAACTGTAAATCCGGAGGCAGGACAGAAGAAGCGGACGAAGCCGGGAATTATCGATTGTGATGTGCACCCCATTCCCAAAAGTTTGGATCAAATTAAACCGTATATGCCTAAATACTGGAGGGACCGTTTCCGTGGAGGCGGGAGAGGGTTGTTCTATGGCAATCCATTCCATGGCATGCGCCAGGATTCGCATCCGCCGGGTGGAGGTCCGGCCGGCTCCGATCCAAGCTTTGTCAGGAAACAATTAATAGAAGAAAACAATATTAAGACGGCTATTCTGATCCCCCGGGAAAACAGCTGTCAATTCCCGGATCTGGACTACGGAAATGCGATAGCCTCCGCCTATAACGAGTGGATCGCCGATACTTGGATCGGGCCGGATAATTATGATGGGGTGTTCAAATCATCAATTGTCATCAATCATAGCGATCCGGTTAATGCTGCCAAGGAAATCGACCGTTGGGCTGATCACAAGCACAACATTCAGGTAACGACCGATTCCGGCGCCAGATTTCTGATGGGCCACCGGAATTTTCACCCGATCTTCGAGGCTTGCTGCCGCCATAACTTGCCGCTCGCGCTGCATCCTGGATTAGACGGAATCGGCATTAATATTCTTCCGTCGCCTGGTAATCCGAGCCATTATATCGAATGGCATACCTGTATGTCGCTCAGCTTTCAGGCGCATCTGGTCAGCCTGCTCACCGAAGGAACCTTCGAGCGCTATCCGGATTTACGGATCGTGCTTGTGGAGGGCAGCTCCACATGGCTCGTTCCTTTAATGTGGCGGCTTGACATGGAATACAAGGCGCTTCGGGTTGAGATTCCATGGGTGAAGAAGCGCCCTAGCGAATATTTGCGTGACCATATTCGCCTTACTTCACAGCCGCTGGAACGGCCGGATAACGATGAGGATATGCTGCATATGCTTCGGATGATGGATGCCGAGCATCTGCTGATGTTCTCCAGCGACTATCCGCACTGGGACTTTGATAATCCGAAGCTGACCTTCCCCAAGCTTCCGGAGAAGCTGTATAACCGCATCTTTTTCGAAAATGCGGAGGAGTTCTACGGCTTGAAGTAAATCATCCGGCTTGAATTAAGGAGGGAGGAAGGCTTATGGCTAAACATATTGTTGGGAATACAAATGAAATTTTACCGGGGCATAAAAAAATCGTATCGCTGGAGGGCCTTTCAATCGGTGTTTTTAACGTACATGGCAAATATTACGCTGTGAAAAACAGCTGTCCGCACCAGCAGGCTCCATTATGTGTGGGAAAAGTATCGGGTACAACGCTTCCGTCCAAGCCAGGCGAGTTTCTGTACGGACGAGAGGGGGAAATATTGAGATGCCCTTGGCATGGCTGGGAGTTCGACTTGACCAACGGTCATTCCCTCTTTGATCCCAACCGCTGCTGGGTGAAGACGTACGAGGTTGAAGTGGGGCAAGCAGAAGTGGAGCCTCCGAAGCTGGAAACGTATCCCGTCAATGTGGAAGAAGAGCAAGTGATCGTATCTATTAACAGATAAACGGCAAGCTTGAAGGAGGTCGCGTACCATTGTCACAGACCAAACAAGGCATTATCGATTGTGATGTACATCCCTATCCCAAGGACAAGGATGAGATTAAAGCCTTCTTGAGTCAGCCTTGGAAGGATAGGTACAGCAGCGGCGGCAGAGGTTTTTTTGGAAACCCGGTCCATGGCGAGAGACTGGACTCCCGTCCTCCCGGCGGAGGCCCTGGCGGCTCCGATCCTGATTTTCTGAGAGAACAGCATATTAACAAATTCGGAATCGACCATTGTATCTTATTGCCGCGCGCTTTTTGCAACCTGCATCCCGACCCTGATTTTGGAACAGCCATTGCTGCTGCCTACAATGAATGGCTTGCAGCAACATGGCTAAGCAAGTATAACAGCGATGGCGTGTTCAAGGGGTCCATTACAATTGCTCATCAGGATCCTGCGGCGGCGGCTGCAGAAATTGAGCGCTGGGCCGATCATCCACATTTTGTTCAAGTTATGACCGACTCGGGTGCGAGGGCGCCTTTTGGGCAGAGACAATACTATCCTATCTACGAAGCATGTGAGAGGTATGGACTTCCTTTGGCGATTCATCCCGGTACGGATGGGATGGGTATCAATATTCAGCCAACACCAGGATATCCTACCCACTATATTGAGTGGCATACCTGTTTGTCGCTAGGCTTTCAAGCGCATCTGGTCAGCTTGCTTACCGAAGGCGTGTTCGAACGATTTCCCGGTTTGAAAATCGTGCTGGTTGAGGGTGGAGTGGCCTGGCTGCCGGCATTGATGTGGAGGCTTGACGCCGAGTATAAGGCACTGCGATTTGAAGTGCCATGGTTGAAGAAGAGGCCAAGCGAATACCTTCGCGAGCATGTGAGGCTTACCTCCCAGCCATTGGAGAGACCGGAGCCGGATAAGTTTTTACTCCAAACGCTTGAGATGATGGACGCGGAGCATATCTTGATGTTTTCCAGTGATTATCCGCATTGGGATTTCGATTCACCGCGGTTTGCTTTTCCCAAGCTGCCGGAAGCGCTGCATAAATCCATATTTTCGGATAATGCAAGAGCATTGTATAGACTGTAGTAGGCTAAAGGAATTGTTAGGGAGGGGGAGATAGGGATGTTCATTAAAGAAGTAGCGGCAAGCCTGTATTCATGGGACATTCATGACGAGGGCGCTGATCATTGTATCGATACATTAGCGGAGCATGCCAACGTCAACAGCGTGTATCTGGTAGGTATTATGCACAAGGAGAAACGCCCGCTCAGAGGGCTGTATTATCCGCATAATCCAAAACGTAAATTTTATATGCCGGAAGATAGCTGTGTGTACTATAGGCTGGATCAAGCGGATTTTGCGAATACACCGTTAAAACCCATTTACAGTTCTGTAGATTTTCTCAAGGATACGGATTGGCTCGATGTGCTGATCGAAAGCGCCAGAAGCAGAAAGAAGAAGGTCGGTGTTGAGATTTCTCACACGATTTTTGATGCATCGATTGCAAAGCGAGATTTTCCTTACCTGCTGCAGCGTAAAATAGACGGTTCTCTGCTATCGTTGCTATGTCCTAACCATGAGCATGTTCGAGAATATATTCGAGGACTGTTCCACAGCTCGGTCAAGCAGCATGATATTGATTTTATTCAAAGCTGCCTCATCCTATTTGCTGAGGGAGGGAAGATGGGCTGGAACAATCATGCCGTTGCTGATGAAAAGGAACTGCATGTGCTCCTGAGTACGGTCGATGCCGGTTGCTTTTGCGGAGCTTGCAGTGCTAAAGCAATGGCTATGGGGTATGACTGGGACCGAATTGTCTCGGATCTGCAGCAGCTGACCAGAATTCGCAATGGTGTGGAATTGAGTGACGGCTTAGGAAAAAAATTGCTGGAGCAAAGTAATTTATCGGCGACAGCATTGCTGCTGCAGGTGCCGTCTTTGTATCAATGGCTGGAATTCCGGCAAAAAAGTATAACCTCCTTATTCAAGGATATCCATCAGGCCGTCAAGTCGGCTAACCCGCGAGTCGAGTTCCGTTATAATACTTACTTGAAATATCCGGAACTGTCCGGACTTGATTTTGCAGCCATTCGGGATTATATCGATTCCATTCGCGAATCCGATTACTCGGAAATGTGGGGAACAACGGAACAGCTTGCTGCCAAAAGACAGAAAATTCTGAAAATACGCAGTGGAATAGGTTACGACAAGGATGTCATTGCTGCAATCGATGTAAGGCCGAGTGTCAAAGGAGAGAGTAATGAAGACATCATTAAGCGCAGCGTAAAGCTGATTAGCAACCTTGGGGTCGATGGTTTATCTTTGGGACATTACGACGAAGCTACACTTTCCAGGCTGCAAGCGGTGAAGGCGGGGATGGAAGAATCGGAAATGCTGCTTTATTGAGGGGGGCTCTGCTTGGCTGGTTTACGTATATCTTTGACGGAGTTGGAACGAATAACGGTTCAATTGCTTCAAGCATCGGGATTAACTGAAGATAATGCGGCTATTGCAGCTGATGTATTCATGAGGGCCACTTACCGTGGTGTCAATCACCATGATGTGAATGAGCTCCCTGGGCGTTTAGCCGGTCTTGCTGCCGGCAAGGTGAAGGCCAATCCATCCATTACACGGATTAACAAGTTCGGTGCTTTGGAAAATTATGAGGGGGATAACGGATTAGGGGAGCTTTGCGGTATGTTCATTATGAGAAGAGCGGAGCAATTGGCTGATGAGCATGGGATCGGTCTGTGTGCGATACGCAATAGCCATCATCTGTTAGCTTCAACGCCCTATGTGGAGACTGCTGCGGAGCATGGCTATATCAGCTATATCGTAACGAGGGGAGCACCAACCATGGGGGCTCCCGGCAGAAAAGAGAAGGTGATTGGCACTAGCCCAATGGGTTATGCGATACCTACCGACAACGATTATCACATCATGTTCGATGCTTGTCTCGCGTATGCATCCAATGGGGTGCTGGCTGAGAAAGTGGCGGCGGGGGAAAGCGTCCCTCCGTATTGGGGGCTGGACTCGCAGGGAAGAGCAACCGGTGACCCGGCCGCAATATCCAAGGGAACCCGTCTTCCTGTAGGTGCTCATAAAGGCTTCGGGCTTACGATACTGGGCGAAGTCATCACCGGAATACTTGCAGAGGGGCAAATCATTGATGAACCGCAGGCAGGCAGCGGTCTAGTGGGCATTCCCTCGCATACCGCAATATGCATCAAGGCGGACGGACTTCTCGGTCAGCGGAAATTCAGGCAGCGGACGACTGAAATGGCAGACAGGATGGAGGCCAGAGCGGCTGGCTTGCAGCTTCCAGGACAGCGATCCGCCAGGAGCAGAAATGAGATCATTAGCGCGGGCGCTATTGACTTAAAGGAAGAATTGGTCGCTAAACTCAATGAGTGGTCCGGTAAGCTTGGTATTGCTCCACTATGCTAATAATCCGGGGAAGATGATAACCATAAGGAGATGAATGGGATGCAAATAAACGGTTTTAGAAAAACAGCTCCATTGCTTGCCGTTGCTTTAATGTCATCCGTAGTTAGTGCATGTTCGGGGTCGCAGCCGGCCAGTGACGGGAAGGGCAGCACGGATGCTCCGGCGGCGACTAATAAACCTTTTAAATACAGCACGATGGTATCTACTTTCGCCGAAGTTCCGGATATGAAAAATCAGTTCTGGTCGCGCTTTCAAAAGGAAAATAATTTGGAGATGGATGTTCAGTGGATTCCCGATCCTGAGTTTCAAACGAAATTGAATTTAGCGATTGCCTCTGGGCAGCTGCCTGACGTAGTTTCAGCACAAAATCCTCATGATGTTAACACGATGAATGCAGTTGACAAAGGCGTGTTCTGGGATTTGGGGCCGTTTCTGGGTGATTTGAGCAAGTATCCGAATTTGAAAAAAAATGTGCCCGAAGCAGCCTGGAAATATTCCAAATATAAAGGGACCTATTACTTTATCCCGCGAGCGAGGTCACAGATTAATACGGGTTTCTTGATCCGCAAAGATTTACTGGACGAGGCAGGATTAGCTATGCCCAAAACTACCGATGAGCTGTACAACGCACTCAAGCAAATCAAGGCCAAGGATACGAGCGGCAAGCTGATTGGGACTCTCTTCTTCGATAACATGGCCTCCGCCTTCGGTTCCTTCACTCCGCAGTATAACGCTGAAGGAGGTCTTTACAGAAATATCTTATCGGATGCCTACACCAACATGGTGGACTGGTACCGCAAATTATTCAAGGACGGTCTAATGTCTCCGGAATTCTCAGCAGTGAAGGGGGCAGAGCCGGATAATTTCTTCGCTGCAGGCAAAACGGTGTTCCACACGAAAAATTACTGGCATCAATACCGGATGGAGCAAGAAAATAAAAAGCTGAAGCCCAATGCGCAAGTAGAGATTGTTCCCTTCATTAAAGGGCCGGGAGGTGCGGCGGCCTACCTGGAGCCAGGCTTTACGGGAGGGCTCTTTATTCCGAAAAGCGTTCCGGAGGATAAACTGAAGAAGATACTGGAGGTATTCAACACTGCTGCTGGAGATGACAATTCGAAGGCACTGTTTTATGGATACGAAGGTGTGCATCATAAAGTTGAAAATGGCAAATACATTATGACCGACGTCGGTTTGAAAGAAATTCAAAGCTTTACGAATGACCCTTTTACGATCAAAAGAAATGAATGGGATAAAGTAGACAGTCCGCTCGCACCTGTTGAAGTCGATAAAGCAAATCGCGAGAAAGTGAAGGTAGTGTACGATACGCTGACGGTCGATCCTTTCCGAATCATTCGTTCGGCTACCTGGACGGCGGAATGGCCGAAATATTCGGATGAATTCGAAAAGAAGAGAACCGAAGCCATTATGGGAAAAATCAGTATGGACGATTACAAGAAATATGTTGATGGGCTAAGAAACAATGCAGCTCTCAAGAAAGCTTTTATGGAGCAAACGCAAAGCTATAAGGAGTATTTCGGCAAATAATTGGAAGCCTGTGGAACAACAAGTCAACCTGTACGGGCGGCTGTAGCCTTGTGCGGGTTGACCCTCGCTATTTTCTCAATGAAAGGAGCATGCGAATGAAAACGGAAGAGGCCGTTTTGAATAGCCATGTAGTCAAAGAGCGACCGCATACACGTACTCGCTCGTTTTGGTCGGACTATGTTAAATATCGCTACATGTATCTGCTTGTTATTCCTGGCTTTCTTTATTTCGCCGTCTTTAAGCTCGTACCGATGTGGGGATTGCTCATCGCCTTTAAGGATTACAATCCGATTGTTGGGTTTGCTGAGAGTCCCTGGGTAGGCTTGAAGTTTTTTAACGAGATGTTTGCCGATGAGCATTTCTATATCATGCTGCGGAATACGCTGCTGATCAACATATTCGGGCTGGTGTTTTTCTTCCCGCTGCCTATTTTGTTGGCGATCATGTTGAATGAGGTGCGGCATGAAGTTTTTAAACGGATTAATCAATCCTTGGTCTATATGCCGCATTTTTTATCTTGGGTAGTCATTGCGAGTCTTACTTTTTTTATTTTATCGGTTGATGTAGGTCTGCTCAACAAGCTCATTCGGCTTTTCGGTCTGGAGCCGTATTCCTTCCTGAATGATGTGAATTTATTTTGGGGCTTGCTGACTGCTCAGAGCATATGGAAGGATGCGGGCTGGGGGACCATTATCTTCTTGGCGGCCATCGCCGGCGTGAATACGGAAAGATACGAGGCAGCAGTTGTGGACGGGGCGAACCGCTTCAGACAAATCTGGCATGTTACTTTGCCGGCCATACGGCCAACCATCGTCATTCTACTCATTCTTCGGCTGGGGCATATGACGGATGTCAATTTCGAGCAGGTTCTGCTGATGATGAATCCACTGGTGCGAGATGTGGGAGATGTTTTTGACACGTATGTATATAACAACGGTATTTTACGGGGAATGTACAGTGTGGGCGTTGCAGTAGGATTTTTCAAAGGTCTCGTCGGCCTGGCGCTTGTGATGGCTTCCAATTACGTTGTCAAAAAGATGGGACATGAGGGCATTTACTAAGTAATGCTTACGAAGTAAACTTTGCTAAAGCAAAGTTCTTAGGAGGAGTAAACCCGTGAGCTTTGTACACCAGAAAAAGGTTACTGCATTTGATGTCATCAACTACACGCTGCTGGCAATCATCTCGGCGATGTGCTTGTTTCCATTTCTTTATGTGTTGAGCGTATCATTAACCCACAGGTCGGTGTATATTCCATATGCACTGCAGCTGTTCCCGGAAAAATGGTCGCTCGGAGCATACACTTATATTTTGTCCTCCAACAGCTTTGAGAACGCATTGCAGAGCACCGTATTCATTACGGCTGTAGGGACCTTATTAAATGTTGCCTTTACTTTTACGATGGCCTATGGACTGACGGAACGCAAATTGCCTCACCGTAGATGGATTTATGGGCTTGTTGTGTTTTCACTCGTATTCAGTGCCGGCATTATTCCGAGCTTCCTGCTTGTTAAGGAATTAAGCTTAATGAACTCCTATTGGGCATTGATCATCCCAACGCTCACTAATGCGTGGAGCTTGATCGTTGTAAAAAGCTTTATGGATTCCTTGCCGGCAGAGGTGATCGAATCGGCCAAAATGGATGGCTGTACGGAGCTTGGCGTCTTTTTCCGAATCATTCTGCCTTTATCCAAACCCGCTCTGGCAGCCTTCGTGCTGTTTTTCGCCGTATCTCATTGGAATACTTATTTCAATGCACTGCTGTATTTAACCGACGCCAAGAAGTGGACGCTCCAGGTTTTGGTTAAATCTTTAGTTCTTGATAATAGCGCCAAAACCGTTGGGATGGAAGCATCTATAGGCGATGCGTCTCCGCCGTCGGAAACCGTTCGTTCAGCTTCGATTATTCTTTCCATATTGCCAATTCTTGTCGTCTATCCATTTCTGCAAAAGCATTTTGCCAAGGGAGTTATGATCGGCTCTGTAAAGGGCTAGGTTTGAGATAGTGGACACTAATACGGTAAAGATTTGGACGGTGAATAAAAATAAGGGGCTGTCCCAAAAGTCATTTTGAGACAACTCCTCCACCATTTTATCCTGAATAGATGGTAGCAAAAGAGCCCTCAATTCCACTTTAATAATTGAAGGCTTTTTTTGCACATTCTTGTGTATTCTTAGTGATAAATAGGATGAGGTCGCTTTCCGGCGCGTACTCATCGCGGGTACCGGGTTCGGGGTTCGGTTACGGCATTGTATGGAAGTCTGGCGCACTTCGTGCAATTATCAGGAAAATGTCAAGTTAGTTACTCCGAAAATAGCGTTCCAAGTCTTATAGCTGGAATTCCTCATGCTAATTCTACGTATTTTGGCTGATATCCACCATTTCACCTCTATTAGAGTTAGTTTTTCCAGTTAGATTGATTTCAGGCGGTAGCGTCAAGAAGTTTGTGTAAGGTAGGTTTATCCATCGGGACGATGGATAAGAAAAGTTAGTTGTTTGAATATTCAGACGTTATAAAGGGTGAGGGTGCAGCCCAAGCGAAGGCGCGGGAGCTGGTTTTTTATTCCACCTCAGGTGTGGAGGATGGATAGCGTTCTTCAAAAAGCTCCGTCAATTTCTTCTTGACTTCAAGGTCTCCAAATCCTCGGATGACTCGATCTGCGAATCTTTCGTTATAATCGATTGTGTCTAAATAAACAATCTTTTCTGCAGCGTCTATATTGGTTAGACTGTTCATTGGTTTTAACCGCTTGCGGAACT
>NZ_JANQBD010000011.1 GCF_024722015.1 Paenibacillus radicis (ex Xue et al. 2023) | reverse complement strand
GTAACGTTCCTGCTGGGATGTTTAACTCTTCTGCAATCTGCGGAACGCTCTTTGTCTGTTCTTGAATGTACTTTACTGTCTTTTCTTTAAACTCATCACTGAACCTCTGTCTCATCTCACCCACACCCGACACCTCTTCCTCTTTGTAATTTAATTATCTGCATTCTCTTATGAGGTGTCCACTTTTTATTCTAGATCTAAAATTCCAGCTATAGGGCAAGGAACGCTATTTTTCGGAGTAATTAACAGGACATTTTCCTGATATTTGCGTGGGGTTCGCTAGGCTGCCATGCAATGACGTAACCCAACCCTGACCCACTTTCCCCGAGGTTAGCACGTGTTGGAAAATGACCGCATCCATGTATTCCGCTGAGAATAGCCAAGAGAAGGCTGTATCAAAGGGTAAACCCTATAAAATGTGCAAAAAAAACTCCAATCCACTCCAACTATCAAAGTGGATTGGAGTTTTTTTGCAACCATATATCCAAGATAAAATGATGGATGGCTTGTACAAAATAACTGCCCCTTACCTAAGCAGTTCATTGCGGCCATTTGAAGCTCGTGTCCCCACCGCTGCAAGCAAAACCATACCAAGGAACACCAATTCAACAAAGTCCGTAATCTCACATCCATCCCTACATATGCACACACGTATGTGTTTACACAATAAGGACTGTCAAGGTAATTTTCTTGTTAGAAAGATATGAGTAAATATATTACAATAAACTAACATATATTGTATTTTAAATGTTATGTATATTATGTAGCTCGAAAAAACAGTGTAAATTATATGTAATAATATATTACATAAATTAAAGAGTTTGTGAAGCGTGTTGAACTCCTTCTTCAACGGTTTGTGTGCTTTTTCTATTTCGTTTCGCAATCGAATAAGAGTTCGTGAATTGCCTGAAAAACCTGTATTTACAGGCTAAGTTGAAAATAATTCGAACGGATTTCCTCGACTACTTACAGTACGGGTGAATAAATTTTCCTGTGTGGATAAATGACCGATTAGCATAACATTAACATATATCTAACATTATTATGTTAAATAATCATACATAAACTTCTTGACTGTGTCTTGTTTTCTGAATAATATATAAATTAATCATTCGAAAGACATTTTTTAAATTGCTTTCGGAAAAAGACTCCAAGGAGGAAAGAGGATAATGAAAAGAAATTACTTTTGGGCAATCATCTTCGTATTGGCAACATCCCTGTTAATCACAGGTTGCGGTAAGGATAAACCTACAACCAACAACTCTGCAGCTGTGCCAAAAACGGGAGGGAATTTAAATATCTCTCTAAACGCAGATCCTCCGAAGTTAGATCCAACTTTTTCGACTGCATTGATTGAGCGTCAAGTATTCTCTAGCTTATTCGATAAACTGCTGGATTTGAATCCTGACGGTACGTTTCTTCCCCAGCTCGCTGTAAGCTGGACAATATCGGAAGATCAAAAAACGTATACCTTCAAGCTGCGGGAAGGGGTCAAGTTCCATGACGGAACTGATTTCAATGCTGATGCGGTTAAATTTACCTTCGATCGTAATCTGGACAAGTCGTCTCCACGACTAAGTGAGCTGAATGAGGTTGACAAGTTTTCTGTTGTTGATCCCTATACGATAAAGATTGAGCTTAAGAAACCATTTTCCCCCTTTCTATCTGTTTTAACAGACCGTGCAGGAATGATTCTTTCCCCGGCAGCTGTTAAACAGTATGGAGAAGATTTCCTCAATCATCCTGTTGGAACCGGTCCATTTGTATTCAAGGAACGTGTGAAAGGTGACCATATTGTACTCGTAAAAAATGAAAATTACTGGCAGAAAGGTTTACCAAAGGTAGATTCGCTCACCTACAAAGTTATAACGGATACTAATATTGCCTTTATGAATTTGAAAAGCGGACAAATTGACATTACAAACAAATTTCCTGAAAAAGAAGTGACTGGGGTAAAAAATGATCCGAAGATTAGTGTCATAAATGAATTAACCTATGCCTATCAAGGAATTTATCTGAATGTGTCAAAGCCGCCGTTTGATAAAAAAGAGCTCCGCCAGGCTGTTGATCTGTTGATCGACCGGGATGCGATCGTCAAAGTGCTGCTTAACGATATAGGAGCTCCTGCCCATTCACCGTTTGCTCCAGGTCAATTCGCTTATGGAGACAGTGATAAATATCAGAAACCTGATCTTCAAAAAGCGAAGGACCTGCTAACTAAGGCGGGAATGCCTGACGGATTCTCCTTTACCTTGACGATCTCAACCTCACCAGCCAATCAGCAGCTTGGACAAATGATCCAGGGAATGCTGAAACCGGCCGGAATTGATGTAAAGCTGGAAAAAATAGAATTTGGACAGCTGCTGGAAAAGTTGGACAAGCATAATTTTGAAGCGGTACAAAACGGGTGGAGCGGACGTCCTGATCCGGATCAAAATATTTATCGTTTTGTCAGTACGGGACAAGTTAATAATTACTCCGTCTACAGCAACAAGAAAGTTGATGAGTTATTGAATGCGGCTAGAACTGAATCGGCTATCGCCAAACGCAAGGCTCTTTATGATGATACAATGCGGATTTTAAATGACGAAATACCGGAGATATTTCTTTATCATGAGGCAAACCTGATGGGATTCTCAAAAGAAGTTAAAGGCTTTACCTACGTGCCAGACGGCTTGATTCGTACAGCCACTCTGTCCAAGTAAATCGGTTGAATGATGGATAGGGGGGAGCTTCATGACCAATCTTTTGGAGATTAAAGGACTCAGAACCGAATTTCTTAGTGGGAGACAAGTGATTCCTGCGGTTGACGGCGTCGACATTACAATTAAAAAAGGGGAAGTGCTTGGCATTGTAGGAGAGTCCGGCTGTGGCAAAAGTGTAACTTCGTTGACTCTTATGCGTCTGCTCCCGAGAAAAGGTGCTCGCATTGCCGAAGGCAAGATTCTATATAAAGGAAACGATCTGCTGCAGCTGTCAAAAAATGAGATGCGTCAGGTTCGGGGGAATGAAATCGCGATGATTTTTCAGGAGCCGATGACTTCGCTTAACCCTGTCTATACCATTGGGAAACAGTTGTGTGAGATCGTTATGCTGCACCGTAATTATACGAAAAAGCGAGCGACTGAACATGCGATTGAGATGTTGAGAAAAGTTAGCATTCCGCGACCCGAAAAGATTATCGACGAGTACCCCCACCAGCTATCTGGTGGGATGAGGCAGAGAGTTATGATCGCTATGGCGATGTCATGTGAGCCGGACCTGTTGATCGCAGATGAACCGACGACGGCGCTGGACGTTACAATCCAGGCTCAAATTTTGAATCTGATGAAGGAGTTATGCAACCAACAAGGAACCTCTATCATGCTGATTACCCACGATTTGGGTGTCGTTGCCGAGATGTGCCAACGTGTGGTTGTAATGTATGCAGGCCAGGTTGTCGAGCAGGCGGATGTCTACACTTTATTTGAAAATCCGCTTCATCCTTATACTCAAGGTTTATTGAAATCCGTCCCAAAAGTTGATGTGGACCAGGATCGTTTGGACTCAATTCCAGGCACTGTTCCTCTCCCTGGAACGATTAAACAAGGCTGTCGCTTTGCTTCCCGTTGTTCGTTTCGGGAAGCAAGGTGTCTGACGGATGCACCCCCGCTATTTGAACTACACGAAGGACAACAATGCCGCTGCTGGTTGTATGAAGGTTCGGTGGTGAAGGAGGCTACTTAACGTTGAATTCCATACTCGAAGTAAAGGGACTAAAGAAATACTTTCCTATCCGGGGAGGTATCCTTGGGAAAGCACAGGGCTATGTGAAGGCTGTCGATGATTTATCCTTCTTTTTACAAAAAGGCGAAACTCTTGGCATCGTGGGAGAATCGGGCTGCGGCAAATCTACGGCTGGCCGTACGATTCTTGGTTTAATGGAACCGACTGAAGGGGAAGTGTTATTTCAAGGTCAAAATATTTTCACTCTCAAAGGGGATGCGCTCAGGAAAATTCGTCGGGAAATGCAAATCATATTTCAGGACCCATATGCGTCTTTGAATCCTCGCATGACAATCGGCTCCATTTTGGAAGAGCCGTTGAAAATTCACAAATTAGCCTCTGCAGTGCAGCGAGTGCAGCAGGTAAAGGAATTACTCGAGATTGTAGGTCTTACTGACCAGCACTACGATCGATATCCTCATGAATTCTCTGGCGGGCAGCGTCAACGAATTGGAATTGCTCGGGCCTTGATTACTAAGCCCAAGCTAATTATTGCAGATGAGCCTGTATCCGCATTAGATGTATCGGTACAATCCCAAATTCTTAACCTGATGAAAGATTTGCAAGCACAGTTTCAACTCACGTTTATGTTTATTTCCCATGACTTGTCCGTAGTGCGTCACATTAGTGATCGGGTAGGTGTAATGTACTTGGGACGAATGGTGGAACTGGCACCAAAAAAAATGTTTTATGAAAATCCGATGCATCCATACAGCCAAGCTTTGTTGTCTGCGGTGCCTCACCCTAATCCGCGAGAAAAGCGGGAACGGATTATTTTATCCGACGACGTGCCAAGCCCGGCAAATCCGCCGACCGGCTGTGCTTTCCATACGCGTTGTCACGCTTGTATGGAGATATGTAAGACAGAAAGGCCCATACTTAAACAAACTTCAGACGAACATTGGATAGCTTGTCACATTTATTAAGGGGAGGGACATTATGACAATTATAGTTAGACGGCTGCTGTTATCCATTCCGGTTGTCATATTGGTTACCGTCATGGTCTTCTCATTGCTTCATTTAATACCTGGAGATCCAGCAACGGTTATTCTCGGCGATGAAGCGACCCCGGAAGCAAAGGCCGCTTTGCGGGAACAACTGGGCTTAAATAAACCGATTATAGTTCAGTATCTCAATTGGTTGGGAGGAGTGCTTCAAGGAGACCTCGGACGCTCCCTCGTTGACCGTACTCCGGTATCGGAGTTGATCCTACAGCGGTTGCCTGCGACGTTTGAATTAACGATTGGCACTTTTCTTGTTGCTGTTCTGATTGCTATTCCCGCAGGGATTATGTCTGCCTCGCGTCCTGGGAGCTGGATGGATTATATAAGCACCACACTGGCATTGGGAGGAATGTCTGTCCCTCACTTCTGGCTTGGCATGATGTTTATCGTTTTCTTTGCGGTACATTTGGGCTGGTTGCCGGCGTCCGGCTACGTCCCTTTCTTCGAGAACCCGGTTTCAAACCTGATGGCGATGATCATGCCTATGGTCGCGACGGGCTTACGCGAATCGGCCATTCTAACGAGAATGATGCGAAGCAGTTTGCTGGAAGTGATGAATGCGGATTACATTCGTACAGCTCATTCCAAAGGGCTGAGTGAATTGTCTGTCATTTTTCTCCATGCAATGAAGAATGCGCTAGTGCCCGTTGTTACCATGAGTGGTTTGATGGTCGCAGGACATTAGGAGGGCTTGTTATTACCGAATCCATTTTTTCAATTCCTGGTTTCGGAAGATTAATTGTCGAGTCGATTTTCAAACGAGATTTTGTTACCGTTCAAGGAGCGATACTTGTATCGGCTCTGATGGTCGTCTTAGTCTATCTATTGGTTGATATTTTATATGTTGTCATTGATCCTCGCATAAAAACTGCAAAGGGGGGAGAATAGATGAGCCAAGCTATCCAACCAACCCCGAAGATCGAATTATCACAAGCATTTCCCAAAAGTAAATCGGAAAGTCGATGGCGAATATTTTTCCGCCAATTTGCTCGTAACAAACTTGCTTTAGTTGGCGCTTTTATTATTGGAATGCTGCTGTTGACAGCTATATTTGCTCCGATCATTGCTACACACGATCCCATATATGGTCAAGATTACTCTTCCGTTCTAGCCAAGCCTGGCAATGGTCATATCCTTGGAACAGACGACCTGGGGCGGGATTCATTTTCACGACTTGTTTACGGAGCGCGATTGTCCATTCAGGCGGCGCTAATTTCTGTCTTCATTGCTACGGTGATCGGTGTTCCGGTTGGACTGATGACGGGATACTTTCGCGGTTTTTGGGATGAATGGATAGTCATGCGGATTGTCGATGCGATTGAAGCTTTTCCCTCCCTTATCCTCGCTCTGGCTATGTCGGCAGCGCTTGGCGGTGGTTTTTACAACGCGATGATTGCGATCGGATTCGGTTTCCTGCCTGCCTTTGTTCGCATCACTCGCGCCCAGGTTATGTCTATAGCCGATCTGGAATACGTCCAGGCAGCTAAAGCAACGGGAGCCAGTCATTGGCGCATCATGTTTTTACATGTTCTTCCAAATTCACTTCCTCCTATTCTCGTACAGATTTCATTGGCCATGGCATCGGCTATCATTGCAGAAGCAGGTCTTTCATACTTGGGCTTAGGGGCGAAGCCGGAAGATCCTAGCTGGGGCTCGATGTTGAATATTGCCCAAGGGTATTTGAATACTGAACCCATGCTTGCATACTGGCCGGGAATCGCCATTTTCCTTGTCGTACTTGGCTTTAATCTGCTTGGGGACGGAATACGTGAAGTGCTTGATCCGAAGTTGAAAAGGTAAGTATATAACTAAAATATAGTATATGGGAGAATACAGATATGTCCTTCGATCCATTATATCATCCGTATTCATCACAGCGGATGTCCGCGTACTCCAACAATGGGATGGTGTGCACCTCACAACCTCTTGCCGCTCAAGCCGGACTGGCAATTCTTCGCAAGGGAGGCAATGCTATTGATGCCGCCATTGCAACTGCAGCCGCGTTGACCGTTGTTGAGCCGACCTCTAACGGAATCGGCGGAGATGCCTTTGCGCTTGTTTGGACACAAGGCAAGCTGCATGGGCTAAACTCAAGCGGTCCGGCACCACAAAGCATATCAATCGATGGATTAAAAAAAGCAGGGATA
Organism: Paenibacillus radicis (ex Xue et al. 2023); assembly: GCF_024722015.1. Lineage (GTDB taxonomy): Bacteria > Bacillota > Bacilli > Paenibacillales > NBRC-103111 > Paenibacillus_S. The sequence goes on along the minus strand of NZ_JANQBD010000011.1, from coordinate 246,767 downwards.
GAGGAAATTCCTAAATATGGTTTTATTCCGGTTACGGTTCCCGGCACGCCGGCAGCGTGGGCGGAACTGTCTGAAAAGTTTGGAAAGCTCTCATTAACGGAAGTACTTCAGCCGGCTATTGAATATGCGGAAAACGGCTTTCCATTAACACCAATCCTCGGATTCAGTTGGGATCGAGCGTTTCGCAATTTCTCCAATAATCTGAAAGGTGAGCCATATAAGGCTTGGTTTGATACATTTGCCCCCTTGGGGAGAGCACCCGGAATTGGGGAAGTCTGGCGTTCGCCGGATCATGCGCGATCGTTGCAGGCTATTGCAGAGACGAAAGCAGAAGCCTTTTACCGTGGGGAATTGGCGGAGAAGATTGACCAATTTTCCAGACAATACGGTGGTTACCTGAGGAAAGAGGATTTAGCTGCGTTCAAGCCGGAATGGGTGAATCCAATCAGCATCAATTACCGCGGATACGATGTATGGGAGATTCCACCGAACGGTCACGGCTTGGTGGCTCTAATGGCATTGAATATCCTGAAGGGCTTTGAGTTTACCGAGCGGGATACGGTTGATACTCTCCACAAGCAGATTGAAGCGATGAAGCTTGCCTATTCGGACGGACAGAAGTACATTGCAGATCCCGGCAAGATGTCGGTGAAGGTAGAAGATTTGCTATCCGAATCCTATGCGGCTGAGCGACGTGCTCTAATCGGAAAAACGGCGCTGCTGCCCAAGTCAGGACAACCATCAAGCGGCGGCACGGTCTACCTTTGTACAGCAGACGGTGAAGGAAACATGGTATCATTCATTCAAAGCAATTACATGGGTTTCGGCTCGGGATTGGTCGTACCTGGAACCGGTATTGCCCTCCACAACCGAGGCCATAACTTCTCTTTTGATCCTGCACACGACAACTGTCTCGCACCAGGCAAGAAACCATACCATACGATTATTCCCGGTTTTCTTACAAAGGAGAACAAACCGGTAGGACCGTTCGGCGTGATGGGTGGCTTTATGCAGCCTCAAGGCCATGTACAAGTAGTGATGAATACGGTGGACTTCCACTTGAACCCGCAGGCTGCGCTTGATGCACCAAGATGGCTGTGGAAACATGAAAAAGCGGTTGAAATCGAGCATACGGCTTCTGCCCATATTGTCGAGTCGTTGGCCCGTATGGGGCATGACATCAAATGGGCTACTGGAAATGTAGGATTCGGGCGCGGGCAAATTATATGGAGACAAGACAATGGAGTCCTTGTAGGAGGAACGGAGCACCGTACAGACGGACACGTGGCGATATTTTAAGGGATTACGGAAGGAGGAGTATAGTGAAACTCTGATTCCAGAGGCTAAGATGTTCTACAGCAAAGAACCGTCCTGTGGTTGAACTGTACCCCAATTGTTAGACAATTGGAGCTGCAGTTCGGGCTGGACGGTTCTTCTTCTTGCACTTTTTCTTGTTTAAAGCACATCGCGGCGTTGAGCCAGTGTGGCTATTTTTTGCTTCGCATCCGTTCTTCCCTCTCCCACTTTCGCAAATGAGGATAAGGATCGAAAGACCAATCGGTTAAACCATTGTCGCGGTAAAGTCCATAATGGAGATGTGGCGGAAATTTCCCTGAAGTTCCCGGTTTGCCGTATCCTGAGCTGCCGACCCAACCGATGACTTGACCGGGTTTGACAATGTCTCCTTCTTTGACCTCTTTATTAAACCCCGATAGATGAGCAAAGTAGTGATATACATTATTTAAATCGCGAATGCCAATTCTCCAACCCCCGTAAGGATTCCAGCCCATAACCTCAATGATGCCATAGGTAGCACTTCGAACCGGTACCCCATGTCGAGCAAATATATCGGTGCCCTCGTGTATACGGAAGCCCCCCCAGCCGCGGCTTGCACCCCATGTGCTGCGAAAAGTATAATCAGAGCGCAGAGGTGTTACAAATGTATGCTCATGCAAATCCAATGTATCGAATGTTGAGTAAACAGAAGCAAATTGCTCAATTCTTTCAACGCTTCGAGTGTTTTGATAATATTCCCACAGACCGATTCGAAGGTCTTCTTGCGCAGTGCCGTGCTTTAAAAGAAACATCGACATCGAATATAGGACATCAAGACCGTTTTTTCGATCAGCGATACCGTCTCCGGAGCCGTCTCTGCCAATCCCTTCGAATAGTTTAATACTCATTTCATTGGTATCCTCATGGTCAGGATTCATCATGCCGCACCATTTAAGCTCTGTGAAGTGGATACCTATATAGTCATCCGTACCCGAACGTTTCCGGGCTATATTAATTGTTCGTTCGTATTGATCAACTGCGGCGAGATAGTACCAGGGCATACCTGTTAATGCGCTGACTTTATCAAAAATATCCTTACGCTCTGCAAATATGGCTTTCATGGTTTTGCTGGGTGTACCTTCTTTGGGTGTCTTGCCAGCAGGGGCGGCATGCACCGGTAACACGGTTCCGAGTAGGATGCTTCCGCATAACGATAGAGTGAGGATTGAACGCTTCCATTGTGCTGCCATGCTCAGTTAACCTCCATAGTTGGCCATCATAGCTGGGGTGCCCATGCCTTTTTTTTAGAGTTTTCCATATGCTGCTTATTGCAACCTTCTCTATGCAGAAAAGCTGACTTTTGGAACTCTCATACATGATAATAGCATGTGAAATACGATCTATTTTTATCCAAAGGATAGCTCAAAAAAAGGATGCATATCCAGCAGATTATTTTTTTGTTATGATGCGTACATGATAGATTATTGGATGTTAGATTTTTTTGCTTTTTTTCTAAGGAGGGACAATATATGGGATTTCAACATAGGGAAGAGCACGTCGACGATGGGATGCTGCTGCTCCAGGCTAATATTGATGATATGAATCCGGAATTATGCTCTTATGTTAGTGATTGCTTATTTGAAGCGGGGGCCAATGACGTATATTGGATTCCGATTATTATGAAAAAAGGCCGTCCTGGCGTTATGCTAAACGTGCTAGTAGATGAGAGCGGGCTTGAGCGGATAGAAGAAGTCATTTTTCGTGAAACTACCACGATCGGTCTTCGCTATTTGCACGCCTCCTGCCATCGGCTCGCTCGTGAGTTCGAGCAGGTCGAGACCCCTTGGGGCGGAATCAATGTGAAAATCGGCTACCATAAAGGGCGATTGGTGCAGTTTGCACCGGAATTTAAAGAATGTGAGCAAGCAGCTAAGCAATATGGGGTTGCGCTTAAGCAAGTTTACGAAGAGGTCAGAAGGCTGTTCCTGAACGGAAAGAAAAGATAGTAATCAATAAAAGCACGGGGTTCGACCGACAGGCATGCAACGCCGCAACGAGCGCCTGGGATTCACACACGTTGGCTCTGCGGCGCCTTATTAAATGCCATAGAACAAGGGGCTGTCCGCTGGTTGAATTGCTAAAGCTACCAGGGGACGGCCCCTTGTGTATGTTGCTTAAGGTGATGGTGCGAGAACAGCTGTTCAAAGGTTGCTTTCATTAAGAGGAGACTAGGGTTTTCCGGCGGCTTATCGATGGATGTAATACTAAGGTTTGCTCAATGGGCCAAAGAAGGAGAAGTGGGCAGGAAGAAATTCTGAAGGGAATAGATGGAAATTCTCACGTTAATCCAGCGAGGAAATCCTCTGAAATCATTTTAACTGGAAAACTCAGAAAAACTCCGTCTAATTTAGGTGATAATGGTGATGATAGCCAAAATATGTAGAATTAACATGAGAAATTCCAGTTATATGGCTAGAAACGCTAGTTTTTGGAGTAATTAACATGATATTTTCCTGGTAATTGGTGGTGTGGGGTTCACTAATCTGGCCGTGCAATGCCGTAACCGAACCCTGAACCTGAACCTGAATTCGATACCCACACAACCGAGATTAGCACTCAGTTACCTCATCTCTGCAGTTGGAAGGTGACTTCACTCTGCATTTCGCTGAAAATATCTAGGAAAGAGGCTGTCTAAAAAGAGTAAATCCTAATGAGTATATTCTTATGAGCAAATCCTAAAAAGTAAATCCTAAAAAGAAAGTCCTTAAGAGTAAATCCTTAAGAATAAATCCTAAAGAGTAAATTCCATAGAATATGCAAAAGTACCCTCACTCATAAAATGCACCCCCTAAAATTCCATCGGAAAAACCAGAGGTTTAATTCCAATGTTTATTCTAAAGGGAGCACTCCAGCTATCAAGCGGAATTGAGGGTTCTTTTGCAATCCTATAATCAGGGTAAAGTGGTGAGGGGCTGTCCCAAAATAACTTTTGGCACAGCCCCCTAAGTGTATAAGCCTCCAGCGACTATTGCTTAATTCCAGGAGGAATATGGGTGCTGTGGTCATGAACATGATGTTCATGAGTGTGCGGCTTATGTACGTGCTCATTATGCGGATGATCATGTTCATGGTGGTGTTGGTGGTCGTGGTCGTGCTCATGATCATCGTGGTCATGACTGTGATCGTGAGTATGACCATGACTGTGGGCATGATCGTGATCGTGTTTATGTCCATGGTCATGAGAATGGCCGTGATCGTGAGCATGACCATGACTGTGGGCATGATCGTGATCGTGTTTATGTCCATGGTCATGACTATGGCTGTGATCATGGTCATGGCTATGATCAGCCCCGTTGCTATGACTGTGAGAATGGCTATGTCCATGATGATGATGTTCATGCTCGGAATGGTGAGCGTGTGAATGCGTTGTTTCAATATGCTGAACCTGGAACTTATGAGCATATGGATCCGCCTTACCGATTACAACACGCAGTACATTCGGCTGATTAGGCAGGTCACGGGTCCCGGCGCCATAGCCGATGGTTTCTACGATCATAGGCGGATAGCCTTTGGCAAACTCATCAACAACTCCTGCAATGATTCCTGCACCCGTAGGAGTAGTCATTTCTAATGAATAATTGCTTGGCGCAATCGGAAGTCCACGCATCATTTCCAAAGTTGCCGGGGCAGGCACGGGATAAATACCGTGGTCGCAACGAACCGTTCCGGAGCCCAGTACTACAGGGGAAGAGAAGATTTTCTCTACCTCCAACGAGTCTAATGCAAGTGCTACACCAATTACATCGACAATGGAATCAATGGCACCGACCTCGTGAAAATGAACGGTTTCCACAGGGACGTCATGTATTTTTGCTTCGGCAATCGCGATTTTTTCGAAAATAGCAAGACTGAGCTTGATAACACGATCATTAAATCCAGAATCATGGATAATTTTTACAATTTCTGAATAATGTCTATGATGAGCAGGAGGCGTGTTAGGATCCAGCAGAACATCCATTTTTAAGGCAGATATTCCTTTTTTGTTGACCCGTTTCCACTCCAGGGAGAAGGGCTCGATCTTAATTTTACGCAGCTCTTCCTCGATATAATTTCGATCTGCTCCAGCATCTGCAAGCGCGGCCAGCGTCATATCCCCGCTAATGCCGGAAAAACAGTCCAAGTAAGCTATTTTCATCGATTAGTTCCTCTCTACCATGGTTTTATGTATTAATGCAGCGTTATATCCGGCACCAAAACCATTGTCGATATTTACTACGGAGACACCGGGTGCGCAGGAATTAAGCATGGCCAAAAGAGCTGCCACACCGTGGAAGCTTGCCCCGTAACCAACGCTGGTTGGAACAGCTATAACCGGCTTGGACACAAGTCCGCCGAGCACACTGGTTAACGCGCCCTCCATACCTGCAGCCACGACTATTGCTGTCGCACCGCGAATGAGCTCGAGCCTGCGAAATAGCCGATGAATGCCGGCCACGCCTACATCGTAAACCCGCTCCACACGGCAGCCCAAGTATTCTGCTGTTATTGCGGCTTCTTCTGCAACAGGAAGGTCGGAAGTTCCCGCGCAAACAACGGCGATATAAGTATCGCTTTTCGATGTACGCGCTTCCTCTTTTTGATACCAAACCAGAACTCGCGCTGCTTCATTATATGTAATGCCAGCGATCTGCTGTTGGATCAAAACGGCTTTTTCTGCGCTTACCCGTGTTGCCAGAACCTTCTGGGAATGCTCCATGAATTTAAGAAAGATAGAAGTAATTTGCTCTGCGGTTTTACTTTCTCCATAAATAACTTCTGGAAAGCCGGTTCTGCGCTCCCGGTCGATATCCAATTGAGCAAAGCCGAGATCTTCGATGCGAAAGCCTTCTTCGTTATTCTTATTCATTAGCTGGTCTATGTGCTTCTGAGCCTCGGAAATATCCAGGTCCCCAGCGCGAACAAGCTTCAGGATAGCTTCTAAATTAATCATATAAGGCTTATTCCTCCGAAATGGTGTTCTTATTAGATACCATTAAATTTCATAACCTTTTCTAGTTTATCATAAATCAAAAGGAAAGTGGATTGTTATGGCATTGGTTGATATAATAGCTTCAAGAGTATGGACAAAGAAGCAGAAAGCAGGTACAAAAAGATGTCTACTCCAGTAGAGCGTAAGCCCGAGTGGCTAAAAATTAAGCTGACAACAGGTGAAAATTACAAGGAATTAAAAAATATGATGCGCGATAAAACGCTGCATACGGTTTGTGAAGAAGCGAAATGCCCCAATATTCATGAATGCTGGGCAAATCGAACCGCTACTTTTATGATCCTGGGCGATATTTGCACCCGTGCTTGCCGGTTTTGTGCGGTTACCTCCGGACTTCCGACAGAGCTGGATCTACAAGAGCCTGAGCGCGTTGCAGAAGCAGCGGAGCAGATGGGTCTTAAGCATGTAGTTGTAACTTCTGTAGCCCGAGACGATTTGGCGGATGGAGGGGCCTCGATATTTGCGGCGACTGTGTTGGCTATTCGAAAAAGAATGCCGCTCTGCAGTGTCGAAGTGCTGATTCCGGACTTTTTGGGTAAAGAGTCATCACTCAGGACGGTATTGGAAGCAAAGCCGGATATTTTGAACCACAACGTGGAAACGGTTGAACGTATGTCTGATAAGGTACGTTCCAAGGCAAAATACCGTAGATCATTGGAGCTTCTTGCTCGTTCCAAACAAATAGCGCCAGGGATTCCTACGAAATCCAGCATTATGCTCGGGGTAGGAGAGGAATGGGCGGAAATTATACAAACGATGGATGATTTGCGCGAAATCAATTGCGATATCATGACAATCGGCCAATATTTGCAGCCTACAACGAAACATCTGAAGGTCGAAAAGTTCTATACACCGGATCAATTCGCTGAGCTTAAAGCTGAGGGGATGAAGCGCGGCTTCAATCATGTTGAATCGGGTCCACTGGTGCGCAGCTCTTACCACGCGCATGAGCAAGTGAAATCCGCCCAGCAAGCATAAGTTCATAAGTTAATACATTTAGCCATTTAGCAAACCCATAGAGAACGGACGCAATCAAGTCCCTTTCAGGGACTTGACTTGATTCATACTCAGGGAAGGCTCGCTTACAGAGAATTTCGGCCATTTACAAAGTGGCTTTGCTGCTGCAAAGTCCAGACGATGCTTACGACGCCGGTTTTGCTTACGCAAAACCCTTAGGAGGGATAACAGAGTGATCCACATTGCCAATAAAACATACGAAGTGGTAGTTGACCATAAAAACGGCTGGAAGCCAGATGCTTTCAAAGAGCGTTACAGCGAGGTGCTGGAGCGGTATGATTACATCGTAGGGGATTGGGGCTATAATCAGCTTCGATTGCGTGGTTTTTTCAAGGAAATCCATCCAAAAGCAACGAAGGAATCTTCTATCGCTACGTTGCAAGATTACTTGAACGAGTATTGCAATTTTGGCTGCGCGTATTTTATTATTGAACGGATCGCATCTAAGCATCAGTCCGGCGATCAGCAAAATATGGCAACGGAAGACAGCCTGAATGAGCTGGACGAGCAGGAGCAATCCGAGCTTGAACAGCAGTTTCAGCAGGAGCTGAAACAGGAGTACAAGCAAGAGCAGTCTCAATCGCATCAGCCGAGGCCTCAACGCCATCAACAGCGGCATCAGGAGCAGCAGAATAACCGCCAGCAGCGCCCGCATCGCAAGCCGCATCACAACTCGCCGAAGCAGCAATCCGGCAACAACACGAAATAAGATAGCAGCCATTATTAAGAGCATACCCCAAAACTTATACGCTTACATAGGTATAAGTTTTTTTGTTGTGCCCTGATTTTTTTTATTGGAATAAGACTTGACATAATTTGGCTTCCAACCTTATACTCCTAATAATGATAATCATTATCATGAAAGCGCTGTGTTACTGGTAAACAATATAAATAAAAGGGGTATGGCTATGTTTTATAAAAAGAGCACGTTTATTTCTTTATGTATGATCCTGATATTTTCCATCGTAATTAGTGCATGCAGCTCTAGCAATAATGCAGCGGTGGAACCGGCCGCAGCCAAGAAGACCGAAGCAACGCCTGCAGCTACACCAGCCGCGGCTCCTGCAGAGAAGAAAACGATCACGCATGCATTGGGGCAAACAGTGGTCCCGGATAAGGCCGAACGCGTTGTGGCTTTGACCCCTCATTTTGCCGACCATTTATTGGCATTGGGAATTCGTCCGGTAGGCTCTGTTGTGCGTGAAGCAGGGGATTTTGAGCCCTATACAGCGGCCTTGTTGAAGGGGACCGAGTCAGTAGGCCAATCCTCAGCGCCCAATCTTGAAAAAGTGCTTCAGCTGAAGCCCGATCTGATCTTTGGTGAAGAAAAGAACCATTCCAAGCCTTACGAGGCGCTGTCCAAAATGGCTCCAACCCTCGTATACTCCACCAAGGACATGGAAGGCGATTGGACGAAAGTATTTCTAAGCGTTGGAGATGCAGTAGGCAAAGGTTCATTAGCCAAAGAGAAGCTGCAGGAGTTTGACACGAAAACCAAAGGCTTGAAGGAAAAGCTGGCTGCCAAGATGGGGAATGAAACGGTTGTTTTCTTTAAGGTTACAGATAAGGATACCCGCGTAATGGGGAGCAAGAGCCCTCTTGGTAAAATTGCTTATGAGCAATTAGGATTAAAATATCCGGCAGGCTTGCCAGAGGAAGACGGAGAAATTAAGCTGGCCCTTGAGAAGCTGCCAGAGATCAACCCGGACCACATCTTCTTGTTGGATACGAATGTACCTGATTATGAGGCCAAAATGAAAGAAGCAATCGCAACGCCGCTCTGGAAAAATTTGAAGGCTGTAAAAAATCAGCACATGTACATGAAACCGATAAGGGGAACGAAAACAGGGTTCGGTTTAATCATGTACAACGTATTTGTTGACGAGATTAAAAAGGAGCTGCTGGGCCCATGAGTTCGGACTCAAGCCTCAGCATAAACGAAAATTCAAGGCAAGCTGCCATTAACGAAGCTAAGAAAAGAAGGCTGAGCCCTTCTTTTCTTATTTTGCTGTTAAGTGCAGGAATCGCAGCTGGTATCCTGCTGTTTGTGACTACAGGGGCTGCTGATATTAGCCTTCAAACCGTTATTGAAGCCATGCTGCATTACGATGAATCACAGGTTCAGCATTATACGGTGCTCGCGGTTCGTCTCCCCAGGGCATTGACTGCAATAATTGTTGGAGCCTGCTTTGCCATATCCGGCGCAATCATGCAGGGAATGACCCGCAATCCTCTTGCAAGCCCAAGTCTTCTGGGGGTTTCCTCAGGCGCGCGGTTTGGGATTGTGCTTGCATTTGCTTTTTTTCCACATCTCTCTTACCAGCAAATGATTGTCGTTTCCTTCCTGGGAGCGGCTCTCGGAACGATAACGGTTTATGGAGTTGGAGTCCTCGCGTCCTATAAGGCTTCACAGCATTATTCACACGTAAAGCTGGCATTGGCGGGGGCAGCTGTAAGTGCGCTGCTGGCCTCATTATCGGAAGGGATCCAAATTTATTTTGGCATCGCACAAGAGGTTATGTACTGGTATGCAGCTGGAATAGCCGGAGTGAAGTGGATAGATATTTTTTCAATTCTCCCATGGGCAATAGGTGGGTTCCTGCTGGCACTTCTGATTTCCAAAAATATTAATCTTCTTGGCTTGGGAGACGAGGTTGCGGCAGGATTAGGCCAGCGGGTGAAACGTGTAAAGCTACTAGGGGCAATTACGGTGTTCGCACTTACAGGGGCTGCGGTTGCTGTAGCGGGACCTATAGGCTTCATTGGTCTCATAATTCCACATCTTACCCGTTTTCTGATCGGTGTGGATTACCGTTGGGTCATTCCTTGCTCAGGATTATTCGGGGGCTGGCTATTATTGACGGCTGATACTGTCGCTCGGTTGGTTAATCCTCCTCAGGAGACGCCTGTTGGCATAATAACAGCCCTGCTCGGGGTGCCCTTTTTTCTGTATTTGGCACGAAAGGATGGCAAGGCAAACCTATGATGACGGAAAATTGGCTTAAGCGGAAATATAGAATGTCCATTCCGAGTAAATTTGCGCTGCTGGCGATATGTTTCGTTGCTGTTGTGCTCATAAGCCTTAACTCAGGTTTGATCAGGCTTACCCCTATAGAAGTGATTCAAACTCTTTTCGGTTACGAGAGCGGACCATCCTCCATTGTGCTGTTTGACATCAGGCTGCCAAGGATAACTATAGCCATACTCGTTGGAATGGGGTTCGCAGTAACAGGTGCAATTATGCAAGGAGTATCGCAGAACAGCTTGGCTGATCCGGGTATACTTGGCATTAACGCTGGAGCGGGGCTAGCCGTTGTCGTATATATCGCCTTTTTTTATGGGAAGATTCAATTCGCACCTGTCTATATGCTGCCTATAGTAGCCTTTGTTGGGGCGGCAGCAGCGGCGCTGCTAGTTTTTGCTTTAGCCTATAAGAACGGCAAACTGCTGCCGGTTCGTTTGCTGCTGGTTGGTATAGCTGCCGGTGCAGGCATTAGCGCGGGAATGTTGTTTTTGACTTATCGGATGAATGCATATAATTATGACTTTGTGAAAATATGGCTATCCGGCAGCATTTGGGGGACCAATTGGAAGTATGTGTTAGCTGTGTCGATCTGGATTGCTGTCTTGCTTCCAGTGGCTGTATATAAATCCCATCGGATTAATCTGCTGTTTATGGGGGAGGAAATTGCCCAAGGCGTAGGAGTTAGCGTTCAGCGGGAAAGAATAGTTCTAATGGCCATAGCTGTTGGTCTGGCAGGCTCCTGTGTAGCGGTTGCCGGAAGCATCGGCTTTGTCGGGCTCATAGCTCCCCATCTGGCGATTCAATTACTTGGACGCGATTACAAGGTGATGCTGCCGGCATCGGCCATCATTGGTGCTGTGCTTGTCCTTTTATCCGATACGATTGGGAGAGTTATAGCCCAGCCCGTTGAAATTCCGGTTGGTATTGTGACGGCTGGTATCGGAGCGCCGTACTTTCTATATTTGCTTACCCGCAGATAAGAAAAGCTTCTGATCGAAGTCCTTTCGAGGAAGATACATTCGTGTCTTAGCGGTAGCTTTTCTTGCAATATTAGAAAGGTGAACCTCTGGTTCGAACTTATACTTTCGAATATTATAAGAAAAACGCCTTGCGGCATCCTTGGTGTACCCTTTACTTTTGTGCGTTTTGGAAGGATGGACGTGGGATTCCGGCCGCTATATCACATCTGAAATTGAACGTCGGCGCGCCGATAATTAACGAAACCTGCAACTCCTAAAACCGATTGTTTAAGTGAACATATCAAGCGCTTTTCTTTACAGGCGACTAATCCCTCCCTATAATGAATCAGTCGAAGCATTAGCGGACGTAATCGTTCCGCTATGGCCTTTCATTGAAGGCGGCAGATTAAATAACGGAATTTTCAGTTCCTTTCAGGATCTTTAGAGGCACATAGCTACTTCCCCGCTATCCGAATATGCTATAAAGGACTTAAACTTTCTATATTCTTAAAAAGAAAACCCTGACAATGGTCAGGGTCTGTTCTCGTTGATTGGTTCGTAGCCAATGAATGCTTCACGTACCCGATTCCAGAAAGGGAACTGGCGAAAGCGGGCGAACTTCACCTTCTTGCCGGCAGCGACCATGCTCCGAATCGATAGAATATCGTTGCGTTGCACGTAAACATGATCAAGGGATAGCAAAATATTTTGATTGGCTCTCGGGTAAATATCGCAATGATGATGCTTGGGCAATATTATCGGCGATCCTAAAGTACGGAATACACGGTTGTTGATCGAAGCGATCTCCGCAATCTGAATGGCGTCCAGTGAAGGATGAACGATAGCGCCACCCAAGCTTTTGTTATAGGCCGTGCTGCCCATAGGGGTGGAGATACAGATGCCGTCGCCGCGGAACGTTTCCAGAAGCTCGTCATTAATATGAAGCTGTGCCATCAGAGTCGCGTCGACTCCTTTTAACGTAAATTCGTTTAGAGCCAGCTGTGTTTCGATTCCTTGTGCTGTCGTAATTTGTATCTCTACCAATGGATATTTGACTACCCGCAAATCGTTAACGACCGCGCTTTCTCCCATCATATCAGCAAGCAATTCGACTTCATCAGGCTTCCAATCGGCAAAAAAACCGAGTCGTCCCGTATGGATACCAACAAAGGCGATCGTCTCCAGCTGTTCCTTATATTGATGAAAAGCATGCAGCAGTGTTCCGTCACCGCCGATGGAAAGCACGATATCCGGAGCTTCCTCATCATGAATCAAGCCATGCTGCTGAACGAGGCGGTGGAAGGTTTGCATCAATTGTTTAGAAATATCGTCACCGCGATGTACAACGTTATATTTCAAGGTGGATCCTCCTAAGCATTGCTTTTACATTTTCGATATCATTCGTGCAATAACTCCATCATAATCAATATTTCCCAATAATACAACAATAGCAGAGCACTATAACAGTAAAAAAAGCCCCCTATCAGCTTTGACGGCTGTGCAGGGAGCGTTGTTGACGGTTTACAGCGTAGTAACGAGCGGCAGCTCGAAGGCTGTAGCGAAATTGGGGCTGACCGGTCTTACTCGGAGCGAGAAATGCGAGCCATGACGTAGGTGGGAAGGGACAACAGCACTGTATTGTACAACGCGGTTGTCAAGCTCCTTAACGGCATTCATTGTAACGATAACCTGCTGCCACTGATGATTAGGCTGCTCCTCGTAATAGAGAAGCTCGACGACCGTATCTTTATACCAGATCGGTCCGAATTTAATGGTAGAAGTGACTTCCTTTGTCGACTTGCTTATGTCGGGGATTGCATCGGCAGAAGAGACGGACCTGCTGCCCGAGCCATCGTTAATTTCCAGAAATTTTACAAAATGCCAATTCGCTTTAATAAAGTTTTTATAGTCGGCAACCTTGGTAGCCAGATCATACTGGTCAGTGACTAGAGCCATCGTTCGCTTCAAAGTTGGAATATAGGTTTCATTTGTGTAGTCCATAACCATTCGATCCGTGTTATAAACAGGGGCAAGCGTGGTGATGGAACGCTTCATGCGCGATACCCACTGAACGGGCAGCTTGCCCTGATTATAGTAGAGTGGGACAATCTCTTGTTCAAGCAGCCGGTATATAGATTCGGTGTTTTCCCGCGCCAGCTTCTCATTATCGGCTCCATTGCTTCCTTCGATGCTCCAACCGTTCGTTCCGTCGTAGCCTTCCTCCCACCATCCATCAAGCACGCTAAAATTAATGACCCCATTCATCGCAGCCTTCTGGCCGCTTGTGCCGCTTGCTTCATAAGGACGACGGGGGTTATTCAGCCAGACGTCCACACCTTGTACGAGATACCGTGCCATGTTCATATCATAATTTTCCAGCAAAATGATTTTTCCACGGAAGCGATCCATCCGGGAAACCCGGTAAATCTCGCGAATCATCTGCTGACCGGGTATATCTGCTGGGTGAGCCTTTCCAGCGAACAGGAATTGTACAGGACGGTCATCGTTGTTGACAAGCCGATCCAAGCGCTCCAAATCATTAAACACCAGATTTGCTCTTTTATAAGTGGCGAAACGGCGGGCAAAGCCTATCGTTAATGCTTTTGCGGATAAGTAACTTCGCACTTCTTCAACTTTGTCCGCGGGCATGTCATTTCTGCGGCGATGTTCCCGAAGGTTAGAACGAACATAGCGGATTAGCTTCTCCTTCAGCTGGATATGAGCATCCCATAGAGACTCCGCAGGAATAATCTCGAGCTGCTTCCAAATATCTTCATTCGTTTGGTTCGTTGCCCACGTTCCAGGCAGGAAGCGGCTGTACAGCTTCTTAAGCTCGGGGGCAAGCCATGTATTCATATGCACCCCATTCGTAATATGTGCGATGGGAACCTCACTGGCATCAATGTTTCCATGAAAGGAACGGAACATATCTCTTGATACTTGGCCGTGAAGCTTGCTGACGCCATTGCGCAGGGCCGAAGTGTTAAGCGCCAGATGGGTCATATTAAAAAGCTGCTTGCTCGCATCAAGTCCTAGCTGGGTCCATCCCTGCTTATACTCACCCCATTTGGCAAATAACGAACTGCAGTAATATTCCATCATGGGTATGGGAAATGCATCATGGCCGGCCGGAACGGGGGTATGGGTTGTAAATACGGAGCTCGCACGGATTACTTCTACGGCAACATGGAATGGCAAGCCTGCATCCAGCTGTTCCTTTATCCGCTCAAAAGCTTGAAAGGCCGCATGGCCTTCGTTGATATGGTAAACGGCCGTTGTCACACCGAGAGCTCGTAGAGTTTTTACTCCACCCATACCCAGAAGAATCTCCTGTGCGATGCGAATATCCTGATTGCCGCCGTACAGTTGAGCTGTTAAATCGCGATCCCATTGGCTGTTCTCTTCAAGATCGGCATCCATTAGGTAGAGACTGACGCGTCCCACCAGCACCTGCCATATTTTCAGTTGAACCGTGCGGTCTGCCAGTTGAATTTGGACTTTTAATTCTTGGCCCTGATCATCTAAGGCGGGGAGGATCGGAAGCCTGGAGAAATCATAGCTGACGGCTTCAGCTTGCTGCTGGCCTTCCTTGTTGATCTTTTGATTAAAATATCCCTTTTTGTACAAAAGTCCGATACCAATCAGAGGGAGACCCAAATCACTGGCAGACTTACAATGATCACCGGCAAGCACACCGAGTCCGCCTGAATAAATGGGAAGTGACTCATGAAAGCCAAACTCGGCTGAAAAATAAGCAATCTGATGGTGCAGAAATTCAGGATAAGTTCTTTGAAACCATGTAGTCCCGCTGGAGTATTCATCCCACTGCCGGATAACCTTTTCATATTGCTTTACGAAAGCAGAATCCTTGCTTAGAGGCTCCCATACATCTGGATGTGTTTCAGCCAGCATCCGGACAGGATTGTGCAAGAACTGATCCCACAGCTCCTGATTGATTAGGCCGAATAATTCCAAGGCGTCGTCGTTCCAACTGAACCACATGTTGTATGCCAGTTCCGGCAATCGTTCAATCGTCTGCGGCAGCTTCATATTTCGATAAGAAAACATGGTAGTCATGGTTTCGTTCCACCAACCTTTTGGAATAATCTTTTTGTTCGTTGAACAACAAGGTTAAATTCTTAAACTTTGCTTCGCTCAACTTGATACACGCGCTCGTCCCCCTGGGGCGGCGCAGCCGTTTATTCTTGGTTATTATCCTATTTACCCAACGGCTTCATACATTGCTTCACAATGAGATACAAAAGATAAATGAAGGCAAGCATAATGGATACTCCGGCAAATGAGGCGATCCCCCATGGTATTGTATAGCGCCACAAAGTTGTTAATGGTGATGTAACGTCTATCTGAGGGATAAAAGCTGCCACAGTAGCCCGATAAGGCTGCATAGGCTCCCACAAGATGAATATCGCAGTGGCCGCCATCAATCCGTGAAGGAAACGCGCCGCAAGGAAGGGGAGGTAGCGCAGGTTGGTATGATGCAGCAGGCTGACGATTTGTGCGTGTACCGATAAACCGGCCCAGGAAAGTACAAAAGCGGCGATGGCTGTTTTGAATACTAGATCAATATGACTTCCAGCCCCACCCGCAGCCTTGGCTCCAAGTGTCACTTCAAAGATGCCGTTAGCAACGGCTTTCGATAGCTCCAAAGGGACATTAAACAGCTGAAGCACCGAATTAATGCCTATGTAAAAAATGCTCATAATATGCGCGGAAGTCATAACCTCCATCACAACGGAGAAGAATACTACAAGCCCTCCCACGACAAAATTAAGCTGTAGACCTGTTCGTACCGCCTGCTGGAGCATCTCGCCCAAAGATCGGCCATCCATCATACGGGCTGTATGCATCGCATCAAATGCCCGAATCAGTATGCTGCGGGAAGCTGTGTTGGACTTTTTCGTGATCGGCATCGGGTCGTGGGTCATGGCGGCTTGCGATCCACCATGGAAACGCATCAGTAAACCTAGCAGTATCGCCGTCCCATAATGAGCCGCGGCTAAAATTCCAGCCAAGCTGGCATCATGGAAAAAGCCTAGAGATACCGCTCCAATCAGAAAGATAGGATCGGAGGAAGTAGTGAATGCGACGAGTCGTTCTCCCTCCTCGCGATTGATGAGCCGCTGCTCCCATAGCTGTGACGTAAGTTTCGCAGCTACAGGATAGCCAGCAGCGAAACCCATAGCCATAACGAAGCCGCCGATTCCAGGAATCCGAAACACAGGACGCATTAGCGGATCAAGCAGCGTGCCAAAGAAATGGACAAGACCGACACCCAACATCATTTCGGAAATAACGAAAAAGGGAAAGAGTGCAGGAAACAGGACATCCCACCATATGGAAAGCCCCTTTAGCGATGCATGAAATGACTCCGTTGGGAAGAATAACATCAAGCATAGTAAGCTTAGACCAAGTAAGGCGATGGCATATACGATTGGAAACCTTTTTAACAGCATAGTGGGTGTCCTCCTGAGAGTTTCGCTCTGGCGAAATGGCATCGTAAGCATGAGCTGTCTTTGTGTAAGAAATTAACAATGCATGGGCTGGGCTGGAATGCTTTTGAAGCTTTGAGGCTTTAGGCCTCATCAGTAACTATATGTACAAGGCTATATAGACATGCATGCTCAAAGTAGGACAAACAGGTATAAAAAAATAGCGCATACCTGTAAATTTGCTGAATTATCAAAATGTTTATGGTACAATAGTACCAATATGAGAGTAGGAGTTGATCCTTGTGATGGGTGTAATTGCTGGGATTCTCGTATGTGCGTTCGTTTATGTGATCAGGGAAACATTGATGACCTCCGGCGAGGAGGATTTGTAAACTGAAGCAGGCGTTTAGTTTGTTTCACTTAGTAGTAGATGCTAATCGCCGAGGCATTAGCATCTATTTTTGTTTTGAAAAAAATATATTCACAAGTCAGGTGAAGAAACGATATGTCCGATCAACAGAATTCACAGCAAGAGAGAACATTGTTCGAAATGATCGGTGGAGAGACAACAGTCCGCCGCATAGTGGAAGCATTTTATCCGCTTGTACAGGCTCATCAACTGCTCGGGCCTTTATTTCCCGAAAATATAGAACCAGTCATGGAGAAGCAATATTTGTTTTTGACACAGTTTTTTGGAGGACCCCCATTATTCTCCCAGCAATACGGACATCCCATGATGAGAGCCCGTCATATGCCGTTTGAGATTACTCCGCAGCGTGCCGACGCTTGGCTTGGGTGCATGGAGCAGGCGCTTACAGACATCGGAATAGATCCCCAATTGAGAGAACTGCTGCTGCAGCGGCTGCAAGGTCCAGCGTATCATTTTGTTAATACGGATAATTAGTTTATTGATGATGGGGATGGACTACTTTTATCATAAGGAAGTGAGCTAATGGTTGAACCGTTATTTCATGTAAAGGTGGAGTGCGTGTATTGCAAAGCTACATACCGCACTTCAAGAGTAAGGCCCAGCTTTAAAAAGGCCAAGCATACGGATACCGATTTCTGCATTCATTACAAGGAAATAAATCCTGATTACTATGTGGTTCGTGTATGTCCTTTGTGTGGATACGCGGATTCAGAGAATTCTACCAACAAGCTAACTGCCCCTCAAATGCAGGAGTTTCGTGAGAAGGTTGCTGATAATTGGCTGCAGAAGGAATTCGGTAATGAGCGTACCTGGGAGGAGGCCATGCAGACTTACAAGCTTGCGCTGGTTTGTGCCCAGATTCGAAACGAGAAGGGGCGCGTAATCGCCGGATTGCTGCATCATATCGCGTGGTTGTACCGTTACGGCGAGCAAGAGGAGCAGGAGCTTCGATTTCTGCAATTTGCCTTGGACGCTTATACGAATGTTTTTGAAACGGAGGCGGGGGAACTCAACAATGCACGTCTCATGTATTTACTTGGGGAACTGAACCGTAGGGTAAGAAACTATAAGGATGCGGTGAAGTGGTTCGGCAGAGTTATTAATGATAAAAGGATCATGGACGCAGCTATGATTCGCGCTTCAAGAGAGCAGTGGGTAGTAACAAGGGAAGATATGCTGGCTAGACAATTAGAGCTGCCTGAAGAAATGCTAAGTGAGAAGAAGTAGTCTTGGACAAGCTTGATTCATACATAACAATTAACTTGGATACATATTTATAGAAAAACACTTCATGCAGCATCCGCTTATGGAAACCTGCATCAAGTGTTTTTTGCTGTTGCTATTATGTCGCTATAAAAGGTGTAGCGGTTTTTGCCACTGCCTTTGGAGGAGTACAGGGCTTCATCGGCCTCAGATATGATGTGCAAAAGCTCGTCGTGCTTGCTCCCCGAGATGGAGATACCGACGGATATCGTTGTTGTCGGTTCTTCCAAGCCAATTGATTGATACGCTTTCACGGTGTGGCATAACTTCCCGGCATAGTGTGCTAACTCGGAATAGTCGGTTATTTGACTCATAATAATAAACTCTTCTCCGCCATAACGGGCTACATAGTCGTGCTCGTAGATCGTAGTCCGCAGGATCTGCCCAATTTCCTGCAGCAGTCGATCCCCTTGAAGATGTCCGAATGTATCATTATATTTCTTGAAATTGTCAATGTCGACCATCATGATGGTGACAGGCCTGAATCGCATCGTGTTGCTTGCGATATTCATAAAGCTTCTAAGATTTGGCAGACCCGTAAGACCATCCTGATTAGCTTGAAGCTCCAAGCGGCGTTGAAGCATCCAACTGCGATTCTCATCGTTGTACATGACAATCAATGTATGTATGGCTAAAGCAGAAAGAATCAGAATAACGAGTTGAGTGCTGAAAAAGGAAAAGGATACATTTTGCTGCATAAATCCGTTCATTGCTAATCGTACAATGGCCAGAATGATGCATATCTTGATTCCATCCCAATAGGGAATGACAGCATGACCTGATTCATTCTCCTTACGGTGGAACATGGAGCTAATAACGGCAGGGATGATGAAATCCTGCGCAATACGCATCCACCCATAGGGCTCTTGTATCACATAGATGTATAGGGAGGGGATCATTGCTGACAGAAGTGAAATCAACCATCCGAAGCGTAAGCCTGCCATTATTATGGGAGCAAAAGATAAGTCAGTTGCCAGTTCGTAGTCAGGTAAGGGCTGGAGCATCATGATGATGCAGGCCAAGCCAGTTAAGAGGGGAGCGGTTACTGATTGGTATCGCTCCATAAACAGCCTGTTTTTTAATTTTAATGCGATATAACTCAGTGCAATTAGGACGCAGGCATTGGCAAACGGTATCGGGTACATGACTGTTTCCACTCCTGATAAAGCCGGCAATCGCTGTGGAATTCTCAGCGTCGGTTTCTTAATGGTTGATTGGCAAGCAAATAATCCTGATCGGCGTCCACAAGCGTAATCTTATTGTGGCAGCATGGAAATACGAGCAGCCGTTTTGTACCCCGGCTAATTTCGGGTAAATCTGTGCGCTTGAGCGGCAGAAGTACATTAGGCTGATTGCAGAAAGGACATTCATGCACATATACATCCTGCTGAATCAATTCATAAGGCCAGGTGCAATCAAATGGAATCATAAATTAAGACTCCTGCTTGGGTGAATCCGTGGTAGAATCCTGGTTTGTTTGCTCGCTGGGAGCCGTTGAATTTTTTGCAAGCTCGGCCAACTTTTGAAGCAAAATATGTTGAGGCATGTGCATCAAATGCTCTAAAGGAACATTTAACTGTTTGGCTAGCTTTTGTGCCGTTTCAGGCGAGATCTGTAAAGGTTTCATGCTGCTGTCAACTCCTGTCAATAGATCTATAGTCACCATTTAATCATATGAACTGTAACAATACAACCAAAATTTGGAGGGTCTGGATTTTGGCTGTGACTTAATCTATGGTTTAATTAGATTGTATATATTTTTTTCGAAAGGTGTGATGCTTACATGCAGAAGCAATTGCAGCAAACATGGGATTTATCTGTATTTTTTCCGGGTGGAAGCACTTTGGATGCGTTCCGGGCATTCCTCGAACAGCTTGGAACGGATGTAACCGGCTTTAACGAGCTGCTGGGCGGGCTTAAAGCTTCACAAATCCTCAAGGCAGCAGATTTGCAGCCGGTTTTGGCGCTGCTTCAGTCTATCGCCAAAAAGATCAGAGAAGCCGACTCATTCGTCGCTTGCTTGGCGGCTGAAAATCAGGCTGACAAGCAAGCCGTAATTTTGGCGGGCCGAGTCAAAACATTATCGGCAGCCTACACCTCGGCTTTGACGAAGTTCGATCAACAGCTGACTGAAATCAGCGATGCTGTATGGGAAGAGCTGCTGCAATCGCCACAGCTGCAAGAAATTGCATTCCCGCTCGACGAACGGCGGGCTTTGGCCGCAGAGAAGCTGCCTCCAGAGCAGGAAGCGTTAGCCAATGAGCTTGCCATCGATGGTTATCATGGATGGGGCGAAGCCTACAACACTACAGTCAGCAAGTTCCGTATACTGTATGAGGACAATGGCAAGACGCAGGAGCTCTCCGCCGGGCAGGCGGCGAATAAGATGCACAGCCCTGATCGCGCCGTCCGACAGCAGCTGTTCAAGCTGTGGGAGGACAAATGGGCGGATCACGCGGATTACTGCGCCGATGCGCTCAACCATTTGGCAGGCTTCCGCTTGAAGCTGTATGAGCGCCGCGGCTGGGAAGGTATACATAAGGAACCGCTCGCGATTAATCGGATGTCCAAGGAGACATTAGACGCCATGTGGGGCGTGATTGACCGAGGCAAGGACATCTTCGTGCAGTATCTTCAGCGTAAAGCCAAGCTGCTCGGAATCGAGCAGTTGAGCTGGTACGATGTAGATGCTCCCGTAGGAGAAGGGAGCAAGCATTTCAGCTACGACGAAGGCGCGCAGCTTATCGTCGAGCAGTTTCGCCGCTTCAGCCCCAAGCTGGCGGATTTCGCTGTTGCAGCGTTCGAGTCGCGCTGGATCGAGGCCGAGGACCGGCCAGGTAAAAGGCCGGGCGGGTTCTGCACATCGTTTCCGATTGCAGAGCAAACGCGTATCTTTATGACCTACGCGGGCACAGCCTCCAACGTGGCTACCTTGGCTCATGAGCTGGGTCACGGCTACCACCAGCATGTAATGAATGATCTGCCTGCTCTGGCGCAGGATTATGCCATGAACGTTGCAGAAACGGCTTCTACGTTTGCTGAATTGGTTGTTTCTGATGCAGCCATGAAAGGAGCTTCCAGTGCAGAAGAGCGGTTGACACTGCTGGAAGATAAGATTCAAAGATCTGTAGCTTTCTACATGAACATTCATGCGAGATTTATTTTTGAAACACAGTTTTATGAAGAACGCAGCAAAGGGCTCGTAAGTGTGGAACGATTAAATGAACTGATGGTGCAGGCTCAAAAGCAAGGCTACCGCGACGCTTTAGCCGAGTATCATCCGCATTTCTGGGCTTCCAAGCTTCACTTCTATATAACTGAAGTTCCATTTTACAACTTTCCGTATACATTTGGCTATATGTTTAGCGCAGGGATTTACGCAGAGGCACTGCGTCAAGGAGCTGAATTTGAAGCAAAATACGTCGCGCTGCTTCGTGACACCGGCCGTATGACCGTAGAGGAGTTGGCTCAAAAGCATTTGGGTGTTGATCTTCGGCAGCCTGATTTCTGGCAGCGTGCGATGGATTTATCTGTCGAGGATGTTGTTGAATTCCTTCGTTTGACGGAGTAGTTCTATGTTTGTGGTTTAAGGTTTTTGTGGTTTCAGGGTTTAAAGGTTTTAAGGTTTGAGGGTTTGAGGGTTTGAGGGTTTGAATGGTTGGCTCTTGCCCTAATAAAAAGAAGCCGGGGCTCGAAGCCCCCGGCCTTCTTTCTACTAATAAGAAGAAGAAATTTGTCTGGCTTAGCCTAGAAAGAAGAAGCGACCGCAGAGCGGAAAGGGAATGTACCGTAGAGTTTACGAGTCCCATTTTGATGCCGTGTTCCAGCCACCTAGTCTAATCAAAGGAACACGGCTTCAATAGGGACCGGAGGTACATCCCTTTCCCGCGGCAGCGTAAGCTTCTTCCATCACTAAGCCGGACAAATTTCCACCACCTACAGTTTGAAAAGCTGCATAGTCTGCTGTAGCTTGGTAACCAGCTTGGTCATTTGCTCCGATTGATCAACAATATCTTGAACTGCATGGATTTGCTCATTCATTGAAGCCGAAACTTCTTGAGTACCTGCAGCCGATTGCTCTGTGATGGCTGAGATACTTTCCATAGTACCGGAAATACGTTGAGCACTGTCCAGCATTTGTTGACTTTCGCTTGCGAAGGATGCTATCTGCTCTGAAATAAACTTGACGCTGCTGACGATTTCGGCAAAAACCGTTTCCGTTTCAGAGATCAATACCGTTTGTCTATTTACGATTTGCTCGTTCTCTGCGATATGGGTCAGCGCTTGACGGATTCCTTCTTCGATGCTGCGAACCAGCTCGAATACCTCTCTTGTAGAGGTTGTGGATTCCTCGGCAAGCTTACGAACTTCTTGGGCTACTACGGCAAAGCCTTTTCCGTGCTCGCCTGCACGTGCCGCTTCAATGGAGGCATTCAGGGAAAGCAGGTTGGTCTGCTCCGCAATTTCAGAAATGGATCTTGTAATTTGGGAAATATTATTGGCTTTTGAAGCGAGCTGATCAATCGTACGTGATACATTAGAGGTGGCCTCTACGTTGCGTTTCATACCCGTTCCTTGATTTTCGACGGATTGAATCCCTTTTTCGACCAAAGAAAGCATTTGTCCGGATCGTGAATTCATTTCCTGAGTTGAAGTTGTTAGGCCTGTTACTTTTTGTTCAATATCTTTGGTTGCGATGGATATATCCGAAATTTCCTCGGAAATTTGGTTAGCGCCTGATGCGAGCTCATTAGAGGAAACGGCTACCTGCTCCAAAACAACCTTCAAATTTTCATTTTTGAAAAAAATATCTCGGCTAGAGTCGAAAACATGCTTCGACATACTGCCCGTATCCTGCAAAATCTCGCGAAGCTTGTCCATCATTTTGTTAAAGGAAGTTCCCAGCTCGCCTAGTGCATCGTCAGATTGAACGGTAACCTTTTGTGAAAAGTCGCCTTTGGAAATGTTTAAGGCAATGCGGGAAATGTTGCTTATCGGTTCTGTAAGCGCTCTCTCAAACCAGCTGATAAAAGGAAAGCTAAGCCCAATCATAACCACCAGGAAGATAATGCCTAAGACCATGAGATCAGGAGACTTTGTAATCAGAATAATTAATGCGATAGAATAAAGAGCAACTATCGCGTAACATCCGAGTTGAAGCTTCTTTTTAAATGAAAGGGCTTGAAAATTCATTAGCATATCTCCTTTGGGATGTATGTAAAAATCTTACTTATGAGAGCATTATATCACCCAATAGTACCATGGTCTATAGTTCAGATCCCGATACTTCAGCATGGTTCGACCTTTTTAGCGTTAATAGGACTTTTGATGCAATACACTAATACGAATGGAGTAGATGAACATTATGATTAATTATTCAGGGATTCATCATGTAAGCTTGACTGTGCGAGATTTGGAAAAGGCCAAAACCTTTTATGCAGAAGTGCTTGGATTAAAAGAAATCGAGCGTCCTCCGTTTGATTTTGCCGGAGCGTGGTATGCGGTTGGGGAGGGAGGTCAGCAATTGCATTTAATCGTTCATGAGGGGGAGACGCTGAGGGAAGGTGAGATTAACACTCGTGACGGACATTTCGCGATGAGGGTCGGCAGCTACAAGGCGGCGATTGCTTGGTTGGATCAGAAGGGGGTTCCCTATGAGGCCAGACCGTTTGCCAAGGCGGGCTTTCCACAAATCTACGTGCTTGATCCGGACCGTAATATTATCGAATTCAATGCCGAGCGGTATGATGGGGAGTAGTGTGGAGAGGTTTTCCGAATCCTTGCGAAATATTGATGGAGATACATAGGTGCATACACTCGTTTAGCTTGGAATTTTGGCTCCTCTGTTGCGTATGATGAAGACAGGTTGCTCGTGACCGCCAGAAGATGACCTATTCTGGCGGTCTTGGGCATTTCTTTCTGTATGTTTAGTTTTCTGGTGATAGACATAAAACCTCGAAAAAGTAAAAATGTATTAGTAAAGCTATAACGGTTTTACAGGCACGCATATTTCACAAAAATTATTATTAATCATATGACCTGTGTATCTTTCTAAAATCGGTTTGTGGTCAATTTGAGATGGTATAAAATTATATTCATATGTTTTTTTGGAATTGATGATTTTCTTTGGTGTTTTTGTAATTTTATGTATTAATTTGTTGCATTATAGGAAGTTTTCTGAATATTGAAAATTTTTGTTGAATAAAGGAAAATTATTACATATAATGGGGCTACAGCCCTAGAGGCTGTAGGAAAAATAATTCAAAATTAGGTAGGAGGATGTTAATGATCTTAGAAAATGTGCCTTTGGCCAGACAGCTTGAAATTGTATTCCGGGAAATTAAAGAAGAGCTGACACAACTGACTTCAGGAACGGTGTTTGTACAAATCCGCAACAATGTTGTGGGCAAATTTGGGGTCAGAGCTTTTCCCCTGGAAAGCAAGGGAAGCCAATTGCACAAAATGGAAAGGGGGCTTTCGGATCCTGAACTGCAAACCTTTCGAATGACGGCTATGGAATCATTAAAGCTTAAGAACTGGAGCCATGGCGAGATCCAGTTCGAATTCGCCAAACGGCAGGACAAGCTGTGCACTAGCGTTGCTTTTGAATCCAACTACAATATGGCGAGCATCATCACGGATAAAGAAAAAGATCGGCATAACAAATAGTATTTAATTTTTATTATTCCGCACTTATTTCTTATTAATTTGGAAGAGAGCACCTCATCGTTTTAGTACTTGGAAGCGCTATGCTGACAGTACTGGCGGCGGGGTGTTTTTCATATTTCCACCGATTTTTTTGATTGGAATAAGTCTTGAAATTTGCCGAAAACGACGATTTATGGTATAATTTCATTGAAAACACGAAGAAAGGAGGTGTAATTGAATGATATCTCTTCATAGGTCGTCTAATCGTTGGTTTTCTATTATTATGATTGCCGTATTTATGCTTTTCACCACACCAACCCCTAGCCTTGAAATCCATGCTGTCGAGACGGTTCACAGTTCCTCCTCTTCACAAGGAATTGAATACAATACGAACCTGGTTGTTCGAAAAAATACCGTCTCCGAGAGCAAAAGGTTCGCCTCCTACGTTCCTGCCTTATTATTTATGTTATGTGCTGTCATTCATTTCTCTTTGTGCGGCTTACCGGCAGCCCGTGCTTCGTTTCGCCCCCAGATTGCCCGTCGATTAACCCGTATGCTGTTGCTCCCCATCAAATTCACCTCCCTTAACGTGTAGTTTTTGTTAGCCCCTTGTATGTTTCTACCACCCACATTTGAACATCCTGTTTGTGCTGTTTACTGCTGAAAAATTTTCACGCAGACTATGGTTTATTTAGTGCTGCCTATGCTTCGACTTAAACTGAAAATAATAGACATGAGGGTTATTTATGCTGCCAGTATCTTGTTTTTTGAAAAACAGGATATGAGGGTCTATTTGGTGCTGCGCACTAATAGTTAGCCATTTTGGCTGGACCTATCACTTCTCATGATTAATATAAGCAATTTTATAGCTGTATTTAAAAAGTTCAGGAGGAACCTTTAGGAGGATTTATATATGAATATTAGAGAAATTGAGCTTCCGGGAATTGGGAAAAAGTTTCAAATGACCACACGCGGAGGCGACAAGCTGGTGATCGTTATCCATGATGACGGCCGAAGGGAATGCTACCATTTTGATCATGAAAACCTAGAGGAAAGCATTTCTTTAGTTACTTTGGATGATGATGAGGCGCGTCTGATTGCAGGTATTATTGGCGGAATGAACTACAAACCGAAGGCTTTGGAGACTATTGAAGTTGCGCTGGATGATCTGGTTATTGAATGGTATCGGGTGGAGTCCGGATATAAATGCGTTGGTCAAACGATTGGTGATTTAAAAGTTCGTCAGAACACAGGAGCTACGATTATTGCCATTGTAGAGAAGCAAAAAAAGATTATAAATCCGGGACCGGACGTTGTCATTATGGTAGATTCTACCCTGGTAGTCGCAGGAGAGAGGGGGCAGCAGAAGCATTTTAAAACTATTTTAATGAATGGATGTGGTTGAACCTATGAACTATATGGTATTTGAAATAGGGCTGGCGATCGGACTTATTGCACTTGCTGGACTGCTGTCGGCTAAATTGCGTTTCTCGGTCATCCCCTTTTATATATTGGTCGGCATGGCAGTGGGACCTCATTCCATTAATTGGTGGCATATAGATTTGCGTTTTATAGAAAGCGCGGAGCTCATCGAGTTTCTTGGAAGAATCGGAGTTTTGTTCCTGTTGTTTTATTTGGGGCTTGAGTTCTCGGTAGGAAGGCTTATCAAATCAGGAAAATCCATTGCTGTTGGCGGGACGATATATATCCTGATCAATTTCACACTGGGCCTATTATTTGGTTGGCTGGTTGGGCTGCCCATGCTTGAAATTTTGATTGTTGCCGGAATTACTACCATTTCATCGAGTGCGATAGTGGCTAAAGTACTGGTTGATTTAAAGCGTACGGCAAATCCGGAGACCGAGATGATACTGGGCATCATTATGTTTGAGGACGTATTTCTTGCGGTCTATATTTCAATCGTGTCCGGGCTTGTGCTGAGCGGGTCTACTTCGATTGGCGGAGTCGTTCTC
Source organism: Paenibacillus radicis (ex Xue et al. 2023) (assembly GCF_024722015.1). GTDB lineage: Bacteria > Bacillota > Bacilli > Paenibacillales > NBRC-103111 > Paenibacillus_S. Next base: position 219,680 of record NZ_JANQBD010000011.1, on the reverse strand, counting down.
TCGGCTCTCATAGCTCTTGGATTCATGCTGTTAGTGCTCGTAGTTGGGCGCAAATCCGTCCCTTTCCTCAACCGGGTCTTGCATATACGCTCCAATGAGCTGTTTTTACTCGTTATATTCGCTGTGCTGTTTATAATTGCGGGTTTCTCCGAAACGATCCATGTGGCGGAAGCGATTGGAGCGCTATTAGTTGGACTGGTATTGGCCGAAACGGAGCATATGAAACGTATTGAGCATCTCATTTTACCGTTCAGGGACTTTTTTGGGGCTATTTTCTTCTTCAGCTTTGGATTAACGATCGACCCGTTCTCACTTGGCGGAGCCGTATGGTTATCATTAGGGGCTGTGCTATTGACACTGGCAGGAAATTTTGCCGCTGGGATGTGGGCCGGTCACTCGGCTGGCTTGTCTCCTAAAGCATCGGTAAATATTGGTCTTACCATTGTTGCCCGCGGAGAGTTCTCCATTATTATGGCTAATTTAGCTAAATCCGGACATCTTCTGCCAGTTATACAGCCATTTGCGGCACTGTATGTTCTTATTCTGGCTGTGCTCGGACCTCTGCTTACAAAAGAAAATAAACGTGTTTATGCAGCAATGGACTTTCTGTTTAAAATATCGGCTTTGGGCGGTAAAAAGGCTAAAAAAGCTGAAACACAATGACGAAATCGGATACCTCTACTAAGTAGATCAGAACTTCTATTCCTTTATGGGTAAGGAGGAGTTGGATGAAAACAATAAAAGAATATATTTTGGGTGGGGACGGAGCGGTATTTGGCAAACAGGCACTGTATACTTTAACTAGCAATGAGGCTGGGTTAAGAGACGGGGGTTCGGTGCTTGATCATATGCAGGATACGAGCACAGTAGCGGCTTACGTCATTGCAATGGCTGTCGGGCTTTATTGTGTTAGCAAGCTTTCCAAACGATCGTCTTTAGTCCGTATATTAAGAATAAGCAGCGGAAGGATTGTTGAAATTAGTGAGGAAATTACAAAAGTGACGGGTCGCAAGGCAGTATTGCTTGGCAGAAAATCGGATAACAAGGGAGTAGCCCGACAAACACTTCGATTGGAGATTTACAGATTGGAGGAAGTCATGCTGTATGATTTAATACTTGCTATCGACCAAGAGGCAGAAATAGAGATTCTCTCCGTTACTTCCTTGTATGGGGAAAAGGGAAGCAGATAAATTCATAGTATTCAAGCCTCGCTGACAGTTATTGTTGGCGGGGTTTTTCAATTGGAAAAGGCGACCCCTGGGGAGTCACCTCGTGTAAGTATGGAAGCCAAACATTATCTTGAGAATTTGCCTGCAAGTTGTTGCTCAGCGATTTGTACAAGACGACGGGTGATGTGGCCACCGATTGCACCAGTGTCACGAGTCGCCATGAAGCCATAGTAACCATCTTGCGGGATTTGAATTCCCAATTCTTGTGCTACTTCGTATTTGAGCTGCTCTAAAGCTTGGGAAGCTTGAGGTACAACCAAAACGTTGCTGCTGCGGGATTGTCCTTGTGCCATAGTTATCACCTCCGTTCCTTAGGTAGTATGTGTCAAAAGATGAAATATACTCATAGGAAAAAATGGAAAATGAATCCAAATGATTTTAGATGGATAGCGGCAACTATACAGTGCTTTTGAGGTTGCTTATAATGAAGGGATACTTATGGTACCGGACGTCTTATTAAACGGGGAGTGGAAACTTATGTTTAAATTAGAGTGCAAAGGCTGGTCATGGGATCAAGACCTGCAAATAATTCATGCTGACGTACGGCTAGAGGTGGATGGAGAGGTACTCATAGACGAACCGCTATGTGTGGATGTAGGGCTGCCCGCCTTGCTCTACAGCTTAAATCATGAAGTGGAGCCGAATCGTTGGGCATCACCCGAGGAGTGCTTTCGTATGCCCTTTTTCTGCTGCGGCTGCGGTGATCCGGAATGCCGGGCATTTTCGTTCCGTACCCGGCATCTTGACGGGGGGCAGGTAGAATTGACGGAGATGGAGGAAAGGCAGCATGGAGAAGCCAAAGCTCTGGCGACCTACATCATTCCATTGGAGACATACAAGTCTCAAATCATACCTGTCGCCCATCAGTATTTGTCTTTTGTAGAAGGGTTGGAATACCGTCCTTATTTTGCCGACACCATTAAGGTTGTTAGACAACTGGTAAATGGACATTCATAATTGACGATGGAAAAAGATATTTATGTGCAGGGGGAGGAATACTGCAATGCATTCACAACCAAGTGAAAGAATAGACCAGCGAGCGATTGCAGTATGGCAGTGGGGTGCCGCTATTACAAGTGCATTGTTGGCAGCTGTAGGTGTCGGTGCTATTATTGTTTCCATTAAGTTCGCTTGGCCTTGGTGGATTCCGGTGCTTATCTGTGCCGCAGTTGTACTGGAAATGGCTTTGGATATAACCATTATGCCGCCTCTCAGATGGAAGCGTTGGCGCTATGAAATACGGGAGGAAGAGATTGATCTTCTGCAAGGTGTCATATTCGTTACAAGAACGGTTATTCCCATGGTTCGGATTCAACATGTCGATACGCATCAGGGGCCGATTTTGCGCAAATACGGACTTACGAGCGTAACGTTCTCCACAGCAGCGGGTAAGCATCATATTCCAGCGCTTGCTGATGATACGGCCGCTCGGGTGCGCAAACAAATTGCCGAGCTCGCAAGGGTGACCAATGAAGATGTCTAAACCCATTCAAAACGGTAAAAGGATGCATCCGCTAGCTGCGGTTCTCTCCTCGTTAGGGTTGATTAAAGAGTGGCTGATTCCCTTGATTGTCTTTTTAGCTACATGGGTTTTTCGCGGCGAGGGACATACTGGAGCAGGGTACTGGAAAATGTTAATAAGTGCAGCGATTGTTGTTGTCATGATCGGGTCCGGTATTTTGACGTGGCTTCGTTACCGGTATGAGGTTTCTGATGGAATGCTTAAAGTGGAACACGGTATTTGGGTAACCAAAAGACAGTTTATCCCGCTTGAACGCATTCAAACAATTGATTTGACCGAAGGGCTGCTGCACCGAATGTTCGGGGTTACGAGGCTGCAGGTTCAGACCGCAGGGGGCAATAAACCGGAGGTGGTGCTATCTGCGTTAACACTTGTCGAGGCTCAACGTCTTAAGGAACAACTGCGTGGAGATAAACCGGCTGTTCGAGATGAGCAGACTACTGTGTCCGCCGATCAGTCGGCAGGTCCGGAGGGGCGTTTGCCAGGGCAGCTGCAGGAAGATCAGAAGGGGTTTGAAGACGAGCTGAAGCCCAGGTATAAGAGCACGCTGGGCAGCTTGTTCATAGCCGGGATGAGTTCAGGCAGCATGGGGTTAGCGATATCTCTGGTTGCAGCGCTGGTGTCCAAGGTGGATGAAATTTTCCCTGACTTGAAAGTTTTTCATAGCGTAGCAGACCTCTTTGAATTTGCGGCTATACCGGTGATCATCGCAGGTGGATTATTGATAGCCTGGATTTTAGGTGTTTGCTTGTCGATTATTAAGTTTGCTAATTTTACCGTTATTCGTTCGGGGAATGAGCTGATCATCTCACGGGGACTTTTGGAGCGAAGACAGGTTACGCTTCCCCTTGCACGAATCCAAGCGATTCGGATCGTTGAGGAGGTTTTGTGGCAGCCCTTTGGGTTTGCTGCGATTCATGTGGAAAGCGCCGGATACGGAAATGAGAAGGGGGAAACGACCTTATTGTTCCCGCTGCTCCGACGTAGAGAAATTGAACCGTTCCTGCAGCGAATGGCGCCGAGGTTTGCTGTGCAGCCGTTGCAATTGTTTGAAGCATTGCCTGCCAAAGCATGGAGGGGCTATGTACTGCCGTGGACCCTTTTTCTCGCGATAGCGACTGTGGTGACAGTTTGGTTTACGCCATGGGGATGGGGCGGTGCGATACTTGGCTTAGCTGCCGCTGTTTTCGGCTACCGGAAATATAGAGATGCAGGTTCTGTACTGACGAACGACTTGCTTATGCTCCGCTTTCGCCGGCTTGCATTAATCACGGTCAGGGTACCGAGAAATCGTATCCAATCGTGCAGGATTGAAAGTGATCCGCTGGAACGCCGCTGGGGGCTCGCTACACTTGGCGTTGCTGTAGCATGCCGTTTCGCGGGCGCCCAGTTCGAGCTGCCTGGTTTGCAATTATCAAAGTGCCACGAGATCATGAACTGGTATCGTCCGAATCGCAAGTGAAGCAATAGCTATTTCGGTGGAAAAGTCATGCGTATGACGGTACCCGCACCGGAAGTGCTTTCCACCTCTATGGTGCCGCCATGTGCTAATACGAGCTGTTTAGCGATCGCCATGCCGAGGCCGGGGCTCATGCAAAATCCGGCCAACCGTTTGTGGCTTGAACATGCCGGGAGTAAAGGCGGCTCTACAGCCTTCGTGCTGACACAAGCGATTTACGCGACCGATAAGGAGGGGAACCGGACGGAGCTCGCTATCTTCTTTAACGATCTGGATGAAATGCAAATGGAAAAGCTGTCCTCCAGCTTGAATGTATTCGGACAGAAGCTGCTCCAGGACGCCGAATTCCGCGATAAAGCTGCTGCGGGTATGGATAGCAGACCCTGATAGACATTTGCAGAGGGCTCACCTATACACACAAAGTGATGAGGGTCTTATCGCATTATTATGTAGTCACAGGGAATGATTTGAAAATATGCAAGGGTACACAGCATGGAAAAAAGCCTCTATCCCTTGGATGGCTTCGTCTAAGTATGACGATCCAGGGATAGAGGCTTCAAGCTAGCTGTACTGACGTTAAGTAATTATGAAGTTAAGAAATTAGGGAAAATACCGCAGCATTCACTTACAAATATTGATATCCAGGCAAGGTCAGGAAATCTACGAATTCCGAGTCTGTGGTCATCTTGGCGAATAAGCTGCTCGCCAGCTCGAACTTGCCTTTATTGAAAGCTTCCTCTCCCCAAGCCTGCTTGATGTTCTCAAGCTCCTCTTGAAGAATTTGCTCGAATAGCTCAACGGTTACTTTTCTCCCGTCCTCGAGCACGCCCTTAGGATGACGAATCCATTGCCACACCTGGGCTCTGGAAATTTCCGCCGTTGCCGCGTCCTCCATGAGGTTGTTGATCGGAACTGCGCCGTTACCTCTCAGCCAAGCTTCTACATATTGAATGCCGACGCTTACGTTGAGCCGCAAACCGGTTTCTGTAATCGGACCGGTAGGCACCTCTAACAAATTGGCGGCTGTAATTACCACATCGTCCAGCTGCTTGCCGACCTGATTAGGTTCCGGCATGATTTCATTAAATACTTTCAAGGCAACAGGAACGAGGCCTGGATGGGCAACCCATGTTCCGTCATGACCATTAGTTGCTTCACGCAGCTTGTCGGCATGTACTTTATTCATTGCTTCTTCGTTTGCTGCCGGATTATTCTTAATAGGAATCTGTGCAGCCATACCGCCAATGCAATGCGCAGCACGTTTATGGCAGGTTTGGATCGCGAGAAGTGAGTAAGCCTTCATGAAAGGGGAGGTCATAGTGACCAAACCACGATCCGGCAAAATAACATCAGGCTGGTTGCGAAGCTTCTTAATGTAGCTGAAAATATAGTCCCAGCGTCCGCAGTTCAATGCAGCAATATGCTCGCGCAGCTCATACAAGATTTCGTCCATTTCAAATGAACCAAGAATAGTTTCGATCAATACTGTAACTTTGATGCTTCCTTGCGGAATGCCTAACGCTTGCTGGGCATAGACGAACACATCATTCCATAAGCGGGCTTCCAGATGGCTTTCCAGCTTCGGAAGGTAGAAGTAAGGGCCGCTGCCGTTTCTCAACAGCTGCTTCGCGTTATGAAAAAAGTACAAGCCGAAATCAAATAAGCTGGCCGATATCGGTTGACCATCCAACTGCAGATGCTTTTCTTCCAAATGCCAGCCGCGGGGCCTTGCGATCAGCACAGCAACCTCATCATTCAGCTTGTAGGTTTTCCCTTCAGGGCTGACAAAGTCAATGGAGCGGAGAATGGCATCACGCAGATTGATTTGTCCTTGTACAGAATTCTCCCAAGTAGGCGAGTTGGCATCTTCAAAATCAGGCATAAACACTTTAGCGCCGGAATTGAGCGCGTTGATAACCATCTTCCGGTCTCCGGCAGGTCCGGTAATCTCGACTCTGCGGTCCTGCAGATCCTGCGGCACCTTGGCTACCTTCCAGTTGCCCGAGCGGATCGCTGCGGTTTCAGGGAGAAAATCGGGCAGCTCTCCGGCATCGATTTTTGCTTGTCTATCGGCTCTCTTTTGCAGCAGTTCCTTACGAACCGGGCCAAACTTACGCTGTAGGGCGGATACAAATTCCAATGCATCCGGGGTCAAAATTTCCTGAAATGCCGGGTTTAGTTTTCCTTTAATTTCAATACGCATCGATTCAACACCCTCTCAAGTCTGTTTTATGCAGGTTACATTCCTTGATGAACCAAATCCAAGCTTTAAGCGGTAATAACAGGGTTGCGCAAAACGCCGATTTCTTCAATGATACAAGAGATTTCGTCGCCTTTTTTCATAAAGTCTGCACCTGACGGCGATCCGGATAAAATAACGTCACCCGGCTGCAAAGTCATAACGCGAGATAGATAAGAGATAAGGAAAGGGATGTTTAAAATAATTAAATCAAGACCGCTGTCCTGCTTCATAACTCCGTTGTGAACAGCCTGTACTCGTATGGAGTCCAGTTGAAGCTCCGTTTCAATGTAAGGGCCGAGAGGTGTAAAGGTGTCGAATGATTTACCTACCATCCAATGACCATTAGGATGAAAAAATTGCGATGCCGTTACATCGTTAGCTATCGTGTAGCCGAACACGTAATCCAATGCATCCTGCTCAGAAATATGGCGCGCAGTTTTACCGATAATAACCGCCAGCTCCGATTCGAATTTAACTTCATCTATGCCGGCAGGAATGACGATAGGCTCTTCGGAACCGATGACCGAGCTTAGGGATTTATAGAAAAATACAGGAATTTGTGGAGGCTGCTCCGGCTTGACGCCCCCCTGAACTATGTAGTTGCTTCCAACTCCAATAACCGAACGCGGTTCCAATGGAGAGAGCAGGGTCACATTATCTAACTGGTTGGAGGGACCGGTATAGGTCCAGCCGTTAAACAGATCGCCTTCGATTTCATACAGGGTTTCCTCCCTGAGGACAGCGCTTTTTATTAAACCTGTCTGTTTCTCCTGATAGCGGGCGAATTTCATCGGTTCATCATCTCCCTTTAGTTAATGAAATTTAAGTTCAATATAATGAACTAAGTTCAATAAAATCGTATAATAAATATATCACCATCAATATGTGGGGTCAATATGAAGACAAAGAATGTTTTTAGAATAAAAGGACCTCTAATTCCACATTGCCAGTGGAATTAGAGGTCCTTCTGTTTCCGATTTGGGATTCATGCGAGCACTTGGAGGCTTCACCAGCGTTATTCAAGTTCGCTTGCGGCATTCGTGCTGAAGGAGAGCTTGTTCGCGAGGCTAAGGATGAGCTTCAGAGCCTGTTCACGCTTCTCCTCCCAATTATGCAGAGGCATAGAGAAGCTGATCGCGGCTATCATCTTATTGCCTGATTGGTAGACGGGCACGGCAATACAATTGAAGCCCATAACTCCTTCCTGGAGGTCAAGGGCATAGCCTTGCTGCCGAATAGCAGCAAGCTGCCTGAACAGCTCCTGCTTGGTCCTTAAAGTAAAGGGAGTCAGGCTTGACAAGGAATCCTCAGAATAGAGCAGCCCAAGCTGGGATTCATCGAGGGAGGACAGCAGCATTTTCCCAAGCCCTGTCGCATGGGCGGGCAGCCGCGTGCCTGGGCCTGATACCATCTGCACAAGAGAAGGGGCCGCTTCCTTGGCCATATAAACAATTTCATTCCCCTCTAAGCTTGCAAGCTGTATCGATTCATTAACCTCCCGCATATAAGAAGGAGCTTCCTTGCGGAAAGCATCGATCAAATCGAACTGCCGGAAGAAGGCGCTGCCCATCATTCCAAAATGCATGCCGAGGGTGTAAGTATCGGAACGATCGCGGGCCAGCCAATGGAGGGCTTCCATAGTTTGCAGCAGAGAGAACATAGAGCTCTTGCTAATGTCGAGCCGCTTGCATAAATCTGTCAGCTTCAGTTGGCCGGGCTCTTCAGCCACAAGCCGTGTGACTGCGTGCGCTTTTTCTAATGCCGGCACCCAATATTTTTTATCCATTAAAGTCCCATCCATTTCTCTGTGCTTCTATATTAAATAGTGAAATTAGTTCATTATAGTGTACCGATATCTTATCATCACCTTTTAATCCTAGTCAAACCATGCACTTTTGCGGCTTGATCGCTTAGGACAAAAAGTGTCTCTGTTATGCCGTTTAGCTCAATGCTAACATGAGACCAGCAAGGCAGTGGTGAGCAAGCTTATAAATTTTTTGGGAGGAAATGTCCAATGAAACTCATTTATGATCATCGTGATGCCTCGATTTGTTTTGGTGTCGAGCAGCTTAAGAAAAGCTTGGAGCGTCAAGGCAGTTATTTTATTGAGCAATTTAATGGACAAGGAACGGTAGTGCTGCCTGTGAGTGGTATTATCATTCAGAAAGTGCATACGCCAAGAAACCAGTCACCCCGTTATGAAGATCAAGCGTATCGTATTTATCGTTCCGGGGAGCGTATTCATATAGAAGGCTCGGATTCGCGGGGAGTGATGTATGGCTGTTTGGAATGGGCAGAACGGCTGGCACGCGGGGCCACGCTTGATGATGGAGCCGAGATCAGCAATAAGCCGGCGCTTGGCATACGCGGGATTAAATATAATCTTCCTTATGCTCCGTTCGATGATGGAGATCCGTTCGTACGTAATTTAGAGACTTGTATGGATATGGAGTATTGGCGTGCCTTTATCGATATGCTTGCATTGAACCGATATAATTGTCTCAGCTTATGGTCAGAGCATCCGTATCATCTAATGGTGGTATCCTCGAAATTTCGCGCAGCGAATCCGTTCAGTGATGTAGAGATTGATCGGAATATCCGGTTTTTTCGTGAATTATTCCGGTATGCGGCAAATCGAGGCATTGATGTTTATTTATTCACTTGGAATATACGCCTGACTCCTGAGGTGGCTAAGGGATTGGGCTTGCCTGAGAATGTAGGGGATTACGGCAATATGTACGATGATCTGATTCATCGGGTAGGATTGCCACTCAATCGCTACCGCGGACAGTCTGAAGTGATTCGAGACTATATCCGCGAAATGGTGCTGCAACTATTGCTAACCTATCCAGAGCTTAAGGGGCTTGGCACCTCTGCCAGCGAATGGATGGACGGTTCTGGTTACGAACGAGAACAGTGGATTGTCGACACTTATGTAGAAGCTATCAAGCAATCGGGAAGGGAAATCCCGTTTATCCATCGTACGAATATGCAGAATGCAGGTAAGGAAATTAAAGAGCTGGTGCAGACTCGGTTCGATCCGTCGCAGTTCTACATCAGCTGGAAATATTCCAATGCCCACTGTTATTCGCATCCCCAACCTCAGTTTGAGAAGCTGTGGAATGCATGGAACGGAATTGATCTATCCACCACTCAGGTGTTATTTACGGTTCGCAATGATGATGTATTTACTCACCGTTGGGGCGATCCGGACTTCGTGCGTTCTTATGTGTTGGGGATGCAGAAGCCTTATGTAAAAGGCTTCTATTGGGGAGCGGACGGCTATATCTGGGGAAGTGATTTTCAACATGTTGATCACGGGCACAAAACATGGAAGTATGATTTTGAACGGCATTTATTTCAGTTCCAGCTGTGGGGGCGGCTATCCTACGATCCACAGACCGATGATGAGACATGGACGCATTTACAGGAGGGTCATTATGGACCGGAGCATGCTCCCGTTTTTCTGGATGGGCTTAGGAAGGCTTCGCGCATAATTCCTGCTGTGAATCGGTTATTCTGGATCGATTATGACTTTCAATGGCATGCGGAGAGCTGCTTGTCTCAAGTAAGCGGCTTTAAAACGATACTGGATTTTGTAGAAGCAGTCCCGATGCCGGGAGTTGGAGTGATGGGCTTGCCTGAATTTGCTCAAGCAGAAGCAGAGGGAAGGATTAACGAACGGATGCTTCAATATGAAGAAGCTCCGACTGATATTTTGCAAATACTGGAGGAGTCTTCCTCGGCCGCGGAACAAGCGGCTCAGCAGCTGGATTCAAGCCTTGGGGAATGGAAGGGCGGTCATGCGGAATGCACGCTGCATGATTTGAAATCCTATGCTGCGATGGGGCGCTACTACTTGTGTAAGTTTGGTGCGGCTTTAGAGTTGAACAGATACAAGCACACGGGTGATGTTACCCATAAGGAGCGGGCAGTAGCATTGCTGGAGGAAGCTTGCGGCCATTGGGATAGGCTCGGTTACTTGTGGAGCTTGCATAACAAGCCCTACTATATGGCAAGGGTGAAGCATACCTTTGGGTATCCGTATTATGCTGATGATGTGCGCAGAGATGTTGAATTGGCCAGACTCGTATAAGCAGAGGATTCCTGTGGTAGTTACTTGCAACAAGAAAGCATACGTTTAAGCTGGAGGTGAACTATAGGCAACAACAAAAACAACCTTGGCAGGCTGCCAAGGTTGTTTTTGTTGTTAAAGATGCAGTTACAGTTAGTGCATCTTAGGTGCAGCCTCGACGATTGCATAGGGGTCATAATGATCGTATTTTTACCAATCATGGTCCATACAATCGTCGGCATCCCTTCTCTAGATGCAGTTAAGTGCATCTATGCCGTTCACAGCTGGGTTAGGATGTTTTATATACAATCCTTAAGGCAACTTCCAATTCTAAGGTATTGCCTGGCTGAATTCCGCGAACACCGGTTACTTCTGCTGGTTGATCTATATTCGGGGCATTAGTAACCCAAGTATAGGGCTCCAGACAAATGAAATCATGGGCTTCACCCTTTGTATAAATAACCCATTGCTTAAAGAGGTCAGACCCGCTGTAACGAATTTCGACGTCATCTCTGGATAAAATTGCGATGCACGGATTGTCTCCAACCTGGAAGACGGTGTCCATGTCATGGCCGCTCAGCGCATTTCCTTCGATCAAAGCATCATAGCGGCCTAGCGGAATAATCTCTCCTGTCGGGATATTTTGCTCATCCAATTCCCAAATTCCGCTGACTGGCAGCTGCAGCTTCCAGCTTTCCGGTTTACCGTCCAACAGAAACCATGTATGCAGACCATAGCCGAATGGAGCTGTTTCTGTTCCTCTATTCGTAGCCTTCAGCGAGTGAATCAGCTCACTGCCATCAAGTGTATAAGTTACTTCTAATTCCAGCGCATGCGGGTATTGACGTTGTACATTAACATCATCGTTCAAATTGAATGAGGATGTGATGAACAGCTTGCCATCCTCTGACACACCAGCCTGAGTCACTGTCCAAGACTGCTGCCTTATAACGCCATGGATATGGTTCCCGGTATTTTGCTGGGTAATGTTGAATTGATAATTGCGTCCGTCAAATTGGAAATTGCCTTTGCGAATCCGATTAGGCGGCATTAGAATCGGCGTTCCATACTGAACAAATTGTTCAGTCATCGCAGTTGGACTCTCGGGTGTGCGAAGCAGCTCCCGCTGCAATTTTTTATCCCAAATGCTGTAAACATTGTTGCCAATAGCAGGGCAAATGGAGACGATCAGTTGATCGTTTTCCAGAATGTAAGCCGGAGTTCCCTGCCAATCAATTTGTTTAGCCATAAGTTTGGGCTCCTTTGTAGGGCTGTATTTTTAAATTCCATAATTAACCTAACAGCTGCGCTCCTATTGTAACAAAAGGAGCGCAGCTGTGTCATCAGGTAAAAAGGAGAGGCTCCATAATAACAAGCGAGCCTGGTTGGTTTTATACGCAGTCCTATGTGCCGAAATCAATATTAGGGTAAACGTATTGTGTTTTAGCCGGTTCCGCTTTGGCTACCTTTTCTACTTTTAGCAGCATGATGTCCATGTCGTTGAACTTCGTTTTTTGAATCGTGCCTGTAACGGTTACCCAGGAATCATCAGCAAAATTTTTGGCGCGGTCATATTCCACAAGGACTCCAAATGGCGAGGCATCCGCGGAGCAGCATTGAATAGAGAAACGGCCGACGACGAACTGGTTATCCTTCATATCCTCTTGACGGTATACAAATCCGGTTAACTCCAGCTTTTTCCCGATAAATTGATCCAAATATAAGTCGAGGGTAGTGAGCGTTTCGATATACATGTTTTCTTTGACCGGAATGACTCCGGATTTGTACAATTCCTTGGCATATTTAGCATAATGCTCGGTGAATCTGTCCGATGGGAACATGGCATCTTGATTCCCTGAAGAGGAAGGAGCAGTCTTTCCGGCTGAATCTCCGGGCGTTACAGCAGCTCCTGGTGCAGCAGCAGAGCCTGTCGTTCCAGAGCCATTGCTTGAAGCCGCGCCTCCTGATGATGGAGCTGCCGGGTTAGGAACAGGTGCTGACGGCGCCGTGGAGGACGCTTCCTTTTTCACATTGCTCGAGCTGCTCAAGTTCATTCCTTTCTTAGCCGCAAGACTGCTGCCCATCGATGTATCGGGGAGAAGAAAGCCAAGCAGCAGCGGAAAGAAAAACAACCCGTAGATAACCGTGTTTTTGAGCAAGGATGAGGAGGGAGTATGATCATGATCACAATCGCAAGCAGCGGCAGAGCCGAAGAACGCCCGAATAGCCTGGTACACCTGATACACGGCAATGGCGTAAAAAGCGACAGCGGACCATTTGACATAATCAACCATCCGCGGAGCAATATAAAACAAGATGTTATCTGTTCTGACCAGATGGACTATGTACATGGCAAAGCCAAACAGGATGGAAGCTTTGATAAAATGATGCAAGCTATAAATACGCGGACTCACAATAGCACGCTCCTTTTTATATGAGTAGGTTATGCAAAAAATATTCGTTCAAACAAAAGGGAGCAGACTAACACTACAACGATGACTAACCCGGATAACGCCAAAACAAACTTGGTACGGAAGGTGGACAGCAGCATTAGTAAGCTTTTAATATCGAGCATCGGTCCGAAAACAAGAAACGTCAGTAGAGAGCCTGTAGTGAAGGTTGAGCCGAAGGAGGAGGCTACGAACGCGTCCGAAGTAGAGCACAAGGATAAAATAAAAGCAAAGCCCATCATAAATAAATGCGATCCAAGGGCGCCTTGCCCGATGGAAACGAGACTTTCCCGATCAACTAGCGTTTGAATAACGGCTGTAATGAAGGCCCCGAACATCAAGTATTTACCCATGTCAAAAAATTCATCGGAAGCGTGCCCGAGCACTCCGAACAATCGTCCGGTAAAGCCTGAATGGCTATGATCGTGATGATGGCTATGCTGATGAGCTTGCTGCTTATTGTTGGTGCTGGGATCAGCCCCATGCTGGTGTACTTGCTGCGGCTTGCTTTCTGTCAAATGTGCTTGATGGTGGTCATGATCTGTGTGATTATGATGTCCGTGGTTGTGATTGTGATCATGACTATGATCATGACCGTGATCGTGACTGTGGTGTCCATGCTGCTCTGTCAGCCCAAGTGAAAGTGTTCCGCGTAAGGGACTGAATTTGAAATACCGGTAAATGATTAATCCGATTACAATGGCAACGATAAAAGCAAGAGCCATACGGGAGTAAGCAATTTCCGGGCGGGTGCGGAAGGCCATGAAGGTGGATGCATAAACAACTGGGTTAATAATGGGTCCAACCAGTATAAAAACAATTGCCACATAAAGAGGCATGCCTTTACGCAGCAATCTTCGGATTACCGGAATCATACCGCATTCGCACAATGGAAATATAATACCGACCAGGCAGGCGAACAAAATACCCAGAAGCGGGTTTTTGGGCACCAGCCTGCGTATCGTTTGCTCGGAAACAAACATTTGGAGCAAGGCCGATACGAGCACCCCAAGCAGAATGAACGGGAAGGCTTCGAGAATGATGCTTAAAAATAATGTTTTAAAGTTTTGGAGATTGTCGCTGTTTATAAAAGTTAAAGTAGGCTGCTGCTTTTGAGTAAAAATAAGGAACAATAGAACAAGGCAAATGAGTGCTAGTACATTGGTAGTTATGCGTTGGACTTTCGAATGCAATGGACATTTCCCCTCCCGTATTCGTAATTATTATTATAGCTTATGTCAAAAAGTACGTACATAGGACATGCAGAACGAAAAAAAACGCCCAAGCCTGGATGAAGGCACGAGCGGCTTATGGTCGAATTGACAGAACGGACGGCATTGATTATGATAATAAAACAAACAAGCAATGACAGGAACAAGTAAACGATGGCGATTCTTTCAGAGAGCCGGTGGCAGCTGAGAACCGGTAGATAGCTTACGTCGAATGGATCCTTGAGCTGACGGTTGAACGATGCGTGCGGGAGACGTTGTCATAACATGACTACGGCTTAACACGACGGGTCTAATGCCGCTCCGGGGGCTCCCCGTTACAGGAGCTTAAGGTTTTTTGCCGCGATTGATGTCCGGCGGAAAACGAAATAGGGTGGCACCACGGTCCTTCGTCCCTTTGGCGGAGGCTTTTTTGCGTTCGAAAAAGTGCTTGGGAGAGTTGCCGCTAACCCTTTTTAACCCTTTAAACCCTTTAAAACCTTAGTGTTGAAAGCTGTGTGAGTTCCGGGGGAAGGGATGTGCTGCGGCCGCTGTTGAAAACGGGTTATCTGATTGGACTCGATTAAGGTAATAACCCGTTTTCAAAGGCGGCACGTAAACTCTCCGCACATTCCCTTGCTCCCTCCACTCACACTTTTCAACGCTAGGGGAAGGGCTTCAGGCGAGATTTGGAGGCTCTCTCGCAGGGCTGTACGTTTTTCAAACGAAAAAAAGTGGGATTACTAGAGAGCAAGAGCGTAAGAGCGTAAGGGCACAAGAGTCCGAGAGAGAAAAAGCAAAAATAAAAATATAAGATAACGGAGGAAACAAAAAATGAAAAGAGTACTATCCGGCATGCAGCCAAGCGGACAGCTAACGTTAGGCAATTATATTGGGGCATTGAAAAATTTCACTGAGCTGCAGCATACACATGATTGTTACTTTATGGTGGTCGATCTGCACGCGATTACAGTGCCGCAGGAGCCGGCTGCACTTCGTGAGCAAAGCGAGGCCGTTGCGGCGTTGTACATCGCGGCGGGCATTGATCCGTCCAAGGCGAACGTTTTTCTGCAATCCCACGTGCGGCAGCATGCCGAGTTAGGATGGTTGTTCACCACGCTTACTTACATGGGTGAGCTGGAGCGAATGACGCAATTTAAAGATAAGTCAGCCGGTAAAGATTCGGTTGGAGCAGGTCTGTTCACGTATCCTTCCCTAATGGCCGCAGACATATTATTGTACAATGCCGATTTAGTTCCGGTTGGTGATGACCAGAAGCAGCACTTGGAGCTGACTCGTGATTTGGCCCACCGGTTTAATCAGCGTTTTGGAGATACTTATACGATTCCGGAGCCTTATATCCCCCAAGTAGGCGCTCGAGTTATGTCATTGGACGATGCCTCCAACAAGATGAGCAAGAGCAATCCGAACCAAGGCAGCTTTATAACCATGCTGGATGCACCGGATGTTATTCGCAAAAAAATCAGCCGTGCCGTTACCGATTCCGGGCGTGAAGTTAAGTTCGATCCTCAAAATAAGCCGGAAGTCAGCAACTTAATCAGTATTTACGCTCAATGCTCGAAAAAGCCTGTTGCCGAGATAGAAGCTATGTATGATGGGCAAGGCTACGGACCGTTCAAAAAGGATTTAGCGGAGCAGGTAGTAGGACTGCTTGAGCCGATTCAAGAACGGTATCGCGATATTCGCGCTTCAGGAGAGCTTCACAGCATACTGCGTGAGGGTGCGGAGCGCGCTTCAGTGCAAGCAGAGAAAATGCTTCGTGCTACAAAAGAAAAGATGGGATTTTTAGTACTATAAGTTGCTGCCTAATTGAGTTTGTAATCCATACTTTTGGGACACCTGAGCAACGATAGGAACAGCGAAGCTCGCTAGCACTAGGATGCTATGATAGTATCGGATCCCTAGTAGCGCGAAGAAGTCGTATTGGCCGGACTTCAGGTAAGGTTCTTCACTGGTAAAAATGAGGCGACGGAGCAGAGTGTACTCTGTCTAGAGAGTAGACATAACGTACAGGAACAAAGAGTATTTCTATCCATAGGGTAGACATAACGTACTACAGGAATAGAGAGTTCCGTTATTCGATCAACCGCGTCTAATTTAGGGCCTTAGCGGAAGTCGCAGTTCCTTTATTTAGTGGAAAATGGGTTTATCGCTAACAAAACGGACCGATAACGGAAGCAGTTCTTCCCTTATCGGTCCGTTTTGCTGTGCTTTTGAGGCATAGCGGAAGTATTGCTTCCTCTATAACGTGGTTACTCCCTTCCTTTATTGCTTTCGTTCCCTTGGTACAGCAACAGCTGCCTTCCCCTTACCAAGACAAATGTTTCGCTCCCTGATTCAGCTTGAACGATCGAATACGTTTGTCACCTGATGCGGGCAGTAATAGCTTCGCTTGTACAAGACGATGAAGCAGTGTTCGTGCATGGCGGTCAGAGATTCCGATATACTTGGACACATCCAATGGTGTTAAAAGCTCTTGTTTACGTATCATGAGGCGGATAATCTGCTGTTCTTTCGGCGACAAGGACAACTGCTGCGCTCCTTCGGCAAACCAGATGCCAAGGAATTGCTGGATAAGCTGCTGACAAAGCCGCGGTTTCTCTGCAACGTCATCGTAAGAGAAACGAATGATGCGCCAACCGTCAATCACCAGATGGTTTTGGCGCATGAGCTGATCAGCGAACTGCCAGCGGGACACATCCCTGCCGTGGGGACCGTAACCATCGATTTCGATACATAGCTGCAAAGGAAAACGGAGATAGGCAAAATCGAGGACCGTGTGCCGTCTTTAAAATCATGTACCTCATATTCCGGATGCAAATAATCGAAATTGCCGATCGCTGGCCACCAGACATGCTCCAAAAATGAGCGCTCTGCATGTCCATGCCCTTCCTGTAAGCGGCGAAGATATTCACCTGAACGCCCTTCTGCTTGTTTTCGAATAAATAACCCATATTCTTTCTTGAACAATTTCACTAACCCCCTCCTATGAGATAACAGCTGCAAAAATTGAAAAAGCCACTCTATCCCCATCAATATGGGAACGAGCGGCGTGTTCTTCACGACGTAAATGTATGACCTGACTTAAGATTAATAATATCCTATAAGTGAACTAGCTTCAACTATTATACAACGCGAGCAATCCCGGGTGCGCGTTGAGGTGTTGTATGGTGGTCGGTCGAACCCCACGAAATGATATCACCGTAAACTCATAGAACAAAAACTTTTAGAATGCTCAGCTCAACTTGGAGAGATCCGTTCGGCCTTAAGAGGAGCTAACTGTCTTTAGTTGAACTAGACCGAACTAGAGGCTATTGAAAGCTTTAACCGCCGTTCCGTCTTCTTAGCTTAGCCTTAACAATGAAGCCGAAGCCGATGAACGATATAGACAGTATGGAAAACAGCAGTACCAGCCACACATTTCCTATGCTGATTGAATAGCTTATACAGGCTAAGAGCGCAGTGCCGCAAATGGCAAATAAGAGAGCGAGTCCTTTGTTCATAGGGGTTGTCCACCTTTTTAATCGAGTATTTGAAAATATAAAAAACATTTTTCAGAATGTGCGTATACTTTTTTCTCTACGTCACATAATAAGTTTGCAAGCTTGCAAATACATCAAAGATATTCATTCAGATTGAAAGGAGTGCTGATCATCATGGCACAAGGACAATCCCGCAGCAGTAATGTATTGGTGGTTCCACAAGCAGCTTCAGCTCTAGACCAACTAAAATATGAGGTAGCTCAAGAGTTGGGTATACAAATTCCACAAGATGGTTATTACGGTTATATGGCTACTCGTGACACAGGTGCAATCGGTGGTCACATTACTCGCCGTCTGGTGCAAATTGCGGAGCAATCACTTGCAGGCGGCCAACGCTAGTTATCGTAACGTAAGCTTCATCATAGAAGCTCAAGGAGAAATCCTTGGGCTTTTTGAGTTGAAGAGGACCATAAGTTATGCCATGCCATAAGGAAAGGGCTGCCTCAACAGCCCATCATTCATTCTATAGAAACACAGTTGTTTTGTGATCTCACAAATTGACGCGAAGCTTTTTACTCAAACGAGAATCGTTTACCCAACCAACGTAAGAATCAAGCGGCATTAGATCGTTATCGAGCAGCAGTACGGCAACAAAAGGATATTGCTTCCGGTGACGGTATCGCACATCCGCCCAATATACCTCGTATCCCCAATCATGACTGCGCAATTCGGCACAGGCAAATGAGCTCAGGTATAGAAATGCCGCGACATCCGTATGCTCCCTGGAAGCTTCCACAGCAGGATGAACAGCGGATGTTACCTCATCCACCCATTTGATCCGGCTGAATTTATATTCTCCCAATACGTAGTGATCATTCGGTTTTCTTTTAACAATTTGCCAAACATTCAAGTGAAACGTGGGAATCAAATAATAGCGATCGCCTGGTTCATAGTTGAAATCCTTCTGATATAGCCTCGATTCCAGATAATAATGATACCATGATCTCCATATATAATATACCGCCAAAAAACCATAAAGGATAGGGAACAAAAGCTCAGGACGGACTAGGTGGACAGACCACATGAAAATAGCTACGATATGGGAAAGAAAAATAATGGGATCAAAGATATGGATGATGTTCCAAGAGATCCATTTTTCCGACAATGGCCGCATCGCCTGAGTACCATAAGTGTTAAAGAGGTCTGTAAATACATGAAAAGCTACAGCAACAAATACCCACAAAGCAACATGCCCCAATGGCAGCTCTCCAAACCCCAGCATTAAAGCAATTGTAATCAATGCCGTCCATAGTGCTAATGCAGGCAAGGAATGGGATAGGCCACGGTGATTTTTGATATAAGAAGCGTTGCTTTTTAAGCGAAGAAGGGTATCGACATCGGGTATTTGCGATCCGATAACCGTTCCGATCAGAACGGCGGTGGAAACCGTAGGGTCTGCTGCAACGATGGGATCGATGTAAGCCAAGCCGGCCAAACCGAATCCGATCACAAGATGTGTTCCGCTGTCCATTGGGGGTCCTCCTGAGAACTTTGCTTGAGCAAAGTTTACTTCGTAAGCATCTGCCTGGTTTCCGATTAGGAAAACTAACTTTCGTAAGGAATTACCAATTTGCTTTTTAAACATAGTAACAGTTTATCATTTTCTTCTTGAAAATTCTTCTGCAAAATAAAGTAATAGGAGCGAAAAATGATGTCTATAACGTTTATCGAATATCAAGTATTACCAGAGCATAGGTCAGCTTATTCGCATTGGATCAAGCAGGTGAGGGCGAATTACCCTGAGCTTGAAGTTTATGAAGGGACGGATCAGCCCGGTTTATTCGTAGAGCTCTGGAAGGGACAGTCTCATGAGGATTTTGGGAAGCTGAAAGAAGCTCGTGTTAATCGATCCATTAAGGTGGAAAATGAGCAGCCGGAAAAGGGGAAGTTCGACAAAAATGATTGGAATCAGCTGCATAATTGGGCTTCAGGTGGAGCGGCGAAAATCCATATTTGGCATTTTGGGAAAGTAAGATAGTCCATAATCTAAGATAATTATATCCATGGTAAGTTTCTTCCAATCGCGGTAATCTTACAATAGCCTTATAAACGATACGGCCATTGCTAACAAAAGAGAGCTTTCAATCGCGAAAGCACGCGGAGGAGAACGGATGGAGAGAGAGAATATTTTCAGGAATCATATTAAAAGAAACCGATGGTCTTACTTGATAGGCTTTGCATTATTGTCCATATCCAGTTTGCTCCAATTGTTTATTCCTTTATTGTTGGGACAATTTACAGACAAATTGCAAGGTTCGACATTGACGTACAAGGAAACGATTACATTTGGATTATGGATGGCTGCGGTTGGATTGGGTGTCGCCTTTTTTCGATCGACTAGCCGAATTTACCTGTTTCGTTTATCACGGATACTTGAGACGCGAGTAAGGGGAGAGCTGTTCACTCATTGGGAGAAGCTATCGGCGCAATACTTCAATAATCAGCGTATTGGCGATCTTATGTCGCATGCGATTAGTGATGTCGGTGTTGTCCGAGAAGTGACAATGCAGGGATATTTCAACATCATGGAAGCTATAATGCTGATTATCATTTCTGTGGTGGCCATGGTTTATTCTGTGAATCCTATGTTGACGCTGCTAACGATGCTTCCGCTGCCGTTACTCAGTATATTGGCGTACCGGTTTAATAAAAGGATGCAAAAGCAGTCGACGGATGTACAGGCTGCGGTTTCCGACTTAACCAGCCGAGTTCAGGAATTTACAGCTGGCATTCGTGTTGTAAAAGCGTTCGTGCAGGAGAAAGAGGAGCGGAAGCTCTTTACTAAGGATAATCAGCATGCTGTGAATATGAACCGTATATTTGCCAGATCCAACTCGATGTTCAGTTCGCTCAGTACAGGGATAGTAGGCTTTAGCTTCCTGGTTTCCATTGTGCTGGGTGGAGTTATGGTTTTGAAAAATATTATTACGCTTGGAGAATTTGTTGCTTTTAATACGTATCTTTCGTTGCTGATGGGACCTATCGAAAACTTGGGCAAAGTAGTTAACCTGCTGCAGCGCGGCAAGGCTTCCGAGGTTCGTCTTATGGAAATTTTCCGAACTCAGCCTGAGGTTGTTGATGATGTAGTCGCTAACCAGGAAATTGAACAAATAGATGGTGATATTGAAATTCGCAATCTGACCTTTTCTTATCCTGAAGCAGACCGGCCAACTCTGAGAGATATTTCTTTGAAGGTGCCCAAGGGCAGCAGCTTAGCTATCGTTGGACGAATTGGCAGTGGTAAAAGCACATTGGTGCACTTGTTGGTTCGGATGTATAACCCTCCTGAGGGAACGGTATTTTTGGATGGACATGATATACATGAGATTCCTTTGCGGACATTGCGAGGGCAAATCGGGATCGTACCCCAGGATCAGTTTCTGTTCTCCTCGACCATTCGCGATAACATCGGATTTGACCCGAACCCTTATACGGACGACCAAGTCATTGAAGCATCGAAGGTGGCCCAGGTTTATGACAATATCCTTGAGTTTCCGGAACAGTTCGATACCGCCTTGGGTGAACGGGGGATCTCGTTGTCAGGAGGGCAGCGCCAGCGTGTCAGTATTGCACGGGCTATTATCAAACGGCCTTCGATATTAATTTTTGACGACAGCCTGTCGGCGGTGGATACAATAACGGAGGATTTGATCCTCGAAGGCTTGCAATCGGTAATGAACAAGCGGACGACAATCATCATCGGACATCGTGTATCCTCGGTTCAAGCAGCAGATCAGATCATCGTAATGGATGAAGGCAAAATCGTCGAGCGAGGGACGCATGAGCAGCTTATTCGCCGCAACGGAATATATGCCGATATGTACCATAAGCAATTGCTTGATCAGGAAGCGGAACGGCAGGATGGACAGGACCATGAGCCTCTGACGCAAGTACGAGCTATGCAGGGGGGAGCGGGCGCATGAATATTCATATAGAAAAAGACGTTAAGAAATATAAGGATTCACAGCTGCTATTGCGGCTGTTAGGATATGCCAAGCCTTATTGGAAAATGATCGCATTATGTATTGCGATGGCTTTTCTGGTCGTTGTGGCCGATCTAGCCAGACCTTATTTAATTAAAGTAGCGATAGACGGGCACATTAATGGGCTGAATAAGCCAATGCTGGCCGTAGAAAGCAGTAATGGGAAGAAGCTGGAATCCTACGGAACTTCAACCTCGTGGGATCAATACGAATATGTCAGACTCGAACCTGAGGCTGTTGAACAAGGCGGCTTTCCGGCTGGAGCGGAAAAGCGGCAAATAGTTAAGCTAGAGAACAAGGAGTACATGATTTCCGGCTGGCTGCCTTCTCAGCAATCGATACTGAAGCTATCGGAAGCTGGAGGTAAACCGCTTATCACGGCGGAGGGTCAGAGCTTTGCAGCAGTAGCGCTTGACGAGCAAGCATCGGAGCTTTTTCGCAAGCAGGATTATACCGGTTTCTTAACGTTAGGGATTTTATTTTTATTGACGGTTATTACAGCTGCGATACTCAGCTATTTGCAAAGCAACCTGCTGCAGTATACGGGCCAGACCATTATTTTCAACATACGTGAGCAGTTATTCAAGCATCTAAGTCGCATGCCGATGTCCTATTTTGACCGTAATCCGGTTGGACGGCTGGTAGTACGCGTTACACAGGACACTGAGGCATTGAACCAATTGTACTCCCAAGTCGTTGTCAATCTGGTGAAGGATGTTATCGTACTTATCGGGATTATCATTATTATGCTGCAGTTGAATTTGAAGCTGGCGTTTCTATCGTTCGCGGTTATTCCATTTCTGGCTGTACTGACTTTCTGGTACCGCAGCGTAATTCGGGAGGCGCAGCGTACTGCCCGAGTTATTTTATCCCGGTTAAATTCCTTTCTTGCTGAAAATTTATCTGGAATCCGTATCACGCAGCTCTTTATTCGAGAAGAGCGGCAGCAGGAGCAATTCGACAATCATAATATGCAATACTACCGTGCAGGAATGCGCGGGACTGTGATCAACTCGATCTTTCAGCCTGCCATTGGTTTTCTTGGCAATCTTGCTATAGCTCTACTGCTATGGTACGGAGGCGGCAGCGTTATAGATGGA
Source organism: Paenibacillus radicis (ex Xue et al. 2023) (assembly GCF_024722015.1). GTDB lineage: Bacteria > Bacillota > Bacilli > Paenibacillales > NBRC-103111 > Paenibacillus_S. The sequence goes on along the minus strand of NZ_JANQBD010000011.1, from coordinate 196,849 downwards.
GGCATTACCTTCGGTGTTGTGTATGCTTTCACTCACTATGTCAGACAGTTTTTCCAGCCGTTGATGAGCTTGGCGGAGAAGTATAACCAAATCCAAACCTCGATGGTCGGTGCGGAACGGATTTTCGATATGCTGGATGAGAAATCTACAGTTAATGATGCCGTTAATCCCAAGAGCTTGCCTAAACAGGTCCGTGGGGAAATTACATTCGACCATGTCTGGTTTGCGTATAATAAGGAAGATTGGGTGTTGAAGGATGTGAGCTTCACGATCCAGCCCGGTCAGACTATAGCCTTCGTTGGTGCAACAGGAGCAGGAAAGAGCTCTATCATTCAGTTAATTAACCGCTTCTATGATATACAAAAAGGCAGTATTAAGCTCGACGGGATCGATATACGCGATATTCCATTAGATGAGCTGCGGAGATGCATCAGTATCGTGCAGCAGGATGTATTCCTGTTCACGGGGGATATTTCCTCGAATATCCGGTTGAACAACCATGATATTAGTGAAGCTCAGGTAGAAGAAGCGGCGAAGATGGTAAACATCGACGAGTTCGTTAAGCATTTGCCGCAAGGATATCAAACACCGCTCGGTGAGCGTGGAGTCAATCTGTCGCTTGGACAGCGCCAGCTGCTTTCATTTGCCCGGGCGATTGCGTTCCGTCCGGAAATTCTCATCCTCGATGAGGCGACTTCCAACATTGATACGGAAACCGAGCTGGTTGTTCAAGAAGCTCTGCATAACATATCGAAGGGACGGACCACGCTTATCGTAGCTCACCGGCTGTCGACGATTCAGCATGCTGATCAAATCATCGTCATGCACAAGGGGAAATTGCGAGAGATCGGTAACCACTTCCAGCTCCTGGCTCAGCGAGGTTATTATTATCGCTTGTATGAGCTTCAGTATAAGGAACAGAAGCCTATGCCTGCGGCTAAGTGATGCTGTGCAGGTTGGATTATCATGTTAGCTGTAATTAATTTTGTCGGTAGTCGGATGTTAAAATGTCGGTAGGTTTGAACATAAATGTGGCTAGCCTGAACCCTCGGTGGTTCAGGCTTTTTTTATGTAAATCTCTTCCTAAAGATTTAAACGATACATTTTGGACAAGAATTGGTACTAGAAAGAGGTTAAAGATTTGATGATGATTTGACGTTTTTAAGGGGGATCTGCTTGGATTGGTCAAGTAAAAAGTTCTGGGAGCAAGAAGATGCACTATCCCACTGTCTCGTTAATTATTTCATCATGGACTCCTTTACATGTAGCGGTGGATCTCTTGAGGAGCATCTGGCAAGTATGGCTTAAAAGTAAGAGGTCCTCTGCGTTTGATGCCCCCGGTAGCAGCTTGCTACGAGGATGAAATCGTGTCGTTTTACGGACAAAGGTCGGCGTCCATGTTAACTAAAAGCCCGGTGTCCTCAAATAATAAAGTTTTAGATTAAAAATTATCAAGACCTTAGTTTAAGGTAAATTTATTAATATAAGGGGATCTACATATTATGCAGAGCTGATTTGATGCAGCTCTTTTTTTGATTTCGATGAAGGGCAGTTTAGCTAGAGGGCATTTATGAAAGTATGTTTAAGATTGAGCTGCTGGGTAAGCAATATATGGGCATCAGGATGAGAAGGGCTTGAAAAATAAGTCCGTACCAAAAGTAATTAACTACTTTTTGGTACGCCACTTCACGTTGATAACGCTTACTTTATGACAAAAATTGGTAAGTGTGCAAAAGTGCAAGAAAAGACATTAAAACAAGTTATAGTTGACGCCCCTGTAATTGTTCGGCGATTATTAAGTTGGGGAGCTAAATTCGTTAGAAACTTTTTAAACCGTTGATGGTCATATCGTTTTGTTGCTGCAGGCTATTCTGTAATTATTCCTGAATGAGTTCCCGTTAAGCGGTTATTTCAGCTCATGTAATGCCGTCCCCATCTACTAAACATAAGGATGAGTGAGACTATGACATTTAACATCAACCAACTAATCCGTAAGATCAAGATTCAAAACAGGCTGCTCATCTCCTTTGCTGTTCTTTCCTTGCTCCCCATGCTCATTATTGGAATATTTTCTTATTACATATCAAGCGATGCAATAAGAACGAAAATTAGCACGGCCTCCATCCAACTGATGTACCAAGTCAGCGAAAATATAGTAAATGAACTTATAAAGCTTGAAAATGACAGCGTTGACATTGCATTCTCCGATCTCGTTCAACAAATAATGGGTGGCTTCAATACAATGAGCGAATGGGAAAAGAATGTGGCGCAAATCAAGATTCAGGAAATGTTGGCTAAACGATTTTCTTTTTTTCACAGTGTGTCCGATGTTCTAGTTTATACAAGAAACAAGGAGAAAGTGATTGCCTACGGGGATATTAGCTTCAAATTTAATTTGAAATCCGATTATTTAAACGAACTATTTGAAGAAACGATAATTAAAAATGGCGTTCCCGTCTGGACAATTCAAAATCAGGATAATGAAGAGCTTGCACGGAATACAAGCTCCCGTTTCAGTAATTACGGGGAAGCGGGGATTTTGTTGTCCAGAAGCTTTAAATCGTTTGAAGGACTTCCAATTGGGTATATGATCATGAGAATTGACGTGAAGTATATATTCAATAAGTTCAGAGACATTACTCTGGGAGCTGGTTCCCATATTTTTATAGTGAACGGGAAAGGTACCGTTATATCGAGTCAAAATCCGCAGCATAAGGTCGCCACGCCTTACCCTGATGACACGCTGATTGATGAGCTTAAACAGAATAGGGTTACCGAGACATACTCATTCAACACCACGATTGCCGGTAAGCGTCATTTGATCGCGTATACATATATACCACGTGCCGATTGGTATGTAGTAAGCACCATACCCTTTTCTTATTTGGATCATGAATCGGTAAAAATAAGTTTTTATATATTGGTACTCGGTATTAGTTGTTTTGTGCTTGCGCTGCTTCTGTCTTATTACGTATCCAAAAGCATCTCCTCTCCTCTAAAGTGTCTTATCGATTCGATGAATAACGTGAAGCTGGGCAATTTAGTCGTCCAGATTGACGATAGAAGCAGCGATGAATTGGGGAAAGTAACGACAAACTTCAATCAAATGGTCAGTGAGCTGCAATATTTGATTGATGAAGTCAAAATGAAGGAAAAATTGAAAAGGCTTGCAGAACTAAAATCGTTACAAGCACAGATCAATCCGCATTTTTTATCGAATTCCTTGAATACCGTCAGATGGCTGGCTAATGTACAGAAGGCCAACAACATATCCAACCTCATCACTTCCTTGATCAGCTTGCTGCACGGATGTATGGGAAAAGGTAGCGAGCTGATCAGTATTAGAGAGGAGATCGAATATGTCAAAAACTATTTAAACATTATGGCTTACCGGTATTATGACAAGTTCATGGTGCATTTTGAGATTGAGGAGGATATTCTGGATTGTCATATTTTGAAGTTCGCTTTGCAGCCGATTGTGGAAAATTGCCTGCTGCATGGAATTGAGCCTATGGAAGGACAGGGCTTGATTATTATAAAAGGTTACCGGGTTCAAAATGAATTAAAAATTACGATTACCGATAATGGTGTCGGGATGGACGAACATACGTTAAATAGTCTGCTGCAGCAAACAACAACGATTAATCAATCTAGATTCAGCGGTATAGGGATTCGGAATGTTGACGAAAGAATAAAGCTGTACTTCGGTGAAAAATTCGGACTATCGATTCATTGCGTGCCAAATCTGTTTACGACTGTTGAAATAACAATTCCTACCGCAGGAGGTGAAGACGATGTCAAAGATGCTGAAGGTGCTCATAGTTGATGACGATGCGGTTTCCAGAACCGTTTTGAAGACGATGATCCATTGGGAGAGCGCGGGGTTTTATATAATGGAGGATGCCCATAACGGAAACCATGCCGTCCAGCTTATTCAAAAAGAAACTCCCGATATTATCATTACCGATATCAATATGCCTGGATTAAACGGCATCGGATTGATCGAATATTTGGAAAAAAACTTCCCGCAGATCAGTATTATTGCACTGAGTGCTTATGACGATTTCGATTATGTACGACAAAGCATGAAGAATGGCGCTATGGACTACGTGCTAAAGCATCGTTTGGATGCGTCATTTTTATTGAATATTTTGAATACGGCTCGGAACTCTATTCATTCGTATTGGAATGAACGCGACAGACAGAGCAATATCGATAAAGAGCTGACGACCAGCAAGGCTGTTTTGCGTCAAACGTTTATCCGGAAACTGCTGGAGGGGAGCCTGTCGGATGTGGAGGAGATCACAGGGAGGCTGCACGCTCTTGATGTGAAGCTGGAGACGGAAAACTTGATGGTGACTATAGCCGAAATTGATGATTTTCGATTGCTTGAAGAAAAATTTTCTTCTCAAGAAGTGGACGTAGTGCTCCACACCTTCATGGAGATATCGAAGGAAATTCTAAAGGATTGGGAAAAATCCGTCATCGTGCATATGGCAAAAGGAAAGTTTGCAATTATTTTCTCATTAGGTCCGTTGAAGAGCACGATGTATATCTACAATACCTTGTATACGATTCTAAACCGAGTGAGATCGGAAATTAAAAAATATTTGAATATAACGGCATGTTTCGGCGTAAGCAAGGTTTGCACGGAATTGACCAAACTGCCTCAGGCTTACAACCACGCGGAGACCGTATTGAGGGACAAGTTTTACAAAGGAAAAAACAGTATTTTTATAGAGAGTACCCCTCATAAAAAGGACGAAAGCTTTTTCTGTTTGGATATAAAAGATGAAAAAGCCATTTATGCAGCCCTAAAAAACCAAGATGAGAAGGAGGTGAAAAGCAGGTTGGATGTCATTTTTGGCAAGATCTCGAGTATGAGGCTGGGTAGCAAATCTACCCAGATGATATGTGCCGAATTGATCAATATTGTAAACAAAATTTGCAAGGACACGGGAATCGAGATAGCCAGGCTGTATACGGCAGAGGACATTCCTTACAATCTGATACAGAAGTACGAAACCCTTATGGATATTAAAGCTTGGGTCGTGAATTTATACGATAAACTGATATCGATGCTAAGGCTAATGAAATTAGAGAGTGGACTAAGCAATATAACGAAAAAAGCTGTCGAGTATATACATCGCAACTACAGCAGCGACTTTTCCTTGAAGGATGTCGCTGATTTCGCGGGTGCAAGCAGCTCCTATATCAGCAGACTGTTTAAGGAAGAATGCCGAATAGGCTTTGCTGAATATTTGAATCATGTCAGGGTAGAGTATGCTAAACAGTGTATCGAGAACGGCGAGCTTAAGCTAAAGGAAATTGTCAGCAGTGTTGGGTTTAATAACTATAATTATTTCTTTAAAGTGTTTAGGGAAGTAACGGGCATGACACCCCTTGAATATGAGCAGAGCTGTAGGAAGTGAAGCAGAAATAGACGGGATCGATTCACTTATCAAAAATTTATAGTTTTTTATAAAAAAATGGAGTTCGGCAAAGTGATGTTTGTTTTTATAATTAGTTACAGGTAAACAAACGTTTCGTTTACTTAACAACATCTTTTTTAAGGGGGAACGATTCTATGAGAAAAGCAACTTCTATTGCAGCTGTATCCGCAGTTCTGTTGACAACCATTCTGTCGGGCTGCAGCAGTGACGGGGCCAGTGAGGCCAAGGACAGTAATCCGGGTGCGCCGAAACCGGTTAAGCTGTCATTGTGGACCTTCCAGGAGCTTCATAAGAAGTATTATGAAAAAACGGCGGAGCTTTGGAATAAAAGTAATCCCAATCAGCCGATTGAACTGACGATTGACACGTATCCCAATGCGGAAATGCACAATAAGCTGCTCATCGCCCTTCAATCCGGAGTAGGAGCACCGGACATTAGCGATATCAACATTAACTATTTTCAAAACTTTCTTAAAGGCGATATCCAGCTGGTAGAATTGAACAACATTATCGAGCCTGAGAAAGATAAGTTCATTCAATCCCGATTCGATATTTACAGTAAAAACGGAAAGTATTACGGGATCGATTTCCATGTCGGCGCTACAGTCGTGTATTACAATAAGGAGCTTCTGGATAAGGCTGGCGTAAATGCGGATACCATAAAAACCTGGAATGATTATATCGAAGCCGGCAAAAAGGTGCTGGTTGCAACCGGCAAGCCGATGACCTCCTTCGAGGTAACAGGTCAAAGACCATTCTGGCCTATGATCATTCAGCGAGGATCCGACTATTTGGATAAAAAGGGCGATGTTACGCTTGACAACGAAATCAATATCAAGACGCTACAGGCGATGAAGGATATGATAGATAAGGACAAAGTCGCAGTCCCGATGCCGGGTGGCAATACTGGAGCGGAGGAATTTTTTACATTTATGAACAAGGGAGGAGCGGCTTCGCTGATCATGCCGATGTGGTACATGAGCAGATTTTTGGAATACATGCCTGATTTGAAGGGGAAAATTTTGGTTCGACCGATGCCTGTTTGGGAAAATGGCAACGTAAGATCCGCAGGTATGGGAGGAACCGGCACGGCCGTTACGAAGCAGAGCAAAAACCAGGACGCAGCCACAAAGTTCCTTGCGTATGCGAAGCTGACCAAGGAATCGAATGTGAGGATTTGGCAGGAGTTGAAGTTCGACCCGATCAGATGGGATGTCTGGAATAATCCGGAGTTGCAGAAGCCCGACCCCTATTTCAGCAATGAGGTCATATTCAATGTACTTCTGGGCATGAAGGATGAGATCAAATCGCCGAATATGAGCGAGCTGAGCTCCGCTTCCCAGGACTTGGTCAATTCCAATGTCATGTTCAAGTCGTTGAAGGATCAATCGCAAACTCCCGAACAGGCATTAAAAGCTGCTGCAGCCGAGCTCCGCAAACAGAAGAAGTAGCAGGCAGATTATATTGCTGACGGCTGCAGAAACGGAGATATGCAACCGCTTTCAACAGCCGTCATGCTTATGGAGATGAAGTATTTGAATAAAGAAGCCATTCGACAGGTTTATGGCCAAAAGCCCAGGTCAAACAAAGCATTCAGTTTGAAAAGAATATTTTTCTCGGAAAAGTTTGCCCCTTATCTCTTTGTAGCGCCATTTCTTTTATCGTTTCTCATCTTTTTTTTGTACCCTACAGCGTCTACGATCAGCATGAGCTTTCAAGAGGTGCACGGGCTTAGCAGCAGCAAATTTATAGGTCTCGATAACTACCGAAGAATGTTTGACGAGCATTTTTTCAATGCTCTGAAAACGAATACGATCTACACGATTTTATCGCTTCTGTTATTAATCCCGATCCCGATTGTGTTCGCCGTTTTTCTGAATTCCAAATTGACCAAAGGAAAAACATTGTTTAAGTCGATCATTTTCATCCCGGCATTAACCTCCGTTATCGTAGCTGGTGTTTCCTTCAGGCTTATGTTTGGTGAAGCAGATACGGCATTCATTAATTCCGTTATCGCCAAGTTCGGTATTTCTCCCCAAAATTGGATTCTTAACTATAGTACGGGAATGATGCTGATGGTCATTCTCAATACATGGAGAACTGCCGGTATTAATATGGTATATTACCTGGCCGGTCTTCAAAGCATCCCTGAGGAATTATACGAATCGGCTGAAATGGACGGAGCCAGTGTGTTTTCCAAGTTTTACTGGATAACGCTACCGCTCTTAAAGCCCATTATCATCTACACCTTGACGATAGGCATCTTTGAAGGATACAGAATGTTCGGAGAAAGCTATGTGTTCTGGAACGAAGGCATGCCGGGAGATATCGGGCTTACCATCGTCAGGTTTATTTACCAGCAAGCATTTCAACGAAATGATATGGGGATGGGGTCCGCAATTGGCATTACCTTGCTCCTGATCGTACTGACGGTTAATTTGGTACAGTTGAAAATGTTCGGACTGTTTAAGAAGGAGAGTGAATGACGGTGAATACTAATACTAGAAGGAAGTTGTTAATGGTATTAATGATTACTTTCTTCCTCATCGTATGCTTTATTGTCCTATTTCCTCTCTACTACATGTTTATGGCATCTTTTAAGAGCTCCAAGGAGCTATTCCGAAGCGGTATGGATTTCAGGATTATCCCGAGCCTGATGAATCTTGACAACTATAAGCTTTTATTCTCAGGCAAGGGTAGCGTTTATTTGTACTGGTACAGAAATAGTCTTGGCATAACTGCTCTTCATACCGTATTCTCTCTGTTGCTTTCCTCATTGGTTGGCTACGGCTTAGGGGCATATAACTTCAAGGGGAAAAACTTGATTTTTATGCTGGTGCTGTTTGTTATGATGGTACCACTTGAAATTTTGATGCTGCCTCTCTATAAGCTCACGGTGAAGATGGGCATAATCAATACGTATTATGGAGTTATCTTGCCGTTTGTCGTTTCGCCTATGGCGATCTTTTTCTTCCGGCAGTACGTAACGGGCATTTCCAAGGACTTTATGGATGCGGGAAGGATCGATGGATGCTCGGAGTTCGGTATATTTTTCCGAATTATGGCCCCCTTGATGCAGCCGGCGTTCGGTGCAATGGGAATACTGCTGGCGATGCAGAACTGGAACAGCTTTATATGGCCTTTGATCGTGCTCCGTACCAATACGATGTTTACGATTCCAATAGGTCTTGCTTCACTAATGTCGCCTTACGGCAACAATTATGACATGCTGATTGCCGGAGCCGTGCTCGCGATCATTCCTATTATTATTTTGTTCCTGTTAAATCAGAAGGCTTTTATTTCAGGCTTGTCCACTGGCGGCGTTAAAGGCTAAACCACCATAAATTATTTCAATCAGGAGGCTGACAATATGAAAAGCAGCATTAAAATCAATACGCAAGCGGCAATTCACAAAATAGATCGAAACATTTACGGACACTTTGCCGAGCATCTGGGACGTTGTATATATGAGGGGATTTGGGTCGGCAAGGATTCCGGTATTCCCAATACGCGAGGAATCCGAAATGATGTTGTTCAGGCTTTGAAGGATTTGAACATTCCGATGCTGCGTTGGCCGGGTGGGTGTTTTGCCGATGAATATCATTGGAAGGAAGGCATTGGGCCTCAGGAATCGAGAGCTCGAATGATTAACAACCATTGGGGTGGCGTCGTTGAGAATAACCATTTCGGTACCCACGAATTTTTCGATTTGTGCGAATTGCTGGAGACCGAGCCGTATATTTGCGGGAATGTCGGAAGCGGAACGGTTTATGAGATGCAACAGTGGGTCGAATATATGACCTTCGACGGTGAATCGCCGATGGCGAACCTGCGGCAAGCAAACGGAAGAGAAAAGCCTTGGAAGTTGACATATTTCGGTATAGGCAACGAAAACTGGGGCTGCGGCGGCAGAATGAGAGCGGAATATTATGCGGATCTTTACCGGCAATACAGCACGTATGTAAGGGATTATGGAGATAATGCCATCTATAAAATCGCTGCTGGTCCAAGGGGGGACAATTACCACTGGACGGAGGTGCTCATGCGGGAAGCGGGACCTTTCATGGATGGATTGGCGCTCCATTATTACACGAGGTTAAGAGATCACAGCATCGTAATCGAAAATCCCGACGGCAACCGAATTTATTTGAAAAAACCGGACGCAGTGAGAGGACAAGCCGTCGACTTCGACGAAAGCGAATGGTTTGGCATAATGAAGGCGGCCTATTTCACAGAGGAGCTTGTGGTGAAGCACTCGGCAATCATGGATAAATATGATCCCGAGAAGAAGGTGGCGCTGATCATCGATGAATGGGGTACATGGTTCGACGTTGAACCAGGCACGAATCCCGGCTTTCTGTATCAGCAAAATACGATGAGAGACGCGGTTTCTGCGGCGATTAGCCTGAATATTTTCAACAATCACTGTGACCGTGTAAGAATGGCAAATATTGCTCAGACGATCAATGTGCTGCAGGCCGTTATTTTAACGGAAGGGGAAAAAATGATCCTGACCCCTACCTATCATGTGTTTGAAATGTTTAAGGTACACATGGATGCCGTTATGCAGCCGATAGAGATTCAGTGCGGTACCTACATGTTCAATGGGGAAGAACTACCGCAGCTAAGCGTGTCCGCATCCATGGATGTGGCAGGCAAGCTAAATATAACCATCTGCAATACGGACCCGAAACAGGCCGCGTCGCTGGATTGCTATACGGAAGGATTCGTCGGCAAGCAGGTTACGGGTAGAATACTGGTCTCATCCAAGATGAACAGCCATAATACGTTTGAACATCCGAATGATGTCAAGCCGGAGCTGTTCACGGGCGTACAGTTGAATGAAGAAGGATTCCATGCGGATATTCCACCGATGTCTGTTGTCGTGCTGACGATCTCTTAATCGCGAGGGAGGTACCCCGATGAAAAGACAGGGGCCATGCAAGGACTGTTCGGAAACGATACATGTCACACCGGAGAAAATAAAGGCTATGCTGCAAATGCTGATCGATTCTCGGCATGTAGAGCTTGCCGACGAGGCAACAAGCACCAGGCGCCTTGCTCAATGTGCCAGTTGCACGGGTTATACACTCGGAGGAACGTGCAAATATTGCGGCTGTTTTGTGCAAATCCGGACTAAAATAAAGGATAAGGGATGCCCCTATCCTTTGACTCCCAAATGGTAAGGGCAGGAGAATGAGGATGACTAAAATTGACATTAGGCTGGGAGAAGAGATAGGGCTCATTAATCCCGACATTTACGGACACTTCGTAGAGCATTTAGGTGGAGTCGTATACGACGGAATCTGGGTAGGCGAGAACTCCGAAGTCGCTCATATCCAAGGCTTCAGACAAGAGCTTATTGAGAAATTGAAGGCCATACAACCTTCTGTTATCCGCTGGCCAGGTGGCTGCTTTGCGGAGACGTACAACTGGAGGGACGGGATCGGTCCAAAAGAGCAGCGTCCGACAACCGTGAACTGGTGGTATATGAACGACGGAAAGTTCGAATCGAACCAGATCGGCACTCATGAGTTTATCGAGTTTTGTAGGCTTGTGAATGCTGAGCCGTATTTTGCGGTAAACGCTACGACAACAACTGTATTGGAAGCCAGAAACTGGATTGAATACTGTAATATGCCGAGGGGAACAACCACACTTGCGATGGAACGTGAAAAGAACGGAAGCCCGGAGCCGTTCAACGTCAAATACTGGGGGCTAGGCAACGAAAATTGGGGTGGCGGCGGCTGCATGACACCCGAGGATTACTGCCATATTTACCGAAAGTACGGTATTATCAGCAAAAGTGTCGGACCGGAGCTTCATTACATAGCATGCGGGCCGTACGAAAATATTCCGGAGTGGACGGAAAAGTTTTTTGACAAGTATAAGGAGATGTATACAGTGGGGCGGGTTTCACCCATGTTTGGATACTCTCTTCACTACTATGTGTCCAATACGGGAAAAATGGGCTCGGAGTTGGAATATACCGATGCACAGTGGTATGAAATGATGCGTGTCGGGCTGGAGATGGAGCCGTTTATCCAATCCCAGTTTGACATGATTCAAGCTGCAATGCCCGGAGCATCCATTGGACTCATCGTCGATGAGTGGGGGGTGTGGCATTTGCAGAACGGCAGGCATCCACTACCGGGCAAATACTTGTTTGAGCAGCCGAGTACGATGCGAGAGGCGGTTTTGGCGGCACTTTCCTTGAACATTTTCAACAATCACTGCGATAAGGTTGTCATGGCCAACGTGGCGCAACTTGTAAACTGTATCCATTCCCTGTTTCTTGCCAAGGGTGACAAATGTGTGGCCACTACAAGCTACTACGTGTTCGATATGTATAAAATTCACCAGAATGGAATGAGCCTTAAAACGGCAGTCGATTGCAGTGACATCACCTATACAATAGAAAGTGAGACGCATTACGTTCCAAGCATCTCCTGCTCGGCATCGGTCAAAGACGGCATGCTGGCGGTTACACTTGCGAACTTAGCCGTAGAGGAGGATCAGGAGGTTAAGCTTAATCTGCACGGTGGCCAGTATGCAGGCACAGGGACAATGGTCGTATTGTCTTCATCCAGCCACAAGGATGGCAACAGCTTTGATGAGCCATTCAAGATTACGCCGATGGAACAGCCTTTATCGGTAGCAGGCTCGGAGCTTACGGTGACAATTCCTAAGGCGTCTGTAGCTTTGGTCAGGCTGGACGTTTCAGCCGAGCAGTTGATGTAAATCTATAAGCCATGTTTGGTCTAGAGGGAGCGCAGCATCTCTGCTTTTCATGTTTCATCTTCCAAGTGATCCTGCTGTTCCATTTACCGACGCACGTAGATCCTGAGCGTGCGTCGGTAAATGGTGGTTGTCGGGGATGTCGAGCATCGCTTTTTTTAGGATTTTCGTTAATTGATTCTAGCAAACTTAACAAATGGGTCATGGGAGATGATATAAGCTATTGTAGATCTCTATTAGAAATATGCGCTTTTCTTAATACTTAATTTACGAAATCTGATGAGATTTTAATTCGAAAACTCGCGTGGGATCAACACATCCAGCCTAATACATTGTTTTTTTCCAGAGTTAGTTAGCCTCAGTTCTTCACCAATATTGCATATTTGCATGTGAGTATTTCTATGGGTGTGTTCTCAGCAGTGTCAATCGGCAATGTCAAGAACTTGATCCGATTTCCGATATGATATAAAGGTCACGTTAAGCTATACCAGCTAATAGCTTGTCAATATTTAATTATTAATCAATACAATAAAGGATGCTATACTGAAAAAAGTGCATAACAAATAACCATCCCATAGATATTGGGAAGGTTTTCCTCGATGTCTAAACTTTGCTTATTCAGTCTAGGCGGAAAGTTTCTTTCTTGGTTAAGATTGCATATATCCAATGGAGTAGCTTATTTACACAAGCGATCACAGCTACTTTAAACAGTTTGCCTTCTGCACGCTTTTGGTCGTAATAAACTCTCAGTTTTTATTACGTGAGCTTCGTAGAGCACACCTTACAGGCTGATATAAGGTTGTCCGGAGCCTCCTGGAGCCTCGTTTGGTGAATTTGTTTCGTGTTGCCGTAAACTTGGCTGAAGAAAATACACTCGGATTAACTCCAGCAAATGCATGATCGTACTGATCGATTTCCTCGATCTCAGCTAAAATTATTGCAGCAATTTTGGTGCCAATGCCGGGGATCGATTGGATTAACTCACTCTGGAAAAACCTGATCCAGTACAGTCTTGAATTGTAGCTTTACCTGAACATACATACCCGTCAATGATTCATATTGGCGTGTCAGGTAACGTAGATTCATTAGATATTGACCACGTTTTTTGTAAGGCTCTAGCTCTTCTTTGTAGAATAATTCCCCCAACTGATACGCATCAGCAACATCTGTTTTCACCTTGCGTAAATGGGTCTTTTTCGCTTGGTGTGAAATGAATGGATTTATGACGATATACAGATAATGGTGCTCATCCAAAAACTGTAGGATTGAACTGTGATAGTGGCCTGTTGCTTCTAAAACAACAGCCGGACGTTCACCAGTAAAGGATTCTAGATCTTGAATATAACGGAGGAAGGAAGCTAATCCCTCCAAATTGTGCTCAAAACGGAATGTCTTTTTGAATGGAATTCCTCGATCTGAAAAAGCTTGTGCGTGACTTTCCCCTTTAGATACATCCAAACCAATGACAGGATTCATTAAACCACTCCTTCTCTTATTTTCACCGGCAACCCCTAATCTTCTTGTCGTCCACAGTATCGCATGTGATTCGGGATCCTTGTCCCAACCAGCCTAATCATGGTTTAACAAGTAGGGGGATGAACTGAATAGCTTTCGGGATCCAAGTCCCACGGGCAGAAACGTTTGATCCCCGGCTACCGCTATCTTGCGACCACACAGAAAAAGAGGTCTACCAGAAAGATCTGGTGACCTTATAATACGAACGGGAAGAATATGGTACTATTGCCGATTTGATGATGGTCTAAACGAATCTTTTACGGGTAACATTGATACAGATTTCACCTATACAACTTCCGATAATACGACATTGCACAGAATAGCTTTATCGAAAAGGGAAAGCTAATGCTTTGTAAATATGGGGTAGAAGTAGATGACTACGCGCCGGATGCGAATGTTGATTACAGGATAGTTTAATAAAGGCAGCATCTCACACATAACTGCCATTTATTTAGTCGAAGGGGTTACTTAAGACTAAAGTAATGAGCAATGTGACAATTATGTCATATTGAATTGAATATTGTTAGGTTAATCGATGGGTATATATTGATATCCCCCTTATACTGGAAATTGTTAAACGAGTTTAATTCCGTAAGGGGGATATCCACTGATGACTGATGTAATTAAAGCAATAATACTTGGCATAATAGAGGGCTTAACTGAATTTTTACCGGTATCGTCTACTGGACATCTTATTTTAGCAGGCAATTTGCTTAGCTTTGAGGGAGACGCTGCAATAACTTTTAAAATTGTTATACAGTTGGGTGCAGTGATGGCAGTTCTAATTCTTTATTGGAAAAGGTATTTGGAGATTGGGGCTAATCTGATTAGAATGGATTTTTCCCAAAGTAAAGGATTAAATGTCATTCATATGATTTTGGCTATGTTACCAGCATTGATCGTATATCTTCTCTTCAAGGACACAATAAAAAGCCAACTATTCGGTCCAACCCCTGTTTTGATCGGTCTAGTTGCTGGTGGCTTGTTGATGATCATCGCAGCACGGAGTAGGAGAACTGAAACCGCTGATACGATTGATGGGATTAATTATAAACAAGCTTTCGGGATTGGGATATTCCAAGGTTTAGCTTTATGTCCAGGGTTTTCTAGATCAGGTTCGACGATTTCAGGTGGCCTTTTGCTTGGCACTAGCCAAAAAGCGGCCGCAGATTTTTCGTTCCTTATTTCCGTGCCTGTTATGTTTGGTGCAAGCTTGTTGGATTTGTATGATAGTCGCGATTTGCTGAATTCTGACGATTTCTTTCTAATATTAATTGGCTTTACGGCATCCTTTCTTGTGGCAATGATTGCAGTAGTGACTTTCATCAAACTGATTAAGCGAATTCGATTAGAATGGTTTGCTCTATACCGTTTTGTCTTAGCAGCTCTCTTCTATTTAATAGTCATACAGTAACTAGTTTTGTAATTACGAAGCTTATTTTGTCGTACGTAGTAGGTTTGTTTCAATAATACGTTATAGAAACAAATTTCCTGTTTGATTCGTTAGGTTATTAAAGAAGGGAGGAACTATACACTGAAAAATAAAATGATCATAATTGTATTATTGGTTTGCTCGTTTATATTGTCATCTTGTATGACCACAGGTGGCAGCAAGTGCCCTGATGAAGAAATTAATTATGGGCATGCATTGAAACTAAATGATATTCATTATACCCGTGATTATGAAAGCGATTTATCAAATGTAAAAAAAGGAAAGAAAATCGGGGAAGTAGGTTTTAAACTGTCTGGCAATAGTTGCTCTAACTATAGAATGAAAAATGGGGATGCAACACTGCTTCCTGTGAGTACAGCTATTTACGAAGTTGCTGATTATGCGCAGGAGTACCGGGTTATGGCAAACGGTGAACTGTATGAGGTTACGGATAACCCCAAGGCAAAGACCATTGCTGATTTGTATGACATAACGGGGAAGGTTACCAAGGTTAGTTTTGAGAGCACTGGAGATGGCTCACATATTTCAGATTTCTCTCCGGAGGCAACAAATGAGTTTGCAGTAGAGTACCTCAAACTAAAGTACATTGGGTTTGATGAAATGTATAAAAAAGCAAGTGGGAATAACTATTTTCTTCGAATATACCTAACTGACGGTACTTCATTTCGCATCAGTTATTGGAGTGATCACCAGGCTATTTCTCCTGGAGCATTTGGAACGGATGAATTGAAAAAGATCATACAAGAACAAAGTCAACAGCGGTAAATCGGTTGCCGATTTTTGTATCGCTGAACTTTGTTGTTGTGTCCATCCCAGCGATGCAAAAGGATTACATAGTAATGGTCAAATATATATCAAAACTTAATTCCCTATTTTGAATATTTCGTTTGATTAGTCATTTCGAATTATTATGGGGATTTCAAATTGTTTGATTTTGGTGTTGTGAAAATAAACTTATCAAAAAGAAGTATTTAAATGAGACAGAGCTCTAAATCTGCTTCGATTCTGACAATTCTTTTTTTTTATTACAACGGTAGGGGTAGCCAGTGCAGCGGGATTGCAAGATAATAGATCACTTGAAGAGAAAACGAGCAGAGCAGTACAGGAGGTACGGAAACAAAATCTTGAGGAATCCGCCAAGGGCATCGTTCAAGATTATTTAAATAGCATTATCCAGGAACCAGACGTTGGATGGACCCCGTTAGCCTCCTTTTCATTGGGGAGAGTGGATACTTCAGATCCAACTGAGATCAAAGTATCTGTGACATTGAAATACAAAGATAACGAAATGCTTCCGCCGGTTGATTATTCTGTCGTTCGAGTTAAGAATACGTATCAGGTACAGAAACAAGTTTGCGTCTTCAACTCCATTCCAAATTCCCCCACGAAAGGAACCGCTCATTGTAGTAAAAGCTATGCTACCCATGATGATGGTGGGGTCTCTGTTAGTTTTTAGCCAAACTTTTCAAGTTTTCGCGGTGGTTCCATTTCGTTTATAATCGTTGTAAACAACGCGGAGAACTGAATCATAAAGAAATCATTGAGCTAACGGCTAAATCCCTTCCCTGTAGTTTCAAGTCTGATATTCCCTCAATTCCCGCCGCGGCAGCCGATTTTACTCCCGTGGAACAATGACAAAAAAACGGCTCTGTTCGCATCGTTTGCGAAAGAGCCGTTTTTCGTTTTTCTCCCGATTGCTCGAGATAGCTACCCAACTTACAAAAAAAAAGGACTGGACATGTTCACAAAATAAGGTATTTGATACATATGTACTGCCGGGCGTTAAGCTAACTGGCAGTAAAGTTTAATGGTATAAGGTAATAACACCCTATTTACAAAGGGGAACATATGTTCTAAGACGTGGGGGTGATGTCATTTCCAATTTATAGGAGGTATTGATTTGAAGAAAACAATTACTTTTAGTTTCAAATGGTTTGACCATGAGTTTGAATCAATGATCGCTTCGAAGCTGAGTAAAAAGCCGAATATTAGTTTTTTCATGAAAACAGTCCTTTCCTTTAATAAATTCATAGTGAGTAGGGAAGTGAAAATCGCTTATAGCAGAGTGGAAATAACTATGTATTACTAATAACATTAACATTATTGTAGCTTGATATGTAATAAAATGGTATTAAAGGGTATGATATGAAATTAAATAAAGTGTCTATTGTTGCTATTTTATTAGGAATCACAATAGCAACTACTTCTGCTGCAATTGCTCAAAATAGGGTAATCTGGCACTTATCGGTGATCTCATTAATGCGAAAGCAGTTATGATGATACTCGCTAACACGATCGGTCGACAAGTTGCCCATGAAAACGTTCATGATTCAGCCCATTAAGTGGTGAAAGGCGGAGCGAAGGTAACTCTTTTGACGTGCTTTCTAGGGATCAAAGGGTTAGTGAGTATCTTGGATCCGAGGAGATTGTAAAACTTCTAGATCCTGTAACACATACAGGTCTTAGCAGCGTGATTGCTAGCGGAGTTGATAAGTTTTAGGAGTTGAAGTTTCTATATTTCTCTTATACACTTTCGAAGAAGGAACGACGATTGTCTGTGTATAAATAATGATTACAAGAAGGAGTTATGTGATGCTTACAAATCCCCCAGTGTTTAAATCTATCCGGTTCAAACTCATAATTGGTTTATTACTCTTAATCATACCTCTGATACTGTTTCTAATTTACAATAACTATTACGCTATGAATGTAGTTCGTAATCAGGTTGCCGGCTCCAATAAAAGTCTGCTCACACTATATATGAATCAAATCGATCGCAATTTGGATGAGGCGGATAAATACTTGTATAATATGGCAGCCCTGGAGAATGATTTACTTAATCTGGATTATCCCAAGGAGGATATTAATGCTTGGTACCTATTTGCAAAAATTCGCTTAGTCAATAGGATCGAAACCGATATAAAAAACTATAAACCGCTGGATTTGTTTTTTATATACTCTTCTGTTAACGATGAATTAATGACTTCCAAAATCCCCGGAGAGACATACGACGAACGAAAGGCTCTGGAAAACGGAATACTGGATTTGCTACATGACATCCAAATTTCTGACAAGAAGCTAAGTAAGCAATGGTTTGTAAGTAAAATTGATAATCAATACTACTTATATCATATTATACAATCCGGGAATGCCTATATAGGAGGGATCGTCGAAGCTTCGAAGTTAATGGTACCTCTAAGCTTAATTGAACTCGGCCAATCTGGAAGATCTCTGCTTGTTACTGATGCTCATGAGGTAATGACCAATGATGATTTTCTTAAAGAAAACGATATTCATTTGGGTTTAGAAAAGAATGTGAATCGCTTTACTAGCAGGGGGCAGGAATATCTTCAGGTCAACGAAAAGTCAACTAAAGGAGACTTTTTACTGATGATTTTTATCCCGGAGGGTACTATCCTGGAAAGGCTTCCGGAGCTTCAAAGAATTACAACGTTTATTTTATTGGCAGCGTTATTGCTGCTTCCTGCATTTTACACATTCATTCGAAAGGTTATATTGCTCCCCATCAATCGGATTGTTACAGCTATGCGAAAAGTCCGGGATGGGTTTATGGAGGACAGAATTGAGCTATACAGCACCTCTTACGAATTTGAAATCATGAACGAGACATTTAATACGATGGTATCGCAAATAACCGATTTGAAAATAAGTGTGTATGAGGAGCAGTTGATCAATCAAAAAGCAGAACTCAAGCATCTTCAGCTCCAGATTAATCCGCACTTCTTTCTCAATTCATTAAACATTATATATAGCCTTGCTCAATTGAAAAGCTATGAATTGATACAGGAGCTGTCAATGAGCCTGGTTCAATATTTGCGGTTTATGTTTCGAAGCAGCTTAAATTTCGTTAAACTATCAGAAGAGATCGCTCATACGAATAATTACTTGCGAATTCAAACGATGAGATTTCCTGAAAATTTTACTTTTGAAATCGAAGCAGCCGATTTATTATCGGAGGCATTGGTTCCCCCGTTGTCCATACAAACCTTTGTGGAAAATACAATTAAGCATGCGGTTAGCATGGAGGAACGGATCCATTTGCAAATAACCGTTGATGGCTGCGAAGAAGCTGGCATTCCATTCATGAAGGTTGTCATTTCAGATACAGGAAAGGGCTTCCCGCCGGAAGTTTTACATGCTGTTCAGTCTGAAGAGGGTATAGCGGATGAAAATGGAGAGCATATAGGGATATGGAATGTCCGAAGGAGATTAAATTTGCTATATCAAGATCAAGCCCGATTATGGATATCGAACAACACTGGCGGAGGAGCCGAGGTGGAGCTTCGTCTTCCTATAAGGTTTGAGAAAATGGAGGATGAATAGTTATGTACCGGTTGCTTATTGTTGATGATGAGGTTCATGCGGTCCGCGCGGTTCAATCCGGTGTCGACTGGGAAAAGCTATCGATTACGAATGTCTATGTCGCTTACAGCGTGAAGCAAGCTAAAGAGGTGTTCTTGCAAGAGCCTATCGATATTATGATTTGTGATATTGAAATGCCCCAAGGGAATGGACTTGAATTACTGACATGGGTAAGAGAGCATTATAATGCAACCGAATCTGTATTTTTAACCTGTCATTCCGATTTTACTTATACCAAAAAAGCTATTCAACTGGGAAGCCTTGATTATTTGCTTAAGCCGGTCAGATACGACGAGCTGGAGGAGGTTATTGAAAAAGCGATTGAACGTGTTGAGTATAAAAGGGAACAGATCGCCTTTAATGAAAATTATGCTCATTATTACAGCCTGTGGTCCAAAAATCAGCCCATTCTGATTGAGCGGTTTTGGAAGGATTTGTTGAACTATAGGCTGCTCTCCAATTCAAATCAAATTAAAGAGCTTCTTGTCATGGAAAATATACCCTATCAAGAAACAGATCAGTTTATACCGGTCCTTATAAGTGTTCAGCGGTGGTACAAAGTGTTCACTCCAAGAGATATTACGATTCTGGAGTATGCTCTGCAAAACGCGGCGGAGGAAATCATTTTTACCGATTATCCGAACAGCCAGATGGTCCATCTAAAAGAGGGGACTTTGCTGGGCTTAATTCCTGACTTCATGGCTGATAGGAACAAAGTTGAACCAGACCAGCTTAGAAAAGCTTTCGAGACGTATATAGCTTCCTGTAATCGTTATTTTTATTGTGATCTGTCTTGTTACATAGGGGAAAGTAGCTTTTTATGGGAAATTGTTAAAGAGGTTGAGCTGTTGACCCAAATGGAGATTAATAATGTGACTCAGAACAATAAAGTATTTGTTAAAAATGAATGGCTTAACCATGTCGGGACGATTACAAAGCTGATCCCCATGGCCGGGTGGTTAGAAATGTTGAAATCAGGAGCGTTCGAAGCCGTATTCACGGCAACGGAAGAATATTTAAACTCTTGGCGAAATATGGAACTATTGGATGCTAAGCTGCTTCAGGAATTTCAACAAAGCTTTGTTCAAATTCTTTATCATTTTCTTCAGGTTAAGGGTTTTCATTCGCATCAAATTTTTACCGACCATATGTCTCCGGAACGGATATCCACAGCAGCACGCTCTGTAACGGACCTTCAGGCTTGGGTTAAGGATTCCTTGAAAACAACAGTCGAATATTGCCGCGTGTCTGAGGAGTCGGAAACCATCGTAGACAAAGTGAAGTGGTATATCAAACAAAACCTGGGAGATTCTCTGTCGAGAGATGATATCGCAAAATACGTTCATGTACATCCAGATTACTTATCCAGATTATTCAAGAAAGAGACGGGAATATCCCTAATCGATTATATATCGGAGGAACGCATTGAAATCGCCAAAGAGTTATTGGCCAATACCGACTTGTCGGTCAGTGGAATAGCGGTGTCGGTTGGCTATTCGAACTTTTCTTATTTCGCCAAAATGTTCAAAAGAGCAACCCAGCTCAATCCACAGGAGTTTCGAGAATGTAATATGTCCAATAAGTAAGCATCCTATTCTATGATGGGATGCTTTTTCCTATAAGAAGAGGTCAGAATTGTAGTAGAGTGAGGTCAGAATAGTGGTGGGGGCTTATCCTTTTATGGCGTAATCTATAGATATCACAGAAAGCAATTTGAAGGGAGAAACGCCATGACATCATTGTTGGACAGAAATCGTTTGCGTAATATCAAAAAAAACAAAGCACTGCTCTTAATGGTAGTGCCAGGTATCCTTTATCTGCTCATCAATAACTACCTTCCAATGCTTGGAATGGTTATTGCATTCAAGGATATCAATTTTGCCAAAGGCATCTTGGGGAGCGATTGGGTTGGATTTAAAAATTTTGAATACCTGTTTAAAACAAGCGATGCCTACATCATCACAAGAAACACAATCTTATATAACGTGGTGTTTATTGTTTTGAATTTAATAGTTGCTGTAGCTTTGGCCATTCTGTTAAACGAATTAAAAAACCGAGTGTTCTCACGTTTCTATCAAAGCGTTGTGCTGCTTCCTCATTTGATTTCATCCGTTATTATAGGTTATCTGGTGTTTTCCTTGCTGAGTATGGAGCATGGATTTATTAATAAAAGCATACTGCCCATGCTTGGTATCCAAGACATGATGTGGTATAGCGAACCCAAATACTGGCCATATATTTTAACAACAGTTCAATTATGGAAGCATGCAGGTTATTTATGTGTAATCTATTTGGCGGCTATCATTGGGATCGATCAAGAATATTACGAAGCAGCTACCATTGATGGAGCCAGTAAGCTGCAGCAAATTATGAGTGTTACGATCCCTTTAATCTCACCTGTTATCATCATTATGACGCTGTTGCAAGTAGGTAAGATTTTTAGCTCAGACTTTGGGTTATTTTATCAGGTTCCGTTGGATTCTGGTATGCTTCAACCAACGACGAATGTCATTGATACGTATGTATACCGTGCTTTATTGAAGAATGGGGATATCGGCATGTCTTCCGCGGCTGGACTTTATCAATCAGTTGTTGGTTTCGTACTGGTTTTCATATCCAATGTTGTGGTAAGAAAAGTGAATCGGGAAAACGCATTATTTTAAAGGAGTGAGCTTCAGTGAAAACAAAGAACGCCGGGCAATGGGTTCTTAACCTGCTATTCATTATTATCTCCTGTTTTTGCTTGATACCGCTCATTCTATTAATTACCGCTTCCATTACGGATGAGCAAACTATTATAGTAAACGGATATTCTTTGTTTCCCTCAGAGATCAGCTGGGAAGCGTATGAATTTTTGTTTAGAGACTCGGCAACGATTGTACGAGCTTATGGTATCTCGATTCTGGTAACGGTAATAGGAACCGTAACAAGTCTTGTGATTACATCCTTGTTAGCCTATCCGATTTCAAGAAATGAAATGCCTTTTCGTAACTTTTTATCATTTTTCGTCTTCTTCACCATGCTGTTCAACGGCGGCTTAGTACCTACGTATTTGGTTTATACGCAACTGATACCGCTGAAAAATACATTTTGGGCTCTTATCATACCAGGCTTATTGCTCAATGCCTTTTATGTTATCTTGATGAGGACGTTTTTCACTCAATCCATACCGACGCCTGTCATTGAATCTGCCTATATAGACGGAGCCGGCCAGCTCAAAATTTTTTACAAGATTGTTATGCCGCTTTCCTTGCCTGTACTAGCCACAGTGGGATTGTTTCAAACTATTCATTACTGGAATGATTGGTTTAACGGATTGATCTACATTACGGACAGCAAATACTATAGCATTCAAAATTTATTAAACCGGATATTGCTGGATATTCAATACTTGAAAAACTCAGTAGCTGAATCCGGTCAGGTTGGAGACCTCGCTGCAATCCCTAGTGAGAGTGTGAGGATGGCTATTGCGGTGATGGGGGTCATTCCTATCCTTATGGCATATCCTTTTTTTCAAAAGTATTTTATTAAAGGGCTCACTGTCGGTGCGGTTAAAGGATAAGGAACGGCTATTATTCAGTTCCAAACTGAATTGGCATATAAAATAGGGAGGTCCGATTCATGAAAAAAATGAAGAGCTTAACTGGGACTGTTGTCACAATGCTGGCTGCAGGTATGGTTTTGGCTGGTTGTGCAAAGTCAACAGATCCCGCGAAAGATGCAGCCGTAAATGATGCATCAAAGAACAACACTAATTTGTCCCCTTATGAAGTTGCTATTGTGTTCAGAGGGCCGAGCCAGAAGGATTTGAAAGCAGTCGAGGAGGAAATGAGTAAGATTACGAAAGAGAAGATGAATGCAACCATTAAGTTGGTTTCCATCGATTCAGCTGCGTGGGAGCAGCAATCCACACTCATGGTTACGGCAAATGAGAAAGTTGATCTTATATATACACGCGCACAAAATTACAGCTCGCAGGTATCCAAAAGTCAACTGCTGCCTCTCGATGATTTATTGAACAAGTCGGGACAAGGAATTCTCAAAGCGGTAGATCCGGAAATTTTGGCAGCAACGAAGGTGAAAGGGAAGACGTATGGGGTTCCGAGTATACGGGATTTTGCTTCCTTCGGTGGTATTGTGATGCGCAAGGATCTTTTGGATAAATATCAAATTGACGCTGGCAAGATCAAGACGCTGGATGATTTGGATGCGGTTTTTAAAGCTATCAAAGAAGGAGAGCCTAATCTTACATTATTGGGGCCACATTTGGCTGGAACTTCGCCGATTGAATATTACAATCTTGGCATGATGGATAATTTGGGTGACGACTTCGGTGTATTAACCAATCTGGAAGAGCTGAAAGTGGTAAATTGGTATGAAACACCTCAGTATTCAGAAGTGCTTAAAAAGATGAGAAAATGGTATCAAGCCGGATATATCTCCAAGGACGCGGCAACAAGTAAAGAAACAGGGTACGATCTAATTAAGGCAAATAAAGGGTTTAGTGTCATCGTAAAAGGTAAACCGGGTATTGAGTCGCAGGTCAGCGAGCTTACTCGTCAGCCGATGGTGAGTGTTGAATTGACACCCTCCATTGCAACAACGCGCAGTGTTACGGGAACGATGTTCTCCATAACCCAGAATTCCCAAAACCCAGAACGTGCCATGATGGTATTGAACTTATTGTATTCGGATAAGCAATTGGTCAATCTGTTGGCATGGGGAATTGAAGGCAAGCATTATGTGAAGAAATCCGAGAATGTCATCGATTATCCGTCTGGAGTCGATGCCAAGAACAGCGGCTATAACCTAAGGCAAGGCTGGATGTTCGGCAACCAATTGTTAAATTATCTTTGGGCCAACGAAGATCCGGAAATATGGAATAAGATGGATAAGTTTAATAAGGGCTCAAAGAAATCAAAAGCGTTAGGCTTTACCTTTAGCACTGACCCGGTAAAAACAGAAGTAGCAGCAGTAACGAATGTAGTCAATCAATATAAAATTGGCTTGGAGACAGGAACTATTGATCCAGAGGTCAATCTTCCGAAGTTTATAGCTGCATTAAAAGCGGCAGGCATAGATAAAATTGTTGCTGAAAAGCAAAAGCAGCTTGATGAATGGGCTAAGAGTAAATAGCAGCAGTCTATCAGAAATCGTATAGAATCGAAAGTCCAGTATGTAGGTTCATATTGGGCTTTTCAATACTGAGCATGAGCGTGAACGATGAAGGAGGATACCAAGAGTATGGAGGTAGCAATTAATTTATTTTCGGTAAATTCCCAATTAAATGATAATTACTTCGGGACCTTAGAGAAATTGGCACAGATTGGGTATAGAAATGTTGAGCTAATAGCAACGGATAAATCCCGAAAGCGTTTTAGCGATGCGATTCCTGCAAATGAATTGAAAAAAAAGCTCGTCGAATTGAACCTGAACCCAATTGCTTCACATGAAGGTATCGCACCGGGGCTTCAAGTAGACGATTTGGATTGGGATTTTATCATTCCTTATAACGCTCAATTGGGGGTACAACGGATTGTCCTGCCCTCGCTTCGAATAACATCACGCGAGGAAGCGCTGAAATTAGCGGAAAAAGTGAACGTTATCGGAAGACGTTGTCATGAGCACGACATGTCTTTTTATCTGCACAATCATGCACTTGAGTTCAAGCAGGACGGTGAAAATACGCTGTTCGATATGCTGTTGAATCATACAGATCCTTCGTATATTAAGGTGGAATTGGATTTGGCATGGGTTATTCGAGGCGGTTTAGATCCAATAGCCCTGTTAGATCAATTAGGAGAAAGGTGCGACCTCGTGCATCAACGTGATATGAAAAAGGGTCTAACGTATCCATTGAACCTTTTTGATGAGCTGTCAGAAAAGGATTATACGGCGCCGTACCATGAGGTCCATATGAAATATCGAAAGCCGGATATGTTTGTTGATCTGGGTCAAGGCTTGTTCGATTTTGGCACGGTTTACGGAAGGATTAAGGAGCTTGGCCATGTCCTTTACACCATTGTGGAGAGCGATGGGGAGCGAGAGGATAAGTTCCAAAGTGTTGAAAGCGACATGTTATTTTTACAGCATTATGTGTAGCTACCGAGAGGTATGATGAATTGAAGCTATGACTAAATTTTCGGAGAGTAATGAAATGGAGACTATCAAAGTTGGCATTATTGGAACTGGGTTTTCGGCAAACTTTCATATGGAAGCATTAAGGCGTGTTCCAGGTGTAGAAATCCTTGCGGTTGCAGGCAGTACGATGGACAAAGCGTTGGTATTGGCTGAGCAATATCGAATTCCGTATGCCTATGAAACTTATCATGCATTACTGTCCAATCAGGAGCTGGATGTAATTCATAACTGCACGCCTAATTATCTTCATTTTGAAATTAATAGAGCTGTTATTTTAGCTGGTAAAGACTTGCTGTCAGAAAAACCGTTAGCTATGAATAGTTCAGAATCAGGCGAGCTTGTAAGCTTGGCTGAGCAAATGGGAACGATCCATGGAGTTTGCTTTAACTACAGACACTTTCCTATGGTGATGCAAGCTCATACTATGCTGATGAGCCGACAAAACGGTAAATGTCATTTGGTAACCGGAGGGTATCTACAGGATTGGCTCTTATTCGATACCGATTACAGCTGGAGGCTTGAACCTGAATTAAACGGACCTTCCAGAGCGATAGCAGATATTGGATCGCACTGGTGCGATACCATGCAATTTGTCCTTGGTAAAAAAATAGTCGAGGTCTTTGCCGACCTAAAAACGATCCATCCCATTCGGAAGAAGCCATCCAACAACATGTCCACCTATGCAAAAGGACTGAATGATGTGTTCGAGGAAGTGGACGTTTCGACAGAAGATTGCGGTTCGGTGCTGGTTCATTTTGAAGATGATATTAGCGGTGTGTTCACCGTCTCCCAAGTTAGTGCTGGACGTAAAAATAAATTGCATTTTGAAATATCATCTGCGGACTCTACTCTATACTGGGATCAGGAAAACCCAAACACGCTGTGGGAAGGCAGAAGAAATGAACCGAATAAAGAATGGTATCGTGATCCTGCCTTGCTTTCACCTCAAGCTGCAGCGTTGGCTCATCTCCCTGGCGGGCATCAAGAAGGCTGGCCTGATGGCTTGAAGAATCTATTCCTTGATTTCTATAATGAAATAAAGAGAAAACGAAGGAGCCAGACCATTGAAGGGGAGCGGAACTTTGCAACGCTTGCCGATGGACATCACAATATGAAAATAGTTGACGCCATTCTAATGAGCAGCCAACAAAAAGAATGGATTAGGGTTTGCTGAAACAATAAAGCAAAAGGGAGTAGTGACAGAGAATGGGATCTGCAGATAAATTGAAACTTGGTGTCATTGGAGCAGGCAATATTGGAAATGTTCATATTAAGGAATTTCTGAAGCTGCCTGATGACTGTGTTATAACAACTATTACAGATGCTTACATGCCGCTTGCCGAGGTTCGCGCTCTTGAGTACGGTATTTCACATATAGCCAAAAGTCCGGATGAGCTCATTCATAGCTCTGAGGTTGATGCGGTTATTATTGCGGTCCCGAATCAATTTCATGCACCATTAGCTATTCAAGCATTGGAGGCAGGCAAGCATGTCCTGCTGGAAAAGCCAATGGGGCTTAATGCTGACAGCTCACGCCAAATTTTGGAGGTAAGCAATAAATCCGACAAAGTATTGATGGTAGCTCACCAACGGCGGTGGCAGTACGTACCGATGCAAATTAAAGAGCAACAAGCTAGAGGTGAGCTTGGTCGAATATATGCAGCCAAAGCAGGATGGCTGAGGCGTAAAGGTATCCCAGGTTGGGGAACTTGGTTTACAAGCATGGACCAATCGGGTGGCGGACCGTTAATTGATATTGGTGTGCATATGCTGGATATGGCCCTTTATTTAATGGGCAATCCGAAGCCTGTATCTGTATACGGTTCAACTTATGCAAAATTCGGCCCATACAAAAAAGGGATCGGTACATGGGGGAAACCAAACTGGGATGGAATCTTCGATGTTGAGGATTTGGCCACGGCCATGATCAAAATGGAGGATGGAAGCACGCTATCACTCGATGTAAGTTGGGCTGCTCATATGGAAACCGATAGCAAGCCTTATATTCATTTATTGGGTACGGAGGGAGGAGCAAGCTATAGAGAAACTCATGGCAAGTTTTTTACCGAGAAATTCAATCGGCCTATGGAAACGGATTTCCACGTTCCTGACAATGATGAGGGAGACCGACTTCGGATGTGCCGTCACTTCATAGAATGCATTCGTGAAGGGTATGATCCCATTTGCTCGGCATTGACAGGCTTTACGAATAATTTAATTTTAGATGCGATTTATGAATCATCTAGAACGGGTAATGAAGTAAAGCTTAATTGGGATATATAGTTAGTCTGTCCAACAATTATCCATTTTGATGAAAAAAACTATCTCCAAGGTCAATTGATCTTAGTGATAGTTTTTTTGAATTTAATACAGAGGTTTCTCCTAATTTCAAGAAAAATTGGTGATCGGGGAGTTTATTTTAATATCAGCAAGCGATCATTTGGGACTCATGGAGATATCATGACATTGATGATAAATTTTTTTGATCAGACGTATGACATAGAGACTATGGGACTGATTTTTGGAAGCAATTCGGAGACCAATGGCATCAGCTAACCACGTTTTCCCGCTGCGGAGTTACGCTCCTTAAAGTCTTGACCTAATCTCGGCGAGAAGCAACATTTTTTCTTCCTCGCTGATAGCATCCGCACATAGTTTACGCGCCGCAACAGGCATGATCCAGTTTTCAACTTCATCCAGAGAATTGCCCGACAAACGGCGATACTCATCGCAAAATATTTGAATGATATGCGCTCTCAGGGAATCGAAGTTGGAAACCGCGCTGCTCGGAGCGTGGGGTGGCAAGATGGCATAACGGATCATAATGACATATTCGGCCAAATCAGCCTCGGGGTTGCCTATCGAAGCGTTCATCCAATCGATGAACAAAGCTTTGTTCTCACGAATCATGATGTTTCCCGGATTAGGGTCTCCATGGCAGACTTGCTTTTTGATAGGCAATTGTTCCAGATGACGGATCACCCGTTCTTTCTCGGATGCGGTTAAATAGCCTGCCGAGCGAATGGAGTATATCATCATTTCTCTTTGAGAAGGCAATGGAAGGTTGCCAAAACGATGCGTTTCGTTCAATAATCTTGCAGTGATTTTTAAAAATTCACTACTATCGCCATATTGACTTTTTTCGGAAGGAGGCTGCATAAGGTAACGGAAGAAATGCTCCATCAACGATTCCCCGTGAATTCTTTCCATGACAATCGAGGGACGGCCATCGACTTCCAGTAATTCATAGGGACGGGCCGCAGGCAATCCGTTCTCCCAAACGAGCATGTTATTGGAAAATTCTCTTTTCACTGCATCCACATTCGTGTTGCCCTTCGCTACTTTCACGATTTGTTGATTCCCGCCCCATTGGAATACTTCCGAGCAACCGCCTTCGCCTACTTTTTTTCCGACCATTTGCGTCATGATTGTGGTCTCCCTTCATAGGACAATAATGCCTCGTACATTTCTCTAACCATCTCTATAGTTTCATGGAAATCCATCTTTAGCGTGCCTGAATTGATCATTGTGCCAATACCAGTGAGATAGATCGAAATTTTGATAAAAATATTTTTTTGCTTTTTCTCATCAATAGCTCGAAATCGCTCGCTATGAAGCATTGATTTCATACTTAACGTGTCTCCCATAAACACTTCGTGACTTAAATCAAAACTTTTGTATCCAGATAAATACACGAACTGAAAAATATATCGCTCTTGCTTCGCAAAATGCAAAAAACCGATCGCCATATTCAACGCTGGCGAGTTTTGGTCATCCTGATGGCTGAATATTTGATCCCGCATAAGACTTACAGCCATTCCATACACACGATCTTTAACTTCATCCATATTATCGTAGATTCGATACACAGGTTGAGTCGAGCAATTGAGTTTTTGTGCGATGTTTCGGGCAGTCAAGTACTCTAACCCTTGCACCCGGACAATTTCAAATGCTGCCTTTAAAATCTTCTCTTCCGTGATAACTGCTGTTGGGGGCATTGCTTCAACTCCTTAATAATAACATACGTTATGTAACAGATGTTATTTAAAAGTGGCGTTTGTGTCAATCATTTTTTCCAAAGCCCCTTGCTAAATAAACGTCGCCAACCAATTCCGATAAAGAGTCATCAATAGGCCGATAGCGACTTCTTGGAATAATAAGATCATAAAGACCATTCTATTCAAATTATTAAATTCACATTGGATTACTTTAATTTATTTTCGTGCAATTTGATTAATTGGAACAGGATTGTTGATATCTAGGAAAAAGAGGTATGTATCCGCTTTCATAAATTATGTTAATATGAATAAGCAGACATTCACAGTATGGAGTCATGGAATGGAAAGCAATCATGAACAGGGGCGATTTTACATGTGGCTAAAAAGGAGCTTGTTTGCTAAACTCTTGATCGGTATGCTCATCTCAGTAATCATCCCGTTATCGCTGTCTACGATGATTTCTTACAAGACCACCTCACGATCCATGGAGCGTCAGGTGATCGAGCTTAATCAGAGCACGATGGATAGCGGAATGGACAATATCAAGCAGTATTTGAATGATTTGAATCATATATCGCTTTCCTTTTACTATGATCAGACGCTAATGCGGTATTTGAGATCGCGGGAAATTGTTCCTGCCCATGTGATGGCTACAAGCAGTCAGCTGGTTAACATTTACAACAGCCGTCCCGAATTTCGCGCAGTACGATACGTGAGCGCTTTGACCGGGGAAACGATCGTGAACGCGGATATTGCCCGGGTTGGAGTCAATATGGTACTTCCCAGTACAGCGATACCTCAAAATGAGAGTGAGGTTATGGATTATGCCAGATGGTATGAAGTGAACAAGATCGGAGGTGAGCTATCGCTTGCCTTTCATAAACCGATTGTCGATTATCCCCATTCCGAGGTGCTGGGAATGGTATCGATTTATGCCGGGCTCAGTGAGATTGAGAAGAGGCTTCGACCTTTAACCATTCCTGCGCATCATCAAGGCGAACATGTCTTTTTGTATATGCAAAAAGACATGAAACTTCTATATTCCTCGGCTGATGTACCTGCTGAACGAGCTGGTGAAGGTCTAATGCCGGAGCTTCCTGGGGATAGGGGCTCGATCAGCGGGAAGTGGAAAGGCAGCAGCGGGATTTATATTTATGTGAGAGACCACTATCTGGATTTGCCTCTCACCATAGTTAAATTCGTCCCGCTTACAGTTGTGAATGAATCTGCTGTCCAGACACTAAGCCGTTCATTAATCATTCAGTTCATTGCTGTGGTCTTTGTGCTCGTACTGGCCGCGATTTTGTCCTATTTCACCATTGCTCCTGTAAAAAGGCTTCTTCGTAGCATTGCCCGTGTGGAAACCGGAAACTTTGAGATAGGGCCTTCAACCGGACGTATGGATGAGTTGGGTGTGCTGGAGCATCGTTTTCAATCAATGGTACTGAATTTGGATGACTTGATGAATCGGGAGTACCGGAATCGGCTGGAACTATCCACCGCCCGTTTGAAAATGCTGCAGGCCCAGATCAATCCGCATTTTTTATATAATACGTTTCAGTCCATCGGCACTCTCGCTCTTCGCCAAGGTTCGGTAGAGGTCAGCGAAAAAATTGCCGAGCTGGGAGCTATTCTGCGCTACAGCATGGATTTGCAGACGGAGACCGTGCCGCTACAAAAAGAGATCCAACACATCGAGCATTACTTGTCCCTGCAGATGGGACGGTTCAAAAACAAGCTGTCGTACACGCTGTCCTGTTCACCCGATGCAATGAGCATGCATGTGCCGAAGATGATCCTGCAACCTTTGGTGGAGAACAGTATTATCCACGGCTTTGAAAAGGGACGAGGATCCGGCACCATACACATCGGGATTGAGGCAGATCAGCAGCTTTGTATCCGTGTGATGGACAACGGAAAGGGAATGAACGCGTTGATGGTACAACGAATCAAGCAGGAGTATGCCAAGCACCAGTTCCATACCGGTCAGGATGGTGGGATCGGCTTGATCAATGTGCTCACACGGCTGCGTCTTCATTACGATCCAGGATTCGATTGGGATATTCAAAGCGCACCTTATGAAGCCACAGTGATCTCTCTCCAAATTCCCATTGTCAGCCTAAACAAGGAGGCGAATTAAATATGAAAGTATTGATTGCCGATGATGAAGAGCATGTAAGAGAGGGCATAGAATTAGCTATAGATTGGGATAAGTTCGGCATTACCGAACGCTTGACGGCAGAGGATGGGCAGCAGGCGCTAGAATTGATCCGCCTGCACAATCCGGCAGTGCTTTTCTGCGATATGAGTATGCCGAATATGGAAGGAACAGAGCTGTTGCGGCTGCTCCGTGAGGAAGGCTGGTCGACCCAGGTAATTGTCGTCAGCGGTTATGACGCTTTCTCCTACACGCAAGCGGCGATCCGGGCGAACGGTGTGGATTATTTGCTGAAGCCTTTTAGCAAAAGTGATCTGGAGCATGCGCTCATACGAGCGGTTACAGCATGGCAGCAGAAGGAAAGCAGTCTTTGTGAGAACCGGGAAACCGAATATCGCATACGCAAGGCGGACGCACTGCTGGATGAGCAGAAATTGGCTTCCTATTTCATTGGCGAGACCGCGCTGCACGAAGGAATCCGGAGCTTGTTCTTCAAAATCGGCTTGCCCATGGAACAGTTGAGGGTAGCATTGGTGCTGCCCCGCAATCGTATGGGACTTATCGAACGAAGGTTTTTTGGAGATGGAGAGCTCTTCGTCTTTGCGGTCAACAATATTACCCATGAAACCTTAAAGCTGTATAATTCCCACTACTTGTGCCGATTAGATGGGTATCAATGGCTGCTGATAACCGCAGCAGAGGGGAGCATTAGGCTGACTTCGGGCGAGCACAGGCGCTGTATGGACAAAATTAAGGAAGCCTGGCGAAACACGTTGGGGCTCGAGGTGCTTATTGGCTTATGCGATACGGAAGCATCCGTGGAAACACTTCCTTCTGCGGTCGGCGCGGCCCGTACAGCGCTGCTGAAATGCAATCTGCTGAATCCTGGCAGTCGGGTGGTGTCAGGAAAGGAAGCTCCCCGGTTGACAGCACAGCAAATCTTGCTGCAATCCGCTTTGAAAAACGAAAATAAAGCCTACGTTGCGGACATCATCCGCTCTTTTACACAAGCACTGCGGGAACGGGGTGAGCTTAGCTTGAAGGAGCTGCAGTCTTACACGATGGAAGCCAACTTATTGTTGGAGCAGGCAGGACGTCTGCACAAATCGGACAACGAAGAGGTTGACGCTTTTATGCCGCAATGGATAAGTGATTTGGACGAGTGGGAAAAGCAGCTGGTCCAAATGTTTTGGATGCTGATCGAGGAGGAAGGAAACGGGAATGCCGGCAACCGTGGCATTCAAGCGATTTACGATTATATACATCGCCATTTTCAAGAGGAGCTTTCCTTGTCGATGCTGTCTGAACGATTTCGCTTCAGCCCGCAATACATCGCCAAAAAGTTTAAGGAGCTGTACAACACCACGCTCATGACGTATTTGACGGAGTTGCGGATGGAAAAAGCGAAGTCGCTCCTTCTCCATACGGATATGCCAGTATCGACGATGGCTGGTTCTCTGGGCTATACCGATGATAATTATTTCAGCAAGGTGTTCAAAAAGCAAACCGGGGTTTCTCCCCTGCAGTACCGGAAGCAGCGGCGAGATTCATAGATTCCTTTTTTTGGCGAAAATAATCTCTACCGTTCCTTAAGACAAACTTATAGACTAATTGGTGAAGGGAACCAAAAATTGACTATAAGGGGAATGAGGATTTATGAAAAAGAAGTTTTCCATGCTGACCGTTGCAGCACTGCTTTTGACTTCGCTCGTCGGTTGCGCTGGTGGAGATGAGCCGCCAAGTAATTCAGGGTCTAAAACAGGTTCCAACTCCGGAACGAGCACACAACCTGCAACAGGCGGCGCAAACGGGCAAAAGGTGACGCTCAAGCTGCTGCAGTTTAAAGTCGAGATTACTGACAAGGTTAAAGCGATGTCCGCTGATTACATGGCGCAAAACCCGAATGTCATCATTGAAGGCGGGGCTACCTCTGATTACGATACAATTGTAAGAACCCGATTCGCTTCAGGCGATGCTCCAGATATTTTTATGTCCAAGGCGTTTACGGATATTAAGGATTGGTCAGATAAAATAGCGGATTTGTCGAACGAACCGTGGATGTCCAAGGTATCGCCTTCGGCTGTAGAGGGAATGACGGTAGACGGCAAAAAGCTTGGCTTTCCTGTTGCTTTTGAGGGCTACGGCTTTATCTACAATAAAGATTTGTTTGCCAAAGCAGGCATCGATAAGGTGCCGACAACGCTTGCCGAACTGAAGCAGGTGAACGAGAAGCTGAAGGCTGCGAACATTTTATCCTACTCGGAAGGATATAAGGAATGGTGGATACTCGGCCAGCACTTGTTCAATCTGCCTTACGCCTATGAGAAGGATCCTATAGGAATGATTCAAAAAATCAACAAAGGCGAAGCTAAAGTCAACAATGTAGCTAACATGAATGGATTTTTCGATGTACTGGATATGACGGTCAAATACGGCAAAGGCGCAGAATCGGTCGGTATTAGCTACGATAATCAGGTATCGGAATTTTCCACCGGTAAAACAGCCATGATGCAGCAAGGTGTCTGGACGATTGATTCGATTGTAAAGATCAACCCGAACCTCAAAATCGGTATGTTCGCTATTCCACTCAATGACAATGCTTCTGACACGAAATTACCTGTAGGCGTACCGGGATATTACGTGCTGAACAAAAATTCCAAGAATCTGGATGAGGCTAAAAAATTCCTGACTTGGCTCCATACGAATGGACAAAAATATTTGGTTGATTCCTTCAAGCTCATTCCCGCATTTACAGATTTGAAAACGTCTCCAGACCTTGGACCGCTCGCTCAGGATTTGAGCGGATATGTTGAGAAAAATCAAACGATCCCATGGGCCCATACGTTGTGGCCATCCGGCTCCAATCAAGAGTTTGCCAAGCCGCTGCAAGCTTATGTGGGCGGTCAGTTAAACAAAGAGCAGGCCTTGACT
Source organism: Paenibacillus radicis (ex Xue et al. 2023) (assembly GCF_024722015.1). GTDB lineage: Bacteria > Bacillota > Bacilli > Paenibacillales > NBRC-103111 > Paenibacillus_S. The sequence continues at coordinate 162,079 of NZ_JANQBD010000011.1, read as the reverse complement.
GAAGTTCAAAAAATCTGGACGGACCGAGTGAAAAAATAACCTTTCCTGAAGATGACGTGGTGCATGGCTTTCAAAACGAGACTGTGCACCGTGTTTATCAACCTACACCATGAAAGGAAAGGGAGAAGCCCATAATGAAAATGAAAACTCGACAATTGTTCATATATTCAGCTTTTGTGGCTCCGGCAATCCTTTTTTTCGCAGTGATTATTCTGGTTCCGTTCCTGCGGGCGATCATGTATTCGTTTCAGGATTGGAATGGAATCAGCAACGATATCCGTTGGGCCGGATGGGGAAATTATCAAAAAATCGTACAGGACAGCGGTTTTTTTAAATCTTTTTATTTTACCTTTAAGTATGTATTGGCGACGACAATATGCTTGAATGTGTGCGGGCTTTTTCTGGCACTGGTGCTGAACATGTCGCTCAAAACCCGAAATATGCTCCGTACCATATTTTTCTTGCCATACGTGATCGGTTCGGTCATTATCGGTTTTATTTGGCAGTTTATCATCGTGCGACTGTTTGGTGAGATCGGAAAATCAACAGGCTGGCTGCTGTTCCAAAAAAACTGGCTCAGCTTGCCCGAACAAGCCTTCTGGTCGCTCGTTCTCGTTACGGTATGGCATTCCGCCGGATATTTTATGGTGATCTATTTGGCCGCCCTTCAAGGTGTTCCCAAAGATATGCTGGAGGCTGCGGAGATTGATGGAGCCGGGCGTATTAAAAGGTTTTGGCATGTCGTTCTGCCGTTGATTCGTCCTGCGATGACTATCAATCTGTTTCTCGCTATTTCCAGCGGGTTTAAAGGATTCGATCTTAATTTCGCTTTGACCAAAGGCGGACCATTCGGGACAACGGAATCGCTTGCCTTTCATATTTATTTGGATGCATTCACGAAAAACCTGTTTACGTATGCAGCAGCCAAGTCTGTCGTATTCTTCCTGGTGCTGGCTTCCATTACGCTCATCCAGGTGGCTGTGATGAAGCGCAGGGAGGTGGAGATGTGAATCAAGATCGTTATTCTATCGGTAAACTTATCATTGAAGTCCTTATGATTCTGCTTGCCTTGCTGGTCTTTGTCCCTCTTTATATCACTTTTATCAATGGACTGAAAACATACAATGAAGTTGCAACCTCGACTTTGGCGTTGCCTCATGTATTTCAGTTTGCAAATTTTGCGGTTGTATGGAAACAAATCAACTTTCTAGGCGTGTTTATGAACTCGCTTATTATTACCGTGATCGCCGTGTCCGGTATTTTGCTCGTCAGCTCTGCGGCCGCTTTCCAATTGGTGCGCCGGCCCGGGCTCGCTAGCCAGATTATCTTTCTTGTCATTCTGTCCTCACTCGTGATCCCATTCCAGACGATGATGATACCGCTGGTGAAGGTGGCTCAAGAGCTGAAGCTGATCAATACACTGTACGGCATCATCATTATGTACTGGGGCTTTGGCGTACCGTTCGCGCTTTTCCTGTTTCATGGTTTTATCAAATCCATACCGCGAGAGCTTGAGGAGGCTGCCTTGATCGATGGCAGCGGAACCGTTGGCGTGTATTTCCGCATTTTACTACCGCTTCTAAAGCCGATTACGACAACCGTTGCGATTCTCAATTCGCTTTGGATATGGAACGACTTTTTGCTGCCGTTGATTACATTAAGCTCCAAAAAAAATCAAACGATTCCCCTTGCTTCATCGGTTTATTTCGGGCAGTACACAAACGAGTGGCACCTGGCTATGGCTGCGCTGACGATGGCCGTGATACCGATCATTATTTTCTTCCTGTGCATGCAGCGGTATATTATCCAAGGCATAACAGCCGGGGCGGTGAAAGGATAGGAAGTGCGGTTTGCACCCGCAGTGAGTTTTTCCTTTGATACGTCAAAACCGATATATTTGTGGTATCCTTCATAATAAACCGACTCTCCTTTTTGTTTGTAGCTCTGTTTTTGGTTAAATGGTTCTTTGTTTCAGTACCATTGTTGACCATAATCAACCTACGTAACATAAAATGGTGGTCGGTTTCGTTCATTATAACTATTTCCGCATGCTCAAAATAAAGGCCACTTAACCCTTAAAACCGAGGGACGGGCAGAATAAGTTAATACATGTTTTCCAAAATTATTGGACAAATTAACCGGAAAAAGTGGCAGTATCTGCCCTGCTAGGGGTTGGGTGAAATGTGGCATTACATATGCCGGGGTTCAACTTTTACAAATATAACAGGAAATCTGTATATGGATTTGTTAATCTTAATGATATTAGGTTTGGTGTTCATTGGTTTTAGTTTCCCTGAAGTTTATTCCGAGTATAAGGACGTAAAGCAGGAAGAGAATCGGATATTTAAAATAATTTGGGTGTTGTTGATGACGGTCTCTCTTAATATGGGGGCACTTGCTTTCGGTTGCATTCTTTTCTTGGTTTCGATCTCAAGTATGATTTTAGAATTGACATGCTAACTGAGCATATTTTTAACCTCCAAGATGCCCCCCTTGTGATTGGAGTGTATGCAGATATTACATACATTTCCTTTTCGGGAATGGAACGTATGTTCCAATATAAGTAAATGATAATATTCCTAATTTATAGTAAGTTAAATGATTCTGGATGATTTTTGATCTTACATCCTAGATCTCAACATAGGCAAGAAGTGTTTGAAATAATCACAACATGGAAACTCGAATTTTGAGAAATTCAGTACAGAAAGCGTGGGGCTGTCCCAAAAGTCATTTTGAGACAACCCCTCCACCATTTTATCCTGAATAGATGGTTGCAAAAGAGCCCTCAATTCCACTTTAATAGTTGAAGGCTTTTTTTGCATATTCTTGTGTATTCTTAGTGATGAATAAGATGAGGTCGCTTTCCAGCGTGTACTCATCGCGGGCATCGGGTTCGTGGTTCGGTTACGGCATTGCATGGCAGTCTGGCGCACTTCGTGCATTTATCAGGAAAATGTCAAGTTAGTTACTCCGAAAATAGCGTTCCAAGTCTTATAGCTGGAATTCCTCATGCTAATTCTACGTATTTTGGCTGATATCCACCATTTCACCTATATTAGAGTTAGTTTTTCCAGTTAGATTGATTTCAGGCGATATCCAAGCTGGATTAGCGTGAGGATTTCCATCTATTTTCTTTCCTTCTGCAGCGGCCCCGACAAATCATGGTCTCCTCTAGATTGAAAGCAGCCGTCCCATCACTTAAGTAACATCCAAAAAGCGGCCGGACTCATTTTGGGATTTTCGAACCCCCACTCTGATGGGAGTTTCCCTACAAAAAAGACGCTTCCATTTCCGCTTACATGGTGGTTTTGGAGGCGTCTTTGTACATAGTTTGGGACTGATTCATTCACTGATACCCTTTTGGGACAGCCTCTTTGTGCGTCGCGCGAATATTTGTAACAACAGGTCTTTCTTGGACCCTCTTCGCGAAACTCTGGATAAAGCGGGCAGATTACTGTGATTTCCAGTGCTGTCTATTTGAGCAAAGGTAAACTCCGAGAGGTAATATTTATCTGTAATGTTGTATTATATCGTCTTATTCATGTTTGTTTCCGCATTTGCAAATTTTGATGAGCAAAGTGTGGCCACTTAAGGATTTTATCAATCCGAAAGCCGCTAATTAAAGGACAATATGACAAGTAATAAGTCATATATTACATTGTTTGCCCAAAACCTGCGATATATAATTTCCTTGTAACAATATAGTACAACAGGACAACATATAACAACTGGTTACAGTACAAGTGCGTACGAGGAGGAAAAATATGCGTTACATGGTCGGAGTAGATGTCGGAGGAACCTTTACTGACGTAACATTGGTTGATTCATATTCGGGAGAGATATTGAACCATAAAGTTCCTTCCACGCCTGAAGACCCATCCCGGGCTATCATGAACGGCGTTGTGCAAATTATGGAGCTGAACGAAGTTCCTGTGTCGGAGCTTCGTTATCTGGCTCACGGCACAACAGTGGCCACCAACTCACTGATCGAAAGAAAAGGAGCACTCACGGGGCTTCTTGTCACAGAAGGATTCCGTGATTTGCTTGAAATCGGGCGTCAAACCCGCCCAAGTCTGTACGATTTTTTCAAGGAAAAGCCGGAACCGGTCATTCCCGGCCATCTGCGGTTGGAGGTCGACGAACGCCTGTATGCGGACGGCAGCGTACGAAAACAGTTGGATCGTGACCGTCTGCGTGAAGCGATTGAACACTTGAAGAGTGAAGGTGTACAATCGATCGCGGTATGTTTTCTCTTCTCCTACCTCAACCCGGAGCACGAGAAACAAGCGGTAGAGGAAATTAGGAGGCTGTACCCGGAAGCCTATGTTTCCGCTTCTCATCAGGTGGTACCGGAGTTTAGAGAATACGCACGTTTAAGCACCACAGCTCTCAACGCGTACCTTGGTCCGGTTATGCAGCGTTATATGGAAAATTTTCAGGAATCCGTCCGTAAGGCGGGTATTCCGGTAGATCCATACATTACTCAATCGAACGGCGGTATCATTTCGATTCAAGAATCTGTAGCAAATCCGGTACGTACTGCAGTGTCCGGACCAGCAGCTGGTGTCGTGGCGGCAGCGCATCTGGCCGAACTGACAGGTTATAAAAATATGATTACGTTTGACATGGGAGGCACTTCGGCTGACTTTAGTTTAATTGAGAACGGCGAGCCCAAAATTTCGATGGAACGTGAAGTCGAAGGTTTCCCCGCACGCATTCCGATGTTGGATATTCATGCATGCGGTGCGGGAGGAGGATCGATTGCATGGCTGGATGCCGGCGGTGCGTTGAAGGTAGGGCCGGAAAGCGCCGGGTCCATGCCTGGACCCGCAGCTTACGGACGTGGCGGAACGCGGCCGACTGTGACAGACGCTAATACGATACTCGGCCGTTTGAATCCAGATGGTATTTTAGGCGGAAGAATGATTCTAGATGTGGAAGCGTCGAAACGGGTCGTGCAGGAGCACATTTGCGACCGAACGAATCTATCGCTGCTTGAAGCGACAATGGGCATCCTTTCTGTGGTGAACGCAAACATGACACGGGCGATCCGCTTAATTTCCGTGGAGAAAGGATACGATCCCCGGGAATTTACGCTCGTTTCCTTTGGTGGTGGAGGTGGGCTTCACTGTGGCGCATTGGCGCGTGAACTCGGTATTCCCCGGATTCTGGTTCCGCCTTCACCGGGTACATTTTGTTCGCTGGGCCTTCTGGTGACGGACGTTCGCTCCGACTATGTCCGGTCCTCGCTGCTTGAATCAAGTGCAAGCAGTATGGAGACAATCCGCGGGCTTTTTGCCGGTATGGAGCAAGAGGGAGCAGCGATGCTGGAGAAGGAAGGCATAACAGAAGCGAAGCGCAGATTTGTACTTGGACTGGATTTGCGGTTTAAGGGACAAAATTACGAACTAACGATCCCCGTCGAATGGTCTGAATTGACCGGCGAAGGGATGCAAGGGATTTTGACACGTTTCCATGAGCAGCATGAGAAAAATTACGGATACTCCAACCGGACAGGAATTGTGGAGTTCGTCAATTATCGGGTCACCGCTCTTGGTGAGCTGCCCAAGGCGACACTGCAGCGTGGGGATGAGAACGGCAGCCGGACGGTGCAATCATCATTGTATCGTGAAGTGTACTTCTCGGAAGCAGATCGTCCGGATTATTACCAGACGGCTATTTATCAGCGGAGCGATCTGGTTCCCGGGGATAGGGTCACGGGTCCAGCTATCATTGAACAGATGGATTCTACGATCCTGCTGCTGCCGGGGCAAACCATGCAAGTGGATGCATACCGCAATCTGCTGATTCATACCTTTGGCGAGGAGGAACAACAATGAAACGGATAGATCCCATTACATTAGAAATTGTAGGAAATTTGCTGCTCTCCGTTGCGGAAGAGATGGGCGTTACGTTGGTGAAGACGGCTTACTCCACCAATATTAAAGAGAGAAAAGATTGCTCGACAGCGCTGTTTGACGGAAAGGGACAAATGATTGCGCAAGCTGAATATGTGCCTATGCATCTCGGGTCGATGCTCGGCGTCGTCACCGAGGTGTTAAAGAAGTTCCCGATGCAGTCGCTGCGTCCTGGTGATATGTTCATTACAAATGATCCTTATGCTGGAGGCGGGACTCATTTACCCGATATCACGATGGTATCACCTGTTTTTATCGATGAACGGTTGGTAGCTTTCGTGGCAAATATTGCGCATCATTCGGATATCGGCGGGATGGTACCCGGCAGTGTATCGGCGAATTCGGACAACATCTATCAGGAAGGGCTGCGGATTCCATTAGGACGGATTTGTCAGGCGGGAGAGCTTGTCCAGGAAACTTATGACTACATTATCCTGAATACCCGAACGCCTGTGGAGCGGAGCGGAGACCTCGATGCGCAAATCGCCTCGAATATTGCAGGAGCGAAACGGATGGGTGAAGTCGTGCGGAAATACGGTGCGGATTATTTTGCCGAATGTACCGATGCTCTGCTGGACTATGCGGAACATCTGATGCGCGCCGGGATCCGTACGCTGCCGGAGGGAACCTACACGTTTGAAGATTATTTGGATGATGCAGGCGCTAACTCGGATACTCCGATTCCGATTCGGGCTGCGATCACGATCGTGGACGGCATGGCTAAAGTGGATTTCACGGGAACGAGTCCGCAGGTGCCTGGTCCGCTGAATATGACATATTCGGGACTTCTGACAACGGCCTTCTATTGCTTCAAAGCGGTTGCCGGACAATCAATCTTTGCGAATCAAGGGATTTACCGGGCTTTGCAGGTAACGGCACCCGAAGGATCGATTGTCAACTGCAAGCTGCCGGTTCCAGTGGGACAGAGGATCGATACAGCCCAACGGGTGGTAGATGTGATCTTGGGGGCATTAGCCCAAGTGGCCCCAGAACGTGTCCTGGCGGCGTGCAACAGTGTCGTGACATCGGCTATTTTCTCGGGTACAAACCTGAAGACAGGCAATTATTTCGTTTATCTTGAAACGATCGCAGGGGGGGCAGGGGCACACAGCCGTGGAGATGGGTTAAGCGGCGTTCAAGTGCATATGACCAACACATCGAACCTGCCGGTGGAGGCGTTGGAGCGCGAATACCCGGTATTGGTGGAGCGGTATCAGCTGCGGACAGATTCGGGAGGAGCAGGACGGTTCCGGGGTGGCCTCGGCATTCAGAGAGACTTCCGAATTTTGAACGATGGAATGAGCTATACAGGTCTTGGTGACCGCCATAAGTTCTCTCCATGGGGCTTGGAAGGCGGAAAAAGCGGAAGTCCGGGCAGTTTCAAGGCCGCTCTGGGCGGAGGCGAACTCAAGCAGTTGGGCTCTAAAATATCCGGGATTACGCTGAACAAAGAGGACTTGGTGAGCGTTTGCTCACCGGGATCAGGCGGTTACGGAAATCCATATGAACGCCCGGCGGAGTCAGTGCTCACAGATGTGCGTGAGGGGAAAGTTTCCTTGGAATCGGCGCAAGGGGATTACGGGGTTGTGTTGGTGAATTCCCCTGCGGGCTTACAGATCGACCAATTGGCGACTATTGAATTACGAAACGGAGTAAAGGCCTAAAAGAGGTGAAAGCGAGACAATGAAGCTGATTGGAATCGGAGATAACGTTGTTGATTATTATCAAGACCAAGGGCTGATGTATCCGGGAGGCAATGCTTTGAATGTGGCGGTCGCCGGTAAACGAAACGGTGCGAGTGCATGCGCTTATCTGGGAATCGTTGGGGATGATGCGGAAGCGGAGCATGTTGTGAAATGCATGGGGGAAGAAGGAATCGATTTCTCCCGTATTCGCCGGGCATACGGCCTTAGTGGCAAAGCAGTCGTTGCTCTAAATGAAGAGGGCGACCGGATTTTCGTAGGTACTAACAGGGGAATCCGGGTACAGTCCTTGCTTATGCTTAAGCTTACCCAGGATGATCTCGACTATATCAACGAATATGACGTCGTGCATACAAGTGTCAATAGTGATATCGAGCACGAGCTGTCCCGTTTGGCGCATAAACCGATTTCATTTGATTTTTCCACAACAAAGCGATGGAATAAAGCATATTTGCAGCTTGTTTGCCCGTATTTGACCTATGCTTTTTTCTCGGGCAGCGACATGTCTCACGGCGAAATCAGTTCCTTGTTCGAGGAAGTTCATCAGTTGGGAGTAAAAGTGGTTGGTGTGACAAGAGGGGCGGAGCCTGCTATGTTTTCGAAAGACGGCATCATCAGCAGCCAACCTCATATGACGGGCGATGTCATCGATACGATGGGCGCTGGCGATTCTTTTATCGGGGGATTCCTTGCACATTATCACGAGTACCGGGATGTGCAGGCTGCTCTCATTCAAGCTTCACAGTCGGCTGCGGTAACCTGCGGGCATTACGGAGCTTTCGGATACGGCAAGAAAAAACAATAATCAAGATTACAGGAGGACTATCCAAATGGTAAACTCAGCACCTTATATGAATGCAAATACGCAGCTTGAACAGATCTTTGAGGCTTTTAAACAAAGAACGATTACCCGAGTGTTTTACGTGGCGTGTGGCGGTTCATCGGCACTTATGTATCCGAGTAAATATTTCATTGACCGCGAATCCAGCAAGATTACAGCTGAAATTTATAGCTCCAATGAATTCATTCACAGAAATCCCCAATCATTGGGCGAGCATTCATTAGTTATTTTATGTTCGCATAAAGGCAAAACTCCGGAAACGACGGAGGCCGCCAAATTTGCTAAAAGCAAAGGTGCTTTAACAGTTTCGCTGATGTATGTGGAGACGGCCCCGCTTGCCGATGAGTCTGATTTCATTGTTAACTACAGCTGGATTTCGGCCGGAAATATGGAGCCGCTCCCGGAAATTATGAACTATGCGATCCTTTATAAATTGGCTATGGGGCTTCTGTATGTGAAAGAAGGCAACAAAAAGTATGAAAAGCTGCTTAGCAGCCTGGAGAACCTTGCCACTGTATTCGAGCGAGTCATGAAGCAGAATGCAGAACAGGTACAAGCATATGCCGAGCAATATAAGGACGAAAAAATCATGTATACGATGGCTAGTGGAGCAAGTTACGGCATGGCGTACTCCTTCGCTATATGCATATTAATGGAGATGCAGCGGATTCATTCTCATGCCATTCATGCAGGGGAATTTTTTCATGGGCCGTTCGAGATACTGGATAAGGATGTTCCATTCATTTTGCTGATGGGCTTGGATGAAACTCGTCCTTTGGAAGAGCGGGCGCTAACGTTCCTAAAACAATACGGTGAAAAGCTGATTGTGGTCGATGCCAAAAATTTTGATCTTACCGGCATTGATGAAGAAATGAAAGGATATCTGGCTCCGCTCGTCATCAATGTCGTACTGCGCATGTTTGCCCTGGCGTTGTCGAAAAGTAGAAATCATCCTCTCGAGACTCGGCGTTATATGTTCAAGGTTCCTTATTAATATAGAGCAATCTTAAAACCATCCCTGCGGACATGGCACAGATGTATTCACTGTGCTGTGGCCGTTTTTTGGACAAAGAGCAGCCTGAAGTAATACGTAAAGGCAGGTGAAAGACAAGTGAAGAACAAGCTGGACCCCACTATTTCAACTCCGCTGTATATCCAGTTGGCAGAGCAGTTCCGGGAATTGATTCAATCGGATCAGCTGCAGTTTGGAGACAGATTTCCCGCCGAGATGGATTTGGCCGGGGAGTATGAGGTTTCCCGTATTACCGTCCGCAAGGCGATTGAAGATTTGGTGAATGAGGGGATATTAGCCCGGAAGCAGGGCAAAGGGACTTTCGTATCCAAGCCGAAAATCGACCGGGAGCTTGTGAACGTGACTAGCTTCACCGATCGTATGCAGGCACGAGGGATGACTGCAGGAGCCAGATCGATGGACGTCAAAGTAACGCCGGCATCCCTGAAGATGGCATTATTACTGGGAGTACCGGAAAACTCAGAGATCGCTGAAATTCAGAGGCTTCGGCTCATTAACGACGAACCGGTTTCGCTGGAAACCTCCTACTTGTCGTTGGAACGGTGTCCGGGGATTCAGCATGAAATTCTGGTTGATCAATCCCTATATCAGATACTGGATAAAAAGTACGGGCTGCGGCCTGCATATTCCAGTAAAACGCTGGAACTCGTCTATGCCTCGCCAAGCGAGAGCAGGCTGTTGAATACTGTAAAAGGCGCGTCCATGTTTCTGATGACCGCATTAGTCTATTCGGAACAAAGACAAGTTATGGAATACGTTAAAATTATTTCACGCGGAGACCGATTCCGATTTCAAATGTAAAATGTACCTCCCTTCATCAATACAAGACGATAATACAACAAAATCTGAATATAGTAGAAGAAGCTAGAACCGTCTGAACCAGCTGATTCCGTACCATGCTTTTTTTACAAAATACGATATGAATTTACAAGGAAAGCATACAGTATTGCATGGAATGAAATGTGACATGAATATATAATGAGTTATAGATAGAGAAGTGAATTGTGTTATATTCATGTTAGATATGTGTCGATGCAAATAGTCTTGAAGCGATTGCATCGTTGGTAGGCGAACAAAGCTGGGAGTGATACTCATGAATGATGCCCTATTGAAAATTAGCAACCTTACTGCAGAGTTTAAGACGGACAAGGGTGTATTCCCGGCTATTAGCGGAGTTAATTTAACGATTGATAAAGGGGAAATATTGTGCATTGTCGGTGAAAGCGGGAGCGGAAAAACCGTGGCGTCACTTTCCTTGATGAAGCTCATTCCTGCGGTAGGGAAAATAACGACAGGCGAGATCTCGTTTGAAGGTCGGGACTTGCTGAAGGTTAGCCAAAAAGAAATGTCACTAATCAGGGGGAAGTCCATTGCGATGATTTTTCAGGACCCGATGATGGCTTTGGACCCCGTATATACATGCGGCAGCCAGGTTATTGAAGCGGTTCGAATTCATGAAAAAATATCTCATCAAGGTGCCTATGACAAATCGGTAGAGCTGTTGAAGCAAGTTGGCATCCCTCACCCGGAAAGATGTATGAATGCATATCCACATGAGCTTTCCGGGGGCATGTGCCAGCGAATTAGTATTGCGATGGCGCTGTCATGCAACCCTAAGCTTCTTATCGCAGATGAGCCGACCACGGCGCTTGATGTAACGGTACAGGCGCAAATTCTGGAATTGTTGAAAAAAATCAGGAAAGAAATGAATATGAGCATTATGCTGATTACGCATGACCTCGGAGTAGTAGCCGAAATGGCTGACCGCGTTGCCGTTATGTATGCCGGAAAAGTTATGGAGGAGGGGGATGTCAGATCGATTTTCCACAATCCGCAGCATCCCTATACCCAAGGCTTGATTAAATCGATTCCTCATATGGGGCAAAAGAATGAAAAGCTGTACAGTATAAGCGGTACCGTTCCAAGTATCAGCTCCATGCCGGATGGCTGCCGGTTTAGCCCCAGATGCCCGGATGCGGCAGATATATGCCGGCAAAAGGAACCGGAGATGATGCAGGCCTGTCATAACGGCAAGGCTCGCTGCTGGAAGCTGGATCAGGCATGGAGGGAAGGTGAAACAGGATGAAGGAGATTCTTTTGGAGGTTAACAACGTTAAAAAGTATTTTCCTTTAAAAAAGGGTGTTTTTTCCAAACAGCTCGGATATGTCAAGGCGGTTGATGATGTTAGCTTCTCCATATTCAAGGGGGAGACATTTGGACTTGTCGGTGAATCCGGCTGCGGGAAGAGCACACTGTCGCGCGTCATTATGCGGCTTACCGATGCTGACAGCGGTGAAATTAAATTTGACAATATCGACCTGTTAAATCTGAAAGGCGAGCAATTAAGGAAGCAGCGCGGCAAATTTCAGATGGTGTTTCAGAAGCCGTTCGAATCGTTAAATCCGCGAAGAACGGTTGGACAAATAATCGGAGCGCCGTTTGAAATTCACGGTGCCGCAGCCGGAGCAGACAAGGAAAAAAGGGTGAAACGGCTGCTGGAATTAGTGGGCTTAAGTCCACAATATATAAACCGTTATCCTCATGAATTTTCAGGCGGCCAGAGGCAGCGGATTGGAATAGCTCGGGCAATTGCGCTAAATCCTAAGCTTGTCGTATGCGACGAGGCTGTATCCGCTTTGGATGTGTCTATCCAATCCCAGATTCTGAACTTGCTCGACGATCTTCAGAAAGAATTCGGTTTGACCTACTTGTTTATTTCCCACAATTTATCGATCGTCAAGCATATGAGCAACCGTATAGCGGTCATGTACCTCGGGAGTATTGTCGAGATTGCCGATGCGGAGGAATTATATGCTAATGCCAGACATCCGTACACGAAAGCGCTGCTGTCCGCCATCCCTATGCCGGACCCCGATTTCAACAAGGAGCGCATTATATTAAGCGGCGACGTTCCAAGCCCAGTTAACCCGCCGACAGGCTGCAGGTTTTGTACAAGGTGCAAGGATGTCATGCCGATTTGCAGCGAAGTTGCTCCGGAGTTTATTGAGCTAAGCGACAAGCATGCCGTGGCATGCCACTTATTTACAAACGCAAGCGCAGAAATACAACAACAACAACCGGTTTTGCTGAATAGAGGGTGATCGAATGGTACGTTATTTGGGTGAAAAAGTAATGCTGCTTATCGTTCAGGTGCTTGTCGTCGGTACTTTGGTGTTCTCGTTGATTCACTTTATGCCGGGGGATCCTGCAGTTCTCGTGCTGGGTACGGAAAGAGGAGGAGACGCTGCGGCAGTGGCGGAAATGCGCCATACACTTGGGCTGGACCAGCCTTTGACCATGCAGTATTTGAATTGGCTTGTTAATTTTGCGAAATTTGATTTGGGGCAATCCCTTTTTGATAAAACCCCGGTCAACACATATATCATGCAAAGACTTCCGAATACAATAGAGCTGGCGCTTGTATCCATCATTCTCGCCATGATCATCGGTGTGCCATTGGGCATTGCCGCTGCCTTGAAACGGCAGAGCTTTATTGACTTGGCGCTTTCGTCTATATCGGCTCTGGGCGTTTCTTTCCCTGTCTATGTGTTAGGCGCCTTTATGATTCTCGTGTTCAGCTTCAAGCTTCAATGGCTTCCTGCCAGCGGTTTTGTCGAGTTTACAGATAACCCGGGGAAGCATATGCTGCGCCTGGTCCTGCCTTCTTTAACGCTAGCATTGGGCTTGGCGGCTTCGATCGCAAGAATGACGCGCTCGTCCATGCTGGAAGTATTAAATAAGGATTTTATTCAGACGCTTAGAGCAAAAGGGGTACCGGAGTGGAAGATTATCTCCAAGCATGCTTTCCGGAATGCGATTATTCCCGTTATCACGATAATCGGCTTGCAGCTCGGTAACCTAATCGGGGGTACGGTTCTCATCGAGTATTTGTTTAACTGGCCGGGAATGAGCACGATGTTGGTCAAGTCGATAGCAAACCGCGATTATCCTTTAATTCAAGGCTGTATCGTCGTCATGGCCACATTCTTTATCGTAGTTAATATATGCGTTGATCTGTTGTATGGACTCATGGACCCAAGAGTTCGCTAAAGCCGAAGGCAGCGCATGCTGTGAGATGCCGAATATCGTCAAGGAGTTGGATGTATGCTGAACAAGTGCATCAGGAACAGAACGTTTGTCATTAGCTCTATAGTACTGCTTCCTATATTAATCATTGCCGCGATTGGACCATGGATACTACCTCATGATCCGCTTGAAATTCATCCGGATATCGTGCTTAAATCTACCCTGCCGGAATATCTCCTTGGCACGGATGAATTTGGCAGAGATATATTAAGCCGGCTAATTCTAGGAATACGCCCCTCACTTATTGTAGCGATAGGCTCAACTATAGTAGCATTTTCCGTTGGGCTGCTGCTCGGAATTGTATCGGGTTACTTCCGTGGTATTGCCGAAAAAACGATTATGAGGGCTGTGGATATTATTTTGTGCTTCCCGCCGATTTTGTTGGCGTTGATGGTAGTTGGATTTTGGGGAGCGGGCATCAAAAATCTGATCATTATTATCGGAATCGTTTATGCTCCTCACTTTGCCCGAATCGCCTATTCGTCGACATTGCAGATCAAGCAGCAGGAATATGTAGAAAGTGAGTTGTCTTTGGGAGCGTCTCATATGCGGGTGTTGTTCGGCTGTATTTTACCCAACATCATGTCCCCGCTTATTATCCAAATCAGTTTGACTATAGCTGCCGCCATTCTTCTTGAATCGGGACTTAGCTTTCTCGGATTAGGCGTAATTCCACCTGAACCTTCATGGGGCCAAATGATTGGACAATCTAGGGGTTATATCAGCTTAAATCCGATGTATGCCGTCTGGCCTTCCTTATGTTTAGGTATCACCATTCTAGCCGTCAATTTGTTGGGTGACAGTCTAAGAGACATATTGGATCCGAAATTGAACCGTTCTTAAGCTTTGGTAATAAAGGCGGCCATTTCTAATGGCTGTCCCTATTATAAATACCGTATTATAAATAACAAGGGGAGGCATGCAGTATGGTGAAACGTTTGTCTAAAATGATGTTTTTAATTATGGTCGTTGTCTTGATAGTGAGCGGCTGTGGAGGGGCGGTACCGAATAAAGCCGCCGATTCCGCCAAACCGGACAACTCGGATAAAGGCAGTGCTAAAAACGGCAACCTCGTCTTCGGTCTATCCGGTGAGCCGGCGACCATGGACCCGCTGGTGCAAAACGGGACGCATGGCCGAACGATCAAACTGGCTATCTATCGCGGTCTTGTTAATTATGACAAGGAAGGAAAGCTGAGCAATGAATTGGCAGAGACATATTCCTTGTCGGCCGATAAAAAAACGTACACGTTTAAGCTTCGCGACGCTAAATTTCAAAACGGCGATCCAGTTACCGCAGAGGATGTGAAATATACATTCGAGCGAATCGCTAATCCAAAAAATAACGCGACTTTCCGCAACGAATTGTCCGTCATTGAAAAGATTGAAGCAACTGATGCTAAAACGGTTGCCGTAACACTGAAGGAGCCCTCTGCTCCGTTTATTCACTACTTGGCTCTTCCTGAGTCAGTTATTGTATCCAAGAAATACACCGAGGAGAAAAACGGCGATTTGAACGCGTCTCCGATGGGAGCAGGTCCCTTCCAGTTTGTTAAATGGACGAAGGGTCAAGAATTCGTAGTGAAGAAATTCGACGGATACTACAAGAAGGATAAGGGAAAATTGGATACTTTGAGATTCGTCTTTTATCCGGATGAAAATACAAGAGTCAATGCGCTCAAAGCCGGCGATGTGGATTTGATCGACACCGTACCTTGGAAGGACGCAGCGGCGATTGAACAGGATTCGAAGCTGAAGCTTGACGCAGTAAGCGGGCCGTTTATGCAGCTGCAGTTCAACACGCAGTTCGCGCCGTTCAGTGATCCAAGAGTCAGAAAAGCCATTTCGTATGCGATCGAACGCAAATCGATTATTAACACAGCGTTTAATGGACGTGGAAAACCGATATATGGCATGGCTATTCCAGAAGGCTATATGGGTTATAATGAAAAGAATGAGAAATATTTTGAGTACAATATTGAAAAGGCGAAAAAACTGCTTGCGGAAGCCGGCTATCCTAACGGCTTTAAAGCGCGTCTCTTATCCACATCCCAATTTTCTTATCACCAGCAAACAGCTGTGGCCGTACAGTCCGAGCTGAAGAAGGTTGGAATTGAAATCGAACTTGATCTGCCTGATTGGGCTACCCGTGTGAAGAAAAATACCGAAGGCAACTATGATTTTGTTGTAGCGGGCACAGCGGGAGATATTACAGATGCAGACTGGCTTAGCAACTTCTACACCGGTGGCCCTGCAAGACTTAACAATTCGGCTTTCTTTGATGACGCGCAAATCAACAAGCTGCTAATCGACGGCAGAAAAGAGATAGATGAAGCGAAGCGCAAAGAGATCTACGATAAATTGATTGACCGGGCGCTCGATTTATCGCCTTTCGTATATTTATCATGGCGTGAGCAAGCCTACGGAATGAAGGCGAGCGTCGGCGGATTCAAGAACATGCCGGGATTTTTATCCTTCCAATCCGGAATCACGCTGGAGGATACATTCATTAAGTAATGGCCGCTTGAGTCTTGGCAGCCCCCAGTCTCTTGTCTGGGGGCTGCTTATATAATTGTTGCTGGTCCAATAGGACTCCAGTACAATAGATACAACATGAAGAGAGTCTTTGCTGCGAAAAAGCTCGGCATGTGCTTACGAAGTAAACTTTCCTTACGGAAAGTTCTCGGGAGGGGAAGCCGATTCTGTACAAGATTAAGCAATGGATTGGCTTTTTGTATCGCAATTTGCAGATTCGGATCATAGTCTCCATTGTCATCCTCGTTTTTGCTGCCGTATTCTTTTCACTGAACATCAATTTTAAGCATACGGAAACGTTATTTGAGAAAGAGACCTCCGACCTGTTAATCAGCAACCTTGAGCAGGTAGGTAATCAAGTTGAGAATGTTACTTTGGACATGATGAAGTTATCGAATGTGTTAAGTCTGGATGATACCATTACATCGAATTTAAGTGCTTTTTCCAGAAGTCCGGATTTTAAAGCGTTCAGCAGGATGAAACTTCCGCAGGAGCTGACAACTGAAGATTATTCAAGAATGTCCAAGATTGAAAACCGCCTGAATTATACCAAAAACAACAATTTTTTTAATTATAACGCACATATGATTATAGTCAGCTCGGACGGAATTGTCAGCAATGTGATGGGGAACATTGTAAGCGATATCGATATGAACCAGGAGTATTTGAATTTCAAGCAAGAATTCGGCTCATGGCTAAAAGATGATGAGTGGTTTAATTCTCTCATTCGGCATGAAAGAGATTCGGTCTGGACGGTTCCGTTCCTTTACCATTCTTCCAACTTAAATGACGATAAACAATACGTGTCCCTTGCCAAATCTATAAAAAACAGCTTTACCGGCGAAATGCTGGGTGTCGTTATGATTAATTTGGACTTGGATAATTTCGTGTCCTTATTTACAGTACGTTCCAAAGGATCGATTCTGCTGTTGGATAGTCAGGATCGAATCATTAAGACCTCAGGCGAGGTAGAGATAAACGATATTAATAATGTGAAAAAAGACCTGAAGCTGTACGGTACGCAAAAGGGTTATTTTATCGGAGCCTCTGAAGGAAAGCGGTATATGGTTACTTATCATATTCTGAACCGGCTGAACTGGACGGTCGTATCGGTTATTCCTTATGAAGATGTGATGAAAAATACGTCAAGCCTTAAAAATCAGGTGTTGACTATCAATTATATTGTATTTGGGTTGTTTCTTTTGTCGAGTGTATCGCTAATCCTTTATATTACAAACCCTTTAAAGCTTCTTATTAAAGATTTAAGGAAGAAAAAAATCGGGGACTACAGCCTGGGAACTAAGGATATTACGTACTCCAACGATGTGAAGAGTATAGTGAGAAGCTTTGACCATTTGTTTAAAAGGGTTGATGAGCTGGTTCTTAAGGTAGTCGAAGAGCAAAGCAGAGAACAGGAACTGAAATATGAAGCGTTGAAGGCTCAGATTAACCCGCATTTTCTGTTTAACACGTTAAATATTATTAAATGGACTGCTATGATGAATGGGGCGGTTAGTGCCTCGAATATGATTGCCGATTTGGGAAGGCTTCTGGAGGTCAGTATGAAGAAGGGTGACGAAGAGATCACCTTAAAAGAAGAGCTGCATCTCGTTAAAGCGTACATGAATATTCAAAGCGCCCGCTATAATGACAGTATCGAATTGCATATGGATATCGACCCTAGCCTGGAGAAATATCAGATCATAAAGCTGCTGCTGCAGCCAGTGGTGGAAAACTGTATTTTGCATGGGCTTAAGAACAAAAAGACCGGCGGCAGGATCCAAATCGGAGCACAGTTGGAAGCGGGATGCTTGCGAATCGATGTGACCGACAACGGGGAAGGGATTGAAGAGCGAAGAATCCATGAAATTTTTAATGATGTGAACGAAGATACAGGAACTCAACATAAATTTAGCGGTGTAGGTCTCCGAAATATTGATGACAGATTGCAGCTTAAATACGGAGAGCCGTTCGGATTGCGAATTTCGGCATCTAAGGGGGAAGGGACAACCGTGTCTGTGATGATTCCGGCGATTATCAAAGAGGAAGACAGTTCATATTGAGGCTTGAAGGAAAGGGAGGTCATTCCAATGCTAAAAGTCATTATAGTGGACGATGAAGCTTTAGTCCGAATAGGAATAAAGTCATGTATCGAATGGGAAAGGTACGACTTTGAATTTGTCGGACAAGCGGAGGATGGAATACAGGCATTGGAGCTGATTGAGAAAACTCGTCCTGATATCGTGCTTACCGATATATTAATGCCGAATATGGATGGCCTGGAGCTGATTGGACAACTTTCGACCCTTTACCCGCATATCAAAGTCATCGTTTTAAGCTGTCATAATGAGATGGATGCCGTCAAAAAGGCGATGAGACTTGGAGCCGAGGATTATATATTGAAGCTCTCTATGCAGCCCGATGGTCTTCTGGAGGTACTTCTCAAAGCCAAGGTGCAAGTGGAAAAGGAAAGGGTGCAAAATGAAGAGAAAATCAATTTTGAATCGGTGTTAAGAGCGAATAAACAGGTCATAAAAAACGGCTTGTACAAGAAATTAGTGAGCGGCTCCATAGCTTATTCCGATTTTCAAAAAGAAGCGTCGGTTATGCAGGTTCAGCCGGGATTTGTTCAGTTTCTTGTCATTTACTGCACCATTGACGACTACTTCAATGCTCCGACCAAAAGCAGATTGCGAGACAGTCATTTGTTAAGCTCTTCGTTTCTTAATATTTTGAAGGAAGGGCTTAGCGAATTTACGAAAGCCGAGTTTGCCGAATTGGACGACGGGGATTATTTGATATTACTGGATACATCGGTCCATGCAGCATCAAATCATCAAGTGATGACTGAATTTTACCGGAAAATGAATCATTCTCTCAAGCGCTACTTGAATATCACCGTTTCTTTTGCAGTTTCCGGAAAGACCAATAGCCTGAAGGATGTTCCTGCACTCTACAGTAAAGCAAAACACGTTTCCGGATATCGTTTCTATCAAGGGAGAGAATGTATTATTTTTGCCGATAATATGACCGATTTCATCGATAAAGAAATTATTTTCGGCTTAGAGGAAGAGAAGCTGTTAATTGAATATATCCACGCTAATGACTATGACGGAGTGAAGATTGTCATCGATCGGTTTTTTAACATGATTTTGTCCAATGGGATCCATCATCCGATGAGGGTAAAGATGGCGATATTAAATGTGCTGTATATTTTCATGAAAGTATTCAAGCCTTACGAGGAGCAGATGCCGCCGGCATACAACGATTCGAACATGAAGTGGACGGAAATGATCCTGGACGCAGAAACGCTGCATGACATCAAAGGGTACGTAGAGGAATTCATCGCCGGGTTCATTCAATCTATGCTTTCCATCAAGGGAGAGGCGGCAAGACCTGAAATCATGAGCGTCAAGAGATATGTTTACGACAATATTGAACAAAATATTTCACTTGAGGATGCAGCCAAATTTTCGAACATGAGCAGAAGCTATTTTTCCTACATTTTCAAAAAAGAAATGGGCGATAGCTTTATTAATTTTGTAAATCGAACCAAGATGGAAAAAGCCAGGGAACTGATTATGAAACGAAACCTGAAGGTATATGAAGCGGCAGAGCAAGTAGGGATCAAGGATGAGGCTTACTTCAGCAAGCTGTTCAAAAAATATATTGGTGTCAGCCCTGGAAAAATTAAAGGAAAAGGCGGTACTTATGATTAATTGCAAAATTTGCATGAAGGAACAAAGCAGCGATCCGTATTTCGTTATGGAGAAAGGTCATTATGTGATTTACCATGCTCCTGTAGAAAAGCAATTGGTTGGTTATTTGTATGTTGAACCGAAGAGGCATGTT
The DNA here is from genome assembly GCF_024722015.1 of Paenibacillus radicis (ex Xue et al. 2023). GTDB lineage: Bacteria > Bacillota > Bacilli > Paenibacillales > NBRC-103111 > Paenibacillus_S. The sequence continues at coordinate 142,111 of NZ_JANQBD010000011.1, read as the reverse complement.
GAATCGTGGCATAAATTAACATCTGATGAAAAAAGAGAGCTTCCCGAGATTATTTCACAGTTGGAAAATATGCTCTATCAGGAAATTCAGGCTGAAAGGGTATACACGTTGACAGTGGGAGAGGTTGTCAGACATCTCCATATCCATCTTATTCCAAGGTGTGCAGGTGCTGCGATCGATGGTCTCGAGTTGATTCAACGGGCAGCTGGCCCCATGGGAACGGGTCAACCTGTTAGTAAAGCCGATATCCGGCAGTTTATAGAGAGAATACAAGCACACAACGGCAAATAGTGATGTTAAAATAATTGCTGCCCCTTCTACGCCGCCTTCATAATGACGAACTATCCGCTCTCGTCAAAGTCGACAGCCTGCCCCTCATTCGGCTGTCGCAACCCCAGTTTTCGTTGCCTATGCCGAATTAAGCCAACTCCCAAGACCTTTCTCTGCCATTTCCGTATAATCTTTCATACTTTGGATAATATTATAACATCAATGGGTCAATGAGTAGGGGGACAAGTCCGTGAGGGAAGAATCTACAGCCTCTGAGCAGCATGTATTGGCTGCAAGGCTTGACCTGAATATTGAAGAAATTCAAGACAGATTCGGCAGGAGCCAGGATCTGGTCGTAAAAGAGATGACCTATGGTACGACAGACATCGCTTTGGTGTATATCGATGGTTTGGTGGATACACATGTATTGAATCAATCGATTATTGCTTCTTTATTAAACGGCGACAAGCATAGCCGCAGCCTCCCGAGTTATTCAACACCTGCGAATCTACTGGATTTTTTCAAAGAAGAAGTGCTATCGATAGGCGATATCGGTCAGTTGAAGGAGATGAGCTGCCTATTTAACAGCCTGCTCTCCGGGGATGTAGTACTGCTTGCAGAAGGCCATGCCGATGGCTTGCATATCGGTGCTGCCGGCTGGGAGGACCGCAATGTCGGAGAACCAACTACGCAAACGGTTATCCGCGGCCCGATGGAGGCCTTTACGGAAAATATTCGCACCAATACTGCTCTTATTCGCAGGAAAATTAAAGATCCTCAGCTTTGGCTGGAGGGACGTCAAATTGGTACGGTCACCAAGACGAATGTCGCGGTCATGTATATGAGGCAGATAGCTGATGAAGACTTGGTGCAGGAAGTATTCAGTCGGCTGGATAAAATAAATATAGATAGCATACTGGAGAGCGGTTACATCGAGGAGTTTATTCAGGATAAGACATGGACACCTTTTCCGACGGTGTACAACTCCGAGCGACCGGATACGATTGCAGCCGGATTGCTGGAGGGCAAGGTGGCGATTATCGTCGATGGAACTCCGTTCGTCCTACTAGTGCCCGCATTGTTTGTTCAGTTTTTCCAATCCGCCGAAGACTACTATCAACGGGCTGACGTGAGCTCACTCCTGCGGCTCATGCGGTTTATGGCCTTTTTTATTACTATGCTTTCTCCATCGCTCTATATCGCGGTAACTACCTTTCATCAAGAGATGCTGCCCACCAATCTGCTTATTAATTTGGCAGCACAACGTGAAGGCGTCCCTTTCCCCGCATTCATCGAGGCTCTTATGATGGAAGTTACGTTTGAAATCCTAAGGGAAGCCGGCGTTCGCATGCCTAAAACCGTAGGACAAGCTGTTTCGATTGTAGGTACGCTGGTCATCGGTCAATCTGCTGTTGAAGCTGGAATAGTATCCGCAGTCATGGTCATAATTGTGGCCATTACGGCGATTTCCAGCTTTGTCATTCCAGCTGCGGGTATGTCCATCTCCATCCGTATGATTCGATTCATTCTAATGGGTTTGGCGGCTTCCTTCGGATTAATCGGAATTATGGTAGGGCTTCTATTGCTGGTCATCCATTTATCTTGTCTGCGTTCATTCGGTGTTCCGTTCTTAAGTTCTCTTTCTCCTTTTCATGGAAAGGACCAGAAGGACACCTTATTTCGGCTTCCATGGCCACTCATGACAACTAGGCCTATGTCCACAGCTAAGGAAAACCTTTGGCGGCAGCCGGAGACACCCAAGCCCAAGACTTGATAAGAAGGAGTGCTTCAGCATTGAAATTAGGCTTCCAACTTTGTGCTTGGCTTCTGCTGCTGACGCTTTTAACCGGTTGTTGGAATCGCAGGGAGTTAAATGAGCTTGGAATCCAGATGGGAATGGCTATTGATAAGATTGGCGATCAATATCAGTTGGCTGTACAGGTTGTCGTGCCTGGGGAGGTTTCATCGAGGCTAACCACTGGCAGATCACCAGTGACCTTGTATAAAGCAAGTGCGCCGACGATTTTTGAAGCTTTCCGGAAGCTGACTGAGACAAGCCCCAGAAAAATTTATTCAGCGCATACCCGAGTCCTGGTGATTGGTGAGTCGCTTGCCCAAGAAGGAATCGGGAAGATATTAGACTTGCTGTCTCGCAATCCCGAGGCAAGGACGGATTATTATGTGATAGTTTCAAGGGGGATAAAGGCTGAAGAGGTGCTGAAAGTAATGACCTCCCTGGAGAAAATACCTGCAAATAATTTGTTTTACTCTCTGGATACATCCTCCAAGAACTGGGCCCCGACAACAACTGTTACAATGGACCAGGCGATTCTTCAATTGGTAACCAGCGGCTTGAATCTGGTCTTGCCTGGAGTAGAAGTGTTAGGCAACCTATCGACTGGGGATAGCAAATCAAATGTAGATAAAATCGAGAATGCAGGATTGCTGCAATCTGCGGGCCTTGCGATATTCGATGAAGACAAGTTAATCGGCTGGCTGAATGAGGACGAGAGTAAGGGCTATAATTACATAAGAAACAACGTCAAAAGCACTGCAGGTCATATAAAGTGCCCGGACGGTGGAGTTCTTGCACTTGAGACGCTCCGCTCGGATACCAAAATGAAAGTAAGCTTTGATAACGGTGAGCCTCTTATTCTTATTGGTGTTGTCATCGAATCCAACATAGGAGAGGTTGAATGTAAAATCGATATTATGGAGCCCGATACAATTGTATGGCTGGAGCACGAAGCGGAAAAAAAACTGAAAAGTTTACTCCAACATACGATAAATAAGGTTAAATCCAAGTATAATGTGGATGTTTTTGGGTTTGGACAGGCTGTTTACAAAAAGGATCCCAAGGCTTGGAAAAAACTGAAAGGAGAATGGAAGGAAAGATTTCCTCGGTTAAAGGTCAATTATGATATCAATGTAACCATTCGAAGAACGGGAACAACCAACAATTCATTTCAAAACAATATCAAGGAGTAGCAGCCGATGTTCGTTATGGTTACAGGTTTAGTGCTTGCTGTTTCCGTTCTGGCTGCTGCTTTGGAGCTTCCTAAGCTAATCAAACAGAGACAGGGGAGGGAAGCGGCAGTTTACGGGGTTATGTTGGTTATAGGAATGGCTCTCTGCATCATAACAGGCATCAATATTAAGCTGCCGAGTCCCTTTCAGCTGCTGGTATGGGTCTATAAGCCTGTCAATGATTGGTTTGCCGCTATGTTTCCAGGGGGAGGTTGAAAGTACTTGAAGATGGAACAGATCAGCACCAAGCAGATGTCAGTCCTTATTATTTTTTTCGTTATTGGTGATATGCTGCTCTTCCTTCCTTCAAACATGGCAGCAATTACTCATCAGGATGCCTGGATTTCCGGCTTAATAGGTCTCGTGATTGGACTTCTCTTTGCCTGGCTCATATTTGAATTCAGTCAGTGCTTCCCTGGAATGAATCTCGTACAGATTCATAAACAAGTACTGGGGACATGGGTAGGCGGTGCTGTGTCCCTATTTTATATGCTTGTCATGTTTCATGACGCTGCTACTCAAGTTCGAGAAATCGGCGACTTTGTTACAACACAAATGATGACGGAAACGCCGATGAGAATCATTTGTATATTAATGGTAATTATGCTGGTTGTGGCCATTCGCAGTGGGCTGGAGTCGATTGCGAGAACCGCAGAGGTGTTGATCCTTGTTTTTGCAATCATGTTTATTGCGATTATTTTGCTTCTCATCCCCGAAGCCAAGCTGGATCGATTAACACCTGTGCTGGAGCACGACATTCCCACGCTGGTACATGGCTCACTATTTTTCATCGCTTTTCCTTTCACGGAGCTATTCGTAATGTGGATGATTCTGCCTAATGTTAAGGCGAATGAGCATTTGCGAAAGGATTTCATCCTCGCCTCTGTGATCGGAGGGATCGCCATTTTTGCTATTGTCTTATTGTCCTTGCTTGTGTTGGGTGCCTATCTCACGGAGCATCAGATGTATTCAACCTATACGTTAGCCAAAAAAATCGGCATCGGTCATTTTTTGGAGAGAGTGGAGGCTATCCTTGCCATCAGCTGGTTGTTATGTACCTATTTTCGCATGGTTATCTACGGGTATGGATTCATTAAAGGGATAGCTGAACTGCTGCAAATTCAAAACTACCGCTATCTGACAATACCATTCGGGACATTGACCTTCAGCTACGCTTTATTGATCGCGCCTAACGTTGTCTATTTCGATTCAATGAATCCTTACTGGGTTACATGGGATTTCACTTATTTTCCCGTTATTCCATTGATCGTTTATCTAATCTTTAAAATTAGACAGCGAGCAATGCGGAGATAAGATATTCCGTTTGTTTTTTGTTTGACCGTATGAAAATGAAATGATAATCTATATATACCCACTAGTCCAATAGGAATTATAAGTGTCTATCATTCAAATTGAAGATACAACTTTTACCTCATTATTCGATATGAGTTCTAGTTGTGTCTTTTTTTATCTTCAGTAGTGGTAATGTTTCTGGAATTATGGTTAGTGTGAGGAATTACTGAATCATAAAGTAAAAAGCAAGAATATTTATTGTCGAAGTGAAAAAAATTGTTGCTAATAGGAGAGGAGCTTCATTTTGTCTGATTCTGGTACCTTGTTTGGAAGAATTCAAGCTTCACTATCCAATCTGAGCGAAGCGAAGAAAAACGTCGGTCAATACATTTTAGAAAATTGGCAGGATGTATCATTTCTTACAGCATCGAGGGTTGCACAAAGAGTCGGTGTTAGCGAGTCTGTTGTAGTTCGGTTCGCACAGGATGTCGGATATTCAGGCTTTCCCGATTTGCAGAATGCCCTGCAAGCCATATTGCAGAATCGTTTGACCGCTGTCAAAACCTTGGGGGAAGTGAATACTGATGTTCTCATATCGAAAGAAAATGGCTGCTCGGGAATAGCACAGAAAATATTTGATTTGACTGTGAAAAATCTGCAGGCCACCCAACTAAGTAATTCGTCGGATTCGTTTGAAAAGGCTATAGAGCTCATCATGAGCTCGAACCGAATTGCTGTAGTCGGAAGCCGCAACGCCAGAGGACCGGCAACCGTACTAGCCGTACATTTAAATGAAATATTTACGAATACAATCTTGATTGGTTCTGGAACGGATGAGTTATTTGATAGTATTCGCTCCTTATATAGTACAGATCTTTTAATAACAATTGGACTTCCAACCTATGGTAAGCATACTATACTGGCATCTGAACTTGCCTATGAACGAGGGGTCAATCAAATTACAATTACAGACTCCTTAATCAGTCCTCTTGCGAAGCAAGCGGCTGTTGCACTGTTAGTTCAAGGAATGTCCTACTCATTCGCCAATTCCCATATTGCCAGCTTGTTTGTAGTCGATATTCTGTTACATCTGATTACAGTTCGAGGAAAAGGCAGGGTTCTTATGTCGTTGGAAGAAATTGATTTGGTCAATCGCCGTTACGGGCTTGTTTTATCAGAAAATGAAAAATAACTCCCTCGGAGACAAGGAAAAGGGTGGATCTTATGGACAGCAGAAAATTACATTATTTCGCAGAGGTTGCTTCAGCATCCAGCTTCACCAAGGCTTCAGAAAAATTATTGGTCGCTCAGCCTGCTATAAGCAAGACGATTCAAAAGCTGGAGGATGAGCTTCAATTGCTGCTCTTTGACAGATCAGAGAAATCCGCGATTCTGACTCAGGAAGGCAAAGTACTGTTTGATTATGCTAATGACATACTAGGTAAAATAGAGGATGCACGACGTGTGATGGAAGAAATGCGCGAGCTACAGAGGGGTGAGATTCGAATCGGATTGCCCTCCATGTTTGGCAGTGCCTATTTTCTACCGATCATCAAAGAGTTCAAGCGCAGCTATCCTTCACTTAATATTAGCGTTGTGGAAGAAGGAACCAAACAAATTCGTACATGGATAGAACGCAAGGAGATTGATTTCGGCATCATTTCCGCCAATCCGATTGAGACGGAAGTTGAAGTGATACCTTTGCTTAACGATTATATGGTTGCATGTTTTTCGGCTGACCATCCGCTTGCGGATAAAGAAGTAGTGACTCTGCATGAGCTATTAAGCGAGCCGCTAATATTTTTTAAGAATGACTGCTTTCAGAAAAAACTTCTTATTGAAGTCAGCAAAAAAGCGGAGCTTGAAATGAATGTAACCTTTACCACCAATCAGCTGTCGATTATCAAATCCCTTGTTGCTGAAGGCGTAGGCGTTACTATGCTCCTGAGGATGGTTACTATCTCGAACAGCAAGATGAGCACTGTTCCGATCTATCCGCCGATTCCTGTCCAGTTGGTAGTGTGCAAAAAGCGCAACACCTATTTGTCCAAAGCCAGTCAAACCTTTCTTGATTTTTTAAAGCAAAAAGCAGCAGCGTCGAATACATGCACCATAATAGAATTAAATGATCCGGTCTTTCCTTTCGAGACAAAGGAGGTTCAAGATCCATCGCATCAGGATTCATTCTGAAAAGTTATAATATGATGAAATAACAATACTGTATCAGAAATAAGGATTATGCTATATTTAGAACCAATGAAGGGCATAGAACAGGGAGAATGCAGAGATTAAGCGTGTTCTTATACTTCAAAACCGATTAAATAGGTAGGTAAAATAAGAATTAAAGAGGAGAGTTTAAACATGACTACATTGAACGAGTATTTAGCACAAAAAAAAGCTGCGGCTATTGCGCTGCAAGAACAAGCGAAAGCAGATCCTAAGCCTAACCATTTTTCAGCGAAAGTCCGTGCTGCTGGAAGAAGCGGAGTTCGTGAAATTCGCATCCGCGACTATCAGATCATCAGCGATAGCCCGGAAAATTTTGCAGGCTACAGTCTTGGACCTACATCTCCGGAGCTTCAGCTTGGTGTATTGGGAAGCTGCTTAACCCACATTACATTGATTCAAGCCGCCAAGCGAGACGTATCATTGGAGTCACTCGAGGTTGAAGTATTCGGTCAGCAGCATCCGCTCGGCGGACAAGAAGGCTTTGAGGAGACTCCATTCATTCCCTATAACATTCATTACAAGCTGCATATTGTTTCCAATGAATCTGCAGAGACTATCGCAGCGCTGCATGAAGCAGTTGAGCGAGTATGCCCGATTTACAATTTACTGCTTAATCCGCAGAATATAGCTGGAGAGGTTGTTCACACATCAAGCGCTGTCACCCAAGAAGCATAGCCGCAAAGATTCCTTAGCCGCTTATGGATATGTGCGGTAACAGCTTAAAGGACGGAGATCAATGAGTAAGTATTTGTATAAATCGTTTTTGCAGATCATTCCGGTACTTTATATTATTTCTTTGATCGTATTTATTTTGGTTCATGTCACGGGAGATCCGGTTGCATTAATGCTTCCGGATACGGCAAGTGAAGAGGACAGACGGATTCTTTCGGCAGCTCTTGGATTAGATCAGCCGTTGTATGTTCAATATTATCGCTACATGTCACATTTGCTGCAGGGCGATTTCGGCACATCCTTCCGTTACAGAGAAGCAGCGCTCCCCATTGTGCTGGAACGACTGCCGGCAAGCTTTGAGCTGGCAGCTGCGTCTATGGTTGTTGCTTGCTGTATTGCGGTTCCCTTTGGCATTTGGTCTGCGGTTAAACGCAATACGGCAGGAGATATATTAATATCCGGCATCTCGGTTATGGGTAAGGCGATGCCCAATTTTTGGGTAGGCATTATGTTGATTTTGTTGGTTGCCGTTAACCTGGGTCTGGTTCCGGTTTCCGGTCGTGGTACTTTTGCGCACTTAGTGCTTCCGGCTCTTACTTTAGGAATGGGTGTAGCAGCTGAAATGACCCGATTGGTCCGATCCAGCATGCTGGAAATTCTCGGACAAGATTATATCCGGACTGCGAGAAGCAAAGGGGTATGGGAAGCTGCCGTTATTAATAAGCATGCACTTCGCAATGCACTTATTCCGGTTGTTACAATTACTGCGCTTCAGTTAACAAATCTGGTCGGTGGAGCTTTGGTAACAGAAACGGTCTTCTCCTGGCCGGGTATGGGGCAGCTCATTGTCCAGGCAATTAACTCCCACGATATGGCGATAGTACAGGCGGCTGTGTTTGTTATAGCCATAATGGTTATTTTGATTAACCTTGCAACCGATATTGCGTATGGATTTCTTGATCCGCGCATTAAGTACAATCATTAACTTGTTGTACATAAACAAGATGAGCCCGGTGATTCCAAGGCAGTTGACCTTGATATCACCGGGCTATATGTTATTCGTTATACACGGGCATATCGGCTCTTCGGACGAGGCAATCCTAAGTTTTCACGAAGCGTGCGACCCTCATATTCAGTTCGGAATAAACCTCTGCGCTGCAGCTCGGGAACTACAAGCTCAACAAAATCTTCGAGTCCGCCAGGGAAGTAGGGCGGCATGATATTAAAGCCATCGGCGGCATTACCAGCAAACCATTCTTCCATATGGTCAGCAATTTGGGAGGGGGTGCCGAGAATAACGCCGTGTCCACGCGAGCCTGCGACCCGATAGGCCAACTGGCGAACCGTTAATTGCTCGCGTCTGGCTAATGCTGTGAGCAAATGTGATCGGCTTTTGGCGCCATCCGTTTCCGGCAGCTCTGGAAGAAGCTCATCTAGCGGGAATTTGGATACGTCTTGTCCGAGGCGAGCAGATAACGCATCCAGACCGACGGACAGATCAACCCAACTCGATAATTGGTCAAACTTGTCTCTTGCTTCCTGCTCTGTTTTTCCGATAATGGGCATCAGGCCAGGCATGATGAAGAAATGTTCCGGAGACTTTCCGTGCTGTGCTAATTTGCTTTTGATTCCGGCATAGAAGGATTGGGCATCCTTTAATGATTGTTGGGCAGTAAATATAATATCGGCAATTTCCGCTCCGACATCTTGACCCGTATTTGACGATCCAGCCTGAATAAGCACGGGATAGCCTTGAGGAGGTCTGGAGACGTTCAACGGTCCTCTAACTGAGTAATTCGGTCCTTTATGATCCAAGTAGTGAAGCTTTGTTTTATCAAAAAATACCCCGGATTCCTTGTCGTGGATGAAAGCCCCGTCTTCCCAGCTATCCCACAGTCCCTTAACGACTTCCACAAATTCCTTAGCCTTCTCATAGCGGGATGAATGATCTGGATGGCTGTCTTTGCTGAAATTCAGTGCAGTTTCCGCAGACGAAGTTGTCACGACATTCCAGGCGGCCCTTCCTCCGCTCAAATGGTCCAGCGAAGCAAAGGCACGAGCCATATGAAACGGTTCGCCGTAAGTCGTTGAGGAGGTTGCGGCAAGCCCGATATGCTTGGTGACCGCTGACAAAAAGCCCAGTAAGGTTAAGGGCTCAAACCGGGCGACAACGGAGGGAGCAGCGTTAGGCGATGTACCCAATCCGTCTCCAATGAATAGCAGGTCGAATTTTCCACGCTCCGCAGTTTGCGCAATATGCTGCAGCAGAGATAAATTTTCTCCCCCGGCCTGTGCATCAGGATGACGCCATCCGCCTACATGATGCCCTGCAGCTTGGATGAAAAGTCCGAGCTTGATTTTCCTGGTTGAATTGCTCATTGTTTAGATTCTCCTTTGATTGATACTTTTTTGAGGTTTGAGTTGAAGCTGGTGCAATTAAATTCACACTATTCCTATGTGTATTAATAAGGAACTATAATTGGTTAAAATCCTACTTGTCAACTAAAAAAGCCGTAACTTTCCTCATTCCCGCAAGTTATAGCACGATAACAATTAAGTATTATATTGTTTGAATAAGCCTGTGTTATGCTGTATTTATGAATGGTTCTGTGTCGATCAGTCGGCTGAAGACCTCTTTAAAAGCTTTTGAGGAACTATTTTTTTTGAGTTTAAAACCCATTAATCTTCTAGGATATGTAGGTTATTGAGAGTGTAGGAGGTGAGGAGTTGTCTGTAACTATCGAAACTAAGACCGCTCCTTCGTCCTTGCCGGTGCAGTCTGTTGACAGAAAAGGATGGCTGAAGAGCGCCTTTAAAAGGCTGGTTCAAAGTAAAACAGGAGCTGTGGGCATGGTTGTCCTTTTTGTTATTGCGATTATTGCTGTCGCTGCTCCTGTTCTGGCATTGCATGACCCTGCTCAAACTAATGTGGCTCGCAAGCTGCTTCCACCAGCATGGGCGGCTAGAGGTTTGGCGGAATATCCTTTTGGAACAGATAATTTAGGCAGGGATATATGGAGCCGATTAATTTATGGCTCACGTGTCTCACTTATCGTCGGATTTTGCTCTGTCGTAGTTTCAGGCATCATCGGGATTGTTTTGGGGCTGATTTCCGGTTATTACGGCCGTTGGATTGATAGTTTGATTATGCGAATTGTCGATGCACTTTTGGCTATACCGACTATTTTGTTCATGATGCTCTTTATGTTCGTGCTCGGGCCCGGAATTGGAACGCTTATCTTCGTTATTGGCGTAACCAGTTGGGTGAGCTACGCAAGGATGGTCCGAAGCGAGGTCTTGGCTGTCCGCGAGCGTGATTTTGTCCGTTCTGCAAGAGCAGTTGGTGCAGGTGACTTCCGAATTATTTTTGTCCATGTGCTCCCGAACGTTATTTCTTCATTTATCGTCATCTCTACGTTGAGCGTAGGCCGTTTCATCATTGCGGAAGCTTCCCTAAGCTTTCTTGGGCTTGGAATCCAATCCCCGGATGTTTCATGGGGCGGGATGCTGAGCGATGGGCGGCAATATTTGGCCACTAGCTGGTGGGTTGCCACCTTCCCTGGAGTGGTAATTACAATTACGGTTTTAGCAGTTATTTTTGTCGGGGATTGGCTGCGTGATTGGCTGGACCCGAAATTAAATTGATGCCCATTTGTTGAGTGCGAGAAGGGAGGGCATGAAATGCCGGAAACATTGCTGGAGGTCCGGGAACTGCAAACTTCGTTTGTAACGAATGAAGGAATAGTCCCTGCCGTCAATAAAGTTTCGTTCAGCGTTGCCAAAGGAGAAACCTTATGTATTGTGGGGGAATCGGGCTGCGGCAAAAGCGTCACCTCGCTGTCTATCATTGGTCTTGTGGCTCGCCCGGGTGAGATTGTTGGTGGGAAGATCCTGCTGGAAGGCAGAAATCTGCTGGAAATGGACAAAAAGGAAATGCGCAAAATTCGTGGCAATGAGGTATCCATGATTTTTCAGGAGCCGATGACCTCGCTCAATCCGGTATTTACGATCGGCTATCAAATCTCCGAATCTGTCCTTGTTCATACAGGGCTAAGTAAGAAGGAGGCACGCAGAAGGAGTATCGAAATGCTGGAGTTGGTCGGGATTCCGCGACCTGACAAGATAGTCGACTCCTTTCCGCATCAGTTATCGGGTGGTATGAGACAAAGAGTGATGATAGCGATGGCCCTCTCCTGCAGTCCCAAGCTGCTGATTGCTGATGAGCCTACGACAGCGCTCGATGTAACCATTCAGGCACAAATATTGGAGCTGATCGGGAAGCTTAAAGCAACGCTGGAGATGGGGGTTATATTGATTACCCATGATTTGGGAGTTGTAGCCGAAATGGCCGATCGTGTCGTGGTTATGTACGCCGGTGAGGTGGTTGAGGAAGCTGCTGCTGTCGAATTGTTTGATCATCCGCTTCATCCTTACACCATTGGTTTATTAAGCTCATTGCCTCAAATTAATGAGCAGCAGGAGGAGTTGTACTCCATTCCAGGAACGATTCCTAATCTGCGGCATCTTCCGTCCGGGTGTGCGTTTCAAGCCCGATGCTCTGCCGCAACCGAAATATGCAGCTTGCAGAAGCCGGTTCTGGAAGAAAAGGCAATGGGGCATCAGGTCCGCTGCTTTCATGCAGAAGGTAAAGGTGACGTAGTATGAGTTCAATAATTATAGACGAACACCCGTTATTGGAAGTAAAAGACTTGAAAAAATATTATCCGTTCAAGCAGGGCTTATTCTCCAAGGAAACTGGATATGTCAGAGCTGTAGACGGTCTTAGCTTCTCGGTAAAGAGGGGCGAAACACTTGGCATTGTCGGCGAATCAGGCTGCGGCAAATCAACCGCAGGACAAATGATCCTGCAGCTGCTGGAACCCACTGAAGGGGAGGTTTGGTTTGATCAACGGAAATTATCGGGACTAGACAGCAATGAGATCCGTAAGGTTCGGCGTGATTTACAGGTTATTTTCCAGGATCCGTATGCTTCATTGAATCCAAGAATGAAAATTGAGGACATAATTGCGGAACCGTTGCGAATTCACGGTGTATCCAATAAAGACCAGCTGAGGAATACAGTCATCGAGCTGATGGAAGTTGTAGGCTTAAGCGAACATCAGATGAACAGGTATCCTCATGAGTTCAGCGGAGGCCAACGGCAGCGTGTAGGTATCGCCAGGGCATTGGCATTAAAGCCGAAGCTGATCGTATGTGACGAGGCTGTCTCGGCTCTCGATGTTTCGATACAAGCGCAGATTTTAAACTTATTAAAAAAGCTGCAAAAGGAATACCAGCTGACCTATATATTTATCGCGCACGGCTTAGCTACTGTAAAATTCATCAGCGAGAGGATCGCTGTCATGTATCTTGGCAAAATTGTTGAGCTGGCGCACAGGGATGAATTGTTCTCCAATCCAAAGCATCCCTATACGCAATCTTTATTATCCGCTATTCCAGTTTCTCATCCGAAGGAGAAGAAGGAGCGTATCATCCTGCAGGGAGATCTTCCGAATCCTGCCAATCCTCCTGGCGGCTGCAGCTTTCATACACGCTGCCCTATTGCGAAGGATATTTGCCGCAGCCAGACTCCACAATTTGAAATAAATGTTAGCGGGCATGGAGTGGCCTGCCACTTTGCGATATAAAAAAAAGCATCGGCTGTACTTCAGATATTGTACATAGCCACACTATTCATAATTAACATGAGGTGAACCAGAATGAGTAGCAAACGTCAAATGACATTACACTTTTTTATGAACAGCACTGGATTTCATGAAACCGCATGGAGACTCTCCAAAGCAGAACCCGAGCGCGTGACCGATCTGGCCTTCTATAAGAAGATGGCTCAACGTGCAGAGCAAGCCAAGTTCCACAGCGTATTTTTGGCAGACGGCTATGATCTTGGCGGCAGTGTGAAGCATCAAGCGCTTGGACGGCTGGAACCTTATACGTTGTTGTCGGCTTTGGCTGCAGTAACGGAGCAAATCGGATTGATAGCTACCGTATCCACTTCGTATAACGAACCTTATCATACGGCACGTTATTTTGCCTCCCTGGATCATTTAAGCGGTGGACGGGCAGGCTGGAATATCGTTACGACGGGAATTGGCAAAACCCATTTGAATTTCAGTAGGGAGGAGCATTTTGAACATGCGGAACGTTATAACCGGGCGTTGGAATTTGTTCAATTAACAACCAAGCTGTGGGATAGCTGGGAGGATGATGCTTTGGTTGCTGACAAAGGTACGGGAGTCTACACCGATACAGAGAAGATCCATGCGATCAATCACAAAGGCGATTCATTTTCAGTTAAAGGTCCGTTAAATATCCCGCGACCTCCTCAAGGCTATCCAGTACTGGCTCAGGCGGGATCATCAGAAGAAGGCAAAGAGCTCGCTGCCCGAACGGGAGAAATCGTATACACGGCACAACAAACTTTGAAAGAGGCTCAAGCCTTTTATGCAGATGTAAAATCCAGATTATCTCGATATGGTCGTAGTCCGGATGATGTACAAATTGTGCCTGGATTCAGCTCGATCGTAGGAGAAACGGAATCAGAAGCCAAGGAGAAAGAGGCTGAGCTCCATGAATCCATTATACCCGAACTGGGATTGAAGCGGCTTTCAGACCGATTAAAGGTAGATTTGTTCTCCTATCCGTTGGATGGCCCTGTTCCACAGCTGCCTGATCCTGAAACAATTAATGAAACCAGAAGCCGTTTTGAGCTTATGAAAAATATGATTGAAACGGAAAAGCTCACCATACGCCAATTAATTCAAAGAGCTTCCGGAGGTAATGGACACCGGACCTTTGCGGGTACAGCCGTTCAGGTGGCTGATCAATTGGAGGAGTGGTTCCTGAATGGAGCCTGCGATGGTTTTGTTATCAGACCCCAACAGCTGCCGACAGGTCTCGATGATTTTGCCCGTCTCGTTATCCCGGAGCTGCAGCGCAGGGGGCTGTTCCATACGGAATACAAGGGAAGAACACTTCGGGAGAATTTGGGGTTAACCCGCCCAAGCAATCAGTTTGCGGGACAGCGATAATAAAATAGAGGTTAGCATTTGCATTAGATATGCATATATTCGGAGGGGACAGAAAAGATGAATTGGATTCGTAAATTTCCGGTCATAACACTATTGATCCTATTGGCGATTACAGGCTGCAGCAGCACTAAAGGTGCGGGAACAGGAGCAGCAGAGACGGGTAAAGAGAAGGTGTTGACGATTGCACAAACAACCGACAATGTAACCTTTGATATCCATAACCACGGCAATACGCAAACGGAAGCCATTCAAGTCAATCTATTTGATTATTTGGTTAAGAAAGACGGATCGGACCCGCAGAAGAAAATACCTAGTCTAGCTACTTCATGGGAACGTACGAATGATACGACGTGGAGATTCAAGCTGAAGCAGGGAGTGAAGTTTCATAATGGTGATCCGTTCACCGCAGCTGATGTGAAATTTACACTAGAGAGAGCCGCTAACGATAAGAAGCTTATTGATTATTCCTCTTATTCCGTTATTAAAGAAGTTAAGATTGTAGATGATTTTACGGTCGATATTATTACGAAGGAGCCCGATCCAATTTTATTGGCGCGTTTGAGCAGGATCAGTTCAGGTATTTTACCGTCGAAATATTTTCAAGAGCAGGGGCTGGACAATTTTATGAAAAATCCGGTCGGAACAGGCCCTTACAAATATGTCAAATGGATTAAGGATGACCGGGTGGAACTGGTAAAAAATACAGATTATTATGGCGGAGCTCCGAAATGGGACAGACTCGTATTCCGTACTATTCCTGAATCAACGACGCGTATTTCCGAGCTGTTAACAGGCGCAGTAGACATTGCCATCACCATACCGCCAGAGGACATCAAGCGTGTAAAAGATAGTGGTACCACTTACTTTACACAGCAAGATAGCGCACGGGTGCAAAGCTTGCTGGTTCGGCAAACTCCTGGGACCCTAACAGAGAATCCAAAGGTTCGCGAAGCAATTGAACTGGCTATCGACAAGAAAACACTGGTAGATAATGTGCTGGGAGGTGCAGGAGTGCCAACCCAAGAAGGTATAGGTCCCGGGATCTTAGGCAATAACCCGAAATTGTTTAACACGAATATTTACAATAAAGAACGCTCCAAACAATTACTTGCGGAAGCCGGCTACCCGAATGGTGCTGAATTGACATTAAGCTCACCGGTTTCGTTTAAAGAGATCGCAGAAACAATTGCTGCTAATTTGAAGGATGTCGGTTTCAAAGTAAAGCTTGAAATATTGGAACAAACTCAGTATAAGCAGCGTGATAATTCCAACACGTTCAAAGAGCTTGCTTTGCAGGGTAAAGGAAATTCGATGTTTGAATCGCCACTGCCGCTGGAGCCGTTCATCACAGAAAGAGCAAAGCAGCAAACGGATTACAGCAATCCGGAAGTGGACAAACTTCTGAAAGCTGCTTCGAGCAATCTTAATGATAAGGAAAGAGAAGAACAGTATAAGAAGGTACAAGAGATTCTTGCGGACGGCCGTCCGAGAATTTATCTTTATCAAAACAAATTTACGTATGGAGTCAATAATAGAATCGAATTCAATCCGAGAATGGACGAAATGTTCTATGCAGAAGATATTAAGCTGAAGCCAGCCAAATAAAGCCATGAATGCAATCATACATTTCAAGGAATGAAGGTGTTCGTCGAATATGAGTCAAACGGTTAGACAACTAAAATTCGGTTTATTTTTACAAGCTGCTGGACATCATGTTGCCGGTTGGAGACATCATGAAGCTCAAGCAGGTAGTGAAAACTTCGAATTAATTCAGCAATTGGCCCAGACGGCGGAGCGGGCTAAGTTTGATATGGTTTTTTTGGCAGACGGATTAACGACTTCGCCTGATTCTCCTGCATCGGTTGTTGCACGGTTTGAACCTATTACGCTTCTTGCGGCGCTATCCAAGGTTACGGAGCGTATTGGCTTAGCTGTCACGGCTTCCACTACTTACTATGAACCATTTAATCTGGCTCGCTTGCTCGCTTCAGTGGATCTATTAAGCCGGGGCCGGGCGGCCTGGAATGTAGTAACGACTTCGACATTGTCAGCAGCGCAAAACTTCAATAGAGATCAGCATGAGGAGCATGGGATCCGGTATGAGCGTGCAGAGGAATTTGTTGAGGTTGTCAAAGGTTTGTGGGACAGCTGGGAGGAAGATCCTTATATTGTCAATAAGACTACCGGTGATTACATAGATAGGAATAAGCTGCACACATTGAACCATGCAGGCAAATATTATTCCGTGAAGGGGCCTCTGAATGTGACACGAAGTCCTCAGGGACATCCGGTCGTTATTCAAGCCGGCTCTTCCGATACCGGGCAAGATCTCGCCGCTCGAATTGGAGAGGTTGTGTTCACAGCCCAACAGACGTTAGAGGAAGCGCAGCTTTTTTATTCCAGCTTAAAAGGCCGCTTACAGCAGTATGGCCGTTCTCCCGAGCATCTGCTCATCTTGCCCGGACTCCTTCCGGTTATTGGTAAGACTGAGCGGGAAGCGAGAGATAAATATGAATATTTGCAAAGCTTTGTCGATGATTCCAGAGCGATTGCTTCCCTTTCTGAAAGATTCCAATTTGATCTAAGCGGGTATTCGTTAGATGATCAGCTTCCTGACATTCCGGAATCGAACGGACGGAAAAGCCGCCCGCAACTGCTGCTTAATCTCGCGCGCAGGGAAGGGCTCACTCTTCGCCAGTTGTATAAGGAAGTGGCCGGAGCGCGCGGGCATCGAATCGTGGTTGGTACACCGGTGCAAATAGCGGATCATATTGAGAAATGGTTTGCTGGAAATGGAGCAGACGGGTTCAATATCATGCCGCCTTACGTTCCGGGTGGATTAGAGGATTTCGTTGACGGAGTCATCCCGGAGCTGCAGAGCAGAGGGTTGTTCCGTACCGAATATGAGGGCCGCACACTTCGTGAAAATCTGGGGCTGCCGATTCCCGTTAACCGGTATACGCGTGTGGAAACAAAATAACGGAGTGGAAAGGGGAAACTCAAATGTCTGCAATTGAAAACCAATTTCTTGAACTTCCAACTACAAGTATTTCGGATGCTTTGAACGGCCTTACCAATCTGGATCCTGCCATCAAGCCGTTAAAGGAAGAATACAAAATTGCAGGGAGAGCCTTCACAGTTAAAATACCTGTCGGCGATAATTTGGCTGTGCTTAGGGCTATTCGGGAAGCGAGTCCCGGAGATGTTTTGGTCATTGACGCCAAGGCCGACACTTACCGCGCGGTAGCCGGTGATTTTGTTGTCGGACTAGCTCAAACCTTGGGTCTGCAGGGGATCGTAGTAGATGGCGTGATCCGTGATATTAAGGGAATACGCGACCTTGGTTTTCCTGTTTTCTCCAGAGGAACTACGGTAGCGGCCGGCAGTAAGTTTGGCGGGGGAGAAACGAAAGTAGCTGTTTCCGTCGGAGGAGTAAGCATTAATTCAGGTGATATTATCGTCGGAGATGTTGACGGAGTCGTTGTCGTGCCGCAGGATAAAGAGCAGCAGGTTGTTCGTGCAGCTCAAGACCGGGTTGCCATGGACCAAAAACGTGAGCAAGAGGTATCAGGGAATAAGGAAGCCGTTCTCCGTTATCTTGATAAAGTTTTGGCTAATTAGGCGACGGAAGGCTGAGTATTATTGACTGTCTGCTAGTCTTTATATTTACTTGGGGTTATCTCGCAAGCAGTAGGAAACTGCTTGTGAGGTAACCCTTTTTAATTAAATCACAGTTCCTGAAAAGTTCAAAACTTCTTTAGATTTCATGCTAGAATAGGATAAGAACTAATCAAACGCTGCCCACGAGAAAGGACCTGTCCGGCATGAAGTCGCTAGGAATCACGCGCACCTCCCTTTCCATAAGAAAAAATACATTCATGAAACTGCTCGTGTCTTTCATTATCCTGAACATCCTGAATATTTATCTAGTATTCGGTCTGTTTTATTATAAATCTCAAAATATTTTGGAACGAGAAATTAAAGACTTATCCCACAACATGCTTTTTCAGACGCAGAATATCTCCAACTACTTATACACCTCTACGGTCAAAATAGGCTACGATCTTTACTATAACGATATTATATTTTCAGCAATGTTCTCACATGACGAGATGGATACGTTTATGCAAAGCAATCTCGGCACCCGGTTGAACATGACGCTGCAGCTCAATCCAATCGTTCAATCGATTTATTTGTACAACATACAGCAAAATGTCGTTATTTCGACCAAGTATGCGAATATGCGAGTCAGAGATTTTGCGGACACCGAAATGACGGCAATATTAAGCGGATACCGGTATACCTCTCCGAAAATTCAATATATTTTGCGCAAAGGTCCGCCCGGGAACGATTCGGATGGACCACTGCTGTCGCTTATTATAACCGAACCTTCACCTAGCTCAAGGGAGATTCAAGGGGCGATGGTTATTAATATTAACAGCCACAAATTTCAGGCTCTTATCGATCAGATGGTGAATGATCCGCTGAATCAAATGTTCATCGTTCAAAACGATGGGGAATTTGTAACGAAGCCTTCCTCTAGCCTGTTTACCGGGGGGAATGGGAAGTTTGCTTTCTTTGAGCGGATTCAGCAAAGTGCAGAATCCAACGGCTCATTTATCGAGAATGTAAATGGCAATAAGTATGTCGTGTCTTTTCAGAAAACAACCATGGAAAGCACCGGCTTTCATTATGTGAGCATTTATCCGTACACCGAGATGTTCAAAAGCCTCATCAATATTAAAAATATCACATTAATTAGTACTTCGGTGCTGCTTGTGGCGAGCTTGATCATCTCTGTCATTCTATCGCGGGTTATTTATTCACCAATCAGGTCGCTCATTCAGCTGGTCAAGCGGCAGACGAATGGACTAGCGGGTATCGAGATGGAAGGGGACATCGAAATCGTTAAAAGAGCCTTCTCCAAGGTGGTTGTAGAAAACGAATCGCTGGAAAATTTCTCGCATCGTACGCAGGTGCTGCTAAGAGAGCAGTTTTTGAAGAGCTTGTTATTGGGTCATCACGATAGCCGAGGCCGGTTTGACGAGCAGATTAAGGAGCATCACATTCAGCTGGAAACCGACAACCAAGCTGCTGTCATCGTCTTACGCATCGATCATTACAATCGGTTCGAGGAGCTTTTTGACAGTAAGAGCAGATATTTAGTACGGTTTGCCATGTGCAATATTGCAGAAGAAACGATGGAACGGAGCTATCGCAGTCTGCCTGTCAATATAGCGGCGGATCATGTGGCGGTTATTATCAATAACTGGGAGGATGATCTTCAGAACCTGAGTGAGGTATTATCCAAGGTACAGTCCAATATTAAGCACTATTTGAATATAAGCGTAACGATTGGCATTGGGGAATCGGTCGAAACTTTGTACGAAGCCGAATACTCCTACGAGGGGGCTTTGGCAGCAACGCATCATCGCATATTTAGAGGAGCCGGTTCCATCTTGGACTACGTAAGTTTGCGGCATCTGGAGAAATCGGGGTATCCGCATGATAAAGAAAAAGCCATCATCAACGAGATAAATTTGGGAAAACTGGATAAGGTAAAGCCTGCTGTCGAAAGTTTGCTCCAAGGGCTGGAAAGCTATCCTTATCGGGATATGCTTGCAATTACAAGCGAAGTTACGATCAGTGTGCTTAAAAGTCTGCCGCCTGCGTCCAAAGGTAACCCGCTACCGACTCTGTCCTATCAGGAGATGTATGATCAGCTTATGAAGCTCGAGTCCGTGGAGGAAATCACGTCTTGGATCAATGAATTCATTCTGGATGCGGTAAACGTACAGGAAAACGGCAAAAAGACAAAATCCAATGAGATGATAGTCAGCGCACTCACATATATCGACGAGAATTATACGCGGGTAGAGTTTTCTGCCACAGACGTAGCGGAATACTTAAAGTATTCGGTAAGCTACATGAATGTCCTGTTTAAAGAGCAGACGACAGTATCTGTTCATGACTATATCAACCGTAAACGGCTGCAGAAAGCCAAGGAGCTGATCGAGCAGTCGGATATGCTGATTAATGCCATCGCGCACGCGGCTGGATTTAACTCAAGCAACTATTTTTATTATGTTTTTAAGAAAGAATACGGATTAACACCCAACGCTTACCGAAGACTGAATAACACCAAATGAACCAGGCCGCGATGCTTGGTTCTTTTTTTCAACAATTCGCTCTATCAGTTGCTGCAAAAACATCAGATTTAAGGATTTCTGAGTAATAATCATATTTTGAAGTATATTTTTCGGTTGTAAAAGGCTACGATACACCAAGAAACGACCCCCAATATTCCTACAGGAGGGAACTTCGTGAACAGAAAGACGCTAATTGCATGGCTGTCCTTAATAACAGCGATACTGCTGCTCTCTAGCTGCAGCGATACCTTGTCCTTATACAACAACGGCAATGCACCATTATTAAGCAAAGCCGTGACGGATGGCAAGCGGAATAACGAAGTCATTTTAAAGCTCGTATTACCGGGTGAGACACCGCCCCATTACAGTGAAGTCATGGAGGTACTGAATAAGAAGCTTTCTGCATCTATTCATGTGACGTTGGATATTCAGTACATCCCCTGGAGCAGCTACAACAACCAACTGCTTGTAAAAATGGCTGCCGGCGAGGACTACGATTTCTTCTATAACGGGTACTGGCAGAATTATTCGCAGATTTTGAACCGGATGGGAGCCAAAGATGTTACCGATTTAATTGAAAGTTACGCTCCCGATTTATATAAGGGGCTTACCCCTGAATATATTAACTCTAATAAATATAACGGAAAGCTGTACGGGATTCCGATTCCAGGCCCGATCGAATATCCGCAGGGTTTTCATTTCCGAGCGGATCTTGCAGAGAAATACGGATACAGTTCTAGCAACCTGGGTTCGCTTCAGCAGGTGGAGGAATTTCTGAAGAAGGTGCTGGCCGCAGAGAAGGCAAACGGCAGAGTAGGCATCAGATACAACGGCGAATACACGGGAGACTATAAAGCAATGGCTTTTCTCGGCACACAGCGTGAATTTGTTCCCAGCTATGATTTTAACTCCCCGGGTTTTCTGCTGAATAACGAACCCGTTGTCATCAATCAATTCGAGACCCAGCAGTACAAAGATTTTCTGAAATTGAAGAGACGGTGGTGGGATGAAGGGCTGATCGACAAGGATTCGTTGTTCAGCAAATCCTCTCTGGCGTCGGAACTGATCTCCGACACGAAGAGTCTGGGTTACATCAGCAATGCTCCGGAAGGCTATACGGGAGAAAACAGCGCGGGGCGGGCGAAATTTGATCCTGGAGCGAGATTGGACTATGTGTCCATCGAAGGAGAAGGTTTTAAAATGGTCAGCTCGTTTAAAGCCGGTAATTTTATCGTCATTACGCCCTCTTCCCGCAACGCCGAGAAGGTGCTGATGTTTCTGAATTTGCTGTATAAGGATAAAGACGTTAGAGACTTGTATTTGTATGGGATTAAAGGAAAAGACTTCATCCCGGTGGGCGATAAGGAGTTCAAATACCCGGACGGTATCGATCCTTCCAAAGTGTTTCAAAATTTATGGTGGATGGTAACACCTTGGTCCAATGCCCGAATTCCGGCATCTGCGACAGCTTCGGATAAGAAGTTTATCCAGATGAGCACCGATCCGAATAATTTTACCCAATCGGTCATATCGGGGTTTGATTTTAACCCCGATCCAGTCAAAACGGAAATATCCAGGGTGAACACGATTGTGGTGGAATACCGCAAAACGCTGGAAAGCGGCTCCGGAACCGATGTGCAGCAGAATGCCAAGTATAAGGAATTCATAGATAAGCTGAAAAAAGCCGGTGTAGACAAGATCATTGACGAGAAGCAAAGGCAAATCAATGAGTTTTTGAAAAAGTAAGAAAAAAAAGTTGATTTCAACAAGGGGGTGATGTTTGGTTGTAAAATTAGCACTCTTCAATATAGATTGCTGCTAAAAACTTAAGAAACATAACATTCTTGGCTTGGATTAAATCAAATGGAAAGGGGAAGCACGAATGAAGTTGTCTGTATTCACTGCATCGACGCCGGACTTAACATTGGGTGAGACGATTTCAGCAGTAAAGGAAGCAGGTATAGACGGAATTGAATGGAGATTTGCTGATGTCCCCCAGGATGCGCTAGACGAGTCGCCATCCTTTTGGAAAAATAATCGCTGTTCCATTCCCATTGCATCCGAGAAGACGAAATGGTTCGAGTACAGGTTGGCGGCAGAAGAAGCGAATATAACTTCGGTTGGCGTCCTGCCGAATATGGCTGCAGGAGACCTGGTGACAACGGAGCGCCTCCTGCAGGCGGCAAGCTTCATGGATGCTTCATTTATCCGGTTGGGCGTTCCGTTATACAACGGGGACGAATCTTATTCAAAATTGTATGAAGAAGCGCGGGAATATTTGAGCAAATCCGAACTATTATGCCGTAGTTACGGGGTTAAAGGAGTTGTCGAGATTCATCACAACACGATCATCAGCAGCGCTTCGGCCGCCCGCAGGTTATGCGATGGATTCGATCCGGCATTCATTGGCATCCTGTACGACCCGGGGAACATGATCTACGAAGGGTACGAGAACTTTAGGATGGGCCTCGACATAATGGGTCCGTATCTAGCCCACGTCCATGTAAAGAATGTGAGCTGGAGCCGGGTAGATGGTGCAGAGGGGAATGATATCTGGAAGGCCGATTGGGCTGGCTTGCGCAAAGGCTGCGTCCCGTGGCCTCAGCTCGTCGGCGATTTAAAGGCAGTTGGCTACGATGGGTATTTGGGTCTGGAGGATTACAGTGGAGAATTCGCAACGAAACAAATGCTTCATGAGTTTGCCCAATACTTTAAAACATTGTTAGGTTGAAAAATCCAAAACGTTTCGGGAGGACTGTTTTTATGAAGAAAACTAAACAATTGGTTGCGGGTTCCCTTTCCGCTCTGCTGCTGCTATCGGGCTGCGCCACAGGCGACACGAAACCTGCAGCATCCGGCACGAACGGCGGTACTACTGCTTCAAGCGCAGCTAAAGAAGCGCCTAAAAGCGATGTGACACTGACGATTTCCAGATGGGCGGGACCCCATGCAGACGATCAGGCTGAGCTGCTGAAGGAATTTGAGAAAGAAACGGGCATCAAGGTGAAGATGGATGCGATTGATTTTGGCCAATTGAAGCCTAAGCAGACTTTGAATATGTCGGGTAAAACCGGGCAGTACGATTTAATCTGGGCACAGGAATCGTGGATCGGGGAATACGTCAAATCGGGTTTTCTGGCCCCGCTGGATGATTATGTGAAGGAAGCTGGAAGCAAATACGATGCGGCTGATATGAACCCGAGCGCAATTAAAGCGTTTACCGTCGACAACAAGCTGTACGGGCTGCCGAATTTCGAGCAGATGCCGCTGCTCGTATATAACAAAGAGATGCTTCAGGCCGAAGGACTGCAGCCTCCGCAAACGTGGGACGATACGCTGAAAGTGGCGAAGCACTTTTTTGACAAAGGAACGGGGATCGGTATTCCCGGAAAGCAAGGCAGCGCCAGCGTCAGTATCTTTACCATTTTGAAGCGCACTAATGGTTCGGATTATTTCAACGCTTCCGGTAAGCTGGAATTGGCGACGCCTGCGAATATTGAAACGATGCAATTTTGGAAAACGCTTGCTTCATATTCAATGAAAGGCAGCACAACATGGTGGTGGGATGAGGTCACGAAAGCTTTGCAATTCGGACAAATTCCGCTTGGCATTACGCAATCAGGACTGTTCTCGCAGTTGGAGGACCCGACCAAGTCGAAGGTCAACGGCAAATTGGGATACGCACCGCTGCCATATAAGAAAAGTCCGGCTGGCTTAATCAACGTGTGGAGTTGGTGTTTGCCGCAGGACAGCAAGCATCCTAAAGAGGCGTTCCAGTTGGCAGCATGGCTGACCAGCAAGGAAACGGAGAAAAAGATGAGCCTCAAAAATGCCAGCCATATCAGTCTGCGCCAATCTCTCTTTAACGATCAGGAGCTTGTGTCGAAGGCGCCGTGGTTGCCTGCCGTTGGAACTGCTCTAAAAGACGGTATCACATCACCGCTTCAACCAAACGCGCCTAAGCTTGTCGAAGCACTAGGCAACGGTATGTCGAGCATTATTACTTCGGGCGCCGATCCTAAGGAAATATTGGAGAGAGTACAACAAGAGATTGCCTCGCAATTCTAAAAATCACATACGGGGGAGTAGAAAAAGTGGATAAACCCCAAGGCGGAACAGCAGTCATTAACTATCAGCAAAGCCGCATGATGAAGAAAAATCAAGCCAGCTTTCTGGCCGGTTTTCTAGTCCTGCCGGCAGCAGTCATCGTGTTTATTGCGATGATTGTCCCTCTCGTTTATGCGTTGTTTATGAGTTTCTTTCAATACGGTTTAGGACAGGAATCCAAAGCAGTATTCGTCTTTTTTGACAACTACATCCGGTTTTTTAAGGACCAGACGGCATTACACTCCCTGTGGAATACATTTCTGTTTATGGGGATGGCACTATGCCTGGAGCTTCTGCTCGGAATCGGTATAGCTGTATTACTGACGACTATCCCGGCGAAGCTGGCCAACTTCATGAGAGCATTATTTACAATGCCACTGCTCATTTCCCATGTCATTGTTGGTTTAATCTGGCGGTATATGTATGATCCGACGTACGGTCTTGTTTATTATGTATTGTCCTGGTTCGGTCTGGAATCATTCGGCGGATTGCAGAAAACAAGCACAGCGTTATTCAGCATTGTGATCGCCGATGCCTGGCATGCGACTCCCTTCTTGATCCTTGTCGTCTCTGCCGGATTAACGTCCATACCGCATGATTTGTATGAAGCGGCCAAAATAGACGGAGCGGGAGCTTTCCAGACATTAACGAAAATTACACTGCCGATGTTATCGAAGGTTATTATTGTTATTACTTTGATCCGGGGAACCGATGCGTTCCGCGTCTTCGATATCATTTTTGCGCTGACCGGCGGCGGGCCTGCCAACTCAACATCTTCGCTTAGCATTTATGCCTACAAGCAAGCATTTGAAAATAATGAGATGGGCTATGCGATGGCTGTGTCAGTCATTACACTAGTCGGCCTGCTCCTGATTTTTGGCTCGTTGATGAAAAACTCCCCTTCCGGCAAAGCAGGGTAAAGGAGAGATAATGAATGCTTAACCGCTTGCTCGGACACGGGTTCAAAACAGCTGCGCTAGGTTTGTTTACCCTATGGACTATCGTTCCTATCGCGCTTGTCATTAGCAACTCGTTTAAACGTGAAATGGACATTTTTACAAAGGTGCCTAAGCTATTTTTCACACCAACTATGGATAATTACGTCAATGCGTTCTTAAAAGGGGATTTCTCTTCTTATTTTAGCAATAGTGCGCTTGTCGCCATTGTGTCAACGTTTATTGCCATTATTTTCGGTACATTGGCAGCTTACGGTTTGGTTGGTTTTAGTTCAAGATGGTCGGGTACGATTGCAAACGGCTTTTTATTAGGAAAGCTGGTACCGGCCATATCGATGCTGCTGCCATTGTTTACATTAGTCAGAGTATCGGGATTACTGGGCACGCTGACAGGACCGATTATCGCTCATGCGGCTTTGAACTTGCCCTTTATCATTTGGTTGATGATGGGATTTATCCGCGATGTGCCTACTGAACTCAGTGATGCGGCCAAGATCGACGGCTGTACGCCAATGCAGACATTTTGGAAAATCATTGTTCCTATCATTTTGCCCGGCATGGCGGCTGCCTTCATACTGGCTATGCAGTATTCATGGAACGAGCTGCTGTTCTCGATGCAGTTGACCAGCATGGACACGTATACGCTACCTGTTGGCATCTCGACCTTCGTTGGCGCAATTTCAGTGGACTGGGGAAAAAGCAGCGCTGCTGCTACGATTACTATGTTGCCGATGATCATTATCGGGTTTTTCGTACAGAAGTATATCGCAACGGGCACAACCAGTGGTGCGGTAAAAGGATAATATCATTCATATTCGGATACAGGGAGGAAATGAGCAATGACAGTCATTACAGAAGAAATGAAGTTATTTTTCCAAGAAAACGGTTATATCTTAATTAAAAATGCAGTACCTAAAGAAAACTGCGAGCGTGCCGTAAACGCAATTTGGGAGTTCATGGGCAAGGATCCGGGAAACCAGGAAAGCTGGTACACTCCGCCGGCAGGCATGGACGAATTGTGGCATGACCAGCAAAGAGGCATGATACCTTTTATCCATCATCCTTCGCTTTGGGATAATCGTCAATTCCCGCGGTTGTATCAGGCTTTTGCCGAGCTGCTGGAGGAAGAGAAGCTGTGGGTGACGGTCGACCGGGTGAACATGAAGCCGCCGAAGAGAGAAGACAAGCCGGAGCTTAATACCAGCTTCATTCATTGGGATACGGATACGACAAATTTGACGTTCCCTTTGCCACGACCGCGTCCTTTACAAGGCGTTCTGTTCTTGGAGGATACGAATATTCATCAGGGTGGATTCCGTTGTGTGCCCAGCATCTATAAAGACTTCGAGCAGTGGATCAAGGAGCAGCCGGCGGACAGAAACCCGATCAATCCGGATTATACGGGGCACGAGGTGAAGGTAATTCCCGGCGAAGCAGGTGATTTGCTCCTGTGGGACGTTCTGGTTGCCCATGGCAACGGTGAAAATTTATTCGACCGTCCACGACTGGCTCAATATATTACAATGTTCCCTGCCAAGGAAGAATTGTTCGAAGAACGTAGAAGACTTGCGCTTGAAAGCTTGAAGAACAAAACTTCGATGCATCAACAGTCCAATAAGTTTAATCCGTTTCTTAAAGATCCGCGAGACTGGGAGCATGCTCATACGCCTAATGATCCCGAGCTGACCGTTCTGGGCAGAAAACTGCTTGGTCTTGAAGCCTGGAACTGGTAATAATTATTGTTGGTGCATAAGAGGATGATTGGCTGATTAAGCTACAGATGCTAAATACAACAAGGCAAGCACCCCGAATTTCTTTCCGGGGTGCTTTTGAATGTTGATAGATAGTGTGATACCGTTATACTTCGTATTTCCGTATCTTTTGGGTTGAGTACAACATTTTTTGAAGAACCGAACTCGGATAGTGGTTATTACTACATGTATTACTTCCCTACGAGCTCATCATTTACTTCGAATGATTCCACGGATTGATCTTTCCCATATAACTCATTCAAATGCTCAACATGAGCCATTCCCCAATCATTCATCGCCTGTAATAGAGGGGTCATTTTTTTACCGTATTCAGTAATGGAATATTCAACTTTGGGGGGGATTTGGAGATAGATCTCTCTATGAACGATATCATGATATTCTAATTCCCTTAATTGTGCTGTAAGCATTTTTTTTGTTATATCCGGAATTGCTTTTTGAAGTTCGCTAAATCTCATCGTACCGCTCGAAAATAGATGAAACAGAATGACAGGCTTCCATTTACCGACCAGGATCTCTAATGCAGTTTCGACTCTGCAACTATCAGCCATTTGAAGTCCTCCTTTAGAAATAATATATCCATGTAAGGTATCATTTTGTATACTATGTTTATTTTAAGTGCCTACTTCCGATAATCTATCCTTGGCATTATTATAGCTCTATAAGTAAGTCATATACAAGGAGGAAGCGTCAAAATGAAGTGGGCAGTTCGAATATTGCAGGGCTTGGTTGGAGTTATGTTCTTATTGACCGGTTTTATGAAATTAAGTGGAAATCCAGATCAGATAGAAGCATTTAATGAGATTTACGGGTATGGTTCCGGTTTTATGTATGTTGTAGGGGGGATAGAAGTTCTCTTAGCAGCGGGATTACTGCTAGGCTTTTGGAGGAATAAGCTAGTCTCTGTATCTAGCGGTGCATTGATTATTGTTATGGCAGGAGCTGTATTTACGCATCTCAAGGCTGGTCAAGGTTTTGGCATCGCCGTCACGCCATTGGTGCTTCTGGTGCTGAGTTTAATTGTGTTTTTGGGGCAAAAAAAATTCATGAAGACATAAATGGCTTAAAAGGGCATTCCCTTAATGAATACCGCAACATGGATCTTCGAAGAATCTGAATTCACAGGATTTCTGAAACGCTTCTGCAAAGGAAATCGACCCAAGGCGATTGTAATATTTTCCGGCCATTTTGAAAATGATATTACGACTATTGCCGCTATAAAATAAATAAGTTTACATAACGGAGGCATTTATTATGAAATTAATGGTAACTGGAGCAACAGGAAATCTTGGAGCGTTAGTCGTTGAAGCATTACTGAAGACTGTTCCGCCAAAAAGTATCGCTGTAAGCGTGCGTGATCCGAAGAAGGCAGAACACTTGAGCGACCTGGGAGTCGATGTGCGGTACGGGAATTTTAATGAATATGAATCGTTGGTAGCAGCTTTCGCCGGCATTGACAGGTTGCTTATAATTTCATCAGGGGATTTGCAAAATCGAATTGAACAGCACATGACAGCTATAAGAGCTGCAAAAGAAGCTAATGTTGGCTTCATCGTGTATACAAGTGCACCAAATGCCACAGACAGCCAATTTGATCTTGCCAAGGACCATCGCGAAACGGAGGAAGCAATCAAAAAGTCAGGAATTCCATACTCCTTCTTGCGCAATAACTGGTATTTAGAAAATGAAATGGGGACGTTCCAAGCCGTTCTGAATGGAGCGCCATGGGCCGTAGCCTCGGGATCGGGCAAATTAGGTTGGGCAGCCCGCCGCGACTATGCTGAGGCAGCAGCTCATGTCCTTGCAGGACAAGGACATGAGAACACGACTTACGAATTGTCGGGCAAGCTGTTAACGCAAGATGAGCTTGCATCGATCTTTGAGGAAGCTATGAACCGTGAAGTACGCGTTCTGCATTTAGATGACGAATCCTATGGCAAAATGCTGGGTGAAGTCGGTGTACCTGAAGCTGTGATTCCATTTCTTATATCTATGCAACGCGGGATTCGGGAGGGCGGGCTAGACGTTGAGAGCAAGGATCTCCAACAATTACTAGGCCGTCCAGCTACACCGCTTAGCGAAGCCATTCGTCAAATGTTAAGCTAATGGATTTTATTACCTAGCAGAGTGGTAACGCGGAAAAGGGCTGTCCCAAAAGACATTTTGAGACAACCCCTCCACCATTTTATCCTGAATAGATGGTTGCAAAAGAGCCCTCAATTCCACTTTAATAGTTGAAGGCTTTTTTGCATATTCTTGTGTATTCTTAGTGATGAATAGGATGAAGTCGCTTTCCAGCGCGTACTCATCGCGGGTATCGAGTTCGTGGCTCAATGGTTCGTGGTTCGGTTACGGCATTGCATGGCAGTCTGGCGCACTTCGTGCAATTATCAGGAAAATGTCAAGTTAGTTACTCCGAAAATAGCGTTCCAAGTCTTATAGCTGGAATTCCTCATGTTAATTCTACGTATTTTGGCTGATATCGACCATTTCACCTCTATTAGAGTTAGTTTTTCCAGTTAGATTGATTTCAGGCGATATCCACGCTGGATTAGCGTTACAATTTCCATCTATTTTCTTTCCTTCCGCAGCGGCCCCGACAAATCATGGTCTCCTCTAGATTGAAAGCAGGCTTTGAACATCGCTTCTCGCCCCATCACTTAAGTAACATCCAAAAAGCGGCCGGATTCATTTTTGGATTTTCGAACCGCCTACTCTGATGGGAATTTCCCTACAACAAAAGCGCTTCCATTTCCGCTTACATGGTGGCGAACGGGCAGGAAAATAGGTGTTTTTGGAGAATACTGAAAGGCAACATTATACTTAAGCTGAATCGGCTGAATGGTCAATAACTAACAGAAATGAGAGGCTTGCTATGCTTTTCTCAAAGAGTAGGAAGAGGAATAAGCGAAAAATTATGTTTGGTACCCTGTGCTTGATGGTAGGGATGATGGTTCTCTTTAGCCAGAGCAGCGCAAAGGCCGATGATTTTCAGGAAGCGAGGGTCACAGTAGACAACACCGAACTGGCGTTGGAAGTTCCACCTATAAACTATCAGGGGGCCGAGATGGTTACCATGCGTTCAATCTTTGAAGCACTAGGGAATAACATCACCTTAAGTTGGGGAGCAAAACGATGAATGAACACTTATTTGCTGAGAAGAAAGTTACCTGGCTGGAGTTATTTTATGATCTGCTGTTCGTAGCTGCAGTTTCTAAGGCGAGTCATGTCTTGCTGCATGTCGAATCTGGTTCAATTCCAATTGAATACTTATCCAAATTCATTCTTATATTTGTTCCGATCTGGTGGGCGTGGGTTGGGCAATCTCTCTTTGTAAACCGGTTTGGACAAGACATCCTGTCACACCGAGTTTTTCTGATTGTACAATTATTTTTTGTATTAATAATGACAGCGAGCCTATCGGTTAATTTTGATCAATACTATGTTCCATTCTTGATAGGCTATGTTGGGTTAAGAGCTATGACCGCCATTCAGTATCTTTCAGTACATAAGAAAGAAGAGGATCATAGAAAAATCACTGCCCGTTATTTGGGGAGTCGTTTTTGGATCGGATTGGTGATCTCATCTTTATCCATTTTCTTTGATTCTTGGATTCGTTATGTAGTTTTGTATGCGGGAATTATTGTAGACATATTGCTCCCATTAATCGGCCGGCAATATTTAGTGAAAAGCCCTATAAATACTCACCATTTATTAGAACGCTTCTCGCTGTTCACACTCATTCTTCTTGGTGAATCAGTGATCAGTATACTTGCAGTATTGCAGCAGTCTAGCTACTGGACGTGGCAATCTATTTTATTTGCGTCAATAACTTTTTTATTAATTATTGCTATATGGTGGCAATATTTTGATAATGTTGAAAAGAAAGTGAACAAGAGCATAGAGACAGCCGGGCAGACTATAATTTACGGACATTTATTCATTTATTTATCCTTGTGTATGCTTGCAGCTTCGATCCAATTGCTATTTCTGGAACAATTAAATTATACATTTATGCTAAGCTTTATTTTTGGATCTGTACTGCTCTATTTCTTCTCAACCTCGCTGGTTTTCCATAAATATAGGCACATCCATCAACGATTGGGGAAATTTCATTTAGTTTTATTATTAGGCTTACTTGGAGCTTTTTTCACAGTAGATTTATTTTTCCTTGTACCAAATTACTTGATCATTGGAGAGATGATGTTGTTTTTTATTGTATATGCTAAATTAACGACTTGAGCTTTGCTTTTTTTGAGTATGTTAACGGTAGAGTGTTGTTTATCAGAAAAAGCTGGCTGACGAGCTCGCGGCGGAAGGTGAACATGCCGTGGTCATGATGGAACAGGGTAATTCCTTATTGTTCCGCAGGAAGCTATGCAGCGAAGTGCTAATATAATTCCATGTCGACTATACAAAAAACCATCTCAAAATATAGTGTAATTCTGTAAAATACAGGTAGAAATCCTTACTATTATTTTAGGAGGCTTACTATGCCAGAAATCTCTATAGAAGAAGCACGTTCTTTTGGTATTGAAACTAAATATGATTTGATGCCGAATGGCGAACGTAGATTCAGATTAAATTGTTCAACTGATGGAAATTCCTATTGTCGAACAGTAGCCTCAGAGAATGGTGCTTGGCAAAATAGCCATTACCATAAGTCGGTATCAGAGTTTTATATTGTACAGTCAGGATGGATTGTGTATGCGGAAAAAAGAGAAGGTGAATTAAAGTTTCGGTTATTACGGGAAGGGGAGAATGTCTCATTCGAACCATTAGTTCATCATAACATTTATTTGTCTTCAAACTCAGTCATACACACTATAAAATATGGTCAAGCTCTAGACAATGACTGGTTCGCCTCCCCGGAATTAGATAATCTGACAAAACATTTACATCCAAATGCCCTTTTTTCATTGTAGAATGGATGTTGGCATTGCTTGATCCTCTTTCGAACATCAGTCCTCAAAAAAACTGCAAACATGCAGTTATTTTCTAACAAAATTGCCGTTTAGACAACATACCTGCAAAAATACATCAATTTTCATGGAAAACTCCTCGGTCCGGCTAACAATGAAAAAATAACTGCACATTTGCATGAATTCAAAAAGACTGCCGATATCAAGCCAAAAGGATGTATAGAAGCAGGTTTTTAGGAAGAGGCATTGACTTCGAATCGAATAATTCGTATTAAGCCGTGTGTGCTAGCATTGTCGTTCTTAAGGTTTTGTCTACAGCTGGGCAGGGCACGGCACGGCATGTAAGACAATCGAATAACTTCTTCGTCAAGCGCTGATTTCATTTTTAAGTCATTTTAGTAACACTATAAATTAGGTAGTGCAATACTATATATAGACCTTCAATCGAGGATGTTCTGTTGCATGCAAAAGCTCTAACTAAGGCAGTACTACAAACAAAGGTTTTACGTATCTGAGTGATTAAGCTCCCTCAAGAAACAAGAGTTCAATAATAGCAAGGACGAGGCTGCCGGCACAATTAGGCGGCCTCGAAACGCTATCAGACACAATTCATTTCACAAGTGGATTGGATTGCTCTATGATTTCACAATAATGATACAAATGAAGCAAGATAAAGGTTATAATAGGATTAGTGAAAACTAAAAAAAAAGGTACAAGGACATGCACAATTATTTTAATATATAATTAATAATGATACACTATGATAGGGTTATAATTGATCCAGAAAAGATGTGTGACTAGGTCGCGCCTTGGCTTGCTGTGGCGCCTAAACAGGATCGCCTGCATCCTTTCTGAAAATATTAGGGTATAAGGACGGTAAAAATGAGCAACAGACAAACTAAAACAGACGTTATCTTAATTGGTGCCGGAATCATGAGTGCTACTTTGGGTTCACTGCTGAAAGAATTAGTACCGGACTGGGAAATTACAGTGTTTGAAAGGCGCGCAAATGCAGGAGAGGAGAGTTCTAACGAATGGAATAATGCGGGAACGGGGCATTCTTCACTATGCGAGCTTAACTACACTGTCGAACAACCGGACGGATCCATAGATATTAGCAAAGCTATAAAAGTTAATGAAGAGTATCAGGTTTCAAAGCAGTTTTGGTCTTATCTTATAAACAGCAATCTAATACGTAATCCACGGGATTTTATCATGCCAGTGCCTCATATGAGTTTTGTACAAGGGGAACAAGATGTAACATTTTTAAAAAAGCGTTTTGAAGCACTGTCTAACAATCCCCTGTTTCAAGGGATGGAATTTTCCGATGATCCGGCAAAACTGATGGAATGGATTCCACTTATGATGCAAGACCGGAAAATGAATAAACCAATAGCGGCAACAAGAATCGAATCTGGAACGGATGTCAACTTTGGCGCTTTAACGCGGCTATTGTTTGCCCATTTAAAGAGTAAAAATGTGGATATAAAGTTCAAACATGATGTTGATGATATTAAACGTACTAGCGACGGCTCTTGGGAGTTGAAAGTGCGGAATGTCGATACCGGTACCGTCGAGCGACGTACTGCAAAATTCGTCTTTATCGGCGGCGGGGGAGGAAGCCTGCATTTGCTGCAAAAATCCGATATTCCTGAAGGAAAAGGTATTGGAGGATTTCCGGTAAGCGGACTATTCATGGTGTGTCAGAAACCGAATATTGTAGCGCAGCATCATGCAAAAGTGTACGGCAAAGCTTCTGTGGGTGCTCCTCCCATGTCTGTTCCGCATCTTGACACAAGAGTTATCGACAAAAAGGAATCGTTATTCTTTGGACCGTTTGCAGGCTTCTCACCCAAATTTTTAAAATTCGGTTCCATGCTCGATTTGGTGACGTCCGTAAAAACGCATAATCTTGTTACTATGATGGCGGCAGGCGTAAAAAACGTTCCATTGACAACATACCTGATCAAGGAAGTTATGTTATCAAAAGAGAAGCGCATGGATGCTTTACGGGAGTTTGTCCCGGACGCCAAAAGCGAAGATTGGGAGTTACTTGTGGCAGGCCAACGTGTGCAAATTATCAAAGATACCGCTGCCGGCAAAGGAACGCTTCAATTTGGTACGGAAGTCATTAATGCCGCTGATGGCTCGATAGCTGCTTTGCTCGGTGCTTCTCCGGGTGCTTCTACAGCCGTTTCCGTTATGCTTGAGGTAATAAAAAAATGCTTCCCGCAGCATTTGAAAGCATGGGAGCCGAAAATTAAAGAAATGATTCCTTCCTATGGCGTGTCACTAATGAAAAAACCAGAGCTAATCAACGAAATTCATACTTCAACGGAGCGGACGCTTGGTCTAGGCGAAAACTTGCCGTTACAGATAGCACGCCGAACTGTATCATAAATAACGAAGCTATGCTATCAAAAAGAATCGTAATTCAAGCTGCCGTTACGTTCATATATAAGCACGGGCAGTAAAGCTTGGTACCAGGGTGATATCTTCCTAGTTCATCCTGCCATTAGTTCAATAACACAAAGAGCAGTCCAAACTCTAGTTTGGACTGCTCTTTGTGTTATTGAGAGAGGTAATAAATGCTATTACTTTGAGAGATAAGTAAATTTGTTACTGATGATGAATAAATCTATTCCTTATTTTAAATGGACTTCATAGCTGATAATAGGGTTACAACTAAGAAATAAAAGGAGGTCTGGCAATTTGACAGCACTATGGAAGAATAGAGTGCTTTACATCATGCTTTTGCCACTGATGGCGTGGTATATCATTTTCAAGTATGTGCCAATGTATGGTGTTATCATCTCATTTAAGGATTACAATATTATGTCGGGAATCGGCGGATCCGATTGGGCTAATCCGTGGTATAAATACTTCGAGATGTTTTTCAGTTCGCCCTATTTCTCCCAATTGCTCACCAATACGCTATTGATTAGCTGTTACAAGCTGATTTTCAGCACGATACCCCCTATTTTACTAGCCGTTCTGTTGAATGAAAGCAGGAGCATTCATCTGAAAAAATGGGTTCAAACTTTGAGTTACATGCCGCATTTTCTATCCTGGGTTATCGTTTACGGTATCGCTGTTGCATTCTTCTCCGAGACGAATGGGTTGATCAACCGTTGGATAAGTGATTTGGGATTTGATGCCATCCCTTTTCTGAATGCGCCGGAATGGTTTCGTTCTGTTCTGGTCGGAACGGATATTTGGAAGGATCTTGGCTGGGGAGCGATTATTTATATAGCTGCAATAGCCGGAATCGATCCTTCGCTTTATGAGGCGGCCATGATGGATGGCGCAGGACGCGTTCGGAGAATCTGGAGCATAACATTGCCCGGTATTGCAAATGTTATCGTTCTGCTCTTGATATTAAGACTTGGATACATCTTGGACGCCGGGTTTGATCAAGTTTTTATGTTCTATAACATTCGGGTCTATTCTGTGGGCGATATTATCGATACGTGGGTCTATCGCACAGGTCTAGAGCAATTGAACTTCAGTATGGCATCTGCAGTAGGCTTGTTTAAATCGGTCATTGGCATGGCGCTTGTTCTTGCCGCTAATAAGATTGCAAAACGATGGGGGGGCGGCATATGGTAATCAATCGCGGAGAGCAGGTTTCGGCAGCAGCTATCAACTTGATTTTATTGCTTGTAGGTTTTGTGAGTCTTTTCCCGTTGTTGTTCGTTGTGTCGATGTCGCTGACCCCTTACAGCGAAGTTATTAAAAACGGGGGATTTCTAGTCATCCCCAAATCAGTAACATTTGAAGCCTATAAATATCTCTTTCAAACCAAAGAGTTACCCCAATCGATGCTAGTATCTCTATTCACTGCCACGGTAGGGACAGCGGTAAACTTGCTTCTCACGATGCTTGGCGCTTATCCCTTAAGCAGGAGATTGCTTCCTGGACGGAAGGTCATCCTTCTTATGATCGTATTTACGATGCTGTTTAATGGTGGTTTAGTGCCAACGTATCTGCTCATTCAATCATTAGGCATGCTGAATACTGTATGGGCTTTGATCATTCCGAGTGCGGTCGCTACTTACAATCTTTTGATTATGAAAACGTTTTTCGAAGGTCTTCCAGAGGAATTGTTTGAGTCCGCTCGCATAGATGGAGCCGGAGAATTGAGGATACTGTTCCGTGTCGTCGTTCCACTATCGGTGCCATCGTTGATGACCGTAGGTTTGTTCTATGCTGTATCTAACTGGAACAGCTTTTTCGCAGCCGTTCTCTACATTACAGATTCGCATTTAAATCCGCTGCAAATTGTCGTTCGCAAACTATTGCTCTTGAGTAATTCCGTAGACAACATGACGGATATTGTCGTACCGACACCGACCCTACAAATGGCGTCTGTTATCATCGCCAGTCTGCCCGTTTTAGTGGTGTACCCGGTTATTCAAAAATATTTTTCCAAAGGCGTACTAATTGGGGCAATTAAAGGATGAGTACATTGTGTTCCACATTTTCTCGTACCGTAGAGGGACGAGCCTAACGATCACTTATACAAATTACCATGGAAGAAGGGGTAAAAATGAAAAAAAATGCAACAGTTGCTGTTCTCCTCACCGTGAGTTTGCTTACTGCATGTTCGGGCAACAATTCTTCGACGGGCGCTTCACCTAATGGGGAGGCAATGAATGCTGCTCCTATGAAGCTGGAGGTCATGCAGGAAGGGACTATCACATCTGCAGACGGACCTGGCTTTCCCAAGGATGATTTTGTTAAAAATGAGCTGAATAAAAAGCTTAACATTGATTTGAGGATGACGCTGGAAGCAACCGATTTTCCTACCAAACTCAGCGCACGTATGGCGGGTGCGAATGCTCCGGATGTCATGCTCATTTTGAAAGACCAGGTTCAGAAATTTGCCCAAAGCGGCGTACTGTTAGATATGGGACCCTATCTGGATAAACTGGCCGATTATAAGAAATTTGTAGGCGTAGACGAACTGAAGAAAGGGTTTGTGAGCGGTAAGCAATTTGCTCTGCCTAAGGCGCCTCCGCTTTTGAACGGTACGTATTGGATCCGCAAGGACTGGTTAGACAAATTGAAATTGGCCGCACCGACTACGGTAGATGAGCTGTACAATGTGGCCAAAGCATTTACGGAGAACGATCCTGATGACAACGGAAAGAAGGATACGCTCGGCATTTCGGGGACTGGTATGGATACGTTTGCACCTGTGTTTGGAGCCTACGGCATCAGCCAAAGCACGATATCGCTTTCGGTAAGTGCTCTAACAGATGGCAAGATTGTTAACGGATTTTATGATCCGGCGATGAAGGATGCTTTAGCGGAAGTGAAGAAATTCGTTGACGCTGGCGTTGTCGATCCTGAGTTTTTGAGCAATAAAGGGAATACTTCCAAAGATAAGGCATTCCAAGGAAAAGTCGGCATCATTTATGACGGCTGGGCAGGCATAATTAAAGATGCGGCGGTTAAGATTTGGAAGGATGCAAATCCAAATGCCGATTGGGTTCAGCTTCCGGCACCAAAGGGACCGAAGGGCTTGCAGTTTGCCGGCATAAATGATTTAGGGGCTTCCGGCTACTTGGTCGCTCTTCCGAAGTCGTTAGAGAAACAACCGGAGAAGCTGAACAAAATCATCGAACTGCTCAATTATGTCTCGACGACTGAAGGCAATCGCTTGGTTGATTACGGGCTCAAAGATGTTCACTATAAGGTGGAAGGTGATAAAATCACTATCACGGACCAAGGCAAGAAGGAAAACGGGTATACGTTCGTTTATCAGTTCACTGGTCGGCCGGAGCTTTCGTACTTGCAAACCAAATTCCCGGCACAAGCGTCATATATAGATTTTGAAGCTAAATTGCCGCGTTTGCCTGTCGTGGACAAATTGGTCGATTTACCGAGTGGCTACAATAAGGCTGATGCGGATAGGTTCGTGCAAGAAGAAGTTACAAAATTCATTTATGGTAAAACGCCGATTGCAGATTATAGTAAATTCCTTGCTACTTTAGATGGTACATTCAACTATAAGCTTTATACCGACGCGGTTGCAAAGCAAGCGAAGGATCTCGGGCTCACCAAATAATAGGAAAATCCCCCATTGCACAAGAAGCGGTGGGGGATTTTTAATCAGGAAACATTATGGTGCAGCCCTTATGTGAAGGTTGAACCTGGATGAATCCAAATGCTGATTCGTCCGGGTTCGTTCTTTTAGCCCAACAAAATTTATCAATTGAAAGCACAAAAATTATCATGTGAAAGCGTGTCCAATCTCTCTAAAATTAGGCTTACAAAAGGATGATCTAAGGGAAGTACTTAGTCATTACGGCATCATAGATCAAGGAATGAGGGGTAGCACATGAGTAACATGATGCAAAAGAGAGTGCTTGTTTTTTCTTTTCTGGCGTTGCCGGTTGGATTATTGCTGTTATTTCTGATTTATCCTACAGTGAAGCTGTTTGAATACAGCATGACTGACTGGAATGGGATCAGTAGGGAACTGCATTTTGTAGGAATTGAAAATTATTTGAAAGCGCTCAAAATGTCGCAAGTTTGGGAATCGCTGTCGAACAACTGGCTTTATTTTATCATCCATGCCCTGCTGATTCCGTTTGAGATTTTATTAGCAGTTATGCTAAATGCCAAAATGAGAGCCAGCGAATTTTTCCGCTCGATCATTCTATTGCCCTACATCATCAATGGTGTAGCTGTCGCTTACATTTTCGGTTATTTGTACAACCCGGTGAACGGTCCCATCAATGAGCTGTTGACAGCTGTCGGCTTGGAAGGATGGATTCATAATTGGCTAAGTGATGTGAAAATTGTAAACTATTCGCTTGTTGCTATCTCGCTATGGCGGTTTGCAGGTTTTCATATCATATTATTTCTGGCGGGCGTCCAGTCCATTCCGAATGATCTGTATGAAGCTGCAACCATCGACGGAGCAAACAAAATGCAGCAGATTCGTTATATTGTCCTGCCAGGTATCCGCCGCGTCATTGAAATTATATTGTTTCTGAATATTCGGGGAGCGCTCCAAGTATTCGATATTCCTTTCCTGGTTACACAAGGCGGTCCAGGAACTTCAAGCAGTACGTTCACAATTTTCACTATCGATACAGCATTTAAGTTTAATAGTTATGGTTTAGCGTCAGCAATGGCCATTATTTTGATGGTTATGATCATCGCATTCAGTTTCATTCAAAACTTATTGATCCGTGAGAAGGGAGAAAAATCATCATGAGCATGTACCAAACAGAAATTGCAATCAAGTCAAACAAATTGGAAAAGGCTGCGATGCTTTCCTTCCTCGGTAAAATCCTTTATTACGTCATTCTTTCCATCATTACGTTAATTATTTTTGTACCGCTGCTTGTGGTTGTTTTCGCAGCCTTCAAAACATCCCCGGAGCTCGCGGCTACATCGCCGTTTTCACTTCCGAAGAGCTGGTCGCTTCACAATTTTGCCGTTGCATTTGAGAAAGCGAATATGCTGGTAGGACTCATTAACTCGCTTAGCGTTACGGTGTCTAGTGTAGTCATTAATGCTATTCTCGGAGCTATGACAGCATTCGTACTGAATCGATTTAATTTCCGTTTCAAGAAAACGATATTTCTATTATTTATCGTGGCATCCGTCGTACCCGCTTATACCACGGAAGTAGCGCGTTTTCAGACCATTAAGTCACTAGGATTGTATAACACGATTTTCGCGCCGCTGATTATTTATGCAGGTACGGATTTGATGCAAATTTTCATTTACTTGCAGTTCATCGAGAAAATATCCAAGCAACTGGATGAAAGCGCGCTTCTGGATGGCGCATCGTATTTCCGGATTTTCCGTTCCATCTTATTCCCGCTCTTGCTTCCGGCAACGGCTACACTGGCGATTATCAAAGCCGTTGATATTATGAATGACATGTACATTCCTTATCTATACATGCCGTCTAAGAAGCTAAGCACGTTATCAACCGCTTTGATGACGTTTGTAGGCGAGCGGGCTACCTATTGGAATGAACTGTCGGCCGCTATTATTTTAGTCATGCTCCCAACCGTTTTGATTTACTTGGTTTTGCGTAAATTTATTTTTGCCGGACTAATGGATGGAGCGATGAAAGAATAGATCTGTTCGACTATTCATAGGGTAAATCCAGTGAAAAACTGGTAGTATCAGGGTGTTGACGAAGTAAGTAATTAAATTTATGATGACGGTAATTAATGTCGAATTCTGTTGAAAAGAGAATAGAGAATTAATGAAAGCGCAACAACTTTGACACAATACACTTGGTGTCCCGGTTATCCCATCCGATGTGGGAATATGTAATCTCATTGCATAGTTGTTATTTGAAAATGGGGGGACGCCGCAGTGAATATTTTAAAAAAGAGATGGCCAATCACATCGATCCTATACGTGATGTTCTTTTTCGTTATTGTGATGCCTATTGTTTTGGTTGCTTTTTTGTCATTACGAGCTTATACCAATATTTTGCTGACTAACATCACCTCGCGTACGATGCAGACATTAGAACAAGTATCTTACTCCATTGATCAGGAAAAAAGTAGATATATCAGGACCGTTGCCGCCATTGCCTCGGATAATAATTTAATTTCCCTTGCCACTTCTTTTCATCGCAGCACGCAGTCCAAAGACCAATTCAACTATTCCTTCCAACTAGAGCATCAATTAAAAAATTATTTGCACGATATGCCTGACGTTGTTTCTGCAATGTTCGTCTATCGCGACGGGGGTGCATACTTTTTTGAGGGTACCCATTTTCATAATATCGACACGCGGATCAACGAAAGTTTATTGAAGACGACGCCGCTTTATCAGAAAACACTTCAAAACCAAGGGCGAGTACAGTTATTCGGTTCTGAAGAAAATGTATTGATTGAGTCGAATGATAAATATATTTTATCCGCAGCCATAGCACCTCCGTATGAAAGGTCATTTAGCGATGTAGAAATGATCTATTTTGTGATTCAAGCAAAGACTTTCGAGAACCTGGCAGAATCCACTTCCAACCAAAACGGCAGCTTTATCATCCTTGACGGGAATGGAAATATCATGTTGGACACGAGCAAAGATAAAAATAAAAACATCGAAAAGCAAGCGATCGAACAAGCTCGAATTAAGAAAAGCGGCAACTTTAAAACAATGGCTTCTGGTGAGCAAATGTTTGTTACCTTTCTGACCATGGAGCGAACGGAATGGAAAATCATCTATATTGCTCCGTATGATCAGATGACTTCTGAGGTCAGGCAAATATATAGATTTATTATGAATGTATCAGCGGCAGGTTTGATCTTGTTTTTGATTGTTTCTTTTTTCTTAGTTCGTAGTATCGTAGGCCCGATCAAATCATTAATCTATCAAATGAATAGAATGAAAAGCGGATCCTTTCATGTCGATCTGGATCTTTCAGGGCCATTAGAGATTTATTCGTTAGGAAAAACATTTCAAAATATGACAGTGCGCATCCAGGAGCTTATCATCGAAAGGCAAGAACAAGAAAGGCTAAAAAACCGTGCAGAAATTGATGCGCTTCAATCTCAAATTAATCCTCATTTCTTGGTGAATACCTTAAATGCCATAAAAATTATGGCGATGTTGTCCAAAGCTGCCAATTTGGTTGAAATGACAGATTCTCTCATCAAATTGTTATCTTCTACGTTCCATCGTGGCGGCTCTTACATCCAATTGTTTGATGAGATGCAGAGCTTGGAAAAATATATTCATATAATGAAAGTTCGTTATGGGGACCGTTTTAAGGTTGAATACGACTTCGATGAAAGTGTAACAAACACCTATATTCTCAAGCTGCTTCTGCAGCCTATTTTGGAGAATGCAATTATTCACGGATTTTACGGCAAAGAAGCGATGGGGATCGTCAAAATTACATGTAAAAAACATAGAGATCAACTCATTATTACAATCACTGACAATGGGAAGGGGATGGAACAGAGGACGATGGAAGCCTTGCTGCAGGAGAAAAAAGTGGAGTCACTATGCGGTATAGGCATTGCCAATGTCAATGATCGGATTCGCTTAAATTACGGAGAACCGTATGGGTTGGAAATTGACAGTGAGCTGGGTGTTGGAACAGAAGTCATTGTGGTATTGCCGCTCTTACCGAATAATCCGGATCAACCTTCGACTAGATTGACTGACGAAAAAATCAGCTTGGACCGATAATCGCCGGCAGCGATAAGATTGGGGATGAAATGAATGTTTAGAGTGATGATCGTCGACGACGAGCCGCTAGTGAGACTGGCGATGAGTGCGATTATTCCGTGGGGTGATCTGGACTGCGAGGTGGTAGCTGAGGCCGCGGATGGTCATGAAGCTTGGGAGCGAATATCGGAGCAGCAGGACGTTGATTTAATGATTGTCGATATGAGCATGCCCATTATGGATGCCCTTACCTTGCTATCGAAATTGCAGGAAGCAAATTTGGCAAACTCCCCTCTAAGCATTGTATTGAGTGCGTATTCCGATTTTGATTTTGTGCGGAAAGCGTTTCTGCTGGGGGCCGTAGATTACATTATGAAAGCTGATCTTGATCCGGAACATATCATTCCAGTGATTGAGAAAGCTGTAAATCAGTTAAAAGAAAAAACGATTTCTTCTGCCAGTTTGCATAAAAACAATAGGGATGCTGATCTCAAGCAGAGAGAAACATGGCTCCGTGGATTGTTATGCGATAAAGATTACATCTATAGCCATAATTTAACGCAGGATGATTCCTTTCAAAAATGGATGCTACAATTTGCGAGCTTTCAGCATGTCGTTGTATCTGTGATGCCGGATAAACAAAATTCCATAACAAATACGATGCTTCATGGAGATTCGGACAATAATGATCATTTAATCAGGATCATAAAACAAGCGATGGAAATCGTCAAGCACCCCTATGAATTACTGCAAATCCAAGAGGATGAGCATGCTCTTCTTCTATGTTTTGAGTCATCCACAAGCTTTTTGAATTTGCGGGGACGCGTGATGGAACTACTGGATTCTTTGCGCAATACGGTTAAAAACTTTCTAAATGTTTCGCTATCTGTCGGTGTAGCGGAATCCAGCACAGATTGGAAAAGCTGGCATCTTAGATACAGCCAGGCGAGTAGCTTAGCCAATCTTCGGTTCTCGGAAGGTCCTGGGCGCGTGTATTATCCTGAAACGGTAAGTGTGAACGAAAGACAGTTCCCTGCGCAGTGGGATTACACGGAGATGATGTATCTCATGGAGAAGGGAGATAGCCAATGGCAGCAGCAATTGTACAGGGGATTAAGTCAATTGAGCCATATGCCGAATGTAACGCTGGAAAGCTCTCTCCCGATTTATGAAGAATTGATTTGGAATATAGGCGCATTGCTGCATGCAAAAGGGATGAACTGGACGCATGTGATAGAGACACGGCGAAGGCCCTATGAGATTGTTGAACAATTCACTTTCCGTGAAGATTTACATGAGTGGATTGAGAAGCTTGTATTTCGCCTCGCGGATTTACTGCATCCTGATAAAATACGTGAAGAAAACCCGCAGCGGTTGGTGGAGAGAGTCAAACGTTATTTAGAGAAAAATTATTGCAATACAGTTACCCTTGGTCAAGTTAGCGATTGGGCACAAGTGACGGAGAGCCATC
The DNA here is from genome assembly GCF_024722015.1 of Paenibacillus radicis (ex Xue et al. 2023). Classification (GTDB taxonomy): domain Bacteria; phylum Bacillota; class Bacilli; order Paenibacillales; family NBRC-103111; genus Paenibacillus_S. The sequence continues at coordinate 98,036 of NZ_JANQBD010000011.1, read as the reverse complement.
TCAGTAAACAGTTTGTAAAAGAAACGGGCGAGCATTTTATTGAATATGTGACAAAACTGCGGATCAATGAGGCAACCAGGCTGATGGAAACCGATATGAAAATGTATGAAATTGCCGTGAAAGTAGGGTACGAGAACCCTGAACATTTTAGTCGGGTGTTTAAAAAATACCGGGGGATGAGTCCTCAGAAATATCGGGATAACTATTCAAGGAAAAAGGAGTGAGCACAAAATTTATCAAGGTAATCACCAAATATATCAATGAAAGCGTATTCTGTATTTTTGTAAGATAAGGGTGTAAAGAACAACTTATGTAATCTTGAGGGGGTTAAGAAAGACTATGAAAAAAAGATTAGTAACATCTGTACTGTCAGTTGCCTTGACGTTTGGAGTTGCAGGTTGTAGTGCTAATATGGAAATTACTGACAGAAGCCCTGTGGCTGATCCTGCTACAGCAAGCGGCCCGAAAGAGAATGCGGTTACATTAAAACTTGCGATGTGGGATAGCGATAGCGAATTCCTGGATAGCTGGACTAAAAAAGTGAAAGAGTTCTCAAATGTAATGCCGAACGTGAAAATGGAAGTTGAAACTTTTAAAGGTGATGGCGACTATTTGCAAGCGATGAAAGTAAGATTAGCCGCTAACGAACTGCCGGATATTATCGAGTTGAAACCCAATTTCATCAACGATTTCAAAGCGGAACTTCTACCACTTGATGATTTAGGTGTTACGGCTAAAAATACGAAAGCCAAGCAATTTGCTGTAGACGGTAAAGTTCTGGCATTACCTGTTATATCTTTTCCTGAACTTGTTTATTATCATCCGAGTGTATTTAAAGAGCTAGGCTTAAGCGTTCCAACAACGTGGGAGCAGTTTGTAAGCGTATTAACGGAGATTAAAAAGAGTGGCAAATATCAGCCTTATGCAATGGGCGGCAAGGACTCCTGGCCGAATTATCCGTTTAATGAATTTATGCCGTTGCTTGCATCCGGCGATGAAAATTATTACGACAAAATAGCTGGAATGGACAAGCCGTTTGATAAAGGTACGCCTTTCTACAAATCTTACAGTGATATCCAAACTTTGTATGAGGCAAAGGTGATGGGCGCAGATCCGTTAGGCTTAAGCAATGACCAGGCAACAGGATTGTTTGAAGCGAAAAAAGCAGCCGTCATAGCCGCAGGACTTTGGTACTTGCCGCAATATAAATCCAAAGTTGGAAACATCGATGATCTGGCAGCATTCCCGCTGCCTACTCGTCATTCAGAGACGGAACCACTGAAAGTGATGACTTTTACGGATAATTTCTTCGGTATTAACAATAAATCCAAAAACATAGATGCGGCTAAGAAATTCCAAGAGTGGATGTTCTCCTCGGATGCTTACTCTTTCTATATCAATAAGAAGCAAGCGAACTCCGTTATGGAGGGTGTTAAAGCAGATGTTCCGTTCTTGAATGATTTCTACAAAGCTAACAAAGTTGAAGAGTTCAACTATCGTCCAGGCGGCGTGAACTTCAATAAGTATGTCAACTCTATCCAATTGGATTGGAAAAAGCTTGGTCAAGAAATGATGGGCGGAACGCCGATTGATAAGATTGCTAACGATCTGAATGACAAATGGACGAAAGCAAGAGCAAACAAGTAAGGTTTAACCATAAAAGGGGGAGAGAGATGTATTCTCATCTCATCTCCTTATTTTCGGAATATGGATGTAAATCAGTTTCCATATTTTTAAAAGACTTTGGTAAGTGGTTCCAAAATATGGATTATTATGGTGCTTATGCCATCTAAGAAGGAGGCTGTTTTGATGTTTACAAAAGTTGGACGACGAAGATTATTTGTTTCTTGCCTTGTATTTTCCTTAATTTCACCTACGTTTTACGGATTAACTGCTCAGAAGGCGAGTGCCGCTGCGACTACGATTAATTTAGATCCAAGCAACATGCAGCAATCGTGGGACGGATGGGGAACATCGCTCGCTTGGTTCGGTAATATAACGGGCGGCTGGAACGATGCTACCAAAAATGCATTGGCCGATGCGCTCTATTCCCACCAAGGATTGAACTTAAATATTGCCAGATACAACATTGGCGGCGGTGAAAATCCTCAATATCATTCGATGCGCCAAGGCGGTGCAGTTCCTGGTTATTCGCCATCCCCTGGTGTATTCGATTGGACGCAGGATGCTAATCAGCGTTGGTGGCTTCAAGCCGCAAAAGCAAGAGGCGCCAATAAATTGGAAGCGTTCTCCAATTCAGCTCCGTATTATATGACGGTCAGCGGAAGTACGACTGGAAATGCAGAGTCTTGGAAAGACAACTTGAAATCAGATGAATATGATAACTTTGCTAACTATATGGCGGAAGTTGTGAAGCATTTTAAAGAAAACTGGCAGATTGATTTCGATTATCTTTCCCCGATTAACGAACCTAATACGAATTACTGGGGATTTGGCGGGGGACAAGAAGGCTCTCACTATGACGTTGCCTCACAAATGAAGATCATAAATGCAACCAGGGCAAAGCTGGATGCAGCAGGCCTTCAATCCGTTAAAATCGCGGCAATGGATGAATCTATTCTGGATACCTTCATAACCAATTGGAATTCGTATGATGAAACAACGAAAGCAAATATCGGGAAAATGAATACCCACTCCTATGGCGGGAATGATCGGGTCGGAGTCAAAAATCAAGCCAAAGCTGCCGGCAAGCCGTTATGGATGTCTGAAGTGGATCTTGGTCCTTCAGGAATTGCTCACAATCACGATGATATTGAACCGGCATTGGCCTTGGCAGAAAGAATTATGACGGACATTACATGGCTTGAACCTAATGGGTGGGTACTCTGGCAGGCTATTGAGAGTGAGAAAAACATGCAGAAGGATAAGGAGAACATGAACTGGGGTCTCCTCCATGCAGATTTCGATACCCAACAATGGTGGTACACGAAGAAGTATTATGCGATGCAACAATTCAGTAAATTTATCCCGCAAGGCTCCAGATTCATAGCAGATAACAATGATAACACGTTAGCCGCTTATGATCCTGCTAAGAATAAAATCTATATCGTATATAGAAATCCTAATACGACCAGTCAAGATATTTCTCTGGACATGTCTCAGTTTGACGCTGTCACTGGGACTGCAACGCCATATGTTTCCTCAGCGACGGAAAATGGGGAGCAGCAAGCAAATGTTCCGATTATGAATAAAACATTAAATACGACAATTGGCCCGAAATCGATTACAACGTTTGTGATTGACGGAGCATCGTATACGAACAATACGGTGATTCCGCAAAGCGGGATGACGGCTACGGCAACTAGCACCGCCTCAGGCGAAGGACCTGAGAAGACGTTGGACGGCAATACAGGAACCAATTGGCATTCCGCTTGGTCCGGTACTCCGGCGCCTGCTCCGCACTCCATCACCTACAACTTGGGCAACTCTTATGACGATGTGTACCAATTGAAGTACTTACCTAGACAGGATAGCAGCTTGAATGGTGTCGCGACCAAGTATGAAATCGCTGTCAGCACGGACGGCACGAATTTCAATAAGGTTGCCGAAGGATCGTGGAGCAACGACAAGACGGAGAAGACGGCCACCTTCTCGGCGGTAAGCGCTACGCATGTGAAGTTTACGGTAATGGAATCGAATAACGGCTCCGGCACTCAATTCGGTTCGGCAGCCGAGATCAACATTTTGAGAAAACCAGGCTTTACGGTAGATAAGGATACGCTGAACGAGACAATTGCCAGCGCAGAGGCTTTGCTGGCTACAGACGCCAGTTTGACGATATTGCAATCGCTAGTTAACGAAGGTAAGACAATTCGGGATACCGCGTATGTAACGCAAGAAGCAATCGCAATGGTTGCAGGCAAAATTGCCGCTGAGTACAATCTGCAGTTAAATTCGGCCGGACGCATCCCGCAAAGCCAAATGACGGCATCTTCAACCAGTTCTGCCTCCGGTGAAGGATCGGCAAAAACGTTGGATGACGACATCAGCACGAAATGGCATACGGCCTATGACGGCTCCTATACACCGCTTCCACACTCCATAACTTACAAACTTGGCAAGGCGTATGACGGTGTGTACAAGCTAAGCTATGTGCCGCGGCAGGATGCGGATTGGAACGGTGTTGTCACCAAGTTTGAAATTTCCGTCAGCGCCGATGGCACCGCTTTCACGAAAGTTGCCGAAGGAACATGGGATGCGGACAGGCTGGAGAAGTCGGCAACCTTTAACGCACACGGTGCTTCCTATGTGAAATTTACAGCGCTTGCTTCGAAAAGCGATGCAGGCAAGCAGTATGCATCTGCTGCTGAAATCAATATTTTCAACAAAACTGGATTTACTCTGGATACGTCCAAACTCGACAATGCGATGGCTGCTACGACTACGTTCATCAATGGTTTTTCGAGTGATCCTGCCTACTTGGATGATTTGAAAACATTGCGCACGCAAGGTACAACACTGCTGAACAGCAGTGTGGCGACTCAGGAAGAGATGGTGAATTTGGCAAACGGACTCACTGCCGAAATCGCGAAAATCCAAAGCAATGAACAGCAGGCAAACGGAATTAGTCTCTTCTACGTTCCGGAAGCTTATGCCTCAAATCCTTCCAGTCTCATGCTGGATAACAACAATTCAACGTTCTATGAATCCAACTGGGCATCGAACGGAAGAAAATACAGATCTGGCGATTACATCATTGTGGATCTGGGTCAGAACAGGCCGGATGTTGGAAAAGTGATGGTTACGCCAAGGCAGGACAAGGCGAACGGAAGAATTGGGCAATTTAAGGTTTACTATAGCGATGCGGATTTAACGAATAAACCGGCGAACGGCATGCAAGCTTATTTGGACCAGAATTTCACTTTTGCAGCGAATGGCGCTTGGGACGCATCCAGCTCCAGCGCGCTATCGGCAACATTCAAATCGCATAAAGCCAGATATGTAGCGATTCAGGCTATTTCTACAGGCGGTGACGGTAATACGCTAACTGCCGCAGAGATTGCTGTCAGCCAGAAAAAATCCACTGGCTTCGATACGTTAAGCTTGGAAAATGCCATTACGCAATTGCGCACGGCGTCTAGCACTAGTCCGAAAGTAGCAGTGGCGATTGAAAATAAAATTGCAACGATCGGTACGCTCAGCGACTTAACGGAGGAAAGCATTCCTTACTACACTAGAATTCTGCAGGACTTATACAAGTTATATCAGACCGTAGGTAAAACAGATTCCATTAAAAGCGGTCAAGTGTGGCTGGATGGAGACGGCATTCCAATCCAGGCTCATGGCGGAGGAATTCTGTACAACAAGAAGAACAAAACGTATTACTGGTATGGCGAAGACAAATCGGAAGATAATGTTGGCTCGGGTTATGTACCAGTAACAGGCGTTCACGCGTACTCTTCTAAAGATTTGTACAACTGGAAAAATGAAGGGATTGTATTGCCGGTATTCAACAACCCGCAACTTGGCGAATCGGTATTGCCTGGTGGGAATTTGCCTTTATATTTGGACGAGAATAGCGAGACGTATAAGACTAGCGGTGTTCCTTTCGATCCGGATCGGGTCGTTAACATCACTAACAGAGATGGCGACTATACAGGATCAATGAAATCGCCGGCCAATTCGTTGAGCAAACATAATTCGCCTGAACGCATAGCTGAGCTGAATGCATTGCACGCGGACAAAACGAATGCAGAGAAGCAAGCGATGTATAAAGATTTCAACTGGGATAAAGTTGTCGAACGTCCGAAGGTCGTCTACAACAAGAAAACGGATAAATATGTGATGTGGTGGCATCAAGACGGACCGATCGCCGGTGAATATTGGGCGGCGGAAGGCGGCGTTGCGGTCAGCGATTCGCCAACAGGTCCATTTAAATTTCTAGGCACATCCAGATTGCCGAATAATGGATGGGGTGGCGGCGAAGGCGAAGGCATGCTGCGCGATATGACGTTGTTCGTCGACGATGACGACAAAGCATACCTCATCTACGCATCCGAAGGTAACGAAACGGAGATTGTTATGCAGTTGAATGATGACTATACCGGGCCTGCGAAGAACGAGAGAAACCAGTCGCTAGAAGGCGTTCACTGGGCTAAAGCTATCTGGAAAAAGAATCGAGAGGCTCCGGCGATCTTCAAGCAAGACGGCGTGTATTATATGATTACGTCAGGTACTGACGGCTGGAAACCAGTCGCAGCCCAATATCATACAGCGACCAATATTTTAGGTCCATGGGAAGATAAAGATAACCCAGCTCGGGGTTGGAATAACAACAGGACATTCGATAGTCAAAGTACTTTTGCGCTTCCGTATAGGGATGCAAATGGAGATATCGTTCCCAATAAGTTCATCTTTATGGGGGATCGTTGGGATGCCTCGAATCTAAAAGATTCCAGATATGTATGGCTGCCGATCGAATTGAACACGCAAGATAGAACAATCGGATTCTATTGGCATGATGAGTGGAATTTCTCCGTCTTCAAAACAGGCACGACAGTTAATTTCGATAGTAAAGGCGGAAATGCTGTTCGAGCTATTTTCGGAGCAGCTGCCGGATCGAAAATAACTGCGCCTGAAGTTCCAATTAAGCTCGGAAATACGTTTGTGGGCTGGTATCAAGATGAAGCGCTGACGACAGCATGGGATTTCAGCGTGAATACGATCCCGGCAACCGATATCACGCTGTATGCGAAGTGGCAGCAAGTTGTACCAGTGATTAACAGCGTAATGCCTGTGACTGTGGTTACAGCTACCTATGTTCCACCTGTTCTGCCTGCGAATGTAACGGTCGTTTATAGCGATAACGCAACGGCAAACAAGTCGGTTCAATGGAACGTGATTAATCCTTCTCTGTATGCGAAAGTGGGCAACTTTAGTGTGAACGGAGCTGTATATGGCACAGCGATACCTGCTGTTGCTAACGTGACAGTTACCGATAATGTGTATCCGGCGGTGTATGTACAATCGATTTCCGTGAGCGGCGCAGGCGGCATGAATGCAATTACGGTTCAAGGCGGCACGCTGCAAATGCAAGCCATAGTACTGCCTTCCGGTGCAAACGGTCAAGTCACATGGAACGTTTGGGAAGCCGACGGTATCACGATGACCAATAAAGCAACGATTAATGCCAGCGGATTGCTTACGGCGAAAAATGACGGAATTGTGAAAGTGGTGGCGACAGCTGCTGACGGCAGCGGTGTTCGAGGCTCCAATTATGTCGTGATCAGCGGTCAGACAGCGCCACCGACCAACGTGCCTCACACCACGCTAACGGGGGCGGCCACGGTTCAAGCAGGAGCTCCGTTCGCAACTCGTTTCGGATTTACCAACGTAACGAATAGCGTATCTTCTACCGTATATGCGGCAGACATTACACTGGGCTTTGATACGAATGCGATTGAATTTGTATCCGTGGATTCATTGAAATCGAGCTTTACAGCGGTTGAGACGAACACGAATGTACCGGGTCAAATTCGGATTATCGCGATCAGTGAAGGAGAAGCGGGGGCAATCACCGCAAACGGAGATGTATTCAAGATCAATTGGAAGGCGAAGCTGCTGAATTCACCTACGATAACCAACCTGACTCTATCCAAAGTAGCCGTTTCTAATGCATTAGGTCAAAAAATGGATGCGTCTCTGGCTAATCTAACGGTTTCTGTTACGGCGGCTGTAGCTGTAGATAAGACAACGTTGCAAACGGTTCTCAATTTGGCACAGTCCATCTATGATCGCGCGGTAGAAGGAACGCAAGTCGGGCAGTATGCAGCAGGTTCTAAAGCGGTTCTGCTAGCTGCGATCCAAGCGGCCGCTGCCGTCAATACGGCCCCGGCGGTTAGCCAGCAGCAGCTGGATGACGCGGCCAATGTGTTAAACCAAGCGATCCAAACGTTTAACCAGCAGATCATCACCATCTATGCTCCAGGAGATATCAATGGAGATAACACCATAGATATCGGAGACTTGGGTATAATAGCGGTGAATTATGGTAAGACCTTCGCAAGCAGCGATTGGAATCAGATAAAAGCTGCCGACTTCAATCATGACGGCAAGATTGACATTATCGATTTAGTAGGTGTCGCTAAACTGATCCTGCAATAACAATCAATCAGAAATGGAAAGAGAAAGGCGAGCCCTTTCTCTTTCCATATTCGGATGATATTAAAAGGAGTGAACCCCATGTTACGCAAAACAGGGTTATTTTTCACGGTTATGATGCTCTTATTCACAGTCATTCTAATCGGCACGGTTGTAGGTGCCGGAATCCCTTCATTCAAGATTAATCTGAATGCTTCTCAAGTAACTATTGGCGACAATGTGGTCGTTGCGATCCAAGGTAACAATGTGACGGATTTATATGGGTACGAAGCTGTTTTAACCTATAATGCAGATCTGCTGGAATTCAATTCAACTCAATCGAATGGCTCATTCGAAGGGTATAAGATCGCACAAGATTCGGGGAATCAAGTCACATTTGCTTGTACGAAAATGGGAAATAAATCGGGGGAAAATGGAGATCTAGCTATTGGTACACTGACTTTCAAGGCTAAGAAGAACGGACAAGCTAACATAACCTTGAAACAGATGACAACAATGACATCGCAAGAGCTAGCGTCTATTTGGAATGTAAATGCACAAGCTGCCGTTAAAATTGACGGAACGATTCCTGGTCCTGGATCCGGAAGAGGCGGGGGAGGAGGCGGCTCATCGACTCCGCCAACGAAAGAAGATCCGAATCTCTATGTAGCAAAAGAATCCGAGCTTCGGATTGAAACTGCACAAGACGGTCAAACCTCTGTAATAGCGGTTATCGACAGCAAACGTCTGGCGCAGAAATTAACTGATCTGCAAGCAACGAGCGGCAGCAACGTTTTGAGCTTTGAGATTCCTGGCGAGCATGACTTGAATGCCTTGCAGTTACCGCTGCCAACGTTATTCAATAGCCTGAAGGAGCACAAAGATACAATTTTGAGCGTACGAAGCCATTTGGGCACTTACGATCTTCCAATGTCGATACTGAACCAGGCGGATTTCGCAGGCAAGGCTGGCGTAGAAGGAGCGACGCTGATCATTCGTATCGATAAGGCCAAGTCACTGCATGAAACGAAATTCGATCAATCCATTTCCGATAAGGGCATGGTGCGTGTGAGCGATATGATCGATTATAAAGTAATTCTTAAGACCAAGGACAAAGAAGAGGAAATTCATAGCTTTGGCAACAGCTTTGTGACACGCGTTATCCTTGTAGATGAAATGATACAAGATCCGTCGGCTGCGACTGCGGTTGTGTATGACCCGGCTACAGGAGAAATGAAATTCGTACCTTCCGTGTTTACCGTGAAGGGCGGCAAAACCGAAGTGAAGGTAATCCGGAATTCGAACAGTATGTACGCGATCGTTCAAAACAAAAAAACGTTTGACGATATGATCGGTCACTGGGCGCAGCAAGAAGTGGAACAGCTAGCTTCGAAAATGATTATTAACGGGACTTCGGACCGTACGTATACGCCTGAGATGCAAATCACCCGCGCCCAGTTTGCCGCTTTGCTCGTACGAGGGCTGGGATTGCCTGAGGAGGCCGGGCTGAATGTCTTTACAGATGTCGCAGACACGCAGTGGTATGCCCCGGAAGTGAATACAGCGGCGAAGTATGGCTTGGTTCAAGGCGTCGCAGAGGGTCAATTCAACCCGGATGCGCAGATTACAAGAGAGCAGATGGTCGTGATGATGATGAAAGCGATTGGGCTCGTGAAAGGAACATCAGCATCTGGCGCCAGTGTGATGAATGCCTCTTTCGCCGATCAAGACCTGTTGTCCGATTATGCCCGCAACGCGGTGGCAGACGCCGCCGGCAAAGGGTTGATTCACGGCAAAACAGAAACGACGTTTGCACCTCAAGATGTAGCCACTCGCGCTGAAGCGGCTGTCATCATCAAACGAGTGCTGCAATATGCGAATTTGATCAATTAGAAAATTGCTCCAGGAGAAAACGAAGGAGACTAACATGCCCCTATTTAAAAGAAAGTATATGTCAAAGGGAATAACGGTAAGCCTGCTGTTAGCAGGCTTGCTTCTTCCAACTATGGGAGGCATGGTGTTTGGCGGCATAGAGTAGGAACGAATTTAGTTGAATGAGAAGATGTTATGGTCCGGTGGTCCGGGTTCTTCTTTTCTGTATAATTGGCCTTCTACCGATGACGAGCTAATTAAATGTAAGTATTAAACTATAAGAGTATAGGAGGGGAATTAATTGTGTAAGAAGATTTCAACATACGTAGGACTTATATTTATGCTTTTTTTTGTCTCAGTGGCCCCAGTTTTTGCGACTACAAATAATCAAAACACAGCAAGCCCCGTTGTAAACGATATTTACACGAATCAGAAAAACTATGTGGATCTCAGGTTTGGCATGTTTATCCACTATAACATGGGAACCTATCACGATCAGGAATGGGTAACGCCGGGACAAGATCCTCTATCTTTTAATCCCGAGCATGTGAATACGGACCAATGGGCGGCAGCCGCCAAATCTGCAGGCATAAAATATTCCGTTCTAACGACCAAGCACCATGACGGGTTTGCCCTGTGGCCAACCCAATATGGCGATTACAACGTGATGAACAGCTCCTACAAGAAAGATATCGTAAGGCAATATGTAGATTCCATGCGTGCTCAAGGAATTTTGCCGGGGCTATACTTCTCCATCTGGGATCGTCAGCAAGGTATCGCAAAAGGTTCCGTCAGCAGAGCGGATATCGAATTCATTAAAGGTCAATTAACAGAATTGCTGACTAATTACGGCGAAATTCCGGTTTTGATTATCGACGGCTGGGCCTGGGAGATGGGTCATAACGAAGTTCCATACCAAGAAATTCGTGAATTGGTAAAGCGCTTGCAGCCTAACATTCTTATTGTGGATCACAATGGACAAACACAGCCTTGGGAAGAGGACATCATTTATTTCGAAGAACCTAAGGGCGTATGGGCACCTTCTAACAATACGTTTGCCGCTAACCAGGGCATGCCGCTCGTCTCCAATCAATGGTTCTGGCACAATTGGATGCCTAATACAGAGCCGGCCAGCGTAGAGAATATTGTGGAGGATCATCTGGGTTATTTGGAACCGCGTTATACAAATTTTTTGCTCAACATTTCGCCGAACCCGGATGGGGAGTTGGATGATAACGTAGTCAATCGATTGGCGGAGATCGGACAAGCATGGACGCCGAATGAATCTCGTCCTCCATTGCCGCAACAGCCAATCGTGATGGATCATCCGATTACAGCTAATTCAGCAACGGCTACAAGCGGGAATGCGAGCAATGCTATTGATGGACTTATGGATTATTATGGAAACACTTACTTTGAGACTGTTTGGCAAACCAACACATCTCTGCCTCAATCCATTACACTGGATTTGGGCTACACGTACAACAACATTAATATGTTGAATTACTTGCCTTCGCAAAATTTATTACAAGGTATGATTACTTCCTATACGTTATACGTGAGTGAAGACGGAACGAACTTCACTTCGGTTAAAAACGGCACATGGGATGGGGACAAGACCATGAAACGTGTGACCTTCCCATCGCAAACAGCACGCTATTTCAAACTGGAAGTGAATTCGGCCGTAGGCGGCTTTGCTGCTGCAGGCGAGCTGGCAGTCGGCTCTCACACCAATGAAGTTCCTACTCGGACGGGGATTGACTCCTTTGATGTCAACACGTTGTATCGCATCGTCAATAAAGCGACCGGCAAATCATTGGGGGTTGGGAATTCGTTGGCGAATGGAGCGGCTGTTGCCGGGCGAACGCAATCAAATGCGCTGGATCAGCAATGGGTGATTGATGATTTGGGTCTGGGCAAATATAAGATTGTCAATAAGCAAAGTGGACAAGTTATGGATGTTCCAGGCGCCAGTAAATCGCCTGGAAAACCAGTCGTTCAATGGACTGATTCTGAAACTGCTGCAGATCCTGCAGTCATAAACCAGCAATGGGTCATCTCCAATGTTGGCAATGGCTACTTCAAAATTACTAGTACAAACAGCCTGTTGGCATTGGAAAACAGCAACGGTTCTGCAATTGAAGGAAATCCGGTTGTTCAAAACACGTATACCGGCAGTGACAGCCAATTATGGAAAGTGGAAAGCCTGCCTTCTCTGATTAAAAAGGTAAAAGTGAACGGAGTGCCAGTCAAAGGCCTTCATTCTGAGAATCGTACGGCGACGCTGACTGTTTTAAGAGAAAAAAACCTGGAAGTTCCAACAGTTACAGCCGACACAACATCTGAAGAGGTGGAACTACAAATCCATCCAGCTAACAGCTTGCCAGGTGCGACGACCATCATAGCAACAACCAACGGCGGTGCGATGCAAGAAGTATACACGTTGAACTTTGAGCTGGTGGACCGTTATGCGAGCGATCTGAACTGGTTAAGCGCATCTTCGGGCTGGTCTACTGTTAAGAAAGACAAGAGCCTGGACGGCAATGCGATTAGTTTAATGGGCAGTAGCGGCGCTGTAACGTACGAGAAGGGCTTTGGCGTACATGCTGATTCAAGAATTATGTTTGAAATATCCGATGAAAATTATGAGTCCTTCACTGCTCTTGTCGGGGTCGACCAAGAAATGGCCAAATCGCCGTCTTACGCAGATGTGGAATTCAAGGTGCTTGTAGACGGCGTAGAGAAATTTGCGAGCGGTGTAATGAAGGTTACGGACGTGGCTAAACCGGTCGATGTCAGTGTAGCTGGCGCAAGCATCGTGGAACTTGTTGTTACGCAGAGCGATAACAATAATAGCGAGGATCATGCAAGCTGGGCCAATGCGACGTTTAGAGTTGCGGAAGGTAAATCCGAACAGAAGGAAGAATTGCCTGAAGTTGACTATTTGAGCGATCTGAACTGGTTAAGCGCATCCTCGGGCTGGTCTGATGTTAAGAAAGACAGGAGCATCGCCGGCAATGCGATCGTATTGAAGAATGGGGCCGAGGATCTCTCCTTTGCCAAAGGCCTTGGGACCCATGCCAATTCAATGATCAAGTATGATCTTACTGGAGCTGATTATGAAACCTTCTCCGCCTTTATCGGCGTAGATAAGGAAGTGAGCGGCGGAAGCAACAACGGCTCGATACAGTTTAAAATATCGGGAGTGAAGAATGATGACACGATTGAATCACTTTACTTCGGAAGCACAATGTGGGAGTCGCAAAACGCCAAATTTGTAAAGGTGAATGTTAAAGGTTATAAGCAGCTTATATTGGAAGCGACCGATTCCGGCAATGGAAATAGCGAGGATCACGGGGATTGGGCAGATGCGAAGCTGACTAAGCTGACTGTTGAAGCGACTCCAGTGATTTCGGGAGTTATGCCAGTAAACGTGGTTACGGCTACGAATGTTCCACCGGTTTTGCCTGCGAGTGTCACAGTTGTGTATAACAATGGGACAACGGCCACTAAATCGGTCCAGTGGAATCCGATTAACGCTTCTGCGTATGCAGTAACTGGCAACTTTAGTGTAAACGGAGCTGTAGATGGAACAGCTATACCTGCTGTAGCTAACGTTACGGTTACTGAAAACACGTATAGAGCTGATCTAGTGGAGCTTATCGCGAATGTCCAAGTTCAATATGATATTGCTGTAGTAGGAACAGCAGTCGGCAATTATCCGGCAAGCGCGAAATCAACCCTGCTAGCAGCAATCGTACAAGCGCAGCATACTGTAGACCTGAATGCTGCTACTAAACAGGAATTCGAAGCTGCAACGGCAGCGTTGAACACCGCACTGCAAGCGTTTGTGCAAACAAAGATCCAACAGGTGAATGTACAATCGATCGCTGTCACAAGTTCGACGAATACGATTACCGCGAAGGACGGAAGCCTTCAATTACAAGCTTCGGTGCTCCCTGCCAATGCTACGTACAAGTCTGTGACATGGGCGGTCTATGAAACAGATGGCGTAACCATAACAGATAAAGCAATCATCAATACAAATGGTGTGCTTACGGCCAAGAAGAACGGGATCGTAAAAGTGGTAGCAACAGTTACAGACGGCAGCGGCGTTCAAGGCTCCAATTATGTCATGATCAGCGGTCAGACACCGCTGCCGACTGACGTGCCGCAGGCTACGCTTACGGGTCCGGCTGTGGTTCAAGCAGGCGCTGCGTTCTCGACCCGTTTCGGCTTAAACAATGTCACAGCCAGCGTATATTCAGCGGTTTATGCAGCGGATATCATATTAACTTTTGATGTCGGCGCCATCGACTTTGTATCTGTAGATCCGTTAATTTCCGGCTTTACGGTTCAGACTCATACCGACGTACCGGGCCAGGTTCGGATTGTGGCTGTGAGCCAAGGCGATAGGGGAGTGGTAACGGCAAGCGGAGATGTATTCAAATTCAATTGGATCGCGAAGCCGAATAGCCCGTCCACGACAACGAATCTGGTACTAACCAAAGTAGCTGTTTCCAACGGGCTGGGGCAGAAGTTGGATGCTACTCCAGCTAATCTAACGGTTTCGATTACGGCGGCAAACAAGACATCGCTGCAGACGGTCATCCTTCTGGCACAGTCCATTTATGATCACGCGGTGGAAGGAACCAAAGTCGGACAATATGCGGCCGGCTCCAAAGCGATGCTATTATCCGCCATCCAAGCAGCCTCTGCCATTAATTCGAATCCTGCGGCTACCCAACAGCAGCTAGATGAAGCGGCCAATACGTTAAACCGGGCGTTACAAGCTTTTAGCGAACAGATCATCACCGTTTATGCGCCAGGAGATGTCAATGGAGATAACGCCATCGATATTGGAGACTTGGGCAAAGCAGCCGTGCATTACGGAAAGACTTCGGATAACAGTGACTGGAATGAGGCGAAAAGTGCGGATATCAATCATGACGGCAAGATTAATATTGTGGATATCATGGGGATCGCTAAACTGATCCTGCAATAATAATCAACCTGAAATGGAGGAGAAAGGTGAACCCTTTCTCTTCCATATTCCCATGTTTTTAAAAGGATCAAGATCAGTTGTCGGCCTATGCAAGCAAGGCTGTAGCAGAAGCGGTTTGCAAAGGATTGATTCATAGCAAAACAGAAACAGCCTTTGCTCCGCAAGAGGCTGCGGTGCTTATCAAACAAGCGATGCAATATTTGAAATTGATAAATTAATACGAAATAGCTTTTTTACCTGTGCTCGGTTCAACATTAAAGTTGCCGGGCACAGTGTCATTTCTAAGCTAGTACACTTATGTTTTTTTGCGGCACATGCTGGGACCATATTCGAGTGTACGCATGTATATGAATGAATACGGAGTCAAATGTCCCAACTTTTTGAAAAAGAGAGGAAGTTTGTTACTAATGATGAATAAATCTGTTCCTTACTTTATTGGTACTTTATAGGTAATAATGGATTACAGCGAAGACATCATATGATCCGGCCAGATCCCCCATGTGGATTTCAATCAGCAGTTTCTGGCAATTATTGCATTAGATCGCTGATAGCTTCACGACAACTTAGGGACATGCTATGCTTACCCAAAGGCTCGTTTAGACTGGGCGTCGGCTCGAGAGGGGGAATTGTATGTTTCAGCGAGTTCGAAGGCTATGGCCAGACAAATTGCAAAATCGTATTTTCCTTAGCTTTCTATTAATCATATTTTTTCCTCTCTCGATTCTGCAAATTCATAATTACAATCAGATTGAAGCTATTATTGGAGCAAAAATCAGTGAGCAGAACGTCACTCAGCTAATCCAAATGAAATTCCAGCTTGACGAGGTACGCCGGACCGCCCTATATTCGGTCTTACAGATGGAGCGAGACAGCAGCATTCAGGAACTGATGGCAAAAGCTCATGACTTACCAAGAGCAGAATCAACCCGTATTGTTGAGGAAAAACTGGACGCAATGAAAAGCACATTTTTACCCAATAGTGTATTTATTCAATATACGTTGGTCAAAGAGAACGGTAAGGCGTTTACATCTCTGCCACATGCTGAGAGCAACGAAGGGCCGTTGCATACTCAGATGGCTAGCGATTTATTGATGAAACTTCCGTCCGGCGGTCCGCTGCTCAGGTGGGAATTGGAGCATATACGTAATGAGTTGCAACCTGAGTCCGAGGCCAGGAACGTTCTCTCTTTATATTCACTTTCGCAGGATGCT
The DNA here is from genome assembly GCF_024722015.1 of Paenibacillus radicis (ex Xue et al. 2023). Taxonomy (GTDB): domain Bacteria; phylum Bacillota; class Bacilli; order Paenibacillales; family NBRC-103111; genus Paenibacillus_S. The sequence goes on along the minus strand of NZ_JANQBD010000011.1, from coordinate 81,847 downwards.
GGCGGAGAATGGCTGCGTGTGCGTGCGAGCATTGATATTGATCAGTGGTTGCGGAGTTCGGCAAGCAGCATACAGATCAAGCAAAACTATTATGTATTAGATCAAAAAGGTACAGTCATTTCCCAAACAAACTCAGGATCCGTGGTGGACCCCCTTTTAAAATTAAAAATTCTCAGTGAAGCCAAAGCTACACCGAATGCTTATACAATAGATAAGCTTGGAACATTTGTTTATAACGCTATTTATGTTCCTTCCATTTCAAGTTATTTGGTTAGTCAGTTTCCACTCGATTTCTTCTTTGGCGATATCCAGGAACTCAAACAAAAGGTGTTTAGTACCTATTTGTTATTTATAGCTTTTTTTGTAGGTATCTCCTTTTTGACGCTATCAACGTTGACCCGTCCGCTTCGGCTTCTGGAATCCCGGATGAAAAAGGCTGCGGAGAAAAGGATGAATATCAAACTATCCGAGTATCCTCATAGGGGCGAGATCTTGTCCTTCGTCCGCGCATTTAATGGGATGGTCGACGATGTTACAAGCTTGATCGGGCAGCTCAAACTCGAAGAGAGACAGAAAGAAGCGATTCGGTTTCAAATGCTTTTGAACCAGATGAACCCGCACTTTTTGCTCAACACAATCAATACGATTAAATGGAATGCCAGTAATTCCGGTGATGAAACGACGGCGGAAATGTGCAAGGCGCTTGCCAAGCTGCTGGAAAGCAGCCTGAACACGGATAAGGATCTGGTTTTTCTGCATGAAGAAATGAAATTGTTGCATTCCTATGTTTATATTCAATCGTTTCGGTACGACCACCGTTTTGAGGTGCAATATGAAGTTCAGACAGGTTTGGACTATGCGCTAATACCGAAGCTAAGCTTGCAGCCGCTTGTCGAGAATGCCATCCAGCATGGGCTTGTATACCGTAAGCAGGGGGGCATTATTAAGGTCAGTGTGGCCTGTGAGAATCGCTTTCTCATTATTGATGTTCAAGATAACGGTGTCGGTATGCACAAGCAGCAACCAGATTTGCACCGAGTACGTAAAGGGATCGGTTTAAACAACCTGAGTGAGCGATTATCGCTTCTCTACAAGGAGGATGGCAAGCTTCAGATGATTCCGCAAGAGGAAGGAACGCATGTTCGAATCACGATACCTTTATTGTTGTCGAATCCATATCAGCCTGAACCAATTGAGGATCTATAAGAAAAGGGGTGCATGTTATGTGGAACCTGCTGCTTCTGGAAGATGAACCTTTCGTACGCCGATCTATTCGCCAGGCAGTCAATTGGGAGGCATTAGGGTTCAGAGTCGTGGCAGAGGCTGAGGATGGAAGCGAGGCTTGGGGGCTCATGCAAGCTCAACAGGTAGATGTGGTGTTATCTGACATTATGATGCCCATCATGAACGGAATTGAATTGATCCGAATGGCCAAGCAAAACGGTCATGAGGCAGAGTTTGTCATGCTTACCTGTGTGAATGAATTTGAATATGCGAGACTGGCGCTTCAGTATGGAGCTGTAGGGTATCTTCTCAAAGCCTCTATGGATGTGGAAGAGCTGCAAGCGATTCTGCTAAAAATAAAACAAAGTTTAATCAAGAAGCGCGATCAACGAACGAGAGCACCTATGTTTAACTTATACCATAAAATTTGGAGATCCATACATGGCTTGGAAGAGATGGAACAAAAGGAGGATGAAGAAGGACTGCCTCCACTTCCTGCCTATGTGCGCCTATTTGTTGGTTCAGCAAATAATGTCTTATCAGGAAATGATCAGATGATCGGCCTATTCAACACGAACTGCCGTGACAAATTACTCGTACATCGATTTGTCAGTTGGGGAATTGAAACCATATTTGTTTGGTCGGATGAAAAGGATATTCCCCTAACATCGTTTCCCATGCAACTAACTTCCACCCCTTGGCAGACATCCGATTCTCTGATAGAGGGATGGGTTTCGCTGCTTCAAGAGATGGGTCGAACCTGGTACGAGTTGGATCCCTCCCTTCGAACGATGGGAGGATTGCAAGTGGAGAACGTAGCTTGGAAAAAGGAGCCTCTCATTCTTTCGCAGTTCGAAGCAGCACAGTGGGCGGAATGCGAAAAATCGTTGCAAACGGTATGGCATTGCTTCAAAAAACAACAAATGGCAGTAGTTATGGTAAAGAAAGCCGCTGACCGGCTGGACAAGTCGTTTGCCAGGTTATCCAATCAATCTCCTGCCGGGAAGGCGGCCTGGGCCGCAGTGGAAAGTCACGGGCAAGCGTTGGAACAACTTATAAATCGGGTTCGCCATTATTCTAATCATAGGATGAAGGAGACCCTTACGGATCATCCGGAGGTAAATAAAATCATTGAATATGTGAACAGACACTATGACAAGGAACTTACACTCAAGGGGATGGCCAAATACGTAAACATGGGTGAGCAGTATTTGAGCGGTTTGTTTAAGAAGAAGACCGGCGAGCAATTTATCCAATATGTGCAGCGTATTCGAATTGAGCGGGCTTGCTATTGCTTGGCGGAGACCGAATTGCGCGTAGCGGAAATATGTGAGCAAGTAGGTTTTGTTCATCTGAATTATTTCTTGAAGCAGTTCAAGAAGTGGACAGGAGTAACTCCATCGGAATTTCGCGAGAGTAAAAAGGCGGAACGGAAGAAACGGTTGGACGCCGAGGAAATGTAAGAAGGAAACTGAGGAGGACGATTCGATGCTTTGTAGGCGGCTAGGGTTGGGAGTGTGCTACGTTTGAAAGTCTTTTTCATATTCCAGACTAGGAGGCAGAAAAGAAGGTGATTCCTTCATATCTTAAAGGTTATGAGGAGCTATATGCCGAAGATCCGCATGAAGCAGGACTTGCATGGTTTCGGGATGCCGAGTTAGGGATGTCCATCCACTATGGTTTGTACAGCCTACTATGCCGTGGAGAGTGGGTTATGTATCATAAAAAAATCCATGTAGCTCATTACGAGTGTCTTAGCGACATCTTCACGGCCGAATATTTCAATGCGGAGGAGATTGCCGATCTGGCTGTCCAGTCAGAAATGAAGTATATCAACTTTACTACAAGACATCATGATAGTTTTTGTTTGTTCGAAACCAAAGAAACCGCTTTTAACAGCATTAACTCTCCTGCGGGAAGAGATTTTCTTAAAGAACTGGCGGCAGCTTGTGAGAAGAGGGGGCTCGGGCTGTTCCTTTATTACAGCTATGGTGCAGATTGGAGGCATCCCTATTTTTTATCTAATGAAGTGGGAATACCGTGGTCCCGCCCTCCTTACAGGAAGACAGAACCAAGCTACCTGTATAAGGAAGAAAAAGATTTCCAGCATTACATCGCATTTATGCATGCTCAAATTCGTGAGCTTTTGACAAATTATGGAGTGATTGCAGGCATATGGTTTGATGCAATTGTACCTTGTTATTTCCGTCCGGATTTGTTCCCAGTCGGGGAAACGTATAATTTGGTACGCAGTCTGCAGCCTCAATGTTTGATTTCATTTAAACAAGGAGTGACAGGTACCGAGGATTTCATGTCACAAGAAATGCAGTTCGTCCCGCTTGAGGTATTGCTCAGTAAAACAGGAGCTTCGCAAGAAGCGATTGATCGGTCTAACGAAGTTTTGAGGAAACATAAGAATAAACGAAATGAAGTTTGTACGGTCATGCAAAAGAAGGGCTGGGGATATGTCAATTATGTAAAACATATTTGTGCGGATGAAGCGATGTTGAGACTCAGATATGCTGCCGAAAAAAATTGCAATTTGCTCCTCAATACGGGACCCTATCCAGACGGTACGATTCCTCCTGAGGATGTCAGTGTATTTAAAGAGCTGGGCAGGCGTATTCGAAGACATGGCACATTCCAATAGCTTATTTATTCCATTTTGATACGCAATCTGGCTGAGGAGAGAAACCTGATGAGTAATTCAAGCGAATACTGGCGCCTCTGGTACGATCGTCCAGCGGAACAATGGACAGAGGCACTTCCCGTAGGAAACGGCAAAATCGGGGGCATGATTTACGGTGGAATTCATGAAGAAAGAATAGGATTGAACGAAGAGTCCGTATGGTCGGGAAAGCCTCATTATGATGCTAGTCCTGGTATGCTGCAAACGATTAACCAAGTTCGAAATCTACTGTTCGACGGGAACTACCGTGGGGCTCATGAGCTCGCGGAACAATCAATGAAAACACCGCTTAATCCGCATTATGGCAGTTATCAGTCACTGGGAGATCTTTATATCAAGTTGGATCTGCCAACTGGCGAGGTAACCGATTATCGAAGAGAATTGGATTTGAATCAAGCTATTTGTAAAACTACTTATACGATAGGGGGAACGCAATATTCACGTGAAGTTATTTGTACCAACCCTGATCAAGTCATGGTCATTCGCCTGGAGGCCAGTGATTCGACAAGTCTCAGCGGTTGTATACGCATGGAGCGTGAATTCGACACAATTGTTTATCAAAATGGTCAAAGGGGGCTAACGCTGCGCGGAGCTTGCGATTATGCAGGAGTATACTTTGATGTGAGCGTTGAAGTTCACGCAGAAGAGGGACAATGCTCCTCAGCGATGGATTCCGTCATATTCAGAGAGTGCAAGGCAATTACGGTGTATGTTAGTGCAAATACGACATACCGCCATAAAGATCCACATGCAGAGAATCAATCCATTCTCCAATTAGCGGGCTTAAAGTCGTGGGAAGCTTTGAGAGAGGCCCATATATACGACCACCAATCCTTATTTAATCGATTGGATATCAATTTGGGTATAGATCTGTATAAAGAGCTTCCTACGGATGTAAGGCTAGCGCAAATTAAATCGGGCCAGCATGACCCCTATTTAGCTGCCTTATATGTGCAATTTGGCCGGTATTTATTAATCGCAAGCTCGCGGAAGGGAACTTTGCCTGCTAATCTGCAAGGAATTTGGAATGATAGCTTTACGCCACCCTGGTTTTCGGATTTCACCATTAATATTAATGCCCAGATGAATTATTGGCATGCCGAGACATGCAACTTATCCGAATTGCATGAACCTTTATTCGATTTGATGGATTCGTTGGTTGAGCCGGGACGCAAGACGGCTAAAGAGCGCTACGGTTGCAACGGTATGGTCCTTAGCACGAGGACGAATCCTTGGCTGAATACGTCGCTTCGGGCAACGTCCTCGCTGCTGTGGCAAGAAGGAGCTGCATGGCTCAGCAGACATTATTGGGATCATTATTTATTTACAGGCGACATCAAGCTGCTGGAGCAAAGAGCTTATCCGTTTATGAAGGAAGCAGCCCGGTTTTATCTTGATTTCATGGTGGAGCACCCACGTTACAAGTGGCTTGTAACCGGTCCAACTACATCGCCCGAGAATACGTTTACAGCAGCAGATGGCACAATGACTGCACTGGACATGAGTCCTACGATGGCGGTCCAAATCATTGATGATCTTTTTGAAAACTGTATTCGGGCAAGCGAGGAGCTTGGACAAGATCAAGCGTTCAGGGAACTGCTCATTCAAAAACGTTCACAATTACCTCCGATGAAGGCAGGTAAATTCGGTCAACTGCAAGAGTGGCTTGAGGATCATGAGGAAACAGAGCCGGGGCATCGGCATATCTCGCACTTGTTTGGCGTTTATCCAGGACACAGTATTAGTCGTAAGACACCGGATCTGTGGTCTGCTGCCCGCATCGCGCTAGAGCGAAGACTTCAGCACGGAGGAGGACATACCGGCTGGAGCTGTGCTTGGATCATTAACTTATGGGCGCATTTGGGAGACGGCGAACAGGCGCATCAGTATATGAATACGCTATTTACCCATTCCACGCATGATAATCTTTTTGACAATCATCCGCCATTTCAAATCGATGGGAACTTCGGAGGTGCTGCAGGTATTGTTGAAATGCTTATTCAGAGCAATGAGGATGAAATCAGACTGCTGCCCGCGCTTCCTGGTATCTGGGCAACGGGGAACATTCGGGGCGTTTGCGCTAGAAACGGATTTGAGTTGGAGTTTTACTGGCAAGACAGCGTTGTAAACAGAGCGATAGTCTATTCTAAATTAGGCCGGCGCTGCCGGCTACAATGTAATTCCAATGTGACCGAAGCTGAAGTTCTATGCAGCAACGAGCGGATTCCAATAACCATAGATCATGGAAGCTTGGAATTCGACACACAACCCGGAAAACAATATCAAATTATCTTCACGAGCGACAACAGTTTGATATGAAGCTGAATCAACTGCTTCTTAATAACCTTTGCCTATTAAGGGCGAGGTTTTTTGTTATGAATCGCAGCATTGTAAGCGTTGGTATAAGAAAGTTTAAGTTCTTACAGCGCTAAAGGAAGATGCCCTTTCTAATATTTTCCGGGGTATCTTATTTATCTCGTAAGACAAGCTGGCTTTATGATTGAAATGTATCTTTAATGAAAGAGTTGCACAACAACCGGGATTCGAATGGGCTCAGTAGGTTACATCGAGCTGGATGATTCATTTGATATATTTGCGAATATTAGTCCTGAACTCTCTTGGGGACATCCCGTATTTGGCATGGAAAATGCGATTAAAGGTGCGTTGGCTGTCAAATCCGGCATTGCTGCTTATCGTTGTTAATGCGGCATCTGTTGTACGAATCAGCTTGGCAGCGTATTCGGCGCGGAGCAATCCGAGGTAATTCCTGAAATTCATTTTTATTCGGTCTGAAAATATATGAGAAATGTAGTATTTGCTGACACAAAATTCAGCGGCAAGAGAATCAAGTGTAAGCGGTTCTGTAAAGTTGTTGGCTAAATACTCCATAATTTTTTTGGACATATCCTGAACAGGAGTTCGCTGTCGCTGCTTCAGCTCAATACGGCGAAGAAGATGAGACATGATGACATAGGTCCAGCCAAGCCTTACGGCAAATTCATCTTTCTTCTTAATATGTCTCAGCGCATATACAGCCTCTTCATGGATCCCTTCTTTAGATATGAAAGGAATTACAGGCTGGAAATTTTCGAAGTTCGGAAAAACCCCTCCAAACAATCGCGGGTTACATATAATCAGTATAGCATCAGCTGTATTTTCTCCTATTTTATAATAACTGTGAACAATATCCGAGAAAATTATTGCAGCTTCGCCTTCATGGATTTCATACGCAGTTTCATCAATGTCAAGATATTGAACACCGGAAAAAACATAAAGTATTTCGATATTTCTGTGCATGTGGGCAGGAAACGTCAGCTGTCTAGTATAACGGATTAACCTCAAATCTTTAGCTTGTATTTCGTAGAAAGGTAACATGATCAACCCACCCAGTGCAATTTTTGGCTGATTTTAAATGCTTTATGTCTAAATTCATACCATGCGCGATGTTATAATTCAAGTAATTATTTCCAATTTTCCTGGTGTCACGACAGTAATCCGGATAACCGGTTGATCATTTTCGGATATTGATCAGAAATCGCCAATAGGAAGAGCATGAAGGAAATAATATGGAAGCGCTTTAATGAGGTGGTGGTGACAATAACAGGCAATACATAATGCGATTTTGAGGAAGAGTTCAAATTTGGGAGGGATTTAATCATGATTAAAAAAATTTTAAGTAGTTTGGTGATGGGAACTTTATTAGTGACTTCTTTCTTTAATGCAGGAAACGTAGCAGAGGCAGCTGTGATTAACACAATACCTAACACTTCAAAGGTTGAAAAGAGTTATGACAGCAGCTTTTTATCGGTTCCCGGCTATGCATCTTTAGGAGTAAAGGATAGAAGTAGTTATGTGGGAACCTCTTATTATCGTACAGTGAGTAATGGAAGACAGTTTTTACAAGCAGTCCTGGATGCGAGAAATGGTACTGTAAAAGTAATTGAAGTTACAGCTGATATTAACTTAGGATGGACTGAATTAGCACTTAATTCAACAGAAGTTTCACAGTATAGTTTTATTACAAAGTATCCGGATCCGACGAACGGGTTTACGAATCCGCTGTTGATTGCTTCCGGAGTATCCAAATTAAATATTTCGAATGTAGATGGATTAACCATTTTCTCGACTTCAGGCAAGACCATTAGGCATGCTGAAATGAAATTACAGGCTTCAGCGAATGACATTGTATTAAGAAATCTCAATTTTGATGAAATGTGGCAGTGGGATGATGCAGGAGATCATAAAGAAGTAGGCTGGTCATTTATCAAGGTAAATGGCGCTAACAATGTATGGATTGACCATTGTAAGTTTTCTATCGCAGCAGATGGAATGATTGATATGGAAAATGGCGCATCCAATGTAACTTTTTCTTGGAATGAATTCGGATTGGCAGCGAATCAAAATCCAGCTACAACTAGTTCTATTTATAAGTCAATTGATTATATGGAGCAAAAATATGCAGCAGGTACGTTGAACACATCAACAAGTCTCTATTATAAAATGCGTCATGGGGGGGCTACCAAAAATCAGATTATGGCTTATGCGGCCTATCACTCCAAAGTTCATTTGGTAGGCTCTGGTGATAAGGATTATACGAACTACGTTGGTTCTAATGGAGTCGAAGTTAAAGATGGAAATCAAAGACTTCGATTGACCATGGCGTATAATCGTTACACGAATGTTGGCCAACGCCTGCCAATGATTCGTCAAGGCACGGGTCATTTATTTAATAACTATTTTGATAATTCTACTCATCATAGTGCACTCAATAGTGCTTCTGCTATCTCGACTTATGGCACAGATAAATTATCACGTGCAGTCAATGCAAGAAATGGTGCTTCAATAGCGGCAGATACTAATGTGTATAATTCATTTAATGAGCCGCAAATCGGTGCAGAACGCCAAGGTGATGATACAGCGAATATGAATGCACCTTTTGATGTTTTATTTCAAAATGCGCTGAACCATAGTTTAATTGTAAATTCAACAGTAACAAATTCCAATGGAACAACCTATACAGGCAGCAGCTGGGACAATAATGGTGTGAATGCCTTTACCAGTGGAATGACTTGGTATAACAAATCAACCATCGGCAATTGGGCTTGGTCTTCACATATCGTCGGGGTAGAAAACATGAGTAAATCAACTCCGCCAAGTACACCGTTTACATTCACATATGGGACCACCGAGCAATTGCCTTATGCTTATCAAACATTTCCTTTATCCAGTGTTGTAACAACAGTAAACCAATACGCCGGTGTATCCAAAGTTACTATGAGTGCTGCAGATTGGTTGAAAAAATCTTATGGAGCTATTGATGCCTATTCGACAATCGAAGCTGAAAGCTACAGCAGTATGTCGGGCGTACAAACTGAAGCAAGCTCTGAAGGCGGCCAGAACGTAGGATATATTGATAATGGTGATTATCTCGTATTTAATAATGTTAACTTTGGAACGACGGGTCCAACAAAATTTGCTGCAAGAGTTGCCTCTACAGCGGGAGGAAACATTGAAATTAGACTCGACAGCCTAACAGGAACACTGATAGGAACTTGCCCGGTAACGGGGACCGGAGGCTGGCAGACTTGGGCGACACAATCATGCGCGGTCAACGGAAGCAGTGCCACGGGTACTCACAATGTATACCTGAAGTTTACAGGATCAAGCGGGTATTTATTCAATATCAATTGGTTCAAGTTTATCAAATAATTAAAGAAAAGATCATGCTCTGTGGTGCAACGCAGGGGATGCTTGGATGGATAGTTGGATAAGAAATGGATAACTATAATAAAGAAAACTCGCCAACACTGCGGCGAGTTTTGCTTTTTTATATGCCAACTTTTTCGTCAGTATAGTTATTCAATTGTGTTTTTCGTTGCCTTATACAAATTTTCTACGTGTTCGTCGACTTCATCTCGTGACATGCGTAAGCGATTCACAGAAGTACCATATCCAATTTCCTTTTTACCCTCTGCTAATCCTTTGAAAATTCCATCTGCGAATGCATCTAACGGTTCTCCATGCATATGCAGCCCCGCTCCGCCTAAATCTGTATTCACTGCCGGAGGAGCTACCTCAATTACTTCTACAGACGTATCAGAAAGTTGATGTCTCAGACTCATTGTAAATGAATGAAGCGCCGCTTTTGTTGCTGAATAAATTGGAGCAATCGCAAGCGGTGTAAAAGCTAGCCCAGATGTCACGTTAATGATAGCCGCCTCTTCTTTTGTTGCAAAAAATGGAGCGAACAGCATAGAGAGATGAAAAGGTGCTTCAATGTTGGTTGTGATTTCTTTACTGAAATAACTCCAATCGTTCTTCGCTTCCGCCTTTAACACATTAAAGCGTTGTTGGATTCCTGCATTGTTAACTAACACATTCACTTCTGGATAGTTCGCTGTTACCCAATCAAACAATGCTGCACGCTCGGATTCAATATCCAAATTACTTACACGAGTAATAAGGTCAGGGGATTTTTCTTTCGCATTTTGAAGTACATCTTCACGTCGTCCACAAACAATGACTTTATTTCCAGCTTTTATAAAGCGCTCTGCAAAAGCTAATCCTATTCCTGAACTTCCGCCTGTAATAAGTATTGTATTTCCTGAAAGTTTCATTACAGTTCCTCTTCTCATTTTTCTTTTCTTTCCTGAGTGCGCTTTGTATAACGTGTAATTTTTACGTCTATTCCTTTTAAGGATTCTGTCATCAACGAAATTTCAGCTTGTACTGCTTGCTTGTGGTTCTTCATCAATTCAAGTCGGAGTTCAATGGTGTTATCTCCTTCTACTATCCAATCCATATATTGCTTGATACCATTTATTGGCATGTGAGTATTTTTTAAACAAATAACCGTTTCAAGGAGTGCAATTTGATCTTCTGAAAATAACCGCCTACCAGCCTCATCACGCTCGATTAGTGGTAGTAGTCCTTTTTTTTCATAATAACGTAACGTTGATTCTGGAATATTGAATTTGGCTGAAACTTCGCTAATTGAACAATACTTCATCTGGAGGCCTCCAAATTTTTATCTTTCATTGTCGACAGGAATAGGATACATCTTAAACCATGGTTTAAGTCAACAAAAAAATTTAGTCTGTTGAAGGAAAAAATTTGAATCGACTAGAATCTGTACGCAAACTGTACAATCCATAAAAAAGCCGTACAATTGAACCTATAAGACGCAGAGGAGATTGCATTCCTACTATGGGGAGTCAAGTCATGATCGACAACACGACCATAGCCCGTGTCTACCAGCATGGATCGGGCGCAAATGGGGGCAAGCTAACTAAGAAATGAAGTAGATTTTGAAAAACGAACTGTTATTTTGAAAACACTATATTATGATGAAGAGGGGTGCTCTTTGATGACAAATAGCAGTATGAATCCTAAGGTTGATGGATTTTTAAGTAAGGCTAAAAAGTGGAAGGAAGAATATGAGAAGTTGAGAAAAATCGTTCTTGACTGTGAGCTGACCGAAGAATTTAAGTGGATGCATCCTTGTTACACTTTTCAGAATAAAAACATAGTTTTAATACATGGATTTAAAGATTACTGTGCGCTTCTGTTTCACAAAGGTGCCTTGTTAAAAGATGCCCATGGTATCCTAATCCAACAAACGGAGAATGTACAGGCGGCACGCCAGATTCGGTTCACCAATGTTCGAGAAATAGTTGAGATGGAAACCATCTTGAAAGCCTATATTTATGAAGCTATTGAGGTTGAAAAATCCGGTTTGGAAGTGAATTTTAAAAAGAATACAGAATACATAATTCCTGAAGAATTTCAAACTAAATTAGATGAAATCCCGGCTTTGAAAACTGCTTTTGAAGCTTTGACGCCGGGACGGCAAAGAGCATACCTTCTTTATTTTTCTGAACCCAAACAATCCAAAACTCGAGAGTCAAGGGTTGAAAAATATATGCAGCAAATTTTCAATGGAAAGGGATTAAATGATTAGTAAAGGAGACTATAAGAACAGAGATAAGGCTGCCGACGAGCAGCAGCCTTCATCATCCGCAAGATCAGGTCTTTCCAACTAATCAGAAATATTACGGGTATAGTATTCGATTATATCTTTGCGGCGAATAATACCCAGGAAGACGCGATCAGCGTCTACGACCGGAACGAAGTTCTGATCAGCCGCCAGCGCCAGCATATCGTCCAAATCGGCGTTGATCTCGACGCATTCGACTTTCATCCGTTTTTTGATGGAGACGACAGGAATTTCGTGCATCGCGTCAAAGCCGAGGCCGGGTGTGGCTTTCAGCTTCCATAACAAATCTCCCTCGGATAGCGTTCCAAAATATAAGCCATTTTCGTCCAAGATCGGAATGGCCGTATAGTGGCTTGCCTCCAATTTATCCATGGCTTCTTTCATATTAGAGGATGTCATGAGGTAAGAGACCTCGTTCTTGGGATATAGAAACGATTTGATGTCCATTGAATCACACTCCTTTTATCTATTAAAACATATTTCGTCGCTGGGCGCATGTGGGAGTGAATGGGCCATGCCAAATATTATGGAATAAGGATGCTAAAAGACATGTCGAAGACAAGAACATAATCCGAATTAAGTCCGTGCAAATAGCGGGCTTTTTTGCGTTTTTGCGATTTTTCTTACCAATCTGCAAAAGCCGGTGCGATACATGGCCACGTTTATACAGCGGTGTTGCTTATACCATTCGATCAAAATAATAGTAAAAACATATTGTACGGAAGTAGGGGCCAGGCGAATGACACTTTAGCTCAATAAACATCAAGATGACGCAGGCTACCGGCACGAATGACAGTCTTTGTTCACCTAACGGCAGTTTAATGGAACGAATTAAAGGGACTCCTGATTATGAAGCAGGATACTGTATTATATTTGTTATCCTTTTGTCATTGGCATGTTAGTTTGTGATTATTGAAATATATCCATGTTTATCCGAATATAAGTGGCATGTGAATATTGCTATCTATCGCTTAAGAAGGGGGCATACAGATGGGTTCAAGAATTATGCACTATTGTATTTCATCTCTATTAAGTGACAAGTTAGGCATTGATAACCGGAATGAGTTTATGCTCGGGGGGATTGCACCTGATATACATGGATTCATGGGAGTTGCAAAAGGAGTAACACATTTTAAGGATATAGACGCATCTGGAAAAAGTCGTATAAACTACTTGCGGTTTTATGTTACTTACAAGGATGTTATGAATAAACCCTTTTATCTCGGTTATTTATGTCACTTAATTTCGGATGTAGTTTGGTTGGAGTTATATTTGAGAATCGTGGAATTCGCATCTCCTGAGCAATTGAAGGAGAAAGCGCAAGTTGCATATCGTGACTTCGAAAGATTAAACGGACGAATTATTAAACAATATTCTCTGAAACTTCATCAGCATGTGCTGCCTACCGTGAACATTGACGGATTTAACAGCGACTACTTACCTGCCTTACTTGATGGGATGCGAAAGGACTTTTCAATTGATGAAGTCCTCATGAATGAAACGCTGGAACTGTTTAACAACAATAACTGTGAAATCATTGATTATATTAACAGGTCGGTTGACGAGAGTATGGCGTTTTTATCCAGTATGAAATAGACTACGCAAAGAGGCTTAATACCGAAATCAGCGCTTGAAGAAGTCATTCGATTTCGTCTCTTTGTCCAGCCTAGCCCTGGATAAAAGCTAAAGAACGGTAATGTCAGCACACACGACTTTATTCGAATTTATTCGACTGGGAGCCATGGTCTTCTCCCAAAAACCTGCATTCATACAGCCATTGGCCGGTGTATATCCGAAGTCTTATTGAATTCCTGCAAATGTACATTTATTTTTTCATTCTTAGCTGAAGCGGAGCGTTATCCATGAAAATGGATGTACTTTTGCAGGTTTGTTCTCTCTACAGCAATTCCGGTAGGAAAATAACTGCAGTTTTGCAGGATTTTGCGAGGGCTAATGGTCATGGAGAGGGTCAAGTACTGATTTTGGGGTTGAGCCTGTAAAGAAGAACTATATTTTGAAAAAACCAATAATAAAAAAGGGATATATTTAAAGTATACCTATTTTTGTCATTCTTATTTATCAGCTTGCCCGGTACAGAGATTGCTTTCATAGATGTTTGCAAAGGCGTGTCGCAGTTTATCCAAGGGTCAACAGGGTGCGCCAAGTAAAGTGGAAGCCTGGGGGGGGTCAAAGTCAATCAAGGCTCTAAAAGACTAGTAAGTACAGCTTCAATTTTAATAGTGAATGGTATAATATAGAAAGATAAAAAAATGCCCCTAATATTAGAGGAATATGGAAGAGGAGAAAGTATGAAGCTTAAATTATCAATCATCATAGTCATCCTACTGTCTTCTCTGATGAGTACGGCAGCCGCAGCAGCCAGCGGGGAGTCTGCCCCCCCTTTAAGTATTCAGCGAATTCCCGCGGAGCATCCGGTGAAGAACGTCATCGATAATACCGCCGCTTATCTGAACGGATGGAATAGTGTGATGTCACCCTTGGTGATGCAGGTGAACGCAGATGGTACGACTAGCGTGGGGGTCGCCGAAGAGAAAGGGCCAATCCATATTTATGAATTAGATTCGGATTATGGTGTCAGTAAGCATTTGACCATCCGCCGGGAGCTCCCGCTCTTCGGCAGCTATGCGAAGGATAGGGAAGGCAATTATTACATTCTGTTTGGACAAGAGCTCGAAGAAAATCAAGAGAAAGAGACCGCCATTCTCCTCGCTAAGTATCGTTCAACGGGTGAGAAGGTCAGCGAGTTACGCATATCCGGTGACGATCCGGATACATTCTGGAGCGATAAATATTGGGGGGTAAAAACGCCTTTTGCGAATGGAAATTGCAAGCTGGTCATCAGTGATCAAACGATAACCGCGTATTTCGGCAGGTTGATGTTCAAATCATCCGTGGATGGATTAAATCATCAGGCGTCTTTTGGGTTTGCCGCTTCGACCGATACGATGAAGAGAGTCTTCGATGCCAATGGAAGATTCTCAGCATCGGCCGGACATTCCTTTGACCAGGCGGTGCTTTATGACGGTCAGGATCTGCTTTTTGTTGATCAAGCCGATGCCTCACCGAGAGGGTTCACGTATTCGAAGCGGTCGTTGAAGGGGCAGAGACTACAGAACTGGTACATTCCGTTCAAGTTCAAGCAGGGGAAGGTCTATCAATACACGTACGCCCAATTGGGGGGCGTGGTCTCGACAGGGGAGCAGTACTTGTTTGCAGGAGCATCGGAGATGACGGATAGGATCGATCCTGCATCGGAGCGCCAGAATGAATCGAGGAATATTTATCTGCAGACAGTCAGCCGGTCGCTGGATCAGCATAACGAACCGATCTGGATTACAGATTATACCGATATGAAAGAGGAGAATGCCGCACACTCGAAGCTGCTGAGCCTTGGTGGTGACAAGTACCTGGTACTCTGGGAGAAACAGAAGGATACAGGATTCGGTAGCAATAGCAGCTACATCACGACCTACATGGCCCTCGTCAACGGCCAAGGCAAGGTCCTTAGGACGGAAGAGATGTCGGGGATTCGGTTGGGCATCGGCGTAGAGATTCATTACAACCCGGTAAGACAATCCGTTCAATGGGTGGTAAGCGACGAGCGTGCGGTGAAAGTCTACGAACTAAAGCCGTTGGTTTATACGACGGGAACCCCTCCTATGGAGCGCCAAATTGTGGTGAAAGTCGTAAACGATGCACCACCCAAGGCGTTCGATGAGAACGACATTGGCATTCGCTTGAACGGGAAATACGTGGACGTGAATCCGAAGGCAAAGCTGGTGGACGGATCGACGTTCATACCCCTACGGGGTGTGTTAGAAGCCATGGGGGCTACCGTGAAATGGTCACCTCCGCCAAGCGGTGTAATGAATTGGAAGGGAGAAAGCTCGAAACCCGATTATCTCGGTACGGTGAAGATTGTCCTTGGGTCAACCACGATTGAGCTTTACATAGGAACGGCGCGAGCGGTCATCAATGGGGAATTAGCAATGCTGGCGGATGCTCCATTCATCTCAGAGGATGGGTCCACCTACGTGCCGCTTCGACTCGTCAGCGAAACACTGGGGGCGCAGGTGCAGTGGGAGCCCGAACACTGGACGGCGGTTATTGATACGTTGAACGCCGCGCGTTAATCTCTGCTCAGCAGCTTATGCAGGAGCTGCGTCAGGCTGTTGATTATCACACATGACTAAAATATTTTAAGAGCCTCCCGAGACTAGGGAGGCTCTTTCCAGTGGTTTGATAGTCAAAAGAGATGACAGCAGCGAAAGAGACGTTCCAAAATACTGGTCGAGTATCCATTCCTAGTGGGGACGCAATCTGGTCGATTTACATGTATGTCCGAAACCCCCGGGAAGGATATAAGGCTGCCGGTCATCTTCATTGCTCTGCAGCCTATCTGCGTTTAAGGAAGATTACGAATGCTAAAACCAACCAATCCATTAGCCATGCTGCGATTGAAGTTATGCGTGAGGATCTCGGATGATCCGTTAATGATCCCATATTGTAGATGAGCGCCTTCCTTTTGTCTTAAATAATAAAATCCCGGTTTGAGCGGAACACCGTTAAGATCTTTACCATCCCAGTTCCAGGCCGGCGACTGAACGCCCCAAAACATATCGTTATTCGCTGCTGGAATCGGTAGCCCTTTGATATGTACCGGGCCATCCTTCAAAGGGGTATGTTCGATGGACCCTTCCCATACGATCTTGCTGATTCCATCCTCGTCTGCTCTTACGATTTCCAAATCGATCTTGAACCCGTTCATCAGCACAATATCCTGTTTACTAACGTTATAAATCGAAGCTTGAAATTGATATGTGCGGTCCTCCAAAGGTTTATTTTCCTCTGGATTTACTTCTGCCATGTTCAGCATTAGGGAAAGTGGGGCATCTCGATGATTGCCAGGCTGCATCAAGAAGGTCAAGTGCCATCCTTGTTCTGTCGAACCGCTGTAGGGAGAACTTAGCGAGACGCTGCTTTGCTCGTTTGTAGGGCCTTGCTTGTAATCGATCTGGTGGCCAAGCTGTTCAGAGAAAAAACGGAGGGGGACATACGTTTGATTGTTGTAGTTCAGGATCGGGCTTTCCGTAGGAAGTGCCTGAGCTTTTTGATTAATTACTACTTGAATGGGAAACAGTACTGCTTTCACGGCTTCGGCCGCAAAAACAGTCGTCATACCGGTCACTAGCAGTCCGGCGCTTAGAGCAAGCGTTAAAGGAACTTTTTTCAAGGCAGCACACACTCCATCACTCAGCATTAATCATTCTAAGTTAATGGACGCAACGAAGGCGACAATGGTTGCGCAATGGAGGAATCTTCTCAAAATGATCAGTTATTCATTGAACGGGTAGTTTAGTGCGAATGATGTCAACTCCGTTAAGGGGCAGTTGAGGTCAACCCTTCTGAGGAGTATCTATTTGATAGACTCTCACTTCAAAAAAGTGAGATATATAAAGATAAACAAAGATCTCATTTTCTGAAAACCCCATAATCAGGCATCGTAGGGCGAATATATGTTTCTATCCAGAAAGATAACGTGTGTTTTTAAGGTTTGCCAATTAATAAATAGTATAATAACATAGCTTCACAAGGACCAATTATTGGGAACCGAGGAGGATTATTTATTATGAATTTACCAGTAATAAATAATCAGCAAGCAATTTGACCGCGGCAGCTGTTGTTTTTGACACGAGGACGGCAATGATGTAAACAAGAAAGGAAGCGGCTTATGATTACCATTTATGATTGGTTTGGCTATGAATTGCCGATTAAGGAACGCTATCAGTTAATAAAAGAGGCCGGATTTGATGGCGTTTTATTATGGTGGAGTGAAGACTTTAATCGGAACGATTACAGCAATGGGCCACAAATTGCGCGAGAAGCGGGTCTTTTTATAGA
This sequence comes from Paenibacillus radicis (ex Xue et al. 2023), assembly GCF_024722015.1. GTDB lineage: Bacteria > Bacillota > Bacilli > Paenibacillales > NBRC-103111 > Paenibacillus_S. The sequence continues at coordinate 64,016 of NZ_JANQBD010000011.1, read as the reverse complement.
AAATATCCACGCGCCTGTCAAAAACCAACACAGCCTCTGGCTTGACAATCTGGACGGTGAAGCCTTAACCGATTGTTATTTGCAATGTGTTGCAGATTGCGCCGAATTTGAGATTCCAACAATGGTGGTGCACCTGCCCAAAGAAGACAATCCATATAATGCATTGGGACTGGATAGAATCAAGAGAATCACTGAAAAAGCTGAACAGCTTGGTGTCAATGTTGCACTGGAGAATTTACGGAATCTTACCAATTTGGCCTATGTGCTGGAGCAAGTGGATTCCCTGCGTATCGGATTCTGTTATGACTGCGGACATCACTACCGCTACTATCCAGGCGTTGATTTATTATCTATGTACGGTTCCCGGGTGATGGCACTCCATTTACATGATAATAACGGAAGTCGTGCCCAACACGGGTTACCCTTTGACGGCACGATTGATTGGTCTACAACCATGAAAAAAATTGCGCAAACGAATTATTCAGGTGCGACTGCAATAGAGGCTATGAATTGGGATTATGAGGATTTAACGGCTAAAGAGTTTTTACATAAAGCGTATGAGCGAGCAAAAAGGCTGGAAGCATTACGCTGCGCAAGCTCGGTGAATTAGTTGGCAATTTCGTGATTGGCGGCGACAGAGCCCCTTTGGAAGGGCAGCTCACGGCTTTTTTTGGTGAGTAAATAGGTGTAGGTTTGGCCTGTTTTCTGTAGAATGAGAATAAGGAGTTATTCCCTAGCCATCTAAGATGACTTACGGTAAGGCCCAGTATTTGTGCTGTTTTCTTGAATCGTTGCCTGCTCAGCTTCTTTAAATAATTTACGTTGTTCCTGAACCGCATCAAGCCAAGACCAACCGTAAATAACGATGAAAATCACAAATAGGAGTGCCCCAAGCGCTTCCCACCAAAAGCTTTCTCTAACGCTTGGAAGCGCTCCCAACCCTAAAATCATTAGCGGAATAAACCAGAAAATGAGTGGCTTTTTCTCTTTCACGACGTGACCCCTTATATGTTTGTCTACTATCTCCCTAAAATGTTGTCAAATCCTCAATACAAGGATGATCCGTTTATCTTTCATGAAAACATTTATGTAATTGCAAATAAGGATGGATGGAAATTCAAAAACATAGAATATATATACATTATAATGTATTTATATTCTATGTTTTGGAGGGAGATTATGAAATATAAAGTATATGTTGATGGACAGGAAGGTACTACAGGTTTAAAGATATTTGAGTATCTGTCAAAACGATCAGACATTGAAGTTCTCAAGATCGACTCCCACAAAAGAAAAAATCCTGAAGAACGGAGTAGATTTCTGAATGATGCGGACATCGTTTTTCTTTGTCTACCCGAGCGCCGATTTGGGCATTATGGGCGCGGTAAAGAGGCTGATGGATTGTCTGCTGAATCCCGGCGATGCTGAATTGCTTGCCCCACTCGTGATGGATGAGATTTTGATACGAGTCCTGCGCAGCCCCATCGGCGTTCACGTCGCTGAAATGGGTTTTGCGGATTCCAGCGTGCAGCGAGTTGCGAAGGCGATTGCTTGGCTATGCGACAACTTCTCCCAGCAGATGAAGGTTGCAGACTTGGCCGAGCTGGTACACATGAGCGAGTCCTCGTTTCGCGAGCATTTTAAGTCCGTCACTTCGATGAGCCCGCTACAATACCAAAAAGCGCTGGCCTTCATGAAGCGAGACGTCTGATGGTCTCCAGTTCAATGGATGCGACCTCTGCATGCCTGCTAGTGGGGTATGTGAGCACCTCTCAATTTAACAGAGACTACAGCCGCTTTTTCGGGAGCCCGCCAAGGAGAGACATCGCTAAATTACGTCGATAAATACAAGTACTGGACTGATCAACCGTATGGGATGGCACCAAAGCTGTCATCTTCCCTGTGTCGGACTATACGGACCGAGATGCATACGCCCCCGATTATTCCCTCGTACCCCGCAGCCATCAGGCTTGGCGGGTTTTCTTGTTTTACCCGCGGAATATCGGACGTCAGTTACCTTCATATTCTTTCATGCGCAGTCAGAGGTCGGGAACGTTCCGGTGAATTAGGCAAGAAGTGACGCGGAACAGGCAAACATCCGTGAAAAACGCAATATATAATGAGTTTAGCCTTGGGGCCGGCGGTACTGATCGTTGATTCGCACCGTTAGTATTCAAGTAGCTCTACTATATTAACAGCTTAGGAGGACTTCATTATGCGTGTTTTTGTCACAGGAGGGACTGGATTCGTCGGCTCCGCCATAGTACGCGAACTAATAGGAGCAGGGCACGAGGTACTTGGCCTCGCTCGCTCGGATGAGGCCGCAGCAATGCTCGCCGCGGCCGGAGCCGCAGTGCACCAAGGCTCGCTTGATGATCTCGATAGCCTGAGGCGCGGAGCCGCTGCCTCGGATGGTGTCATCCACACCGCCTTTATTCACGATTTCTCGAACCTTACGGCCTCCGGTGTGACAGACAGGCTCGCGATCGAGGCGCTTGGCACCGCGCTCGCGGAATCTGGCCGCCCCTTAGTGGGACCGAAGAAGATGCTCCCGATCCTAACTCCGCAGTGAGGCACCGCGCCGATTCGGAAGCGACAGCGCTTTCGATGGCGCTGCATGGCGTGCGAGTGTCGGTAGTGCGGCTTCCGCACTCGGTACATGGCGATGGCGACTATGGCTTCGTTCCGGCCTTGATCAATGTCGCTCGCCGCACGGGTGTCTCGGCCTATGTGGGCGATGGCGCTAACCGCTGGTCTGCCGTGCACCGACTCGATGCTGCACGTCTTTACCGGCTGGCGCTTGAGTCGGCACCTGCGGGTGCCAAGCTGCACGCGATTGGTGAAGAGGGAGTGCCGATCCGTGATATCGCTGACGTAATGGGCCGCCGCCTGGGTGTTCCGGTGAAAAGCAAGTCATCCGAGGAGGCAGCCAACCACTTCGGTTGGTTGACGCACTTTGTTTCGGTGGACCTCCCGGCATCAAGCGCTCTGACTCGGGAACGATTCGGATGGCAGCCTGTGCAGCCAGCGCTCATTCCTGACCTTGATCGGGAGCAGTATTTCACAACCTGATAATGCGGGCTGATCAGCTGAACGGAATAATATTGGAACGGGTGGTCGCCATGACAGAAGATGTTCGGACATTGAGCAATTCACCGACGACACGCTATTCTTTAATAACGGCCCATCTTAGTCTGGTGTTCTCATGTTGTCGTGTCTGGTATATAAGTTACTTTACCGATGGGCTCTGTATTGACGGGCGCATTTCATGCATCGCCGGCCGAAGTGGCATGGACGAGCAGCGAGTTCTCTTTCGCCTACGCTCTGGGCTTTCTACTGTTCGGGCCTCTTTCCGATCGCGCTAACCACAAAATAAACCAAGCAGCCTTGATCCGAATCACAGTTTGCCGGACATAGGCTGCTTTTTTTCACGTATCGCTCCCACTTCCCCGAAAAAGAGAAATGTTCTATCATACGAGTATGCATGATTCCATTCTCTGCAACCATCGGACCATTATCGATGAAATAAGGCATTGGGGGGGCACCGCGTTGACAAGGATCAGCAATTCCCGGTATTTCGAAAGCGCCGACTTTCCGTTCCATATCGCTCAGTATCCGTTCCGAGCAGAGGAGATGGTGGAGCCGCACTCGCATGAATTCGTCGAGCTCGTCTATGTAGCAGAAGGGTCAGGCCGGCACGATTACCGCGGCGACACGTACAGGATCTACGAAGGCGACGTTTTCGTCATCGAGCCGGACGCCGAGCATTCCTATAAAGGCGGGAAGGATCCGAACCTGACGGTATACAACGTGCTGTTCGCGCCGTCGATTTTATCGAATGAGCTGCAGATGTTATCTACAGTGGATTCGTTCGTCGACTTCTTTTATGTGGAGCCGTTTCTGCGGCAGTCGGTCCACTTTCAGTCCCACCTGAATGTAGAGCCGCACGATCAGCTGGAAATGAAGCATTTGCTGGGTCGAATTCTTTCCGAGTACAAAGAAAAAAAGCCGGGCTACCGCCTTCTCGTCAAAACGCGGTTGATCGAGTTGTTCGTTTTCCTGAGCCGCTGCTACGACCGGTCGCTGCATCGTCCGATGACGGTGCTCGCTCCCGAGCGAGAAGTGATGAAGCGGATGGTCGAATTCATCGAAACGCATCATGCCCGCCCGCTATCGCTCGATCAGGTCAGCAGATTATGCAGCATGAGCCAGTCGTCGTTCACTGCCAAATTCAAGCAGCATATTGGCAAAACGTTCATCGAATACCGCAACGAAGCGCGCATCGCCATGGCGAAAAAGCTGCTGCTCGCCTCAGACGCCGGTACTTTACAGATCGCCGGGCAGGTCGGCTTCGACGACCTGAGCTTTTTCAACAAAGTGTTCAAGCAGTTGGTAGGTGTTACGCCTGGGCAATTTCGCAGGGCGGCGAAAGCAGAAGGCGGAAACAGCGGATAATTGGCTAGCGACGTCAAGGCCACCGTGTTCCGGTACTGTCTCTTCGGAGAGGTGGCCCTCGGGATGGCGGATCGGCGTGTTTTTTTTGGCAAATTAGCCAAGATGCGCTGCACTTCCGCATTGTACATTGGTATCAAACGAAAGGAGTGATTCCGATGTATGACACATTTGAGCCGAAGAGCCTGCTTCCGCAGGAAAAAGTCGAGTTTTACCGCAAAAACGGCTTCGTTCAAATCCACAACGTACTCACGGCTGACGAGCTGGAGGAATTGCGCGACTACATGGACGAAGCGATGAATTCTGCCCAAGGTATGTCCACGCAGACGGATCAAAAAGGGGGATCTTACTACCGTGTGCTGAATCAGCGGGTTAATATTTGGCGAGATCATGCCGGCATGGCCAAATATACAGCGCATTCGCGCTTTGCTGAAATGGCTAGGCAATTGGTCGGCACAAGCGGGATCAGGCTGTTTCATGATCACGCCCTACTGAAAATGCCCGGTGATTCGAAGCCAACCCCTTGGCACCAGGACTTGACGTATTGGCCGATGAACGAAACCGGCGCGCTGTCGATCTGGATCACGCTCGATGACGTGGACGAGCGCAACGGCTGCATGATGTTCATACCGGGCTCGCGCAGCATTGGCAAGCTGAACCCGATCAGTCTCGTCGATCCGCAGGATATCTTCGAATATACGAAAGGGACCGAGCACGAGCATACGAAGCCGGTCATTGTCCGCATGAAGGCGGGAAGCTGCACGTTCCACGACGGCCTGACGTTCCACTACGCCCATGCGAACGTCACCGACAATCAGCGCCGGGTGCTCGCCATCATCTACATGACCGACGGCACGACGTACAGCGGCAAGTCGCATACGATTACGAACGGCCTCGGTCTTGCCGTGGGTGAGCCGATCCGCGGCGGTCTGTTTCCACTGCTCGCGCGGGCTTAAGTCAAAGTTTGAACAACAGCAGGAGCAGTTGCCGCGGCAGCAGTTCCTGTTTTCATTAAACGGGCAGTTTAGCGCGGGGGATAAGTCTCTACCCATGCTCGATAACAAAAAAAACCGTGCAGCGCACGGATGTATCGGAACTTATAATTCAACTATTATTGCATAATGGAATGCGCGTCATCATGTCGGCTATCGTAAATTGACGAAGATATTCAATCGTTTGCTGCTCCGCATCGAATAATATAGTGACGAGCATAGAATCCAACTGCTTGTCGGCCTCGCTGCAATTATCATTGTCTTCCAGCTCTGCACATTCGGCTTTGAGTGCGACGTAGACGTCAGCCAACGTAATTTCATTGGCCGATTTGCCGAGTGCATAACCGCCGTCTCTGCCTTCTCTTGCTTCTACCATCCCCGACTGAGTTAAAACCTGAAGAACTCTACGCAAAAAAGTCGCATGTGAATTAACCTGGCAAGCGATCGCCGAACTGGGTAGAAGCTTCTCACTTCGGGCCAGCCACACCAATGCATGTACAGCAATTACGAAACGGCGAGGTCCTATAGGTATCCCCCGATTCGTCATACCCATGTCGTTCACTCCTTATTATAAATCGCTCTACGATATCTTGGTGTGAATGTTGTTGTACTATTTATCTTGTTTCGTAAGCTCATTATAATAGTTTTCGAGGAGTTGAACAACAAGCTGGACCAATGTTCAACTATACACCTAATGTTTACACTTCTTCTGGAATTGCATTCCAGAAGGTGACTTCCTCCACTGGCAGGCGCACCGTTTTATGGGCCTCCTGAGCCGCTTTTCCGACTGCAATCAGCATGACAACGGAGTAGCGATCGGAAATATGAAATGCGCTTCTAAGGGATTTTTCATCGTAACCGCCCATTGGAACCGTATCGTAGCCTCTTGCTTTGGCCGAAAGCATAAATTGCATCGAGACGAGACTGCCGTCGATTAGTGATGAGCGTTTAACGACTTCAGACGTAGGGTCCGAGTAAAATCTACGCAAATTTTGCAGTATTTGTTCTTTGGCCTCTTCGCTCATATAGCCGGCGTCTACCGCCGCGCTGTAAATTTGCTCCGCTTTATCAATTCCCTGCAAATCGCCAAGAATGGCTACGACTGCCGAAGCCTGGATCACTTGTTCCTGATTGTACGCTATCGGCAGCAGCTTTTTTTTAAGCTCCGCATCGTCGATAACAAGGAACCGCCAAGGCTGCACGTTAGCGCCTGAGGGAGCGAGGGTAGCTTCTTGCAAAAGTTCTGTCATTTCTTCCTTGGAAATAGTCCAGCTCGCATCATATTTTCTTACGGAATGACGATCCCTTACAACATCTGCAAATAAAACCGCTTGCCCAACTTGAATAGACATATAACTCTCCATCCTTCCGAATTTGGATATGCGCTCTTTTATCAACGAACCGCCGTATCACGGCCAGAATGTTAACTGCGCATTTATAAGCACAGTATATGTCATAACTGCAATCGTGTCAAACACAGTATAATCTTGCTTATCTGATAAATGTTTATTGACGTCAAATCAATCTATGTGTACTATGTAATTAGACATTTAGAAATTTATCTAAATATCAAAATATGGCGGTGATATGTTGTGAATGACGCTTTTAAAGCATTATCGGATCCGACTCGTCGGCAAATCTTACAGTTGTTACGAGACAAAAGTATGAGTCCCGGGGAGATATCGGAACATTTCCAGATTAGCAAGCCGAGCATATCTCATCACTTGAACTTGCTCAAGCAGGCAGGTTTGGTCTTAGACGAACGGCATGGGCAAAACATTATTTATACGCTGCATACGACAGTAGTAGAAGATGTCATAGGATGGATGTTCAATATTATTAACAAAAGTGAGGATGAAAAATGATGAAAGTAATGAGAGAAATCTTTCTTATTTTGCTCAGCATTTCGCCGGCTGTCGGGGCATTGATTCTGTATAACCAGCTTCCAGAAACGATGGCTACACACTTTAGTATTAATAATGAAGTGAACGGTACCATGAGCAGAGGAATGCTAATCATCACGCTTATTTTGCTTGGTCTTATACCGGTTATAATCCGTGGTTTACGTTTCGTCGACCCCAAGAGAGCAAATTACGAACAATTTTCTAAAGCATTTGAAGTATCTCGTGTCGGTGTCACTGTACTGATAACGGTGGTAGGTTGGACGATCATTACCTACAACCTAGGAAATCATGTCGACATAACTAAGGTGGCCATGGTTGTTGTGGGGCTGTTTTTCGCGATCATGGGCAATTACTTGACCCAGGTTAAGCATAATTATATGATTGGAATACGAACACCGTGGACGCTGGCTAATGAAGAAATATGGAGGAAAACCCATAGGCTTGCAGGCCCTCTAATGATGATCGGTGGGGTAATTTCCGTGATTTCTTCGTTCTTAAGCGGTTCAGCAGCAGTTATCGTATTCATAATAGTGATTGCAGCTGCATCTATAATTCCTGTGTTTTACTCTTATATGTTATACACTCGCAATAAAGTCAAATGATGCTGTTACCTGGAGATTGCAAACGAAATAGGGAGCAGATTGCCTAAGCATCTGCTCCCTATTTTAACGTTATTGTTAAATTAATGAGTTCATTTTTGTAATCACAATCTGCCGCTTTTCGAAAGATGGTTAGATATCGAGTTTCCGGGTACCAATCCATTTCACCATTTCAGGATCGCGATGTGAAAAGAATAGGCTCTCTTTCGTATCTAACGTAGTAATCGACTCCATATCCTCTTGACTTAATTCAAAATCAAAGATATTGAAGTTTTCGATAATTTTTTCTTTACGAACAGACTTTGGAATCACAACGACTTCTCTTTGTGTCAACCAACGTAATACCACCTGAGCAACGGATTTATTATACTTTCCAGCTATGGATGCCAATACCTCATTCTGGAACAAGTTATTTCTTCCTTCAGCAAAAGGCGCCCAGGACTCAATCTGAACATTGTTCTCTTTCATGAATTTTGCACTTTCGATTTGCTGGTTGAAAGGGTGCGTTTCAATCTGGTTTACGGCAGGAACTACTTCATTATGAATGATCAAATCTATTAAACGATCCGTCTGGAAGTTACTAACGCCAATCGCACGGACTTTTCCTTCACGATACAATTCCTCCATAGCGCGCCAAGAGCCATATACATCGCCAAATGGCTGATGAATTAAGTACAAATCCAAATAATCGAGCTGCAATCTTTCCAGCGATTTATGAAATGCTTTTTTTGTGCTCTCATATCCAGCATCCTGAACCCAAAGCTTTGTAGTGATAAATAATTCATCTCTTGCAACGCCACTCCGTTTGATCGCTCTGCCAACTGCGTCTTCATTTAGATAAGAGGCAGCTGTATCAATCAGCCGATAACCTGCAATAATAGCTTCATAAACGCTGTGTTCACATTCATTTTTCTCAGCAATCTGATAAACACCAAAACCGAGAATGGGCATCTCAACACCATTGTTTAAAATTACTTTTTGCATCTAAAATCCTCCGAGTTTTTAATATTATTTGTAAATTATCTGATCTTATCCGTATGAGGTCTTGTTCCCAAGAATGCCAAAGATTAAACCGCTCCAACTACGGGATGGGGAACATACGGCTCTTCCAATGAAGCAATTTCTTCTGATGTTAACGTAATCGATAGAGCACCTATGGATTCTTCGAGCTGAGACACTTTCGTAGCACCGATAATAGGAGCTGAGACAGGTTCTTTCTGAAGCAACCAAGCAAGTGCGATATGAATACGGGGAACGCCATGTTTTTCTGCGATTGCTGCAACACGCTCTACGACCAATCGATCTGCATTTGCTGTCGCATCGTATTTATTTTTTTGCATTTGATCGGTTTCGGAACGAAGCGTTGTTTCCGACCAATCACGCGTCAGTCTTCCTGATGCAAGCGGGCTATATGGAATCACACCGATTTTTTCTACCTTGCAAAGCGGCAGCATCTCTCTCTCCTCTTCACGATAGATGAGGTTCAAATGATTCTGCATCGACACAAAGCGGGTCCATCCATTTTTCTCGGCTACATGCAGCGCTTTGAGAAACTGCCATGCGTACATGGCTGAAGCACCAATATATCTTGCCTTACCAGCCTTCACAACATCATGCAACGCTTCCATGGTTTCTTCAATGGGAGTATTGTAATCCCAGCGGTGGATTTGATAGAGGTCAACATAATCGGTTTCCAGTCTCTTAAGACTCTTATCAATCTCACTCATGATTGCCTTTCGTGAAAGCCCTGCGCCATTTGGACCTTGATGCATACGTCCGTGTACCTTTGTCGCGAGGACAATTTCATCCCGATTGGCATAACCCTTTAGAGCCCGTCCAATAATTTCCTCACTAGTTCCGTCTGCATACACATTCGCCGTATCGAAAAAGTTGATACCTAATTCAAGGGCTTTTTTTATGATAGGACGACTGTGCTCCTCATCAAGTATCCACGGATGATGCCACCGTTCTGCTACACCAAAGCTCATACAGCCGAGACAAATCCGGGATACATCCAAGCCGGTATTTCCAAGTTTCACATATTCCATTTGTCGATACGCTCCTTTGTTCCCTTTTGTTAAAGGGGTATAACCTTATTATGCAACAGATGAAAAAGTGACCGTTATCCCATTCATGTCAAATGATTGCCTAATCCTCTCACTACACTTATGTAACTGATGAATATGGAATATAATCGAACTATAAGGAATGACGGAACAAGGGGGATCTTATGTCTGAAATAATAGCCAAACAGCAGAATGAACTTGCCAAACTAATTGAGCGGTATTCAGTCCAGGACGGTGTTCACGCAACGGCCATTCCGAATTTATTTTTCATACGTCGATCAAAATTGACCGGACCAAGTTACGGAATGTATAAACCTTCCTTATGCATTGTGGTTCAAGGGGCGAAGGAGGTATGGCTGGCACAGGAGCGCTTCAAATACGATCCCGCAGATTATCTTATTGCATCAGTTGACTTGCCGGTTACTGCCCAAGTCACAGAAGCTTCTTCCGACATTCCGTATTTGGGTTTTAGACTTGAATTTACGGCGAGTGAAATCTTAGAGGTTTTAAGTGACTCTGAAATTCGAATCACCCCTAAAGGAAATGCTGAGCGAGCTATGTTTGTCGGTCAGATGGAGTTACCTATAATGGATTCAATATTCAGATTTGCACGTTTGCTAGACAATCCGAAAGACATTCCGTTCCTTGCTCCTATCTACACAAAGGAAATTCTGTTCAGGCTTTTGCAAGGGCAGTATGGAGCTGCGCTGTCACAAATCGCATTGGAAGGAAGCGGCACCTATGGAATCAGGGACGCTATCGAACAAATTAGCAATAACTATGATAAGCCTTTGCGCATTGAAGAGCTTGCAGAAATAGCCAGTATGAGTATTTCCTCGTTTCACAGACACTTCAAAGAGGTAACGGCTATGAGCCCTATTCAGTTTCAAAAACAGCTGCGATTGCAGGAAGCACGTCGCCTATTATTAACCGAATCAGCAGATGCTGCTGATGTGGCATTTCGAGTAGGTTATGAAAGCCCCTCGCAATTCAGCCGCGAATATTCTCGCATGTTTGGCTTTCCGCCTAGACAAGATATAAAGCGCCTAAGAGCATAAAAAGGTGGGAAGCTGTTGTTCCTATGTGCACCTTGCTCAAATAAAATCATCACTTAATCAATCCAGAATAGGAGAGAAAAGAATGCCAGGAGCAGTCATTTTCGATATGGATGGAACGCTGTTTCAAACAAACAAAATCTTGGAAATATCCCTCGAAGAAACGTTTGCCTATTTGAGGTCGCTTCATGAATGGTCGGGCGAAACACCAACTCAAAAATATCGTGAGATTATGGGGGTTCCTTTGCCAGTAGTATGGGAAACGTTATTGCCGGATCATTCAAACGTACTCAGGCAAAGCGCAAACGAATTTTTCCACGAGAAGTTAATTGCAAACATTAATAATGGCAGCGGCGCCCTGTATCCTCATGTCTACGAGATTTTCGGTTACTTGAAACAGGCAGGCTGCTCTATCTTTATTGCAAGTAATGGGCTAACCGAATATCTGAATGCCATCGTAAGCTATTACAAGTTAGATAATTGGGTGACAGAAACCTTCAGTATCCAACAGATACAAACTCAGAATAAGGCTGATTTAGTATGCCGTATTTTAGAAAAATATCACATCGTCAATGCTGCAGTAGTCGGCGACAGGCTCTCTGATATCAATGCCGCAATAAACAATGGTTTGATGGCGATCGGCTGTCGATTTGACTTTGCCCAAGAAGACGAGCTAGCACAAGCGGATGCTATCATTGATGACTTACTTGAATTGAGAACGCTATTAAAACTGTAGCTGCTTCCCGGCTTCACCCAACAGAGGCAATGCCAAAGAGAAACTGAACCTTTGATAAAGATTCGGTTTCTCTTTATTTGACTCCGCGTAGGGGGGCTTTTCATGCTGCTCTCAGAGCTACTGCAATTGCTCAACAATTTCCCGAGGCTCCATCCGATTCATGAAGTCCGGATTGACGTGCGTTCGACGGATGATCCCGTCCTTGTCGATAATATATGTCGCAGGAATTGGCAGCACCCAGCGATCGCATGCATTGAACTCAGTGAGATCGAGACGGAATGTATTAGTGAAAACATTTTGAATGTAATTAGGCACTTCAAACAAAACTTGATAACTAGCAGCGACACGACCATTCGGATCGCTCAGCACTTGGAAGGTAAGCTTCTCCTTCTCCTTATGAGATAAAGAGTTGTCTGGTATTTGCGGAGTGACGGCAATTAGCTGGCCCCCTAGCTTCTCAATCTCCGGCAGAATCTGCTGGTAAGCCCGCAGTTGAATATTGCAGAAGGGGCACCAGCTGCCACGATAGAAGGTCAAGACAACCGGTCCTTTTACAAGTTCGTCGTACAGGATCACTTGATCGTTGAGAGGATTGGTTAGCTTAAAATTGGGGGATTTGTCGCCTTCCTTCAAACCTAACGCGATACCGGATTGTTGTTGTTTCCTAATATGTCGAAAAATTTCTGATTGCACTTCTTCAGGTGCGTTCGCGATAAAAGCTTTCTTTGATTGATCCAATTGCTCTCTCATCGACATTATGCAGCTCTCCTCCAAAAATAATAGATGCTTCACTCTAATTGTGTCACGCAGAGGCGTTCACATTATGAAGTCGGAAGCTTCGTTTCAGGGCTGTATACAAGAAGAAATAACCGAGTGTCATGAGAGTGCAGATTAAGACATCAACACCGATCAGCACCTGGTAATTATTAAAGTAATCGAAGGAAATCCCGCCTATCAACGCACCGAGTATGCCTCCGCCTTGATGAAAAAGAAGTAGAAAGCCAGTTTGTTTGCCATTTCCTTTTGAAAATTCATTGGCGATCAGAAGTCCACCTGGAATAGCGCTTAAATAAGTAATACCGAAGGCGATGGCAAATAGGACAGGTGACCAATCTACATGTATGAATAGGAAAGCAAATCCCAAAATGCGTATGCCGTACAAAATGGTCATCATAACCAACTTATTAACTCTGTCCAAAAAATAGCCGAAAATGAGCGATCCCGTAATTTCCATAACCCCCAGCACACTCATGGATAATGCTATCATGCTCGGCGACACATTCACCGACTGATGGATGGCGACCAAATTCATCTCTACAGTCCCCATATTGAAGCCGCAAGTGAACAGTGCGCAGGCAACAACAATGAATATAGGCAGAGGTGCAGCTATGCCCTTGAACAAAGGACGGGTTGCTTTCGGTATTTCTTGGTCGTCCACTGTAATGATCTCATTCTCCTGTACTTTATCGGCTTTGTTATCCTTTAGTCCAAGCCCCTTAATACCAAAGCAAATGGTAGGCAAGGTTACGATAATACCTAGGACAAATGAGATTAGGAAGGCATCTTTCCAGGTCAGCCAGCTCGAGGAAACGAAAATCGGTGTGCTGATCGCCAGTCCTACAGAGGAGGCGCTCGCTAACAGTGATGTAGCCTTGGCCCGATGATGCTGAAACCATTCAAACATCAACATATAGCTAGTGGACGTTCCAATACCGACGAACCCGGAGATAACCCCATATCCAATGAAGAAAATGATAGGATGATGTCCTAGTATGACGGTGCCAGTCCCTATAGTACCTAGGATTGCGCTGACCAGCATTACTTTTTTGGGCCCATAACGATCGACAAGCCATCCTCCCAGCGGTGCGCAAAAGGCTGTAATGAGCAGGTTGGTAGACCATGCCATCGAAATGAATCCTCTGCTGATCTCTAAATCCTCTGAAATTTGAACCTGAAAATAAGCCATAGTAAACCGGGTCAGTGCGCCGATAAAGCCGATTATCCAAAGTGAACCTAATCCAATCCATGCATAGCGGGGTTCCTTAAACCATGTTGTACCCATTGCAAGCTCCTCTCACACAATAAAGATACCGATCGGTATCTTTATTGTAGCATAACGGCTTAACTTTTCAATAGATCCATTTCATTTGTTATAATGAAATTATTATTTTACGTGGGTAAGGGGGAATTGATTATGCGAAAAGGAGAAAGCACCCGCAAGCATATTATCGCTAAGGCTGCTGAGCTTTTTAACCAAAAAGGGTATTCAGGTTCATCCTTGTCTGATATTACAGAACTAACAGATATTAAGAAAGGCGGTATCTATCGCCACTTTACCAGTAAGGACGAAATTGCTCTCGAGGCTTACAGCTATGCAGGCAGTGTAGTTGGGGCGAAAATTAACGATGCAGTCAATCAGCAAGAAACAGCTATTGGCAAGCTGTTGGCTTATTTACAGGTATACGAAAACGTGGTTGAAGCGCCGCCTTTTATCGGAGGATGCCCCCTCCTTAATCTTGCTACCGAAAGTGATGACGCTCATCCGATCTTACGCCAAAGAGCCCAGCAGGGTCTGGAAGGTACGCTGGACAACATGAAAGCGATAATCTCCGAAGGTATCCGAAGCGGTGAGTTCAATGCTGCCATCGATATCGATGCTTTAGCTACATTCACACTTTCCGTCATGGAAGGCAGCATTATGATGAGCAAGCTGGAAGGTAACAACCGGCATATTCGGATGAATATCGAAAGCTTCTCGACTTATTTAAAAGAAGTATGCTTACGCTGAAGGATTTGGGCGGAAACGCGAACGAGCCTGGGAATTGAAATTAATAAATGGGTATGATAAGATATCTTTAATTAAATGATTGGAGCTGAAAAGTATAATGTAATTTTTCTTGCAAATATATAAAAAAATAAAACGGTATAAGCGATATTTTTTCGCATGTTTTATTCTTTATATGCAAGAAAGTTACTCTATCTTTTCACTCAAACCATATGTCCTTATCTAACCCAATATTTGGGTTGGTTTTGCTGTATGTTATTTGAGCTACAAGAAGTAACTTTCTTGTAGCTTTTATATTTTTCATACAGGAGGATATTTTCATGTCACAAATAAATGTTACGAACCTGACGTTTGCCTATGAGGGCAGTTACGATAATATTTTTGAAAACGTTAGTTTTCAAATCGATACCGATTGGAAATTAGGATTTACGGGAAGAAACGGTAGAGGTAAGACAACCTTTCTCAACTTGTTGCTTGGAAAATATGAATATAGCGGAAATATTTCTGCTAATGTCGGTTTTGAATATTTCCCTTTCCATGTTGAAAACAAGGAGAATAATACGATTGATGTAATCAACGATCTATTTCCTGACTATCTTCATTGGAAATTAATGCGTGAACTTTCATTGTTAAAGGTCTCTGAGGATGTTTTGTACAGACCCTTCGATTCATTGTCTAATGGAGAGCAAACGAAAGTGCTGCTTGCTACTTTATTTATCAAGGAAAATAGTTTTCTGTTAATTGATGAACCGACCAATCATCTAGACATGCAAGCAAGAAAACTTGTCAGTGGTTATCTTAATAGCAAAAGCGGATATATTTTGGTATCTCACGACAGATCATTTCTTGATAACTGTGTAGACCACATTCTTTCAATCAATAAGACCAACATAGAAATTCAAAAAGGTAATTTTTCGAGCTGGTGGGAAAACAAAAAGAGACAAGATGGTTTTGAGCTTGCAGAGAACGAAAAACTTAGAAAAGATATTAAACGCTTGTCAGATTCAGCTAAACGGACGGGCAACTGGTCGCATGAAGTGGAAAAAACAAAAAACGGAACAAGAAATTCCGGTTCCAAGGTAGATAAAGGATATATTGGCCACAAGGCTGCTAAAATGATGAAGCGTTCTAAAGCAATTGAGCAAAGACAGCAATCGGCTATTGATGAAAAATCCAAACTCCTTAGAAATATCGAAAGCTCTGACAGCTTGGAGATTTCGCAGCTCGCTTTTCATAAAAACCAACTTGCTGAGCTTGAACATGTATCGATTTTTTACGGTGAGAAGATAGTTTGTACAGATCTAAGCTTTTCTATTAAGCAAGGTGAGCGAATTGCTCTTTCAGGTATAAACGGCTCTGGAAAATCAAGTATCATCAAACTTATTTGCGGCGAGGATATAAACTATACAGGCACCTTCAGGAAGGATAGTCAGTTGGAAATATCCTATGTTTCACAGGACACATCTCATCTTCAAGGCAATTTATCTGACTTTGCTGCAGACAACGGGATTGATGAAAGTCTTTTTAAATCGATTTTAAGAAAGCTTGATTTCTCCAGAGTTCAATTTGAAAAGGATATTTCAGCATTTAGCGGAGGACAGAAGAAGAAAGTGCTGATTGCAAAAAGTCTTAGCGAGAAAGTTCATTTGCATATTTGGGATGAGCCGCTTAATTTTATCGATGTTATTTCTCGCATGCAAATTGAAGAATTGCTGCTTGAATACTCGCCAACCATTCTTTTTGTGGAGCATGACAAGGAATTTTGCCAAAATGTTGCAACAAAGATCGTTGAACTTTAAGAACCTTGATCCCATTAGTTACTCGCTAAATTTAAGCTTATTCAAATGGACAGAATTCAGATTTTCTCTGAAATTCTGTCCATTCTTTTTTTCGTCCAACAGCGCCAGCTAGGGAATTCGCGTTGCATGGAATCAAATCTCAGTCCTTAATTGGACGGAGATTGAAATCGGAATATTCGCGTGTCAGAAAAAATTTGTACTTATCTCCGCGGTAGTAAGCATTCTTGTATTCAACCGGCTGTTGATTATCGTAAATGATGGAGGTTACAAGAAGGATAGGGGAGCCGGTAGCAATTTTCAATATACTGGATAATGCATCGTCAGATACGATCGATTCAAACGTTTGCTCTACATGAGTAGGGGTTACGGTTGATTCTGGATAATACAAATCCAATGTTGAAAACGGAACGTTATCATCAACCGCCTTTTGAGCGGCTTTCAATATACTTTGACCAATCTGCATACTGAAGAAGCTGTCGTAAAAAACAACGGGCTCTTCATTGCCGAACCCGACCAGTTGGATGTTGGTGATCTGCTCCATCATATTTACGTTCAGCAAACGGGAGTAAAACAAATTATTGGGGATTGTCTCCGTTTTATAGAGCTGGGTTGAAGCCATAAAGCCTTGCTTCACCAAGGTTTGTTGGAAATTGTTGATGTTACTTAATTTTTGCTCTATTTTCGATCCGGCTACATAAGTTCCTTTGCCCTGGGTACGGTAGAGCAGCCCCTCGTTGGCTGCTGCCGCTATCGCTTGGCGGACGGTTATTCTGCTGACGCCATGAGCCTCGCATAATTCTCTTTCAGAAGGAATTTGCTGATCTGGCTCCAGCGTCCCTTCGTTAATTTGCTGCGCTATCAAGTTTTTCAATTGTTCGTACAGAGGAATCTGTGTATTGCGATCCAATTGCAACGGATTTCATCTCCTTAAATAGTTATGACAGGTCATATCAATCTTATACTTATTATATTAAGAAATACAGCGAGGATTTGCAAACATTTCCTAAATTTAAAGAAAATTAGTTGAACTTCAAGCATACGTATATAACATGTTATGATATTATTAATCCAATATATTTCATTATCAGGAAATGAAATTCCAATGAAAACGCAATCTTTTTTCGAGTTGGATCAGATTGTGAGATCATTGGGAGATTACCTAACAATATTTAAGTTGACATTACATGATATTACCAGTAAGATGGGTTTATCATTAAAAACTAATCGTTTAGGGGGATTTGGGTGAAAAAGTTGTCTCTTCTGCTCGCTTCTGTATTGCTTGTCTCCAGTTTGACCGTCGCTTGTTCAGCAAACAATTCTCAAGGTAGTGAAAAGCAAAGTGGTAAAACCGAGTCATCCTCGAAAAATGAAAGCGCTTCTGTTTTGGTTGGGATTAAAGGTCCGCTTCTGAGTTTGGATCCTGCGAACTATCGGGATCGTCTGACGGAATCCGTATTAAGAAATGTGTTTGACGGTCTGGTCACCGCAGATGAGAAAGGTGTTATTAGGCCGGCTATTGCAGAATCATGGGAAAATACATCGCCAACAGAATGGGTTTTCAAGCTTAGAAAAGACGTTAAGTTTCATGATGGAACCGCACTGAAGGCAGAGGATGTAAAATTTACATTCGACCGTATATTAAAAGAAAACGGCATCGATGGAAAAACTTCTCCGCGTAAAGGCTTGCTGGAGGGGGTTAAGGAAGTTCAGGTCGTCAACGATTATACCGTAAAATTTGTTCTGAGCAGCCCGTGGCCAATCCTGATTACAATGCTCCCGCTTCAACAAATTATTCCTAAAGCTTATGCAGAGAAAGTCGGAGACAAGGGCTTAGCCGAAAAGCCTATTGGAGCCGGACCGTTTAAGCTTGTAAAAGCAAAGCTGGATGAACGAATCGAGATGGTGCGCTTTGACGATTATTACGGTGGAGCGCCAAAAATTAAAAATCTCGCATTTGATGTTATTCCTGAAGCCTCTTCCAGAGTAGGGGCACTAAAAACGGGCGAAGTCCAACGAATACATGATTTGTCCGCATCGTTAGCGAAGACGTTGATTTCAGATCCGGCTGTTGATGTGAAAACGGTAGAGGGTACAAGGGTGTACATGCTTGAAATGAACGTCCAGAAGCCTCCGTTCGATAATATAAAGGTTCGTCAGGCAATGAACCACGCCATTAATATGGACATTATTATTGATAAAATCTTATATAACTACGCAACCCGCTTGGCTGGTCCGATGTTAAGCAACGCATTTGCCCTGGATACTTCGTTGAAACCGTATGAATACAATCCGGCAAAAGCTAAGGAGCTGCTGGCCGAAGCTGGATACCCGAAGGGCTTCCAGGTCGTAATTGACTCGGATGCGAACAATAAAGAGGTTGCGGAAGCGGTGGCTGCCCAATTGCGGGATAGCGGGGTCGAAGCAAGCACGCGGGTGTGGGACCCTGGTGTATTGAAGCCGATGCTCCTCAAGGGGGAAAGGCAAATGTTTATGGGAGATTGGGGGAATTCCACACTGGATCCGTTCGATTTCTTGAATCCCAAGTTTATTACTAAAGACAGAGGCAATTACAGCATGTACAGCAATCCACGCGTAGATGAGCTGTTGAAGCAAGGCTCGCAGGAGATTGATAACGAAAAACGAAAAGCGATTTATAAAGAAGCGCAGCAGATCATTTATAAAGATGCACCGTGGGTGTTTGGCTTCTCGAAGAAAGAGGTGGAGGCTGGAGTGAAAGCTCTGCAGGGCTGGAATCCAACACCGGATGGAAGTCTCTACATGTCCAAAGTGAGCGTTGGTAAATAACGAAGGGGACTAAGTCCCCTTCCTTCAGGAAGGAGTGAGCCAACGTCGATGCGCTCGGTTAAAATTTTGGAACGTATTTTGGGGACCATTCCAATTATGATTGGCGTAGCTTTGGTCGTTTTTATTTTCATGCGTTTTACACCAGGTGATCCGATTGATCTGATGATGGGCAATTCAGGAAATGTTAGCCAGCAGGAAATAGATCATTTACGTTCTCAGTTTAATCTCGACAAGCCGGTCTATGTGCAGTTGAAGGAATATTTGGTCAATATAGTGCAAGGCGATCTGGGCGAGTCCTTTAAGAAGAGGAGACCGGTTGCGGAGCTAATCGGCGAAACATTACCGGCCACGATTGAATTAGCCTTGGCAGCCTGTCTGTTTTCGATGATTATAGGAATCCCCATCGGTATTTATTCGGCGTTAAAGCAGAACAGCTTTATTGATAGAGCCAGTATGGGAACTGCCTTTTTAGGCATTTCGATGCCTCCTTTTTGGTTGGGAATTGTACTTATGTTTATTTTCTCCGTTTCGTTGGGATGGACTCCGGTCAAAGGCAGGCTCGATTTCGGCATGGATATTCAGCATATTACCGGCCTGAACCTGGTTGACAGCTTGCTGACAGGCAACTGGGATGGATTGCGAAATACGGTGATGCATCTGCTGCTGCCGGCTGTAACGCTTGGAGCAGCAATGGCATCCATCATTTCCCGTATTACCCGATCCAGCATGCTGGAGGTGCTGCAGATGGATTATGTCACACTCGCACGCGCCAAAGGCTTGAAGGAATCCAAAGTTATCCTCAAGCACGCGCTGCGGAACGGATTGATTCCTACAGTAACCGTTATTGGACTGGAAATTGGCGCACTGCTGGGCGGAAATATGATCGTGGAAACGGTGTTCGGATGGCCCGGTCTGGGACGGCTTGCGGTAGAAAGTATTTTTAACCGGGATTATCCGCTTGTACAAGGTGTGGTTATGTTTTATGCGCTAACCTTTGTGCTTGCCAATTTGCTTGTAGATGTCATTTATACTTATTTGAATCCGAAGCTGCGTATGTAGCCATAACCAACACGGGAGGTCAAAATTTTGAGCACTAGCAGGTATGCTGAAACGAAAGAGGTCGGAGTAAGCCTGGCATCCGGTACATGGACTCGTTGGCTGACTGGTAGCAAACAATTTATTGGAAGGCTGTCCAAGCATCCTTCGGCGATGGGCGGCGGGATTATTATGGCCATTTATTTATTGGTTGCGGTGTTTGCTCCTGTGCTTGCTCCGCACAGCCCGATTGCAGGCGACTTGGCTGACAGGCTGAAGCCTCCTGCCTGGATTGAAGGCGGGCAGTGGAACCATATTTTCGGCGCGGACGAACAGGGGATGGACCTGCTGTCCCGCATTATTTATGGCGCACGTATTTCAATTCTGATTGGTTTACTAGCAACAACGATCTCGATTGTTATAGGCACTGTATTAGGGTTGATTAGCGGCTATTTCCGCGGATGGTTTGATACGGTAATTTCACGGTTTGCAGATCTTCTTCTAGCTTTTCCGTTCCTGATTTTCGCTATCGGTATGATGGCTTTCTTGGGTCCGGGCTTCAATAATTTAATTCTTGCTTTAACGTTCAAAGGCTGGGTGGAGTTTTTTCGCATTATCCGTGGTGAGGTGATGGTTGAAAAAACGAAAGAATACGTGGAAGCAGCCAAGGCACTGGGCAGATCAAGTCTCGCTATCATGGTAAAAGAAATACTGCCCAATATCATTCATTCGGTTGTCGTGCTTGGAACGCTTCGCTTCGGTTACATGATGATTATGGAAGCCTCATTGAGCTTTCTTGGCTTAGGTATTCAACCGCCGACACCGGCATGGGGCTCGATGATCGCGACCGGGCGTGAATATATGCTGAACGGCTGGTGGCTCTCGACCATCCCTGGGATATTTCTGGTTATCCTGGTATTAAGCATCAACTTGTTAGGGGAAGGATTGCGAGATCTTATGGATCATCGATTAAAAGCAAAATGATGTCAGCATAGAGGGGAGGCTGGGGTATGCTGGAAATTAAAAATTTGACAATCGGATATGCCACTGCCGGAGGGGTTGTAAAAGCCGTAAAGGAAGTCAACTTTTCAGTGAAGCCCGGACAGATTGTTGGCCTTGTTGGAGAATCGGGCTGTGGAAAGAGCACAGCTTTGTTTTCCATCATGGGACTTATTAAAAGTCCGGGTAAAATTATGGATGGCGAAATTGTATACAATGGCCACAACCTTGCAAGCCAAACACCTGATCAATGGAGAAGCATCCGGGGTAAGGAAATAGCGATGATTTTCCAGGACCCTATGACCACGCTGAATCCGGCTTTCCGGGTGGGCAAGCAAATCCATGAAGTATTGCAGACGCACCGTGTCATCGAGCCGGAGAAAAAGGGCTGGCTGGAGCGATTCAAGCTCAGGCACAAAGAGAAGGAGCGAGTCTTGACCTTGATGCGGGAGGTCGGCATTTCAGCTCCCGAGCAGCGCTATGAAGCGTACCCGCACCAATTTAGCGGAGGCATGCAGCAGCGGATACTGATTGCGATGGGATTGGCCTGCAATCCCAAATTATTGTTGGCTGACGAACCGACGACAGCGCTTGATGTGACGATTCAGGCTCAAATACTGGACTTGTTGAAACGGATCAATAAGGAGCATGGCACCAGTATGATCATTGTGACGCATGATCTCGGCATGGCGGCGGAATTTTGTCACGAGGTAGCGGTCATGTATGCTGGACAAATTGTCGAGCGCGGCCCGACGGAGCTGCTGATCGCAAATCCGAAGCATCCGTATACGAAAGGGCTGCTGCAATCCATTCCGCGGATTACGAAGACGCGCCAGCGGATTGAACCCATTCCCGGCACCGTTGTTGATCTTGCCAAGCTTGGAGACGAATGCGCCTTCAGGGCACGCTGCTCGTATGCCTCCGATGACTGCAGCAACGCTGTTACTATGACACAGATAAGTGAGGAGCATCAGGTTCGGTGCGTATTGTACGAGAGAGGAAGTGAAGCCAGTGGCATCCAGCAAGCAGCAGCTCATTTCTAACAGTCAGCCGGAACCTTTAATTCGGGTACAAAACGTCAAAAAATATTACAAGCAAAACGCCTCATTTCTGGAAAAATATATAGCGCGTCAAAAAGACCGGGTGGTTTATGCCGTTGACGATGTGAGCTTCAACATATATCCGGGGGAAACGCTTGGATTAGTGGGCGAGAGCGGATGCGGTAAATCGACGCTCGGCCGCACAGTCATTCAATTGCATGAAGCGACGGACGGTCATGTTTTTTACAAGAATCAAGATATTTCCAAGCTAAGAGGAGATGACCTGAAAAAATACCGTCAAAAAAACCAAATCATTTTCCAAAATCCGTATGCTTCGCTGAATCCAAGAAAAACGGTCAGGGAAATTATTAAGGTTGCCTTGGTGAGTCGCGGTATTATTAAGCATTCCGATCAAGAGGCCGAGTTGAGGCTATTAATTGAACAGGTTGGATTATCGCAGCGCCATTTGGATAATTATCCCCACCAATTCAGCGGCGGACAGCGCCAGCGTATAGGCATCGCGAGAGCTTTAGCCATGAAGCCTGATTTCATAGTAGCGGATGAACCGGTATCTGCTCTTGATGTATCGGTTCAAGCGCAAATCGTTAATTTGTTGGAGGAGCTTCAGCAGCAGTATGAACTAACCTTTTTATTTGTTGCGCATGATTTAAGCGTAGTTCACTATGTCAGCGACAGAGTTGCGGTCATGTATTTGGGCCAACTGATCGAACTGGCGGAAACGTCAGAGCTGTTTACGAACCCGCAGCATCCGTATACGCAAGCTTTGCTTTCGTCTATTCCTGTTGTGGAAAAGAGCGAAAGAAGAGAGCGAATCATTCTGCAGGGCAGCGTTTCGACACCGTTGGAGCAGTTTAAAGGATGTCTGTTTCAAAACCGTTGTATTCACAGGATAGGTGACATTTGCAGTGAAGAAAGACCAAGTTGGGTCGAGCATAACGGCCATGGGGTAGCTTGCCATCTCATCCGCTAATTACAGCGGATGAGAAATCAGAGTTGACAGGCGATAAAGAATAAGATAGGATATGCGCATAACAACTGGTTATAACAAGTAATAACAACTTAGCGAGGTGGAGGCTGCAATGAGCACAAACAAGCAATTACGCATCATTAGTCCAAATGGACATCTAGGCTTTGCTCCTACAAAAGAAGAAAGCTTCAAGCTGGGGGCGGCAACGAAACCGGATTACTATTGTTGTGACTCAGGGAGTGATGATATCGGTCCTGCTCCACTTGGTGCGGACAAATCGGTCGGCATGTATGACTGGCAGGTGCATGATTTGGAATTGATGCTGGTAGCTGCCAGAGAACAAGGCGTCCCAATGCTTATTGGTTCATCCGGTGATACGGGCTCGAACAGTAGAGTAGACATGTATGTGCAAATTATCAAAGATTTGGCAAAGAAACATAACCTGCCAAGCTTCAAACTCGCTTATTTCTATTCTGAAGTGGATAAGGAATATGTTCGTCGCCAGATGCTGGATGGAATACAGATTGAAGGCTTGGATGGAAGAAGTAATCTTACTATGGAGCAGCTTGATAAAACGGACCGGATTGTTGCTGTTGCGGGTGTCCATCCTTTTATCAAAGCCTTGGACATGGGAGCGGACGTCATAATCGGCGGGCGTTCAAGCGATGCGGCAATATTTGCGGCTCCGGCTATTAGAGAAGGTTATCCGGAGCATCTGTCCTATTATTTGGGCAAAGTATTGGAATGCGCTTCGTTTTGTGCAGAGCCATATGCCGCTAAAGAATCGGTAATCGGAACGATTACCCATGAGGATGTAAAAGTGACGGCTATGCATCCGGACCAACGTTGTACTGTTGCTTCGGTCGCCGGTCACGCGATGTATGAAAGAACGAATCCGTTTTACGAGTATTTTGCCGGTGGGATGCTGGATATGACCAATTGCAGCTACGAGCAGTATGATGAGAAAACATGCCGGATAACCGGACCCGAATTCGTTCCTATCGAAGGTAAGATTAAGGTGAAGCTGGAGGGTGCGGGTAAAGTTGGGGAGAAATATATCGGTATCGCCGGGATTCGTGATCCTTATACGATTCAAAATATTGATAAAGTGATCCAGTGGTCTAAAAATCAAGTGGCTGAAATGGCCGCAGATAAACCGTATTTCCTGGATTTTAAAATATTCGGCAAAAACGGTGTGATGGGCGACATGGAGCCTGTAAAAGAAATTAAGTCACATGAGCTATGTGTCATTATTGAAGGAGTAGCTGAGACTAAAGAGCTGGCCGAGCAGGTTACGTTGATGGCAACCCGGCAAATTTTTTATGCACGGCTTCCGGAGGTAAAAGGCACAGCGGGAACGGCATCCTTTGTTGTAGATGAAATGTTGAGATGCACTCCAGCCTACGAATGGACTCTTAACCATGTCATACCGGTAGACGATCCAATGCAATTATTCAATGTTCGGCTGATCGAGGTCGGTAGCTTGCAAGAAGCGCATAACTAGGGAGGGAATCAACTTGGAATCAAAGAAACTGATTGAATTGGCTAAGACGATCAGAAGTAAAAATGCCGGCACCGATAAAATTACATTTGACATCATTTTTCGTGAAAGTGAAAACTATGAGCTTGTTAAAGGAAGCGGCAGGATTACGAAAGGAAGCATGGCTAAGCTCTTTAACATATCCGAGGATAAAATTTGTGATTTTGTGGAGTATGACCCTGCATTCGCCATTAAATTCACCATATACCGTTCTGCGCCGAGCGGCAGCCCGGGTGAAAGAGATATATTCGGCTGCCAGCAGTATCCCCCGCTATTGGATATTGAAATACCGGTAAACTAATTCATATTGGAGGGATTCCCCATGTCATTCGTTCAGACGCAAGCGGGCTATAAGGTTACTCCGCATCCTCAGCACAACCGTTTGTATCATATTGTGCTTGATAACAGTGTCATAGAGAAATTTTTACAGGAGTTTAGCGGCACCGGTATACAGCATCTGGAATATACACCATATATGCGTTTTATTTTGGCTGGCAAATTGCGTGATTTGTTGGGTACCGGTTTTTTGGAAACACTGCGCAACATACTGGCTGATCGGCAATCCGGCGGGTTCACCATCGGTGTTCAAGGGCAAACAACCAGTTTGGATGATTATGTAAAGTTTGGCACAGCCGTTTCTCATCTGATCGGTCCTTCTAATTTCGATGCGATGTCGGGTACGTATTATGCCCGGTTTGTTGTTAAAGACACGGATAACAGCGATTCCTATTTACGCCAAGCTTACCGCTTGTTCACATTGCATACTGACGGTACGTTCGTGGATGAGCCTACCGATTGGCTGCTGATGATGAAGATGGAAGAAAGAAATGCGGTTGGTGGAGAATCGAGGCTGCTTCATCTTGATGATTGGGAGGAGCTCGAGCAATACGCGACTCATTCATTAGCGGATCATAAATTTACGTACAAATCGCCATCGAGTAAAAATGTAGGGCAAGTGGTTCATCGTCCAACTTTTTTCAAAGTTAACAATAAACCATGCATTTGTTTTATTGACCAATTCGTTTATCCTGCAACTATAGAACAATCCCATTACTTGATGGCAATGTCCGAGTCGTTGGAGAGAAGCCCGGCAACCAATGCGCTCAAGCTGCCAGAAGGTGATCTGATCATGTTGAACAACATGTTCTGGATGCATGGACGCGCCGCTTTTGAGAAAAATACGGAGCTTTACCGGGAATTGATGCGCATTCGCGGGGAGTTTGCGAAATCATGATATTAAGAATGACGAACGTGTATGATTACATCATCATAGGGGGAGGGATCGTAGGTCTTTCCACCGGAATGGCTCTTTTAAATAATAATCCAAACACGAAACTGCTTATTATCGAAAAGGATGATTCATGGGCCAAACAGCAGACAGGCCACAACAGCGGTGTTATTCATTCCGGAATTTATTACAAGCCGGGAAGCTTCAAAGCCAAATTTGCCCGTGAAGGCAACTTATCGATGGTTGAATTTTGCAAGAGACATGGTATTGAGCATGATATATGCGGGAAAGTGATTGTAGCCACCCATAAGGAAGAGCTTCCGCTGTTGGATAATTTGTATAAAAGAGGGTTGGACAACGGTCTGAACATTTCCAGAATCAGCGCAGGAGAGCTCAGGGAGATCGAACCTCATGTCAGAGGAATTGGCGCGATTCGTGTGCCTTCTGCGGGAATTGTTAATTACAAGCAGGTGTCGGAGACGTTCGCTGAAATTATTCAAAAGCAAGGCGGAGAGCTGATGCTTAATGCAACAGCGAGGCATATTACTGAAAGCGGCGATCAAATCGTTGTTGAAACGAACAGAGGAGTGTTTACCGCCAAACGGATGATCAATTGCGCAGGCTTGCACAGCGATCGGATTGTTAGACGAACGGGGATTCGTTCTGATATGAGAATCGTCCCATTTCGTGGGGAGTATTTCGAATTGGTACAAGAAAAACGATATTTGGTTAAACATTTGATTTATCCGGTTCCTAATCCATCGTTCCCTTTTCTGGGTGTCCACTTTACAAGGATGATCGGGGGACATGTGGAAGCAGGACCGAATGCGGTGCTTAGCTTCAAGCGTGAAGGGTATCGGAAAACCGACTTTTCCTTGCAGGATTGTGCGGAGACTTTTACGTATCCGGGTTTTTGGAAACTTGCAGGCAAGTATTGGAAGGAAGGGATGAATGAAATGATCCGCTCTTTCAGTAAAAAAGCATTTGTACACAGTCTGCAGCAGCTCATTCCGGAAATCGAGGAGAAAGATCTCATTGAGGCACCTTCAGGTGTTCGGGCTCAAGCTTTAAAGCCGGATGGCAGTTTGGTTGATGATTTTCATATTGTTTACGGTAAAAACAGTATCCATGTTTGTAATGCTCCTTCACCGGCTGCCACAGCTTCTATTCAGATTGGCAAGTTCATATCAGACAAACTTTAATACTCTTTAATACTGGGCGAATCCGGCTGCAATATCTCGTTCTAATGGTACGAATACAAGGTAAGCCAGAAAAGAAATAAGCATAATCGAAGCAGACATGCTGCATGATTATGCTTATTTCTTTTCCATAATCCTCCACTTGATGCATTAAGAAGTTGAAGTCCACGATTCCAAAGTAAAAATGCAGCAGCGGTAGAAATGATTCCTAAATATAAGAGTCCGCCCCAAATGGAGGGATGAGTCAGTTGATAAATATTAATTTCATGTAACCGCCCTATAACCAATGGGGTCAATACGATGATGGCAACCAAGGTTGAATAAGTCGTCTAATACTTTATTTTTCAGTCCAACACTTAGGCGTACTAATTATAATGGGTGGAACTGGGCATATTGAAGGGCCCAATCAACTGGGCGGTATTTCATTGATTGTAGCAGCACTAACTTGGGCGCTCATGTCGGTTATGATCAAGTGCGTTCCAGGACATTACTCACAAATCGTTGTGACAGTAATTCTTAATGATAATAAAAAGAGATATTTGCTGTTGGATGAAGTGGGTGTTCCAGTTATTCCTGTGATGAAGTATTTAAAGCACCTGGGTCAGACAGGTAAAAGCAACAATACACTGAAGACTTATTGCTATGCATTAAAACAGTATTTCACTTATCTTAAAGAGCGGAATATAGATTACAAAGAAGTAGGAGTTAAGGATCTTGCTGACTTTGTAGGGTGATTGCGTAATCCGTTTGAAAGCGGAAAAGTTACTCCAGTACAACAGATTGAAGCAAAAAGAACGGAAAAATCAGTGAATCTAATAATCACAGTGGTAACAGGCCTATATGTAGTTGAAATAGTTTAGAATTGTGTTGAGGACAGACAGACGTAATATAGTAAGAGGGAAACAAAATTTCCTAAAACAAAGGGAGGCAGGAGAACGTGTCGAACATGGACAAGGAGAACCAGGCTCTGGAGAAAGCGAAAATGGTGTATGAAACAGGCGAGATCATAAGAACCGATATCCTGGCGGGCCTGGATGCCGAGCGACGGTCGCTGGGCGTGCCGTCTGCCAGCGGTGACGTGGTCGTGGATCGCTCCACGGACGGATCGGAGTGCCGGATCGTGTTCGCCAGCCTACCGCCGGAGGAAACCGATAACCTGATCCGCCGGGAGCTGGATGCCGCCGTCTCCGGCGGCTATAGCCTGGAGTGGAAGTACTACGGTCACGATACGCCAATCGACCTGCCTGAGCGGCTCGTCGCCGCCGGGTTCGAGGCCGAGGATGAGGAGGAAGTGTTGGTCCTGCCATTGGACGAGGCATCGCTGGCTGCCTTCGGTGACGGCGGCGAACACAAGATCAGGATCGTCCGAGAAGAGCGCGACCTGGAGGACTACGCCGAGGTGTCCCGCGAGATTGGCAGGCACAACGTGGAGGAGGAGCGGCGCGCGCTGGCCCTTAAGTTGAAGGAGAATCCGGACGAGATGAGCATCCACATTGCCTACGTTGACGGCGAGCCCGTCGCCTGTGGGCGGGTCTACTTCCGGCCCGGAGGGCCCTACGCCGAACTAGCCGGGGGTCGCACCAAGACCACACACCGGAGACGGGGATTGTTCACCGCGCTGGTCGCCTCGCGGTTGCAGGAAGCCCGTGATCGCGGCCGGACACACGCCTTCGTCGACGCGCTGCCGACCTCCGCGCCGATCCTGCGCAAGCAGGGCTTCCAGTTCGTGACTCGGACGCAGCCGTTCGTGTTGGAGCAACCGCGGTGAGCGCCGACGCTGATTGGGCAGAAAAGAGCAAGATGAAGATAACAAATACATCTTTTTTAGATGGATATAAGATGTGAATGGAGTACCTTTTGAGCTAACGGGTAACGATATTTAATATAAGGGTTCCGCATATTATACATGACTAATATGCGGAACCCTTTATTATGACTGAAATTTATAAATTTAGGTCTTGATAGAGGTGCTGGTGTCGAAGCTGATTTGGACTCTCGGGCAATCCTTCGATGCCGATACGATCAAGCGCATCATGGTAACGAATGTGGCAGATGAAATGACGGTATCGGATCAAGCGGAACTGCAGTGCAAAAACAGCCTAGCCTGCGTTTCATGAGGCTGGGGCCGTTGCCATTGGCCTGCAATCGCTCGGGTATTAGGTTAGCCCATTGGCAATCCCCAATACCCATTCCTTTAAGTGCAAAATTTACTTTGTACAGCCTTAAAACTCTTCTAAAACATTAGATTTGTCACCATGGACCTTTTCCAGGTGATCCTCTCCCCAATAGCATAAATGGTCTAGCGCGGGCTTTAATCCCCAGCCGTAGGAAGTTAACTCATACTCCACTTTAGGTGGGATCTCTTTATAAACCTTTCGTGCAATAATCTCATCCTTTTCCAGGCCTCTTAGTTGAGTGGTCAGCATTTTTTGCGTAATGCCGGGCATTAACCGTCGAAGCTCAGACGTCCGTTTCCGTCCTGTCATCAAATGATAGATGATTAAAGGCTTCCATTTCCCTCCCATGACTTCTAATGCCGCCTCCACACCAACTTTATACCTCTTTTCAGTCATCAATTACCCTCCGTTAAAGTTTTTGCTAGGAACATAACATTCGTTCACTCATCCGTTATTCAGGTAAGTTTCTAGGACATCTATATCTAGGGCACTTCTATGTTCCTATGGCACCTGTATCATCCTATAGAACTTGAAAGTGCGTACTTCCGGATTATTTTTATACTGTTTATAATAGCATCAGCCATTGATAATGGCTACAAATTGGATGTTGAGAAAGGTAGGGAAGATACAGGTATGAGAGTATTAAGCGTTGTTTCGCACCCGAGAGAGGATTCTCTGACCTTTAAGGTTGCCGATCGTTTCGTACAAGGTCTTGCCGAGGCCGGCCACGACTATGAGATATTGGATTTACACCGGATTGGCTTTGACCCTGTTTTAAAAGGAGTAGATGAACCTGATTCGTCAGCTGCGAAACAGTCCTTTTCTCATGAGGTGGAATTGGAAATAAGGCGCATGAAGGAGCATGATGCCTTAGCATTTATTTTTCCAATATGGTGGTGGCATTTGCCAGCCATGCTAAAAGGTTATATTGACCGTGTATGGAACAATGGGTTTGCATACGGTTCGAACCAGCTACATCATCAGCATGTCTTGTGGATTGGTTTGGCGGGCGCTTCCAAAGAACAGATGAAAAAGCGTAACTATGATGAAATGATTACTCATCTGCTCAATGTGGGAATTGCAGATTATTGCGGTGTTTCCAATTCAAAGGTTAGTATATTATACGAGACTTTGGATTCCAATCCCAAGCATTATGAGATGCTGCTTAACCAAGCCCATTACTTAGGGTTGAATTATGCAAAGGAACAGAAGCCTCAAGTTAACTCTGAACTCTATTGACTCTGTCCAAGGAAATGCGATAACCAATAAAGTGAATCTGAATCTTATTTGAACAGAGAATTTTCAAATTAAATTGAGCATACTTTGTCAGAACGCTGGAGTTCCCGCAACGTTGTGTACGTCCTTTTTCTTTTTCATTGGCACTTATTCAAACGGAAATGTAGGTATTTCGCTAACGGAAAACGTTAGTTCAGAAACAGCGACAGAACAGTACAGGACTTTATTTTCTCGTCCTTGGCTGTCGCTGTTTCGATTTGTAGGGTCAGTCTAAAACTTATTTTATGGAGTCTAACAGTAAGTGAATTCAAAAAGCCGCGTGGAATAAGGTCATTCAGTCTAATACATTATTTTCTGCTGACAGCAGACGAGCAAAAATTACCATAAATGCGGGTGTAGAAGATGTGATGATGGCTCCCATTTGTGCAGAAGACAGCATGGTGCCTATTTCTTGGGTAACGATAGAAATAGTGTTGCCAATGACGCCGATGGATCTTACCCCTCCGTTTAAATTAGGTAGGAAATACCCCTAACGGAGAGAAGCTGTGACCTATCTCCAAATCAATAGTTTGAAATTTCCAAAAAAGTGAGCTTGAATTAAAATAAGCAGGGGATGCCGTCGTGGACACAAGATTGAGAAGATGATATCCTATTTTGAGGTAGATTTGTCGAAATAGCCCATCGGGCGACCCGACAGTCATTCGATATAAGGGAGACGAAGCCGTGGACATAAGACACTGGATGTCTATAATGCTTTTTCTCGCAACGGCGCTGATGGTGTTTGTCTCTTTCTTGTCTTACCGGAAACGACATCTGCCTGTTGCCAAAACGATGATTCTGATCATGCTGGCAGCGGCTTTCTATGCGCTCGGCTATGCGTTTGAGGTGCTGAGCCGGGACCTGAACGAAGTGAAGCTGTCGCTACAAATTCAATATTTAGGTATTCCTTTCGTCACTACTCTCTGGTTCTTTCAGGTTATTCAATTTACCGGGACGGCATCTCGCTATCGCAAGCGTCTCGCGCTAGTGCTGTTTGTTATACCCGCAGCAGTGTTTTTCCTCCATTTGACCAACGATTGGCATCATCTGATCTATGAGCGCTACATTCTGAATGAGGGAGCTTCGGTTCCCTTGTACACAACGCTCAAGGGACCTTGGTATAAGGTGCATACCATCTATAATTATTCCGTACTACTGTGCGGGATATTGCTGTTTATCCCTATGTATTGGCGGGCTTTGCCGATCGTGCGCAAGCAAATCATGGTCCTTCTTTTGGGTGCGGTAGCGCCTATGTTTTTCAATCTCTTCCTTTGGACCAGCATTAGCGTTGATTTAACACCGTTCGGGTTCGCCTTATCGGGTGTTGCCTATGTGTGGGGAATTTTACGGTTTAATTTGCTTCGCTTAACGCCGCTTGCGATGGCCAAAGTGTTCGAAACCATTCGGGATGGGGTCGTCCTGCTCGATTATGAGGACCAAATTGTTAGTTACAACAATGCAGCTGAAGAGGTGCTTCCCGAACTCGCTTTGACGACACAATACCCTGTTAAAGTGGAGAAGGTTTTGTCGGGAAGTCCGGAACTGCTTGAGCGTATTCGCCACGCAAATGACGGGGACGAACGCTTCCCTTTCCACAAATTCCATGCTAACCGAAATAAGCATTACAACTGCAGTTTGTCGCTAATCTACGATTCGGGCAATATCCTGATCGGTAAGATTCTGATGTTCAACGATATTACGGAGTTGAAGGAGAGCGAGGCGCGGCTGCGCGAGAACGCCCGACAGCTGTCCGAGCTGAACGCGTTCAAGGACAAGCTGTTCACCGTTGTGGCGCATGATATCCGCGATCCGATCGCAATTCTCGTTAGCTTAACCGAGCTGCTGGGTGATGAACTGACCGCCGCGGACTTTGAGCATGCCGAATTGGTGAGGGAGCTCAAAGGACAAGTGCAAAGTACGTTCCATCTCGTCGAAAATTTATTGGATTGGTATCGCAGCCAGAAAGGGAAGGTCGTGTTTCGTCCCTTAAGCTGGAATTTGCAGCAGGTTGTCCGGCAGGCGCTGCTGCTTTCCGGCACGAAAGCTGGCATGAAGCAAATACAGATGACGGATCGAATCGACGAGCTGCTTACGGTCAGTGCCGATAAAGAAATGCTGGATCTTATTCTTCGAAATTTGCTCTCCAACGCGATCAAATTTACTGGAATCGGCGGGGCGATTGAGGTCGGGGCTGTTCTGGATGGCGATATGATCGTCGTGTCCGTACGCGACAACGGAGCGGGAATCGATGATCAGACATCGGAATTGCTGCGACGGGAGGAGCCTTTCCTAAAGGTAATGGTTACCAGTGACGATTCAGGGGATACCAGATTCGGACTTGCGTTAACCCGCGAATTCGTTCGCATCCATGGCGGCAGTCTTTGGTTCGAGAGTGAACCAGGAATTGGAACAACCTTCTCCTTCACCTTGCCCGGCTCGGCTGGTGCAGGGGACGAATTGGACAACGGTGGAATGAAGGAGGCTCGGTATGAAAGTTATTTTGATAGACGATGAGCCGGCGATGCATTTGATTCTTAGCAAAATGTTGCTCAAACTGCCAGGGGTTCATGTGGCGGGTGCCTTTAGCGATACGATGTCGGCTTCCTCCTTTCTAAGGGAGAACACAGATATCGGAATGGCTTTCATAGACCTCTCCATGCCAGGTGAGAGTGGGATAGAGTTCGCCGCTAAACTGGAAGCTTCGAATTCTCCTATGCAAGTCGTCTTCGTCACATCGCATAAGGAATTTGCTTTGGAAGCTTACGAATTGTCCGTAATCGATTATCTGGTCAAACCCGTTTCACAGGAGCGCCTGCAGCGGGCGGTAAATCGCGCGCTGGCGAACCATAGGGTTATCCATTCCCCGTCGTTGTCGGCTCCGGTATCAGCAGATTCCGGCAAGATTGTCCTAACGATGCTTGGCGATGTAGCAATAAGCAACGAAGCGGGCCGTGTCAAGTGGATTTCGAGGAAATGCGCGGAGCTGTTCGCTTATTTGCTACTTTACCGCGGCAAACGAATTCCCCGTTCCAGGCTTGTAACGGATATTTTCGGCGGAATGCACAAAGCCAATGCGGAGAACTATTTAAATACAACGGTCTATCAATTGCGCAAGTCTTTGGAGCCTCTTGGCATGCGCGAGGTTGTGCGCTCGGAGAATGATGGCTACGCACTTGAATTAAAGGAGCCAGTTATCGATTACGTGGAATTCGAAAAACAAACAGAGATGCTGCAATCCATTGATGCCGGAAATGTGGAGAGAGCGCTGCAAATCGAACGGTTGTATACGGGAGATTTGTTTGGGGACAAGGCGTATGTGTGGGCTATTCACGAAACGGAGCGCTACGCGGAGATGTACGCTTTGTTCGTAAAGCGGCTTGCTGTTGTGCTAATTTCACTTCGCAACACGGCCATAGCATTAAAGCTGCTGCTCAAGCTGAACGAGCGCAATCCGCTGGATGAATCGGTTATACGCCATCTTATGACGATACACGAGATGACTGGGGACAAAAAGGGATTGACTGCTCTGTATACCAATTATGTGCGGCTCCTCAGCCGGGAGCTTGGTATCCGTCCTTCTGAGGAACTGATACATCTATATGACCTGCTGCTAAGGCGATTTTCCGACAAAAAATAAAATAGCTTAATCCGCTTTAAAAAAACTGCGAAGGCTTGATGCTGCGCGGTTTTTTTCTGTTTTTGGCCGAGTTTTTCATTATTCTTTTATTGGGCTGCTGTAAGCTTACATTATGAAAATTTTAATTCTGTCTACAAGATAGATTCACCTGTTGGACTGTTGGGAATCAAAGGGTAGACCGAGAGGAGAAAGCGGAATGCGCAAATCAGGTAATAAAATAATGATAGTGATATTTACGATGATGATAATGTTCAGCACTATACCCGGAGGGATTTTCGGAATTGGCAAGGCATTTGCAGCAGATTTTTCAGGAAACGGCTCTTCTAGCAGCCCTTATCTTATTGGAACTGCCGATCAACTTAATAAGGTCAGGGGTAGTTATTTAGCTGCGAACCTATATTTTAAGCTGACAAGTAACATTGATTTGAGCAGTTATGCTGGGGCAGGCTGGGTTCCGATAGGAGATGTAAATACTTCTTTTAATGGCCATATGGATGGCAGCGGATATAAAATAACCGGGTTAACGATACGTAATGGTGATTATACAGGGTTATTTGGTAGTATCGGGAATGGAAGTTCAATTGCAAATGTGAAGCTGGAAAATGTATCTAATCATAGTGGAGATATCGTAGGCAGCTTGGTTGGTTTGAATGATGGAGGGAAAATAGAGAATAGCTCCGCCACTGGGAGTGTGATTGGAGGATATGGTGCAGGTGGCTTGGTTGGTTCGAACAATGGAGGAACAATAGAGAATAGCTACGCCTCAGGGAGCGTGAGTGGAGCTTATAGTGCAGGCGGCTTGGTTGGTAGCAGCAATGGAGAAATCAAGGATAGCTACGCTTCGGCGGATGTGAACGGAAGTGAAAATGTAGGAGGCTTGGTTGGTGAATCCTATGGTGGAACTATCATCAGCAACAGCCACGCCACAGGAAGTGTGAGCGGAAATAAAAGTGTAGGAGGCTTAGTCGGTTACAATACCGATGGACCCATCAGTAACAGCTACGCCACAGGGAATGTGAGTTTGATTGCAAGTTCAGACAGAAATGCAGGAGGCTTGGTTGGTTACAACAAAAATGGAGCGATCAGCAGTAGCCACGCCTTGGGAAAGGTGAGCGGAGGCGAAAATGTAGGCGGCTTGGTTGGTGGGAACATAAGCGGAGCGATCAGCGACAGCTACGCCCTAGGAGATGTGATCGGAAGTTTTAGTGTGGGCGGCTTGGTTGCCAATGAGTATTATGGAACAATCAGCAGTAGCTACGCTTCAGGGAATGTGAGCTTAATCCAAAATCCTGCTTCTACCTATGCAAGTCCATATGCAGGAGGCTTGGTTGCTTCCAACAACAATGGAGAGATCAGCAACAGCCACGCCACAGGGAATGTGAGCGGGTCTAATGAAAGTTATGGTGTAGGTGGCTTGGTTGGGAAAAACGACAACTCTCAAGGTGGAAAGATCAGCAACAGCTACGCCACAGGGAATGTGAACGGCGGCGATTCAAGTTTTCAGGTAGGAGGCTTGGTTGGCGACAGCATTAATGGAAATATCAGCAACAGCTACGCGACTGGGAATGTGAACTTGAGCGAAGGTGATTTAAGCTCTCATGTAGGCGGTTTGGTTGGCAGCAATATTTTCGGAACAGTCAGCCTCAGTTATGCCACAGGGAAAGTGGGCGGAGCATATGGTGTAGGAGGCTTGGTTGGTTACAACGATAACTTCGACAGTGGAGCGGTCAGCAACAGTTACGCCTTAGGGAATGTGATAGGAAGTGCTGATAGTGAAATGGTGGGAGGCTTGGTTGGTTGGAACCGTTATGGATATGTTAACAACAGCTATGCTTCAGGACAAGTAGAGGGAAATGCTAAAGTGGGCGGTTTAGCCGGCCAAAACGGTGGCGGAATGATCAACAACAGCTATGCCACTGGACGCGTGAGCGGAAGTGTGGATGTAGGCGGCCTGGTTGGTGAAAGACTTGATAGTTATCTTGGTGGCGGAGGAGAGGCTATCAACAGCTTCTACGACACAGCAACAACAGGACAATCGGTTTCAGCCGGAGGCGTAGGCAAATCTACTGCACAGATGCAGGATAAAAGCACTTATGAAGCAGATAATGCTCATATTTGGGATTTTTCGAATATATGGGCGATAGATTCAATACATAACGGCGGGTATCCCTATTTGCCGGCAATTCAGGCTTATTTAGACTATGACGGGAATGGAAACACCAGCGGGACCGTTCCAACTAGTCATTCTTACATGCCAGGAGTAAAAGCGAGTATTTATACGGGGACATTAGATTTAATAAAGACGGGATATACCTTCGATGGATGGAACACGCAAGCGAACGGTACAGGTAGTTCTTATAATCCGGGGGATTCCTACATAATCACGTCCAATACAACCTTATATGCGAAATGGAGTGCAATAAGCACGATAGCAACACTGACCTCCACGATAGGGATAGTAAGCACAGGCGGCACGAGGAACGAAACCATTACGAACATTACCTATGGCATAACGTTAGCTGCATTGAAGGCAGCGATCACGCCAGCAGCGAATGCTACGTTTGAGGTTTACGATGAGGATGAAACAACTGTGGCGACTACCTTAGCTTCTGGCAAGAAGGTTATAGTAACTGCACAGGATGGAACAACAAAGGTTATCTATACCGTGACCGTTGACGCGAGCAGTGAGAAGGAGCTGACAGCGTTCAGCTTGGCTGAGCAAACCGGAGCGGCAACAATCGATGTGACTGCACACACAGTAGCGATAGAAGTGGCTCACGGCACCAACTTGAACAGCTTGATAGCAACATTCGGTTTATCTGTGGGTGCCTCTGCGAAGGTTAGCACCGTGAATCAGGTGAGCGGAGTGACCGCTAACGATTTCACGACTCCTGTAGCCTATGTGATCACAGCGGCAGATGGGAGCACGCAGAACTGGACAGTCTCCGTAACAGTGGCGGCGAGCAGTGAGAAAGAAGTAACCGCGTTTAGCATGGCTGAGCAAACCGGAGCGGCAATGATCGATACGACTACGCACACAGTAGCGATAGAAGTGGCGCACGGAACCAGCTTGAACGGCTTATTGGCAACGTTCAGTTTATCTGCGGGAGCCTCGGCGAAGGTTGGCACCGTGAATCAAGTGAGCGGCACGACCGCTAACGATTTCACGAATCCTGTAGCTTATGTGATCACAGCAGCAGATGGGAGCACGCAGAACTGGACGGTCACTGTGACTGTTGCTGCGAGCAGTGCGAAAGAGCTAACAACGTTCAGCTTGGCTGAGCAAATCAGAGCGGCAACTGTCGATGTGACTACGCACACAGTAGCAATAGAAGTGGCGCACGGAACCAGCTTGAACGGCTTGGTGGCAACGTTCAGTTTATCTGCGGGAGCCTCGGCGAAGGTTGGCACCGTGAATCAAGTGAGCGGAGCAACCGCTAACGATTTCACGACTCCTTTAGCTTATGTGATTACAGCAGCAGATGGGAGCACGCAGAACTGGACGGTCACCGTGACTGTTGCGGCGAGTAGTGCGAAAGAGCTGACAGTGTTCAGCTTCGATGGCTTGCAGCCTGCGGTAGTGGGAACGATCAGTGGCACGGATGTAGCATTAACCGTACCTTATGGAACAACGGTAACGTCGCTAGTTGCGACATTCACGAGTTCGGGCGGATCGACGGTGAAGGTAGGCTCGGTTGCACAAGTGAGCGGAGTGACGGCGAATGACTTTGCTTTGCCAGTAACCTACACTGTCACCGCGCAGAATGGAACGACGAAGAATTACACCGTAACCGTAACAGTAGCTGCCAGTAGCGATAAAGAGCTGAGTGCGTTCAGCTTGGCAGAGCAAACCGGAGCGGCAACGATCGATACGATCGCGCACACAGTAGCGATAAAAGTGGCGCACGGAACCAGCTTGAATAGCTTGGTGGCAACGTTCAGTTTATCTGCGGGAGCCTCGGCGAAGGTTGGTACCGTGAATCAAGTAAGCGGAGCAACAGCTAATGATTTCACGACACCTGTAGGCTACGTGATCACAGCAGCAGATGGGAGCATGCAGAACTGGACGGTCACCGTAACTGTTGCAGCGAGTAGTGCGAAAGAGCTGACAGTGTTCAGCTTCGAAGGCTTGCAGCCAGCGGTAGTGGGAACGATCAGTGGCACGGATGTAGCACTAACCGTACCTTATGGAACAGCGGTAACGTCACTAGTTGCGACATTCACGAGTTCGGGCGGATCGACGGTGAAGGTAGGCTCGGTCGCACAAATGAGCGGAGTGACGGCGAATGACTTTGCTTTGCCAGTAATCTACACCGTCACAGCGCAGAATGGAACGACGAAGAATTACATCGTAACTGTAACAGTAGCTGCCAGTAGCGATAAAGAGCTGACAGCGTTCAGTTTGGCAGAGCAAACCGGAGTGGCAACTGTCGATGTGACTACGCACACAGTAGCAATAGAAGTGGCGCAAGGCACCAGCTTGAACGGTTTGGTGGCAACGTTCAGTTTATCTGCGGGAGCCTCGGCGAAGGTTGGTACCGTGAATCAAGTAAGCGGAGCAACCGCTAATGATTTCACGACTCCTTTAGCTTATGTGATTACAGCAGCAGATGGGAGCACACAGACCTGGACGGTCAGTGTAATAGTAGCGGCGAGTAGCGATAAAGAGCTGAGTGCGTTCAGCTTGGCAGAGCAAACCGGAACGGCAACGATCGATGCGAATGCGCACACGGTGGCGATAGAAGTGGCCCACGGCACCAGTTTGAATAGCTTGGTGGCAACGTTCAGTTTATCTGTGGGAGCCTCGGCGAAGGTTGGCAACGTGAATCAAGTGAGCGGTACGACCGCTAACGATTTCACGACTCCTGTAGCCTACGTGATCACAGCAGCAGATGGGAGCACGCAGAACTGGACGGTCACCGTAACAGTAGCTGCGAGTAGTGCGAAAGAGCTGACTGCGTTTAGCTTCGATGGCTTGCAGCCAGCGGTAGTGGGTACGATCAGTGGCACGGATGTAGCATTAACCGTGCCTTATGGAACACCGGTAACGTCGCTAGTTGCGACATTCATGAGTTCGGGCGGATCGACGGTGAAGGTGGGCTCGGTCGCACAAGTGAGCGGAGTGACGGCGAATGACTTTGCTTTGCCGGCGACCTACACCGTCACCGCGCAGAATGGAACGACGAAGAATTACACCGTAACCGTAACAGTAGCTGCCAGTAGCGATAAAGA
This sequence comes from Paenibacillus radicis (ex Xue et al. 2023), assembly GCF_024722015.1. Lineage (GTDB taxonomy): Bacteria > Bacillota > Bacilli > Paenibacillales > NBRC-103111 > Paenibacillus_S. Next base: position 24,473 of record NZ_JANQBD010000011.1, on the reverse strand, counting down.
GCTGAGTGCGTTCAGCTTGGCAGAGCAAACCGGAGCGGCAACGATCGATGCGACTGCGCACACAGTGGTGATAGAAGTGGCGCATAGCACTAGCTTGAACAGCTTGGTGGCAACGTTCAGTCTATCTGCGGGAGCCTCGGCGAAGGTTGGCGCCGTCAATCAAGTAAGCGGAGCAACAGCTAATGATTTCACGGCACTTGTAGGCTACGTGATCACAGCAGCAGATGGGAGCACACAGACCTGGACGGTCACCGTAACTGTTGCAGCGAGTAGTGCGAAAGAGCTGACAGTGTTCAGCTTCGAAGGCTTGCAGCCTGCGGTAGTGGGTACGATCAGTGGCACGGATGTAGCATTAACCGTGCCTTATGGAACACCGGTAACGTCGCTAGTTGCGACATTTACGAGTTCAGGCGGATCGACGTTAAAGGTAGGCTCGGTTGCACAAGTGAGCGGAGTGACCGCGAATGACTTTGCTTTGCCAGTGATCTACACCGTCACCGCGCAAAATGGAACAACGAAGAATTACACCGTAACCGTAACAGTAGCTGCAAGCAGTGCGAAAGAATTGACAGCGTTTAGCTTGGTTGAGCAAACCGGAGCGGCAACGATCGATGCGAATGTGCACACGGTGGCGATAGAAGCGGCGCACGGCACCAGTTTGAATAGCTTGGTGGCAACGTTCAGTTTATCTGCGGGAGCCTCGGCGAAGGTTGGTACCGTGAACCAAGTGAGTGGCACGACCGCTAACGATTTCACGACTTCTGTAGCCTATGTGATCACAGCAGCAGATGGGAGCACACAGACCTGGACGGTCACCGTAACAGTAGCTGCCAGTAGCGAGAAAAATCTGACAGCGTTCAGCTTGGCTGAGCAAACCGGAGCAGCAACAATCGATGCGACTGCACACACAGTAGCAATAGAAGTGGCGCATGGCACTAGCTTGAACAGCTTGGTGGCAACGTTCAGTTTATCTGCGGGAGCCTCGGCGAAGGTTGGCATCGTGAACCAAGTAAGCGGCACGACCGCTAATGATTTCACGACACCTGTAGGCTACGTGATCACAGCAGCAGATGGAAGCACGCAGAACTGGACGGTCACCGTGACTGTTGCGGCGAGTAGTGCGAAGGATCTGACTACGTTCAGCTTCAATGGCTTGCAGCCTGCGGTAGTGGGAACGATCAATGGAACGGATGTAGCATTAACCGTGCCTTATGGAACAGCGGTAACGTCGCTAGTTGCGACATTCATGAGTTCGGGCGGATCGACGGTGAAGGTAGGCTCGGTCGCACAAGTGAGTGAAGTGACGGCGAATGACTTTGCTTTGCCAGTGATCTACACCGTCACAGCGCAGAATGGAACAACGAAAAGCTACACTGTAACGGTGGCAGTGGCTGCGAGCAGCGAGAAAGAGCTGAGTGAGTTCAGCTTGGCAGAGCAAACCGGAGCGGCAACGATCGATACGATCGCACACACAGTAGCAATAGAAGTGGCGCATGGAACCAGCTTGAACGGCTTGGTGGCAACGTTCGGTTTATCTGCGGGAGCCTCGGCGAAGGTTGGCGCCGTCAATCAAGTAAGCGGAGCAACAGCTAATGATTTCACGGCACTTGTAGGCTACGTGATCACAGCAGCAGATGGGAGCGCGCAGAACTGGACGGTCACCGTGACTGTTGCGGCGAATAGTGCGAAAGAGCTGACAGCGTTCAGCTTCGATGGCTTGCAGCCAGCGGCAGTGGGAACGATCAATGGAACGGATATAGCATTAACCGTGCCTTATGGAACAGCGGTAACTTCACTAGTTGCGACATTCACGAGTTCAGCAGGATCGACAGTGAAGGTAGGCAACACCGCGCAAGTAAGTGGGGCGACGGCGAACGACTTCACCACACCAGTGAGCTACACCGTCACCGCGCAGAACGGAACAACGAAGAATTACACTGTAACCGTAACAGTAGCTGCCAGTAGCGAGAAAAATCTGACAGCGTTCAGCTTGGCTGAGCAAACCGGAGCAGCAACGATCGATGCGACTGCGCACACAGTGGTGATAGAAGTGGCGCATAGCACTAGCTTGAACAGCTTGGTGGCAACGTTCAGTTTATCTGCGGGAGCCTCGGCGAAGGTCGGTGCCGTGAACCAAGTAAGTGGAGCAACCGCTAATGATTTCATGACACCTGTAGCCTATGTGATCAAAGCAGCAGATGGGAGCACACAGAACTGGACGGTCACCGTAACAGTAGCTGCGAGCAGCGCTAAAGATCTGACAGCGTTCAGCTTCGAAGGCTTGCAGCCAGCGGTAGTGGGTACGATCAATGGAACGGATATAACGCTAACCGTACCCAACGCAACGACCGTAACGTCGCTAGTTGCAACGTTCACGAGTTCAGCGGGATCGACAGTGAAGGTAGGCACCATCGCGCAAACGAGCGGTACGACCGCTAACGACTTCACTACACCAGTAACCTACACCGTCACCGCGCAGGATGGAACGACGAAGATCTACACCGTAACGGTGGCAGTAGCTGCAAGCAGTGCCAAAGAACTGACAGCGTTCAGCTTCGAAGGCTTGCAGCCAGCGGTAGTAGGTACAATCAATGGAACGGATATAACGCTAACCGTACCAAACGCAACAGCGGTAACATCGCTAGTTGCAACGTTCACGAGTTCCGTAGGATCGACGGTGAAGGTAGGCGCCACCGCTCAAGTGAGCGGCATGACGGCGAACGACTTCGCTGCCCCGGTGACCTACACCGTCACCGCGCAGAACGGAACAACGAAGAATTACACCGTAACGGTTACAGTAGCTGCGGGCAGCGCCAAAGAGCTGACAGCGTTCAGCTTCGAAGGCTTGCAGCCGGCGGTAGTGGGTACAATCAATGGCACGAATATAACTTTAACCGTACCCAACGCAACGACCGTAACGTCACTAGTTGCAACCTTCACAAGTTCCGTAGGATCGACGGTGAAGGTAAGAACCACCGCGCAAGTAAGCGGGACAACGGCGAACGACTTCACTTCACCAGTGATCTACACCGTCACCGCGCAAGATGGAACGATTGCATCCTATATTGTGGTTGTAACAAGGGCTGCTGTTGCAGGGGACGGATCAAATCTAAGCGCGCTGACACTGTCGAGCGGGGGACTAACATTAGTTGCCGATACTGTAACGGGAACTACGTATCATTTTAATGTGACTAGTCAAATACCGAGTATTAGCGTTACGGCAAGCGTGTATGATAGCAACTCCAGCATTGTAGGTAGCTTGTACAACAGTGGTAATGTGCTTGTGTGGGGTCCGCTTAACTTAATCAGCGGGAAGTCAACTCAACCGATCCCGCTCGATGTGGGCAGCAACCGAATGGAATTGGTGGTAACTGATCACAACGGCTCAAGTAAAACTTATCTCGTGTACGTGAATAAAGCATCTGCAGCATACAGTAATGCTCAGTTGCAGTCCTTACAAGTAAGCGACGCTGTGTTTGAGTTTAACAGGGCTATCTTTGACTACACCATGTCTGTGGGAAATAGTGTGGATGTTCTGACTTTGAAGGCTTTTCCCGAAGAAGCTCGTGCCAGTGTGAAAATAAACTCTGAAATTGCAACGTCCAAAGAAATTCGATTAAATGCTGGCAGAAATCTCGTTACGATTGAAGTGACAGCACAAGATGGCACAACGAAATTAACATATAGAGTGACTATCAAAAGAGCTGTGGCTATAACGGCTGTGTCTGACACATCCATTCAGGTAACTAGTGAGCCCGTAACTATTACTGCACCATTGGGCATAACGAATGCAAAGATTGCAGTTGTGCCAATTACTGTAGGATCGAACAAAGAGGCCATCCTCCCATTAATCGAAGTGCAAGTGGAAACCTCCCAAGGCAAAGTGTTGGTGGTGATTCCGGAAGGCACGAAAGTTACTGCTCCTGCGGCTTGGGATGGCACCATCAGGCTGCCAGAAGTGCAGAGCAACAACAGTGTATCGGTCAGCGCTAGCAATGTGAGCGGGGTTATTGAAATGGGTTCTTCGGATGTTACGTTAACTTTTGACAAAGCCATACGCTTGCTGTTCCCGAAACAGGGAGGCAAATTGGTTGGCTACGTAAGAAGTGGTGAGCTGATTCCGATCACGGGCTCAGTATCGGCAGATATCCGGACGACCGCAGATCACGAAATTGCCCCGGGTGGGGATGCCAAAATCACGGTTGGCGAAGATATTGTGGTGTGGACAAAGCACTTCACGAAATATGTCTTCTACTCGCCAATTACCCCAACGATTAGCAGCGGCAGAGGAGGCGGTGGCGGCGGCCCTGTCAACTTCGGAACCATTTTGGCAGCTTATGGGGGAACTCTGATCTTGAACGGAGCCCAAATCGATGTGCCACTCGGAGCCATAGACAGCGATAATCAGGTTAATGTAGATAAGATAGGCGATATATCCATTCTTCCTATTGTCGCTTCAATGAGCTTAGTGAGTGAGATATACGAGATTAAGAAGGATAAAGCTGGTGATTTCAGTAAGGCAGTTATTATTACATTACCCTTCGACAGAACTAAGATTGACTTTACTAAATCAACTGTAAGCTTGTATTGGTTGAACGAAAAGGAGCATAGATGGATACAGTTAGATGATCAGAAAGTAGACCTGACTAACGGAACCGTCTCGGGAACTGTTCGTCATTTTACGAAATTTGCTGTTCTGGAGTTGGATAAAAAGGAGATCACCAATCCTCCGGCGGCAGTAGCGGATTTTAGCGATACCAAAGGGCATTGGGCTGAAATGAACATTCACGATTTGGTTCAACTTGGCGTGATTAATGGCTATTCGGACGATACTTTTAAACCGGATAACCGTATAACAAGGGCTGAGTTTGTTACTGTCATTGTAAAAGCCTTTCATCTCCAGGCACAAACAGGCAAAGCTTTTGCTGATACCGAAGCTCATTGGGCCCGAAGTGCAATTGAGACTGCTTCCACACTTGGCGTTGTTACCGGGTATAGTGTGAGCACCTTTGGTCCTGACGACTTGATTACCCGTGAGCAAATGGCTGTGATAGTAATTCGTGCGGCACAGATCGATTCAACGGATATGAAAATCAGCTTTGCGGATAACGCTGAAATATCCGACTGGGCTCGCAACGCATTAACAGCCGCAGCTGCTAAAAACTTAATTAACGGCTACGAGGACGGCACAGTGAAGCCGAAAGCTAACACCACACGTGCTGAAGCCTTGACTGTCATTTTAAGAGCGCTGCAGTTACAAAAAAAATAATCATTGTACTTATCGAAGAAATCTGAGTTTACGAAGAAGCAAGCTGCCGCACGAATAGGTGCGATAGCTTGCTTTTTGTATGCTTGACAGCGCAATCGCCTAAGGGATGAAAAAGTCCTCGTATTCTTTAGGGTGAAAGGGTGTTAAGCGCCAGCTTTTAAGATGTAAAAAGACTTTTATCAGAAGCTTTTCTCATCTCAACCTCCATATCAAAAATGGTGTACCTTATCAAAAATAGTTCCTAGCAAACCACAATGCATTGAGTTATTATTCAGGTTATGAGGACAATTAAAAGAAGAATTCCACAGAAAGTGCTAATCGTATATGTAGCCGTGTTTGTTAGTATTGTCATCCTTACCGCAAGCTTGTCTTATTGGAGTGTAGCTGTTCATGTTAAGGAGGATTTGGATGCGACCCGAATTGACCTGCTGAAGCAGCTTGGACAAAAGGTTGATTTGGTGCTTCGCGGTATAGATAAAACAACGTTGAACTTGGTGCAAGAGATGGAAGTCGTACGGTTTATGGAGGGGAATCTCCTTGAGGATCAGCAAAAATACGAGGTGTTTAACAATTTATCCAACACGCTCCGGACGATACTGGATGCCAACAACATCCTAAGCTCGATCTATCTTTACTCATCCGGCAACAACCTTATCGCCTCCAGCAGTACATTGGAGAAACGCAGTCAATTTTTCGATTCTGAATGGGTCGATATGTTTCATAAGATCAACGATATATCCGTCTGGATCGGTCCGCGCAAAGTAACCTATAACGCCAATACAAGCTACAGCATTAATAAAAATGTCATCACACTCATGCGCTCCTATCCTTTAACAGCTACAGGCTCAAGAAAAAAAGGATCCGTTGCCGCAAATATAAATGAAGAAAAGCTCAATGAGCTTATTAGCGATACGAACTCCAGGCTAGGGCAAGTTTTTGTAATGGACGGAATGGGCAATGTTATCTCACATCAGAATAAAGAACAGCTTTATCAGAACACCGGAAAAATATGGTTCGGGGATGACTTCGATCAATTACAGCAGAGCGGTCAGCAGAAAATACAGATCGACGGCATGAACGGTCAGGTCTACTACTATACCTCGCCTTATACCGGATGGATATTTATGAATTTCATGCCTGATGAAAAGCAGGATGAGCAGCTGGGGGTTATTCGTAATATTTTGCTCACAGTAGCTTTGGGAATGGTCGTATTTGCAGTTATTGCGGCCTTAATGCTAAGCAACCGGTTTTACCGGCCTATGCAGCAAGCCTTACGGAGCATCAGTACGCAATTGAAGGGGGAAGCCGATTCCAGTCCGGCCGAAATGTACGGTAATCTGGATTATTTGGAGAAAAAGTTCAGTCAGGTCATCACCGATAACCGCACGATGAATCAGCAGCTCCGAGATAGTAAACCGGTCATGAAGTGGAGTTTGCTCATGGACCTTCTATTAGGGAACAGGACAAGCTCTGTGGCGGAAAAACCGCTTTTTGACTTTTTGGGCATTCGTTTATATTCAAGCAATTACATTGTGATGGTCGCTGAGTTCGATAAGCCGGAGGAGCTGGGCAGCGAAAGGGATGCACAGTTATATACATACGGGCTATGTAATATGGCGGAGGAATATATGAATGCTACCGGGAAAGGAGCTTCTATTCAGCTTGAACTCGGGAAGGCCGCCTTCATTATGAGCTTTGAGGACGAGAATGCTTCAGGGAATATCGTAACTGCTCTGTCTATTGGCGAGTTGATACACAGCTCAGTTGAACAGTACTTCAACAAATCGGTTTCAATAGGCTTGAGCAGACATACCGAGAACATGAGAGGGCTTAAGCTAGCCTATCTGGAATCGTTGGAAGCTTTAAAGTATAAGCTGGTGCTTGGAATGAATATGGTCCTATCAATCGAGGATTTAAAAATTCCTTCAAGCGAGAGTACGATTAAAATTTTCGCTACGCGCGAAGGTGTGGCAGATGCTTTGCGTGAGGGGAACGTGAAGAAGACGGAGCAGCTTTTCGACGAGCTCATAAATAAGGCAGTGCAGGAAAACTTTCCTCCGGAAACGATGAAGCAGCTTTGCGTCCAGGTATTGGTCGAATCTTTGAGTGAGGCATTGGAGCTTAACGTGGATGTATCGGAAATAACCAGAAAACACGGGGATTTGTACCAGACAATCAATAATTCCCAGGAGTTGGCTGAAATACGCGCTTATAGCAAAAATATTTTGATCGAGCTCATCCGGTTAATTCAGGAAAAACGAAGCAGCCGCAGTAAAAACGAGGCATTTCCCAAAATACTCGACTATATTCACGATAATTACCAACGCGCTGATTTGTCACTCAATCTGATTGCCGAAAAGTTTGATTTTAGCGTCTCCTACTTAAGCCGGTTGTTTAAGGAGCAAATGGAATGTAATTTCCTTGAATATTTGATCGGTATTCGGGTTAGAGCGGCGCAGGAGATGCTGATTAGCACAGGAATGAAAATAAATGAGATTGCTGAGGAAGTCGGATACAGTAACAGCTACAGCTTTAACCGGATCTTCAAGAAGTACACAGGCATGACACCGGGCGAATATAAAGAGCGTAACAGTTGAGCTTCGGACATAGGACATTGGAAATCCCTTTACTTCGGTAGGGGGATTTTTATATGAATAGCGGCGATTAGCCCTGGAAGATTTTGTGCGGAACGGAGAGTTCCGTTATTCCGTCTGCCGCCTCCAATTTGGGGTGATAGCGGAAGCGGAAATTAAGTTATGTTGGCCGAATGGAGCCTTTATGCACAAAAACAGAGTGATAACGGAACGGGCTGTTCCTTTATCACTCTGTTTTTTGGACTTTTCAGGCGATAAAGGAACAATTACTTCCGTATTGCCCTCAACTTCCATGGATGCAGTACTGGCGTATTGTTTAGATGCAGGGGATATCTTCGCTAAAAGTATAGCGATGCTAACTGTACATGGAACACCTGCAGGGGAGATTCATGGCTATCAATAACGGCTCGAAGACCGGCTTAGGGAAGTAAGGAAGCGGCGCAAAGCAGGAACACGACTTCAACAGCGGCCGGAATCCCATACCCGATTCCCTCCCAACGCACAAACGTAGATTGTACACCAAGGACGCCGCAAGGCGTTTTTCTTATAATATTAGAAAGTATAAGTTCGAACCGGAGGTTCACCTTTCTAATATTGCAAGAAAAGCCACCGCTAAGACACGAATGTATCTTCATCGAATGGGCTTCGAATAGAAGCTTTTCTTATTTTTTAAGTATTACAAAGTTTTGCGTTCACAGGAGCGGATAATGAGCGACGCAAACAGGAAGAGGCGGAACATAGATGCTCTATTTGTCTTGAAAGCGGGGAAAAAGAGGCACTCGGGGAACGTAGGTGCGCTATTTGGCAGAAAACCGGGGTTATGGCACCGAAATTCGGCCAATAGCGCATCAACGTTCCCTTTCGTCGTGTGAATGGCTGTTGAAACATGAAATAACGAACTGACGTTCCTTTTCGCTATTCGAAGAGCTGTACGGACCTGGATTTAACCTGCAGCAATTCGGGAAAGCCGGAAGGCCAACGCGGTTTAGATGAGATACGTGCGAGGGAGAGTTGTACCCGGAAAACTTCAGTTGAGTGGAAGCTTTGCTATATGTCAAAAAGTGCGGGTCAAAAGATGCGATCAGCCATTTGTCAAAAAGAGCGGGCTACATCAAAAGGTGTTTCTTTTCAAAATGCAGCTGCAGCACATACGATAAGGGCAAAGGAGGTGAGCAAACTTGCAGCAAAACGAATCCGACACAATAATTACACAATCCGTGCTTGTCCCCAAGCCGCCTAAGAACGCGTGGGCCGGGATCAGAAAACGGCTCGTTCGGGACCGCAACTTATATCTAATGCTGCTGCCGGTGATCGGTTTCTATCTCTTGTTCAAATTGGCCCCGCTCGGAGGAGAGATCATTGCATTCAAAAATTACCGGTTTGCAGACGGCATATGGGGAAGCGATTGGGTAGGTCTTAAACATTTTGAAAGTCTGTTCGCCAGCAAAGAATTTTATATGGTATTGAAAAATACATTGCTGCTGAACGTGTACAGCCTCTTATTCGGCTTTCCGGCTCCTATTATTCTGGCGCTGCTGTTGAATGAAGTCCGGGTGGAGTGGTACAAGCGGATTGTGCAAAATTTTCTGTATCTTCCGCATTTTATATCGTGGGTCGTTCTTGGGGGAATCCTCATTACGATATTATCGCCTGCAAGAGGTGTGATCAACAGTATTTTGACGAAGGGGTTGGGGCTTGACCCGATTTATTTTCTTGGTGATACCTTTTGGTGGCCGATTACGTTCGTACTCTCCGGAATTTGGCGGGAGGCGGGTTGGGGGACGATTTTATATTTAGCGGCAATGGCTAATGTGGACCCTCAGCTGTATGAAGCGGCCAAGATGGATGGTGCGGGCAAGCTGCGTCAAATATGGCATATTACATTGCCGGGCATACGCAGTACGGTTGCTATACTGTTGATTTTGAAGGTTGGGCATATGATGGATATTGGCTTCGAGCAAATTTTTGTGCTGCAAAACGATATGGTTTTGGGCATCTCCGATGTCATTAGTACTTATGTGTACCGGATAGGGCTTTTGTCAGCACAATACAGCTACACGACAGCGCTCGGGTTGTTCCAATCGCTCATCGCATTAATTCTCGTCATCAGCGTGAACAAAATTGTGAAATTACTAGGAGAAAAAGGACTATGGTAGGGGGGAGGGTATGAATAAAACTACATTGGCAGGAAGATTTGGCTACAGCTTCATGTATGCCCTACTTGCGGTGTGCGGATTTTGTGCACTATATCCGTTAATCCAGGTTATTGCCGCGTCCTTCAGCAGCAGCAGGGCGATAAGCTCGGGCGAGGTATACCTGTGGCCGGTGGAATTTACGTTATTGAACTATAGCATTTTATTGAAGGATGGGGCCATCTTCACCGCTCTCTTCAATACGGTAATCGTGACAGTAGTCGGCACGGCGTTCAATATTATCGCAACGGTACTTGCTGCTTATCCGCTTTCCAAGCCGAGACTTATAGGTCGGAATTCGCTGCTTATGGTCATAACGTTTACGATGCTGTTCACCGGAGGCTTAATTCCTCATTTCATTCTGATTAAAACGCTTGGCTTGATGAACACTTATTGGGCACTATGGCTTCCTGCTTTAATAAGCACCTATAATATGTTTGTGATGAAAACATATTTCGAGGGACTGCCCTCTGAGATCGAAGAATCCGCTGCTATTGATGGGGCCGGGGATTGGACAGTGTTGTTCAAGATTATATTACCGCTTTCTAAGCCGATGCTGGCCGCCTTATCTTTATTTTATGCAGTTTACTGGTGGAACTCGTATTTTAATGTATTGATCTATATTTCGAGCGCCAAGAAAGCAACGATGATGCTGAAGCTGTATCAAATGCTGCAAGGCATGAATGATAAGCTGCAAAATTTGGATACGGCCATCGTAAGTGTGAATGATATTCCAACGCCGGAAGGCTTAAAGGCCGCGGCTATCTTTATCGCTTTGCTGCCAATCCTTTGTTTTTACCCGTTTTTACAAAAGCATTTTGTAAAAGGTGTTCTTATCGGTTCAGTCAAAGGATAGCGAAAATTTAGATGATGTTCCTGGGAGGATAAGTCAATGAATAAAAAGGCTTTGGGTCGTAGAACGATTCGATTAACATTATCCGGTGGTCTGGCTGCTGCCCTATTGCTCGCCGGCTGCACGAAGAGTAACCCTGCTCCAAGCGCGGAGGGCTCGTCCGATCCGTATGATAAATTGCCCAAAATCGTCTCCGTCAATGCCAGAGATAATGGGAACATCGCAAGCGAGGAAGGCAATATCGAGGAGAACCGCTGGACGAAATGGATTAATGAAAACTCAGGCGTTCAAGTGAAGTGGATTGCTACTCCTCCTACCTTAGGTCCGCTTATTCAGAAGCTGAACACGCTTGTTGCAGCAGGAGAAGGTCCCGATCTGTTCGTTGAAGCCAATCGGCCGTTTCTATCGACATTAGTTGATAACGGTGCCCTTCAGCCTATAGACTCTTACATTGACAAGTACAGCACCTCCTATAAAAAGTATTTGGCTGAGCATCCGGAGCTGAAGGAATGGGTCACATTCGACGATGGCAAAATGTATTTAGCCGGGGTTATGCGTGCAGGCACGAGCGGCACGATTGTTCATGCAGGCTTCATCAGGCAGGATTGGCTGGATAAGCTGGGACTCAAAATGCCGACAACCGCAGACGAACTGCTGGAGGTTGCCAAAGCCTTTAAAGAAAGAGATCCAGACGGTAACGGAAAAGCGGATACAGTACCCTTTTCATTCAATATTCCTCTCGGATTAGGCAGTCCGATTCAAGGCATTTTCGATACGATGGCGGATAAATGGCATGTGGAAAACGGCAAGCCTACCTATGGCGCTTTGACAGAGCGGTTTGCAGATTCGATTGCATTTAATAAGAGAATGTACGAGGAAGGTCTCATTGATAAGGAATATTTAACGGACAAAAATTTTGAACGCCAAAAACAGCTATGGGTAACAGGGAAGTCGGGGATTTTCCTCGGTACGACCGGCGATATTTACAACTCGTATAAGGACTTGAAAAAAAATGCTCCAACGGCGAAGCTGGCTCCAATCGCTCCTGTATCCACCAAATACGGAAAGAACGGTTATAACCAAGGAGTAGGTTTAGCAGGCAATATGGTCGGCTTCAATAAACAGATGAAAAATCCGAAAGCGGCCGTACAGGTCCTCGATTTCATGATCGACAAAGGCGGGTTTACATTGGCAAATGGATTGGAGAATGTGCATTACAAAATATCCAACGGGGTTCCTGCGCCTGTCGATCCGCAAAAGAATGCCAAGGAGCTTAATTATGCGGCTACGTATAATTTGCTTTACAACGACAAGGGCTCTTACGAGGATCTTTTGAAAAATCCGAATCCGGATCCGATCTTCCGGGAAATCGATGAATTAAGGGCCCAAGCTGGCAAAGTCATCCTGTCCGTACCGTTCCGCAGAGATTTCGCAGTGCTGCCGTCCACTCAGGAATTTAATCAAACGATGACCGCTTTTAACGCTCTGGTTGATCCGGCAATTGCTAAAGCTGTAGTTTCCGGAGCGGCTTATACGCCACAAATGGCAGCAGAAGATTTAAAGAAGGAATGGAAACGTCTTGGCGGGGATAAAGACGATCAATTGATGAATGACTATTATCAGAAGAAAAAGAATGCCAAATGACCATGGAAATGAAGGGGCCAATGGCAAGAGTCTTATAACGGGGCGGATTGGATTCGCCCTTGTTTTGTCTTGCAACAAAAGTCTGACCATACACAAAGGGAGGTAAGTTAATATGAATAAATTACAAGGTATTATTCCGCCAATTCTTACACCGTTTACAAAGGAGCTGGATGTCGATACGGCTGCTTTGCGGGGTTTGGCAAACTATATGATCGGCTCTGGGGTAAACGGTATTTTTGCAATGGGAACGGCAGCTGAATCGCCAATGCTGACCCGTGAGCAGCGCTTGAAGGCGCTGCAGGCGCTGAAATCGGAGTGTGCAGGAAGAATTCCGCTGTTGGTTGGCGTTATGGAAACCAGCACAGCGAGAGTGCTGGAACTTGTGCGCGAGGCGGAGGAGCTGCAGGCGGATGCGGTAGTTGCTGTGACCCCTTACTATTTCCGTGTTAAGCAGAAAGAGATTGTCAAGCATTACGCCGCAATTCGCGAAGCGACTTCATTGCCGCTCATTATTTATAATGTTCCGGTGTATACCGGCAACCCGATTGAACCGGCGACGGTTAACGAGATCGCCCGTTTCCCAGATGTCGTAGCCTACAAGGACAGCTCCGGTAACATGCCTCATTTTCAGCAGGCGATTCGTCTTACCCGTGATTTGCCGCATTTTTCGGTGCTGCAGGGGGTGCAGGTGTTAAGTGTAATCAGCTTGCAAATGGGTGCGGCCGGATTGATTCCGGGGGTCGGCAATGTAATCCCTGATCAGATGGTTTCGTTATTTCAAGCTGTTCGACAGGGAGAATTGGAGAAAGCCTATGAAATACAAGATTTTATCGTCCGGCTGGAGGAAGCATTCTCGATTGAAGGGTATTCACTTCCGGTTCTGAAGGGAATGGCGCAATATCTGGGCTTCGGCGAGGGAGTGCCGCATTTTCCGCTGCAGCCGCTTACGACTGACGGAATGAATAAGCTTTCACAAATCTTATTAGGCGGTAATGTAAAGGGAGGTGTGTGACCCTATGAAAAAGGTGTCCGATTCCAATAAACATTTGGTAGCTCAAGAAAAGGATATGTACATTTCATTTCCCGGGATCGCCAAGGCGGCGAAGGGAGCGCTTGTGGCATGCTATTTGCGTACGGACAGCCATCATCGTACGAAAACGGATATCATGATTACACGATCCTTGGACGGCGGGCAATCATGGATCAACCATCAATCGATATCGTATACCGATGTTTTTGAACAGGGGAGTGTGTACGTAGTACCGAGAATTAATTCACTTTCTGACGGAAGGTTGGTTGTTATTTGTGACCGCGGGCTGCAGAAACCGCAAACCGAATTCCAATATTTATCGACCTGGGTCTACAATAAGCAGATGTGGAATGAATTGTTTTGGAGCTATGATGAAGGTTTGACCTGGGATGGTCCGCACCGGATAGATGATGTTGGGGGTGAGCCGGAATATATTCAGGAGCTATCGAACGGGAGCTTGATGTATACAAGAGCGGAAGTCGGTGAAATGGAGCCTAGACTGCGCTTTAATCCGGCAACCTATTATGAATTTGGCAACCCGGCCAAATACGACTGGTTCCCCGGAGTTAAAGTGTATTATAAGCAGGCGGCTGTGTTTTCGGATGACGGCGGACAAACCTGGGGACGGAAATCATTTATGACGGACCATCCGTTGTACTCGGACGCGGAAGCCGGCTTTGCAGAAATCAAGCCCGGACATTTGCTCGCTGTAACTCGTTGCGCTGACCATGGCACCCGTTATGGGCAGCCAAGCCGTATGATCCGAAGCAATGATTACGGCCTGACTTGGGATCAAGGGGTACTGGCGCCGTTTCACGGTCACCGTCCTACACTTGGTATGCTGCAGTCGGGCAAGGCACTGGCTGTTTTCAGAAATGCGTTGGGCACCAATGCCACCTATGCGTTTGTGTTCGATCCGGAGGAGCCGTTTACTTATCAGCCGAACTCCTTCATATGGAATGAAGCTGATTGTGAAATCGACAACGGTATCATGACCCTAAGAACGGAGGAAGGCCCTGAACGTGCTGTGAGGTTCCAATTATATCCGGCTCAAAATGATGTATCACGTGTAGAACTAGAGACGGAAATGAGACTGGAGGAGGCAGACGAGTATGGCTGCTGCATTAGCGCCGGCTGCTGGATCCGCTTTGAGACAGACCGTGTGTCGTTGGCCGGGCGGCCAGAGCAAGGATTTATGCTGGACACACGCAAGTGGCATCAATACAAGATCATTCGGGAGCATCATGAGATCTTCATTTATGTGGACGGAGAACTGCTGCTGCACACGAATACAGTAGGCTTGGCCACGCGAACGGTCAGCTTCGGCAACCGGTATATTCAGAATGAAGCTAAGCGGAACCGTTCTGTCAGCCACTGGCGGTCGTTATCTGTAAAGGTTATTAATCCGGATGACTATACCATTGATTGGGAATGGAATGCAGCGGTCGGCTACCCTGATCAATTTCGCAGAGACAGGCTTGTCCTGCTCGATAAATCCGGATTCTCAGCTGGAGATAACGGATATCCGCAATGGGTACAGCAACCGGACGGCTCCATCGTCATTATCGATTATACAAAGGGAGAGCCGGTACAGGACCAGCCTTTTGTCCGCTCTTATACGGTTACAGAAGCTGAATTATCTGGCTTAAAGCAGGCTTAACCACCCAAATAGGAAAGGCAGTTGATTTGTATCATTCAACTGCCTTTTTTATGATACTAGAAAGTTTAAGTTTGAACCGGAGGTTCACCTTTCTAATTTTGCAAGAAAAGCAACCGCTAAGACACGAATGTATCTTCATCGAGAGGGCTTCGAATAGAAGCTTTTCTTACGTATAAGAGGGAGTTTAATTGCTTTGTAGCGCTAAAGTAGGGCACCCTTTCTAATGTTGCATAAGTGATCGCGCTAGAACAGATGTTCAGAAGTTGCTTTCATTCTAAAGGAGACTAGGATTTTCGGAGGGCTGTCGGATGATAGATGGAAATCCTCCCGTTAATTCAGCCTGGAAATCGTTTGAAAGCAATCTAACTGGAAAAACTCCTGCTAATAGAGGGGATAGGGCTGAGATCAACCCAAACCCTTAGAATTAGCATGAGAAATTCCAGTTATAGGGATTGGAACGCTTTTTTGGGAGGAAATAACATGACATTTTCCTGCTAATTGCGTGCGGTTTGCTAGGCTGCCATGCCATGCTGTGAGGAGTTAGTCATGCGGTTAAAAAAGTTCTATGCTGCTATTGGGCTTGGCGCAGCTGCTTGGGATTATGCAATTTAAAAATAACCGAAGAGAATCTATAAATAGCATTAAGACATTCATCTTGTAAGTGACCAATAGGATATATTTTCGGCTTGTTATTTCGGCGATCTGGATACTCGCATTCCCCCTCCCCCCATACACCTATGAATAAATCAATTATATGTTTGGTGCACTATATTTTTTTCCGACTATAAATATAATTGGAGTTCCTATGATTGTAGGTAAGAACCAAAACAGTAATTGGGGCAGTTCATTTAAAACAGGAATTCTATGTACGTTTACTACCAAAGTGGCGGTTACAATACCGATGTATGAACCTGCCAGTCCCCCAATATGGGAACCCAACCAATTTTTCCACTTTTTTTTAGCGGCCAAATAGCCAAGTAAAGCAAGGCCGTAAGAAAATAAAGCGATATAAAAGAGATACTGGCTTGTCTCCCAATGTAAAATGGACATCACAATGGCTGTTACAAATACAATAACATAGGAACAATGATAAATTTCCCCTGCTAGTGTATGCTTGCCTTTTTTCTTCTTGAAAAACATAGCGAATAAGCCGCTTACTAAACAAATAATACCTGTAAGAAGATGGATAATTAAAAATATACTAAACAATTCGCATCAACCCCAAATGATATATTTATCAACCTGCTGCTTAATTTAAGCATAACTGAATTTTCTCTAAAAACAACATCGGTAAAACTTATTTGTGAGGGCAAATGGAGAAGGGGACGGTTTTTAGTTAATAAAGGTATTATTAGCAGAATAAAGGAGAATCTTGTGGGAAAAGCTATTGTTTATCGGATGTATGATTTGCTGAAAGGTCCTATACAGAAAGAGTGTTCTTAATAATAAGTTAGGAAAACTGACATAAAGTTAGGTTGAAATAAATAAGATTTCCGCATATAGTTATTATATTATCTTGATATGATAGATAAATTAACATTTGAGGGGGCGTTAATAGTGAAAAAGGGGTTAAAAACATGGATGTTAATCGCATCTATTGTTATGTTTGTGACAGGTTGTGGTGGTGGTAAAAAAGAGAATCCAAGCGGTGGTACATCGGCAGTATCCAATTTCAAGGTAGGGATGGTTACGGATGCCGGCTCGATTGACGACAAATCATTTAACCAAGGGACCTGGGAAGGTATTCAAAAAGCCGCAGGCGAACTGAAGCTTACCGATAAATATTTGAAGCCGACAGGGACGACAGAGGCTGATTATATGAAGGAAATTGGCAATCTGTATGATGCTGGATTCAAGTTTATCGTAACTCCTGGCTTTAAGTTTGAAACGGCGATATTCAAGTCCCAGGATAAATATAAGGATGCCAAATTCGTATTGATTGATGGTTTCCCACATAGTGGTGATTCCAAATCCGTAGTAAAGGAAAACACGGTAGCGATCTTTTTCGCAGAGCAGGAATCGGGATATTTAGCTGGTATAGCCACGGCGCTTCAGATTAAGGAAGGTGAAGCCGGTTTTATTGGCGGCATGGAAATTCCACCTGTACAAAAATATAACTGGGGCTTTCAGCAAGGGATTCAATACGCCAATGAAAAGCTAGGTACGAAGATCAGCTTGAAGAAAGAAAACGTTATTTATCAAGGCTCCTTTGACAACGTAGCAGCTGGAGGACAATTGGCTGCGCAAATGTTCGATCGCGGTGTGAAAGTTATTTTCTGTGCGGCTGGCGGCGTTGGTGTTGGAGTCATTAACGAAACCAAGACCCGCGTTTCTTCTGGTAAGGCGGTTTGGGTAGTGGGTGTTGACGTGGATCAATATGCGGATGGTGTATATCAAGGAGATAAATCGGTTGTCCTGACATCAGCTATGAAGAAAATCGATCACGCAGCCTATGACATGGTCAAAGCCGAGAAGGAAGGTAAATTCCCGGGGGGTAAAACCTTAACATTCGATTCCAAAAATGATGGTGTGGGCATACCGGATAAAAATCCGAATCTTAGCGAGGATACTGTGAAGAAGGTTAGCGAAGTATTGGCCAAGCTCAAAGCTGGCGAAATAAAAGTAGCTGCCGAACAGGGCTCACTAATAAAATAAGGATTGGTATATAGCAATGCCACGGGTATATAGAAGACGGATAACCTCCGTCTTTTTGTATATCTGGGTATATAGCGGAACCTGCGAGTAAAGGAGGAACAAATAGATGGATTATGTGGTTGAAATGCTCAATATCCGTAAGGAATTTGCCGGTATTGTCGCGAATGACGATATTACGCTTCGTTTGAAGCGAGGAGAAATCCACGCCCTGCTGGGGGAGAACGGCGCCGGTAAATCGACGCTGATGGGTATACTTTTCGGCATGTATCAGGCGGATCGAGGCATAATTAAGGTTAATGGTGAGGAAACCCGGATCAGTAATCCGAATGTTGCGTACAAGCTGGGAATTGGGATGGTTCATCAGCATTTCAAGCTCGTAGAGAAGTTCACCGTTACAGAAAATATGATTCTCGGCAGCGAGCCCCGGAAGGGACTTATTCTTGATATAAAGGCAGCTGCCAAGCGGATCGAAAAGCTGTCTCAATTGTATGGATTGAATGTTGACCCTTATGCCAGAATTGAAGATATTTCCGTTGGCATGCAGCAGAGAGTGGAGATTCTGAAAATGCTTTACCGTGACGCAGAGGTACTGATATTCGATGAACCTACCGCTGTGCTGACCCCTCAGGAGATCCAAGATTTTGAAAAGATTTTGAAAAATTTGATTGCGGAAGGCAAATCGGTCATTTTGATCACACATAAGCTCAAAGAAATCAAAGCTGTTGCACATCGCTGCACCATCATCCGCCGTGGCAAAACGATAGGAATGGTTGATGTGGGGGAAGCTACCGAGGCCCAAATGGCAGAGATGATGGTGGGGCGTCAAATTTCTTTCAAGGTAGATAAGCAGACATCTACGCCGGGCGAGGTAGTGCTCAGGCTGGATTCGCTAACTATTAGTAACAATAAGAAGCTGACCGCATTGAATAACTTCTCATTGGATGTACGTGCCGGAGAAGTCGTTGGTATCGCGGGTGTTGAAGGAAACGGGCAGGCAGAATTGGTAGAAGGTATAACGGGGCTTCGTAAGATCGAATCCGGGCATGTCTGGTTCCAGGGGAAGGATATTACGGGTATGGCAATTCGCGACAGAATTGAGCAAGGGATTGCCCATATTCCGGAGGACCGGCATAAACGGGGTCTAGTGCTAGACTATACTTTGGAAGAAAATATGATTTTGGAGGTATACCACCGCGAGCCGTTTTCTAAAAGAGGGCTTCTGAATAAGCCGGCCATCCGTGAGTATGCGAATCGGATTCTGGAAAGCTTCGATGTACGATCAGGACAAGGCGCTGTATCTGTGGCCAGATCATTATCGGGAGGGAACCAGCAGAAGGCAATCATCGGGAGGGAGCTCGAGCTGGCTCCTGATCTGCTTATTGCCGTGCAGCCAACACGTGGCTTGGATGTAGGCTCCATCGAATATATTCATAAACGTTTAATTGAGCATCGTGATCAAGGGAAAGCGGTGCTCTTGGTTTCATTGGAGCTGGAAGAAGTAATCCAAGTATCGGATCGGATCGCTGTTGTGAATAATGGTGAGCTTATCGGAGTCGTGGAGTCAAAGGATACTAACGAGCAGGAAGTCGGCTTGATGATGGCCGGTGTGAAGAGGGGGGGAGGCGTATGAGAAGCGGGATTACTTCCCTGCTTGCCGTCGTTCTGGGCTTGCTGGCCGGAGCGTTGCTGATGGCGGTGACGGGCCATAATCCATTTGAGGGATATAGCTACTTGTTCCAGGGTGGTTTGAAAAACCCGGAAAGAATCGGGAATACGATAGCAACGGCAACCCCGCTGATTTTTACCGGATTATCCGTAGCCTTCGCCTTTAGAACAGGCTTATTTAATATAGGTGTAGCTGGGCAAATGTTGATTGGAGGTCTTTGCGCGACGGCCATTGGACTGAGCTTTGACCTGCCAAGAGCTCAGCTGCTGCTACTTATGGTGATCAGCGGTTTTATCGGTGGCGCTATATGGGGATTCGTCCCGGGAATACTCAAAGCGAGGTTTAACGTTCATGAAGTGGTTTCTACAATTATGATGAATTGGATAGCTTACTGGACGGTTTATTACGTGGTGCCTGCTTATTTCAAAGGGGCGTATTTGGAAACCGAATCAAGAAATTTGTCGGATACTGCCCTGCTGAAGGAGCCGTTCTTATCGGAGCTGTTCGGGGGATCCTACATTAACCTGGGGATTTTCATTGCGCTTATAGCCGTTATTCTTGTCGCTTTTATCATTGATAGAACGACGCTTGGCTATGAATTGAAAGCGGTTGGCTTTAATCGATATGCTGCTGAATATACGGGTATAGCGGTCAAACGCAGTATGGCGTTGTCAATGGTTATTTCCGGAGGGCTCGCTGGTCTTGGCGGCGTAGCTCAATATGCGGGCAATGCCGTGAATATGCAAATTGGGATTATGCCATCGCAAGGCTTTGACGGAATAGCGGTTGCGCTGCTGGGAGCCAATACACCGGCTGGTGTGCTCGTATCTGCGATTTTTTTCGGACTGCTTTCTTCAGGCAGAGGCTTCATGAATGCCATGACTGAGATTCCTCCCGAGATTGCCGATACGATCATCGCTATCATTATCTACTTTGCAGCTACCAGTATTCTCATTGAGCGTTTGATCCGTTGGGTTAACCGACGCTCATCAACCAGAGGAAAGCAGGTGAAATGATCCTATGTGGGTAACGCTTCAACAAATATTTCCTTATGCCATCGTGTTTACCATTCCGCTTTTGATAACGGCGTTGGGCGCATTATTTAGTGAAAGAAGCGGTGTTGTGAACATCGGTCTCGAAGGGCTGATGGTTGTAGGATCGTTCACTGGCGCTTTTGTTATTTTCAAATTACAGTCCATATGGCCTGGCAATCAGGCTGTCATTTGGATCGGTTTGTTTATCGCGATGGCAGCCGGGGCGGTATTCTCCCTCCTGCATGCATTTGCCAGCATCAGTCTCAGTGCTAATCAGATTATTAGTGGTACGGCGATCAATCTGGTAGCCGGGGCACTAACGGTTTTTCTGTCACGCAATATTACAGGCAGCGGCAATATACGCATCACCACCGGCTTTACGCCCTTCGAGGTGCCGCTGCTCTCGAAGCTTCCGGTCGTAGGTCCCTTAATCTTTTCCAATACATACGCATCAACATGGTTTATCCTGTTAATTGTGTTCCTCAGTACCTTTGTTCTTTACAAAACACCGTTTGGTCTGCGCTTGCGCGCATGCGGCGAACATCCGCACGCGGCGGAAGCATCAGGCATCAACGTAAAATCGATGAGATATACCGGAGTGATTATTTCCGGTGCCTTCTCGGCACTTGGCGGCGCCGCGATGATTGTTACCTTTGCGGGCGAATTTACAGGCAGTGTGGCTGGATTGGGTTTTCTGGCCTTGGCTTCCTTAATATTCGGACAATGGAGACCCTTCGGTATCGTGGGGGCTACACTATTCTTCGGTTTTGCAAGCACGATAGCTAATGTATCTCAGGTTATTCCGTCGCTAGCGGTATTTCCGCCTATTATTCTCAAGGTATTTCCATATGTCGTCACGTTGTTGGCGCTAATTGTGTTCTCCAAAACATCGAATGCCCCGAAAGCGGCGGGCGAGCCTTTTGACTCCGGTAAGAGATAGAAAGGCTGCGGCCATGTGTTTCACAAATTTATAAGCGCAGCATGCTTGCTCTTCAAAAACGTCGCTCCTATGCATATGCAGGAGCGGCGTTTTTCTGACCCATTGGTGGCAGATTTGTCGTATAGGCACTGCATTCAGATAATGCCTTGAATAGCATAGGAAGTACGTATGGTTACCCCTTGCCGCTAGTCGGTGAGTTCCTCCCCAGGACGCCACTGGACAGGAAAGTCCCGAGTGATAGTGCAAGGCAGATCCCTGAGAAGATACCGATTGACGAATAGCCCCCGAGCTGAACATAGAGTATGCCTGCCGCCCATGCGCCGAGTGTGTTCGCACCGTTCATCGTCGCGTTGGCCAGGCTGGAGATCGTTCCGCGAATTGAAGAGTTGAGCGAAGTGAGTGCACCCATAACAATCGGGAAGATTATCCCGAGTATCGTGCAAATGATGAAATAGACAATCGTCACGCCAGGAAGGCTCGCTAGATGAGGCATCACCACGTATAGAGCCAGGAGTAATGCCATTCCTGCCGCGACTGCCTTTGCATGACCCAGCTTTTGAGATGCATATGCACTAACCGTGCTCCCCAGAAGATTGCCAAGTCCGAGGAAGATCATTACAGTACCGATTTGCCCGACTGGAAGCTCGAACTGGTCTGCCATCCACTTGCCAACGAAGGCGAATGCGGTTCCGCATCCTAAGTGAAGGAGCAGGTAAGCGAAGAAGCCGCCCCTTGCTTTCCTGCTCGTGATCAACGGGACATACCGGCGAAGGATCGACGTCCGCTCATCCTTTTGGACGCTTGGCTTTATGTCGGGCAGCGTGTAAAAGATGACGATGGCAAGCAGAAAAGATGCGATTCCAATCGTCCAGAACGGAACAGACCAATGGGCGGTCGCAAGCCAACTACCTATGGGCACACCAAACGCCTGGGATGCGGCGAGCCCTGAGAAGGCGATGCCCATTGTCTTCGATATTTGGGATGCAGGCATGATGGCGGGGATGGACGCCCACACCTGCGGAGCGGTGAATGCCGCACTGATGCCGGCAAGGAAACGGAACAGGCACATCGTCCAGAAGCTGTCCGCGAAGCCGCATAAAATTGTCGCTACGGAGAATCCGAGCAAGCCGCTCAGAAGCACGGTTCTGCGATTCCAACCGTCGGACAGAGGTCCTGCGATCAAGGCGAAGACGGCCGAACCGAGCGTATAGGCGCCAAGCATCCATCCGGCGATACTCGTTGACACGCCGAACTGTGTCTGCAGTGTAGGGAGCAAGGGTGAGATCAGGAACGTATCGGTTCCGATCATGAACATGATGAGAAAGAACAATACCGTATATTTACGCATGGTCGATCACTCCTAATGGTTTAGTGTTGCTTACGTTTTATATCGTAAGTTATAATAGTGACACAATTTGTCACAAACTAATTTATTTATGAAAAAGAGGATGATCCGGATGCCCAAGTCCAAAAGACTGATGGAACTGATGATGACTGTCAACCGGAAGCGGCGATTCAAAGTACAGGAGCTTGCCGATGAATTTGGCGTATCTAAGCGTACGATTCTAAGGGATCTGCAGGAGCTGAGCGAGCTGGGGGTACCGCTTTATTCGGAAGTGGGGCCACACGGGGGCTATCAGGTGATCAGGGAGAGAGTACTGCCTCCGATCGCATTCACGGAGGAAGAGGCCGTGGCGATGTTCTTTGCGGTGCATGCCCTGCGTCATTACTCCTCGCTGCCATTCGAAGCTGAATCCGCTTCGGCTCTGCGAAAGTTCTACCTTCATATGCCTGGGGACGTCCGGGACCGGATTGATGGCATGAAGGACCGGGTCGACTTCATTACGCCAGCGAGGCGTGGCGATGCGCCCAGCTTGGCCATTCTTCTTGACGCGGCGGTACATCAGAAGGTGCTTGCCATCGAATACGAGTCAAAGGAGGAGGGGACGGGTAACCGTCGGATTCAGCCGGTCTGTATATATGCTAACAATGGCTTCTGGTATTGCACGGCTTACTGTTTCTTGCGCGAGGGCTTTCGCGTATTCCGATGCGATCGAATTCGCGCTGCGATATATGATGCATCCGGCACGGACCCGCTCGATCTGAGCGATATCCGCCTCAGCCGCAGAGAGGTTGCAGAGCCGCGGGAGCCTGTTCACCTTCGGGCGGAGTTAAGCCCGGCCGGTGTCCAGCGCTGCGAATCCGAGCTGTGGCTTGCTCCTCTGATGCAAGTGCGCGAAGACGGAAGCGGCGTTATCGATAAGGATGTGCCCCGCAGTGACATCCCTTTTTATACGGAGTTCTTTATCGGATTAGGGGACGAGGCCGTACTGGAGGAGCCGGAGGAATTGAAGGTGTCGATCCGGCGCAGACTCTTGGAGTTGCTGGAGCGATACTCATGAATAGGGCACAACGTCGAATTGCAGCAAAGCGTGATTCTCGACGCTTGAAATCGTTATATACTCAACCATCAGGTGAGTTCCTTTAATAATCATGGTGAGGCAGCTATGTGGTTTAAAGGTACTGAACGGAACTGAAAATTCCGTTATCTAATCTGCTGCCTCCAATTTAAGCAGATAGTGGAAGTCTGAATTCCGCTATTTGGGGTAAATAGGAGCACAATGAACACAAACAGAGAGATAACGGAATCAGGACTTCCGTTATCTCTCTGTTTATGGTGCTTTCCGTGCGATAGCGGAAGTCTGAATTCCGCGAGCGACCGGGCAAGGTCGTGTAATTTAGCAGGTGGAACCCCTGCTTGGTAGAACGTGCAGCCGCGTTGCCAATAGCGAGTCTTGGGCTATCAGCGGTAATGTTGAGTGCTAAGCGTAGACAGTCAGGCAGTAGGCCTGAAAAGTGACGGAGCCCCGAAATTGACTAACATTGAGATAGGCCGACGGTATGCGGAATCTGGAAGGCAACATCTACACAGACGC
>NZ_JANQBD010000010.1 GCF_024722015.1 Paenibacillus radicis (ex Xue et al. 2023) | reverse complement strand
TTGTTTCGTGTATAGTTGCCATGAGTAGGGTTCCTTTCTTGGTGACTTCACTAATCCCGAGAATACCCTACTTTTTTGTTGCCTGACTAGGCTCCAAATTGTGGTACACAAACAATTTTACACCGTCTCATATCAGCCAAAATCCGTAAAATTAGCATGAGAAATTCCAGCTATAGGGCTTGGAATGCGATTTTTCGGAACAATTAACCCGACATTTTCCTGTTATTTGGGAGAGTGGAATTCACCAAGCTGCCTTGCAATGCCTTAACCCGCCCCCCAACCCCCGAACCCCGATACCCGCGAATGGCACGTGTTGGAAGTGACCCCACCATCTTTGCATTCGCTGATAATACCCAAGATCGCTATCTCACAAGACGATACCCTAGTGAGTGAATCCCATAAATGTGCAAAAGAACCCTCACCACAAGAAAAGCTTCTATCCGAAACCCTCTCGATGCGAATTGTACGTTCCCACTCTCCCCCATGCGATGCTCTGTTGCAGCGGCTGCAGCCTAAGCTTAAGTTAACTTAGCGATTCGTATTGTACAATTCACATTTTTCTACCTGCATCACAATTATTTACCAAAACTCCGTAACGAAGGAAGCTCACATATTTTGCCTACCGCACATTTTTTTGTTTTGGCCTTCATGAGTAAAATATTTTATGCAGTCAGGGGCATCCGCCCATATGGGATGGGCATCTGTAACATATATTGTAGGCAAAAGCTTATAGGCAACTTACAGAAGGAGATGTTAACATTGACTCAAAAACAAAAGCAAAAACAGTCCACTGAAAAAAATAACAATCAAAGAGGACTTACTCCTGGCATACCCGGATTTCCAGGCGGGCAGCCTGGTGGCCCTCCGGGTCCTGGACCTGGCGGATTTCCGCCTATGCCGGGTGGCGGCGGGCCCGGTGGACCTGGAGGAGGCCAAGGACCTGGAGCGCCGCAATCGCCTCCACCGTCCTTCATCCCTCAGCAATCGGCTTCCCTTTTTGCAGTGGATCCCGGCAGTATTAGCAGATGTCTCTTCCGTAACGTCTATATTTGGCAGGATAACGGAGATCAATATTGGATGTATTTAACTCATGTAGGAAGGAATTCGATCTCCGGTTACCGCTGGTATGGTTTCGGCCCTACGGGCTTCTGGCTCTATTTTGGATTGGATCTTAGACGCATCAATCAATTTACTTGTTTTTAAATAAATAAAAAATGAGCCTATCCATCACTGAACTACCTAGTGAGTGAGATAGGCTCTATTCTATAGGCAATAGATCTGCGGGGGTGTGCCGTTGCGTTTAACCCTAGCTGACACTACGCCATAAAAATCGCGAAGAGGTCGTCTTCCAACAGCTGGGACATAGTCTCAAAGCTCAAGCCCCAACCCAAGCATCTGCTACACAAGATTATTGGATTTGCAGCAGCAGCCGGGCGATAAGCTGTGTATTTTCCAATTTATTTTTCATGTAATCATATTCTACTTTTGTTTGATCCACGGCCATTTTCGCTTTAAGAAGCGCTCTTCTCAGCTCATGAGAGTGCTGCCAAATCTCAGCGTCCCGCATTTGTTCATTTTTCCCCGTAATCAAGCCTTGACTGAATAATTCACATTCCTTCGCATGCAGTGCCAATTTGGTATCCTCCAACCGGCTTAAAGCGCCATAGTAATCATATTCCACTTCCTTAAGCTGCTCCGGCAATGCCTGTAGAAGCTCCGATACTTCCGTTTTATTCATTCTTCAGCCTCCCTCTTAATGGAGTTACACCCACTTTCTAATCTATGCAGTCCCAGCTTGCAGCATGGCGATTTTTTACAGCTTACATAATTCCCCAAATTTTCAGCATACTTTCAGCTTGCTTTCAGCTTGCTGTCATATAGTTGTCATGAACCTGTGAGATGATAATAACTAAAAGACCCGAGAGATTAGAGAGAAGTGGAGAGAATCCTATGGAACAACGTTTTTCGATCCCTTATATTCAAGCTGCGAGGGGTATAGCGGTCGTGCTGGTCATGCTGTTTCATACGTCCCAATTGGCGACTAAATATTATCCCATTAACTTTCTGGGCGTAAACAGTATGGACCGATCTGGCGGCTATGCGTACTTTTTTGTGCTGACCGGATTTTTGATGGTAACGATATACCGCCGGCACTTCGGCCATATCCAAATGTGGAGAACCTTCATCACCAAACGTCTGATTCGCATTTATCCGATTTATTGGCTCGTCAACGCTGCTGTAATACCTATTTATTTCCTGGTCCCCTCCTTCGGCAACGGTTACGAAACAAAGCCCAAAGAAATCGTGACCTCGCTGCTGCTGCTGCCTTATAGTGAAGTACCCATTCTTGGAGTCGCATGGTCATTGGTTTATATTATGTTCTTCTACCTTGTATTTTCCCTGCTGTTCGTATTGAACAAGAAGACGATGCTATCGTTATTTGCTTTGTGGCTGCTTATTGTCGGCTTACATAGTATGGAATGGATTAAGCTTACGGATAACGTGCTTATCCGCTTTTTATTTGATGCTATGCATTTGGAATTTGTACTCGGTATGCTTATCGCCTATGCAGTACCCCACCTGAAAAGAGGAAGCGGCTGGTGGCTTGCCGCAGGCATGATCGTCTTCCCGGTGGTATGGGTGGCCCGGTATATAAACCCGGCATTCGTTTATTCCAATTTGCTGTACACGGTTGGCTCATCGCTTGTGCTGCTAGGTATCGGATCACTCCGTATCGCTGCTCCGATTTGGCTAAAGCCCCTACAGTTCCTTGGCGACGCATCCTACTCAATCCTTCTCACCAGTCTCGGATTTTTATCAATTTCGCTCAAGCTTTCAAGAGCCATTCATCTTAGCGATTGGTTTGGTCCGACCGTGGTAACCGCTCTTTGTTTTGCGACCGCTCTTGCGCTGTGCTGCTTGTTCTATCATTTCATAGAAAAGCCGCTTATAACGCGCATCAAATCTATTACCACGGCCAAAGGCACAGGCCCATTCATACAACCGCAGACCAAAGCAAGGTGAAGAAGTTAGACTGGCTTTGATTGGGCTGTACATAACAAAAAGACGCGTCAACCAATGCCGTTACAGGCTTCGGAACGCGTCTTTTTTTGTTCCCTGAATGGGGGGGGACTTCGAATCAATTGCACCAATAAATATTAGGCATCGCCCTACAGTTTAATCCATCTCATAAATCGATCCGGATTTACTGGCGAACAGCTCCGCATACACCTTTTCTGCGTAAGCATCCGTCATTCCCGATAT
The DNA here is from genome assembly GCF_024722015.1 of Paenibacillus radicis (ex Xue et al. 2023). Taxonomy (GTDB): domain Bacteria; phylum Bacillota; class Bacilli; order Paenibacillales; family NBRC-103111; genus Paenibacillus_S. The sequence continues at coordinate 270,672 of NZ_JANQBD010000010.1, read as the reverse complement.
ATAATCGGCGACCATTCGTTCCCAGCTCCATCTGCTCTTATGCTGCTTATAGCTTTCAATCCAGTCCGGAGGCAAAATGAGCTTGCCTGTTTCATATACCTTGAAGCTGTCCCACAGCCGGTGGATCATGATCTCACTGCGCTTTTGCAGCCTTTGTACCCGAAAATCCTTGATCAATGTAACCCAGGCCAGCTTCTTCAAAATTTCCATCGTGCGCAGCAGCTGTAAATCCTGCTCGCCGTCCTCTACGAAGGTGACCTTCTTCCAGCCCTTTTTCGGATCATCAATGATGCCTACCCGGTTGGCGAACCGGCTTACCCACCGCGCCTTCATTTCCCTTCGCGTTCGTGAGGCTTCACGATTGCATTCCGCGTAGATGGTCTCCCACTGTTCCAAATAATCGGCCAGCACCTGCCGGACCATCGCCTCCATGTCGACCTGCTCCCAGCCCACATCCACGTTGCCCTGGTCATCTACGATCTCTTGAATTAAATTCTCCACAAGCCAATTTTCATCGAAAAAGCTGTGATTCATTTGAATTTTTCCAGCGCGAATCCCATCTTCAATATCGTGGGTGGAGTAAGCAATGTCATCGCATAAGTCCATCAGCTGCGCTTCCAGCGTTGGACAGCCTATTGGCATCTGCCAAGCTTCCCGAAGGTAATTTATCCCTTCCCACTCCATCGCGTATGCCCCTTTGAGCCTTCCTTCTTCCTCCAAGGAATATGGATATTTATTGATGCCGAGCAGCGATGCGGCGCTTAAATCCAACCCGCTCCCGCTTCCCGCACGCTTCTCAAGGAACATTAGAATGCGAAAGTTTTGGGCATTCCCTTCATAGGCAAGACCATGCTCATCCGACAGCAGCTTGTTCAGCACTTCCTCTCCCTTATGACCGAACGGGGGATGCCCCAGATCATGCGCCAAGGATGCTACTTCCACAACAGCCGGGTCTAACATAAGCCCCGGATGCTCCCTGCGCGCCAAGAAGGGATATGTCTTTTCCATCCGCCGCGCAACCTCACGGGCAATCTGTGAAACTTCCAACGAATGAGTCAGCCGCGTTCGATAGTAGTCGCCGGAGCCGGCGCCAAACACCTGCGATTTTCCCTGCAAGCGGCGGAAAGCGGGTGATTGGATAAGCCGAGCATAGTCCTTTTCGTATTCGTCGCGTTCCTCGCTAGAATTTGTATTGGTTGTGTCGAATAGCCGCATTTTTCGTAAATCCATAATAAATCCCCATCTCTTTCGCTCCACCGAGGTTTTTTTATCTACTTTAAATATTGTATGAAAAAACAGCGTCCATAAGGAACGCCGTTTGAGTTCCACCGCCGTCCTGCCGCGTCTATACATCTTCTTCTTATCTCTTCATATTCCGCATATTATCGAGTTTTATTGTATCATTGCATCGTAACGGTTTGCAAAGCCTTCCCAACATTTGCACAGCATTCATCTCTGAAAATCTGAAATTCCCTACAATATATGCTATTCTAGAAGAAAAGCTTCTGATTGATAGCCTTTTGACGAAGATTAGACGGAACTTGGGTACGCTTTTTACTGATATCGGCTTATACTGGTGCGGGAGCGGAACTACAGTGCGTTACTGGCTAAAATCAGCTAATACTGGCGAGAGCGGAACTATAGTGCGTTATTTGGCTAAAATCAGCTGATGCTGGCGGGTGGCGGAACTACAGTGCGTTATTTGGCTAGAATCGGCTGATATGGGTGAGTGGCGGAACTATAGTGCGTTATTTGGCTAAGATCAGCTGATACTGGCGGGAGCGGAACTACAGTGCGTTATTTTACTAAAATCGGCTGATACTGATGCGGGAGCGGAACTACAGTGCGCTATTTTGCTAAAATCAGCTAATACTGGCGGGAGCGGAACTACAGTGCGTTATTTGGCTAAAATCGGTTGATACTGATACGGGAGCGGAACTACAGTGCGTTATTTGGCTAAAATCAGCTGATACTGTTGCGGGAGCGGAACTACAGTGCGTTATTTCATCTCAAACCTGCCTATAAGAAACTTTTGGTGAGAATAAGTGATCGTAGTTCCGTTTAGGTGGATTGATAACGTGTGCAGTCTTAAATAGCGTATCCACGTTCCGCTCCATGATGTTAAACATCCAAATGCTTAATATATTAAAACCTTAACCATATCAAATAACAGGAGAGCTATTATTATGAAATTCAGACCATGCATCGATCTTCACCAAGGCAAAGTTAAACAAATTGTAGGTGAATCGCTTAATGTAGATAATGACAAAGAAGTGATCGAAAACTTCGTATCGGAACAAGAACCCGCTTACTACGCTGACATGTTCAAGCGAGACCACTTGCTGGGCGGGCATGTCATTATGCTTGGCGGAGGCAACGAGGAGGCCGCTCATCAAGCTTTGCAGGCTTACCCCCGCGGGCTTCACATTGGTGGAGGTATTACTGCGGAGAATGCGGCTTCTTATCTCGCAAAGGGAGCATCCCATGTCATCGTTACCTCCTACATTTTCCGTGATGGAGAGCTTAACACCGCAAACCTGGACAAAATTGTGTCCGAGGTTGGAGCCGACAAGCTGGTCATCGACCTTAGCTGCAAAGAACATAACGGCAAATGGGTTGTAGCTACCAATCAGTGGAAAACGATCAGTAATTTCGAGGTTACCGCCCAGAGCTTGCGTTATTTGGAAGCCTACTGTGATGAATTCCTTGTACACGCCGTCGATGTTGAGGGCAAACGAGCCGGTATTCAAGAAAGCCTCGTTAAGCATTTGGCTCAATCCGTTACTATTCCAACTACCTATGCAGGCGGTGCCAGATCGATAGCAGACCTTGAGCTATTTCACAAGCTCACCGATGGAAAGCTGGATATTACGATAGGGAGTGCCTTGGATATTTTTGGCGGGAGCCTCCCATATAAGGACGTCATTACTTATTGCAGCAACCTGTAGCTGATAGACATATATCTGTAAAATAATGGCGCTACAGACAAGAAAGTATTTACGTCTGCACATAAAACCTAGAGAATAGCCGCGAGCCAGAGGTCTTGAAGGATTTGAACGGAACAGAAATTTCCGTTATTCCACCTTTCACCTCCAACTAATGGCTTTAACGGAAGTAGGAATTCCGTTATTGGGGTTAATATGAGCACTAATGGGCAAAAACAGACAGATAACGGAACTGCGAGCTCCGTTATCTGTCTGTTTTTTGTGCTTTTCAAGTGATAAAGGAATAAGGACTTCCGCTATTGTATTCCAATTCCGTGGATGTGAGAGACTTGAGTATGAATACCGGAAGAAAAAGGGAAGCAATACAAAACTCAAATTAAAACAAATGCGGGCGTGGATTTGGGGTGGGGGAACGCCAGCGTCCTCCTGGTTTTCATCTCCGGTGACAACTCGGATATGCAACCTACCTTTGAAGCTAGTTGCCCCCATCTTTCCAACGCGCACGAATCCCGGGCGCACATTGCGGCGTTGGTTGCATAGCGGTCGGTCGAACCCCATGCTGCAAGCCTGTAACTCAAGGAACGTCGCTTCAACAATGGCTGTAACCCTACCCCCATCCTCCCAACGCACAAGCTTAGATCGTGGCGCGCCTTTTGGCATTGCATGGAGGTCGGCCGAACCCCATGTGGGCACCAAAGGCCCGTGAGGTGCTTTTGCCCTCCTTAACTTCCATATAACTCCACGCGTTTACAAATAGGTTTTTCTGAACTTTTGCGGGGGAAGTCCGAAGAAATGCTTGAATAGCGTGCAGAAGTAACGTTCATTCTGAATTCCGACCAGCTGGCTAAGCTGCAGATTGGAATAATCCTTCTCTTTGAGCAAAGCAACGGCCTTCTCTATCTTGCGGCGATTTACATAATCTACGAAGTTTTCGTTTTCGACCTTCTTAAACAAGGTGCTGAAATAAGAAGGAACCAGACTCACGTATTCAGCAACCTCATCAAGGGTAAGCCTCAAAGCGATATTTTCCTCAATGTATTGCTTAGCCTTAGAAATTTCCGACCGGGCCGGTGCTTGCCTTTGCGATAAACATTCATCCATGTAAGCAATCACTCTTTTCCATTGCCCATCAAACTTTATCCGGTCTTCATGTAAAATAAGCAATGGTTCCGGCAGCAGCTTCCAAACTGACACCTTTTGTTTGATATCGCCCATAAATTGGTTAATCAACCCCGTCATTTTCTGCTCCGGAATCCGGTGTTCCAGAGCTTGAAAAGCTATTCGGCTCAAAATCCCCTTCAGTTCCTCGGACTTTGTTTCCGGAGCGAGCCTGCGGATGATTTCCTGAAACCATTCCTTAATCTGCGCTTCGCCTTCGCCAGGTTTAGCCGCCGAGTGGGGCCCACTTACAAAAACCTGTCCCTCTCCTGCAAAATAATAGGCGTCCTGCAGCTGCAGCAATGCTTTCCGGTACGCTGACACCATCGTATCCCAGCTCTGGTGCTTAAGGCTGAAGCTTACATGAACAATTTGCTTCATATACTTTTGAATATTATCAATAAGCTCGCGCCCCAGCTCCATGCATTGCGCATTTAATCGGGAAGCGCTCTCCATGAATGGCAAGGTTACAATACCAAATATGAGATTATCCTTCACTTCACACACGAACCCGCTTCCTCTAGACCCGAGCGTCTCCTCTGCCACATTCAACATACCGTAACGGATCACGCTTTGGTCCGCTTGGTCATACCGCTTCTTAAAGCCCGCATAATCATCCAATTCTATGAGAACACAGCAGTATTCCTTTAAATCAGGAGCCACCTTCAAATCATCGCAATGCCGCGACAGCTGGTTCGGATGCATATCACCCTGCAGCAGCTCCGTAACAATCTGCCTGCGGAACCGGTACATGTTCTCTAGTCGTGAAGTATTGAGCTTCCGCAGCTCAGCTTCTTTAACTTCAATTTCATGAAGCGTTTGGGCTGCCCGATCCAAGGCTTGAAAAATATCATCCTCCGAAAGCGGAACCTTAACTATATAATCCTTTACATTCATTCGTATGGCTTGCTTGGCATAATCAAAATCAGAATAAGCCGTTAAAATAATAAATACAGTGCTGGGAAGCTTGCCCTTTAGCGTATCAATCATTTCTATACCATTCATCCCAGGCATAACAATGTCAGTCAGAATAATATCCGGTTTCAGCTGCAGCGCCGCATCTATCGCTTCTTTGCCGGAATATGCTTTTCCCACCAGCTCGTAACGATCGGTATGAAACCCGAAAAACTGCTCCAGACTGCGAATAATTAGATCCTCGTCATCTACGATTAAGCATCGGTATTTTTTCACAATATCCCTCCTAACCGGTTTAGTTCCCGGGAAACTTAGCTGTAACGCATGTGCCGCGGTCCGGCTCGCTGCTAATTTCCAGCCCGTAGCTCTCACCATAATTCAGCTGTATTCTTTGATGAATATTGATTAAGCCGATGCGTTTGCGGTTATTCGGTTTAGCAGGGCGGCCGGGCAGCAATAGTTGTTCAAGCTGTTTGTTAGTCATACCCGCACCAAAGTCCTGCACCTCTACTATAACGTGCTCACCCACGCGTGAGGCTTTTATAATAATTTGACCAGAGACCCTTCCGCCTCGATAGCCGTGGAACATGCTGTTCTCTACTATCGGCTGCAGCAGCATACGGAATAAGGGAAAGTCATACAGCTCATCTTCAATCTGCTCCACGATCTCAAACTGGCTGCTGTACCGGATATTTTGAATAAAAATATAATCGCGCACATTCATCAGCTCATCGCGCAGTGTTACCTTCTCAGCTACGTCTCCAATGCCGTATTCCAAAATTTTGATCAACGAACGGATAATGGGGTCCACTTGATCATGCATACCCAGTCTAACGACATTGCCAATGGAGCCTAGCGTATTATAAAGGAAATGAGGATTGATTTGCGACTGAAGAACCTGAATTTCCAGCTCCCTCTTCAGCTCCTTGTTGCTCCTCAAGCTTTCCACCAATTCATTAATTTGCTTAATCATCAGATCAAAGGTTCGCGACAGCTCCCCAAACTCATCTTTACGGTCCATAATAATCGGAATATCAAGGAAGCCCTGCTTGACCAGCTTCATCTTGGTCATTAAATTGCCGAGCGGTTTACGGATAAACCTCGTTATCAGGCCTGCTACCGCAGCGCTAAGAAGAAGTCCAATGGCCAGCATCCCGAAATAATAAGGCTCAATATGCTGCAAGGAACGCTTAGTTAAGGAGTCGTTATACAACGAAATAAGGGTCCAATTAAAATGTGAAGCCGGATACTTGCGCGCCGTCCAGTTCTGATTGCTGCCCGATTTGAACTGCATCACATTGCCGCTGCGGCTGAGCAGCTCTTTGGACGATATGTCACCCAATTGAAAGGTGTGATCTTCGAGGTTCAACTTGCCTGCATCCCCCAAACTCCCTGCAATCATGCTTCCGCGCTCATCCATAATTACGATGCTGACAAGATCATCACGATTAATTTGCAGCAACGTTTTCTCCAAAGCTTGAAGATCCATGTCTAAGGCTGCTACAGCAGGCGGCTGCGAGCCATGTAAAAAGCGGGTTAGCGTTACCGTCCAGCCGGACTGCTTCGATCGATAGGGCAGGCTCACCAAGGTTCCTACTTTATTAGCGGCGGCCTGCTCAAGAAAGGACCGTCTCTCCGCATTAGGATTATCGAACGCAGGCGATAGAGGACTGCCCCCGACACTGCTCGTGTCTTCTTTTATAATGTAAACATTCGTTATGGAATTAAAATTCAAATTGTACAGCTGCTGGAGCTGCGGTTTCATCGTTTCAACGGTATCCGTTTCGGGAACATAGGAGGAGTCTATGGCCGATAATATCGTTTGAAGGGACGAAAAGCTGAGCGTAACGTATTGGTCAACTTTAGAAAGCATTTGGCTTATAAAAAAGTCATTATTCGCCCTCACCTCATTCTGAATGAACCGGTAAGAAAGCTGGCTGACCAAGGTTACCGTACCGAACATAAACAAGAAGCACAGGGTGAACAATTTGAAAGGCAGGCTGCTGAAACGAAAGCTCATCTCTGATCCCCCTGGGCTTTTTCTTATAATAATAAGAGACTTCCGGCGCTTTCGCCAGCCAGTCTTTCATACAAAGAACTTTCATACAAAGAACGAGAACCACGAGGAATCGTAATCCCCGCGGCTCGCTCACTTATTATGGCTTAACACCTGCGTCATTTAATTGCTTCAGCACATCTTCTTTGTATTTCTTGTAATTGAACTTGGTATCAAGCGTGTTGACATAATTGTCCCAATTGCTAATCGGTTCCCTGCCTACAATGAACTTAAGCAGAGTTTCATTGACATATTTGATACGGTCATTGTACAGCGTGTCATTAGCGTCCACCAGAACGTAAGGGTTCACTTTATTCGGTTTGATGTACTTAAGATTAAGTTTATTGTAGCCATCTGTTTTATCGTTGGTAAAATTGAAGTACAGCGCATCATTCGAGCGACGGGGAAGGAAGTAGTTCCCCTGCCACTGCCATTTCTGAACCAGGTCCTTGTTTGCCATATTTTCTTTTAATCTCGCTGGCTTACCATCTACCATATCCCACATAATGCCTTTTTGACCATATGAGAAATAAGGAAGCGCCTCTTTATCCGCATACCAGTATTGCAGCAACGACATTACCCGCTTCAGCTTTTCCGGATCTTTAGCGGCTTTTTTGGAAACGGTCCATGAGTTGCTTTGGAATTGTGAGAAACTAACCCACTGGTCTCCATGTGGACCTTTCATCGGTGGAATGACGGTCCATTCCGGTACCTCCCCTGCTACATCCTTCATCTTTTGCTGTGAGCTAAGCTCCATCGATCTCCAGTCTCTATAAACGATTCCGTATTTACCGGTTAGCATTTTCTTCTCCAATGCAGTGACATCATTAGTCGTTACCCAGTCCGGATCGACCACATTGGCAGCGACCATTTGATTCATGTAAGCCAATGCTTCTTTCATACGCGGGTCCGTATTATCAAATGTAATTTTACCATCAATACTGTCAACCATATTAGGCACGACACCAAACATCATCATAATGGCATCCCAGCCGAAGCCGCTGTTACCGGGATAGCTGAAATTACCGTCCTTCAAAATCCCTGTCGCAAAACCATACGTATCGTTTTTTCCGTTCCCGTCAGGATCTTTCTCTGTAAAGGCTTTCATTACATTTAACAATTCCTCGGGTGTAGTCGGTACTTGAAGATTCAGCTTTTTCAACCAATCGTTGCGAATCCACCAGCCATTAATGCCGTTAACAAGCTCGTAACCTGGCATACCTATCGTTTTGCCTTTATACTGCATAGCGCTCCAGGCCTCTTTATCAAATCGGTTGTACAGCTCAGGATAATCCTTCATGACACTATCCAAATCAGCCACAATACCTTGGTCATAATATTGGACAGCAGTCAACCGGTCGGTCATAAAGATCAGGTCAGGAATATCGCCTGAAGCAACCATCGTGTTCAGCTTCGGCTTGATTTGATCTGCTGGAGGCACAGTCATCTGCAAATCGATATTAACGGCCTTCTCCAGCATCTGCCGCAGCGGGTCGTCTTCCCTATTGCTAGGCGGTTGATTGTTCGGACTAAATCCACCCGCATTATACATCGTAATCGTCATCTTCTTGTCAAAATTGGACGCAGCCGGTGCGCTGGTTGAATTTGAGCCGCCTGTACCCGGTGTAGTTGCAGCTCCCGTCCCTGTCGATGTTCCGGAACTGCCATTTCCTCCGCATGCCGATAACAAAGCGCCGAAAATCAGCATCATGGAAACCGTCGAGCCTACTGCACGCTTGCTTTTCATAGTGACCTCTCCTTTATTTTCATACTGTTTATGGTACCAGCTCAAGGCGTCTATGCGTTGAAACCAACCCGCGGGAAGACTCCCTCACCAGAATAAACCTGCTTAAATCAGCCTTTGACGGCCCCGATCATAACACCCTTGGTAAAATGCTTTTGAATAAACGGATACACACATAAAATCGGTACTGTCGATACGATAACGGATGCCATCTGAATGGCCAAGGAACTAACTGTCGCATCATTAATCAGTTCCAGATTTTGTTGGTTTTGTGAGCTTAGCAGTATATTTCTCAAAATAACCTGAAGCGGCATTAAGCTCGATTTGTTTATATAAATTACAGCATCAAAATAACTATTCCAGTGGCCGACTGCATAAAAAAGACCTATAGTTGCGATGGATGGAAGCGAAAGCGGTAAAATAATTTGGACCAGCACCTTCAGCTCTCCCGCCCCATCAACCTTCGCCGATTCCTCCAATTCTACCGGCAGCTGCTCGAAGAAGCCTTTGACCACAACCAGATTAAAAACACTTACCAAGCCTGGAACGATAAGGGCCCATACCGTATTGGTCAGCTCCAACGATCGTACCACGATATAAGTTGGAATCAAGCCGCCGCTGAACAGCATCGTAAAGACAACAAACATCAACAGCCCACTTCTTCCAGGCAACGCCTTTTTGGACAAAACATACGCACCCAGCACGGTAAAAACAAGATTAAGCATAGTCCCGACAATCGTACGAAACAGAGTGATCTGATAGGCGCCCCAAATTCCTGAACCCCCATTGAAAACCGACTTATAGGCGTTAAAGGTTATTTGCTCCGGGATGAGCACGATGCCTCTTCGGATAACCTCGGATTCCGGTGTGATAGAGATAATAATGACATAGAGGAATGGAAACAAGGTTAGAACTGCAATCAGAGAAAGAACGATATAGATAGTTGAACGGCCTACTTGTTGGCCGAATGAAAGCTTGTTCATGGTGCTCCCTCCTGAGAGTTTCGTTAGATAATAAGCTTGGCAAGCATCGTCTTACCATATTTGTCCGTCGAATTTTTTGGCGAGTTTGTTAGCGGACAACACCAACACGAAAGCTATGACCGATTTGAATACCCCGACAGCTGTAGCCAAGCTGATCTGCATTTGCTCAATCCCTTGACGGTATACCCAAGTATCGATAATGTCTGATTTGTCAGCATTAAAAGTGTTGGACATCATGAAGATCTGATCAAATCCTGCGTCCAAAATACTGCTGAGCCGGATGATAAGCAAAATGATGATGACATTACGAATCCCCGGCAGCGTCACATGCCACAGCTGCCTCCACTTCGAGGCACCGTCCATTCGGGCCGCTTCATACAGACTAGGATCGATTCCCGCCAATGCGGCGAGATAAAGGATAGCTCCCCAGCCTACCTCCTTCCAAATATCGGAGCCAATAATAAGCGGACGAATCCATCCGGGCTCGGTCAAAAAGGAAATCGGTTGAAAGCCGTACTGCTTCATTAGCAAATTAACGAAGCCTTCCCCCGGCGACAACAGGGCAACCATCAAGCCGTAAGCGATAACCCATGATATAAAATGGGGCAAATACGTTACCGTTTGAACGCTTTTTTTGAACCAGCCTACCGTAACCTCATTGATTAGCAGAGCCAAAATGATAGGCGCCGAAAATCCAAACAACAGCTTGCCAAGCGAAATGGTGATCGTCGTGTTCATGATGTCCCAGAAATAAACACCATTAATGAAGTTCTTGAAATTATTAAAACCTACCCATGGACTATCCCAGAAGCCTAACCCAATGTTGTAATTTTTAAATGCAATGACAATGCCAAGCATTGGAATGTATTTAAATACGACAAAGTAAATTAGTTCGGGAAGCAGCAAAAGATACAAAATTTTAAAACGCATCACGCGTCTCCAGCTGTTGTACAGCTTGGTACGCAAGGAGGGTTTAGGGACGTCTGCTGCTGTTGCGATTGAGTTCATCATCATCACCTGTGCATTCTAATTTTTCTTGATGTAATCATCATAAACGACAAGCGCAAGGCCAGCCTCCAATATTTTATTGAATTACTCCAATATTTTGTGTTCTGGGAGGGTAACTAACAGCCTTATGAGCCTTATGATAGACTGAAAAAAATGAACTTTTTATGCTCATGGAGCCAATATAGGTTGAACATGTCATTCAGAAAGGAGAAACAGTCGACTATGACAGAAGATGAGCTGCATGAATGGATCGGAAAAGTGAACCAGGGCAATAAAGAAGCGTTTCGAGTGCTTTACGAACAGAGCAAGCAGCATGTGTACCATACGGTTTCATTTCTGGTCAGCAACAAAAATGATGTGTGCGATGTGGTAAGCGAAGTATATGTACAATTGTTCAAAGCGCTGCCCGGCTACAATTTTCAAAAGCCTTACCGCTCATGGTTAAATGGCTTGATCATCCGACAAACGCGGAGCTGGAACCGGAAGCTCTGGAGACGATTCAGAATAATCAACCGCAGTAAGCTTCTTGAGCCGTTAGAACCTACCCCGGAGGATATGGAACAAATTCATTTAAGAAATGAACAAGGCAGCGAGCTAGCCGAGCTGGTCCAAAAGCTTTCCTACAAGCACAGTGAAGTGATCGTATTAAGGTATTTTCAAGATTGCTCCTTTGTAGAAATTTCTGAGCTTCTCGGCATTCCGCTCAATACCGCCAAATCGAGACACCGTGTTGCTTTGGAAAAGCTGCGTAAACAAGCAAAAAATGTGATGAAAGAAAATGAGGAGGCGCTGCTCTATGTCCATCGAAAATCAACTTAAGCTAGATTTGAACCGGACTGCCGGAAAACGAAAGTACCCCAGTGAACTTGATGATCGGATTTACCGCTTGTTTGATAAGCATTGGGAGAAAAAGGGGCCTTCTTTTATTAAACCATGGCGAAAAAAATACGGCAGTATCGCGGTATTGGCTGCAAGTCTACTGTTGTTCTCGGGGGTTGCTTATGCTTCAACCTACCTCTACAATCTGCATGCAAATAACATAAGCATAGAAGTATCCGCGGAGCCAAATTTGCAATTCTCACAAGCTCAATTGAATGAAATCCAAGCTTCCATTCATGAGGTCAGACAGCAGCTGTCTTCGGGCGAGTCCGCATTCGTCTATATTAACGAGCTGGATCGAGTAAAGCTTCCTGGGGCGCCGACGGGTATGGGCTTGACCAAGGTGAATCAGCCGAAGTCATATACAGATATCAGGCAGTGGAAGGAACTAGTGAAGGTGAATTTCGCAGGCGTCAAAACTCCGGAGGAGCTGCCGAAGGGCTTTATATTCAGCAGAGGAGAGCTGGAGAGTCCGATAGGCATGTTGGATGCCGCGAGCATGGCGAAGTATTACAAGCCGTTGCAGCAACAAGCAGCTGCAGCCAAGCAAAACATGGCATGGCAAAAGGCCTCAGCTCAGGATAAGGAGGCTCCTAATGATTTTATTTCGGAATCGCCACGTCTGGTTTACATAAATAACAGCCGTGACCAAATCGAGATCAGTTATTCAGTTGTGCCCTCATCAGATAAAAATACGGATATGAAGATCAAGACCAGCACATCATCTACTGCAGATCATGTCAAAGTTGCCGGAGTCGATGCTTACTATACCGTAAACAGCAACAGCTTTTTGAGTGAAACCGGTATAGTTAAGGATATTAATTGGTTAGAGCAGCAAAACGGGCGCACCTTAATTTATCACGTTACTTCGCCATCCATAAATGTCAGCAAAGAGGATCTGCTGTTCGTTGCGAATCATATGAGATAGGACTGTCACTTCCGAAAGTGATCAGGCTTACTCGTCGTTGCGCCGCTTCCTTACTTCCCTAAGTCGTTATTGATAGCAATGCAGGTGTTCCATGTACAGTTAGCTTCGCTATACTTTTAGCGCAGAGATCACCTACATATAATCCTAAACAACACGTCAGTACTGCAGCCACAGAAGCGAACGGCACTGCGGAAGTAATTGTTCCTTTATCACCTGAAAAGTCCAAAAAACAGAGTGATAAAGGAACAGCCCGTTCCGTTATCACTCTGTTTTTGTGCGTAAATGCCCGATTCGACCAACATAACGGAATTTCCACTTCCGCTAGCGCCCCAGATTGGCGGCGGCAGATGGAATAGCGGAACTTTCAGTTCCGTACAAAATCCTCCAGGACTCATCGCTGCTATCCCTATAAAAATCCTTCTTGATCATGGGGTGCATTAAAGATCTTAAGCTCTAATGTAGCTCAAATCTAAGCAAGGTAGGCAGGTTACTCGCTCATTTTTCATGTCTTGCGAGATAATAGGGTATCCTCGGCACTTATATTAGAAAGGGTATTCTACTTTAGTACTGTAGGGCACTTAAACTTTCTTGTAATTGAAGAAAGACCGCCAAGCTTGGCGGTCTACTTGTGAATCAGTTAATAAATTGTAGCGCTTGCAGCATACGCTTCAGGATTGTGGCAGCTTGTGCACGTGTTGCAGGCTCATTCGGCGCGAAGGCGTTGTCCGACACTCCTTGAATGAGGCCGGCGGTCAGCGCTTGCGAGACGGCTGCTCTCGACCAGCTGCCGATATCTGAACGGTCATCAAACCGATTCAATACCGTGTTGTCGGCCTGGATTTCCTTGTCGCCGACCTTCATCGCCCGAATCATCATCGCCACCATTTGCTCGCGAGTAATGTTCGCGCCTGGCCTGAAGGTACCGTCTTCATAACCGTTGATCAATCCCGCTTTATTGGCTGTGCCGATAGCTCCGGCGAACCAGTCGCCCGGTTGTACGTCACGGAATCCATCTGCCTTCACTTCAAGCAATCCAAGAGAACGAACCAGCATGGCCGCAAACTCAGCTCGTGTAATGTTGATCTCCGGCGTAAACTGCTGGTCGGTTGTACCGTTTATGATCCATTTGTTCGCCAGAAGCTCGATATCCGCTTTTGCCCAATGCCCTTGCAAATCGGCAAACGATTTTTCGGATTGGATGACCGTGTAGATACTGTTGTGCGGCGAATGAATCGTAATCACGGTTGAACCGTTCTTCGTTGTTATAGTGGCTGGAACGAAGTGCGGTTGATTGCTCGAATCCATCCATACTGCCGTTACCTTGCTCGAGTCTACCGTTGTCCCTAAGCTAATGGTTCGATTGACATATACACCGCCGAAGTCACTGATTTCTTTACCGCTGACCCTGATCGTAAATTCGATCGGGTTTGATATCACTTGCTTCGCGTTCAGGTTTTTCACCGCTGCATCTATATCGGCTCCGGCTTTACCTGATACTTCAGAAATCGTAACACTTACTGTCGAGTCCTTGGGAATGTTTTTAAACACGCTCACAGGCAACTCATACGTTGTACCATTCGTTTGAATTTGAATAACCGTGCTGCTTAGCTTGCTGATCGCGTTTAGGATTGAATTGCTTGGCAGCTCAACGTTAACCGCGAAGTCGCTTCCCTTTGCTTCGATCCTAACAATCGGATTCAATAAAGCTTTATCCAGCTTATCAGCGTCCACGATCACCTTCGTTACCGTCTTTCCATCCGCTGTTGTTTCTTTGGTTACTTTTGCATCTTTTTCAAGATCAATGGTACCCGTGTTGCCGGAAGAATCGGGTGCTGGTGCCGTAGCATTTCCAGCCCCTGTTGAGGGTGCCCCCGTGCTGCCAGATCTCGATCCCGAGCTGGTAGAATTCGTTCTAAAATTAACCATCGGTCCGTAAACACTCCGTGTTCCATCGGAGTCAATCGCTTGGATTATATAAGTATAATTGCTGTTTGGCGTCAAACCTGTCAACTCATACATTTGAACATTTCCAAGCGACGCAATTTCCGTATAAGTGCTGTCAGTTACACTATAAATCTTATACCCGGATAACCCCCTGCCAGCTTCTGCTGCGGTCCAAGTCAGAGTTGCTGTTCTTGGTGTCACACCAGAAACGGTTAAACTAGAACTACTTGGCCATGTAGGCTGTGTGACCGTAACCGTTGCTCTAGCCTTAATGGAAGTACTCGCAACGGCTCCTTGAACTGTAAAGCTTCCTGCCGATGCATATTGGGATGCGACAATTTGATCCCAGGTTACAGCAAGCTGTCGGGTTGTGTCATTGCTGTAAACTGCGGTTACAACCGTTGGCAAGACAGGTGCTGCTCCTGCTTTTGTTGTGATGCTTATCGGCTGAATGTTTACAATTACAGGAACAGGGATATCCGCTGCCGTAACTGTAATGTTTGCCAATGCCTTATAAGTTGTGCTCGTAACGGTCCCTTGAACCGTAAAGCTTCCTGCAGATGCATATTGGGATACAGCGATATTGTCCCAGACTACACCAAGCTGTTGGGTCGTGTTATTGTTATAAACTGCGGTTACAACCGTCGGCATAACAGGTGCTTTTCCTGCCTTTGTTGTGATGTTTTCCGGAGTAATCCCAATAATCACTGGAAGTACTTGCGGGTCTCCCGGTAAGGCCGGAGCGGAAATCATAAACTTACGGGAATACGGGTCTGTTCCTTTAGACCTTACGGTGATTTGGGTCAGGTCCGTTATGTTGACCGGTATCGTATAGCTCGTTGTACCTTTCGGTAAATCGGCTAGTACCGTTGTGCCATTATAAACCGTGTAGCCTTCGCTTAAATCATTGGAATCCCATTTCAGATTTTTAGCTGAGACGCCGACTTCAACTCTAAGATTCTGTGGAGGGCGCGGCGCATTAAACACTTGAACTTGAGTAAGGCGTGGAGGCCCTGTCAGATCCGTGCCCGTATTGCCACCCGATGCGTTCTCCACCGTTACCTTAATATATCTGGAATGATAGGTGTTACCAAGGTCTATAGGGTACGAACCATCTTCTGTATCCGTACCGCCACTAGTGTTGCCGGTAGCGTACGTATAACCTTGGGCCGTCCGTTTATCCACTTGTTTAAATATCATAGCGTCAAAATCTGCAGCCGCTGTATGGTTTGCGAAATCATCCGATACATAAACGGTCGCACCTTTTAACCTGTTGGATTTTGCAAATAGTCTCATTTGGCTAAAATCCATGGCCTGACCAAGGTCTATGACGAAGCTGCCCTTTCTATCTCCATCGGTACCTAGCCATGAATAATTTCCAATTTGATTCAGACTGGTGACGTTGGTTACAGCCCATTTGGTCGGGTCTTGCAGGACACCGTTAGTCAGTTTGTTGGCATTACCGTATTCATTCGTATTTGCAGATTGCATCTGGATCAGGTTGGCGCCTACTGTCGGGCCTACGTTATACGCTTTTTTATTAAGCGCAAGGTTAACAGAGGATACACCCGATGCCGCCTTGCCTATGGTGATGTCGGCAAGCTGAAGCTCAGCGTCATATGCAGAGTTGGTACCGTTAGCGGAGCTGCGGTAAATGCCCCACTTGGGACGCTCATATTGATCAAAAGTAGCTGGATACTCCGTCTCAAAGCTGCCGGTTCTTTCCGGTCTTCTCCATAGGTCTTTGACACCGTCGCCTGCACCTTGATTGGCAAACGCTTGATAAACATCCGGGCTGTCAAAGGTGTATACCTTACCGGTGACCGTATCTGTTATTTTCACGGTGAGCCAGCCGCTATCGGAAATAAGGGCGTTAAGCTCAACCTTGATCCAGTGGCCGTCGATTTCTTTTAGCGGAATTTTCAAAAGGGTTTTATCGCCGTCATATCGGTTATGATTCACTACAAGATCCCTGCTGGTCGTTCCGGAAATCGACATAGCGACAATGTAGGCGCCGTTCTCACCTCCGGTGTTTCCGCCCGGCAATGTATCAGCCACTTGGGCATTCACGGCCTTCAACTGGAAGATATGCCTGAAGTTCGGCTGATTCCACTGATTGCCGTCCGGAATATTCCAGAGCCAATTATAGGAAACCAAGTCGCCTTCATAGGCTACAAAATCACCGGTTGAATCTTCGCTTGGGCGAATTTCAACCCTTTGCCTGTCCGTGGTAGCTGCGCCGTCAACAACATAGCCTAAATTCCAGTCAAACACACCTTTGTGACCATACTCTCCATCACGAGTTTTATCCAGGAATTCATTGTTCAAGCCTCTGCCGTATTCAAAGATCTTGAACACATTTTTCTTCAATGTGTTGTCCCAAATGCTCTGGATATGGTCATCGGCCGCAGTAGCCCGAGGCTGATCCCCGTAAAAGGCGTGGTAAGCGTCTCTTATCCTCTTGGTCACGCCTTCCACCGATTCGTCAGTTCCCATTGCGCCTCCCAAAATGTTATATGGAGATACGCCTTCAATTGCATTCATCTTGATTGTCTTGGTATTCCCTCCATAACCGCGCGCTGTTACATCCAATGCGAATATGGAGGGGTCGCCGTTGTTAAAATGAAACGTAAATTCATTGGTGCCAAGCGGCAGTTTGGCCAGATATGAGGGTGCCAAAGTAACGGTATTGCCGGATAACGAGTAATCCGTACCCAGCCGAAGCGTAGTGCCGCCTTTGATTATGCTCGTAAGCGTCTGCCCGCCAGCAAGGTTTATTTGGGTAGATATAGGCGAGGCCTGATCCCACGTACTGTAGGTTCCCTTAGCCGGTACCAGTGCAGTTGCGTTTGTTACCGAATCCTTGCCGTAAATAGCCAAGCCGGATATACCCATCAACGATTTGTTATCATCTGTGCGCTTATCACGAGGGCCAACCAGTACCGTGTTTACCATCACATACCGGGCTGTAAACGGGTATAAGAAAGTTTTGGTATCATAGCCCCATTTTTGTCCGTTATAGGTTACATAAGACCACAAGCCTTCCGTTTCCGTACCGCCGGCGAGCATCCAGCCATTAGCTTTCCAGTCATAATTGTCCGCCTTAACAGGGCCGGAAGCCACAGGCGCACTTGCCCAGGATTTGGGGTCATTGGAGTAATACACCTCAAATCTTGTTGCATTGCTTTGAATATTAGAGATGATGTTGGGGATTTCAAGGTAAAGCTTATCTATCGTTTTGGGAGTGCCTAAATCAAGGGTTAATGCCAAGGAGGATGGCGAGTAGTTACTCATATACACATCCGAGTTTGAATTACGCCAATATCCGCTGCCGCCTGATTTCAAAGCATCTACCCCCGGATGATCGGAAGCTTCTGAACTCACCTTGATATTCACGCCTGCTTGCGGTGTAAAACGGGACGGTGCCAACAGACTGACAGAGCCTGAAGGTATACCAGGTGCATCCGATACCGTAACCGTGCAAGTTTGGCTCAAGCTCCCAAAGCTTGCGGTTATCACGGCCGTACCCGCGCTTTTACCCGTCACTACACCGTTCGTATCTACAGCAGCCACTAAGGGATTGTCCGATGCCCATGTTATTTTCTTTTCCGGCGTTTCTCCAGGCAATGCTTGGGCTTGAAGAGACTCTGTTTGGCCTACCTCAAGACTAAAGCTATTTTTGTTAAGGGTTAATGAACCGAGAGACTCTCCAAAAACTCTGAATACATTGCTTCGTATTCCAACACCGCTGCCACTGGGTTTACTTTGATTAACATCGGAAACGAGCAGCACATATTGAGCCGCAATCGGTTTGTCCAAAGTTAGATCAACCTTTTCGTTATTAGCAAGAGGTGTCGTCTTCCCTGCTCCCGATATTGGAATCCATGAGGCTCCAAGTACAGTCTGAAGCGGCTTTTCCGTTCCCTTGGTACTGGTAGAAAAGTTATTGCCCTCCACAAGCTCATCATAAGCGGCAGCATCATTGGTGTAGTACAACTGGTAATTATTCAAATAGCTGCTGTTATTGGTCCATTCAATTTGAATTTTGCTAACTTCTATTTTCTTTTCCAGCTGTACAGCCGCCCAATATTGATGATTGCCTGCATCCGGGGTAACCAGCGAGCTGTTTGCCTGCCAATAATTGGTTGTTTCATCATCAATAAAGTATTCTTTGGGGTTACTCGTTCCTGAAGAGACAACCTTTATTTTAGCCCCTGGAGTTACCGCCCAGTTTTTATAATCAGTAAGGGTGACCTCAATGTAGGGCTGAATATTTTGCGTGTTCGTAATCCCTGTGCCGTTAAATTCACCATAAATCTGATTTATACCCGTGCTATTTGGCTGATAATTGGCCGGATTCCAGGTTACGTTCACCTTCTCTGTTTTCCCTGTGCTCAAGGTAGCATCAAGCTGTGAAGGTAAACCTAAGCTGCTGAAAGCAGCACCTTTGGAAGCCGTAATCCCACTCGGCCTTGCCCATGCCACAACATTCTTAGGTTGTACATTGGGATTCCAGCCATCAGGAAAAATGTAATGCTCTTCATCCCTTTTGATTAAGTGAACATCGGCCAGATACATGGTTGCGGCTTGGAATTCATCTGCATAGGCCGCGTCTCTCTCACCATTATACAACCCCCTATAAAGCCCCCATTTGGAACGGTTTTGCTGACCTGATTCTACAGGCAGATCACCTCTTTCGTCTCTCCCTGTTGTTGGATTTTTCACTTCAGGGCGTCTGTATGTTTCTGCCGTCATGCCGCCTTCGAACATCACGGTATCTGTTTCCAGATCGACTAGCTTACCATAAACATAACCTTTATCGGCTGTTAAAATCGTTACTTCCAAATCAAGCCAACGGTCAACTACCTTGTCGAATGGAATCGTGAACAACGGCTTTATTCTGTCCGCATAATTGCCGTCAGGATTGTTCCTGAATTCAAGCTGCCCCTTGCCTCCGCTTGAAACCAATGTAAGGGTAGTCACCGGTTGTCCAGCCGCGTTGCCTGCAACTTCTTTCAACTGAAAAATATGCCAAAATCGATGTGGTTCAATAAAATCTCCGGCATGCTTATCGCCCACATCATGCTGAAACCTTAAGGTTTCCGATGGGAGCATAAACCTCCAGTGATGGGTCATAATGTCGCCGCCCACACTATTAGCAGCAATATTGGCTGCGCCCGTGTTGCTTTTAATCTCCAGCCTCTGCCGATCACTATTGACTGCGCCGCGATCTCCATCATCCCTGCTTACACCATCCGGGGTAACAAAAGGTAAAAATTCGTGATAGCGCAAAATATCGGAATTGAGTTTACTTGCGCCATGTACATTGGCAATTCCATATTTCGTTAGAGCATTTAAATCATTTTTACCTATGGTCTGCAAATACATATTATCTCCAAGCCATGATTCATTCACTGTCGAAGCCGCAGGATAATCTCCTGAGCGTTCATAGACGGATTCCGACCATGCTTTTCCACTGTAAGAAGAGGGCGTGCCTGGACCTTCTATAGAACTTGTAGTACTGCCGTTGCCGATTTTAGAGGCGCCCATAACATCCCATGCGTTTTCGCCTGCATGAATATTTAGCGGTGAAAAATTGTCATTGGGTCCCATAGGGCCCGTTATATGAGGCACAACATTATCAACACTAACTGTCACCGTATATTTTTTACTGTTGCTGCTGTTATTCTTATCGGCCACTTGCAAATAATACAACGTAGTTCCGTTTGTTGAAAATTGGTCCATTTTGGCATCACCTTTGTTAATGCCGCTGGCAGCAAAGGAAATAGCCGTAGTTCCGTTGCTCCTATAAAGTGTCGCAGTAGCGCTTGGGTTTGTTGTTACATTCAACATCTGGTATAAGGTGCCATAGGGCAAAGATATATGAATGGTTGCAAGGCTAAGATCAACTACTGCGTTTAGTGGCTTGTTCACCTTTATTTCCAAAATACCCAAGCTGTCTCCCGGCGCTGCATGAACTGTGGATGATGGAAAAATAGATAAGTTAAAAAGTGAAAGTACAAGTGCAAATATAAGAACCAGGCTTACTATCTTCTTCAGAACTTGTTGCTTAAGCATCTTAAAGCCTCCTTTGAGCATCACTCATATTCAAGGAAAATTGTGTGTCAGCTTCCTAATGACGGGAGCTTCTTGCTTTCAAGTGCTTTTGGCATCGCTTCCAATACTTCTTCTTAGGATCCTCTCCTCCCCAGCAACGATTTTATAATTGTAAAGTAAATTTTTACTTCCTTATATGGAAAAATTTATGTTACATGTTGTTTTATTTATCATTCGTACAAGTAGGCTACTATCCACATAGAGCAATAACAAAAATAGGCTGTCAAGGGATATCCCTTAACAGCATGTATTTTTATGACTTGTATAGCTGGTTTACTTTAGCTCTCTTACAGGAAGCCGCAGGATCGTCTTAAGTACCGTCGGGTCAACCTTACGCGGATCAGATAAATAGATTTCATGATGCAAGCCGCTTTGCACAAGTTTCTTCGTTTCCATAAACGCATGAATTTGGTTTATCGTCTCCGGTTCCGTAGAATAAGGACCTACATGCATCATCTGTACGGACATTCCCTCCTCCATAGCTTCAAATGTGACATGTTGAAGTGTGTCCATCCCTTTATTTTTTGGCTATTGTTTGCCTCCTTGCATCCTCAATTTGATCTGATTGAGCAAAATCCGGCAGCCGGATGAGCAGTTTCCAATGCCATTCTTCCCTCGGGACTTCGAGCGCGTTTTGTTCGGATTCGACCCACCATAACCCCTCTAACTTGGGTACCGTAAAGTCGCACCCATCGGCTTTGCATATGGCTTTCACACTGTAGGCCAGCTTGTATAATGCTTCCGTAGCACGTGCAAAGATTGGACTGTCCGGAGAACCCTTATCCGTAACGGCCAAATAGGTCAGCTTAGGCAAGGTTACTATCTGCGGATGATTAGGAGCTGTATAGTAGGTCTTATCTGTTTTCGCTAAATCTAACTTTGAATTCAATTGAATGGCTGCGGCTTTCATGCATTTACCTCCTGTTTAAGCTTTTATTTGCTGTATATCCTTCTGACCGGAATCTCGTTTCATTATTATATATAAACAACCCTGACAGCTGTCTGTCAGGGTTGCTTGGATCTATTGCCGTTTATTCATCCTCTTTAAACAAAGGTTTGATGCTCAGCTGAAATTCGAACTCCGTCTCATCCAAACGGTACGGCAGCAACAACTCCGGTCCGCATGAATTGGAGCCGACTCCGCTCATTTTATAATCAAGATAGACGATTGTTTCCTTCCGCTTCACTAGCTTGTGGGCATGCGGAGCAGCTGTCAAATCTTCGGGTGTGTAGTGCGCAGCATTAAAGGAAAAAGCATCCGGGCCGGAGAACTTGAGGCCCATACCCTGCTCATTGGTAAGGATAGCCCATTCCGTTCCGTAGCGGGACCCGTTTTCCTGCGGCATGATGTAATTCTCAAACATTTCATCAACCGTCAGCAAATATTTGCCTTTTTTAACACTTTGCCGCTTATCTATGTAGCTTTCATGCGGTCCCAGACCGAAGTACTCCACCTCTTCCGTTCCCCGGGGCATCGTAAGCTGCAATCCAAAACGAGGTAAAAACACCAGCTCTTCTCTTACCTTAACCTTCACCTGGAGAGAGATCTCTCCTGAAGCATCTACCCGCCAGAGAGCTTGTCCGTGCAAAATCGGACGTTTGATATATCCGCCTAATGAGAAATCTACGGCAAATTCCACAATGCGATCCGATTGCTGTACAAGCTCAGCCCGGTATACATGGGTAACCGCTCGCTCATATCCTTCATCCATCCATTTATGCTTGACGTTACGGTCGTTATCCGTAGGGGCTCTCCAAATGCTGAAAGCAGCCGGTGCTTGAATCATATCCACGCCATGCTTGGAAATCTTAGTAAACGTTCCGTCGTACAAATCAAAGACATGCAGGAAGTCAAAGCCTTCCACAACCACCTTATGTCCTTCTTGCTCCACCCGGATAGCAGACAGTACCGGGGATTCTTGCTCCGTGGTCTTGGCAACCGGCAGCTCAAATTGTTCAAATGTGATTTCGTGTCCAGCCTCGGCCCATGGAGTATCACGCTTTAGGTAGCATGACAAAGTAAGAAAATACCGGCTGGATGATGCTTTGGGCAGCTCATACGGAATCGCTATCGTTTGAGTGGTATGAGGAGCCAAGTCCGTGCTGCCGATTTCACCTTGCTGATCGGTACGGCCGTCCTTCTCCACCTTCCAGCTTATAGAAACGTGAGATAAATCGGTAAAATCGTACAGATTGGTCAGTTTAACCGAGCCTTCGACCAAATCATCCGCTTCAAACCGAATGGGCGCCATAACTTTTTTGAGCTCCAACAATCCTGTATGCGGCTTTCTGTCAGGTGAAACGAGTCCGTCAATGCAGAAATTGCCATCGTTCGGCTTATCCCCGAAATCACCGCCATACGCGAAGTAAGGCGTTCCTTCTTTCGTCTCCGTTCGGATACCATGATCGCACCATTCCCATACACATCCGCCCATCAGCTTCGGATATTTATAAATGACGTCCCAGTAATCCTTCAGATCCCCGGGGCCATTCCCCATAGCATGGCTGTATTCGCACAAAAATAATGGCTTCGATGTACGGTCATCCAAAGCATAATTTTCAATGTATTCAACGGATGCATACATGTGGCTATCGACATCCAGACATTCCGTATTCGGATTGCCGTTGTATCTCAAGGCTGCTCCCTCATAATGGACAGGTCTTGAGGCATCTCTTACTTTGGTCCATTCTGCCATAGCTATATGGTTGACATCATACCCCGACTCGTTCCCCATGGACCACATTATAATGGAAGACTGATTTTTATCCCGCTCTACCATACGTTTGGCACGATCGACAAAGCTTTCCCGCCATTCCGGATTTTTGCTCAGCATATGAAAATCCCCTGCCCGTTGAACGCCATGGCATTCCAGATCAGCTTCATCCACAACATAAAAGCCGTATACATTGCAAAGCTCCAAAAACCGCGGATCATTCGGGTAATGCGAGGTTCGGACTGTATTCACGTTATGCCGCTTCATCAGCAGCAAATCTTTGATCATGTGGTTGATTGAAATTGTCTGCCCGAGCTCGGGATGAGAATCGTGACGATTGACCCCTTTTAGCTTCACCGCTTTGCCGTTAATGGTAAATACACTGTTAATAATTTCAACCTTCCTGAAGCCAACGGAAAAATGCAGCACTTCCTTGCCGCTATATAGGTACAGATTGTATAAATAGGGCTGCTCGGCATTCCAAAGAACAGGATCGTCAATCTCCAGCCGCACTGTGCCTTTACCGTCAACAGATGCTTGTCCTTCGCTTATTTGAGCACCTCTGTCGTCCTTCAATTCAATCTTAACTTCCGTCCGGCCAGTTGTTTCTATCTCACAGTTAACTGCAGCTTTACGGAAATCGGCCGACAACTCTTGCCTGTTAAATACATCTCTGATATGAGCATCCTCTCTAGCCAGCATATACACATCTCTAAAAATACCGGAAAATCTCCATAAATCCTGATCCTCCAAATAAGTGCCGTCACACCATTTCAGCACCATTACCGCCATTCTGTTTTTACCCGTGCGCAGATAAGGAGTTAGATTGAATTCGGCAGGCACACGGCTTCCTTGGCTATAGCCGACAAAGCTTCCGTTGATCCATAAATAGAAGCAGGAGTTCACGCCTTCGAATACTACATAATTTTGCTTGCCTTCCCATTGGGCGGGAAGATTAAACTCCCTTACATACAATCCAGCCGGATTTTCGTTAGGAACAAAAGGAGGGTCGCACGGAATCGGATAATTTACATTCGTATAGTGAAGCTGATCATAACCGTTTACCTGCCAGCAGGAAGGTACAATCAAGTCGTCCCAACCACTGACATCCGTTGTTTCTTCATAAAATTCGTCCGGCACCTGTTTTACGCTGGGATGGTATTGAAACTTCCAGCTACCATTCAATGTTTGGTAATACGGGGACCGCCCCCGCTTCTTCGAGAAAGCGCTCTCACAATCACGGTAAGGAATATAATAGGAGCGGGGTTCTTCCCGATTTACCTGGAGAACATTTAGATTCTCCCAATGCTTATCGATCTTAATCACGTGCCACTCTCCAATCTTATTATGGTATAAACATATTTATATTTTAAATGATCCCCATTTAGTTTTCTATCAGACAATATTCTTTAAAGTATAACTATATTCACATAGTGCTTTTCCAACGCACGCGAATCCTGGGCGCGCGTTGCGGCATTGCATGGCGGTCGGTCGAACCCCACGCACGCCCCAGCGGTACTTCTTGCTTGTAAAAATAACCTTCAAGAAATGTTGGCCCTTTTATGTGCAAACTCATACGTGTGTGGGGAGGGGATCCGGTGTGGGGTATTGAACGCTCTTGAAATCGTGTTCCTTCAAAGCTACGGAGGTGGCGTGTCTTCATCCCCTTCAGCGCTGCAATCACTCGCTTAGACGGAAGTAAGGTGCGCTATTTCATTGTTTTCACGTTATTATTTAACTGAAACGGAACTAGGATCACTTATTTGTTTAAAATAGGACATTTCAGTCTATTAAAGTCGAAATAACGTATCGTAGTTCCGCAGCTTCATGAAATGTGCTGAGTTTTCAAACAATAGAGCATTGACGTTCCGTTAGTCAGCAGCATTCATGTTAGACGGATCCGAAGACATAGCGTAGGATGGATGAAAATGTTCATCATGTTCCCACACACAAGAAAGCCTTCCCTATAGTGTAGCACCTCACTTTAGCGCTGTAAGGCAATTAAACTTTCTTCTATGTTAAAAAAAGGGAGAAAACGAGCATCCCCGTTTTCTCCCTTGTCACCGTTCCCATATTTGATTAAGGTTGAACATGCTGCAGCATTCGCAACAGGGTTACCGTCACTTCCGCTCTTGTCGCGTTATGATTTGGCGCAAACATATTATTCGCTTGTCCGCTTACGATTCCTTGTTGAGACGCAGCTGCGATTGCGCCTTTGGCCCATACCGGAATGGAAGCATCGTCGGCAAAGCCTGTCGCAGACAGCCCTTTATCAGATACCTTGAGCGCACGCGCTACCATCACCACGATTTCAGCTCGTGTTACTGGTCGATCAGCACGGAACGTGTTGTCCTCATACCCTGAGACCAACCCGATATTCACTGTCCGGCTCACGCCTTCCAGAGCCCAATCCGGAATTTGACCAGCATCGGAAAAAGTCAGCTTCGCGCCATTCCCTTGCAGCTTCAAAGCTCTGGCTAGCATCACAGTGAACTCAGCGCGAGTGATGGTGCCGTCTGGACGGAAGGTTCGGTCCGCATACCCATCGATAATGCCCTTATCAAATGCTTCCTTGAGTTTAGATTCCGACCAGTGGCCTTGGATATCCGTCCAATTGTTTTTCGGCACTTCGTTTTTAGGATTTGGGAGTTCATGGTCTACAGCTAAAACGGCGAACTTGGTGAAATGATCCACCGATACGGTTACTGTATCTCCACTCACTGTTCCGCCAACCTCAATCCATTGCTTGTCTTCTTCTTTGTAATAGAAAATCGCCACCTTCTTATTACCGGCTTGCGTGACATCATATTTCAAACTGAGGGTTACCGGCTTCAGGAAATTGCCGCTGACATTTTTGAGCAGCTCAAAAACCGGACTAACAAATGACATCTGCTTAGGTTTTAAATTATCACTATTCATAATTTTTTGTAAGGTGATGTTCAGCACCTCGGTCGATGCGCCTGCCGGTACAGTCAGCTTAAACTCTTCGCCCAAATTCACGCTGCCAGAGGCTCCCGCCGGGATTGTAGCGCTGCTTTGGCTTGTGGAAGCTGCTGCCGATCCGCCGCCGCCTCCACGACTAGGGCGATGAGAAGCTTCTTCTTTTTGGGCTGTAAACTTGAATGCTGTCAAAGAGTGAGCCGGGAATGTGTAGGTTAGCCCATTGGAATCAGCGTTCAATGTACTGACCTGAATAT
This sequence comes from Paenibacillus radicis (ex Xue et al. 2023), assembly GCF_024722015.1. Classification (GTDB taxonomy): domain Bacteria; phylum Bacillota; class Bacilli; order Paenibacillales; family NBRC-103111; genus Paenibacillus_S. The sequence goes on along the minus strand of NZ_JANQBD010000010.1, from coordinate 244,084 downwards.
CGACCGCTTTCGGATTAGCATCCGTGTTATACGTAGCATGGGATACGGAATTCAGAGACCATACTTCTGCAGTACTTGCCGGTTTATAGCCGGATAACTGCACACTAGCTGAAACATCATCCGATTCATCCTGGTTCAATACAGTTAAGTAAACATCGCTGCCTTTCTTGGATGCAACCACCTTTAATTTATTTAAAGGCTTGCCGTTATAGCTCGTTCGGGATGGATTATTGTCGATCTTCGCATCTATTTGTTTATCCCCCGTCATATGGGTGAATAGCTTAAACATCTTCGCCGAGGCCGATTGCAAATAAGTTTGGCTGGAGAAGAGTGCAAGGTTGCCAGCAATATTGGAGCCCTTAGGACCATCGACAAAAAAATCAACCAGAGAATGCCGCTGAGCTATAGGCAATCCCATATCAATAAAGCCCATCTGCATACTAGCCGTGTATAAGGCGCTGCCCATTGATAATTGATAGTTTTTCGTACCGTTAGGCCCAGTTGGATCAATTAAACCGTGCTCGCTTGGAAAAGGATAAACCTTGCTGTTGCCCGAGCCTTTAACCATGGCCTCCTGCAATGCGCTGACTTCTTTGACTTTCGCTTCAGCCTCTTGCATTATCCCTTCATAGTAATGATCCATGTTGCCAGTAGGTATAACAGCCGTTCCTTCCCCAAAATTAACATAGGAATAGGGATGAATGACCATACCATCGTATGGAACCTTATTACCGAACTCCTGGATAGCTTGGGCATCATACAAGCTGCTGTAAATCTTGATCGAAGGATCTACCAGCTTCATCTGCTTGTAATAATCTTTAAACCCGTCGTGCGTGCTCTGGTAGGAGATCGTTATTATGCTTCCGGCAGCAGGAATGTTGCCATTTACCCCATCGCCGAATTGAATAATTCCTATGCGTTCATCTAATACGTACACATTTTGGCTGCCGGCGCCTTGAAGAGAATTAACCTTAGTCCACGTTGTACCCCCTACTTTGATGACACCCGTCGCCGGATTGACCGGCGCATACTTAACGTATTTCACCTGATTGGGTTTTCCATCACTCTTGGAAGCAGGCTCTCTCCAATCATCAATAAGGCCGACCTGCTGATCTGTGATTGCAACCGTTCCTCCATTAATATACAAATTACGGTATTCGCTCTCAGGCTGACCCTCCATCCAATAGCGCTCACCGGGATACCAGGTTTGATTTCCTATTTCAAAATGCTTTACATTGTAAGGCTCAAGATGCCCATTCTGAGCACGCTTCGCCGCCCATGGATGCTTACCATCGTTAGGTGAGTTGTAATATTCCACCAAATCGGCAGCATCCTGAGCATTGCCAACTCCGATCCCGTAATCGATCACAAGCGTGGCCCCCTGCTTTTCCGCAAACCTAGCTGCCTCGTCATAGCCAAAAGTCGCCGTTTCCGGGGCGTTACGATTAATGGTTCTAACCTTTTGACGGTCCTCCAGTGGTCCTATTGCCCTTTTCCAATGGAGTGTATCGGCGGAAGTCCCTCCCGGATAGCGAATTGACTTTAACCCCACATCGCCGTATTGCTTATCAAATTCCGGAAACACTCGGTTGTTCACGGCATCCCACATGTTAACTCCATTGCTGTAGTAACGATGATTGGTTCCGAAAATGTCGGAGTTGATGTCGCGTAATACTTTACTTGCATCCAGTGAAATTTTCGCAGCTGGCCCCCCATCCAATGTAAACTTGAATGCTGTTAGGGAATGTGCCGGAAAGGTGTAATTTACATTGGACGAAGTTACCGCCATCGTTTTCTTTTGAATATCCACGGCATTGGGATTGCTGTCCGTATTGTAGGTTGCATGGGTAACCGAATTTAAAGTCCATACTTCCGCTGATTTTGCAGCATGGTTGGCCAGTTGCACTTTGGCCGTTACTTGATCCGATTCATCTTGGTTCAATACCATCAAATACAAGTCATTTCCTTTCTTGGAGGCAACCGTTTTTAATTTATTGAGTGATTTACCATTGTAGGTCGTTTTGACCGGATTGTTAGCGATCTTGGCATCGACTTGTTTGTCACCGGTCATATGCGTAAACATTTTGAACATTTTGGCTGAAGCCGATTGCAAATACGTATCGCTGGAAAGCAGCGCCAGATTATTGCCAATCGTCCCCATATTCCGCTCAGCCTTGCGGTAGTCGATCAAGGAATGCCGTTGTGCCAGAGGAATCCCCATATCGATGATCGACATTTGCATACTTGCTGAATACAGCGCATTGCCAAGCGATAGCTGATAGAATTCAGGACCGTTATTGTCCAGCATACCGTGCTCGGTTGGAATGGCGTATAAATTGGGGTTGCCGGTAGCCGCTACCATTTTATTGGTCAATGTTTGAATGTCATTGATTTTACTTTCTGCGTCCAGCATAAAGGTTTCGTAAAATTTATCCGGGTCGTTGTAAGGAACCGCCGGACCTTGACTGCCATTAAGGAAAAATGCAGTGTACGGATGGATGACCATGCCGTCATAAGGAATGGTTTTACCGAATTCGGAGATCGCTTCGTCTTCATACATATTACTGTAAATTTTGATCGACGGATCAACCTGTTTCATCAGCTTGTAATACTTATCGAAGCCGTCATGCGTCGTTTTGTACGTAATCGTGATGCGGCTGCCTGATGCCGGAATGTTGCCGTTCACGCCGTCCCCGAATTGAATGACTCCATTCGGTTCATCGATCGTATATACATTTTGCGCACCCGCGCCTTGCAGCGTGTTCACCTTCGTCCAGATTACATCATTTGCTTTAACCACACCGGTGCCCGCATCGACAGGCGCATATTTCACGTACTTCTTTTGATTAGGCTTACCGTCACTGTTGGCCGCAGCAGTCCTAAAGTCATCGATCAGCCCGACGCCCTGATCCGTAAATTTCACAGTTCCTCCGTGAACATACAGCTGCTCAGGCGATTTATCGGATTCACCGCCCATCCAATATTCCATCCCCGGAAGCAGGAAAAATTCGTTGCCGATCTCAAAATGCTTCACGTTATACGGTTCCGGATGGCCATTCTTCGCTCGCTCTGCTGCCCATGGATGTTTTCCATCGTTCGGTGAGTTAAAATATTCGACCAGATCCGCCGCATCCTGCGCATTGCCCGAACCTGCTCCGTAATTCATCACAAGCGTAAGGTTGTTCTTCTCTGCGAATCGGGCCGCTTCGTCGATTCCATAGGTCGCCACCTCAGGCGCGTCCCTGTTGATCGTGCGGACTTTGGTCCGTTGCTCGATCGTTCCGATAGCCCGCTTCCATTGCAGCAGGTTCCCTGAAGTGCCTCCCGGGTAGCGGATCGACTTCAGGCCGATGTCGTCATATTGCTTCTCAAACTCGGGAAACGCACGGTTGTTGGCCGTATCCCACATATTGACCCCATTGCCGTAATATCGGTGATTCGTTCCGTAAATATCCGGATTGATGTCACGCAGCACCTTACCCGCATCCACTGATATTATCGCAGCCTGTGCCGGCGCCGTTTCTGCTGCTTCAGCGGTTGTCATACCTAATCCGCCAAGCATGGATGTACACATTACAAATGCGGTGAAGCCGCTCAACATCATTTTCGCTTTGTGCATGAACTGGATCCTCCTTAAAGTTTATAGAGCAGCAAAATACCGCTATGTCCTTAATCTTAAAGGGGATTGCTCATTTTGTTTTTCCACATCTTCGGTAAAATTATCCATATTTTCACCAATCTTATGCTGCATCCACGGTAGTGTTGAACAATAGCGGAATCACTCTTCCTCAATCACTTGAAAAGCAAAAAAAACAGAGAATTAACGGAACAATTACTTCCCGTCTCTCTCTGTTTTTGTACAAAGCACGCCTATTCGCCCGCCAACATAATGGAATTTCTTATTAATTCCCGTTCCTCAAAGAGAGGACCGGGATACTGCCGGAGAATGCAAATGTTTTTGATGTTTTGCCGATTGTTTGAAATCAAGCGGGGTCATGCCCATAATTTTCTTGAATACTCTCGTGAAATAACTGCTGTTCGGATATCCGACCCGCTCGGCCAAATCGCTAATTTTATAATCGCCCAATAAAATGAGTTCCTTCGCTCTCGAAATCCGCAGCCGGGTCAAATAATCGGTGAAGCTGATTCCGGTTTCTTTTTTAAACTGCTCGCATAAATAGGTTTTGTTCAAGTGCACCATATGCGCTATTTTCTGAAGGGACATCTCCTCTTCAAAATGACTTGCGATGTAGTCATGAGCTTTTTGAATCGGCTCGGTATAAGGCTGCCTGGGAGAGGAGACTGCCTCCAACCACTGCTCCAGCCAGCTTCTCATCCACCATTTCACCTTTTGAAAGGAAGACAGCTGGAGAATCGCTTCGTGCAGAGCTGTTCCATCACGATGCTCCAGCACCTCGCCTGGGAGCGGCTGCTGCCGCTTATGCTGTAGAAGCAAATACACGATATCGAGGCAAAATGCTTTAACTTGCTTCTCAGCCAGACGCTGATCGACCTCGATTTGATCCAAAAACTGACTAATTTCATGCTGTATGCTCCCGTATTCCCCCATTTCTAAACGCTTGGATACATGAGAGATTAGCGTGAGAGCCGATTGGTATTCGTTCTCCTGTTTGGCTATACGGCTATCTTGACTCCACGAAACGGTCCTCCTGCCATAGAACTGCTTGGCACTGATCGCCTCCACACCTTGTTCGTACTGCTGTCCAAGCGTATAAAGATCTGAATGAGGCAACCCAATATCAATAGAAACGGATATATTCAAATACTGGAGCAAATGGCTGGTTATTCGAGACGCACAATGAACAAGCGACTCACGAATCGACCTCGTACTGGTATGCATTCGATTGAAAAGGACGACATACGTGTCATCTTTGTATTGAAAGCTGCACCCGTTATTAGCCTCCATCCGTAGAGTTTCATCCATAATGTTCATCATCGCCAGATCGAGCAATTCTCTGGATTGAATCTTAGCCTTGAGTAAGGCTTGATGGAAATCGTCAAATCGGATCACCATCATTATCAAATGCTTCTTTTGTAACGGGACGCGGAACAGCTCCATCAGATGGTCAAATTGCTGAATCGCCCGAGGATTTCCTTTCAGCAATTGAGCGAAATAGAATGAACGCAACTCATACTGATGATCGTTTATTGAATAGTTTAACGAAACGACTTCCCGATCCTGATCAGGTTCCAATGTGACGTGAGACTGCCCAAGTACGTCCCGTATCATTTCCACAGTCGTTCAGCTCCCTCACTTTCCTAAATCTTAAAGCCGGCCACCAACTGCTGCAATTTATGCGATATGTCAGTAAGGCGCATTACGGAAACACCAATCTCTTCCATCGATGCCAATTGCTCCTCAGACGCCGCGCTGACGTTTACCACTCCGTTCGAAGCGGCATCCGTTACGCTTGCGATTTGTTCAATAGAGACAATGATTTCATCTGCCCCAGCTGTAAGCTGTTCCGCTGCTGCCGAAACTCCATGCACCTGATCAGACACTTTTTGAATCGAGCTTTGGATGTTGTTGAAGGACTGTTCGGCATTTTGCATGACTTCAATCCCTATGAACACCTCTCTTGTCCCGTCGGCCATGGAAGCAATGACTTGTTCGATATTTTGCTGAATTTGTTGAATGTACTCCGATATCTGATGGGAAAATAGGGAGGTTTGCTCAGCCAGCTTTCGCACTTCGGCAGCGACAACCGCAAACCCCCGGCCATGTTCTCCTGCTCGTGATGCCTCTATCGCCGCGTTCAGCGCGAGCAGGTTCGTCTGTCTGGATATATGGCCTACCAACTGTATGATATTGTCGATACGTTCCGTCTTCTCCGCTAACGAATTCACGGCGTCCGACGATAGTTTCACACTGGAGCTGATATTCTCCATTTGCCCTAAAGCTCTGCGGATAGAGAGGCTTCCAGCTATAGCATCGGAGGAGGTTTCACTCGCGAGATCAGCAACTTGTATCGATGATACGGCTATGTTACGCATTCCCGTCACCATCTCTTTGACTGTTTCTTCCGTCTGACCCACACTGCGAGCTTGCCGGTCGACTCCGGTCGTTAACGTCTCCATCACACTGACCGTATGCTGAACGGTCTGTTTTATCTCGCCAACACTTGCGTTCAACAAAACGGAAGTGGCGCCTACCCGTTCCGAGGTCTCCTTAATCTCAATAAACATGAGCCGGAACCCTTTAATTAATTTATTAAAAGAGTCCGCCACCCTGCTGATCTCATCTTTAGTAGAAATATGCAGGGTACTATGCAAATCCCCGCCTCCATCTGCGATCTCCAGAAGCTGTTTATTGAGCTGACCGAGCGGCCTAATCGAACGAATCAACAGATAGGCTTGTATGATGGAATATAACATCGCGATCATCCCGACCGATAACAATGTATTTCTTCGTACTTGCTCCTCCTGTTGAATTTCCGTTGTCCGATCCGCAATCTCCTGGCTCTTTCTATCCAGAAACTTCTGAATCAGTGGATCAACGGTTTTCCGGATGTTGCGCTGCTCCAGAAATGGGGATGCAATTGAAGAGTAGGAAACCGGTCCTCGTTGGCCTGTACCATACCCTGCTGCATCCATGACACGCTGAATGGCAGCTTCATACTTTTCATAAGCCTCTGTGACTTGCCTGATGTCCATTAGATCCTCGCCATTAAGAGGCAGCAGCTGGATAGACCCGAAATCTACCTTTAGCGTATCTTGTCTGCTCCGCATTTGCTCCACATAAGTCGGAAGGCCTGTCAGCAGGTAGCCTTGTTCGTCATTCGATATTTCCGCCAGGATATATTGAATAGAGCGAATATGGAAAGCGATTTGTTGATCCGTGTAGATCAATCGCTCGTAAGCCTTCTCTGTTTTTGAGGATGAGAACATGGTAGTAAGGACAAACCCTAATGTGACCGAAACAAACACTACTGAGCTCAAAAAGATTTTCGTCTTTATATCCATGTACCGCACCCCCTGCTGAAAAATAACCGAAAAATGCCTCCTGTGCTAGGCCGAACTAACTTTTTTGGGATTCAAATGATTGACCAGATCATGATGAACTCCTATATTCGAAGCCAACATGTTTTCCGTAGACAATGCATACGGACTTCCATCCACATCCGTCAGTTTTCCTCCGGCTTCGCTAATCAGCACCGCCCCCGCGGCAATGTCCCATACCTTGAGCCCCAAATCCCAGGAGGCATCCAGCTTGCCGGCTGCTACATAAGCAAGCTGCAGCGCTGCCGAGCCATACACGCGAATATTCAGACAGATCGGTCCAACCGATCCGATATGATCGATAACGGCATGACGGTCTCTTGCTATATTAGATGGGAATCCGGTGCCGATGATGCTTTTTTCCAATTGAATAGCCGTAGAAACTTGGATGCGTTTGCCGTTCAAATAGGCGCCTCCGCCTTTTTCGGCCCAATACATTTCATCAATCGTCGGATCGTAGACAACCCCTGCGATCAGCTCTCCCCAATGAGCTAATGCGATAGATACCGTATATCCGGGTAGACCATGAATGAAATTATTAGTCCCGTCAATAGGATCCACAATCCACAAATATTCTTCGGACTTAATTCTTTCCGCCATATCGGACACTAGCACCCCGTCATGAAAGGCCTCTTCTTCTCCCAAAATCCGATGTTTGGGGAAAATCTCTGAAAGCAACTCCCGAATCATACGTTCGGCCGCTTGATCCACTTCCGTGACCAAATCATACCGGGAAGCTTTTTCCTGAACCACAATGCTCGTACCGATTCGTTCTTTTATCATAAGTCCCGTTGCTCTGGCTATCCGTTGTGCCACTTCGATGTAATCGTGGTTTGTCAATATGATCTCTCCTCATAGGGTCTAGGGCTAAACGATCCGAAACATAATCAGGGCAATATGCTGATGCGTTCCTTCTTTAGGCTCAGCTGTACGTCATCGCCTTCCCGATAAAACCCGTAGCGCATATAGTGCTGGTAGTCGACGACAACAATCGTTTCCTTGTTCAAGCTCACCTCGTACTCAACGTAGTTGCCCAAATACGTCGCTCTCGTTACCTTCCCTTTCAGCTTCCCTTCCGCATCGATATGCCAAAATTCCGGACGAATGACGCAGGTTACTTGATTCCCGTTTTTAACCGGAAAGGTCTGATCCTTCTCCACTTCCAATATTTCACCCATCAAGTCCAACACGAGCTTGCTCGGCTCCACCTGTCGAACAGTAGCTGGGAGAAAGTTCGCTTTCCCCATAAAATCAGCAACGAAGCGGCTTGTTGGCTTGGCATAAATCTCCCATGGGGTTCCCATCTGCTCGATTTCCCCTTTGTTCATAATGACGACTTTATCGGATATAGCCATGGCCTCAGCTTGATCATGAGTAACATAAAGGCTTGTGATCCCAAGACGCTGCTGGATTTTGCGCAGCTCATCCCGCATATATTCACGCAGCTTCGCATCCAGATTCGATAATGGCTCGTCGAACAGCAATACCTTGGGTTCAGTGACCACCGCCCGTGCAAGGGCTACCCGCTGCTGTTGACCCCCTGACAAAGAAGCTGGCATACGATCCTTGAGCTCCAACAGGTTCATGATCATAAGCACTTGCTGAACACGCTGCAACAGCTCGGTTTTACTCACTTTTTTGACCTGCAGCCCGTAAGCTACATTTTCAAAAACAGTTAAATGCGGGAATAAAGCATAGCTCTGAAACACCATCCCAACATTGCGCTTGTTAGGCGGTGTGTGCGTGACGTCCTGGTCGCCGATCATAATCTGGCCTGAGGTCGGCATCTCGAAACCAGCCAGCATACGCAGCGTTGTCGTCTTGCCACAACCCGAAGGCCCAAGCACCGTGACGAGCTGACCTGGCTCTATGTTAAGAGTGACATTTTTGACGGCAAAAAAATCTTTTTGACCGGAATGGGACACGAATCTTTTTACGATATTATTAAACTTGACCGGAATAGACTCTGACTGCAATGTTTTTAAATCGGTTGCCATTATGTTACATCCTCCTGTTCTTCGAACCCAGCCGATTGACGAGCAATTGTAATATTCCAAGCGCGATCAATACCACCACAATCAGGATGATACAATACGCTGCTGCGACACCGAACCGACTTGCCTCGATTTCCGATAAAATCGAAACGGTCAGCAAGCTCCAATTGACTGAGATTAAAAAGATGATGCCGCTAATCGAAGTCATGGATCGGATAAATGAATAAATAAGTCCTGAATAAAGCGCCGATTTCATTAATGGCAGTGAAATTTTCCAGAAGGTAGTCAATCCGTTGGCACCCAAATTCGTTGATGCTTCCTCAATAGACGGATCGACCTGCCGCAGACTGTTCGTTCCCGCCTCAATCCCCACCGACAGATTCCGGAATGTGAGCGCAAGAATAATAATTAATGCTGTTCCTGTCAGCAGCAGAGGGAGCTTGTTGAACGCAAGCACGTAGCCTATACCGACGACCGTGCCCGGTACGGCAAAGGTCAGCATGGAGCTGAACTCCATCAGCTTTTTGCCGAAGAATTTTTTGCGGATTATCAGGTAGGCTATGACCATCCCGAATAGTGCCGTAATTGGCGTAGCAATAACCGAAAGTACTAATGAATCTCGAATCGAATGGAAACCACGAGTGAATATATACTTGAAATTGTCCAGAGTAACCGTGTTGTTGACCCCCCATACCTTAACCAGTGACACCCAAACAACCGTACCGTAAAAAAGGAGAACGGATAAGGTGATCAAGGCGCAGAAGGCAAACAACGGCCAGACAATATATTTTTCGCGAATTCGATTATTGGATGACGTTGGTTTCCCAGTGACTGTGACGTAGGATTTTTTACTAATCCAATACTTTTGAAGAAAGTAGACTATGAGTGCCGGAAACAAAATGGAGATCGCTAAAAATGAGCCCGAACGAAGATCGTACATACCTGTAATCTGCATATAGGCTTGCACAGCCAGTGTAGAATAATCCCCAGCAATGACCATTGGATTTCCAAAATCCTCTATTGATTTAATAAACACAAGCAATATAGCACTGAAAATGGCAGGTATCGCTAACGGAAAGGTCACCGTACGGAATACTTTCCACCGCGAAGCCCCCAGATTCAACGCCGCATCCTCTATCGATCCGTCCATGGATTCCAGTACACCCCGGATATTCATATAAGCGATCGGATAAAACGCCAGCGTCTGAATAATGATCAAGCTCGTCAGACCATATACGTCTGTATTGTCCCACCCCAGCAAGCCATTGCTGATGATGCCACGGCGTCCGAACAGCAAAATGACCGAGAGAGCAATCACAAAGGGCGGGGAAATGATCGGCAATAACGCGATAAGATGAAAAAATGTTTTTCCTTTCATGCTCGTTTTGGTGATAGCATAGGCAAAAACAAACCCAATCACCGTAGCAAGCACGGCAGCGATCACACCCAGCTTTACGCTATTCCATAAGGAGTGAATGAAGTAACCGCTTGTAATGGCTTTAGCGATGACGTTCAAATCAAAGCCGTAGTCACCAACCACCGTCACCTTGATCACTTCATAAATCGGATATAGCGAAAATGTAAATAACGATAATAGAATTAAAACTATTATTGCGAATAGCCACGGTTCTTTGAACATGATCCATTCGTGTCGCCGTTTGTAGATCGGTACCGACTGCTGCGAGCTATCTGTAGTATCCACGGTTGCCAATATCTGTTCCTCCCCTATTGATTTCCCTATGAGGGCAGCCGTTCAGCTACCCCATAGGTAAAGCAGCACTTTTTGTATAGCGCCCTCTTATTACTTTGCGCTTTCTTTGCCTTTGATTTTCGAATCGAATTTACCGAGCAAGTCGCTGCGATGCTCACCGGCCCATTGTGCATTGTAGGAAATGACTTTGATGTCGGATAGCTTCAGAGCACCTTTTGCCAACACAGCCTCAGGGTTGACCGGCAGCCTGAAGGAATCCTTCAATAGATCTTGCGCGCCTTTGCTGATCGACCATTCGATGAATTTCTTGGCATTCTCCACTTCGCCCGCAGGACCGCTTTTGATAAGAGCGGCTGCACTCACTTCATAACCCGTTCCTTCCTTCGGGAACGACATCGTAATCGGGAAACCTTGTTCTTTGGTTGACAAGATATCTTGGGTAAAGCAAATGCCTACCCCCGTTTCGCCCAAGCCAGCCATACGGACCGGTGCGGCGCCTGATTTCGTGTACTGACGAATGTTCTTATCCAGCTTCTCGAAATATTGAAACCCTTGATCCTCGCCGCCCTTGAGTTGAATGAGAGTGGCCAGTGTTGTAAATGACGTGCCTGAAGTGGCAGGATGCGCCATTGTGACATTGCCTTTAAACTCCGGCTTCAGAAGGTCCTCCCAGCTTTGAGGAGGCTGCAAATTATTTTTGGCCAGCCAATCGGTATTGGAAGCAAAAGCAATCGCACCAATGGATACAGGTGTCCAGTTGCTGTCCTTGTCCACATATTCTTTGGGCAGCTTATCCGAGCCCTTAGGTGTAAACTTTTCAAGCAGGCCGTCTCCTGCTGCTGAGATGAACGTATCTGTCGAACCACCGAACCATACGCTGGCCTGCGGGTTGTTTTTCTCCGCCTTTAAACGGGTCTGAATTTCACCGGCGGACAACCGGACAAATTTCACTTTGATACCGGATGTTTTCTCGAATTCTCCGAAAATCCTTGCGGCTTCGTCTTCCAGAAATGCCGTGTATACCGTCACCTGCCCCGTACCTTTGAAATCTTGTCCTTCTTTGGGCGTCTGAGGGGTTGGAGCTGGAGCCGGCTCCTTCCCAGCCCCCGTACTTTGTGAACTGCTACTCCCGCAACCAACTAAAAACACACTAAAAGACAGAAGTAACGCCAATACAAATAACAACGGTTTGCGCATAAACATAAATCCCCTTTCTCAACTTTTGGTAAACGCTTACATTACGGGTGGCAATCGTGTGCAGCACCGCAGGCTTCCCTTAGTAAGCCTGCGGTTTTAAGAAGCTCGCGCTTCGACGTTCAATTAATCGGGTAGGCAAAGTTATTGATTCCGGCTGCTCATCCCGCTTCAAGATCATTTCCAGAAGGAGCTGAGCCGCAACTCTTCCCATTTCCTTACGAGGCTGTTCCATGGTCGTTAATTGAATCCAGTGCAAATTAGTGAATTCGATATTATCGAAGCCAACCACAGAAATTTGCTCAGGCACCCGAATCTCATGAATAGCTAAATATTCGAGAGCCCCAATGCCCAAAATATCATTGGCTGCAAAAACAGCTGTCAAGCTCGGGTTTGCCGCATAAAGCCTCCCCATTGCTTCGCGGCCCTCCTCGATGGACCTTCCACCAATGACGACACTTTCCTCCGATACGGACAACCCATGCTTGCTCATTGTGTCGATAAAGCCTTGAAAACGTTTGCCCCCGATTGACGTTGATAAATGAATAAATCCGATTTTCGTATGACCCAGCGAGATAAGATATTCGGTTAAGGTGCAGGCTCCTTGATAATGGTCCGCATCTACAAAAGGAATGTTTAAGCCTTCAGGAGTACGACGACGCAGTAACACGACCGGGATTTCCATTTTCTGAATCATATCGATCAGCTCTTCATCAAAATAATCGGGAGTGATGATAACACCGTCCCAGCGTCGCTCAACCGCACTAGTCAAAAACCGTTTTTCCTCTCTTGGATCTCTGCCTGTACTCGCATAGACGACACGATGATCGTGCTGCACCAGTACTTCTTCTACACCGCGAGCATTAACGGAAAAGAAGGAATCCGCAATATCCGGAATCATCAAGCCAACGACATACGATTTCTTGTTAATCATGCTCCTGGCTACGATATTGGGGGTAAAATTTAACCGCCTGCATTCTTCCAATACGCGCAGCTTTGTTTCTTCCTTGACATCGTGGTAGTTGTTAAGCGCCTTCGACACGGTAGAAACGGACATGTTTAAATTTTTTGCGATATCTTTGATTGTAAGCACCCTTACCTCCTTCTACGTATTCCGAAAACGTTTTCGGAAGTTGATATTATTGTAGCAAATAATGTTTCAGCTATCAATAAGTTAAAGCTTTTCCCGAAAAAATGAACAAAAATCGTTCACAGGCGCTTGCAGCGGTGGGAATACATTTTGCGCCAAATCAAGGCCTGGCGAAAGTAACAACTAGGTGCTGGTGCTCCCCCCATAACTACCATGATGAACGGATTTACTTTCATGCTCTGTGGTGCAGTCTGAAGGATGCATAGTTGGCTAACGGGAAATCCTCCTGTTAATTATAGGCCGAGAGGGGATTTTTAGGGGGATAACTGGAAATCCTCCCGCTAATTCCATCATTTAATGCCTATCTCCCCATAATATCTACATATAGATGGAGATTTTCCAGTTAAGTTCCGCACCGAGGATGTAACGGGAAAATTAGCTCCGGAAATTCCAGTTAAAATATACTAACCCCCGACGAAGATGCATTCGTGCTTTAGCCGCCACCTTCTTTTCGAGTATAAAAGTTCAACATACGCTTTCGCGAAATTTATTGGTCAAGGTTGCCCGACGTCAAGAATAAAAAAATGCTTCTATTCGAAGCCTTCTCGATGAAGATACATTCGTGTCTAAGCGGTGGCTTTTCTTGCCATATCAGACTTGTTCAACTTCGCTGAAAACTTCTAAAGTTTGATAGTATAAAAAACTTCTCTCATAGGAAAACCGCCTTGCGGCGGCCTCGGTTTTCCATTTACGTTTTGTGCTTTTGGAGGGAGGGATAGATGTGGGATTACGGCAGCTGTTGGAATCGTGTTTTTTAATGTAGGCCTCGCAGCGTTTGGAACACGATCTTCAGAGGTAAGTTGCATACCCGAGTAGTTACCAGAGGTGATGATCAGAGCGGATGCTATTGCCCCTCCCCCGTACCCATACCCTCTTCTGTTGTATTCTGTGCTTAGTGTTACCACCTTACTTGCTAACCCGCCTTCAATCCTTAATCCGTAATCTCATAACCATGTTCCTCATTACCGACCACTATCCACGAACCCTGATTCGTTGTTTTAATGTAAAATGTTTACTATGCTATAAGTTCCTTTACTATGCGAAGCTCTACGATTGTGCACGTGGTAAGTTAACTTTCTGAGGTGTGATCACGATTGTACTCGAGGTGAGTTAACTTTTAAGGTGTTATCGCGATTGTACTTGAGGTGAGTTAACTTTTGAGGTGTGATCACGATTGTACTTGAGGTGAGTTAACTTTTTGAGGTGTGATCGCGATTGTACTTGAGCTGAGTTAACTTTTGAGCTGTGAACACGATTTTACTTGAGGTGAGTTAACTTTTTGAGGTGTGAGATCTGGAGGTTTCGTTGCTTGTTCAAGGGCTTGCAAAATTGAGAAGGCTTCCTCGTTAGACTGCCCGCACATATCTTCCGAAGGTCGCAAGCTGCTGCATATGGCAGGACGTTCTGGTTTCTGGAACAAGCCGCATCTATTATCGGCCGAAAGATGAATGCAGCTGACCCCTGCCGGTTTTCCTTCGGGCATTCCGGGAATCGGAGATGAAATCGAAATAACAATACAACATGCCGCGCAGCCTACCCTGCAATCCATAATGCCGTACCTCCTTTTCCTGATAGTTTGATTATAGCATGTCAAGTAAGGAACAAGTTAAGCCCACAAAGCAAAGCCAGGTGAGTCCCTATAAGAAAACCTCTATTGCGGCCTTTAAAAGATGAGCGACAGTGATTCATTTGTAGGTTTCTTGCAATATCAGACTTGTTTAGCTCCGCTGAAAACTTATAAAGCTGATATTATAAACAAAAGAACCTTCAACCCCACTATAAAAGTGGAAACTGAAGGTTCTTTTTCAACCAAATTACGGATAAAGTTTAGGCTGTAACTACCAATAAGTAATTATCGGACAGCCTAGCCCCTTTACTCCGTCGCGGTTTATTAATTATTTGTTAGTACTGTGCTGCTTACCGGGCAATTTATTGCCTGGATTCTCTTTTTGATGCTTTTTGTTTTTCTCAGCCTTCTCCTGTGTATCATGCACTTTCTCCACAAAATCATGTGTGCTGCTGTTATCCATCTATTGAACCCTCCCTGATTATGGAACATGATAAAATTAGCAAAGTTTAGGATCGAAGCCCTCGAAGCCTCTCGATGAAGATACAATTATGTTTAGCGGCAGATTGCTTACAATATCAGAATAGTTCATCACATATTATAAGCAAAGGACTCCTCACGGAGTCCTTCTCGACGGTGAATTGATTTGGTACTACTGTCTTGAACCTCTTGGAATCTTAGGTCTAACCACAATTAAACACTATGCAGTATAAGGTACTACAATAACGTCTCTGCGGCACATCCCCTCGCTTCTATTTAGATTCTAACAACTTCCCTAGTATTGCTCGTTAGATCGCCCAACGGAACCACACCTCTCGTTTCACCGTCGAATCATATTATAACTACTTCGCTGCCTTATTATTCAGAGATGTTGCAAAAAAAGCTGCTAAGCTTTAATCTCCACATATTCCGTCACAAACTTACGCAGCTCCAGCTCATTGATTTCCACACCCAGACCCGGGTCGTTTGGCACCTTAATAGCTCCCTGTTCCAGCTTGAACGACGCGCTGGAGTACTGCTCGGATGCCCTCAACGAATTAGGCTGATATTCGAAGATCAGGAAGTTGGAGATAGCGGCAGATACATGCACCGAGGCAGCTACACCTACTGCCTGATGCACACTAAGATGCGGTGCAAAGGACAGATGATGAGCTTCCGCCAAATGGGCGATTCGCATCATTTCTGTAATACCGTTGCGGCCCAGATCCGGCTGTGCCACCTCAAGCGCTCCCTCCGTAATCCAATCCCTGAACGTATAAATAGTACGCAGCGGCTCCCCAACGGCGATAGCGGTATCAATAGCGTCCGCCAGCTTCCGATGCCCTTTAATATCCTCGAAGGTCAGCGGTGTCTCAAAAAATAACAGGTCAAGCTCTCCCAGTGCACGACCAAGCGAAAAGGCTTCTGAATGGGTATATTTCCCATGACCGTCCAACATTAAATCCAGCTGGCTTGAATCATACTTTCGGCGAATGGCCGACAGCAGCTCCAGATCAGCTGTTTTTCCTTTGCCAAATGTATGAATTTTAATAGCATCGTAGCCATCCTCCATAATCCGGTCCACGCTTTCGAGCCGTTCCTCGGTCGTTCTCCCCGGCACGCTGGAGCAGTAGCTCCGCAGCTTGTCGCGGTATTGCCCTCCCAGCAGCATATAAACAGGCAGTCCGAATGCCTTGCCTTTGATATCCCAAAAGGCTACATCCAGCCCTGCCATCGCATCGACCAAATATCCGCCGGTGTAGCCTCGCTCGCGCAAGGTATCCAGCATTTTATCCCACAAATATTGGGTTGCCATCGGATTCTCTCCGAGAACCAATGGGGCCAGATGGCCTCTAATGACAGCCGCCGCCACTTCGGGGTTCGTTGGAGCAAGCAGCTCGCCCCAGCCCTCAATCCCCTCATCGGTAGAAACTTTGATGAAGATAGTCTCCACCTTATCCGAATAAATGCAGGAGCGGCGCCCTTCATTAATATAATAATCTTCGGTTATGTAACGCTTGGTATTGGGAGAAGCTACCTTGGGAGTTGGAATTTTGACGATAAACACTTCAACCTTCGTAATTTTCATGCGGAATGGACCTCCATCCATTGATTGATTGACAGCAACATCTATCTTTCCTTGAAGTTATATATAATTCATATCCCCCGTCTGGGCCTTATCCCTTTTCATCTGTAAGATCAGGCAGCAGCCTATAGCTTCCCGGCTTCCAACCCGCCCGCAAGTCATCCCTTACGACCGCAGAAACGGATTGTGACGTCATCCCTCCATCCACTAGCAGGTCTTGCCCTGTAATAAAGGCCGCTTCATCCGAAGCCATAAACAACACGGCATTGGCAACATCCTTCGCCGTACCGAAGCGGCCAAGCGGATAGCAATCCAATGATATATCGGAAGCGGCAGGCGAGGCACCCTTCTCCCTGAACGTCAGGCTTGGGGAGACGCTGTTCACTCGGATGCCTATAGGCGCACACTCGACAGCAAGCTGCTTGGTCAAGGCGAGTACACCTCCTTTGGATGCACTGTACGCTGACAAGGCAGGTACCATTGTGTAAGCGTTAACAGAAGCAATATTGACGATACTCGCCGAACGCGATTGCTTCAACAAAGGGACCGCATATTTACACATAAGAAACACGGAAGTCAGATTAATGTCCAGGACGCGATGCCAATGGTCAAAGTCCAATTGGTCAACAGCAGCTTTTCCTCCCGTCCATCCTACGTTATTAACGAGTATATCGAGCTTGGGCAGCGTGGATACCAGTGCTCTAACCTGCTCTTCACTGCATACATCCATCTGCTTGAATTCGACACTCCCTCCCTGCTGCCTAATCTTCCGCGCTGTCTCCACTCCCTCAACCTGATCCATGTCGGCAAAAATAAGATGAGCGCCCTCCTCAGCAAAACGAGCTACAATGCCTTTGCCGATTCCTTTTGCTCCCCCGGTAATTAAAGCCGTCTTCCCTTCCAGTCTCATACAATCGCCTCGCTCCAGTGATAAGGGAGCCCCGGCCGCCCCCTGAATAGCCTTATAGCTGTAGTCGAGCTCAGTATATCTCAGAAAAATAAGGAGAAGCTTCAATATTTATTGCAGTTAGTACAATATTTTAGGTTCTTGCAGCCTACTCGACCTTGTAAAGTTAGCTTTTTGAACACACACTTTGAGAACCTCTGCTTCCTAATCCGTGTTAATTTTTAAACAATTTGATTTGAATATTTAATTCCGTTAAAAATCCCCCTACCCTATAATACGTTTATCAACAAGGAATGGGGGAACAGAGATGACTGGAAACACTATCAATTCGAATATTCAATCTGTAATGAAGCACAGGAAAAATCGCATAAATTGGATGCATAAGCTGCCAATCCCCCTCCTAATCCGAGCAATTAGCTATTAATAGCTAGCCGTAATATACCCCATCTTCATTGAAATCCGATCCGTCGCCTCAATCAGAATGGAAGCCAGCTCACTTTCCCTTTGCGGAAGGTTAATCTCGGATAATGGACCTGAGAGACTGACGCCTCCTATAACCTTCCCGTTGCGGCCCTTTACAGGTGCAGCTAAACAAGCTCGCCCGAGGGCCAGCTCCTCATTCTCAGTTGCGTAACCTCTCTTGCGAACCAGCTCCAGCTGTTGCACTAATTGTTCTTGAAGGACTATGGTTTTGTCTGTATACCCCTCCATTCCCGCTTCATCAAGCAGCGCCGTCACCTTCTCACTATCCTGATAAGCGAGCAGCACCTTGCCGATTCCCGTGCAGTGCAGCGGATTTTTGCGGCCAATCAGCGTATACATTCGTGGAGATTTATGACTGTCGACATGAGCCAAATAAAACATATGGCATCCGTTCAAAATAGCCAGATTAGCACCCAGGCCAAGTCTTTTTTCCAGGTCATGCAGCTCGGGCAATGCTTGCTTGCGGATTTCATAGTGGTTAAGCGCAATGCCTCCGAGCGATATGATCGCCGTCCCCAAACGGTAAAAGCCGGTTATCTCATCCTTCTCCACATACCCCAGTGTAACCATTGTAGTAAGCAATCTCGATACGTTGCTCTGGGTTAAATTCAGCTTCTTGGCAAAATCGATTCCTCTTAGCTCTGGCTGCTCATCGGAGAAGCATGATAATATCGCCAACGCCCTCGTCACGCTTTGCGTCAGCATAGTTGCCGTTTGCGCCTGCTCTTTTTCTTCCTCTTTTTTCAATACGTCCACCCTCTCGTGTCTAAACAACAGATTATCTATGTGTGTCCATTGTATTATCAATAAATGCCGTATTCAATATAATGAATTATATATTAATATTGAAATATATATTATCATATTATACAATCTACTTGCATATTACGAAATACATATTCAAATTTACTTGGAAAAGTGGTGAGTCAATGAATATTAAAAGCGTCGAGGTGTTTCCGTTAAAGGTTAAGAACGGTCCCGTCTACTTAGGAAGCAGCCCCGCAGGAATGTCCAGTGAGAGCGATTACTATATTCGTCCCGAGTATCGCTCCATCTACTCCCGCAATCTGGAAACACTGCTCGTGAAGATAACTACGGAAAGCGGAATTTACGGCTGGGGTGAAGCACTCGCTCCCGTAGGTCCGGAAATTACCGGAGCCATTATCGAACGGCTGTTCACTTCGCTGCTAATTGGAAGGGATGCCAGGGATATCGACGTCATTTGGAGCTGCTTGTATGATTCTATGCGGGAACGCGGCTACTTCACAGGCTTTATGGTAGATGCTATTACCGCAGTCGATGTCGCGTTGTGGGATCTATTAGGCAAGTCCGTTGGGCTTCCGATCTACCAGCTGTTGGGCGGTGCATACCGTCGGAAGATTCCTGCCTATGTATCCGGTATTCCCAAAACTACAAGAGAAGAACGAATCGAGCTGGCGCTGGAATGGAAAGCGAAGGGCTTCACTGCAATCAAGCTGCATCTTGGATTCGGGGTGCATGAGGATGCCGAGATCGCCGCTTATATGCGTGAAGCGCTAGGTCCCCGCTTCCGCCTTATGATCGACGCTCATTGGCAGTATTCGGTCTCCGAAGCGATCCAGCTCGGCCGAAAGCTGGAAAAGCTCGATATCGACTTTTTGGAAGCGCCTACTGCACCGGAGGATGTTGAAGGCACTGCGGAAGTTTCGCGTGCGCTTGATATGGCTGTTGCCATAGGTGAAGCCAAACGCACCCGCTACCAGTTTAAAGATCGCCTGCTGAAACGGGCAGCGGATATTTATCAGCCGGATATCGGACGTACCGGCATTACCGAAGCGAAGAAGATCGCCAATATGGCGGAAGCCTTCAACATCCCTATCGCCCCCCATCTTAGTGTCGGTCAAGGCATCTGCATTGCCGCAACGCTGCATCTTAGCGCTGCCATTCCTAACCTGTATATATTGGAATATCAACCAACCGTCATGAGTACAGCCAACTCGCTCCTGATCCATCCCATTGTCTGCGAACAGGGGCATTATATGCTCCCGGAAGGCCCGGGTCTCGGAGTGGACATTGATGAAAAACAATTAAGAGCACTTATATAATTCTGCTGATGGAGGAGATTTATAATGACCAAGCAAGTGGCCTTAGAGGGCGTTTATCCGATCTTAGCTACACCATTTACAGAGCAAGGGGACGTGGATGAAAACAGTCTACGCGAGCTTGTCCGCTTCCAGCTTCATGCCAAGGTGGATGGAATCGCCTTATTTGGGATGGCTAGTGAAATGTATACCCTTCTGGACGATGAAAAGGCGAGAATCGCTGAGATCGTAGTCGACGAAGTGAAAGGACAGGTGCCGCTCGTGTTCGGCAGCGGCCATACAGGGCTAGAAGTCGCGGTTCAGCTAAGCAAACGCGCGGAGAAGTCAGGGGCGGATGCGCTTATGGTGCTCCCGCCTTATATGGCTAAGCCGGATGGCAAGCGGCTGTACGATTATTTTGCCGCGGTGGCCAAGGCCGTCACCATCCCGATCATGATTCAGGACGCCCCTCTCGCGAGCGGTGTCAATATGCCGGCGGCTATGCTCGCACGGCTGTCCAAGGAATTCGAAAACATCGCCTACGTTAAGGTAGAAGCTCCGCCGACAACCTTCAAAGTAACTGAAGTGCTGGAGCAATCGGAGGGTCGCTTAACCGTATTCGGCGGAATGAACGCTATGTACTTTTATGAGGAGCTGGGTCGTGGAGCTGTAGGAACGATGCCGGCTTGCGAATTCCCTGAGGTGTGCGTGAGCATCTACCAAGCCTTCAAAGCCGGCGATTTGGATACGGCACGCAGAACCTTTTATCAATATCTTCCTTTCCTGAGAATAGGTACGCTTCCGGGCTCTGCCATGGCTGTACACAAGGAAATATTGAAAGCGGGCGGCGTTATCGAATCAGCCTATGTCCGTAATCCGAACGCACCTATCGACGAACGGACCCGTCAGGAAGCATTGGATACACTCAAGGACCTTAACCTGCTGGCGCTGCGTTGGAATGAGCTTAAAGCTGCAAGATAGAACAAATGCAGGCAGCCTCTGGCAGTCCAGCTAAACAACCTATACTTTCCTTCTCCTAACCTCTGCGGAAGCATTTATTATGCTGCTGCAGAGGTTCTTTACAAATAAAAAAAAATCTGGATTTCCGTGTATTTATTATGTTATAGTAATGCCTAATATACAGGAGATGATCAGATGAATGCTAAGGTTTCATTTCAAAATGTAAGCCGGCGAAAGCTTGTTGATGAAGTCGTGATGCAATTGCAAAAGAAAATATCGAGCGGCGACATCCCTCCGGGCCAAAAAATACCAACGGAGCCGGAGCTTATGGAGCAATTCGGAGTCGGACGTTCAACTGTACGTGAAGCGGTTCGGGTATTGGTGCACGCAGGTCTGCTGGAGAAGAAGCAGGGCTTCGGCACTTATTTGAGTACCAATCTGACTATTCAAGAGCCCTTGGATCACCGTCTGCGCCGCGCCGAAATTTTGGAGGTTTATGAGGTCAGACGTATGCTGGAGCTGGAAATCGCCAAGCTGGCCGCCGAGCGCCGGGACGACGACGATCTTGCCCAAATGCGACAGTTTTTGGATCAGCGTGCTCAAGCGCTAAAGATCGGCCCCAATAATGATTATTTGAATGCGGATATTTCATTCCACATTGCCGTGGCTGCAGCCAGTAAAAATTCGATTGTTATCGATCTTTATCGAACCTTCTCTACCGTACTCCGCGAAGCTCTCGATAAACTCGTTCAGGTAAGCACTGTGCACGATTCCCACGATCTGCACCATGAAAATTTGTATGACGCCATTAAAAAGAAGGATGCAGCAGCAGCGGTTCATTGGACCCTTCAAAATTTGGAGGAGACTGTAAGCAGCATGAAAAAATCTTTAAACGCTGCCGATGATAACTGACCCTAAGGAGCAGCTGTGATCGAATGTCATTCCCAAGGGCTTGAACTGTTTAAGCAACAATCTACGCAGACGATCAGCCTCTTTAGAATAGAGGTATCTTTATCCGTGGCCTTGCATAATTTCAAACATCAGATGATAGGATGTTCCAAGAAGTTTTTACACAAATTTATATATACATTTTATGAGGTGATCGCATGAGTATTTCAGCAAGCAGCAGTAACAGTAATAGCATCAGCAGTCCGCAAACGACCGTTTTTTCCATCATCTTTGCAATCAGTCTAGTTCATCTATTGAATGACTCGATCCAGTCTATAGTTCCCGCGATGTTCCCGATTTTACATGATGCCTTGAAGCTTTCGTATGCGCAGATCGGTTGGATTGCTTTTACCCTTAATATTACGGCCTCCTTCCTGCAGCCATTGATCGGATTATATACCGACGCCCGGCCCAAGCCTTACATTCTCCCGATCGGGGTTGGCTTTTCGCTGGTTGGAGTTGTCCTCCTTGCTTTTGCCTCATCGTTTCCACAGATTCTTATAGCGGTAGTGTTATTAGGAATAGGCTCGTCCGTTCTTCATCCGGAGGCATCGCGAGTTGCGTATTTAGCAGCTGGCCCTAGAAGAGGCTTGGCTCAATCGATTTTTCAGGTGGGTGGGAATATCGGGCAGGCGCTCGCGCCTATATTTACAGCTCTTATCTTCGTACCGTTAGGCCAGTTTGGAATCATTTGGTTCACTGTTGCCGCAGGAGTCGCTATTGTGGTTCAAATCTATGTAGCCAAGTGGTACAAAAATCATTTGTCACAGCGCACTAAAGCCACACAAACGGCAAGACGCTCCACATCCCAGCTGTCAAAAAGTACTTTGCTGCTCGCGTTATTCGTTCTCATTATGCTCTTATTTTCCAAATTCTTTTATTTGTCGGCTATGACCGGTTTTTACTCCTTCTTTTTAATCCAGAATTTTAACATGCCTGTCGACCGTGCCCAACTCATTATTTTCGCTTTGCTTGCCGCAGGTGTTGTAGGAACCTTTTTTGGGGGCCCTCTTGCCGATAGGTTCGGAAGAAGAAATATGATTTGGTTCTCAATACTCGGCGCTGCGCCGTTCTCCATGCTGCTGCCTTTTGCTAACTTGTTCTGGTCGGTTGTTTTGTGCGTGTTGATTGGTCTTATTATTTTATCCAGCTCTTCAGTAATTGTCGTGTACGCTCAGGAGCTGCTCCCAGGTAAGGTTGGGACGGTTTCGGGATTATTTTTTGGCTTATCCTTTGGTCTTGGCGGTGTCGGCTCGGCCGCGATGGGCACGCTTGCGGATGCCACGAGCATCACGTTCGTTATTCAGCTGTGCGCCTTTTTACCGCTGCTTGGTCTGCTGGCTGCATTCCTTCCCTCAGATTCCAAGCTGAAGCTAGCACCAATACCAGCTCAAGGCGCAGAAACTTCTGCTCGTTAAAATTCGCTATAATTCAGGAGGCGGAGCATCATGGAAAAGGTTATTGAAATGAACAATGTATCATGGAAAAGAGAGCATAAAACTCTGCTTCACCAAGTCAATTGGCATGTCAATAAAGGGGAGCATTGGGCTATTCTTGGTCTGAACGGATCGGGAAAAACCACCCTGCTTAATATGATCAACGGCTACATCTGGCCTACCAATGGGGAAGTCAGCGTGCTGGGGCATCTGTTCGGCACCTTCGATTTGCGCGAGCTGCGCAAGTCCATCGGCTGGGTCAGCACCTCCCTTCAGGAGAAGCTGTACGGCAGTGACCGGACGCAAACGGTGGTGCTCAGCGGCAAATTCGCGACCATTGGCCTCTATGATGTGGCAACCTCTGAGGACCACGAACGTGCGCTGCAATTGATGAATCAACTGGGCTGCAGCCACTTGGTTGACCGCACCTATCAAACCTGCTCGCAGGGAGAAAAGCAAAAGCTGCTCATCGCTCGCGCGCTTATGGCTTCGCCGCAGCTGCTCATTTTGGATGAGCCCTGCAATGGCCTTGATTTTCTTTCCAAGGAGATGCTCCTTGCCAGTATTGATGAATTAGCTGCGCAGCCTGATGCGCCGAATATTTTATATGTAACGCATCATACAGAGGAAATATTGCCGATTTTCTCCCATACACTGCTCATTCGGCGTGGCGAAGCGTTCAGAAGCGGAAAGACGGAGGAGATTCTGGAGAGCTCCTGCTTGTCGGATTTCTTTGAGACGCAGGTTGATGTACAGTGGCGTAACGAGAGGGCATGGCTGTCTGTGCACTAGTTAGTAGGTATTATTTTAGATAAACAACCGACCCGCCAGCAAATTATTGTGGCGGGTTGTTCTATTGTCGAGATACGGTTTGCTATCGATGTATCTTTGTTAGTAGGTCTTGTACTATAGGGATAACAGGCGGGCTGATATTGTCTGGAATTGCTTCCAAATCAAAAAAACGGGCTCTCCTGCTCTCCTCATTAACTGTTAAATTTCCTTTATAATTAGATGACCTATAAACGATATCAACGTTGTATACCTCATCACCATGCGGATATTTATAATAAAGCTCTTCACCCGAGAAGACATTGTATAATTCTAATTCAATTACTTCTAAGCCGGTTTCTTCAAATACTTCCCGCCGAGCTGCATCTTCTACTTTTTCACCAAGCTCTATTGCTCCGCCAGGAAAACACCAGCAATCGTTGTCAGATCTAAGGAGCATTAATACCTGCCCCTCTGCATTAAAAATCATAACAGATGCCCCACATAACATAATGGGTCTCTGTCCAACGTACTTTCTCATTTCTTTTATATAGTTTTTCATTGCGATTCTCCCAAATAAGAACGATTTAAAAAATTATATTATTAAAGATAACAGAATGCTTTCACAGCCCATTGTTCAGCATCTAACCTACAATACTTTTAATATGGTTAATAGCTTGCTCCGCGAAGGAATCAAGCTGACTGGTATGCTCCTGCCGCTGCTGCGCAACTGCATAAGGGTTGGATGCCGGCGGCATAAATTCCATAGTAAGCGCCCCCGAGTAGCCGATTTCGCGTAAGGTTGCAAGGATTGCTTGGAAATTCATACTGCCTACGCCTGGTGCTTCCCTGGTATTCTCCGCAAGATGAACGTGGACTAATTCAGGGGCAATAGCGCGAAGCGTCCCACAAATATCCCGTTCCTCTAGGTTCATATGGAACACATCAGCCATAAGCTTGACGTTGGATGATCCCGTTTGCTTGATAAGCTCCAAGCCGGCCTCCAATCGGTTTATCAAATGGGTCTCATAACGGTTCAATGCCTCTAATGCAAGCCATATCCCCTTGCTCTCGGCGTATAGGCCGCATTCCTTGAGACTCCGTACTGCCGCCTTCCATGCTTCCTCTGCCTCTCCATCCGGAGACAATAATCCAACTGGAGATGGAACGACAATTACACAGCTTGCCCCCACCCGAGCTGCTAAATCCACACAATCCTGTACATATTGGACCGCTTGATTACGTACTTCTTCATGCATCGAGGACAAATTTCTTTCTGCGGTATAAATCCCGCATATCGAGGTGCACTCAAGTCCATAATCCTGTAACAAAGCCGGGACATTAGGATCGGAGAAAAGCTCAGGATCGCCTGTCAGCTCGATGCCGTCGTAACCGTATTTTTTTAACCTTTCCAAAGTGCGGCTTAGAGCTTCTTTGCCAAAAATCCATTGTGTTGCGCTTATTTTATACATAAAATCTTCCTTTCGTCAGTCAGGATTCGCTAGATTGTTTTCAGCACTATTTGGGAATGGAATCGCTTGCATAATCTGCAAAATCTATTGAAGCATCCGTTGGTCTAATCGGGGCCGAAGAAGGGAAAACTAATCTACGCCCACTATATCTCAAAGTTGAATAAGGAGCAATAGCCCCAGGGGCTCTCCTCTAGCTTTAATGGTATAATAGCAATAATCTATGCTTACCTGACAATTAGAGAATCAGAGCTATTTTCAACAAATGACGAAATTACCCGGAGGAACTATGACTATACGACCCGCACAGCTAACGGATGCTTCAGCAACCGTACGATTATTGTTTAATGCTATTAAGGACATCGGTTATCAGTTAACCGGAGGGGTGACCGAACAAGAGGTAATAGAGCGGTTGACGAGCTTTTATGAGCAAAAGGGAAACCGGTTCAGCTATACCAACTATCTTATAAAAGAAATGAACGAACAGGCTGCCGGCATGATCCTGTGTTATCACGGCTCGCAAGCCGAAACGATTGATAAGCCCATAATAGACCAGCTGCGCCGCATGAAGAACGAGCCGAACCTGACTATTGATAAGGAAGCGGACGAGGATGAATATTACATTGATGCTCTTGCCGTATCACCGGAATGGGGAGGCCGCGGATTCGGTACAGAGCTAATCACAGCAGCTGAACAGCATGCTCGCCAGCTCGGTTATAAGAAGATTGCCCTTAACGTGGAGCAATACAACGAACGGGCTGTTTCTTTGTACAAAAAGCTGGGCTATGCTACCGATAAAGAAACGCAGATTAACAAGAAAACCTACTATCATATGATAAAAAGCGTTTGAAGCTATCTATGGACAATGGAGTCGCATGCTCCAGCATACATACAAATAAAGAAGCTCCCCGAGGTCAAATGACTAAAGGGCAGCTTCTTTCTTTGCTGTGCTTACTTGCTATCTTAATTGCTATTTTACATACCGTCTTGCTTACTGTCTTAATCTCTATCTTACATACCGTCTTACATAATATCCTACTTACTATCCACTTGCTGTCTTACATTACAAATCTCAGCTGCACCATTTGTGCAGTCCTTATTTTAACAAGCTACTTCTTAAGCGTTGATGATGTATTGGTTAACGATAGATCTGATTAGCTCAATACGACCGGACTTGGATTCAATGGATTTGTTTTGCAGCGCATAAGCTTCCAAAGTGTGGAAGTTAGCTTTGCCTGCAACGATATCCGCACCAATACCTGTTTTGAATGAAGCATAACGGTCTTCAAGAATATTTTCGAAAACGCGATCCTCAATCAGCTTAGCAGCTACTTGCAGCCCTCTCGCGAATGAATCCATCCCTGCAATATGAGAATGAATCAAATCGACAGGCTCAAAGGATGAACGGCGTACTTTGGCGTCAAAGTTGACACCCCCGCGGCCGATTCCGCCCTCGTTCAACAAGATTTCGTACATAGCAAGTGTTGTCGAATACAGGTCCGTCGGGAATTCATCTGTGTCCCATCCCAGCAGCACATCACCTTGGTTAGCATCAATGGAACCAAGCACTCCGTTAATACGGGAAACACGCAGCTCATGCTCAAACGTATGACCGGCTAATGTCGCATGGTTAGCTTCGATATTAAGCTTGAAGTACGGCAGCAAATCGTATTTTTGCAAGAATGACAGCGCAGTTGCCGCATCGAAATCATACTGGTGCTTGGAAGGCTCCTTCGGCTTCGGTTCGATCAGGAATTGAGCATCAAAGCCGATTTTTTTGGCATAATCTACAGCCATGTGCAGGAATCTCGCCAAGTTATCGAGCTCTAGACCAAGATCTGTGTTCAGCAAGGATTCGTAGCCTTCGCGGCCGCCCCAGAACACATAGTTCTCAGAACCAAGACGTTTGCCGTGCTCCAACGCTTTCTTCACTTGAGCCGCTGCATAAGCGTATACATCTGCATTACTTGTAGTTGCCGCGCCATGAACAAAACGAGGATTGGTGAACATGTTTGCCGTGTTCCACAGCAGTTTTTTACCAGTTGCTTTCATTTGCTGCTCAATTAGTCCAACAATTACATCCAAGTTCTCGTTTGTTTCTTGCAGCGTGTTGCCCTCGGGAGCAATGTCACGGTCATGGAAGCAGAAATAATCGACGTCAAGAATATTTAACAGCTCGAAGCAAGCGTCTACTCTCGCCTTTGCCAGATCCATACCGCTGTATTGATCCCAGCTGCGTACATATGTACCTGCACCAAACGGATCGGAACCATTAGCCGAGAAGGAGTGCCAGTAAGCTACGCCAAAACGCAGATGCTCACGCATCGTTTTGCCAAGAATGACTTGATCAGGATTGTAAAATTTAAATGCCAACGGATTGCTCGATTGCTTGCCTTCGTACTGAATTTTCGATTGCTGATTAAAATAACTCATATTAGTCCCTCCAATAAGAAGTAGTGAATTTTTCATAATCTTACGTTTGTGTTCTTATCATATCACCGAATATAAAGTTTGTAAATTGATTAAACTAACTTAGTTTGATGAACATTATTTGTTTTCGTGCTACAATCGAGGAGTCTGATAGATGAACGGAATCACTATCCAATTGACTTTTACCTACTAGGCTGGAAAACCAAGAAAATTCTTATGCAGCTAATTATTTGGAGGACATAATGAAACAAACAGGCGATTTGAATCTCGTAAAAAAAATAAATAAATCAATCGTGCTCGAACATATAAAAGATAATGCCCCTGTATCGAGGGCCAAAATAGCTGAATTAACCGGACTAACCAAAGCCACCGTGTCGACGCTGGTTAACGAGCTGATCGAGAGCCAGATGGTATATGAAATCGGGACCGGGGCATCTAGCGGAGGCCGCAAACCGATGATGCTGTTATTTAATCAAGCGGCTGGCTATGCGGTAGGCGTCGATCTTGGAGTCGGCCAGATATCGGCTGTGCTCACCGATCTGAAAGGCGAGATCATCGAGGAATACAAAACAGCTCACGCTAACGAATCCATCGATTCAGTTATAGGCACGCTGATTTCATGCATCCACGAAACGATTCGACGCGCTCCGGATAGCCCCTACGGTGTTGTAGGCATCGGAATCGGCATTCCGGGCATTAGCGATGACGAGGGCAATGTGCTATTCGCCCCGAATCTGGGCTGGCAAGATGTCCCGCTCCAGCAGCGGATTGAGCAGGAATTCGGAATTCCAGTGGTCATTGACAATGAAGCTAATGCCGGGGCTGTCGGAGAAAAGCAATTCGGGTCCGGAAAAAATGTTTCTCACCTGATCTATGTGAGCATCAGCAGTGGGATCGGAACGGGTGTCATCATCAAGGAGGAGCTGTACCGAGGAGTTTCCGGCTTCTCCGGAGAGATGGGACATCTATCGATCGAGTTAAATGGACGAGCATGCCGTTGCGGCAATGTCGGCTGCTGGGAGTTATATGCATCAGAGCAAGCATTGATAGATGATGCTCGAAAGCAATTGAATGATCCATCCATTAATTTGGAAGCATTAGCACAACGTGCAGGTAATGGGGATCAAAAGGCTATAGAGCGCTTTGAGCAAACAGGACGATATTTGGGGATTGGATTGGTTAATGTAATTAATTGCTTTAATCCGGAGCTGATCATTATTGGCGGCAGTATCGTTAGCGCCAAGGAGTGGCTGCTACCTCCGATTCTAAGCATAATGAAAAAGCGTTCCCTACCGTTTCCGCGAGCCCAGCTAAGCATTGCATTCTCTGAGCTGGAGGGCCGTTCGACCCTACTTGGAGCAGCTTCGTTCGCTATTTCCCGTTTCTTCGCATCCACCAAGGTTATTCTTGAATAATAGTGAAGGAGCTTGTCTCACGTCACAGCGGTTCTTTAACGGGTCCCACGGAATGCCAACTTGTTTAATCCCAGCTGCTCTATCCATGGTTCGAGTAGATAGCGGAAATCATCCTTCCGCTATTTTCAAAATAAGCCTAAATACGGTTAAATAGCGGAAGCATTCATTCCGTTATCTTACCATTTTTAGTGTGCGAAGCCCTATTTTCCCAAATAACGGAATTGCAGCTTCCGCTATCTTCTCGGATTTAACCCAGTGGACAAAATAGAGGAACTTTGAGTTCCGCTAGATAAAGCAAGATACATATACTTGCTGCTCGACGCAAAAAGCCGTGAATATGATTCACGGCTACAATTGCATTCAAGGTTTAATCTCCACTGTAGTTTAACTTATCCGATATACTCTAATGATGATGCTATACCCTTTTATTCCGTTGAACTTCCAGCACCTACTCCTGAACCTGCACATACTCTTCGTCCTGCTTTTCCTCTTCTTCTTCCTTAAGAGAACGCTTCTGCAACCACAAGAAGCTAGCCATCAGAATGAATGCGATCAGAGCCAGAAAAGGGATCGTAATAAATCCGAGCCAATCGATGTAATCCTCATTGCACGGCACCCCTACTGTGCATGGCAGCAGCTTAGCCAAGGCGGGAATTTTTTGCTCCGCATAGTGGTAGAGCGAAATGCATCCTCCAATAAGGCTCAGCGGAAACAAATACGACGCCATTCTGCGATCATTCTTGAAGCACGCCATCCCCAGCAATATAGCCTGTGGATACATGCATATGCGCTGAAGCCAGCAAAGCTTGCATGGCTCATAGCCCAAAATTTCACTAAAGTACAAGCTACCCAGCGTAGCTACAAGCGACACTACCCAGGCCAGGTAAAGAGCATATTGCTTAGCGGCTTGAATAATCCTCATCCTGGCTATTCACCCTTTACTGCTTTATCAATCGCTGCTTTAATGGCGTTGTAATCCATAGAATTATCGAACTTCTTGCCATTAATAAACAGGGTCGGTGTGCTGTTCACTTGATTTTTACGGGCAAACGCATTGTGTGCATCGACCTCATTTTGGTACTTTTTCGAAGTAATATCCAGCATGAGCTTGTCATAATCAATCGGCAGGTTTTCTTTCTTCGCCAAGTCTACCAGAAATTGAGGAGTCGCCCACTGAACCTTCTCATCACCTTGGTTTTTATACAGAGCATCGTAAAACTTCCAGTAAGCATCATTATTTTGATGAAAAACAGACTGGCCAGCAAGCGCCGCGGTATTCGAATCAGGTCCGATAATGGTAAAATTCATAAAATGAAATGAGGCTAAGCCCTTATCCACATAGTCTTTCTTAATCTGTGGCTCGAACTGCTGGCTGAAATATTGGCAGGAAGGACATTTGTAGTCCCCTAGCTCCACAATTTTTACAGGAGCAT
Source organism: Paenibacillus radicis (ex Xue et al. 2023) (assembly GCF_024722015.1). Lineage (GTDB taxonomy): Bacteria > Bacillota > Bacilli > Paenibacillales > NBRC-103111 > Paenibacillus_S. The sequence goes on along the minus strand of NZ_JANQBD010000010.1, from coordinate 213,074 downwards.
TCGCTTGCCCCAGGCTCGGCATGGTGTCATAAGCGATCTCGACCGGTGCTGCTTTCGGTTGAAAGATAATAACAGCTGCAATAATCGCAACGATAAAAATACCCGTAATCCAAATAAGTCTTCTTGTCGTTCTTTGCTGCTTCTGCGCTTCCAGCTTGCGTTGTTCTTTATAGCTTGCCTTATTGGTATTGTTTTTTTTCAACGGATTCTCTTCCTTTACTATGTGTATAGTTTAATATTCTACTTACTAACGCATGAGGATCATAAACATAACGCTCAACAGCGCAACCACCTGAATCGAAATCATAAGAGGTGCCATTGGCCATTTTAGCTCAAGCTTTCTTTCAGGCTCCAGAATCTGCTGAATTCGATAGTTAATCGAAGCATCTGTGATGGAAACATGCGATACCGGCATCCGCGCGGGAATGCCTCCCCTCAACAGCTTCAGCAAGGCGCTTCCGAGCTCTGCCGAGGTTCCCATACGATGTATGGCGTACTGATCTGCCAGCACTTCCCTCACAATGTTGTAGTTACGCTGAAACCATTTTAAAATCGGAATATACCACAATGCCGTGGCAAAAAGAGACAGCATGAATGTTTTCAAAGGATCTGAAGATCTGGCATGAAACGATTCGTGGTAAAGGACAGCCCTTAGCTCATTCTTGCTTAACAGCTTCAGCAGACCCGTTGAAAGAACAATACGCCGTTTAAAAAAGCCTGTTGCCAACGCGATAGGCGTCGAGCTGTTTATGACCGAAATCTCCTCTTTGCCTGTTCCGTACTTTCGATTCATTTCGCGGGAGAGCAGCTGGTTGCGGCATACGGCGATCTTACTTGCAAACCTAATGGACAGATAAGCTTGTCGGATGATCGTAAAAACAAATAAGAAAAAGGTTTGATACACGATGGCTTGAAGCGCATAACCGGCAAAATTCAGCCCATATGCCTGCAGTAGAGTATGGCAAAGCTCAATGATGTTGTAACCCATCCTCCAGTCCATAATAACATGAACCATATACAAGCCCATTTGCAGTAACAGCACACACGAAAACAACGAACATGTGATAAAAATCAACCTCGACCGGTTCTCCCACATAGATTAGGTTTCCTTCTTGAGTTCCTTGATTTTTTGCTCCAGCTTATCCATGAGCATAGGATCCGCCACTTCCAGCGCGTCCAACATATGATTCACCACTAGAGAGCCAAACTCCTCCATAAGCTCATGTGTCAGTTCTTTGGATTGTGCCTCCAGAAATTCAGGCTTGGACAGAACCGGACGGTATAAAAAGGACCTGCCCGCTGCACGCTTTTGCAAAACACGCTTCTCCACCAGCCTGTTCATAACAGTCATTACGGTGTTAAAGTTGACGACTTTCTCCTCTTCAAGCTTATGCTGTACGTCTTTAATGACCATTTCCTCGCCGTCCCAGAGGATGTCCATTATCTTCGCTTCCAGGGTTCCGAAAAAACGGTTTAATCCACTCTCGTTGTACTTAAAATTATGTATTTTCATTCGGCCACACCTCACACTACAAATTGTAGTGATGACAACTTTAAAAGTCAAGCTTTACCGTCGCTAATTGTCCTGCATTTCTTCGAATTCGTGAACTCACGGACAGGTGTGCATCATAATAGAGCCCCCTGTTCCTCGGAGTGATGCGAAGTTAAGCAACACACAAAGGAGCCGTACCAATGTGCATTGGCCGACTCCTTATGTGCAATTCCTTATTGGTTCTCTGCAGGCCGTATTACCGTGATGAGACCGGTATATTCTGCTCAGCAAATTCTATCCGTTCTATAGAAAGAGATGCAATTCGGGCTAGAGATTCCACACGGTAACCCGCTTCTTGAAGCTTGCGGTAACCATCCTGAAATGACTTTTCTATTACGATCCCCATACCTACTACCTCTGCACCGGCTGCTTCAACGATACGAGCCATGCCGAAGGCAGCTTCTCCATGTGCAAGAAAGTCGTCAATAATCAACACTTTCTCTCCTGGCGACAAAAACTTCCGCGATACTGTAACATCGCTTGTCTGCTGTTTCGTAAAGGAGTAAACCGTTTCGACATACAGGTTGTCCGTCAGCGTCAACGACTTTTGCTTACGGGCGAACAGCAGCGGTGCTTTCAAATACAAAGCGGTCATGAGCGCCGGGGCGATGCCTGAAGATTCTAAGGTGAGCACCTTATCAATAGCTTGGTTCTCGAACCTTCTAGCAAATTCCTGTCCAATGCTCATCATTAGCATAGGGTCAACCTGATGATTCAGGAACGAATCTACCTTCAATACCTCTTCGTTAAGCACAATACCTTCATTAATTATTTTATCCTGCAGTTCTTTCATACATGTTCCTCCAGCAATATGCGAAAATCTAAATCCCTGCTTTAATCACCATGTTATCCATCTTAATAGCACTTTCGTACAGAATCCGCTCTTCATCCAAGGTGAGCATCTCTCTATTGATCATAACGGCCTTACCGTCAATGATTACATCCTCGACATCCTTACTCGTTACCGATTGAATTAATGTGTTCACTAAATTACGGGTTGGAGAAAGATGGGGTTGATCGATATCAACCAGAATCAGATCGGCTTTCTTGCCTGCTTCAACCGTTCCGATTTCATTCTCCAGGGACAGTGCTTTAGCCCCTCCAGCGGTGATCATCCTCATTAATTCAGTTGCTGGAATAACCAAGGGATCGAATACAGGAAGTCCATAAAAAGCGACTATTCCCGCACGAAACACTCTGATTTCATCAAATAAACTAAGATTAGAGCCTGCCGAGCCATCGCTTCCGATACCAATGGTCATTCCCATCTGCATCATCCGTGGAGTTTTTGGAAATCCATGAGAACCGAAGTTGGCCCGCGGGCAATGAATGATCTTAACATTCCGTTCATTCAACAAATCCAATTCGCCCTCTGAGTATGCGACATTATGGGCAGTGACCAGATTCGGACCCAGCGCACCCAGCGAATCCAGATATTCAGCCGGCCTCAGTCGATATTTCTCTAAGCAATATCTTACCTCATCACGATGCTCAGCCAAATGCGCATGAAGCCCTGTGTTGTACTCCCTTGCTTTTTCAGCAGCCGCACGGATGTATTCCGGCGAGCAGCTCATCACTTGTCTTAGACCGAACCAAATATGGATCCGATCATCACCCGCTCCATGATACTCTTGGAATAACCGCTCCGTGCTTGCAATAATTTCTTCTTTGGGCTGCCTCATTGAAAGGGGGAGGAATTCGCCGATATCCATGGACGAGCGCGTAATGGTTGCTCTCATTCCCGACTCTACGGCGGCCTTAGCCACCTGATGCATATGAACTCCGCCCGCATCGTTAAACGTCGTCGTCCCTGATTTGATCATCTCAAGGCAGCTTAGCTGAGCGCTGACATAGACGTCTTGCTCATCAAGATTGCTTTCAAAAGGAACCAGGATCCGCGACCAAATCATCGGCAGCTCTTCCATCGTTCTTCCTTTTAACAGCTGCTGGCATGTATGCGTATGGGCATCCACCAATCCCGGCATACATAGCTTTCCTTTTCCCACGATAATGCGATCCGGTTCATATTTCATTCGAAGCTCCGAATAAGTGTCTATCTCTATGATTCTATTGCCCTGAATGACGATAGATTGATTCTGCGCGATTTCAAAACTCGGTAACAAAAGACTGCAATCTTTTATTAAAATATCACATTTCATCATGTCATCTTTCCATTTCTGTTGTAATTAGCAGCCCAGTTCTGTTATAAAGGACTGCGTTCTTCCATATATCCTCAAAAAATTATTTAGTACCAAGTCGCTGCGAAATCATCGCTGCTGTGTATTTGCACTGCAACAAAATGCTTTCCGATTGCTCGAACATTCTAAACTCAGGTCCGGTCACGCTCAATGAGGCTATAATGTCTCCGTCATAATTGGTAATAGGAGCCGCTATCCCCATCGACCCTTGCGTATATTCGCCTACAGTTATACAGTGACCTTCGCCCCTGATAGTTCTAAGCTGCTCTCTAAGCTTCTCGGGATCGGTAATGGTCTTTTCAGTCATCTTCTGCAAACCGTCCTGAATAATTTTCTCGATTTTGTCCTCAGGTAAATAAGCCATCAGCATTTTAGATGTAGCTCCCGCATAAAGCGGCACCCGGCGACCGAGTGGTGATGTCGATTTTATGCTATGGGTACTTTCCACCTTCTCCAAGCAGATGCCTTCGAGTCCATCAGGAACAAGCAGCATGACAGTCTCGTTCACATTTTGGGACAGCTCATCCATAAGCGGCTTGGCAATTTTGCGTAAATCCATTTGGTTGCTTACAACCATGCCTAATTCAAAGATTTTAATACCCAGCGTATATTTCTTGGTAGTCGAGTTCTGTGTTACGTAGCCTCGGCCTTCCAGCGTGCTTAACATTCGGTGTACAACACTTTTATATAAATCCAGACGATGGCTGAGCTCTGTTACTCCCCACTCCGGTGTCTCCAAAGTAAAACATTCCAGAAGCTGCAGCAATCGATCAACGGTTTCCAACTTTTTCGTTTTTTTAATAACCACTTCACTCATAAGGACATCTTCCTTTTTTCCAATTTAAGCTATTAATTCTATGGAAAATGTTTGAACACCTTTTTTCTTGATTACGAAAGGATGCTCGCGGGTTACGATTATTTGACTCCGCCTTCGGTCAGACCTCGGACAATATACTTTTGGAAAAACAGAACCAGAATCAATACAGGCAAGCTCGCCACAACACCCGCTGGAAACATGATTTCGTAGGCAATCCGGTCTTCCCCGATGAATTCAGCCATTCTTACAGAAAGTGTTTTGACATCCGTGTTAGTCATAGCGCTTGCGAACAAAAATTCATTCCATGCTCCGATAAAAACAAAAATACCGGTTGTGACCAGCCCGCCTAAGGAAAGGGGCAGCACAATTTTTCTAATTACCTGTATTCTGGAACAGCCGTCAAGCTTGGCAGCCTCCTCAATCTCATACGGAATGGAATATATAAAAGCTCGGAACATCCAAACCACATACGGAAGGGAGAAGCTGATATAGGTAATGATGAGCCCTTGATACGTATACAACAATCCCGAAATTCTAAGGATCATAAACAACGGAATTAACAGTGCCATGTGAGGCAGCATTTGAGAGGCGAGCACCGTCATAAGAAATGCATTTCTTCTCGGAAACTTGAATCTGGCAAAAGCATAGGCACCCAGTGTTCCAATAGCTAATGAAATGACCGTAGTAAACACAGCCACAATAAAACTGTTAAGCAATGCTTTATTGAAAGAAGGATCCGTCATCAGCTTCAAATAGTATTTAAACGTCACTTCCCCGGGCCATACCTTGGGAGGATTGCTGAATAACTCCAGTGGTAATTTGACGCTCGATAAAATCAACCATAGCAATGGAAAAAGAATAAACAGCATCAACAGTAAGGAGACTAAGACTTGAATCACCTTGACCAGGCTCTTATTCACACTAAATGCACCTCCTCCTCATGAAATTTCAATGCTCGGCTATCGGAGGAATCCCCCAAGCAGCACTGTCACTCAGGGGCCTTCCAATCCTGTTCTGTTATTTACTCAAAATTTGTAGGATCTTCTGCTCTGCATCCTTCAAGGCTTGCTCGGCAGTCACTTTACCCAACACGGCTGCAAGCAAATGCTGAGACAGTTCATCGGTAATTAAAGTAGCCTTTTCATGTCTAAACAAACCGAACGGATATTTGACCTGCTCTGGAATAATGCTGAAATGCGGGTACTTGCTCTGTACTTCTTTATCCGTTAGCGCTTCGCTGTCCGTCGGAATTTTTCCGGTTGCTAATGCCATTTTCTTTTGCTGATCCATGCTGGATACGAATTTAATATATTCCCAAGCTAATTCCTTCTTCTTGGAGGAAGCTGGGATCGCAAGGCCTCCGGATTCACCGTAGGATGCCGTCTTCACTTTACCGCCAGGGATAAGAGCTACACCCACCTGATCGACAATCCGGGACTTCTCACGGTCATTGGATAGCGGATAGGTTTGCGGTGTATTCATGTTCATAGCTACCGCTCCTTGAGTGAATACTTCAGCCATCGGGCTAGAGCCGTTAAATTCTTTGGACATAGGACTCATGATCTTATGCTTTAAATTCATATCCACCATTAACTGTAAAGCAGCCAAGCCCTCTGGAGTGTTGAACGAAGGACGATCGGTTTGATAATTCCAGAACTCTCCTCCGTTGGCGCGCATATGAACGATAAATGACGAGTAAGAATATTTGGTTCCCCAGGATTCAGCATAGGCAGAAACTTTGTCTTTACCGATTTTTTTGGACATTTCGATCAGCTCGTCCCATGTTTTGGGAGCCTCGTTGTAGCCTGCATCTTGAAGCAGCTTTTTATTGTAATAAAATTGCCAAAGCCATACATAGCGTGGCACCGCATAGGTCTGTCCTTTATACGACATCGCCTCCAGGGATTGAGGATTCAGCCGTTTTTTCATATCATCGGTGATGTTTTTATCCAGGGAATCAATAATTCCTTTGGATGCAAATTCAGTTGCCCAATCATCGCGTACGTGAATTACATCATAATCGCTGCTTCCGCCTGTAAACGAAGTAACTACTTTATCATGCAGCTGCGTAAAAGGAACCGTTTCATATTTAACCTTAATTCCGGTCGCTTTTGTAAATTCTTCATTTTGAGCTTTCCAGAACGGCTCGTCCAAATATAGTACCGTAATTTCTTTGTTCTCCGATTTGGCTTGACCCGCTCCCGATTCCTTATTGCCAGCCGCTGCGCCGCAGCCTGCAAGCATTGAAATTGATAAAGCAGTGGCCGTGAAAGTCAGTAGTTTTTTTTGCATGTTTACTCCCCCAATATAATGTTATTAAGAATGTTCGTTTTTCCCGATCGTTTTAACATAAAGAAAGGTGAAAACAAACGTTACAATCGTTATGAAAAAAGCTAAAGCCGAACCATACCCCATGTTGGAATGCCTAAAAGCCTGCTCATACGCATACACGTTTAATACCATGGTAGAATTGAGCGGACCGCCTTGGGTCAGCACCCATATAATATCGAACACTCGCAAAGCCCACATCGTTTCAACTACGAATAATACCATCAGCACCGGTTGAAGAGACGGCAAGGAAATATGTATAAACCGCTGAAAGCTTCCTGCCCCATCAATCTGTCCAGCTTCGTAAAGATCCTTGGATATCGTCTGCAGACCGGCCAAGATCATCAATGCCGCAAAAGGGACAGCCTTCCATATGTCGGCAAAAATAATGGCCCCCATCGCCGTCGATTCCTCCGCCAGCCATGATTTATACTGATCGAGCAGTCCCAGTGACACAAACAGCTCGTTGATGATTCCATTATTGCCGTTATACATCCACTTCCACATAAGGCCGTTAACTACATTAGACAGCGCCCAGGGAATGAGAAATATTTTTTTGAAAAATTCCCCGCCCCATACTCCATGGTAAATAATCAAAGCAATGCCTGCGGCGAGAACCATGGTCCCTACGACTCTTACGACCATAAATATCAACGTTTGCGAGAGTACAGCCGGTATTTTCGGATCTTTTAACAGTTCCAAGTAATTATCCAGTCCAACGAAGGTGAAATGCGGGAGCCCCTGAACGAATTCCATTTTTGAAAAAGAAAGAAATAAAGCATAAACCATGGGAAATAAGATAGTCAGAATAAGCAAAATAAAGGTCGGAGACAAATAAAGTGCAGCTGTCGCTGAATCCGATAATCGTTCAATTCGTCCAGAGAGCCCAGAAGAAACGGTTTGGTTGTCATTATTTTTCATGTCATCCGGCTCCAATCAACATACCCTGTTAAGGAAATGTTCTACAAATTGAGTTGAATCCACTTCAAAGCAAACATGAGTATTCGGGCTTGTAGATGAGGTCGAGGTACGCAGTACATCTTCTATCGTCCTGCCAAGCGAATCCTCATCAAGATCAACGTCTATATACATCGGTACGGTCTTAACAATCTCCGGGTGGGTGACAACCCCTACAGCAAGCGGATCATGCAAAGCACATCCATCCAAGTATGGATAATTTTCCTTGTAAGCATTCATGTAGAATTGTGTAGCTTCAGCCAAAAGAAGGCTTAGCTCGGTTCCTTGAGACCGCCAATTATCCAATTCGGAGCTCTTAAGCAACGTCTTTCTGGTTACATCAAGTCCAACTAAAATAATGGGCAGCTCGGATTTAAAAACGATATTGGCGGCATGAGGATCAATGATAATGTTGGCTTCAGCAAATTTAGTAGCATTGCCTGGGGTAGCCACAGCCCCGCCCATACTCACGACTTGGCCGATCTTATGTATAATGTCCGGCTCTTTAATAAGAGCATGCGCCAGATTAGTGAGAGGCCCGGTTGTGATTAGAGTTAAATCCTTTTCGTATTGCCTGATTTGTTCAATGATAAAATCCACTGCATGCTGAGATTCAGCTCTACGTTCAGGAGGGGTTTTAACGGCTTCTCCTAAACCATCATGCCCATGAAATTTACCGCTGTATTGTCGAGTCCGTACAAGCGGTTTATCAGAGCCTTTAAAGACAGGTATCGCGCTTTGCAGATGCTCAAGTATTTTAAGCGTGTTCCTTGAGGACAAATCAACGGTCACCATACCGTAAGTCGTTGTAATGCCAAGAAGCTCGATTTCAGGAGAACCTACCGCATAGGCAATGGCCAGTGCGTCATCAATTCCAGTATCTACATCCAATATCACTTTTTTCATTAATAATCGATCCTTCTCCTAGAAAAATTTGATTTCCCTAATAGCCGTTTTCAACTCCTGATTAATCCCTACCGTTATAATCGTTCTTATTTGCGGAACGTCGTTCTTCAATATGTGCAAAAAAAAGGTTTTTTACTGCAATCAATTTTTTAATATTATATATCTTGCCTCGCGGCTTGGTCAATATGATTATTTTACATGCATAGAAAAGACCGCCATTTCCCTATAAGGTTAATCGACGGTCTTTCTGGCTATTTCTCAACTGGACGAGCCTACAGCTTACAGTATCGGTGATATCTCCAGCATTGCTTTGCGGACGTCCTCCGCGTTAAACACGCCGTCTCCTGTTATGTCTCTCTTAAAGGATAAAAACTGTATAAGCTGATGAATCTGGAATTTGTCTCCTGCCTTCATTCCTGTTAATTCTTGCAGCAGGTCCCTCAAGAGCTGTATCTCATACTCCACCGTAGCATTCGTTCCATAATTCAGCACGAGCTTCAAGCTGGGGTCCAATATCGTAAAATCATTAACAGCATTCCCTGTTGTTTTATTGACCACCTTCGCCGTTGCTCCAGATTGAAGCGAAAGCTGGCTAAGCAAGGTTCCCACTGTTGTCCCATTCGCGACTCCTATTATTTTGTTGCCGTACACAGCGCCAATACTGCCTTTCATGGTAAGAAGCACGGGCCTTAGTACATTTATTTTATATGTGCTCTGAGCACCATTCTGTGCGAGCACCGTCACATTAACATCCGTACTTGGCGAGTTTAAATAAACGCTTTCTGTTACAGAACCTGCAGCCGTAGTTGCAGCAGCGCTCATGCCTGGGTACGTTATGGAGATGCGGCTTAGCGTATCATATACCGCTGCATTAACGGTGATGCTGGTTGCCTTGCTGTCAACGGTCGTAGTATAGCTTGTTATATCTTTGGCGAAGCTCGGGCTTAAGCTGTAATCACCGCCTAGGGACAAACTGTTCAGTTGAGTATTACCGGATAGCGGATCTGTAACTCTCGTGATACTGAGGTTGTACATGCCTGATGCAATGCCATCCTCAGCCGTAACCCATACGGGTATATTATTGACCCCTGGAACCAGATTTACATGGGTTGTTACTGTGGAGAGCCCAGATACTCCCATTATAGTAACAGTAGCGCCCGGTGATTCTGCTGTGGCTGTAACAGCCGTGCTGTACACATTACTCGATACAGTGGAAGAATATAAATAGGTGGAACTTGAAAATGCAGGAGTAATCGCTGCTGCATCCGTGGATAATGCGCTCAGCTTGGCATTCCTGTATAGCAAAGATACCATACCTGGAACCGATACTCCCCCCTCAGTCATTGCGGAAACTCCAATGTATTTTGTACCAGCCGGTAATTCAGTATTATCAGGTATTTGAATTCCGTAAGAGTCTGCTTTGTAATGAAAGTAAGTGTTCTTATACGATTGCAGCACATGATTATCGCCATCCATGAAATATATGGCAAAAGCGTTGTCAAAAACATTTGAATTATAATTCCAGTTCAGATACCCGCTAATTTTATTCGGGTCGGGGTTAAAGTCATAGAAATCCACTTTGGTGGGAGCGGTTATTGCGGAATTTGTAATTAAAGGAAAATTCGTTCGGCTGGAAGTATCATCCGTTACCTGGATTGAATAGTAGTTAGAGATCTCTCCATGCCAGTCCAAGGTTGTGATATACAAATCCGGGGCCGATACTCCTACTTGATATTCATAGGGGAGCTCGAAGGAGTACCACGGTTCACCAGAAGCAAGAACAATTCCAATTTGCCGAAAAGCATTGCTGTAACGCTCATAAATTGCATAATGACTGATCCTTGATTCATTCCCTATTTTATTCCAAGTAATAGTGCCTTGAATATATCCGGGCTCCTTATTGGAATCTTGCTGCTGCACATTAAACATGAAGTCGCCAGGGCTATCTCTTAAAGTAATGTATACCGGTGTTTTCTTCTTATCTGCAGAGTCCATAGAACTTGTCTTATAAAAGCGCAACTGCTCAGCACCGGCAGGGATAGCTGTGTCTGGAACTTCATACCGATAACCCATAGCTCCATTTATTGTAGTCGTCTCCAATTTACTCTTCACTGCAAGCGGAGGTACATTCGTTATGATGTTGCCGCTATCATCGGCAAAATACACTTGATAAAAAGAAAAGCTGTCATCCTCCATGGAAGGAGAGCCCCATTGGAGAGTACCGGCTATTATCCCCGCAATGTAATTATTATCGTAAAAGTTAGCGTAATTAGGATTTTGGATAGAAATCAATTCAGCTGTATACGCCAAATCTCGATCCGTTACACTCAGATTTTTATAGTAATAATAATATTCATACGGCGAATCCTTCACTTTGGTTGTATCAACATGCAGCTCATACTGCCCTGAATCCAGATTGCTGAACACTTTGGTACCATCAGCGGTGCCATTTACAGGATAGATGGGTGCGTCCCAGCTCTCCCCGTTATAATGCATCAAATAAGCAGTATAAGTGGAAGTGGTATCATTGGGATCCAAATTCACCTTAACGGTTATTGAGTGCGATATGTACGCTGCTTGAGCAGCAAAAGGACTCGCCACTAATGCATGACAAACAAAGAGGAGCAAAACCATCCATAAAGCCATCATTTTCTTTTTATATAAAGCTTCCAAAAAAATCCTCCATCTGGCACCTTCTGTAGTATGCCTGGTCATTAAATACATCAATTATTTTAAGTACTAATAGTTAGGTTGTCTATACTATTTTCTTATCTTTACAGCTATATAATATATTTTTAGTGCTGTAGTCCGAATAGCTTCCAAGTTCTTCCCTCCGATATCCTAACTCTATTAAATATTAACTCTACTAATTATTGTATTTTTAAAATAAACGGTTGTCTATGTGTAATATCTCTCTTTCTGGCTTGGTTTTCATATAATGGGAATCCCTTGGTTGACACCGGCTCCCCTTGATGTTATGTTGAAAGTTGTAAAGGCATTCCGCGAATTACGTGGGGTGCCTTACTGTATTTACAAATACATTTTACATTTAATGTTAGTTATAGATGAGGAGGCAGATGCTTATACTAGTCTAATAAGAAGAAATGCGAGTATAGGTGATAGTTTCGAAAAAATAGAACATAAAGGATGATAATTCAATATGATACAAGTTAAGGAATTTGTAGATTCAGATACGTCTTTAGCCGAGAAAAAGGCTAATGTTTTTTTAGCAGAGCTTCAGGACGAGCAAGTTATAAATATTTGTTACGGCTCCATGACCAAACCAACAGCATCAGGTATGAATGCACAAAGGAGCACGATCTTAGTTACTTATAAGACAATCAGTAAACAAGGGTAATGGTAACGGAGAATGAAGTAAACAGAAGATACAGGATCTTTTTCAAATCACTTTCTATTGCAGGTTCTCTTCTAATTGTGATTTCTTCGATTTGCTATATAGTTTATATATTTTTGAAATAAATTCCTGTATGGAGGTCATCATGAAATTATTACTGATTTGTCAAATAGTCCTCTTAAAAAGTGGAATATTCAACAAACCGTAGTAACCTGCTTGCCGGAACCGGAACAATCGTCCTAAAATAAGCCTATAAAAACAAAACAAGCAGCCTTCGCCTTCATGGCGGAGGTTGCTTGTTTGTTTTCATTGAAAATATCTTTTTACGAAAAGATTAGCGCTATAGATACCCGCAATTGTTGTACATAATTTCCTCAAGCTTTACATCAATTTCCCCGGAAGAAATCTTAAGCTGATAAGTTTCATTAATTTTGGCCATCAACAGCTGCAAACCGATAGGAGATAAGAAAGATATCTTGTTGCTATTGGGCTCTGCCTGATGAGGAAAAACGATCGTATATGAATCTGTGAATCCGTCTTCCAAATAACTGATTTTCATTCGACTGCCTATTAGCACAGTAGAATTCAGGCTTTCTTCGTTAAATTCGCCAAGTATTTTTTCAAGTGTCGCGGAATAAACGGACAGCAACAGCTCGATCTTACTTCTTTCCTTAGCCGAATTAGGGAAATATTGATCCAGGAAATCTTTTTTCTGCTCATCAAAATAAACAAGCTGATTAATCAGCTGCGTCCGTGATCCCTGCAACAGAAGACTATGGCTCATAGTAGATTTCCCCCCCTATGCGAAGCTGCTCCATTGTGACGAAGAATGCAAGCTTTTTCATATATGCTCCTCCTTGTATAGAAATAAAGGCCTCCCAATGAGGGGGGCCATATAGGTATCTTACCAAATATTCAGGGTATATCCAAGAAAGCATTTTCATTTCATTCATTTAGCCAGTGCAACTTGAGGAACTACAGCTGCCGGAGCACCCAAACTTAGCCATGCTTGAGCTGCTGCAATTCTTGCTAACGGCACTCGAAATGGCGAACAGCTTACATAATCCAAACCAGCCTGCTGGCAAAAGAAGATGGATTCTTTGTCGCCACCATGCTCGCCGCAAATCCCCGTTTTCAATGCAGGCTTCGTATTTCGCCCCTCTTTCACAGCCCACTCGATAAGCTGCCCCACTCCTTCGGCATCAAGCACCTGAAATGGATTTTTCGGCAAAATCTTATGATCCACATAATGGGCAAGAAACTTGCCTTCTGCGTCGTCCCGGCTGTAGCCAAATGTCATCTGCGTCAAATCATTGGTGCCGAAGGAGAAGAAATCGGCATGCTTAGCAATAGCTGCTGCAGTTAGTGCAGCTCTCGGTACCTCAATCATCGTACCTACCTTATAATCCAGGCTCCGTGTTCCAAGCACAGCTTTGGCCGCTTGATCTACAAGCTCCCGCATACGCTGCAGCTCATTAGCATGACCGACAAGCGGAATCATAATCTCAGGGATTACGGTTATTCCTTTATTAAGGCACGCTAAGACTGCACGAAAAATAGCAGTCGCCTGCATCTCATAGATTTCCGGGAATACGATCCCAAGACGGCAGCCACGGGTTCCCAGCATCGGATTCATCTCCTGAAGATTCCGCACCTTTCTTATTAAAGCTTCGGTTTTCTTCCATTCATCCTCAGCTTCTGCCGCTGCATGACTACCAGCTCTCTGCCGTTCTTGTTGCAGCAGCAATTCCTCCAGCTTGGGCAAAAATTCATGCAGCGGCGGATCAAGCAGCCTGATCGTGACCGGCAATCCGTCCATGGCTTCGAAAATCCCCTCAAAATCACTTTGCTGCATAGGCAAAAGCTGGTCTAATGCTGCTTGGCGGCTCTCCGTGTTATCCGCAAGAATCATAGCCTGCACGACAGGCAGCCTGTGCGGCGACATAAACATATGCTCCGTGCGGCATAACCCGATCCCTTCGGCTCCGAATTCTCTTGCCTTGGCTGCATCCTCCGGCGTATCTGCATTCGTCCGCACCTTCATAGATCGGACCTCGTCCGCCCACTTCAATAGCTCCAGCAGCTCGCCGCTCATCTCCGGCTCCTTTAGTGCAACAACACCGGAGATTACCCGTCCTGTAGCGCCATCCAACGTAATCCAGTCTCCTTCATTGAATGTCCTTCCCCCCGCTGTAAACCGGCGCGCCTCCAAATCTATGTGAACCTCTTCACATCCACACACACAAGGCTTGCCCATTCCTCGGGCTACTACCGCCGCATGGCTGGTCATACCACCTCTGCTTGTGAGGACTCCTTCCGCCGCTATGACCCCATGAATATCTTCCGGAGTCGTCTCCATGCTTACCAGCACGGAATGTTTACCGGAACGGCTCCATTCCTCAGCGGTATCTGCATCGAATACAACCTGCCCCATGGCAGCTCCCGGTGAGGCGGGAAGGCCAGTAGCAACGACATCCAGATGCTCTCCATCTTCTATCGCCCTATGCAGCAGCTGATCCAAATGCTCCATCTCTATTCTTTGCAGAGCCTCTTCCTTGGAAATAATCCCTTCTCTTACCAATTCCACAGCCAGCTTAACGGCAGCCTGCGCCGTACGTTTTCCATTACGGGTTTGAAGAATGAACAGCTCCCCTTTTTCAACCGTAAATTCAATGTCCTGCATATCCTTATAATGACCTTCAAGTCTTGAAGCGATTAGGGATAGGCTGGTGTGAATCTTGGGCATTTCGGAATTAAGCTTCGCTATGGGAAGAGGTGTGCGCACACCTGCAACTACATCCTCCCCTTGGGCATTCGTTAAATATTCACCATAAAGCAAGTTTTCTCCAGTTGAAGGATTACGCGTGAACAGAACACCCGTACCGCTCTCTTCACCCATATTTCCAAAAACCATAGATTGAATATTAACCGCAGTACCCTGTTCGTCGGGAATCGAATATAGCTTACGATAAATAATAGCTCTTTGATTATTCCACGAACGGAACACCGCCTCTACCGCAAGCTGCAGCTGTGCATATACATCTTGTGGAAATTCCTTGTTAGCCTTCGAGCGGATTACAGCCTTATATTGGGTAATCAATTCCAGCCACGCTTCCGCCGGAACCTCTTTATCCGTGTGGATTCCATTCTTCTCCTTCAATTGATGAAGCAGTCTTTCAAAGTAAATTCCCTCTATGTCAAATACCACATTGGCGAACATCTGAATAAGCCTTCGGTAGCAATCATAAGCAAAACGTTCATTACCTGTATGCTGAGCTAACGCTTGAACCGTCACATCATTCAACCCAAGATTCAGTATCGTATCCATCATCCCTGGCATCGAACTCACAGAGCCAGAGCGGACCGATACAAGCAGCGGATCGCTGCTTCCTCCAAATTGCTGGCCTTTCCTTTGCTCCACCTGCTTTAAGGCTGCGCGTATTTCGTCGAACAATCCTTCCGGCAGCCTTCCCCCATTAGCATAATACTCCCGGCAAGCTTCCGTACTCACTGTAAAACCTGGAGGCACAGGCAATCCGATGTTCGTCATCTCCGCTAGATTGGCGCCCTTCCCCCCAAGAAGCTTTTTCATGCCGGCATGGCCTTCTTGAAAGTGAAGCACTCTTTTATTATTCATTGATAAGTTCCTCCTGATTGGTCTTCGCGCCAACGCCGGTGCAGCTGCTTCTCTTACAAACGCTATAGTAAGTAGTCACTTTTTCTGTATCTTGAGTCGCAATAACTTCCCCGCAATGCTTGCAAATAATGACTCCCAGCTCCAACTGCTGCTTGCTTACAATTAGATTCATTAGATTCATAAGATACCCGCTCCTTTAGCAATTTTGTTGGCCAGCATTGCTGCCACATCGATAACACGACAGGAATATGCCCACTCGTTGTCATACCATGCCAGCACCTTCATTTGATCTCTTGTTACCATCAAAGAAGGTCCATCAATAACAGCTGAATACTCACTCCCTATAAAGTCGGAAGAAACCAGAGGCGTATCCACCATGCCCACGTATTTACTCATTTCACCAGCTGCAGCCTTCTGCAATACTTGCATCGCCTCATCGTGTGTAACGATTCTGCCGAGCTGTACCGTTAAATCCACCAACGATACATCAGGGGTTGGCACCCGAATAGAAATACCTTGAATAATGGGGGCCAAGTGTGGCAGCACATCCGTTAAAGCTTTCCCCACACCCGTCGAGGTGGGAATTATCGATTGTGTACAAGCTCTCGCTCTACGCAAATCTTTGTGCGGGTTATCCATATGATTCTGATCGCTTGTAAAAGAATGGACGGTTGTCATCCAGCCGCTCTTCACAGCAAAGGCTTTGTCCAATATATGCAGAAGCGGTGCTACACAATTGGTAGTACATGAAGCGGCTGATACAATCCGGTGCTGATCAGGATTGTATCTGCTGTCGTTGACCCCCATCACCACAGTTAAGTCCGCTTGCTTCGAAGGGGCTGTAATAATCACTCTTTCGGCACCTGCCGCCAAATGCTTTCCCGCTCCCTCGCGATCTGTGAACTTCCCTGTTGCATCGATGGCGATATCAACGCCCAGCTTCCTCCATGGAATGAATGAGGGATCTCTTTCATTCACCATATCAATGACATTTTCATTAATGTACAGCTTTCCATGCTTAACCGTTATATTGGCATCCCAACAGCCATGTATGGTGTCATATTTCAATAAATGTGCCACCGTTTCAACCGGGTATGAACAGTTGATTGCTGAGATGGCAATACCGCTTCGTTCATCTGATAATGCCTTTCTAACAAGCAACCTACCGATTCTCCCCATCCCGCTAATGCCAATTTTGCTGTTCAAATTATCACAACCACCTTTTAAAAATCATGATATATAATACATACCATATAATTATTTATGATGCAATAATTAATTTGAACCTTTGTTAATATGACATACTTTATTTTATTTTTAACACTTATGCGTTATCTTCTCTAGCTATGCCGCTTTTCAGCATGTTATAATCTGATCGAAGCGTATTCGGTGAAGCTTCAAGCCAACCTTGAAATTTCGGAGGAACGACATTTTGCACAAAGTTATGGGAGCCATCGACAGTCAAACCAGGTGTTCGCATTATCATAGTGAATTGGACATAATAGCCATTAAATTCAAGTGCTGTGACACCTACTACGGATGCTATTTTTGCCATGAGGAAACGGTTAACCATGAGGCTGTTGTATGGCCCAAGCTGGAATGGCATACCAAAGCTATCCTATGCGGACATTGTCAAACGGAGTTATCTATACATCAATATTTGAATAGCGGCTATGCATGCCCTTCATGCAAAAGCCCATTCAACCCCGGCTGCAGCAACCACAACCATTTATATTTTGAGTCAGCGTCTGAATAGCAAAAAAAACAGCGAAGACTTCCCCTGCTACTAGCCATTAGCAGCATGGGGAGCTTCGCTGTTTGCGATCGCTTTATTTCAAACTCCGTGAAGTTCTGGCCTAAGCCTTCCACTTCAGCAATTCATCAATGATTTGATGCTGGCCTATAGGCGTCCAGCTCATCCCAACCCAATTCGGAACTTCCCGGGTTTGATTGTTCCTAACGGCTTTCATCCCACTCCATGAGGTTGTTTTCTGAACCTCCGCAAATAGTTCAACCTCCTCCGCCAGAGGAAGATGCTTATACATGTACAAAAAATCCGTTTCAAAGGGCGGCAAACTCCCTAAAGCAAACTGCCTGTTCCGTTCGCCGAGAGGGACACAGCTGCCCGGCCTTAAACCCAGCTCATTGTATAACAGCTCGTTAAGAGGATGATCCACTAATCCCTGTACCCTGATTATTGTACTGTACAGGCGAATGAAGGACACCGTCTCCTCTCCTATAGTTTGAGCCAAGATGTTGCGGGCATATTTCACCTTCAGCTCCAGCTGGCTGAAGTTTTGCTCCGCTTCCTTCTCCCTTCCGACCAATTCGGCAATCTTCATATGGTTAACACGCCAATCATAGGAAAAATCCAAAATAACAGTAGGCGCGATTTGTTTTAATTGCTCCTGAAAGGGCAGATGTCTGTAATCTGCGATAATTAGATCGGGATGCGCTTGACGCATCTCATCGAGTTGAGCCTCCATGAACCGTTTATTTTGCTCATCTGTGCAATTTCTGTATGTATAACGGTTCATTTCAACAAGCGGCTCGATGCCTAAGGAGCGCAAGTTATTCTCATAACGGAAGCAGGAAGCGACAGCCACCTTCAGCTCCCTCCTTTTGACATATACGGTTGGAGAAATCCCGACAGTACGTTTGAACATTCGGCTAAAGTAGAACTCGTTGCCGAAGCCAACTGAATCCGAAATTTCCTTGATCGAGCAATCCGGCTGCTGCAGAAGCTGCTTCGAAGATTCGATTCGAACATGATTTAAATATTCAACCGGCGATACGCCCATTGCTTTCTTGAAGCTCCTCGAGTAGGAAGTCGGAGTTAGTCCCGCTATGTCCGATAAAGCGTCCAGTTTAATTTTATTAGTAAAATGTTTATGCATATAGCTGATGCTTTGATCTATTCCCTTGCTCTCCTCCTCTAGTTCATCCTGCTCCGGCAAATCCTGCAGCACCAAATAAATAAGGCTTTGGAATAGCATCTGCAGCTCAGAAGGACTTTTGGACCGAGCTTTACTTTCCTCATGCAGCTGCTTCACACGGTCGAGCTTTTGCTTCGCATTTTTCAGTTGAATTTTGCCATAGGGGAGTAGAGAGGTCTGTTCAGCATGGGTGCTCCATGAGCCTTTATGTTTGGAAATAGTCACACTGCTCAAGACCAGCATGTAATATTCGGCCATGTCCGAATCCAACAGCACTTCGACAGCCATTTGGGGAGTAAGAAAAAACGCTTGATTAGGAGTAATTTGCAGAACTTGATCATCTATACGCAGCATCCCTTTACCTTGGGTCACTATACACAGGACATCGCCAGGAATCTTTTGCAAACGTAAAGTGCTGTTTTTTTTATAACGGCGTTTATGAATTGAAGAAAGGAGTACAAGGGGATATCTTTTGGGGGTACCTGGCAGCATATACAGCCTCACCTTCCTGTCCAAGATCTCTTGGTGGAAACACAGCAATAAGTGTCCGTCTGCTCTCGTCTATGGAAAGCAAACCGGACACCTGAAGACGGTATTTTTCACCCATGCCAACTATGATAATTATTATCAATTAGTATAGCTGGTTTCCGGGCATATAGGAAGGATTATATTAGAGAATTCTCATCGCTGCTTTGAGTGGAGCCAGGAACTTGGGCTACTTCGAATCAATGATGGTCAGCAGCTCCTCAGCTGGCTTGCGCGGCTGTACCGGAGGCACAGATGCCGGATAACCAATATGCAGGATACCGACTATTTTCTCACCTGGCTGTATACCAACCGACTGATGAAACTTGGGAGCATAATTGTAATTATTTGTTTTCCATACAACTCCGAGACCCTGCTCCCATGCGGCTAGCTGAAAATTCTGAATCAAAGCGCATACCGCCCCGTAATCTTCATCCCATTGCTTCTGACGCGGGTCCTCCTTCATAATCACGACCAAATGCGCTGGCACCTTCATAAAGTAATCCCATTTATGCTGTCCGTACTTCACCTTATCTTCAGCGGAATAGGTCTGGATCATCGCATCAGCGAAGGCTACTCTTCCCTCTCCCTTATACAGTATAAATCTCCAAGGCTGCCTGTTGCCATGATTTGGTGCCCACACCGCTACATTCAGCAGCTCCTGCAGCAGTTCAGTCGAGACCGGATCGTTATTGAATGCTCTAATGCTTCTTCTCTCTTTGATCAAATCTACAATGGATCCAGCATATTTCATTTCTAATAAACTCATAATTGTCCCTCCCTAGTAGTTTTGCTTTAGCAAAATTTGCTTCGCAAGCGACTGTGTTATCTTGAATTTCGTTTGGTGTACAGCAAATAAATGAAGAATGGCGCGCCGACGGCCGACGTGAACACACCGACTGGAACATCCAGTGGAAGGAAGAACGTCCGTCCTGCAAGATCCGCAAATGTCACAACAATCGCGCCCAATAAGGCGGACACCGGGAGTACGCTGTCGAAGCTTGCTCCAACCAGCTTGCGCGCCATATGAGGCGCGATTAATCCAACAAACCCAATGCCTCCTGCAACTGAAACTGCCGAGCCCGCTAGAGCTACGCTGACCAACAGCAGCAACAGACGGTTAAATTCGACCCGGCTTCCCGCGCTAGCCGCGATATAATCACCGAGCTGGCCAATATTGACATGACGAGCCAATATAAATGCGATCGGAATGAGGATAAGGGTCCAAGGCAAGACGGTCAGCACATTTTCCCAGTTGGAGGCGTAGATCGACCCTGTCAGCCATAAATAAGCTTGACCGGCATCGTTCTTCGGGCTAAAGACGATCATCATCGTTGTTGCAGCGGACATGAGGGACGACATCCCGATCCCAACTAGGATGAGGCGAATGGGCGTTACTCCTTTTTTCCAGGCAAGCAAATACAAGAGAATGGCGACAATCCCGGCTCCGAGCATTGCGGAGACAGGCAGCAAGCGAACATTTACCACACCCGATAAGTAAGTAATAAACGATACTGCGGCGACTGAAGCGCCTCCCGTAACCCCCATAATATCCGGTGATGCCATAGGATTGCGGACAATGCCTTGCATGATCGCTCCTGCTGCAGCCAGAGAAACGCCAACAAGGATGCCGACTATTATACGTGGCAGGCGAAGCTTTTGAATGACCATCGTATAATCGTCTGCCCCCACTCCCAGCAAGCTGCGGACGACATCCAGTGGTGAAATGTACATCTCTCCGATGCCAATACTAATAACAGCAATAGCTATGCAGGCAACAAGCAGTACAAACGATATAAGCATTGTTTTCTTATGAATTAGAAATGAAAGCTCTCCGCGTTTGAACCGAAAGGGAATATGCTGCTTCATGATTTGACCAGCCCCCTCCGCGCAATATAAATAAAGAACGGAGCCCCGATAATCGCTGTCATAACACCAACCGGCATTTCCTCGGGAATCATAATAAATCTCGCGCCTATATCAGCAAGAATCAACAGAATAGCTCCGAGAACCGCACAGTACGGAATAACCCAGCGATGATCGATTCCAACAATAAACCGTGATATATGCGGGATGACGATACCGATAAAACCAATCGGACCTGCCACGGAGACTGAGCCTCCTGCCAGTACAATAACAATGATTCCTGCCGCTACTTTAACGAAGATCGTCTTCTGTCCCAAACCTTTCGCAGCATCCTCACCCATCATAAGAAGGTTCATATCTCTTGAAATCAACCATGCAGCTGCCCAAGCCAAAGCCATATAAGGTAATACGGCTAGCAAATTGTCAGGCGAACGGCCTGCGATCGTACCGGTCAGCCAGAACAATACGGTGTTCAAGCCTTGTTTGTTCAATACCAAAATTCCCTGCGTAAAGGATGAAAACAGTGCGGTCATCGCTGCTCCTGCCAATACGATCTTCAGCGGAGTTAATCCGTCTCTCCCAAGCGAGCCCAGAATATATACAATTACCGCTGCTGCCGCAGCACCTAGGAATGCAACCCACATTAGCACCTGCATGGAAGAAACAGACAAGGCTGTTGCCGCTACAACAACCAGGAAGGTGGCCCCCGCATTGACCCCAAGCACGCTAGGCGAAGCAAGCGGATTACGAGTCAAGGTTTGCATAAGTGCGCCAGCGATCGCAAGGCTCGCTCCAATAGCTGCCGCAATACAAGCACGTGGCACTCGTGTTGTTCGAATAATAATCTGTTCGCTGATCGCTTCATCGTAATGGAAGACCGAAATCCAAGCCGTATGTAGATCATAATTAGCGGCTCCGAATAAGATGCTTGAGATCATGCATAGGACCAGCAGCAGAATACCGGCCAGCAGCCCTGCTGCTTTCCCTAGATTCGTTTTCATAAAATTAAGCTCATTCCCTCGTAATGCGTCCTATTTGATTTCAAAATATTTGTACAAATCATCCAGCAGCGCCTTAGCGGCAAGAGAGCCGCCAGACAAATTCCAGGTAATCGCATCAACCTTGAAATATTTCCCGTTCTTCGCGCCTTTCAAATTTTTCCAGAGCGGGTGGGAGGTCCATTCGTTCTGGGTTTTCTCTGTAGACAGGTCACTCGCGCTCAACTGGGTAACATCGAAGATATAATCCCCATCCAATTGTGCCATCTGCTCTTTGGAGGTGATAGAAAGGTACGTCTTCCCTTCCACAATTTGCGATTTGGGCCGTCCCAAACCAAGTTCCTTAAAGATACTTCCGGCAAACCCCGTACTATAAGCACGTGCGCTGCCATCCTTCTCAAAACGAATGATCGAGACTTCCGTTTTCGCTAAACGGTCTCCCGCCTTTTGTTTAAATTCGGCAACTCGTTTATCCCAATCGCCAATAATTCTTGCGGCTTCATCATCTTTGTACATCGCTTCCGCACTAATTTTTAGATTGTTCTTCCAATCGAACAGCTCTTCCATAATAATAGTCGGTGCGATGCTGGAGAGCTGCGGATATATCTTCTCATGGCGCGACTTCTGTCCGATGATCAAATCAGGCTTCAACGCTATAATGGCCTCTACATTGGGCTGAATTTCATCTCCAAGATTTTTGACCCCTTCCATATTGGCACGCAGATACTGATACCACGGTCTTTGATCCCAGGACTCCACGGCCCCAACCGGCTTAACTCCCAGATTGATGATGATATCGTTCATACCGTTGAAGAGCACCACGACACGTTCCGGCTTTTTCTTCAAAACCGTTGTGCCCATAGCATGCTTGATTGTTCTTTCGGCGGCATCAGATTTGCCTTGGTCCTTCGATGCAGCAGGATCAGCGGATGCAGCCTTTCCACCAGTACTTGAAACCCCACTCGGCGACACGGCTCCACAAGCGGTAACGGCCAACGAGAGTATAACAATTATGATCATTTTTAAAGCCTTCATTCATTTCTTCCTCCTTGTACAGCTAAGCAAACATCAATCGTTGAGAATTATTATCAATTATAAAAGGTCAATACCCCATTGTACATGTCGGATTATATCCGTTTCGTACACTTAATTTATCTGTCCCCAACAAAATATCCCCACAAAGTGGGGTCTTTCTTCGAAGTTGATTCAGATACTTTGCGGGGAGCCCCAAAACATATAAATTCTGGCGTGCAAAAAAAGGCCATCAAAAGCATGGCCCCGTTAGCCATACTCTTAATAGCCTTCAAAACTAACTATCATGTAGGGACTACCTTATTTCCATGGCAGAAGCTTTCGCTCAAGCCACTGCAGCCCACGGTTAAAAAGAAGCCCTAATAAAGACAAAATCAGAACACCAACCATTAGCTTTGTCGTAATCATCAAATTCCCGTAATGAAGAATCATCGAACCGACACCTTTTTGGGCTGCAATCATCTCTGCCGCTACCAGCAGCAGCAGGGAAGTTCCAGCCGCAAGCTTAAGACCGGCAAAAATCATCGGCAAAGCTCCGGGAAGAATAACCTTCCGAATAACATTCAAATGGCTGGAGCCGAACGTAACTGCCGCTTTAATCCAAATAGGATCGACATTCTTGACTCCCGAGAACGTATTTATTACAACCGGGAAAAATACACCCAATGCAATCATAGTGAATTTAGGGGTTTCCCCGATACCAAGCCAAAGAATAATCAAAGGCAGCAAAGCGATTTTGGGAATCGGATAAATCGAATACACGACAGGAGAAAGTATAGCGTCCACCCAACGCGAAAATCCTAAAACGAGCCCGAAAATAATACCGCAACCAGCACCTATGGCATAACCAATGGCAATCCGGTATAAGCTAGCCAGTATGTTTTCGTGCAGCTCGCCACTTGACAGCATATCCCACCCGGCTGCCAATATTAGGGAAGGCGCCGGCAAAAACAACGGCGGGACTATTTCCAGGCGACAGACCAGCTCCCACAGAATTAAGATTCCGACAATCCCTATAATAGAAGCATAACCCGGAATCTTTTGCTCCAGGAAGGACACGCGGTTACGGATAACATGGCGCTGCTCTCGTCCTTGCGCTGAGGCTTGGGCGGGATTCGCGGCGGCTTCTCTTGATGTTTGATTCATTGCTTATCCCTCCTTCAGCGCTTCTTGTGCATCATGCCGGATTAGCTGCCAGATTTCATCGGCATAACGTTCAAAAGCAGCACGATGCTGCTCTTGATCCCTTCCCATCCTTGGCAAATCAATCTGAATCACTTCTTTGATTTGTCCTGGATGACGGGAAAGCACAATAACCCGATCAGCCAAATAGACGGCCTCCTGAATATTGTGAGTGACATATAATGTACTTAATCGGGTGCGATTCCAAATGGAAAGCAGCTCCTCTTGCATCAGCGTTCGTGTCTGAGCATCTAGAGCGGAGAATGGCTCATCCATCAGCAGCAAATCAGGTTCAACGGCAAGAGCCCTCGCAATGCCTGCACGTTGGCGCATTCCTCCCGATAGCTGTTTCGGATAAGCCGATTCAAAGCCGGTAAGACCCACCAGATCAATGAAGTTCTGACCTTTTTCCCGCTGCTCCTGCTTGCTTGCCCCCTGCTCTTCCAGACCGAATACAACATTTTCATAAACCGTACGCCAAGGAAACAGCGCAATCTCCTGAAAGACAATTCCTAGCCGGGGTTCCTTTTGAGAGGTCATCCCTTCAAAGTACACCTCACCGCTGGATGGGGATAATAGACCACCCACGATGTTCAGAAGTGTAGACTTCCCACAGCCGCTGGGACCGACCAATACAACAAACTCCTGCTCTTCGATTGTAAAGTTGATGTTTTGAAGCGCAGTAACTTCACGTTTCTTCGTGTCAACGAACCGCTTTTCCACGTTGTTTACGACGATTCTCATGATATTATTTCCCCAGCTTCTGTAAGGCTTCATCCAATAAGCTGGTATTAACAATCCCCGCAGGATCAATTGCTTTGTCAATCAGCTTCTCTTTAGCATACCAATCCGCTTGTGTCTTGATATCAGTTGCCAAGAGCTTGCCGTCTCTATCCATGTAAGGAAGCCCCTGCTTCACATTTTCTTCAGGCTGGTCTGTATATTTGGCAACAATTTTGACAACCTCATCATAGTTGGCGCCAGGTACGATTTTGCCATCCTTTTGAACAAGCACCGCGTCATAGTAATAACGTGTAGCCTTAGCATAAGCCTTCAAAAAGCGTACCGCTGCATCTTTATTGCCTGCAAGCTTAGGCGAGAAGAACAATCCGGATGTTTGGTATTCAATTTCATCCCCTACTTGTGCTACAACCTTGCCATATCCCTCTTTCACCACAGCGGTGATATTCGGTTCATTAAGCATAACCGCATCAACCTGCTTGCTTTTGAGAGATTCCATCAATCCTTTAATGCTGTTCAAAGGCACCAGCTCAACATCTTTAAGTGTCAAGCCATGCTTCTCGAGAAGTCTTCCTACCATATAATGGTAAGTAGATCCAGTCTGAGTAATCCCGATTTTCTTCCCTTTCAATTCATTTATAGCTTTAATAGCCGAATCCTTGGGAACCATTAAGGCCGTGGACGAATAACCCTTTTGCTCTCTTCCTTTATCAGCCACGATAACAAGCTTTTGACCTCCGGCTACCATGTTGTATAAGCTGGCAGTAATTCCGGTAGCGCCTACATCTACACTCCCGCCTGCCGTAGCCACTGCAATAGGCTGTGCCGCGTCAAACCATTTAGGCTTAGCCTCAATATTCTCTTCCTTGAAAAAACCTTTTTCAATCCCAATAAATAAAGGGGCCGAGCTAGCTAGCTTGAGCATGCCGATGTCCACCGAAAGCGCTTCAGCTTTTGCCGGTGCTGCTGCTTTCTCTGGTGCTGCGGCTTCTTTTTTTCCACAGCCGGCCAGAGCGGTGGTTACCAAAAGTACCGCGGTTAATGCGAGAAGTGATGCTTTTTTCATTTTCTGTGTACCCTCCAGTTTTTCATTGTTGAATTAAATCCTATAAGGATTCGACAACGCCATTAGGTTTTCCTGCGAAAATTCTTATTTTTATTGAACATTGTTTAAATATTTAATCTTAAATAAATCTTCTGAATTAATGCTTCCATTTCAATAGATTTACATTTTCTCCCTGAAAAATTCTGGTCATATACATGATCTGTCCTGTATGATAACTATAGTGTACCGTTACGTGATACAGCAGCTCCATCAATTGTCGGTTGGAGGACGCTATCCCCGCATCAGGAGGATAATAGACGGTTACTTCACGGTAAAGATCTTCCTCCGAAAGTGTGCCCAGAACCTCCCGCGACTTCTCTCTCACTGCATTCAAATGCGCTGAGAGCTCCTTGCACGTGTATCCGCCTTCTGCCAAAAACTCAGCTGAACGCTCCCGAATATACGGATAGCCACCTATACTGTTTACAATATTGTGATATTCGTTCCCTGCCAGATGAAGGCATAAGTTGCCTACGCTGTTCGTTCCTTCCCGCAGCTTTTTCCACAAAACCTCATCGGAAATGCGGGTTAACGCAAGTTGAATTTTCTCAAGTTCTTTGTCAAGCAAGTTCAAGGTCATTGGTATGAACAATTGTATTTCCTCCCTAGCAGCCTATGTTTTCGTTCAATAGTACTCAATAGTACAATAAGTTCAGCGCTACTGAAAACTTATACCTGCTGATAGTATGAAAATAGACCGCCCCTACTTAAGGATTCGGTCTAACTTCATATTGCCATGTCCATTACTAGCCTTCCCTATATAGCTTCAATCAAACGCGCCAATAACGCAGTGCGCAAAGGAATCTCATCGATTCGCACATACTCGCGTGGAGAATGCGCGAAGTCCCCGCGCGCGCCTAGACCATCGAGCGTCGGAGTACCCGCAGCCGCTGTGAAGTTGCCATCGCTAACTCCACCGGTCGCCGTCTCCTCCAAAGCGAGGCCGAATTCAGCCTTCGCCAGCTCCCGAGCGAGGCTGTACAGCGATGCAATAGCATCGGTACGCTCCATCGGAGGGCGCATCATGCCGCCGGTAACCGTCAGCTCAGCGCCTGACAGAGACGGAGTCAGCGAGGCGAACTCCGCTTCGATCCGCTCCGCTTCATCCAAAGTAGCGATGCGCACATCGATCTCTGCTTCTGCATGATCCGGTACGACATTGCTGCCGATACCTCCATGCACAAGGCCAACATTAACTGTTGTCCCGATATTGTAATCGGTCAGCTTGTGCATGAGCTGAATTTGGTGAGCTAGCTCTTGAATCGCTGATATCCCTTTCTCCGGATTTACACCCGCATGAGCGGATACCCCTTTTACTGTCAGCTTATACCGGCCGCTTCCTTTGCGGGCTGTCTTGAGCGCACCGCTCGGCTCCATAGGAGGCTCCAGAACAAAGGCTCCAGCAGATTGCATAGCAGCCGATTCAATAAATTCCCGAGAAGTTGGGCTGCCGATTTCTTCGTCGCTATTGATTAACAGTACGATCCGTTTATCCTCTGGCAAACGCCCTGTATCCTGCAACGCCTTAATCGCAAAAATAGCTTGCAGCAGCCCTGCTTTCATATCATAAACACCGGGACCGTAGGCTGCTCCGTCCTCGATTCGAAACGGACGTCGCTGTGCTTCACCACTGGGCCAAACCGTGTCGTAATGACCTACGAGAAGAATTTGTTTGGCTCCGCTTCCTGCAACACATAGAAGTCGATCTCCCGCAATTGCATGCGGGATCCGTTCAACCCGACCACCGATCAATCGGCTAAACTGAGCCGCATACCAATCAGCAGTCAGATCGCATTGAGCTTTATTTCGGGAAGGAGAGTCCATATTTACGCTTTCCTCCAGCAGCTGAAGCAGCTCTGGAAGATAAGATTCGATTTGTTTCAGAAGTGATGTTTGTGACATGATGTAAGGTATCTCCATTTAATGGGAATGCGAATTGGATCCAAACAATCGATCCAAACCATAAACGCGTTCCAAAATAATAATAAATACAAGACTTAATAAAATAACAACCGATGAAATGGATGCAACCAACGGATCCAATATCTCCTGCATATAGCTAAAAATAGCAAGCGGAAGCGTTGTGGTCGAAGGAGAAACAAGAAACAACGAGACGGTAACATTATCGAATGAGGTCAGAAAAGCAAAAATCATCCCTGACATGATAGCTGGCCTTAATAAAGGTAGTGTAATATCCCAGAATACATTGAAGGGCTTAGCCCCCATAATATAAGCTGCCCGCTCCAGCGTATAATCGAAATTGCTCAGCCCTGTCAACACAAGCCTCACAACATAAGGAATAGATATCAGCACGTGAGCCAGCAGCAGTCCAATAAAAGTACCGGCCAAACCTATCCTTGTAAAAAACAGCAGCACCGCAATACCGATAATTAAAGCCGGTACAGTTAAGGGTGAGAGCAGCAGTCCATTGATGACTCCACTGCCACGGAACTTATACTTATGCAGCGCAAGCCCTGCCAGCGTACCTATGATCGTTGAAATAACAGCGGTCAATGCTGCGAGCTCCAAGCTGAATATAAATGAATCCACAAATTCGGGACGGTCAAATATTTTGACATACCACATAAAGGAGAATCCTACTGGTGGAAATGAAAGATATTTTACCGAAGTCAACGAGGTCGGGATAATGATAAGCAAAGGTGAAATGACGAACAGCACCACGAAAAAAGTAATGATACCAAGCGGAGAAATTTTCTTTATCATGTGTTAAACACCTCTTTATATCGCTTGGTTTCGATTAAACGGGTGAACAAGGCTACCAGCGCAATCGTTGAAGCCAACAACAAGAAAGCAATGGCTGCCCCAAGCGACCAATCCAATTGGGTCATTATTTTTTCATAGGCAATAACAGGCAGCACCTTCACGGATGTCCCTCCCATCAAAGCCGGTGTAACAAAAGCACTCATGGACAGGCTGAAGACAAGCGTTGTTCCAGCGACCATCCCTGGCAAGGTAAGCGGTAAGGTGACGGAAAAGAACGTACGCAGCCTGCTGGCGCCTAATATGCCTGCCGCTTTATATAACGAGCCATCAATCTGGTAGAGACTGGTCGCAATCGCCAAAATCATGTAAACCAGCAAAGAATCCGTTAAACCAATGATAACTCCAAGCTCGTTATACAGCAGCTTCAACGGTTTATCGATCAGTCCAAGCTGCAGCAAGGTATTATTGATCCAGCCCTTATCCCCCAGAATAATGACCCATCCAAAATTACGAATAACAACGCTCACCAGATGCGGAGAAATAATTAAAAAAGTAACAATTCCCCGCATTCTGCCTGACGCTTGAGCCATATACAATGCCACAGGGAAACCTAATACTAAGCAAGCCAATACGGTGAGCAAGCTCACTTTGATCGTACGCCACAAAACTTGAATATAGTAGGGATCCTGAAAGAACAGCAAGTAATTTCCGAAGGAAAAATGCTCCTGCTTGTCTTGAAAGCTGAACATCAGAATATAGAGCATCGGAAGTAAAAATACCCCCATCACCACCGCAAGTCCCGGTGCCAGCAGCAGAGTGGCGTTTCGCGTCAAACGGCTACGGCCCTCGCTCATTGTCCCTGCCCCTTTCCGGTGAACACGAACATATCCTCAGGCTTCCAATCCAGGTATACGCTTTGCCCTTGTGAGAATTGAATCATTTGCTGTACCGTCTGGATACGTACTGTGAGCGAATAGTGTCCTACTTCAACCTCACATTCAGTGTAGGCGCCAAGGAAGGAGGTCTGCTTCACAATACCCTTCACCTGATTAACGCCATCCATTACCACTTCTTCCGTATTCAAACCGATTTTCTCAGGCCGAACATAGATAGAGACCTTTTCTCCATTCCCAAAGCTGCCGTCTCGGCGATCGGCAAGAAGTGTGAAGCCGGCATCGGTTTTCAACATGAGGGTGTCGCCATTCGTTTCCTCAACTACTCCCTGCATGCGGTTCGATTTCCCAATAAAGGTATGAACAAACTCTGAAGCAGGACGATTGTAAATATCCCAAGGGGTACCAATCTGTTCTACCTTGCCATGATCAAGAACGACGATACGATTGGAGAGATAGAGCGCCTCTTCCTGATCATGCGTTACAAAAATAGTAGTAATTCCGATTTCCTGCTGCAGCCGCTTCAGCTCATCCCTAAGTTCCTCGCGCAGCTTAGCATCCAAATTACTCAAAGGCTCATCCAGCAGAAGCAAGGACGGCTCCGTTACCAAAGCCCGCGCAATCGCAATCCGTTGTCTCTGTCCGCCGGATAGCTGCTTAGGATAACGTTCTGCAACATGAGGCAGCTTTACCAGCTCAAGGATGGCATTCACTCTGCGAGTAATTTCCGCCTTAGCGACTTTACGAAGCTTCAACCCATAGGCAACGTTCTCAAATATTGTCATATGCGGAAATAGCGAATAGGTCTGAAACACCATTCCCAGCTCACGCTTGTTGGACGGCACACCATTCATTCGTTTTCCTTTAATCAGCAAGTCGCCTTGATCCGGTTCCAAAAAACCGGCAATCATATTCAATGTGGTTGTTTTACCGCACCCGGACGGGCCGAGGAAGGAGACACATTCTCCCTGCTCGATTCGCAGATTGAAGCTGTCTACAACTACATTCGGACCAAATTTCTTCTGGATGTTTACTAGTTCGACGTCAATGCTTTTGGCCATCTATTATCACCTATTTCCCGACTTTAGGAGCAACTTCTTTATTAAAGCGGTCTAGCCATTCCGGCATTTTGCTGCCTACAACTTCCGCGTCAAATTTAACTACCTTTTTGCTATCAAAGCTCAGCTTCTTAGCCAGCTCTTGAGGAAGATTTACTGGAACAGCCGGATTGTAATAAAGCTTGGAAGCATACATAGTCTGTACTTCATCTGTCAACAGAAAATCAATAAACAGCTTTGAAGCATTGGGATTTTTCGCACCTTTAACTATTGTTGCCACGTTAGGTACTAGGTTAGCCCCTTCCTTCGGAATTACAAATTCAAGATCCAAGCCTGCATCCTTTTGAACTAGGCTTCTTGCCATAGTCCAGGTCGTATAAGCCGCCGTTTTATTTTGCAGGTTTTGCTGCAATTGTGCTGCGCTTTTAGCAAAAGTCGGCATATAGCCCGCTATTGTTTTCAGCTTTTCAAAGCCTGGATCCATGTTTTTCTCAGAACCGCCGTTAGCATAAGCAAGCATTATAAAAGCTGACCGGCCAAAATTACTGGACATCTCGGCTAATGTAATGTTACCCTTCATTTCGGGCTTCGCTAGATCATTCCATGATTGTGGTACCGGCAGTCCTTTTGATTTCACAATCTCAGCGTTATAGGAAATACCCATAGGTGTAAAGTTAACGGCAATTCCACTGTTGTCTTTAACCTTGAGATCCTCGCCTACCTTTTTCATATTTGGAATATCTTTGTCCGTAAGCGGTTCCCATAAACCTTCTACGCGACCTGCTTCCTGCTCTCCGCCTTCAACAATTGTTACATCGATTTGGGGGGAAGCCTTCTGTGCTTTCACCTTGGCAACAATTTCGGTAGACACACCGGAAACATATGTGAGTTTCACATCTGGATATTTGGCATTAAATTTTTTGAAAATTTCATCCTTCATCAATTCTTCTACTGTTGCTCCGTTACCGGCAATGACCAGCTGCTTCTCAGGCGTTAAGCCTGCTTCTTTGCCAGCTGCTGCTCCTTTATCCCCTGCTGGCGCCTGCTGTGCCGCATTTGTTCCACACCCTGTCACTAGAACACTACAAATTGCTGCGACCGATAAAATTGCTCCCCATTTTTTCATTGAAAACTTCCTCTCAACATGTTATTATCGTTCTCTATACGTGAACGATGTTTACTATATGTGAATATATTGGAATTTTAACATGTTTTTCAACAAAAATGCAATAAAAAATTTAAGAGATGTCAGATTCCCTCCCATTATCGTTTTCATATAGGAAAAAGCTTTTATTTATGGTAAACTAATTGCAAAAAAACTATCAACGGCCACTTTTTGCCTTTTAAGGAGCATAATTGAAGTATGGACAATCACCTCTCCTCCGTAAAAAATAGCTGCAGACTGCTTAAGCTGTTCCTTGATTCCCCGAAGGAAATGGGTGTCAGTGAACTTAGCCGTCAGCTTCAGCTTTCTAAGGGTGCCGTACATAAGCTCCTCATGACATTGGAAAGCGAAGGCTTTATCAAACAAAACCCTGCAAATAAACAATATTCCCTAGGATTCACCTTATTAGGACTTGGTAATAAAGTGTTGAAAAATCATAATCTGGTGGACTTTGCCAAGCCGTATCTGCAAAAGCTCGCCGACACAACGCAAGAGCTTGTATGTCTGTGCGTAAGAGATGGTCAAGAGGCCATCTACATCGATCGAATCGACTCCATTCATCCGATCCGATTCAATGTGGAGGCTTACCGGCGGTTCCCTCTGTATGCAACATCAGCTTCTCGGGTTATTCTCGCTTATCAAGATCCGTCTTTTATTGAAAGCATCATAAATACGGACATTCGCACTTTTACACCTTATTCATTAAAGGAGCCTGCGGAAATAAAGGAACGACTTCAATCGATTTTTACTAAGGGCTATGAAGTCAGCGAGAACATGCGTAATGTCGGTGTAATGGGGATTGCCGCACCACTCTTCGATATCGATAGCACCGTAACTGCATCAATCAGTATGATTGGTCCAGTCGACCGGGTAAAGCCGTCTTTAGATTCCTTCGTACAGCATGTGACAGCAATAGCACAGGATCTTTCCGTTCAGCTTGGATATAGAGGATAAGGATGTAAATAACTGCTTTTCAGCATAGACCCCGCGTCTGCTCTGTCTAGACATTACGAATTAGCATAGTGTGTTGAACTACTTAATGAAATTTATCTATGCAAATAACAAGCCCATCTATAAAAGCTATCAGCTTTATAGATGGGCTTGTTATTACTATTCCATATTAAATTATCGCATCGCGGGCCCGCGCAGCTTCTTTTCCACAGCAACTGATGATTATGCAAGACGCTTACACGGAAAATCACAACCATAGCTACTCTAATTATTTGGATCTGTTATTCCAGATCACTTTTTCTCATAATTTTTTGCCCCAGCTGTACATCATTTTTAGATTAGGCATAAGCTTTCCCTCATAGTCTGCCAATGCATATAAGGGCAGCGTCTCGTCGATCTGGAGCTTGGTCTTATCAACCTGTGTACAAGCAAATTCATGAGGAAAATAAGCTGCGTTTGTAATCCATACGCTGATGAACATCCTGCTTAGTATGGATTTCACGCAGCATTACTGGACCCTGCAATCCAATTGCTCATCTTGCGGAATTGAAATAAAGTGAAAAAGGACCCTCAATTCCATTTTGGAATTAAAGGTTCTTTTTCACATTCTACGGGATTCATTCACTCACTAGGGTTACCCATTTGATACTGCCCTTATTGGGTATTCTCAGCAAAATGCAGAGATGAGGTCACTTTCTAACGTATGCTAATCGCGGATATCTGGGTTCGTTTACAGCATTGCATGGCAGCCTAGCGAACCCCACGTCAATTATCAGGAAAATGTCACGTTATTTTTCCACATAATAGCGTTCCAAGCCCTATAACTGGAATTTCTCATGCTAATTCTAAGGATTTGGGTGATATCATCCCTTATCACCTCTATTAGCAGGAGTATTTACAGTTAGATTGCTTTCTAACGATATCTAGGCTGAATTAACGGGAGGATTTCCATCTATCGCCTTTCTTTTTGGCAGCCCTCCGAAAATCCTAGTCTCCTTTAGAATGAAAGCAACCTCTGAACATCTGTTCTCGCACGATCACTTAAGCAGCATTAGAAAGGGTACCAGAGGGAGCGCTATAAAGCAATTAACTCCCTCTTATATGTTAAGAAAGAGCAGAGAGAATGATCTCCCTGCTCTTTCAATGTGTAATGCGTTTAGTTCATAAATTCAACGAATTGCAGCAATCGTTTCAGCATGACTGCAGCCTCTGCACGGCTTGCATGTTCATCAGGCATGAATGCGTCAGCCGACTTGCCGTTAATAATACCGGCATTCACAGACTGAGCGACAGCGCTTGATGCCCAGCTGTTGATAGCCTTGCTGTCGGTGAAAACAGCTAATGCTTTCGCATCAGAGTCTACTTTCTTGCCAGCCAGACCAATTGCACGACTGACCATCACAGCCATTTGCTCGCGGGTGATATTGGCGCTCGGACGGAAGGAACCATCCTCGAAGCCAGTAACCAGTCCTGCTTTGGAAGCAGCACTTACAGAACCCGCGTACCAATCGTTAGCCGACACATCGGAGTATGCTGTGCTGTTTCCTTCGTTCAAGCCCAGGGCACGCGTGAGAAGTGTAGCAAACTCAGCACGTGTAATTGGGTTTTGCGGTGCAAAGCTTGTTGCTGTTGTTCCATCGACCACCAGCTTGGAAGCCAGCAGGTCAATATCGCTCTTAGCCCAGTGACCGTTCAAATCGGCAAACGTTTTGCCCGACTCTACTATGGCGTAAATACTATTCCCCGGACGTTTGATTGTCACGTCTGTAACACCGCCATTTACCTTGATAATCGCCGGTACGAAAATTAGTTTGCCGGTTGCAGGGTTATAAAGGACAGCCGTTACTTTATTCGGATCAACCGTGTTTGGAATTTCCAGTGTTCGTTCCACGTAAGTACTGCCAAAATCATTAATGGATGTAGATTTCCCATTGGCTTCAACCGTAATTTTGAAATCAACACCATTGTTAAGCAGCTTCAATCCGTTTTCTTTTGCCTTGGATTCCAGTCCAGCTGCGGATGCTCCTGTAACCTTTTCTATCGATATGATTACCTTCGCATCTTTAACATCTGCGCCTAATCCTTTTGCCAGCTCTTTTACATCAATCAATTTCACAGGCAAACTAT
This sequence comes from Paenibacillus radicis (ex Xue et al. 2023), assembly GCF_024722015.1. Lineage (GTDB taxonomy): Bacteria > Bacillota > Bacilli > Paenibacillales > NBRC-103111 > Paenibacillus_S. The sequence continues at coordinate 178,021 of NZ_JANQBD010000010.1, read as the reverse complement.
ATGTGACATTATCCAATTTGATGGATAAAACCGCCGCAGGTACTTTACCTTGCGCATCCGATACGGAGGAAGCAGGAATCTCAACCGTTGCAGCTGTTTCCTTCACTTCTGCCTCTATACGAATCTTCGGTTCAGCAGTACTGCTGCCAGCTGCCAGCAGACTATCCAGCGCTTTAGAGAGAGCCGCCGCATCCACAATAACTCTTGCTACCGTGGTTCCATCCGCTCTTTTCTCGCTCAATGGCGTCACTCGAATGCTCGAATCATTTGTCGGAGCAGTTACTGTACCTCCACTTGAACCCGATGGAGTCGATGAAGAATTGCCTGAAGATTTATTGGAATCTTCGTAGGTTACTCTTGCATTCGCTTCATTGGATGTAACTTCCACCCCAGCAGCATTCACAGCTGTAACTACATAATAGTATGTCATGCTGCGGATCAATCCTGTATCCACATAGCTTGTTGAAGTAAGCTTATCAGCCACCAGCTCGTATGGACCGCCGATAGTTAAGCTGCGCTTCACGCTATACGTTTTGGCTCCTGTTACAGCATTCCACGAAAGGTTCACTTGCCTCAAAAACGGTGTTGCTGTAAGGGTCGGAGCTGACATTACAGGAGTAGAATCTTCATTATCTACTTTAGCGCTTACTTCATTTGATGTTGCGTTTTTCCCTGCCGCATTCACAGCTGTTACCACATAATAGTAAGTAGAACCGGGTGTTAAGCCAGTGTTCACATAACTTGTAGTCGTGAGCTTTTCTGCTACAATCTCGTAAGCACCTCCGCTAGTCGCGCTGCGCTTCACGTTGTAGTACACAGCACCTGTTACTGTGCTCCAGGTAAGATTCGCTTGCTTGGAGCCTCCTGCTGCTGTAAGAATCGGAGCTGACATTACAGGAGTAGAATCTTCATTATCTACTTTAGCGCTTACTTCATTTGATGTTGCGGTTTTCCCTGCCGCATTCACAGCTGTTACCACATAATAGTAAGTAGAACCGGGAGTTAAGCCAGTGTTCACATAACTTGTAGTCGTGAGCTTTTCTGCTACAAGCTCGTAAGCACCTCCGCTAGTCGCGCTGCGCTTCACGTTGTAGTACACAGCACCTGTTACTGTGCTCCAGGTAAGATTCGCTTGCTTGGAGCCTCCTGCTGCTGTAAGAATCGGAGCTGACATTACAGGAGTAGAATCTTCATTATCTACTTTAGCGCTTACTTCATTTGATGTTGCGGTTTTCCCTGCCGCATTCACAGCTGTTACCACATAATAGTAAGTAGAACCGGGAGTTAAGCCAGTGTTCACATAGCTTGTAGTCGTGAGCTTTTCTGCTACAAGCTCGTAAGCACCTCCGCTAGCCGCGCTGCGCTTCACGTTGTAGTACACAGCACCTGTTACTGTGCTCCAGGTAAGATTCGCTTGCTTGGAGCCTCCTGTTGCTGTAAGGGTCGGAGCTGACATTACAGGAGTAGAATCTTCATTATCTACTTTAGCGCTTACTTCATTTGATGTCGCGTTTTTCCCTGCCGCATTCACAGCTGTTACCACATAATAGTAAGTAGAACCGGGAGTTAAGCCAGTGTTCACATAGCTTGTAGTCGTGAGCTTTTCTGCTACAAGCTCGTAAGCACCTCCGCTAGTCGGGCTGCGCTTCACGTTGTAGTACACAGCACCTGTTACTGTGCTCCAGGTAAGATTCGCTTGCTTGGAGCCTCCTGTTGCTGTAAGAATCGGAGCTGACATTACAGGCAATGTATTTTCTGCCCCAGCTTGTGCCGTTACCTTCCCAGGTACCTCCTTAGTTGCATCTATCGAAGTAAACAACGTAGGAGTCCAGCTAACATCACTTAAACCACCGCTGCTTGCTGCAATATTTACTTCCGCTCCATTCAGTACGGAACCTTTATCTGTGAAGTTTTTCCCTCCCAACACTTGAATTAAAGCTTGTGCCGGTGTCCCTGCGTCTTGGACAAAATAATTGTTTTGCGCATAAATTTGCGATTCAACACCAACCCCCATCGAGTACAAGTACGGATAGGTCGGATGGCTGTAGGACCCTTCATAGAAATTATTGTACAGATGGACTTGCCCGTAACGAACACGAGGCGCGCGTTGTCCTACATTTTGATAATAATTATGATGGAATGTAATTCTTTCTTTGCCCGTATCGCCTGTAAAACTATCACTTCCGCCAACAAGAGTTGTTTTATCATGGTCGTGGAAGTAATTGTAAGATACCGTGATCAGATCGGATGTATTCGTTATATCCAGAGTTCCGTCATGCAGCTGGTATTTGCGTCCGAAATACGTATGATTGTGGTCGTCAGGTTGGCTGCCGTCACTGAACGTATTATGGTCGATCCAAATATGCGTGCCGTTTTTAATCGTAATATTGTCAAAGGCAGAGTTCCAATTGCCTGTGTCCCCGTCTGTCGGGTCCCACTGCGGGAAATAATCGAAGGCATTTTGGAAATCAATATTGCGAATAATGACATTATCCACGTTCTGAACCATCAGATTACCACCCAAAACCTTTGCGTTTGAGCCAGGCAATCCAACAATTGTCGTGTTAGGGCCTACATTAATTTTGATCTTGTTGCCCTGATTCGTCTCTGATGCAGCGCGAGCCGTTTCAAGGGGTCCTGAAGGCACTGATGTTCTTCCCCAAACCGCCGGATCGTATGCTGCCAGATAAGCATTCAGATCATACGCCGCATCCTTGTAATACTCCATGCCTACCGGATTGTCATTATCATCCACATTCATGTCTATTGTGCCTTTAATGTAAATAATTTTCGGAGTCGCATTTGTAGCATTGGTACCATTATTACCGCCTAATGCTTTGATCAGCTCGCTGCGCTTAGTTACCGTATAAATATTGGCAGGTTCGGCCGCTGCTCCGCCTTTCGTTCCCGTTGTAAAGGAAGCCCATCCATCGTTGACAGCAAGTATCTGCTTGCCGATATCCGAAGCGGAGGTATCCACTACATGGATCGTTAGAGGAACGAAGATCGTTCCGAATTCGAAAACCAGCGTTGTTGCCCCTGTCTGAAGTCCTGCAAGGAAGGATTTATTAAGGGTAACGACACTGCCGCTAACCGTATAATCTGATACACCGAGCACAGTCTGATTATTTTTAATTTTGTTCAAAGCTATTCCGTTGGTTTGTAGCATAACTTGAATATCAGCTTGATTGGCTGTCTTCTTGTCAAAGGTTGAATTAGTAACGGATACTGTCGGCAAGTATCTTACCTTCGGCATCATGACAGGAATCGAAGGATCCCAACCGCTGAAAAGAGTAGAGATGGCCTTGCTTGCTTCTGATCCCGTCAGTTGCTTGGCAATCTGCCGCGAAGCTGCATCTGCTCCTGCTCCATAGCTGTTATACTCGTTAAAAGAGTACGAAAGGCAAGTTCCCGCGCAAGCCGCAATCCAGCCGGCATTAAGGAATTTCTTAGAATCGATTAACGTATTAATAAAGCTGACGCTGGCATTATCCTTCCAAGGGCGTCCCAAATCGTAAACGCCTTGTGCCGTAGCATCATCAACAACTTGCGAATTCAAGAACACATACCCGACATCTGTTGTATTTTTTTGTGCAGCTGCCGTGATGTGTCCTCCGCCGCCCGTTTGGCTGACGAGAACCATTTTCACATTATCAAATACTACAGCTGGAGCTTCACCGAAAATGAAATCGACATCTCCTTGAATAATGCTGTTATGGAAATAATGGCGGCCTTTCCCCGTAGCATTCAATCCGGTATACAACGTATCCTGATAGCCAATCAATTTGACCGATTCGAATGTCGCCATATCGCTTTTCAAAGATAACGCTACAGCCTGCGCCACAGCAGAACGCGGACCGGCACTGTTTTCGATCGTCAAATTGGCAGCCGTGAAGTAATCTGCATTGACATCAACGGTCTGGCTAAGGAAGGTGTTACCGGTATGTCCCGGTTGACCTGTCGTTGCCGCTGTTCCTGCATAATCACCATACACGATTTTGGTCACATCCATCCCCGCCCCTACAAGACTGACATATGGACGAGTTACAACCAGCTTCTCCGTATACGTTCCTGGCTTGATATAAATGACCGTTCTTTCCGTATTGGTTATCGGAATGCTATTCACAGCGCTTTGAATGGTTTTGAACGTCCCTTCGTCCGCTGTGGGACTGGCATCAACAGTAAGCACTTTAGCCGGGAGCACCACGACCTCATCTGATTGTTGACTTTCTCCACTCGCATTCACTGCTGAGACCACGTAATAATAAGTCGTTCCGTTAACAACGCTCTTATCCTCATAGGATGCTGCACTGCTTGAAACTACCGGATCATAGGAACCGCCACTTGTGGTCGCTCTTTTCACCTTGTATTGGGTTGCACCAGGCACCTCGTTCCAAGTAAGTTTCACACTGCCCGTATCTACAGCTGGTTGTAAGTTTGTCGGCTGAGCAGGCGCACCTGATACAGGAGTGTATGGCATAGCGTTCAGCTGATTAGAGATCCTGCTTTCTTGCATAGCTATCTTTTCTGGATTAATTTTTGGTACCTGTGATTCATTAATTGCCGTTATGACATAATAGTAAATCGTTCCGTTAGCTGCACTGTTATCTGTGTAGCTAGTACCGGCCGTTTTAAATTCTGTGTAAGGTCCGCCGTTAGCAGTACTTCTTTTTACACTGTACCCTGTAGCCTTTGCAACCGGGGACCAATTCAGAGTAACACTGCCGTTTCCTGGTACAGCACTTAATAGAGTCGGTGCTCCTACAGGCGCTGTTGGGGCGACTTTTAGAAGGTCAGAGCTCGGACTGCTGCCCCCCATATTTTCAGCTACAACTTGGTAATAGTACTCCGTACCATTAACTAGACCTTTATCCAGGTACGTCAGACCGCCAAACTTCTGTGCCACTGTAACAAAAGGACCATTTGGTGTCGTACTTCTATAGAGCGTGTAGGTGGAAGAGACTTCCGCACCATCTCCGTCTATGCCCTTTACATCGCTCCAATTCAGGGTAATCTGGCTGTCCCGGATAGCCGTATTAGAAAATACGGGTGCTGAAGCAGGAGGCTGTACGTTGTTCGGATAGCCCAAGGCCTCATGAGAGAAATCACTTTCCCCGCTCGCATTAACACTAGTGACAACATAATAATAATTTTTCTTGTTCTCCAATCCCGTATCCGTATAGGTTGGTGAAGACAGATCGGTTGCAACACGCGTATAAGCGCCTTTGGAAGTTGTGCTTCGATATACGTTATACGTATCTGCTCCACTAGCTGCGCCCCACTTTAGCACTACCATATTGTTAGCGCCTGCTGTGGTCAACATTTGTGGAGTTACAGCACTTTGCTTGTAAACTCTCACATTATCAACATACATACTGCCAGTCGAAGACCCGGCTGTTCTTGCTTGAATTTTGGAAATGTTGGTGTCCAGTGTACTAAACTTATAGTTTCCTTCGTAAATTCCGTTAAGAAATACATCAGCAGAATTTGTACCTGTATCGGCAACGAATTTTAGATTATACCAATTGACTACATTACCAGGGTTAATGGGTAAAAAAGTATTGAGATTCGTAACACTGAATGAAAGTACCGTTTTACCTGAGCTATCGAGCAATTCTAATGGATAAGAATCACCAATGACTTTAGGCTGCATGAAATCCAACTCAGCGGTTAGGCCGTTTTTACCTGATACCGGAGTGAAAGTATTCGTATAGCCGCCTCTGCGACTTGCATTTGCGTTATCATTGATCCACAATACATTAGTTGAATTTCCTATAATAGCTGGTGATTTATTATTTGCCGGTGCAGCCTCAGTCGGCGAATAATATTTATTCGTCAAATTATTATTGTTAATTACGGTTATGTTATTAATCGCAGCATCCGCTGCTGCAGCAATAGTTACATACCCTGACGGTGTATCTCCAAGCACGCTTGTTTCAAAATTATCATTAATTAGAAAAGCTCTTGTCTTGCCCGACACTTCGCTGGAGCTGTCGCTTTCTCCCAGTGCGTTTACAGCAGTCACCACATAATAATAAATGGTTCCGTTAGTTAAGCCGGTGTCTGTGAAGCTTGCATTGCCAGCGTTCACAGTGTTGATAACCGTGTACGGGCCACCTGCCTTCTCGCTTCGTTTGATTTTATATGAGGTCGCCCCGGACACGCTGCCCCAGTATAGACTTGCTTGCTTGTCGCCTGCCCAAACCACCAGATTTGTCGGTGCAGCAGGAAGCGAAGGAGTATTAGGTGTCGCCGATACAGAATTGGAGTTTGCGCTTTCTACCGATGACACATTAACGGCCGTAACCACATAATCATAGGCAGTTCCATTAAGAGCGCTGTTGTCGGTGAAGCTTAGTGCTGCAACATTTTGCAAAGAGGTGTAGGAGCTTTCCGATGTCAATTTGCGCTTGACGTTATAGGATGCCGCACCAGTGGCTGCTGTCCATTGAAGATCGACTTTATTATTGCCGCCAATTGCCGTCAATCCTGATGGTGCAGGCTGAGCGCTAGGAGCGATTGGCGATGCTTTTACTTGGTTAGAGTATACACTTTCGGTTACCGGGTTAACGGCTGTAATGACATAATAATAGTCTTGTCCGTTGGTTACCGTCGTATCTGAGTAGCTAAGTCCCGTTACTGGACTTGCATTAATGGAGGTGTACAAGCTTCCGCTTGTAGTGCTGCGTTTGACGTTATAATACGTTGCACCCGTTACAGAGCTCCAGCTTAAGTCAACTTTACCGGAAGCTACCGTTGGCGCTGAAAGCGTTGGAGCAGGAAGTGCTGTGTATACTTTGATATTATCTAAATATAGAGCGGTTTGAGCCCCATTGCCTGTGTTGATATCAATCGCTGCGAAATCATTGACATCTGCTATAAAGGCAGCGTTGCTGACCGTCGCCATTGTTGCGCCAGTTGCTGAGGATAACGTGAAGCTAACGGTTTTTGGCGTGCTCTTTATGTCGATAGTCGCTTTCAAACGATACCAGTTGTTTGGAGCAAGGACTGCACCCATATTTGTTAATGTGCTGCCAATTCTGTAAGCCAAATTATTGCCTGAGCTGTTCTCGATTGAAAAGAAAGCAGTATTCGCACCCGTATTCGAAAAACGAATTCGATTGGAAGTACCAGTGGATAAATTGCCTGCGCTAAAGGTGTCCTTGAAATAAAAATCTAGTTCGGCAACCGAAACATTGCCTGACTGCGGGCTGAACATTCTAGTAAACCTCGTGGAACCGCATTTATTAGCAGATCCATCCTGACTATCGTATAGGAGGACAGCCTTATTACTTGGATTGGTCGGGTTAGGAACAACCTGCACGTAGTTGTCTGCCGCACTGTAGAGCCAATTGCTCACAGGGTTCGGACAAGGAGAGCTAGTAGAAGCGGTCGCCTGTACTTTATACGATGAATCCCCATTTAAATACGTTGATGTACCACTAACTGAAGTATTAACGGATGCTGCTGGCGCAGCAGCCAATGCCGGGTCTTCAAAATCATCAAATATCGGCAATGCTGTAGACACTGCAGCTTGTGCAGCCGGCACGTTCCATAACGGTATATAGGAAGCAAGCAGCAATAAGCACATTATAATTCGCAAAGATTTCATCATGCAGTCTTTTACCTCCTGAAATGTTATTTTATTAAACAAAGATGCTTTTATAAGCTCAGCATGATACATTCCCCCTACATATGAAATATCCCACAAACAGAAAATGAGCGCCTCACATCCTGCTTCTGAACTCTGCCCGTCTGCATTTTCATTATGGGCGCCAAATCCACCCCAATCTATAATCATCTCACTTGAAGTTAGGTGATTACTTGCAGCCGCACGGCTTTCGTTGACAATCAGCTTGTTTTAACCTACAAACGCAAATAACCCCCTAGGGAGCAATTCCCTTAGGGGGTTATTAACATCATTCTAAACCTCTACAATTTCAATTGTTAAATTTAGCATATTCGCGATTCATCTCTTCAAGGCTTGGATAACCGCCGTTTTGGCCCAGCACTCCGCTTCACGGTCAAATCCTCAACCATCCAGCTTTCTCAGGATATACGGATACTCACTTCCCGCGGCCACAGTGTTTGGATTCTAGGAGCACAGGTCAAGACGAAGCTCCTGACACTATTCCAATGCCTTTATGACTCAGAGCCTTCATTCCAAATTACCTTCTCACCATAATCCTTGCCCCAGCTGTACATCATTTTTAAAATAGGCATTAAGCTTTCACCATAATCCGTTAATGAATATTCCACTCTTGGTGGAACTTCGGCGTACACTTTACGTGTCACCAGTTGGTCCTCTTCTAACTCACGAAGCTGGTTAGTTAACATCTTTTGAGTGATAGAAGGGATTAATTTTTTCAACTCGCTAAACCTTTTGGTCCCCTCTAACCCCAGATGCCAAAGAATAATCAGCTTCCATTTCCCGCCAATAACTGCAAGAGTCAATTCTTTCTCGCAATTAATTTCCTTCAGGTTAATCCGTTCCTTTAACTCACTTGCCATGATTACTTCACTCCTTTTTCAAGAGAAAGTCTAATAACACCCGAACCGAATCATCAAGCCAGGCTCAATAGTATCTCCTGAGTAACTACACCACTTACAAGTGCGTACTTCCCAATTGGATAGTTAAGTCCTAGAATAAGTCTTGTTCAGAAAAATTACAACTACTTGTTATAAAGGAGAGGTATTAATGGAACTTCAACTAGCATTGGATCTTGTGAATATTCCTCAAGCTAAGGAGCTCGTCAAGGAAGTCGAAGCTTATATAGATATCGTTGAAATCGGCACACCTGTTGTTATCAATGAAGGGCTGAGGGCCGTCAAGGAAATCAAAGAAGCCTTTCCCCATTTGAAGGTTTTGGCTGATCTTAAAATTATGGATGCTGGTGGCTATGAAGTCATGAAAGCATCTGAAGCCGGTGCTGATATTATTACCGTATTGGGTGTTTCGGATAACAAAACGATTCAGGGCGCGGTAGAGGAAGCTAGAAAGCAAAACCGCAAAATCATGGTAGACATGATCAATGTAAAAGATATTGAAGGTCGCGCGAAAGAAATCGATGCGTTCGGGGTAGATTATATTTGTGTACATTCCGGCTACGACCATCAGGCTGATGGAAAAAATTCCTTCGAAGAGCTTGCAGCTATTAAACGGGTGGTCAAGCATGCCAAGACCGCTATTGCAGGCGGTATCAAGCTGGATACCCTGCCGGAAGTTATCCTGGCAAATCCCGATCTTGTTATCGTTGGCGGCGGCATTACTGGCCATGAAAACAAAAAATTTGCAGCTGCAACAATGCAATCATTAGTTAAACAAGGCGTGTAATTATGCAGATTACTCAATATACAAATGAGGTTATTAAAGAGTTAAATCGTACGGTATCTTTAATCTCTGAGGAGTCCGCTGAGAAATTAGTAGAACATATTCTGCAAGCTGAAAGGATCTTTGTGGCTGGAGCTGGCAGATCCGGTCTCATGATGAAAGCTTTTGCTATGCGGATGATGCATATGGGGCTTCAGGTTTATGTTGTAGGTGAATCTGTGACACCGGGTTTATCAAAAGAAGATCTGTTGATCATTGGCTCCGGCTCAGGAGAAACGAAAAGCTTGCTTGCCATGGCGGCAAAAGCTGCAAGCTTAGGGGCTGCAGTAGCGATCACAACGGTTATTCCTGACTCATCCATTGGGCGATTAGCAGATCTCGTTATTCAAATACCCGCCCTATCCAAGGACACAACGGATAGCGGTCTTACAAGCATTCAGCCTATGGGCTCTTTGTTTGAGCAAAGTATTCTTCTGCTGTTCGATTCGATCATTCTCCAAATGATGATTAGGCTGGATTTAGATTCCTCAGCCATGTTCGGAAATCATGCCAATCTGGAATAAGCAAGTAAGGGCAGCTTCGCTACTATAGCGATGGCTGCCTTTTAAAGTAGAACGAAGGCGGACAGGTTTCCCCGCCCCCCTTTTTATCCTCCACTTAGAAGATAGAGCTATCCTTATTTTTCGTGTTCGTTTGTGTTATTATCGCTATCTCCAACACTGTCCCCCATTTTATTGCCTAGAGCTGCACCTGCGATTCCACCTGCAACGGTGCCAACAGGGCCTAATAGGGAACCCACTACAGCACCTACGACAGCACCGCCCGTAGTTCCAACAGCTTCTCCAACTCCTGACATGTTTGTCTCACTGCTGTCAGAACCTTCTTGTATATTGCGGTCTTTGTTTTTATCCATTCATCTCACTCCCTCGTTTTTATGATAGAAACCGCTTTGTCAGCGCAGTCCCAAAATATATAATGCCCTAACACAACTGTAAGAATTCTTAAACATATAAATAAAGCCCTCACTCCCGAAGGAAAGAGGGCTGACTTTTGTTAGATAAATGCACGAGAAACAATAACCAACAATATGAACAGCACGAGAATTACACCCGTAGAAGTAAACAAACCTTCAGCATTTTATGAACGAAGGAGTAATAGAGATTGGACTAATCAATGAAACAGGCGCTTACATGCCTAGTCAAAATCATAACGTTGCTCTTTAAACGGATCGCCGTACATATGATAGCCATTACGCTCCCAAAAGCCCGGCTTATCCTTCTCCATGAACTCAATACCACGAATCCACTTGGCGCTTTTCCAAAAATATAGGTGAGGCACCACCATTCGTACAGGATAACCATGCTCTGGCGTCAGCAACTGACCGTTATGTCGGATTCCGAAGAAGGAGGTTTCCCGCAAGAAGTCTTCCAGCGGCAAATTCGTTGACCATCCATGCTCCGCATGCAGCATGACATACTTCGCTTCAGGCTTCAGCTTAACCCGCTTCATCACCTCGCTAACGGCAATACCCTCCCATACATTGTCCAGCTTCGACCATGTCGTCACGCAGTGGATATCGTTATTGAACTCCTGCCGCGGTAACGCCATAAACTCCTTGTGGCTAATCGTTGCGTCTTCTTCAACTAGCCCGAACAGCTTGAAGTCCCATTTGCTCATATCATTGTAATAAGGGACCGTGCCGTAGTGCAGAACCGGGAATCCCTCGGTTAAAGTTTGTCCCGGCGGTACTCGGTCATTTGTAATTTTACTCATTTTTCACTGTCTCCCTCTTTTTCCCGAAAGTCCGTCTCCTCCTATTATACCCCTGCTCTATGTCCCTATAACCTTCTCTATGTTGGGAGGGGAAACCTCACTTCTACCCGTGTCCCCTCCTTCAGCTTGCTTGTCACAAAAAACTGCCCACCATGCTGCTCAATAATTTTATGGCTGATCATCAGCCCTAAGCCTGTGCCGCCCTCTTTGGTTGTGAAAAAGGGTTCGCCCAAGCGTGACAGCAGTTCTTCAGGGATACCGCTGCCTTGATCCTCAATACTAAGAACGATGTATTCAGTAGAAGCTTCATCTGTCAGCTGTATTTTTATGACTCCACCTTTTTTCATCGCTTCAATGGAGTTTTTCAAAAAGTTAATGATAATTTGTTTAATCTGGTTAGGATCGCAATAAACCGGGTAATGATCCTGCTCGGCAATCAATACAATTTCTATATTGTTCATAATGGCCTGTGTGCCGATTAAAGCCATTACTTCCTCAGCCAAGTCCTTCAAATTCATTGATTTCAGCTGCAAAGATTGGGGCTTGGATAACACCAGCAGCTCGCTTACAATAAGCTCAATCCGCTCCAGCTCTTCTTTCATTATGTCCAAATACTTAGGAACCTGTTGATTACTGTGCAGCATGAGCTGAATAAATCCCTTAAGTGCAGTTAACGGATTACGGATTTCATGCGCTACCCCGGCAGCCAGCTGACCTACAACCGACAGCTTTTCAGAATTACGCAGCATCTCATCCCTTTTCTTCTGCTCTGTAACATCCTTAACCATAACGTAGCATCCAGTCAATTGCTGCTGGATAATGATAGGGGCAAGTGTTACAAGAAGATCAATAACGTGACCATCCTTATGCAGCATTCGGATGTCCGCTCTTTCTATTTGTTCTCCTTTCATCAACAGCTTAAACCGCCCCGTCATAATTGACGCATCCTCATCATGCAGCAAGCTTGTAAAATGCCCACCCTTTAATTCCTCAATGGTATAACCCGAGAGCTCCTTGGCTGCAGGATTAGCGGACGTTATAATTCCTCTTCGATCAAGAGCCATTATGGCATCGGGATTATAATTTTTTAGAGAAGTATACCTGTCATAGGTTTCCTCTAATAGTGCTTGCGACTGCTTGCGCTCCGAGATGTCTTGGACTATTCCTTGAATTTTATGAGGTGCTCCCTGCTCATCCAATATGACAATACCTTGAATATATACATATTTGTTATGTCTTTTGGCCGTAATAAGCCGACACTCCAGCTCGAACATGCCAGAGGTTGTAGCCAGCCCCAGCTTCTGCTGGAATTGTTCCCGGTCATCGGGGTGTACAAAATTCATTATGTTATTGGACTTGCCGACGACACGAGACGGATGCAGTTCAACAATGCAGAATAATTGTTCCGTCCAGATGATTTCATCCTTTTGGATATCCCAATCCCAGCTGCCAATGCATGCGATTTTTTGAGCTTCTGCCAAGCTTCTCTGGCTTTTGATCAAAGCCTGTTCCGCTTGTCTTTTTTGCATGGAAATTCCATTAATATGGATATGAAGAACGGGCTGCTGACCCGAATGAACCGAATCAGTCGAATCAGTTGAATCAACCGTATCAATCGTAATCAAAGATAGCTGCTGAGTCGTCCAAATCGATTGTCCAGACTTATGTATCATACGCAGCTCAAATGGAACGAGAGACGGGACGTGCTCCTTCAATTGTTTAATTTGCAATTGAAACGCTTGCCAATCAGCCGGATGGACTAATGCGAAATACGTTACGGCCAGTAGCTCCTCTTCATCGTACCCCAGTAAACCGCATAGTGCAGGATTGACTATTATCATCTGTCCATCCATGCCGGCGCAAGCGATACCTGAGGAGCATAATTTAAATGATTGCTCGTAAATAGCAGACTGTTCATACCGATTTGTAATAATGGATCAGCACCTCCCACACATGTTCCTATCTCTTGAAACGACTGGATAATATTATGCAGGCATTGTCATATGATAAATCATGAAGGCGATAAACGATCTGCAAGCTCATGTACGGCAAGTACATGACCTGCACTGACTGAGCAGGCTTCGGGATGATCCAGGCAATGTATGAAGTGATCTACAATTCCGGCAAAGCCCCTCCGATGAAGAACTCCGTCCCAGCTGCCAAAGCTGCTGATTTGCGGAGAAGCAGAGCTGGCTGACAAAATAGCTGAATCCATATTCACTACTTCAGCCGATCGGAAAGACCCGTGAAGCTCCAGCTTCTCCAGATCAGAACCGGCACGCCGAACCATACTGAATTGACCGTATCTGGTACCGGACCGCTGATCTCCATTCGTGAAAGCCAAGCTTCCCGTTCCAATTAACAGCCTTCCAGCTTCATCCGTCTGCTGTGCATAATGCAAAATTTCATGCTTGTCTCCACCAAACCAAAGCAATAAATCCAGCATATGAATCAAGTCATCGTGAAGGGTATGCCGGGCGCTGTGCTTTTGCAGCTTGGTTCTATGCTTCGTAACGGTGCATTGCTCGAAGCCGCCGGCTTCCTCCAGCCAAGCTTTGGATCGCAAGTACATGGGGGCAAAACGGCGATTGAATCCAACCGCGAGCAGAATCCCCTGCTTCAGAGCAAATTCAGCCATTGCGGCCGACTCTGCCAAGCTGTAGGAAAGTGGCTTATCCACATAAACCGCTACACCTTGCTTTAAACAATCCATTACAATTTCATAATGAGTCTCCGTAGGACTATGGATAAACACCGCATCCGGCTTAACTTTTAAAAGATCTTCCAGAGAATCAAAACGCCCGCCAATTCTATATTGATCTGCTACCTTCGTAACCGTTGCTGTAGTGCGGCTGTTTAATCCAACAATCTCCACCTGCTCGTTTGCAGAAAGAAGTGGTAAATATACCTTTTGGGCAATGTCGCCAAGCCCTATAATTCCGATCCTTTTTTTCATATTTGACGTTACCTCCCCAGGTTCTCACTATCAATCATTACTGTTACCGGTTACATTATTGCTTTATAACTTCCTTCGATTGAATGCTAAACACATATTTCCCCGCCATACCGATTAGTGCCAGCAGCAAGCCAACAGCGCAGGAAACTCCATATTGCTGAACCCATAAAGGAAACAGGGCAAGCTGCTTATACATAAATCCTCCCAGCATCGGACCAAGAAAACCGGCTATTCCTGTTATAGTTGAGTATACAGCGAAAAACATAGGCCTTTCACTCTTCGGAGTTTCACCTATAATATAATTGAATACGAGTAGATTAAATCCTCCGGTCCCAATTCCTAGCAGGACATGAACCAAAGTTAGCACAAAGACTGCGGGCATTAACGCCAAGCCACCCCAAGCCAGACAAGATGCAGCAATAATAGGAAGAGTCCATAGCAGTAGTGTTTTGGCCGAAAATCTGCTATTCAGCAATCCCCATATGTAATAACTTGCCATCATGACTAAGGTCATCACAATCGTGTAGAATGAAACGCTTTCATAGCTTAATTTCATAACGTCCAGCATAACATAGTTAAAAAAAGGAACCGCAACACCCTGTAAGAACAAGAAGAGCGACAAAAACAGGATCGCAGCCCGAAATCCCCTGTCTCTATAAGGCTTGAGGAGCATTGGCCCCAATTGGCTTTCGGTTGATTTCTCAAAAGGCGGACTCGGATAAAAGGCATAGGCAACTATATTAAGCACTGCACATACGGCGCATATCACAAACAAATACCGGAACCCTTCTCCTCCTGTATAAGCCTCCAAGATTTGTCCACCTGCATAGATAGCTACAGCTCCAATAGCCCATAGAATCGTGTTGCGAAGTCCAAAATATTTGCCGCGAATCGGCACAGGCACCATATCGCTAACTAAAGATGACCATACAACGCTGCCTGCGGCATTTGACAAAAACGCCGTAA
Organism: Paenibacillus radicis (ex Xue et al. 2023); assembly: GCF_024722015.1. Classification (GTDB taxonomy): domain Bacteria; phylum Bacillota; class Bacilli; order Paenibacillales; family NBRC-103111; genus Paenibacillus_S. The sequence goes on along the minus strand of NZ_JANQBD010000010.1, from coordinate 162,995 downwards.
AATACATCACTATAAAAACAGGAACCCACCACTCCTTGGCAAATACATAAGGAATAATGCCTGTTGCCGCCCATAACACTCTGTGCAATCCTCCGAAAATAAGCAGAGTCCATTTGCGGTTGGTAATTTTTTGCATCCAGAAAGCCATCATAATTTGAGCTACGTTAACAAGAGTAGTAACAGCGAGGACCAGGCCAATTTCTTCTGAGGTCGCCCCGAGAAATAATAAATAGCCTGTTAGAAAAGGGCCGCCCAGCATCTGCAGCAAAACGATCGCAGGGAAGCCTTCCAGCGTTGCAACCCATAATCCCCTCCGGTATGCAGAAGGTTTTCTTCTAGGTCGGTTAATAAGGTTCGATAAATCCATAGAAATGTAACTCCTTCGACAGGAAACAAGAGCGTTTGACAAAATTTAACGAACTCTTAAAAGGGGAAGCCCTTTAATAAACTACCACCAATGTGATAGAATGAAAATGCTGTGTAGTTTGGCCATATCTGTTTTCCATCTGGGGGATTGCTTTCATGTCGAAAAAACAATCATCATTATTATTTATTTATATCTTCGTATTCCTGGCCTTAATTGGTGTCGCTATCTTTCTTCAATCAGCATTTTATTTGTATGCGGCAAGCGCGTTGCCTATACTCATTGTGATGGCATTGCCCGATACTCGAAAAAACCAGTACATTCGCGGTGTCAAAGACCTTAAAGCTGTTCGTATTTATAAACAGTCTAATGAGGACGACCCGCTATTGATCATTACCTTCCAGCAAGGCTTCATTCGCTGGAACAGCAAGAAGCTGTACTTTCATTTAAACGATATTCAGCCAGCCCCACATCCACAAGAGCTCGCGAACGAAAATTATGCATCACTTTCCGTTCTGGGCTTCGACCTAACCCCACACCCTAGCAAGACCGGCTGGATCGGTATTGATCTTACCCAGCTTGCGCTAAGAACCGCCAATCTATCCTATACAACGGATGAAATTACCCGTCTGGTTATCCCTATGAACGATCTTGAGGATACGGCGCTGCAGATGATGTCTGCGACAAACACCGTTCCTCTGGGCAAAAGTAAAAATAAAAGCATTTCGGCCTAAGCTTCACATCTGTGAAGTGCATAACCAGTGAGCCAAGGTGCGAACCATCGTACCGGTGCCGCCTTTCGGCTCTGTACCGCGGTCATTCCACAGCCAGGCTGTGCCGCCGGTATCCAAATGAAGCCATGGTGTGTCTCCGGCAAAAAATCCAATAAACAGCCCGCCTGTAATGCTGCCCGCCCACCGATCGCGTGAGGCGGCGTTTTTTATATCTGCTACATCACTCTTGAGCATATCGTGATATTCCGGATAATTAGGGAACGGCCATACTTTTTCCCCTGCCTGCTTGGCAGCCTGAATAATTTCCTGCTGCAGCACTTCGTCATTGGACACTGCTCCTGTAGCCACATCGGCAAAGCTAACCAGCACAGCGCCGGTCAAGGTAGCTACATCGACAATCCGGGTTGCGCCCAGCTGTTTGGCATAAGTGACTCCGTCTCCTAATACAATACGGCCTTCTGCATCGGTATTTAAAACCTCAACGGTGTGGCCGCTCATCATCCTGATTACATCGCCTGGCTTAAAAGCAGCTCCAGACGGCATATTTTCGGCTGCTGGAATAACAATAACCAGGTTAATCCTCGGTTTAAGTCTGCCTACCGCATGCAGCAGCCCTAACAACACAGCCGCACCGCCCATATCGCTGATCATTTCTTCCATGCCGTCCGGCTTCTTGAGCGAGATACCCCCGGTATCAAAGGTGATGCCTTTGCCAACCAAGCCTACTACATTATCCCATGAATCCGTTCCTTGGTAACGGATAGAGATCATGCGCGGAGGATTGGCGCTGCCTTTGCCAACGGCATGGAGCCCTCCCATGCCATGCTCGACAATGGCTGCCTCATCCAGCACTGTGCAGGCCATGCCGTATTGGGAGGCCACCCGGGCAGCCTCCTGGGCCAGTGTATCCGGCACAAGCACATTGCCGGGAAGGTTCGTCAGGTCGCGCGCGTACTGCGTCGCGACCGCGAACGCCCGCGCAGCCTCCAGCGGCTGCGCAAGAGCCTTGGCGGCGCTGCCGCCGCCTAGCGCCGCGAGTGTCGCCTGATCTGCGATCAGGGCGACCTCGCGCAGCGCAGGCACGGGCGGCTGCGCCGCCACAGCGTAGCTCGGCATGCGGTAGCCGCCGAGCAAGAGCCCTTCGGCGAGCGCGTGGACACGCTCGCCTAGTGGCGCAGCCGCCGCGTCAGCGGCTGTGCCAGCGGCGGCTGTGCGCGGCAGCGGCGCCGCGAGCCGCTCGAGCCCGCGGGCCAGCGCCGCGCGGGCCGCGTAGACGCCTGCGTCACGCCAGGCGACCGTGCCGGCCGCTGCGCGGCCAAGGCCGCTCAGCACAAGCGAGCGGCAGGGCAAAAGCCCAAGCGTCGGCAGCACCTCCGCTTGGCCCAATTCGGCCGCGAACTGTCCCCGTTCGCGCATCCCCGCCACCTCGGCTGCCAATGGAGCCGGCAGCCATTCCTTCAAGCTCTCCGCGTCGTCTAGCTCCGCTGGCGTTAATAGAAGCACCAGCGCGTCTGCATTAACGCGCTGCAGCACTTCGGCAGCGGTATCCCCAACATCCCGCTCCATAATATGCAGGCTGGTTTCCAAATCATCCTTAACCATCAGCTGGTTTAAATCCATCGGTATGAGCCTCCAATTTGTACCTCACAGAGACGGGTTCTTCATTTCTCTGCTCAGCTATTAGCTATAGTACGAAGCCGCCTCTTGCACAACCCTCTGCATCGGTAGATGATACGGACATTGCTGCTCGCAAAGCGGCTTCTCCTTACAGGGCTCGTAATCAGCACAGGACATGATACTGTCCTTTTGCTTTTCAAAAAATCCTTCGCCTTTCGGAAGCAATCCGAATACATCGCGAATTTTGCTCGAAATCATAATATCCGGAATTTTTACATCAACGGGACAGGAGCAGTAATTACAGCGGCGGCAATTATGAGTTCCCAGCTGCAGTGCCAGCTCTTCCAGCTCTTGACGCTCAGCTTGTCCAACTTCTTGCTCCATGGCTGCCAAGTTTTCTTTAACCTCATCCACGCTTACCATACCGGATATAATTACGTTCACATCCTGACTGTAAGGGAAACGTATCGCTTTCTCGACCGGTTGAATAAATCCGCCAGACAGAGGCTTCATTGCTACCTTGCCCATTCCCATTTCCGTTAGCTTCGGAATCAGCTCATTCAATGCAAACGGTTGAGCTAAATTCAGGTGAAACAGAACCTGATCGAATTGCCCGTTGCTGATCCATTTCGTCAGCAGCTCCGGTCTATGTCCAGTAATTCCAATAAATCTAACCTTTCCTGCTTCTTTCATCTCCAGCGCGGCTTTGTAAGCTCCGTTCTCATCCATAGCCGCTTTGTACTCATTGACATAGTTGACATAGTGAATTTGCAATAAATCTATAACATCGGTTTTCATGCGTACCAGGCTGCGTTCGATTTCTTCCTTGGCTGATGCGTAATCCCGCTTATTCGTCTTCGTTGCCAAAAAATATTCCGAACGACGGTGCGCTATCGTTTCACCGATAATCTCCTCGCTGTTGCGGTAGCCCGCCGCCGTATCGATATAATTGATGCCGTGATCCAATGCGTAATTTAGCGCATCTCCTGCTTGCTGCAACGGAACTCCTGGCAGATTCATCGCTCCGAATCCCAGAGCTGATACTCGATGACCTGTTTGACCAAATAAAGTATATCTCACGGCTTATTCTCCCCTATTCCCATATTAACTTATAACATCACTTCACTAAAAAGCCTGCAATTCTCCCCGCCAATAAGCATGTTCCAAATCAATTTTTTTGAATTTCCCTTACACAATTTTCTATGTATATTCAAGTTCTCATTTTATCACACCCATCCATCCTCCGTCATGAAGGTCTGTAAATTTATGTGCAAAAAAAAGAGACACATCAGCCCTTATGGGCCTTTGTGTCAAACATTAAGCAAGCAAGAAGCGTTTAGCGCTTATCATTCTTGTTATCCGTGTCTTTCTTGTTGTCCGATTCTTTTTTAGTGTCCGTTTCTTTTTTCCGATCATCGGCCTTATCATCTTTTTTCTGAGTCTCGTTCTTCTTTTCCAGCTCTTTTTTCAAATCATCTGCTTTCTTCTTATCATCGTTTTTTTTATCATCATTTTTATCGTCGTTTTTCTTGACGTCCTGCTGTTTATTATCATCATTACGCTTGGGGTCATCTTTTTTGTTATCGTCCTTCTTGCCGTCATCCTTTTTAGGATCATTGTCTTTCTTGTTGTCGTTTTTATTATCGTTTTTATTATCATTTTTGCTATCGTTCTTATTATCGTGCTTAGGGTCATTCTTTTTATCGTCGTCCTTACCGTCATCCTTCTTGTTATCTACGGGACGAACACTACCAGGAGATTGAGTTCCTGGTTTTGTAGTATCCGGCTTTGAAGTATTTGGTTTGGTAGTGGCAGGAGAGCCGCCGGTCTTTTTGTCATCCTTGCGGTCATCCTCTTTATTGTTGTTATTGTTTCCAACAGCAGGCTTTTTCGGATCCGTTTTACCGTTATTGGTTGTATTCGTGTTCTTCCCGGTATCTTTATCTTTGGCTGCCCGTTCTTTCTTCTTCTCATCGAGCTTCTTATCCAATTCGCCCGACTTTTCCTCCTCTATCAGCTTTTTTATAGCTTCCTTAGTCGGTACTTTCTCGGGCTGAATAACCGCGGATTTGTTATCCGAATTATCCTTGATGATTTTATGAATAGACTCTTTCTTTAAATCATCAACCGTCACTTCAACCCCGTTGCTCTTGGCGTTTAAATAAACGGAATATTTACCCATGGATACGCCGCTTTTGTTAGCTTCCGCGCGAATCTCCTGGGGCGCAGCAAAAGCCTCTACCTGGTAGGAGGCAGTCTGGTCAGGATGCGTTTGCTTAATATGCTCAGTTACCTGCTGCCGAAGCTTTTCAGCAATTTTCGCATCATCGACAGTACCTTTATCCAGGACTATTGAACTAGCGATTACAATATCCGCTTCACCCTTAGACAGCGACTTCTGTTCAGCCTTGTCCAACAGGGAAGCTGTCACTTTCTCTAATGTCTTTCCTTTAAAATCAACCGCCTGGATCAGTTCCGATCCATCATCATTTAAGCCGCGAAGCTCGAGCACTTGCTCCTTCTCATCAATCCCCATCTCAACCGAAGGATTGATGTCGAGTGATACATAGGCAACGACTTCGGAGCTGCCTATTTTGCCTGCAAAACTGGCGAAAACTACGAGGCAGAACACGACCGCCGCAACCATTGCGGAACGGCCGGCTACAGACGGATTAGCCCAATTAACACCTGCGTCAGCATATAGAATTTCCTCGCCCACTTCGCAAGAACGGTTTTTTCTGGAAATCTTATCAAACTTGCCATCCTGACGCATGACTATGATGCTTTTATCCGTCATCTCCATGACGATGCCTTTATTCATTTGCTTCCCCCCACTCTCTATATAAGCTGTGTTTGATCCTTGATATGTAAATAATCCCTAAGATACGGATAAGGACCATTATAAATTAAAGCAACAGCTATAATGAACTTGCGGTTACGCTCCAATGTCTTTCTAGACACCTCCACCAAATCTAATAATTCTTTGATTGGCAGCATCCGTTTCGTCAGCATGGTCCGCATTAAATCGGGATTCCCCGACAGCTGTCTGCCTATAGCAAACAAAGCTTGCCTGGAATCATCATGCTTGGGAGACGCGTCTACCAAATCCGCAAATTGAATGCCAAAATCAGATAAGCAACGGTTCAAATCTATTATTTCTCCTCGCCGTTCCTCCATCCCTTTTTGCTTCTCATAATGCTCAATAGCCTGATGAATTTCCACCGGGTTTACAATGTTATCCTCATCATCCTCAACCTCAAAGGTGCTGTAAGGCGTCTGGTGTGCGAATCTCTGCTCTTTGCGGACATAGTCAATTAAGCGACGCCGTATGACCTGCTCCGCAAAACCGAGAAACGACCGCCCCGCCTCCGATGAAAATTGGTTAACGGCTTCATTGAAAGCACCCAAAGCAATGCTGAATTCATCATCTCTTGCAGGGTCTATATATCTTTTGCAAAAACGGCTCGTCACTTTCGCAACATACGGCTGATAATCCGTAATAAATTGATTGCGTAGTCGTAAGTCACCTTGTTGAATTTGAAGCACCAGTTGTTCCGGTGGCAGCGAATCCGACGTTTCTGATGAGTGAGATTGACGTTTTCCGAGAAACTTCTTAAATAAAACAAGCAGCAATCGTTCCACCTCACACTATAGTTTTTCGCTGTGACCGCGATGATTATGGGGGTCGTTCTAGGTCTTCTGGCACATTATATTGTAAACTTTTAATCGCCGTCTCCGATCACAGACTTTTGTCTAATTTGGAGCCTCTCTGACATGAATATGTGAGAAAATTATGACTGTGTCAGAACAACTCGTCTGAAAGTAAAACAACGTCCCTATACGAGACGTTGTCAAGTCCGATTATGTTAAGCCTCGCGTCGTCTTTTTGTTCTTCAGCTTGTTTCTGCGCTTGCTTAGAATGTTCAGCCTTTTCTTAAGCTGTTCTTCCCATTCGACATCGTGCCATGTCTTGGCTACCATTAGCAGATCCAAAGACATATCAATCTGGCTTCGCACGACCTCCATCGGGTCCTCATTCTCATGGTTGACGCAGTTCTCATATAATTCCGCTTGACTGCGGGTATCTACATATTCCTGAAAGTCCACTTCCGGGGCTCCGTCCCCATGGGCGTATTCGGCCAAAATTTCGTATTCGCTTTCTACCATATGATGTACCTCGACACGATGGCATACAGGGCAAAACAACAAAGGCACATTGTGGATCTGGGTACGAATATGCTTCAAGGTTCCTTGGGTTCCGATCATACTGGCGCCGCAGCAAAAACTCATAGAATCACGCCTCCTTGATATCTCCAGCAAAAAGCGATTTTTATTCTATTCTACCTGACCTTGCTGAAATCCTCTTTTTTTGTCGAAATGAACGCACAGTTAAATGTTTCCTTTTACTTGGTTTCCATAGGAAATATTATATTCATGAACTGCTGTATAATTCAAAATCTATTGCGATAGCGCTTTACAGGGGCAAATTTTAAATGCCTATACTATAGACGGAAAATAGCTCCAAATGTTGCGGTCTAAACATGATTCAATAATCATAAATATAAGCAGACGATGAAAATCCGTTGCCGGGCAGCTTCTGCACAGCATACGGATTTTTCATTCCCATCTTGAAGGGAGAGGGTCTCATGAAGTATATTCCCATCAGTTCCAAACAGATTGCCTATGTAAGCTACGACGACCAATCTTCGCAGATGCATATCCAGTATCATACGGGTCACAGCCATATTTGCGACAATATCGATCAAGAACAAGTACAGCAGCTGATACAATCCGATAATCCTTACGATTTAGTCATGCGGTTAACCCAACTTCAACGAGTTCCTAATATACAAACAACTTAATAATCCGTTGGCCTTTAGCTTATCGTGGATGTATCGACTAAGTAAAATCAAACTCATAAACGTCCTCTTTATGGGCTTCCCTATCTCCGCTTTCGGGCAGGAGATTTTATTTTGTCCAAGAATCGAAATTAGCAAGTATAGTTCCTATTCATAGAGGAAATAGTAGAATTATAGAAATGGTTAAGGCATAATAATGAAAATATTTTCAAAATTTCGTTAAGTATCCGTTTTCATCCGTTACTTAGGATTGACCATACAGGAAGAAAAAGGTACTCTAAATTGAAGAAGTACACTCCAGAAATAGAAGGATGTGGGTCGATTGCCAAGACAATTAGTCATCGGAAACGGGAAATTTTTGATCAACTTAGATCAGTACACGTATATGCGGGATTTATATTATCCTTATGTGGGCCAATTAAACCACATCGGCGGCTATCAATGTAGAGTGGGATTATGGGTTGATGGAGCCTTTGCTTGGCTAAGCGATCCGGAATGGGATTTTAATCTTTCCTATGTCGAGGATTCCCTGATCACCGAGGTTACAGCAACACATCCTCATTTGGGTATCACCCTTATTATTAACGATGGAGTTCATCAACGAGAAGATATTTACTTGAAAAGAATACAAATTCATAATGAGCGGGATACCGTTCGTGAGGTTCGTGTTTTCTTCAATCAAGATTTGGTTATCAATGAGACCGAAGTGGGGGATACGGCAGCTTATTACCCCTCTAACAATACCGTCTTTCACTATAAAAAAGATAAATATTTTATGTTTAGCGGCAGTACCGGACCCGATGGAGTTTTCCAATATACGACAGGTGTCAAAAGATTTTATAATGCTGAAGGAACATGGCGGGATGCTGAAGATGGCCATCTGATGGGCAATGCCATTGCCCAAGGCTCCGTAGATAGCACCATCAGCTTCCGGCTGCATGTACCGCCAAACTCGAACGAAACGATGTATTATTGGATGACCGCCGGGAAAAACCTGGAGGAAGTCAAGAAGCTCGACACTTATGTTAAAGAGAGCCATCCCGGCAAGCTGCTGGATCGCATCAAAGTATATTGGCAGCGTTGGGTTAACAAATCAGAGCGAGATTATGGCAATCTAAGTCCGGAGATTATTCGGATGTATAAGCAAAGCCTGCTCATTGTTCGCACACAAACGGATGTCAATGGTGCGATTATCGCAGCCAATGACTCTGATATCATGCAAAGCAACCGTGACCATTACAGCTATATGTGGCCTCGTGATGGCGCCTTAATCGCTTACGCGATGTCCATGGCCGGCTATCAAGGGATGATTACGCCTTTCTTCCATTTCTGTGCCAATGTTCTATCACCGGAGGGTTATCTCCATCATAAATACAATCCAGACGGAACCGTCGGCTCCAGCTGGCATCCTTACATTCATGCCGGCAATGAACAGCTGCCGATTCAAGAGGATGAAACAGCTCTTGTCCTGTTTGCCCTGTGGCAGGACTTCCAGAAGCACGGTACTATCGAGCTTCCGCAATCCTTATATCGCACCCTGATTCGTCGTGCAGCTCGATTCATGTCGAGCTATATTGATCAGGATTTGAACCTGCCTAAGCCCAGCTACGACTTGTGGGAGGAACGTTATGGCATCTTTACGTTTACAACCTCCGCTGTATACGGCGGGCTGATCGCGGCAGCGAATTTCTGTAGTCTGTTCGGCGATGAAGAACGAAGCAGCCGCTACAGACATACCGCAGAGCGTATCAAGTCGGGAATTCTGAAGCATCTGTGGGATGAAGAAGAGCAGCGCTTTGTAAGAGGACTGTATCAGGAAAACGGTCAATGGGTGAGAGACCGTACTTACGAGAGCAGCGTATACGGAATATTCGAATTCGGCGTTTTGCCGGCTGATGACTATCGTGTCGTCAAAACGATGGAAGCAAACCGTGAGCATCTGACCATCAAAACCGATATTGGCGGTGTGGCCCGCTATTATCACGATTATTACTTCCAACGTTCATCCGACATTGAGAAAGTGCCCGGTAATCCGTGGATTATCTGTACGCTTTGGATTGCCGAATGGGAAATCGAATATGCCAAAACGGTTGAGGACCTCGAAAAGCCGCGAGGCACACTGGAGTGGGTCGTCAAACATGCAATAGAAAGCGGCATTTTGCCTGAACAGCTCGATCCTTTTGATGGAGCGCCAGTTTCCGTAGCGCCATTAACCTGGTCACATGCCACTTATGTGCTGGCAGTGGTCAAGTATATGGAAAAATACAAGCAGCTTACCAAGAAATAATAACAAAGCGCTTAAACCTTACCACGACTCAAAACAAGGAAGCCTCCATCGCACTGGCAGCAGTGACATTGGAGGCTTCCTTGTTTATTCATGTTCAAGCTTTTACTCATGTCCGTATGTATCTTCGTATTTCCGCGCATCCCATAACTGCTCAAGCTCAGCTGGGTCGGCAATTTCTATCACGATCATCCATCCACCACTATAGGGCGCCATATTAATTGCGCTTGGATCCGCTTGTAGCAAACGGTTAATATCCACTACTTTCCCTGACACAGGAGCATACATCTCGGATACAGTCTTTACCGACTCCATGCTGCCAAAAGGTTCTCCCGCTTTCAAAACATCGCCGACTGCAGGCAGCTCCACGAATACGATCTGACCTAGCTCCTCTTGTGCAAAATCAGTCATACCGATTACAGCGCGATTGCCCTCCACTCGAATCCATTCATGATTCTCGCTGTATTTCAAACTATCCAATACTTCCACTCGAATGTCCTCCTGCTCATTTACAAAAATCCCTCTAGCTGCAGTATAGCAGACCAGAGGGATTTTTTAAAATATGATAAAGGCTGTTTAAATTAGGAAAGCCGGCTTATTGAGCAACCAGGTGCTTGTCGCCTTTTTTCCAGTTCATTGGGCACAATCCACCGGATTGCAATGCTTCCAGAACGCGGAAAGTTTCTTCTACGCTACGGCCTACATCGTTGTGGTTGACCACTTGATATTTTAATTCGCCTTCAGGGCTGATAATGAACAAGCCGCGAAGAGCGATACCGTCTTCTTCAATCAATACGCCGTAATCGCGTGCAACTTGTTTAGTCAAGTCTGCGCCCAACGGGAAGTTCAATTTACCAAGACCATTGCTGTCAACAGGAGTGTTGATCCATGCGCGGTGGGTATGTACACTATCAACAGAAACGCCAAGTACTTCAGCGTCCAATTTCTTGAACTCATCATAGCTTTCGCTTAATGCTGTAATTTCTGTAGGGCAAACAAAAGTGAAGTCAAGCGGATAGAAGAACAAAACCAACCATTTACCTTTATAATCGGATAAAGAAACCTTGCCGAAACCTACACCGTCTCCATTAGCTGTTTCAAGTGTAAAATCCGGAGCTTGCTTAGCTACCAAACGTTCTGCCATCTGCTTATTTCCTCCTTTTATTACTAGAGATTATTCGATTAAAATCGTAACATTCGACCTCTTGAAAGTCAATATTATAATAATTACTATTTAATAATAATTATAATTTACTGACTATTTTGTGAAATATAAGTTTAATATCATACAAAGTAAAGACCCTTAAGCATTCTTGACCGAATGGACCTAAGAGTCTTCGCTAAGCTTCCGCCCTTATTTTCTAATAGCGTTCACGATCAAGTCACCCATGGCTGTTGTTCCAATTGCTTTGCTCTTGTCAACAGCAATATCACCCGTACGATGACCGGCATCCAACACTTCTTTCACTGCACGTTCAATAGCTTCGGCTGCATCGTGGTAACCGAATGTCAAACGGAACATCAATGCTACGGAAAGAACGGTTGCGATCGGGTTGGAGATCCCTTGGCCTGCAATATCCGGTGCAGAACCGTGTACGGGCTCGTACAAGCCGAATGCGCCTTCGCCCAGGGAAGCGGATGACAGCATCCCGATGGAGCCTGTCAACATAGCTGCTTCATCGCTCAGAATGTCACCGAACATGTTCTCAGTAACGATTACATCGAAGCTCGATGGGCGGCGAAGCAATTGCATTGCACAGTTATCAACCAGAATGTGCTCAAGCTCTACATCCGGGTAGTCTGCGGAGATACGAATAACGGTTTCTCTCCACAAGCGGGATGTTTCAAGAACGTTAGCTTTATCGACGGAAGCCAGTCTCTTGCTGCGCGTGCGGGCAATTTCGAACGCTTGGCGAGCAATGCGCTCAATTTCTTGCACGTTGTATACGCAAGTGTCAACCGCTTCTTCCCCGTGTGCACCCTCGCGGCGGAACTTCTCGCCGAAGTAAATGCCCCCAGTCAATTCACGGACAACGATCAGATCCGTTCCTTCCAATACTTCAGGCTTCAATGTGGAAGCATCCTTCAGACAGTCGAAAATAACTGCTGGGCGAATGTTGGAGAACAAGCCCAGCTCTTTACGAATGCCGAGCAATCCTGTTTCAGGACGAAGCTCCTTCGGATTGTTGTCCCATTTCGGACCGCCTACAGCGCCTAACAGAACTGCATCCGCTTTTTTACAAAGCTCCAATGTATTTTGCGGCAAAGGAGTACCTGTCTCATCGATTGCGATTCCGCCAAATAAGCCGTGCTCGGTTTCAAAACGATAGCCAAAAATCTCTTCCGTTTTCTTCAATACTTTTTCCGCTTCAGCGATAACTTCAGGACCGATACCGTCTCCTGCAATAACTGCGATTTTTTTTACATCCGCCACTTATATTCACTCCTATTTCATAAAGTTCTAGATAATATCCTTTGTACCATAATTAGCCGTTCATTACAAAGATATAAAATCTATGATCTTAATAGGAAAAAACAATAAGCTTTCAGGACGGCAGCTTTCGAATCCTATATTTATTAACACCCCGCTTCATTTATGGTAAAATTAGGTTAACTCATACTAGGTGGTGGCTCCATGGATGTGCTTCGACTAAGAAAACTAAGAACTACCCAGTTCATTTTAGTCAATTCCTTTATATTGATAGCGACAATTTTATTTACTTTTATCATTCATGTTTATTCTTTGGCAGTTTTTCAACGAACCTTGGGCGTTATCATTCTTATCCTGGCCGTAATGAATATTATTTCCAAGACATTGAACTATAATTTGTTCGGATTATTCCCTGCAATGAGAGAGCTCATTACTTACGAAGCGAAAAAGCTCGGAAAGGAATTTACCAAGGTTAGATGGACTCAAGTTTCCGCGCAGCTGTTTGTGGCACTGATGATGCTGGCTCAATCCTTTTTTATGCAGCTTCCACCAACCCTTATAACCATTCAGGATATGATGCTCTTCACTATTCCAGTCCTTCTTCTCACAATAATCGGCATTAATATCAGCCTGGTCTACCATGTAAAAAAAATAGATAAAGGTACTACAGAATCGCTGAAGGGCTATAATTCCAAATCCATCCTGATCGGTCTGGCAATAGGAATACCTTTAGGGCTTTTATCCATAATAGCCAGTTTTCTAATTGTTGCGTTTATGTAAGCTCATAGGGTCATCAATAGGTAAAGGAGAGATATACAGATGCTCAATAACATATGGACCCCAAGCTCCATTATCGTCATTTCCCTCCTCTTTGTTATCTTAATCGTCTTTGTTTTTGTTAAAATCCGCAAACGGCGGAATCCTGGTAATCCATTTGCAAAAAAACGCTCTTCCAGACTTAATCGCTCTGCGGCATCTGCTTCATCCGGTAAATTGCCCCCTTCCAAACAACAGCAAAGCTGTTCGTACTGTAAGCGTAAGGTTAATCCGAAGGAGCTGACTTTCTATTCTGGAGTCGAAAAGGTGGTTGGGGTCTGCCGATCCTGCAAACCCCAAGCGGAGCGCCAATCTTTACTCAGACTTTAATCGCCTTTCGAACGGCTTCCATTGCTTCGCCTTACGAACTATATTCCATGTTGTTTTATCGCTATTAAAGGATTAAAATGATAGTTATATTGTTTAATCAGGAATATTATTTCAGGCTAAAGGAGCATCTATATGGATTACCGTTTCTCCGATACTATTGATAGCTTTAAATCTTCTGCTGTGCGAGAAATTTTAAAACTCACTCAAGGAAAGTCCATTATTTCACTAGCCGGCGGACTGCCAAATGAGCAGTATTTTCCTATCGACGCTGTGCGTGAGGCTTTTTTGCGTGTCTTCGAAGAAGGAAAGCAGGTCTTGCAGTACGGCCTAACCGAAGGCTATACACCACTGCGGCAAAGCATCGCCAAGCACATGGAGCGCAAGAACATTCACGTAGGCGTAGACGATATGCTGATCACGACCGGTTCCCAGCAAGCGATTGATTTGCTTACCCGCGTCTACATCGATCCCGGCGATATCATTCTCGTGGAGCGCCCGACATATCTGGCAGCCATTCAAATCTTCCAGTCCCACAAAGCGCGTATTGTTTCCGTAGATGGTGATGCGGACGGCATGAACTTAATCGATTTGGAACAAAAGATCAAGCAGTATAACCCTAAAATGATCTATGTAGTTCCTACCTTTTCCAACCCTGCGGGCAAAGCTTGGAGCCTCGAGCGACGTCAAGGAACATTAGATATTTGCAAACGTAACAATGTGCTTATCCTCGAGGATGATCCATACGGAGAGCTTCGATTTGGCGGCGGAGAAGCACTGCCATCGATCTTTTCATTAGACAAGCATCCGCATGGCAGTGCTGTTCTGTATACAAGCACCTTTTCTAAAATCGTAGCACCTGCATTACGTACCGGCTGGGCAATCGGCGATCCTGACGTTATTCGTCAGATGACCCGCGCTAAACAGGCTGCCGACCTGCATTCCAGTACGATGGATCAGCAAGCCTTGCATCAGCTTTTCGAACATTTCGATCTATATTCGCATATCGATCTGGTCCGCAGCGAATATGAAACTCGGATGCGCCAGATGGCTGACCTGCTGAATCAGCAGAACTGGCCGGGACTCCACTGGAATGAGCCCAAAGGCGGTATGTTCATCTGGATAGAACTAGCAGAGGAAATCGATACGGAGAAGCTGATGAAGCTGGCTGTTGAAGAAGGCGTTGCATTCGTACCGGGCGTAAGCTTCTTTGCAGATGAGCCCAAAAGAAATGCAATGAGACTCAACTTCACCCATACGGATTATGAGCAGATGAAAGAGGGCTTTGCCCGATTAGACCGCGCTATTCAAAAAATGCTGCAAACCGTATAAAGGGTTATCCCAAAATTCATTTTAGGACAGCCCTTCCGGCATTTTATCCTGAATATAGAGTTGCAAAGAGACCTCCATTAAAGGTTCTTTTGCACACTCTATGGGATTCACTCACTAGGGTTTACCCTTTTGAGAACCCCACGCAATTAACAGGAAAATGTCACGTTATTTTCTCCGAAAAATAGCGTTCCAAGCGCTATAACTGGAATTTCTCCCGCTAATTCTAAGGATTTTGGCTGATATCATCCCTATCACCTAGATTAGCTGGAGTTTTTCCAGTTGTATTGCTTTCAACCGATATCCAAGCTGGATTAACGGGAGGATTTCCATCTAACATCTTTCTTTCGGCTGCCGTAAGAATATTCTGGTCTCCTTTACATTGAGAGCAACCTTTGAATATCTGTTTTCGCTCCATGATTTAAGCAACATTAGAAAGGGTATTCTCGCTTTATCGCTGTAAAGCAACTTAAACTTTCGTATATTTTAAGAGAAGCTTAGATCAAGCCCTCTCGATGAAGATACATTCGTGTCTGACTACAAATGGAAAACCCCCGGAATACCCGGGGGTTCATGCCATACTGTATGGTTGGTCCCTATTCCGTTTGTGAAAATAGCCTTAGAAGACCAACTTCATAAGATCATACTTAGATCCAGGCACGCGAAACGATAACCAATAGAATGAACAAAACCAAGATCACGCCAGTGCTAGTGAAAAAACCTCCGCAACTTGCACCTACTCCAGCTCCCAATCCCATAGATCTCATCCTCCCTTCTTAAAGGAACTTCTTTATGGTATGTGACCATGTAGCGTAAAGTTTGGGCTTTTGACATAATAGGCCTTTGTTGTTCGAATTTAGGCTCCTACTCAAAGACTTTCACCTTCCGGAACTTGTTTGCCGAATTTTTCTCTATATGTCCCAGGAGTCATCCCTTCTTGTTTACGGAAAGACCTGATAAAGTTTTGCGGATTGTTATAATTCAATTGCTTGGCAATCTCTTTTACTGTCATATTGGTTTCAATTAACCACTGCTTGGCTGCTTTTTGACGGTACATGGCCAAATAATCGCTGAATGTCATGCCTGTTTCCTGCTTGAAAACAGTGCTTAAATAAGAGGAGTTGTAATGAAGCCTGGCTGCGCACTGCTCGAGTGTAATATCTTCCAGGTAACAAGTTTGAATAAAGTCGATGATTTGAGCGGAAAGGTTATGGTATAGCGAATCTCTCCTGTTGGTAAATACATGAATCATCGGTATAAGGATTCGAGATTGAAACCATGCTTCAATATCCGCGCCAACATACAACTGAAGCAGCTCCTCATACAAGGAACAGCCCTCCATGCCAAGCTCCCCCATACTAATACCGGACTCCTGAAGCACAACCATCAGCTCGTTGAGAAATAGCATTAACATATTCTGATATTCCCACGGCATACGCTCTTTGCTAAATACATATTCCATCCATTCTTTAAGCAGCTCCCGCACCTTGTCTTGATCAGCTAGCTTTATGGAATCGATCAATTCGCCGGAAATATGCTGCGGGTATGAAAAAACAGCCGGCTGTTTGCCAGAAGTCATAGCGACACTGGAAATAATGATCCCCTCTCCCAGCTTCAAACGGTACTTCAATGCTTCCAAACCTTCCTGATAGGCTCTTGAAGCTTCGTCCAGCTTACTGAAAGGCAAGCTGATGCCGATGCTTACCACGAGCTTTAAATAGCTCTTAATATTATGCTGTATCGATTCTGCCAGCTCGAAGATGTAGCTTTTGAACTGCCTGTCATTCATTCCGCTGCATCCGACCAACGCCACTTGAGTTTGATCATGGATTACCGGTCCTAAACATTGATGAGCTGGTACCATTTCCTCCAAAATATTGCTAACGGCAAATTGCAGAAGATCCAAATCTTTCGTACTGTACCGAATCTGCTCATGCATCTCAATCTGTAGGGTCAGCACCGCCATCCTCTCCCAAGCGGCCACGCGCTCTTCATAATCAAAATGAACCAACGCTTCCCCAATTTCAGACGATTTCATTTTCCCTTGAAAAAGCTTATTAATAAACGTCGTTCTCAATTGTTTGGTATATTGCTGCATTTCTCCCCGCAAGCTTGAGTTGGATTCGATCAGTTGAGTAATGTGCTCATGGATCATCTGAAACTCATCCTGCCTATTCTTATCATGGTGAGGAAACCGCTCGATAACGGCTCTCATAATTTGACGAATCGGCGTGTAAATTTTACGTGAACCGAACCAAACGAAACAGACCGATATACCAATAATGAGCAGGCAAAGGTACAGCGTAAACCAGCCGATAGCTCTCGATTGGGCAGTTATGTGGTTAATATCTGTAAAGGACGCGTATATCCAGCCGTTATATTCGGATCTGATGTAGGATACAGAATACCGGCCTGTCCCCCGCTTAATCTCAAACTGACCCTCCGGATCGCTAAACATCGCCAAATCTTCCTTGCTTACATATCCGGTCTCCAAAACAGATTTCCCAATCATCTTTTCATTAGGGTGAATGAGAATTTGTTGGTCCTTGAATACAACGACATCCTGCAGTTGAGACGGATTATCTATCATTGCCGACAAACTGCAGCTTGGAATGTGGGCTACGGCCAGCCCCTTTTTTTGCATACTGAATACAGGCAGCTTCTTCACTAAAGTTACAATGTACTCGCACTCGTAGCTTTCCGTCATTCGGGAGGCAGACAATTCGCTTCGATTCAATATCCAGTTAGAGCTTAGCGGCAGTCCTAAAAAGCTTAACAGCTCATCCTTTTTGGGAAACTTGTCAAAGTCATAAAGTCCGTCATTACTGATCAACCAATTATTTTCCGTATTAGCCAGCAGAACGTCCGTCACCTTACTATCAACGGATTGGGTAAAGCTCATATTTTTTTTAAGGCTGTTTAACAGTTGAAAATCATATACGGTGAGCTGACGGTAAAATGCTTCCTGAAATGTCGTAGAATTGATAACCTGGCTTAAATTATTGTCCAAAGTAACCAGCACTTGTTCTATATTTCCTTTTAATTGAGTTAAAAATTGGGCGTTCCCCTGCTTCACTTGAATTTGGATAGCTTCGGAGGAGCGTAAATACGAAAAAAAGCCGAGTACGATTACAGGCAAAATACATAGAGCACTGCCGAACAGGATCATTTTTAAAAAGATACTCCGTTTATTCAACATTCAAGATCCTCCTGAAATTCCTTCTAAAGAATGAAAGCGTATACCCATTTTAGTAGAAGGATGCTGACAGGGCAATAATCATGCATAGCCCGCACATAATCATTAAATTGTATATTTCGTGTTATATCGCTTAAATGAGTTGATTTTAACGGTTATTTCAAGAGCCAACGAAATGATTCTATGCGTAATGGGGTTATCCCTTATATGATCAGACTAGTTTTTCAGAGCTACCACAAAAAATAATGAAAAGAAAGGGTGATCTTACGACTTGCGGGTACCTTACTACGAAATGCAGCAGCAGTTTCTTCATGTATTAGTGAAATATGGGCTGAGCACGGATCGAGCCGAGCTTTGCGCAACCTTGTTTGCTGAAGCAAGCTTGGACGGCATTCCTTCACACGGGCTGAACCGATTCCCTTTATTCTTAGAATTTATTCGTAAGGGGTATATCCATGTTGACGCTCAGCCGAGGCTGACCGCTAGTTTCGGAGCATCCGAGCGTTGGGACGGAGGAAGCGGGCCCGGCAATCTTAATGCACATGCATCGATGAAGCGGGCCATTGAACTTGCTAAGCTCCATGGCATGGGCTGCGTCGCATTGAGCAACACCAACCATTGGATGCGTGGCGGTAGCTATGGCTGGCAGGCTGCTGAAGCCGGCTGCATCGGGATTTGTTGGACGAACACGAATCCGAATCTCCCTGCTTGGGGCAGTACCGAAGCTAAAGTTGGCAATAATCCGATCGTACTTGCCGTTCCCCGGCCTGATGGGCATTTGGTGTTGGATATGGCAATGTCGCAATTCTCCTACGGGCAACTAACGAACTACAGTCTTCGAGGAAAGCAGCTTCCTGTCGACGGGGGCTTCGATAATGAGGGAAACGCAACCCGAGATCCTGGGGCTATCCTGCAAAGCCAGCGCCCGTTGCCCATTGGATTTTGGAAAGGCTCCGGCCTAGCCCTCATGCTCGATATGATCGGGATGGTTCTTTCCGGGGGAAAATCAACCCGAGACATAGGAAAGCTTGGTGTGGAGCTTCAAGTGTCTCAAGTGTTCCTTGCTTTCGATACGCAAACATTTTCGGATTACAATGAACTGACGCAGCGTATAAACGAAACCATCTGTGACATACATTCGGCTAATCCAGTGTCTCCTCAAGATAATATAAGATATCCGGGAGAAGATACGCTGCGCAGGCGTCTTGAAAACCTGAGACATGGTATCCCGGTAGATGCTGCCATCTGGCAGCAAATGTTGGAAAGCTAATTACAAATTACTAGAAATTTGCGGAGGAGTTACTTACAATGATCGGTAAAACGTATCCTTCTGAGAAGAAAACATACAAAGATGCAAAGACAGGCAAGATGGTTACCCAATTAACATCCGGGGAGAGCAACAACTTTCAATTATATTTTACAGATAACTCTTTCACCTTAGGGGATAAAGACATTTATTTCTTGTCCGACCGAGGGTCTGAGAAGCCAGAGCAATACAACTTTTTCAAAATGGAATTGGACAGCGGAATCATCACTCAGATAACTGACGAGAAGCAAGGATTAACCAAATATACAAAAACCCCTGACAGCGAGTACTTAATTTACACCGTTGGCAACCTAATGAAAAAGCTGAATACCAGAACAATGGAGTCCGAAGTTATATACGAAGAAACCGGCAACTACACGATGGGCGGCCCTTTCATCAGCCCGGACAAGAAATATGTAGGCATTCCACGTAACGAGAAGGTCGGTTTAGTCCGCGGCGCCAATTATGCAGGATTTAAAGAAATGATGTATGCGATTAAAAATTCGGTGATCACGTTTGCGTACATGGATGGCTCCAGGGCGCTCGATGTGCATGAGAGCACGCATTATATCAATCATTTTCAATTTTCACCGGATGACAGCTCCGTAGCCTTATTTTGTCATGAAGGCCCGTGGAATCTGGTACAGCAGCGGATGTGGATGCTTGACGCCGTCTCTCGCAAAGTAACCCCCTGCTTCCGTCAAGAGGAGGATGACAGCATTGGCCATGAGTTCTGGACCCGGGAAGGCAACATCTTCTTCGATAACCGCAGAAAAGGGCATGATGGTACCATCACTTCCGACCGCACACAAGCAACAGTAGAAACTGTACACGACATTGAGGCTGATCAAATGCCTTACGTTGCCATAGTGGATAGGAAAGGCGAAGTTCTCAAGAAGGTCGAGCTGCCTTATTATTGCAACCATTATCATGCCAATACGGACAACTCGCTACTGGTGGGTGATGAGGTTGATGATCTGGTCCTTATAGATATGACTCAAGAAAAGCCGGTTCCACAAACACTATGCTACCATGGAACCTCCTGGTATGACGGACGCAGACATGCCCATCCTTGCTTCAGCTGGAACGGAGAGCTCATTTTGTTTGCTTCTGACCGGGACGACAACAAAAACAATTTATATTTAATAGAACTGGATCAAGAGTAAATCCACTTATTAATGGGAGGTCTAACGAAAATGAACATGCAAGCGCGGAATTTCAGATGGTTAAATGCGTTAAGTATACTCGCACTGGTAACTGGTATTGTGGCCGGCTGTTCCCCTGCATCCAACAATGAAAAGAAAGAGGCCAAATCAAGTAAAGCTCAACCACAATCCAATAAGATTACGATCATGGTTAATTTGCAAACGCCGGTTGTACCTTCGGATAAAATCGAGAAATTAATTGAAGAGAAAACCGGAATGGACATCAAGTTCGAATGGGTTCCCGACGGAACCTATGATGAGAAATTCCAGGCTGCATTTGCAACAAACTCCCTTCCGCAGGCCGCTTATATTAAAAACCAATCTTCCTTCATTCAACTGCGTGATGCGATTAAAAGCCAGCAATTTTGGGAGATCGGCCCTTATTTGAAGGATTATCCGAATTTGAGCAAGCTAAATAAAGAAACTTTAAATAATACGGCTGTAGATGGAAAAATCTATTCGCTTTATAAAGAGAGACCTCTTGCCCGGCAAGGGATTATTTACAGAAAAGACTGGGCAGACAAGCTGGGATTGCAAGCTCCCAAAACAACCGATGATATTTACAATATGTTAAAAAAATTCAAGGAATCGCAAGCCGGCGGCCCCAAAACCGTTCCGCTCGCAGACCGCAACGACCTGATTTACGGTTCTTTCAAAACATTGAGCTCCTACTTCGGGACACCGAACGGCTGGGGAGTTGAAAATGGGAAGCTTGTTCCCGAGTTTATGACCAAAGGGTATATGGATACAATGAAATTTGTTAAAAAGCTTCGCGATGAAGGCTTGATCAACCAGGATTTCCCGGTTACCTCCAAGACCGATCAGCAAAACATGATGTATACCGGAACCTCAGGTATGTATATCGGGGCATTAACCGATGCAGGGGTTATTCAAGATAAAACCTCCAAAAACGTCAAGGAAGCACAATACGATGTCGCCAACCAAATTCTGGGAACAAATGGAAAACCCGGCGTCTGGGCGCTTCCCGGTTATGGCACGCTCGTAATGTTTCCAAAATCAGCCGTCAAGTCGGAAGCTGAGCTGAAGCAAATTTTAACCTTCTTTGATAAATGGTTCGATAAAGATATCGTCAACTATTTGAAATATGGCGTTGAAGGCGAGCATTACACGTTAAAAGACGGCAAGGTCGTTCCGAACGCCGATACAAAATTGTTAGAAAAAGACGTCAAACCCTATTCAACTCTTGCTCTGACTGACTCCATGAACGTTCTGCCTTTACTGTACAATATCCCTGTGGAGGAAAAAGGCTTTAAGCTATCCGATGAAGCGGTAAACTTTGCGGTTCAAGATCCAACTGTGCCCCTTAACTCGCCTACCTTCAACGAAAAAGGCGCAAGAATCGGAGATATTATTAAAGACGCAACCTACAAATTTATGTTGGGCAAGATTGATGAAACCGGCTTCCAGGCAGATGTGAAGAAATGGCAAGACGAAGGCGGCGCCAAGATTATCGACGAGTACAATGCTGCGTTCAAGGGCGGCAAGTAACATATGAACGATACTGCTACCGCCTCCATAACGGCCGTGAGTTCCAGCAGTCCGTTAATGAAGAGATTACTGCGCAACCGCTTCATGTATATGATGATTTTGCCGGGCCTGCTGTACTTCATTATTTTTAAGTACATTCCTATGTGGGGATTGATTATATCGTTCCAGGACTACCTTCCCTATAAAGGGTTTGCCGGTAGTGAATGGGTTGGCTTGAAGCATTTCAACAAGCTTTTCAGCGAGCCGCAATTTTGGGTTATATTTCGAAATACACTCATCTTGTTTGTCTACAACATTTTGTTTTATTTCCCTATACCCATCTTGCTTGCGATTATGTTGAATGAAGTGAGAAATGCCTTCTTTAAACGCTTTGTACAAACGATCATTTATATTCCCCACTTTTTATCCTGGGTCATTATTGTGTCTATCTCTTATGTAATGCTTACAATGGATGATGGTATTATCAACCAACTGATGGCTTATTACGGTTTTCCCAAAATCAATTTCCTGCTGAGCGATAGTTGGTTTCATCCGATTTATATTATTCAGGTCATTTGGAGAGAAGCCGGATGGGGCACGATTGTATACTTGGCCGCCATTGCCGCTATCGATCCCCAGCTATATGAAGCGGCCCGTATGGATGGAGCCGGTCGGTTCAGACAAATTTGGCATGTAACTTTGCCATCGATCCGCACCGTCATCGTCGTACTGCTCATTCTGCGTATCGGGAATGTTCTTGATTTAAGCTTTGAGCATGTATACTTGCTGCTTAACTCGATGAACCGCAATGTCGCAGAAATACTGGACACGTATGTATACACAGCCGGTTTGAAGCAAGGACAGTTCAGCTTCAGTACAGCTGTAGGATTTTTCAAATCGTTCATTGGCTTAGTATTGGTTGTATTAGCTAATAAATTAGCCAAAAAGTTCGGTGAAGACGGCATCTATTAGCCAGATAACGCACTAAACGGATAAGGAGGTTCACGCCATGGTTCATGACAAAACATGGGCAAGCCGTTTATTTGATACAGGCAATCTATTATTATTGACTATCGTTGCAGTAATTACTTTTCTTCCATTAATGCACGTCCTCATGGGATCCTTTACAACTGCCGAGGAACTGGTCAGAAAACCTTTTATATTGATTCCGTCACAATTCAGCTTGAATGCCTATCAATATATTTTATCAACGGATGCTCTCTTCAGCGCATTAGGGGTATCCATCGGCGTAACCGTGGTCGGTACGGCCATCAGTATGTTTTTGACCTGCTTGATGGCCTACGGCCTGACGCGGAGAGATTTGGACGGTCGCAAATTAATAAATTTTCTGGTTGTATTCACGATGCTGTTTCAGGGAGGATTGATTCCAACTTTTCTGATCGTCAAAGCTATGGGACTGATTGATTCTTATTTCTCACTCATACTTCCGACGGCAATTAATGCGTTTAATTTAATCATTATGAGAAGCTTTTTTCAAAACTTACCTGACGGCTTGGAGGAATCGGCCAAAATCGATGGCTGCAATGATATCGGAATTTTATTCAAAATCGTGATCCCACTTTCTATGCCTGCGATTGCAACGATATCCTTATTTTATGCCGTTAACTACTGGAATACGTATTTCAATGCCGTCATGTACCTGAATGACGCTTCAAAATGGCCGATTCAAATACTATTGCGTCAGATTGTCATCCTGGCCAGCGGGTTTAACGCAGATACATCTGTCTTCAATGAAGGTTATGTGCGTCCACCGGAGCAAAGTGTAAAAATGGCGGTTATCGTTGTATCTACATTACCGATCCTTATCGTATATCCGTTCCTGCAAAAGCATTTTGCCAAAGGGGCTTTGGTCGGCTCCGTCAAAGGCTGAGGCCAAAGTATAAAGCTTATCTATCCATCTATTGAAAAATGTAAAAACACCCCGGTACTTCGCCTGAAATCAGGCTTGGTATCGGGGTGTCTAAGTTAACCCGGCTTTAGATCAGGGTTACATTATCACGGCTATTGCGGGCAGGCGACTTGCGCTTCTCGATCAAACGATTGATCGCATCAATGTACGCCTTCGCGCTTGCTTCCAAAATATCCGTGCTTACGCCGCGGCCTTGAACGGAGTAATCGCCTTGGCGCAATACAACATGCACTTCGCCAAGCGCGTCCTTGCCTTGAGTAACGGATTTGATCGAGTAATCCTCCAGCTCGACCTCTTCGTTCGTTACCTTGTCGATCGCTTTATAGATGGCGTCCACGGAACCGTTGCCGACAGCAGCTTCTTCCGCCGTACCGCCCTCAATCTTATTGACACGAATAGTCGCCGTAGGTACCGATTGATTACCGTAAGACAGCTGCATCGTATCCAACACGAACACTTCCGGCGTTTCGATCAATTTCTCCTCGATCAATGCGCGAATGTCCTCATCGGTTACATTTTTCTTCTTATCCGCCAAGTCTTTAAACTTGGCGAAGGTTGCATTCAGCTGCTCGTCAATCATATCGTAGCCCATGTCAACCAGCTTCTCACGGAATGCGTGACGGCCGGAATGCTTGCCCAGTACGAGCTTGCTGTCCTTCAAGCCGATCATTTCAGGCGACATAATTTCGTAGGTCGTCTTCTCCTTAAGCATGCCATCCTGATGAATGCCGGACTCATGCGCGAACGCATTGGCCCCTACAATCGCTTTATTGCCAGGAACGACCATTCCTGTCAGCTTACTGACCAAACGGCTTGTACGGGCAATCTCGCCCAACACAAGCGATGTTTTCGCTTGAAAGAAATCTTGACGCGTTTCCAGCGCCATAACTACTTCTTCAAGCGAAGTATTTCCAGCGCGTTCGCCAATTCCGTTGATCGTACCCTCTATTTGATCGGCACCGTTCAATACAGCAGCCAGCGCATTAGCGGTAGCCATTCCCAAGTCGTCATGACAGTGTGCGCTTAGTTGAATTCTCTCGATACCTGCTACATTTTCCTTCAAAGTTTTAAAAATGTTACCGAATTCGCTCGGATTCAAGTAGCCTACCGTATCCGGAATATTAACAACTGTCGCACCAGCACGAATAGCCATAGCTGTTACTTCACATAGAAAGTCCAGCTCCGTACGGCCGGCATCCTCAGGTGAAAACTCGACTTTGTCGAAATATTTCTTCGCATAACGAATCGCTGCTTCGGCTGTTGCCAGCACCTGCTCCTTTTCCATCCGCAGCTTATGCTTACGGTGAATAGGGGACGTTGCCAAGAATACGTGAATAGAAGGATCTTGAGCTCCCTTCAGCGCTTCACGCACCGCATCAATATCCTGCTCGCGCGAACGCGCCAAGCCGATTATAGAAGCGTTTTTGACTGCGCGGGCAACCGCATTTACACCTGCCAAGTCACCAGGAGATGCAGCCGGGAAGCCGGCTTCAATACGATCGACACCCAGCTTTTCCAACTGCAGCGCAATTTCCACCTTCTCCTGCATGTTGAGATTCACACCCGGCGATTGCTCCCCGTCTCTCAACGTAGTGTCGAATATGTATATTTTTCTCATGGGTTGGGTCACCTCCTAAGAGTTTTCGTAAGAAAATTACATCATAAGCCTTTAAGCAGAAAAAGGTACGGCTCGAAGGTGAGAAAAAAGAGCATTCCCCATTGTCTTCAAGCCGACCTCATTCAACACTATATTACCACAAATGAGCAAATCTTATTTCTTGATCCAGTGCATCATTTCACGAAGCTGGGAACCTACTTGCTCAAGCGGATGCTCGGATTCCAGGCGACGAGTCGCTGTAAGGAATGCACGGCCGGATTGATTTTCCAAGATAAAGTCACGAGCAAATTTACCTTGTTGGATATCTGTAAGCACGTCTTTCATTGCTTTCTTAACTTCGTCAGTGATGATGCGAGGACCAGTTACATAGTCACCGTACTCAGCAGTATTTGAAATGGAATGTCTCATTGTAGCCAAGCCTCCTTCATACATCAGGTCAACGATCAGCTTCAATTCGTGCAAGCATTCGAAGTAAGCCATTTCAGGAGCATAACCTGCTTCAACCAATGTTTCGAAACCTGCTTTAACCAATGCAGAAGCACCACCGCAAAGAACGGCTTGCTCACCGAACAGGTCAGTTTCTGTTTCTTCGCGGAATGAAGTTTCGATAACTCCCGCGCGTGTGCAGCCGATACCTTTAGCATAAGCAAGACCGATTTCCTTAGCTTTGCCACTTGCATCTTGCTCGATAGCGATAAGTCCAGGAACGCCGAAGCCTTCTACATATACACGACGAACCATGTGGCCCGGGGATTTAGGTGCTACCAAGAATACGTCTTTGTCCGCGGACGGAGCAATTTGACCGAAGTGAACGTTAAAGCCGTGGGAGAACATGATTGCTGCGCCATGCTTCAAGTTCGGCTCGATTTCATTTTTATA
Source organism: Paenibacillus radicis (ex Xue et al. 2023) (assembly GCF_024722015.1). Lineage (GTDB taxonomy): Bacteria > Bacillota > Bacilli > Paenibacillales > NBRC-103111 > Paenibacillus_S. Next base: position 136,612 of record NZ_JANQBD010000010.1, on the reverse strand, counting down.
TACGCTTGCTTGTGTTTCGTCAGGCATCAAAAGCTGTACGATGTCAGCAATTTTAGTTGCTTCTGCTACGGAGTATACGTCAAATCCGTCGTTTTTAGCTTGCTCAAAGGATTTACCTTGACGAAGACCGACGATTACTTTCAAGCCGCTATCGCGAAGATTTTGTGCTTGAGCGTGGCCTTGGCTTCCGTAACCGATAATAGCGATTGTTTTACCTTGTAATACGTTAAGATCTGCATCTTTTTCATAATAAGTTGTAACTGCCATGGATAATAGTTCCTCCTTTAATTTAAAAACCCTGTGAGTGGGCGATATAACGGACAACCCTCATCGGTAAAGCTACGGATGTGCTGCTCTGCATAACTGCTAACTGCCGTTCAACTTTGCAGTCCGCAGCAGACCGACATTTTTCGCATTTGACTCCTGCACGAAGTTATCCGCTGTACCCCCCACTCCAAGGTACATTTTACTCTAAATCTGCTTTCTAGAAAACCTTATGTGTACTTTTTTATTTAACTGATCCGCGGATCATCGCCGTAACGCCTGTTCTAGAAATCTCACGGATACCGTATGGCTTTAATAATTCGATCATTGCATCGATTTTCAGTGAATCTCCCACTACCTGTACAATTAATGAACTGGGGCCAATATCAACCACAGCCGCGCGGAAAGTTTCAACTACACCGAGCACTTCAGGGCGGGAGCTTGGCTCCGCATTGACCTTAATCAACGCCAGCTCGCGTGCTACCATTGGGTTAGAGCTCAAGTCTATAACCTTAATGACATCAATCAATTTGTACAGCTGCTTGGAAACCTGCTCCAAAGTTTTATCATCGCCTGTAGTTACGATTACCATACGGGACAAGCCCGATTCCTCGGACTCCCCTACGGTAATGCTCTCAATGTTGAAGCCTCTGCGGCCGAATAAACCGGAAACCCGCTGAAGCACGCCAGGCTGATTGTTTACTAATACGGAAATGGTATGTCTGTGGCTCATTCCGAATCCCCCATTATCATTTGATCTATCGTCGAGCCTTGTGTAACCATCGGATACACATTTTCGCCTTTGCGGACGAAAAATTCGACGAGTACCGGACCTGGGGTGTCCAGCGCTTCCTGCCAAACACGGCGGGCTTCTTCTTTATTCGTTGCTCTCAAGCCCTTAACGCCGTAGGCTTCAGCCAGCTTAACGAAGTCCGGACTGCCGGCCAGGTCGATGTGACTGTAGCGATTGTCATAAATGATCTCCTGCCACTGGCGAACCATTCCCAGCACCTGATTGTTGATAACAACAATTTTTACCGGAATTTTGTTGATAGCACAGATCGCCAACTCTTGAGAACACATCTGCATGCCGCCGTCACCATTAATGGAAACAACCAATCTGTCAGGATGCGCTACTTGAGCACCGATGGCTGAAGGGAAGCCGAAGCCCATTGTTCCCAAGCCGCCGGATGTAATCCATGAACGAGGATGATTGAACTTGTAGTATTGTGCAGCCCACATCTGATGCTGCCCAACATCTGTCGTTACAATTGCATCGCCCTTGGTTGTTTCGTGAATCATCTCAATTACATACTGTGGCTTCAACTCCGTATCGGAATCTTTATACCGCAGCGGACGGTTGCGCTTGTTCTCAGTAACTTCCTTAATCCACGCTTCCGATTGGGAAGGCTTCACTTTTGGCAATGCCAATTGAAGCACAGCTTTTACATCGCCTACAACCGGAATGGTTGCTTCTACGATTTTACCGATTTCGGCAGGATCTACATCGATATGAACGATCTTCTTCGCTCTCGGTGCAAAGCCGTCTACCTTCATCGTCACACGGTCATCAAACCGTGCCCCGATAGCAATCAACAGATCGCAATCCTGCAGCGCGTGATTCGCCGTATACGTTCCGTGCATCCCCGGCATTCCCAGCCATAGCTCATGAGCGCTCGGGAAGCCTCCCAGACCCAACAGGGTAGTTGTTACAGGAATACGCGTTTTATCTACGAACTCCAGCAGCTCTTTGGAAGCATCTGCGTACACAACGCCGCCACCGGCAAGAATGACTGGACGCTCCGCCTCGGCAATAGCCTCGATCATGCGGTCCACTTGAAGCTTATTCGGTTGAACCGTCGGTTTGTAGCCGCGGATTTCTACCTTCTCCGGATAATAGTAAGGCGCCTGCGCATTGGATACATCCTTCGGAATATCGATAAGAACCGGTCCTCTGCGACCTGTGGAAGCAATATGGAAGGCTTCTTTAATAACACGCGGTAAATCCTTAACATCACGTACCAAGTAGCTGTGTTTCGTAATTGGCATCGTAATCCCGGTAATATCCGCTTCTTGGAAGGCGTCTGTTCCAATCACACTTGTTGCTACATTACCTGTGATGACGACAAGCGGCACCGAGTCCATGTAGGCTGTTGCAATACCAGTAACAAGATTTGTAGCGCCAGGACCCGACGTTGCGATACATACGCCTACCTTACCTGTAGAGCGTGCATAACCGTCTGCTGCGTGGATAGCTCCCTGCTCGTGGCGGGTCAGCAAGTGATTGAAATTCGGATTGCCATGCATGGCATCGTAAATATATAAAACGGCTCCACCTGGATATCCAAAGACGCAATCCACGTCCTCCAACAACAAGCTGCGAAGCAGCATTTCCGACCCCGTAACAACATCCGGTTGAAGCAGTTCCTTGCGCAGCTCTTCTTTCGACTTTTGTGTGGTTTGAACGATCATGATTTTGTCCTCCTCCCGTAAACTCAAAACGCGAAAAACCCCTCTCATCCCAAAACGCCAAAAATAGCGTCTGAAGGGACGAAAGGGGTTCTAATCTTCCGTGGTACCACCCAGAGTTTGTTAAATGCCTCACAGCAAATAACCTTAGCAGGTACGCAGCTTAACACAAGCTGTTATACCTTCAGCACGGTAACGTGTGCTATTCCGATTTTCCCTAATAGCTATGTCAATGAGACATACTTTTCAGGAAAACAGCTCCGAGGTGAGCTCGTACATAAGGGATTAATGGCATAGGTTTCAGCAAATCCTCTGCTCTCTGAACATAAGTGCCCTTATAACTTCGTCCTCATCATTGCCGATAGAGTCTGTGTGCTTTTTCAATATTATAAGACGAATTAGGTAAAGAGTCAAGTATAATGGAAAATAATTAAGAAGTAACAAAAGTTGATTCAGATCCGGTTTTCACCCTATTATATTATGTATACTAAAAGAACACATACTTGAGGATAGCGTAATTAGAGGAGCATAGATCAATGAACAAAGAAAAATACTTACCCTTGAGCATATTTGCCGGGATATTTGCAATAGAATTTGCGGTTGGCTTCTATATTAGCTACATTATCGGGTATATGCATTCAGATTCTTTGAGTCGTGTTGCTAATGCCTTCTACGTATTATATAGCCGCGATCCCCATCTGGCAGCAATAGGCTTTGTTTGGAATCCTCTCCCCAGCTTTTTAGAATTAATATTACTCTTGTTTTATCCACTTTTCCCGGAACTGGCTTCACATGGAATAGCTGCCATAATCGTAAGCAGTATCTTTGCCGGATTAATATCGATGCTTATATACAACACTTGCAGAAAATTCGGTCTCCCCAAATGGCTAGGCTTGTCCATTTCTTTATTATATTCCTTGAATCCTTTTATTTTTCTGTTCGGTGCGAATGGATTAAGCGATGCTCCTTATGTATTTTTTCTAATGTATTGCGTCATAAATTTCACCAATTGGATGACGAACAAACACACAGCTCATTTATTGAAAAGCGGGGTTGGTATTGCTCTCGCATTCTGGACTCGTTATGAAGCTGTTCCAGTAGGGGTAGCTCTTGCATTTGCAGTCGTTATTGTTATTATTTCTATTTTTGATAAGCAAACCGATGCAGGCAATAATTCCATCCGCAAAAAATTTCACCACATAGAAGCTGCATGGATTGTACTTTTAGCTCCAGCCGTTTTTTCCGGTTTACTGTGGGTATTTTTCAACTACACCATTATGCATGACCCCTTTTATTTCTTAAGCTCCGAGTATTCGAATTCAGCCCAATCAGAAGAACTAAAACGGGACACTGATTTCCAGGCGATATTCAATAGTCCTCTGCAAGCTTTGTGGCTTTGTGTAAAAAAGACAATTTGGTTTTCTGGACCTCTTGTGGGAATCCTACTGATAAGACTGTTCAACAGAAGATTATTCAAGTGGGACCTCTTGGTGCTTCTTCTAATTATCGCGTCAGTTCCTGGATTACAATTTCTACTATTGATGAAAAGCTCTACCTTTGCCTGGTTTCGATACTTTATGTATGTGCTTCCTATTACGATAGCCTGGATTCCTTATGAACTAAGTAAAGTGAAAAAGGGCTTTATCAACTACAGCCTGATCTTGCTAAGCTTGCTGGTAACCATTGGAGTTCTGACCTATGCTTTAACCAATCCAAAGATTGCACCTGACGAGAACAGCTTCCTGTCCATAGAAAAAGGAATTTACTATCAAAGAACGAAGCTGGATCGGTCCATTGCCGTTTGGCTGGACGAGAATTTACCTGATGCAACTATATTGACTGATTCAGCAGCAGCCTATATGATTTTGGTAAACAGCAAGCAACCCAAGAAATTTATCATCACAAGCGATGAACAATTCCGGTCTTCTGTCAAAGATCCTATTGGAACAGGTGTAGATTACATCCTTATTCCTCGATTACCTGTATACAGCACCATAAATTCGGAGTATCCGAAATTATTTGATTCCGGAAGCAGCTGGACCACTCTATACAAATCTTTTCAAGATAAAGGTCAAAATTATGAATGGCGACTATACAAGGTAAATAAATAAACAATTAAATATTCGAATCCTTCTATTTCACCTACTAATGGATCAATTTCATAATAAATAAAAGCTTAACATCGGCTACTTTTCGTAACCAGTGTTAAGCTCTTATTATATTACCTCTTATTTTATGAGCTGTGAGTCTCAGATTTTTGTTGAAAAGTCCAGTAGTAATTAAAAACAAAATTTAAAATCGGCACAACTACAACCACCAGGCATTGCCCGATTAAATAGTGCCAATGAAGAACATCAACAGATATATATATAATGCTTGTATTTGCCAACAGCCCTGTAACCGAAACAACCGTGTACTTGATAAGCGGCCTCCAGCCAGACGGCGACGTTCGGAATGTCCACATTTTGTTCAGAAAGTAGGAAACTATAAGAACTACAATAAATCCCAATGCAGAAGCAATTATCGGATATACATGAAATGCTTCTACCAAGACGTACAGTACTGCAAAATGAAGTACAGTCCCCAATAAACCTACTGCGCCATATTTCAACATGAGAATTCTCATAATAATTAACTTACCCCGTATTTCATTTCTCCAGCACTCTCACGTATTGCGTAAGCATTGTTATTAGATGATTCCATAAGCTCACTGTCTATTTTTTGACTGACTAAATAACGTGGACGCCCCTTTACTTCTTTATAGATTGAGGCGATATATTCTCCTATGATGCCCAGTGAAATCATAATAACACTCCCAATAAACAACAGCAACAAAATGACCGTAGTAAAACCCGTTACTGCATCTCCAATGAACTTTTGATAAATGGTCTGAACTCCAAGAACTATTGCTCCTATTAAAAATAAGAGTCCAAACATGCTGACAAATCGAAGTGGAATAGATGAAAAGGCTACTACTGCATTAACTGCAAGTTTAAGCAGACTTAAAAAATGCCATTGACTCTTTCCTCCTACACGGTCAGCAACTTCAAACGGGATTTGAGCCCGATTGTATCCAAGCCATGCAGTCATCCCACGAAAAAAAGTATTCCGCTCCGGCATCCCTCGCCAAGCCTGAACAACCTTTTGATCCAACAGTTTAAAATCAGAAGCGCCTTTCAAATCAAAACCAGATAAATGATTTAGAATGCTATAGAAAATGGTTGAATAGAATGTTTTATCTAATGATTCGTTTCCTCTGTCTGTTTTTACACATTCTACAATCTCTTTACCTTCTTCTCTCCACAAGCGGACCATACTCTCTAACAATGAAGGGGGGTGCTGTAAATCAGAATCCATAATAATAACCGCTCGGCCACAAGCATGCTCCAAACCGGCACAAAGTGCTAACTCTTTACCGAAATTCCGGCTTAAGCGCAGTGCCGTCAAGTGAGATATACTTGTTCCGTGATTCGTTAGTTGATCCCATGTAGTATCACGAGAGCCATCGTCAACAATAATAAATTCGTATGAGGAAGTAATGCTTTTCAGTTTCTTTTCAATTGATAGAAGCGATTGTATAATATGGACCTCTTCATTATAAACCGGGATTACCACGGATATTTCAGGTATTTCTCTACTCACAATTGCACCCCCTAAAATAAACTGACAAATCGAAACCTTTTGCGAATTGAGATATTAAGGATTGGCCGAATCTGAAACAGGCTCGTGCTTTGAAAGGCCGTGAGTGGTCTTCTCCCAGTAGAACGGTTTGGTGATCAATTGCCATGCCGCTTTAACCGCAGCTATACTCATCAATACCCAATAAAAAGGCGTTAATAGTGCATATTTGACCAAGCCATACGAAAACACATGCTCTTTTCGTTTTTCCAATTCATAAATAACCCAATATACTCCTACGACATTACTGAATACAAACAGGAAGTTACCGACTAGAAACTCAACCGATGCAAAGTAGTAAATAGCCCCCGGAAAAATTTGCGGGATCCATTCAAGCTGCCACCCATACCAGAGGATAATCATTAACCAGTAAAAAGGGTTCAAAAGAGGCAACAATGGTGTAGCAAGCACCATTACCTGAAATCCCATAAATCCTTTTAAGCCTAGCTCCTTGTAAAGCTTGAACGGGTTCCGCATGTGAACCAGCCAGGTCTGCATATATCCTTTTATCCAGCGAGACCTCTGTCGTATCCAGTTACCTACTCGACTGTTAGCTTCCTCCCAAGTCCGCGAATCGACAATCGCCGTTGTATACCCTGATTTGTATAAGCGTATTCCAAGATCGGCGTCTTCGGTTACATTGTAAGGATCCCATGCGTTAATTTCCTTGAGCACTGCCATTTTAAAATGATTGGACGTCCCTCCAAGAGGGATCGGAATATTAAGCTGCATAACACCCGGTAACAGCAGCTCGAACCACATGCTGTATTCATGAGTGAACCAGCGCGTAAGCAAGTTTTGATCGCTATTAAAATAATTCAATTTACCCTGGATACAAGCCAAATTAGCAGGGCCGTTTACAAATGCAGCATGCACCTTCTTCAGTTGATCCGAATCCGGCCTATCTTCAGCATCGTATATAACTACGTATTCGCCGCGCGCACGAATCAAGCCGTAATTACAAGCTTTAGGCTTTGTTTTAGGAAGACTGTGAGGCACTACAATCGTAGTGTAGTAGGCAGGAAGATTCATGCTCATAAGCAGCTCCTGCGCCTCCACATCATCCTCTTCAATTAATAGCCTGACATCCAGTTTCGCTTTTGGATAATCCAGCCGCTCGATGTTACCCAGCAAATACGGAATAACCTTACTTTCCTTATACATCGGAACCAGAATTGTATAAATAGGTAGAGTTCTCTCATCGACAGCGTCCACCTGTTCTTTGGTAAAGCGGATTTGAGCGTAATCACGCGTGCCATACATGACGATCAAAAATTTAAACAGGGTCATAGAAAAATAAAAAACTTGGACAAGGACATTAACTGCAATTAGCGTACGAAACCAGTCCAATGCAAAGCACACCACCAGCAGCAGTGCAGCTCCAGCAGCAGTGACCAATTGTGCGGTCGTAAAGGTTACATGAGCCGAATTTTCCGGCTGCTCATTAACCAGCTTTTGTGTGCTTTCAACCATAAGCTCAGACTCGTAGATCTGCTTCCAGAAGTACTCCATCTCTTCACGTGTAGCAAGCACCTGCTCAATCGGCAGCTCCAGCAGAGCTTCAATAGCTCTCTGCGCTTCATCTGACAATGGACCTCCCACTGCCACCAAATAACGATTTAAATCCTGACTAATAACAACTGCGTCATATTGTCTGGCCAAATATTCAGGCAGCTTGTTAAGGTCATGAAAATCAAACTCCGAGCCTATCCGGCCAAGATTATTCTGCGTAGCGATATGGCGGTACAGCTTCTCCGGTTCAATAAACCGCATCGCCATAAGAATATCACCGAGCATACCACCACTTTTACGTTGAAACTCCAGAGCTTGATTTAATTCCTCCTGTTTGATAGCACCGGTATTGACAAGCATGTCGCCAAGTCTTCCCTTTTGGGTCTTGCCATCTAGCAGGTCTGATACTCTCCGTTTATCAACAAAGCCCATTTCCGATACGATATCACCAAGTCGGCCACCGAATTTCTTTTGATGTTCCATGGCCTCTTCCAGCTGAGCCTGAGTAACAAGACCTTCGGCTACCATCAGGTCGCCCATCCTCATTTTCGGCTTTCTGGGACCGCTGTTCATATCAGGCTTAAAGCCCTCTTTATCAAGCAGTTTGAGCTTTTGTGCTATTAATTCCTCAACATAGTCTTCTTTACTTTGGTATTCTCGTTTCAAATATTCCAGCTGTTTAGCGAGTTCCTGCAATCGCTTCTCTTGATCCTGACGTTCAACTTCCTCTAATTCCCGCTTAAAACGAACCCGCTCTTCCAATCCTTTGGCATGCTTGTCGGTCAAACTTCTGCGGAGCCCTAGCCAAGCGAAACCGAAAGATGGTTCTAATTCTCGTTTCTTTGTATCCATTGTTTCAAGCTCGTTTCCAGTTGATTCAACTCAACTATCTTCTGCTTAATATTATTGATTTCGTATAGCAGCTCCGCTTCCTTCAGCTTATACGATTGTTTATTAATTTCACGCTGCTGGTTCAGAGTCGCCTCTTCTGCTTCCAATGAGGCAAAATAACGTTCTGCCTTACGATGGTTATAACCGATCAGCGCTTTTTCTTTCACATTATTCACTCCCCATTTGGATTGGTTATCAGCCATCACGATCTCTATGAAATCAACCACTCCTTCAGCAACTGGAAGAACTAACGGTTACCCACAATAACCCCTGTACTTGTGACTGGATACTCAAATTTTAACAGCTGCTCACTAGACCAAGGTCGTAGCCTAGCGCCTTATAAGGCATTAGATCACATACAATTCAGATATAAGCCAAAAGACCCATAACTAAAACAATAAGACCTAAGACCCATTCGTTTTTATTAATTTCATGATACCATATTTGATTTATAAAAAAATTAAGTAAATATTAGATATTCATTAAGTTGTGGTCAATTAAAGGTGAATTGTTAGAAATTTGTTATATTAATTACCCATATTCCGACTCATTTCATCATACAGCTTGCTATCTGAACAAAATCTAAACAGCTGCCGCGAGAGTTGAGCAAACTAAAAAACCCTATCTCCCGGATTATTCATCCAAAGAAACAGGGTTGTATTTGTATTTGTTACGCGTTCACTTTTTGCTTAGCAGCAGTAGCCAGATCGTTAAATGCGCTTAGGTCGTTGACAGCAAGGTCAGCCAACATTTTGCGGTTTACTTCGATACCGGACAGCTTCAAGCCATGCATGAACTTGCTGTAGGACAAGCCGTTGATGCGAGCCGCAGCATTGATACGTGTAATCCACAATTTGCGGAAATCACGTTTCTTTTGACGACGGTCACGGTATGCATACAGTAAGGATTTCATTACTTGTTGCTTAGCCGTTCTAAATAAACGATGCTTGGAACCAAAATAACCTTTAGCCAGCTTCAAAATCTTTTTATGACGACGACGAGTGACGAACCCGCCTTTTACTCTTGCCATGATTGATTACCTCCAGAATTTAAGTAGAATAAAATACGAATTAACCTTTGATGTTACCCAATTGCTGTTTCAAGCGTTTTACATCGCCTGGAGCCATAGTAGGGTTTGTACCCAATACACGCTTTTGACGAGCGGATTTACCGGACAACAAGTGGTTCTTGTAGGCTTTGTATCTCATTACTTTGCCTGTACCTGTGATCTTGAAGCGGCCTTTTAAGCTGCTGTGTGTTTTCATTTTTGGCATGATGTTTTTAGTCCTCCCTAATAATTATGCTTGCTGCTTCGGCGATAAAATCATGATCATACTGCGGCCTTCCAGTTTGGGTCTGCGTTCAACTACACACAGCTCCTCCACTTCAGTCGCCATACGCTCAAGCACTTTTTGACCGATGCTCGCATGCGCGATCTCACGACCGCGGAAACGCACGCTCAGTTTTACTTTGTCGCCTTCGCCTAGAAATTTAACAACGTTGCGCTGCTTCGTTTGGAAGTCATGCTCATCGATTGTAGCGCTCAGACGAACTTCTTTAAGCTCAACGATTTTTTGGTTCTTACGGGCTTCCTTTTCTTTCTTTTGCATTTCATAACGGTATTTCCCGTAATCCATAATCCGGCAAACCGGCGGCTTAGCCGTCGGAGCAACGTTGACCAAGTCCAGGTTGGCGTCAATCGCGATTTGAAGCGCTTCGCGAATCGGCTTGATGCCGAGTTGATCGCCGTCTGCACCGATCAGACGTACTTCCTTCACACGAATCTCATCGTTAATTAAATGCTCTGTACTAATAACCTTCCACCTCCAGAGATTGTAAAATTAAAAAAGACGAGGGCGCAATGGCCCACGTCTTAAAAGGTTCAAGTGATTATCATTATAAAAACTTCACTTTAGCTTTAATTACCAGCCAACCAAGTCGGTCAGGTGAGAAGCGGGCGCTTCTTCTTTTTTAACACCAAAACATCATAACATAACCGCAGCAATTAAGTCAACGTGTAAGTTTCGAAACTTCGGTAAGATTTTATGCGGTTTGACACACCGTCCCTCCCGACGTTTCGGGAAGCCCTGTGTACCGAGGTCCTGCAGGTGTTGCGGAAACAAGATCAAACTTAAAGCGTGTCCGCAAGGACGAAAGCGTTCCTACTGGCAGGAGCACTAACATGAAGCGTGTCCCGAAGGGACGAAAAGCGATCCTCCACATAACGTCACTCAGGCGCACCACGGGTGTCCAGAGGGCAGAGCCCTTTGGAGCCCTCCCGGCGGGGAGGGTTTGGGTGGGGACATCCTAGCTAACCTGCTTGCTTTGCATCTCTTCCAAGCGAATAACACGCGTATGCTCCGTATGGCTCCATTGCTTGTTGTTCTGAGTGAAAAAGGCGTAAACAGTGATCGGCCACCAAGAAAGCATAAACACAGGGAAGGTGATCAGGTACGCATACGTTTTCCAAGTCGCTTTCTCAATAATGAGCGCTAACGGGAATTGGATAAAACTGAGGGCACCGATAATCATGAACAGGCTTGGTGCATAATCATACAGTGATTTCAGCGAATAGATTCCCGGCATTAGCAAATTGACCCATAATATAAGAGTGACTACAGAGCCGATCAGAACGTTATACACGTTCAATGCATAAATAGCTGTGTCCAGCTTAGCCCAGCTGCCCTCTTTAAGCCCCTTCCAAAACAAAGGAAAGAAATAGCGCCGCGCTACATCAAAATGACCCTGCATCCATCTTAGACGTTGTCTCGCAGATGCTTTAAAGGTCAGTGGCTTCTCATCAAAAACTTTAGCGTCGTAGTTAAAAGTTGGGTTCACTCCACGCTGAACGCAGCGCATTGTAAATTCCAGATCCTCTACCAAGCTTGTCGCGCCCCAACCAATTTCTTTAATCAGGTTGGTTTCGAAGCACATGCCGGTTCCGCCCAAGAAATTAGCCAAGCCAAGGTTTTGGCGCGGCAGCTGCCACAAGCGGTTGCAATACCAATAAGTGATTGCATACGCTGCAGTAATCCAGGAATCATGCGGATTCTTAGTATCCAAATAGGCTTGAATTACACGCGAGCCATTGATAAGATCATTGTTCATCAGACTCAGGTAGTCCGGATTCACCAGATTATCAGCATCCAACATTACAATCGCATCGTAGCTGCGAGGCATTTTCCACAGTTCCTTAAGCATCCATTCGATCGCATAACCTTTGCCTCTTAGCTTCGGATTGCTGCGCTCACAAGCATATACTCCCTTGCTTCTGGAGATTTGGGCCGTGCTGTCCGTACAGTTATCGCAAATAACGAATACATCATATAATTCTTTCGGATAATCAAGTTTTTTTAAGTTGTCCAGAAGCGCTCCAACCACCTGCTCTTCATTATGAGCTGCAACCAGGATTGCAAACGACTTCTGCGGCGCATGAGTTGCTTTTGGCTCTCGACGGTACCAACCAAAGAACGTCAAGAACAGCTGATAGGCTCCGATCATAGCTAAAATAACCTGAACGCCTAACAAAAAATAATCCAGCATTAAAAGAATCCCCCTTTTTTTATGTACCCCAAAGTCTCTGTTCTCTCTCTATAGCTATATCTATGAACTTCGATGGCTTTGTCTGGATTTGAGTGGGTAACCGAATATGATTTTCCTCTCTTTAAGACGTTTTGTCAAAAGCCCCAAGGAGCTCCATTACGCCAGATCCCTGAATTATAACGAGAATTATGGACATATGGCGCACGACTCTTTGTCATCCAGCTTATTACGTCTTATTATCACCGTATTTCATACTTTTTAGAGTCATTAGTTTACTTCATTGCCGCCTCATGTTCTCTTGCAAGACCGGCTGATTCACTTAGGACATGGAGATAGCTATCGTACAACCGTGAAAAAATCTGCTCCCATGATTGTTGCATGCTATAGGTGCGTCCTGCTTCGGCAATTTCCAACCGCCGCCCTTCATTATGATACAACAATTCCACTGTATTCACAAATTCTGCGATGTTTCCAGGCTTGCATAAAAGTCCATTTTGATTATGATGGATAAGATCTTTTACCCCGCCTGCCGCCGCTCCAATCACCGCAGTTCCAGAGGCCATAGCTTCAAGAATAACATTACCGAAAGTCTCGGAAGCCGATGGAAACAAAAACACGTCGGCAGCTGCATATAGACGACTTAATTCCCTCCCCTGCTGAAAGCCTGTAAAGGTGATGTTAGACGCCCCACCATAATTTTCAAGCAATGGCTGGTACAGCGGTCCGTCTCCTGTGATCACAAGATGGGAATTGGCACGAATCGTGTCGGAAAGAGCGAGGAACGTCTGCAAGAGCACGTCCACGCTTTTTTCAGGAGCTAATCTGCCCACATAAAGGATGATAAACCGGTCAGGATTAATCCCATACTGCCTCCACACATGAGGACGGTTCACAATCGGGCGGAAAAGGCTCTCCTCAACGCCGCGGGACCAAATTTCCATCCGCTTTAAGCCTTTATCCTGCAGATGAAGCAGAGTTGATTGTGAAGGAACATATATTTTTTGGCACTCCTGATGAAACCAGAGCATATATTTCCAAAGCATCGGCTCCATCCATTGCAGCTTATAATAAGATAAATATTGGTCAAAATGTGTATGATACGATGCAACAATAGGCACGTGATGCTTTTTGGCATAATGCAGTCCAGTTATCCCTAGATTGAACGGAGTGGCCACATGAATCAGGTTAGGTGCGAAAGCTTTTAACGACTTGTTAAGTTGAATTGGGTTAGGAATCGCCATCCGGCATTCCGGATAGAGCAAAAAGGGAATACTATAAAATCGTTCCACTATACTCATACCCAAATCATCAGCCGAGCTGCTCAGCGGTGCGAACACTTTGCATTCCACATTTCGTGACTGCAGGAATTGAACCCATCGCCCCAACGTTTTGGCAACCCCATTGACATCTGGCAAATACGTATCTGTAAACAATGCTACCCGCATGGCTATTCCCTCCTCATAATACAAATCTGTACATAGGAGCGCGAATGGAAGGACGAGTGAAGTCCCGGAAATCTGTGTTCTCCGGTTCAAATTCATTATCACTTTCATCCTAGCATCGGAATGTTAGCAGAACATCAAACCAAGATTAAATCTGCTTGAAATGCGAGTTTTTGAAGCCTATTTTATTGAATGAAGCAAAGGAAGAGATTGAGCAATGTTAAAGTTGGATTTATTGCAGATTTAATACTCCACTAACAATAGAAGGTTATAATAAATATATGACGGGTAGGCACAGCTTATCCCAGTGAAAGTTTGAGGAGGTGAACTTGATGAGCCGTGTTGTAACTTGGCTGCAGCAGCGAGAAAACCGTATGTTTTGTTGGGTAAACCAACGGATTCAGCACACCTCTTTGGATCTGTTTTTTACAACGATTACACATCTTGGCGGTGCGGCCATTGCAATTACTACTGCGCTCTGCTTAGCCTTATTTGGGCAAGGAAACTGGAAAACAGCGGGTATTTATAGCTGTCTAGCTTTAGCATTGAGTCACATCCCAGTCGCAATTATTAAAAAAAAATATCCGCGGCTTCGCCCTTATCTTGTTGTTCCCGATACTAATACTTATAAAAAACCATTGAAAGATCATTCCTTCCCTTCCGGACATACAACCGCTATCTTCTCCATTGTGCTGCCACTTGTATGTGCTAACTTGTGGATCGGAGCCATTCTCTTGCCGCTAGCCACCCTTGTCGCCATATCGAGAATTTATTTAGGTCTGCACTATCCTTCCGATTGCTTGGCTGGAGCCTTCATCGGGACCATTTCAGCGTTGTCAATTGTCGCATTTTTCGGATAAGTTGCATTTTGCCTATAAAATGTTTAATGTTAAAATTGTGTAAATCCATTGTCACAAGGTATGGTGAAACGCTAATGCGTAAAAAAAGGGTGTTGTTATTATCCGAAGGCTTTGGGGCCGGGCATACGCAAGCCGCTCATGCACTCTCCGTCGGTCTTCGCATGCTCTCGCCTGGCATCCAGACCAGGGTGCTGGAGCTCGGCTCCTTTCTCCATCCGACGTTGGCTCCATGGATCTTTACAGCTTATCGTAAAACCGTGACAACTCAGCCTAAGCTGTACGGATATATGTACCGTTCCCAGTACAAGAAGTCTTTGAATCGGTTTACTCAGCTGGCTTTGCATCGTATTTTCTATGCTCAAACAGCAGAGATCATCAATCAATTGCGCCCCGACACTATTGTTTGTACGCATCCATTTCCAAATGCCGTCATCTCCCGGTTAAAACGTGCTGGACTCAACGTCCCCTTGTGCACCGTTATAACCGATTATGATGCTCATGGAACCTGGCTAAGCTCAGAGGTAAACAAATATCTGGTCTCCACCTCCGATGTGAGGGATAAGCTGCTAGGCCGCGGAATTAATTCCGATGCCATTGAAGTGACCGGCATACCGGTTCACCCTAATTTCTGGGGTCAGCATAACCGTGACGAGCTTCGCGCCCAATATGGACTTAAAGCCATGCCAACCGTTTTAGTGATGGGCGGAGGCTGGGGGTTGATGAATAACGGGGAAATGCTGCACTATTTTACAGATTGGCGTGAAAAAATACAGCTTATCATTTGCCTTGGCAGCAATGACAAAGCATTAGCAGCCTTATCCGAGGACAAACGATTCCAGCATGAGAACATTCGGCTCATGGGCTTTACCAATGAAATTGACAAATGGATGGACGTTTCTGATTTGTTGATAACCAAACCCGGAGGAATGACCTGCACGGAAGGGTTAGCCAAAGGGATTCCCATGCTCTTCTATAATCCGATACCCGGTCAGGAAGAGGAGAATCTGCAGTATTTTACCCAGCATGGGTTTGGGGAGCATATTAAATCCGACGCAACTATCGATCACTGGCTCAAGCTGCTTGTGGATGGTTATCCAGAAGTTCTCAAGCGCCGCGCCCTATTGTCTTTGTCCCAGCACACGAATCCATACAATCCTATGGACTGTTCGCAGGCTATAATGGAGATTTTAAACCAATAACTAAAAAATAGCATGCGTCCTCTCTAGAGGATCGCATGCTTTTCTTTTACTACGTATCGAGCAGAACCATCCTGCCGCCGTTTCACTGGGCTCACAGGTCGTCCTGACTCGATATATCCTTATTGCTTTCTTCTTCTCTCTCGTTGAGTTCCAGCCTGCTCAAATGACTCTTAAGAGCATTCGACCCTATAACGACTTCCAGACGGTGAATATTCATTCCCTGCCCGAAAAACTTTGTTTCGTATTCAGTCATGACCAAGTCAGTTCTTGGTCCATCCGCATGCAAATCCAATGAAATATTACGCATGCGAAGGCCCATATCGGAAAAAGAATTTAAGGAAAATTCAAATAATGAGCGTGAATCGGTTTTGAAATGAATTTCGCCATTTTCGTTTAATACATCCATATACTTGCGAACAAAGCCGGAATGTGTCAGCCTGCGCCGCGCATGCCGTTTTTTCGGCCAAGGATCGCTAAAATTCAAGTAAATACGTTCAAGCTCATCCGTATCGAATATATCCTCGATTTTTTCAATGTTAAACAAAGCAAGCCTCAGGTTTGCCAAGGTGCCGCCGTTTTCTTCACGTGATAATACGGCCTTCTCTCCGGCTCGGCGAAGAAGCTCGTCATACATATCTACGCCTATGTAGTTAATTTCAGGATTGAGCGAGCTCAGTTGGCTAATAAATCGTCCTTTTCCCATACCCAGCTCTACATGGATAGGCCGATCGTTGCCAAATACGGCACTCCACTTTCCTTTATATGCAGCCGGATTTAACTCAATAAGGTCTGATTGAGCTTCCAGCGCTTCTCTGATACCTTTTCTGCCGCGTAAACGCATAATTTTCCTCCAAATCGGTACTTGTAACTTCTACTTATAATGGTCAGAAAAAATTATACCCTTAATTGCGATTAAAGAAAAGGCGGGTAACGCAAGCTTTCTACGTCTCCACGCCTTCACCTTAATCCTACAGCTTCACTGATACCTGAAAATTAGATGATTTTATAAGTCAATTGCCT
Organism: Paenibacillus radicis (ex Xue et al. 2023); assembly: GCF_024722015.1. Lineage (GTDB taxonomy): Bacteria > Bacillota > Bacilli > Paenibacillales > NBRC-103111 > Paenibacillus_S. Next base: position 119,734 of record NZ_JANQBD010000010.1, on the reverse strand, counting down.
CATAATATAGCCGATGATTTCCTGGAATGAGAAGCTGCTCCAATGAAGCTCTGACCTTTTTACGGGCCTGAGCCGCTAAGAGTGGATCCCCCCAGAAGTTAACGCCACTGCCAAGAGCCATTGCTTCTTTAACCGTTAGCTCTATCGTCAGCTTTTCGTCCGAACGGGGAATGCTAGCTATATTCATGATGTTCACCTCAATTTACAGCATTTATTTGTTGAAGGAATCATCACGATCTCGGCCTTTGCTGCGCATACCGGCTAAGCCTAACAAACCGAGCAAACCAAGCCAACCCCAGTTTGTTCCTTTTGTAGTAGTGTCCGCATTAGCGCGGTAGCTATAAGTACCGTAATTCCCGCCATATCCAGTGCTTGTGCCCTTGCCAGTAGTATTGTAAGTTCCATAGGTGTTCATCCGATCCAGCAAATGATGACCTCTGATACCATCGGTCCCTGTCGTGTTGGTCGTTGTACCATAGCCAGTACCTGTGCCATAAGTTCCAGTTCCAGTTCCTGTCAAAGTGTTAGTCGATCCATAGCCGCTACCGTAAGTTCCGGTTCCGGTTCCGGTTCCGGTTCCGGTTCCGGTTCCCGTTGTCGTGTTAGTCGATCCATAGCCGCTGCCATACGTTCCTGTTCCAGTCGTGTCCGTTGTTCCAGTCGTCGTATTAGTCGTATCCGTAGTCCCTGGCACTGCTATAGTACCGGTAGGAGTATTAGTTGAGCCGTACGCTCCTGCAGGAGTGGTTGAGGTTCCTGTTGTTAATCCGGTAGTCCCCGTATTCCCCATTTCAGCATGAGCTTGTGCAGCGAAACCTAAAGACGCGACCATTGCCAAAGATAAAACAACTTTACGAAACTTGTGCATTGTTGTATTCTCCCTTCGAAGCAGATTGGATTATTGGTGCACTAATAGCATGGTCGGTTAAAGACACAAATATCCTTGTGGTGATTAGGAGGGTATTGTTAAGGAAAAAGTTCGCACCCCCCATCATTTTGCGGTAAAATAAGATCATCTTGCAGATGATCCACTGTTAAAATTTCAACGTGCATATCTGCATAAGAAAAAAGCTCTAAAATCGAAGCCATCTTCGACAGAGCTGTTTCGACAAAAAGGAGCCTTATAATATGAAGCAAGCTGAGCCGCTCACAATTCCTTCCGATTGGGGAGACAAACGGTTTCATACATGGAATACTGAAATGCGCAAACAATTCGGCACCAAGGTTTTTAAGGTTATGCTGGATGCAGGCTTTACCTGCCCGAATCGGGACGGTTCTATCGCGGCCGGTGGATGTACATTCTGTAGTGCACGTGGGTCAGGCGATTTCGCAGGCAGCCGCCGCGACGATCTGGTTACCCAATTTAATAAAATCCGGGATTTGCAGCATAAAAAATGGCCGGAAGCGCAATATATCGGCTATTTCCAAGCTTATACGAACACCTACGCTCCTGTGGAGGAGCTGCGGGAATATTTTGAGGTTATTTTACAGCAGCCGGGAGTTGTTGGCTTGTCCATTGCTACACGTCCGGATTGTTTGCCTGACGATGTTGTAGAATATTTGGCTGAATTGAATGAACGCACTTATTTATGGGTAGAAATGGGCTTGCAAACCATTCATGAGTCAACCTCACAGCTGATTAACCGCGCTCACGATACCCAATGCTATGAGGATGCTGTAGCCAAGCTGAGAAAGCATAACATCCGTACATGCGCTCACATTATATATGGACTGCCCGGTGAAACCCACGAGATGATGCTTGACACAGGTCGGGCCGTAGCCCAAATGGACGTTCAAGGTATCAAAATCCATTTGCTGCACTTGATGCGCAAAACACCGATGGTCAAACAATATGAGGCTGGTTTGCTGCAGTTTTTGGAAAAGGATGAATATGTCAAGCTGGTCGTCGATACATTAGAGCTTCTGCCCTCCGACATGATTGTGCATCGCCTGACAGGGGATGCGCCGCGGGACTTATTAATAGGACCTATGTGGAGCTTGAAGAAATGGGAAGTACTCAATGCTTTCGATGATGAGCTGAAGCTTCGCGATACTTGGCAGGGGAAAAAATTCATTCGCAGCTAAAGCTTCAACTCTCCTTCATGCATGAAACAAACCGAATGGGCGAACCTTACGTTTCTTATAGTAAGGCCTACTATTCTATATAAAGAGTGATGCAAAATCGGGCACCTCTTGCATGAAGGAGCGATGTTTATGAATCGGAAATTACCCATTATCGCAGGAATGTTTGCACTTGCATTGCTTGCGGGCTGCGGCAGCGACAAGCCCGCGGCACACCCGGCCAGCCAGACGCCGGCTGCAGCAGCACCGCCAGCAGCGGCAGCGGACACGAAGCCGTCCGCAAGCGCCTCTGGCGGTAACGCCGCCGCACCGGCGGCAAGCGGCGCAGCCGCAGCGCCGAAGGCGCCAGAGGCGGCTAAGCCGGAGCCCGCGCCTGCGGCGAAGAATGAGGCGCCTGCCAAGGCAGAGGCGCCCAAGCCGACACCGGCACCGCCACAGGAGGCGCCGAAGGCAGCTGCACCGGCAGCTTCGCCAGCTCCAGCGCAAGCCCCTGCCGCCAAAGAGCCCGAAGCGGCGCCTGCACCTAAGGCTGAGGCGCCCGCTGCGGCTAAGCCGGAAGCAAAAGCGCCTACCGCAGCTGACTTGGCAGCTAAAGCAGAGCCATTATTCAAGGATAATTGCATGGCCTGTCACGGTGACCAGCTGCAGGGCGGAGCTGGACCGAACATTTCCAAAGTAGGGGAACGAAGAACAAAGGAAGAATTAATAGCCAAAATTCAAAATGGCGGTAAGGTCATGCCTTCTTTCAAGGATGCAATCAAACCCGAAGAAGTGGAAGCCTTGGCCGCCTGGCTTGCAACGAAAAAATAAGATTAGTTATGAATGGAGGCTACTATGGGTTTTCTGTCCATACTCAGCTACGCCCATAAGCTGATAGAAGAACGGGTTTCACCGGGAGAAACAGTAGTGGACGCTACAGCAGGCAATGGAGTGGATACATTGTTTCTTGCCAAGCTTGTTGGCGCCAAAGGCTCGGTTTATGCTTTTGACATACAGGAACAGGCACTTGAGAAAACCCAGCAGCGCTTAGCCAAAGAACGGCCGGACTATTCTCATGTCCGGCTTCTTTTATGCAGCCATGACCAGCTCAAGCATACGATTCCCGCTACTGAGCATGGGTCTATTGGTGCGGTGATGTTTAATCTGGGCTACTTGCCCGGCAATGATCATGAGACCATTACGTCTGAAGCATCTACAATCCCGGCCCTGCAGCAGGCTGCCCAATTACTGCGAAAGGGCGGTATTCTTACCATAGCTTTGTATACAGGTCATGAAGGTGGCGAGCAGGAAGCAGCAGCCGTTCGAGAATGGGCTGAGGGACTGCCCCAGCAGCAGTTTCAAGTGTTAGAATATCGATTCGTCAATCAGAAAAACCATCCTCCCTATTTGATAGCGGTAGAAAAACGATCTTTCGATTGATATAATTACTTGGTAGAGAGAATACTTTAATAGAAGAGGTGGAAACCATATTGAAACCGTACCCTTTGTTATTTCAACCAGAAATGAAAGAGCGAGTTTGGGGAGGACGTGCGTTAGAGCAATTCGGCCTGACGCTGCCTGAAGGCCACATCGGCGAAGGCTGGATGATTGGGGATCACCCGAACGGAACGACCAAAGTCGTTAATGGCGAGCTTGCAGGACTCGGTTTAGATCAAATACGCGAGCAGTATGGACAAGACTTTTTTGGAATCAAAGGTTTCTCTGAGAAGAACGGCCGCTTTCCGCTGCTCATCAAGCTGTTGGATTGCCAGGACGATCTATCTGTTCAAGTACATCCGAATGACCATTATGACAGATTGCCGCAAGGTGAGCTCGGCAAAACCGAAATGTGGTATATTCTTGACGCCAAACCAGGTGCCAAAATAATCTATGGGCTTAATGATGGAGTAACCCGCGAACAATTGGCTGAGGCTATTGCAGGTAACCGCATCCTGGATTGTCTCCAAGAAATTACCGTTGAAGCCGGGGACTCCTTCTACATACCAGCCGGAACGGTGCACGCATTAGGCGCAGGCGTGCTGGTTGCGGAAATTCAGCAAAACTCGGACAGCACTTACCGTTTATATGACTACAACCGATTAGGCTTGGACGGCAAACCACGGGAGCTGCACATTGAAGATTCCTTAAATGTTATTGCCTATGAAGGCTCCGGTGCTTCTCATATGAAAACAGAGCTTGTCTCAACGAATGAATGGCTGACCTTAGCTCACTCCCCATTTTTTGTAACCGAAAAAGGAAAAGTCGAGCAGGCTTGGCCGCTGCAAACAAGCAATGATAGCTTCGTCATTCATATTATTTGCGACGGCTCTGGTACCATACGTTGGGCTGATGGTGAACTGACAGTTAAACCGGGCGAATGCTACTTATTACCGGCCAACCTTGGCGATTATACACTCACCGGATCCATGACCGTACTTCGCAGTTATTTACCTTAAATTCATCATGCAATATTTATTGTTATAAAACGCCAAAAAAACAAGCCTTTGCCTTCATTCGGCGCAGGCTTGTTTTTTGCATTCTTTTGTTGTATTTTCAAAAAAAGCTTCGTTTACTCTGTTCCACGGGTTCTGCTATCCGTCCCAAACCAAAGAATATTTCTTTCGGAGCCGTAAGTCTTTACAATTTCAGACGATTTGGGCAATAAGTCGTTTGTATACGGCATCACCGTCTTTTGGGTGGGATCTGCTGCATACCAGCTCTTTTCCTTCGTGAGGAACACAATACGCCCATCTTTCTCCAGATGGAAGCCTGTGAAAGGAGCTTGCTTTAGCAGCTTCAGATCTGTTTGCCACTCACTGCTTTTGCCTGTTTTCACATCGTATATTTTCCAAACTTCGTTTCCATTCTCCTGCTGGTCAATTCGCAAATAAATCCCATTATTGCTGCCCGGAACCAGCTGTCTATATTCTGAATACCCGCCAGTCCGCTCCACACCATCAACCTTACTCTTTTTACCTGTCGCGGTATCCATGATATATGCTTCCGGATAAGCTTGCGGCCAAAGTGAATTTATAGTAGTAAAATACAGTTTGCTCTTGCCAATAAACTGAATCCAAGCAGAGCAAGGGCCTTCATAGCATGTATAACGGCTTATATCCTTGAAGGTTTTGCCGGGTTTTGTTTCTTGCGACGAGGCAAACCATTGTACGCCGACAGAAATTTCGGCTTCCTCATTGAATGCTCCCGCTCCTATTGCGATTTCCCCGCTATAAGGATCAACTGCAATAGCTACAATCCGCTGCTGGTTAGATTTATCGTCCGCCGCATCCGGTACCTTCCAAAACAATCTTTCTTCGCGAGTAGAAGCATTATACAACCATACCTCTTGACGCTTCATCGTATGCTTCATATAAATCAGAGTATGGCCATCCATTAACCATTGAGGATAACCAACTTCTGCATAATCAAAAGAACGTATGATTTGACCTTGATGGTCCACCAATGTATAAACTAACTCTGCATACATCTGATTTTCAACATATTCCCCCATCAATCCCCACTGCCCGTCGGGAGAAACCGATAAGGTATCAAAGTTGTTTAATCCGCTAAACAAACTAGCTGTATGCTGAGTCGACAGATCTGCTGCTTTCACTTCGACCCTTGAGACCGGAATGAACATCATGTGCTCGTTCTGTTTAAGCTCAAGCCCCTGCATGCTGCGTGCGCCAGCCATACTAAAAAAATAAGTTTGGCCTATGTTGCTTTCTGCAAACTCAATGGTCAGCTTAAGAGAACGATTCCCTTTCCATTCCAGTGTCCTTTTTACATTAGCAAGCTGCTTGCCTAAAACTTCTTCTACCGAGCCGCGATCCATGTCTGCCGAAAAGTCCGCTTGCAGCTGATAAGGTACTGCCGCATCCATTCTTCTAGGCATGCTGACTCCTTCCGGGAACGATACCCTAAACGCTTTCTCCAATCCTGAATCCTGCTCGGAATGCACCTTATAGGATAGTTTTTCTATATAATGCAGCTCAATAATTTTGCTCCTTTTGCCGTCTTTTGATGTAAACTTTACTTGTAATGGTTGCTTGGGAGCATCCTTGAGATGAATGACAACCTGCTGATCCTCGTCTCCTCTTGAGTTCTGCCCTTCCACTGTAAAAGCTACCGGTTCCCCTGAAGCTGTAAGTACTTTGACACCTCTGCGTAATGCCTCATAATCCTCCTGACTCTTAGAAGACATATCCGGGATGGTCAGTGATACAAAGATATTCGCTTCAGGGTCGCTATAGAAAATTTTGTCTTGGGGCTTGTAATCCCAATAGGAGTCACTATCGCCGATTCTTAAATAGTTCAGCTTATCCCTCTCAATCAACGAATAAAGCTCGTCTTCCGCTGAGTCTACTCCAGCTAATGCCTCCGAGCTCTGCTCCGGACTATCGATTGCAGCTTCCGGTCCCCCCGCCGTTTCTGCAATCGGTTCTGCTTCACCAGCCGCCGGCTGCTTCAGAGCATCCGTACCAGCAGTACCTTCAGCCACTTGGAGCGGCTGCTCCTTCTGCTCAAGCTTTCCAAGCTCAGAATGATTACCGCTGCTATTCATCGGAAACAGGATCCATATACCAAATGCCAAAAAAAGAACAGCAAGCCCTGCCGTAAGTGCCACTGTACCTTTATTTTTGTGCTTCAACCATCCCATAGCCGCGCACCGCCTCATTTTTTTCAATTACCTTCATAGACGCTATATACCCCCATTTTGTTCCTCTCAATCGCCTTATTTTCCACAAATAGGATGATTATTCCAAAAGAAGCTTTAGCTACTAGGGGCGGCGCTAATTATCTTTTTATGACTGCTGATGCTTTTTGATGGTGCTTAAGTGATGTTGCTTAAGTGATGGCGTGAAAACGGATATTCAAAGGCTGCTTTCATTTTAGAGGGGATTAGAGTTTTCGGACGGCTGCCGAAAGAAGGATAATAGAAGGAAATCCTCATGTTAATTCAGCCAGGATTTCGTTTGAAATCAATCTACCTGGAAAAACTCCTGCTAATATAGGTGGTATTGGTGATATCAGCCAAAATCCTTAGAATTAGCATGAGAAATTCCAGCTATAGGGCCTAGAATGCTATTTTTCAGCTCAACTAACCTGACAATTTCCTGATAATTGTGGAGTTGGCCATATAATGCCGTAACCTAACCCCCGCGCGCGAATCCCGGGTTCGCGTTACGGCATAACATGGCGGTCGGTCGAACCCCCGAACCCCGATACCCGAGATTGGCATGCGTTGGAATGTGACCTATTTTCTACATTCGCTAAAGAACACCTAAGAAAGGGCTGTTGGGAAAGGGTAAACCCTTCTCGGTGAATCCCATAAAATGTGCAAAAAAACCTTCAAATCACACTATCAAAGTGGATTTGAAGGTTCTTTTTAACCATATATTCAATAAGGCAGTGTAGCACTGATTATCTATGTTGCTGCCTTTGCTGTCAGGTCCAGTGTAAAATGCTTCGCACGCGAGGCCGCATCCGGAGGGAAATATACGACTAGCAGCTGTTCAGTACCGCTGACCATCTCCCTGCTTTCTAAATAGCGATCCAGCTCGAAGGGGAGCACTTCCAGCATAACATGCTTATGCAGATCCTTCTCGCTGATTCTCAATTCCGCGAAAGCATCCGACAACGCTCCAGGACTTTCGGTCAGCATTCGGAAATATTCAGACTGTCTTGCTTTGTCCAAAGTGAACTCCCACCAAATTTTACGCGGCTTGTACTTATGGTTTAAGAAATAGTCGAGCTTCATCAAGCCCTCGATTATATCCAGCCTCTGCGTGCCCCGGTCTATCAAGAAGGAGCGTAAACGCGTAAATAAATCCTCAAGCTGATGGCCGATTTTTTGCCAGCCTCTCGTTTCCCAGTAATCGCCAAACTGTTGGAAAAAATCAAATGCCGACGGAAACTCCTCGCGGATCAAATAGCTCACGGTATGATCCAGCCGATGCGCATTCCAGTATTTCTCCAGCACATCCTCAACTCGCTTAATCCGTACCAAATCGGAAAACGGCAGGATATCGTTGCCTAGAATTTCATACGGAGCATGATCCATATACTTGTATCCGTACTTCTCAGCGTCGGCTCGCATGCCTGTACCACGGAGCATTTTCAGAAAGCCCAGCTGAAGCTCCTCAGGTCCCAATTCGAAAACATCATTGAAGGTTTTGCGGAATGAGTCGTAATCCTCTTCAGGCAAGCCTGCGATCAAATCCAGATGCTGGTCGATCTTGCCGCTTTCCTTGACCATCGTTACCGTACGTGTGAGCTTGGAGAAATTTTGCCTGCGTTTGACAAGGTAATTCGTCTCGTCATTCGTTGACTGCACGCCAATTTCAAAGCGGAACACGCCCGGCGGCGCTTCCGCAGCCAAGTAGTCCAATACCTCGGGTCGCATAATGTCTGCAGTAATTTCGAATTGGAACACGCAGCCCCGGTGATTTTGGATTAGAAACTCAAAAATTTCCATCGCATAATCACGCTTAATATTAAAGGTCCGATCAACAAACTTAATAAGCTTGGCACCCGAATCAATCAAATACAACAGGTCGCTCTTGGTCCGCTCCATATCAAAATACCGTACACCCACCTCTATAGATGATAGGCAAAACTGGCAGCTGAATGGACAACCACGGCTCGTTTCAAAATATACAACACGGTTAGCCAAGCTAGGGATATCTTCAGGAAAACGGTGCGGAGAAGGAATATCATCAAGCTTAAGCTTCGGACGCGGAGGGTTAATAATAACTCGGTCTTCCTTGCGGTATGCCGTGCCAAACACGCTATACAACGCGCGATCCCCGCTCAGCTCCTTCAACAAATGGTGGAACGTTTCCTCGCCCTCGCCTACAACGATGTAGTCGACCTCAGGTATTCTCTTCATCCAATATTCCGTATCGTAAGATACCTCGGGCCCGCCGAGAACGATAATAAGCTGTGGGTTGATCTTTTTGAGCATATTAATTACGGTAATTGTCTCTTCAATATTCCATATATAACAAGAAAACCCGATGACATCAGGCTGTTTCAAAAACAGATCCGATACAATGTTCATGGCCGGGTCCTTGATTGTATACTCCGTTATGTCTATGTCGAAATCATCGCCGCAAAACGACTTCAAATAGCGGAGCGCGAGCGATGTATGGATAAACTTGGCGTTCAATGTAGATAAAACTACTTTCATGTATAGTACCTCTTTTACTTACAGTCTCTTTAGTATCCTTATTTTACACGGAAAAGAGAGCGAACACAAAATTACTTTTTGCCAAGCCTCTATACCTTCTTCTATTCGACAAAAAAAAGAAAATGGAACACCTTCTCAGGTTCATCCCATTTTCTCGCTACAACCATGATAAATTTTCTTGCGGTACTACGGCTTCCGGTGTCATTGCGCCAAGCATAAACTCGTCACTGCCTTCTTCTGCCCACCGGTTTGTTTGTGTTAACAGCTGCTCTTCAACCATTTCCTTTTGTGATACCAGATGCTCCGTATTGCCTCCTCCGGTTTGTTCGATAGAATGCTTCAATTGCTCTCGCTGCTCCATACGTTTGGCCATTTGATATAAAATCATGATTTATTTCCTCTTTTCCGTTATTGTTTGAACATTGTAATCTTACCCTGTGAATATGAAGCCAAGATTAACGGAGCATAAACCTTTTGTTAAATATTAAATACTATCAGTAGCATTCCCTATAATGATGAAATATATGTAAAACGATGACGCATTATGCTAAAAAAATAAAAGCATCCCGAGGATGCTTCCACTCTCAACAGCTATTTATCTTGAACTACCGCATTTAATGGATCATAATCAGCAACCACAAGCACATCCATATGCCGTGCACTACGGAGCAGCCTTTTCACAATAGAGCCCTTCCATAGTTCTTTCCATATCGATAATTTCGATTGTCCCAAAATAATTTGAGTTGCTTTGAACTCATTCGCTCTTTTTACCAAAACATCGGATGTAGAATGACGGCGGTCTGACTTGATTATTTCAAAGGTTCCTCCGAGCCGGGTGGTCAATCGATTGATCACTTCCAGCCTTTGTGTCATTTCATCTGTCAAGGTTACATGCTCCAGCTGTACATAGGTGACATGCCATGCCGCTTTAAGCCTGTGCGCAATCCTGAAGCCTCTGCGAATCAACCGTTCCGCATGAGGCTCCGCATCCACGCAGACGAAGATGACCTCCTTCCTTCTCCACGGTCCCCGCAGCGAGCCTCTTCGTTCCCATGACTCCAAACGCTCATCCACATCATCGGCTATTTCCCTTAGCGCCAGCTCCCGCAATGCGATCAGGTTACCGGTTTTGAAGAAATGGTTCAAAGCCTGATTCACTTTATCCATCGCGTAAATTTTGCCTTCCCTCATCCGCTGCTGCAATGATCCAGGCGCCACATCAATCAGCTGTACTTCATCGGCCAGCCTCAGTATATGGTCAGGTACGGTTTCCCTTACCCGCACTCCCGTGATTTGCTCTACGGAATCATTCAAGCTTTCCAGATGCTGAACGTTCACTGTAGAAATAACCGAGATGCCGGCGGCCAGAATGTCCAATACATCCTCGTATCTTTTTTTATTTTTGCTGCCGGGTATATTCGTATGCGCCAGCTCATCCACCAGCACAACATCCGGATTGCGGCGTATAATTTCATCCGTATCCATTTCTTCCAACCGGGTACCTCTATAGTCAACTATCATGCGGGGAATCAGTTCAAGCTCTCCCACCTGCAGCTGCGTTTCTGCCCGCCCATGCGTTTCCAGCAGCCCAACAAGCACATTGAGTTTTTTTAGAAGCAGATCATTGCCTTCCCGCAGCATTTTATACGTTTTCCCAACGCCAGGTGCGGCGCCTATATATACTTTAAATTGCCCTCTCTTCATCCGTTGAATTTTCCGCTCCACCTCTTGAGAGCTTAACCGGCGGAACCATTCCGCTTCTTCCTTCGGTTTGGACAGCTTGGCTGGTAATATTCGTTCTCCTTCATGCTCTGCACGGTCAGCCACAACAAAGATATCGATGTTTCTCGTTTTTTTCAAAATATCGTGGACAATCGAGCCCTGCCAAAATTCCTGCCATCCCGTCTGCTTGGAATGACCGAGAACAATTCGGGTTACATTATTAGTCAGAGCATAATTAACTAAAATACCCGGTAATGCTCTGCGTGAGCATAGAGGCAGCTCCTCGAACTGTGCCCCTACCTTCTCTACCAGCTTAATTATTGACCGTTTAAAGGTTGCCGCATCCTTCGAGAGATCATTCTTCAGGTTTACAAAAGTAACGACAAGCAAGTCACCGTTCAGCCTCTTGGCGATTTGCTGGCCTCTGCGTACATAGATCGAACCGTTCCAATGATACTGGACGGAAACGAGAATCCGTTCCGTTGCACCTGACGGGCCTATTAGCCCAATCTCCTCCCTATGTTTCTCCAATGACTCATTTACGCCTTCCGCCATTAAACGCAGCGATAGTTCCCGAAGAACCGCAAGATTACCTTGCTTAAACAAACGGCTGCCTTGACCTTGATCGATACGCAAATGCCCATCGGCCACCCGGCTCAACAACGCTTCCGGTGTGGCATCAATCAGCACTACCTCATCGGCCAGCTCCAACGTATCGGCGGGAACCGTCTCCTTAACCTCGATGCCGGTCAGCTTCCTGGCTAATTCCTTGACGCCTTCCAGCTCATACACATTCACCGTTGTTATGACGCTGATTCCATGGCTAAGCAGGAAGCGAATATCCTCCAGCCGGGTCGGAAATTTTGCACCTTTGCGATTTTGGTGCGCCAGCCCGTCGACCAGCACAACTTCGGGATTACGCACTATCAGAGCGTCCAGGTTCAAGTCTTTCTTTTCCTCTTGCTCCTTCATCCAGTGAATACTTGGAACTCGCTCCAAATCGCCGATCTGTTCCACCGTTTCCGGACGCTGCATCGTTGACACAGCACAGATCACGACATCAATGCCTTGCTGCTTCAAGCTCTGTCCCTCGCGCAGCATATGATAAGTTTTACCCGATCCGCTCACAGCGCCGATATAAACCTTCAGCCGTCCCTTATGCAGCTTGGAGATAGACAGCAGGATTTCTTCCGGCGTCTTGCGTTTAAAATTGTCCATGCAGCCGCTCCTTCCTCATGCTATAAAAGAAAAGCGCACAGACCACCCTAAGTTACCGGGTGGTCATCTCGCAGCTTATTTGGTTGCTTGGATGCCTAAGCCTTGCAAAGCCAGATTGAGCTTTAGAACATTCACGCGCGGCTCACCGAACAAGCCGAGATCGCGTCCTTCCGTATTTGCGTCAACCAGCGTATTCAGCTGAGCTGTCGGCAATCCGGTCAGCTTGCTGATCCGCGGCACCTGCGCTTTAGCGGATTCGGGACTGATATGTGGATCCAGCCCTGAGCCCGAGTTGGTAATCAGGCCAATCGGGAGCTTGCTTATGGGAACATCAGGATTGTTCGCCTTCCATGACTCAATGGATTCCTGTGTGCGCTTCAGCATATCCGGATTGGAAGGAGCATAGTTATTAGTCCCGGAAGCTTCCGCTTTATAATCGATACTCGATACCCTTCCCTCGAAAAACTTCGGATCGGTAACCTTTTGCCCGATCAGCTCCGAACCGACGATTTCTCCCTTACTATTGTAAATCATGCTGCCGTTGGCCTTTCCCGGCATGAGCACTTGAGCAATACCTGTGCATACCAGCGGGTATACAATGCCGCATAAAACGATAAACACTAGACTCGCGCGAATGGCGATTCCCAGAGACAACCTGGCCGTTTCAGTTCCTGCCTGTGCCGATTTATTCATCCTTTTCCAACCTCTTTTCTCTATACTAAAAGCTCATCTGAGCATTCCAACGTATGTTAGATCCAAACGTGAACGATAAGGTCAATCAGTTTAATGCCTACAAAAGGAACGACGATGCCTCCGAGACCATAAATTAGAATATTTCGCTGCAGCAGCTTCGTAGAGCTCATTGGCTTATAAGCTACGCCCCTCATGGCCAGCGGAATCAGCAGCGGAATAATAATGGCGTTAAAAATTAATGCCGATAAAATCGCCGACATCGGAGAACCCAGTCTCATGAGGTTCAGCGCCTCCATCTGAGGAATCGCCAATGTAAACATGGCGGGAATGATTGCAAAATATTTCGCCACATCGTTGGCAATACTGAAGGTTGTTAAAGCTCCGCGAGTCATAAGCAGCTGCTTGCCAATGGCAACGACCTCGATAATCTTCGATGGATCGGAATCCAGATCGACCATGTTCGCCGCTTCTTTAGCCGCTATTGTGCCGCTGTTCATTGCTAGCCCTACGTCTGCCTGGGCCAGCGCAGGAGCATCGTTGGTTCCGTCTCCTGTCATCGCAACCAGCTTTCCTTCCGCCTGCTCTCTGCGGATAACCGCGATTTTATCCTCCGGCTTGCTCTCGGCAATAAAATCATCCACACCCGCTTCACGAGCAATGGTTGCCGCCGTTAATGGATTATCGCCTGTGCACATAATCGTTTTGATACCCATTCTGCGAAGCTGCTCGAACCGCTCTTTCATACCGGGCTTCACAGTATCCTTCAAATAGATCAAGCCGAATATTTGATTATCTACAGCCACTGCAAGAGGTGTGCCGCCTTCTGAGGCGATCGCATTACTTTTGACATCCAAATCCCTTGGAACCGCACCTCCGGAGGCTTCCACCCATTTCTTCACCGCATCGACGGCACCTTTACGCACCTTGCGCCCATCTGTGAGATCAATCCCGCTCATTCGCGTTTCAGCCTTGAATTCAATAAATTCTCCGCCAGCCGCAAGTCCTTCGTTATAAGTCAAGCCTTGCTTCTTCATTAACTCCAGCACGGATCGCCCTTCCGGTGTCTCATCCTTCATGGAGCTGATTGCCGCCCATTCACCCAGTATTCTGGCATTGTCGGAGCCGACTGGAATGAACTCACTAGCCATCCGGTTACCAAAGGTGATGGTCCCGGTTTTGTCGAGAATCATCGTATTAATATCTCCTGCGGCTTCCACCGCTTTACCTGACATGGCGAGAACATTAAATTGGGTTACCCGATCCATACCAGCTATTCCTATAGCGGACAGCAAGCCACCGATCGTTGTAGGAATCAAGCAGACCAGCAAAGAAATCAATACCGGTATTTGCAATTCAATTTCCAAAAATTTAGCAATAGGAGCCAAAGTAACGACAACGATCAGGAAAATCAGCGTCAAGCTCGAAAGCAAAGTGTTCAAGGCAATTTCATTCGGCGTTTTTTGCCGTTTGGCCCCTTCAACCAGAGCGATCATCCGGTCGATAAACGATTCTCCCGGATCGCTCGTAATTCGAACCTTAATCTTGTCGCTGACTACTCGCGTACCACCGGTTACAGAGCTGAAGTCACCGCCAGCTTCTTTAATAACAGGGGCAGACTCACCTGTTATTGCAGACTCATCGACAGATGCAAGACCCTCAATCACTTCACCGTCACCCGGGATCATTTCACCTTGTGCGACTACTACGATGTCACCTTTACGAAGCTCCGTTGACGGAACTTCCTTCAAGCCCCCGTTAACTACTTTTATAGCGGTAATCTCTTGCTTCGATCTTTTCAACGAGTCAGCCTGCGCCTTCCCCCGCCCTTCTGCCAGAGCTTCCGCAAAGTTAGCGAACAGCACGGTGAAAAGCAGGATCACAAATACGGTAAGGTTAAAGCCTATGCTATCCTCCGTACCAAAATATCCAGGCAAAATGGTCATCAATAAAACAATGAGCGTACCTACTTCAACCACAAACATCACCGGATTTTTCATCATCGTGACCGGGTTCAGCTTCACAAAGCTATCTTTAACGGCATTTGCAACAATATCACCGGATAATAATTTTCGTCTATTCGTATTCATTTGTAGTTATCCACCTCTTCCATTTCCATTAACGGATCGTCAAATACTCTGCGATCGGCCCGAGCACAATACCAGGCAAAAACGTCAAAGCCCCTATAATCAATACAGTTCCTACGAGAATTCCGGCAAATAAGCGGTTATCGGTACGGAAAGTCCCGATGGTCTCAGGAACCCATTGCTTGCGCAGCAGGGAACCGGCCACGGCCAGCATTGCTACCATGGAAACGTAGCGGCCAAACAGCATAACAAGCCCCGTTGAAATATTCCAAAACGGAGTATTGTCTCCAAGTCCCTCGAAGCCCGATCCGTTATTGGCGGCTGAAGATGTGTACTCGTACAGCACTTGCGAAATTCCATGAAAGGACGGATTAGTAATCCCTGCTTTCCCTAACTCAGTAACGAGTGCTATAGCCGTTGGAGCCAGAATGATCAGCGGATGCGCTAGAATCGCAATCGCAATCAGCTTCATCTCGCGCGCTTCTATCTTCCGGCCCAGAAACTCCGGTGTTCGGCCGACCATCAGCCCTGCAAGGAAGACCGCCAAAATAGCATACATCAGCATATTAACCAATCCTACGCCTTTACCGCCAAATACACAGTTCAGCATCATTAAGGCTAATGGAGTGATGCCTCCAAGCGGCGTCAGCGTATCATGCATATTGTTTACACTGCCGGTGGTAGCCGCTGTGGTTACCGTTGTAAACAATGCCGATTGGGCGATTCCAAAGCGTGTTTCTTTCCCTTCCATGCTGCCTTGAGAAGCGTCGATACCCAGCTTATTGAGTACCGGATTTCCACTGGATTCCGCTGCATACGATAGAGAGAGGAACATGACAAACAAAATCATCATGGCCGAGAAAATAACCCAGCCTTGCTTGCGATTTTTGGCGAACAAGCCAAACGTATAAGGAAGTGCGGCAGACAATACCCACATCGACAAAATTTCAATGACGTTGGTTAACGGGTTCGGATTTTCAAACGGATGGGCTGAGTTGACTCCGAAAAAACCACCGCCATTTGTCCCTAAATGCTTGATAGATTCCAGTGAGGCAACCGGTCCTATGGCGATTTGCTGCCCCGTTCCCTCGAGTCCTGTTGCCGTTATAGTAGGCTGCAGTGTCTGCGGCACCTGCAAAGCCACAAGAAGCAGGGTAACCACAAAGGCAAGCGGGAAAAATACACGAACATGAGCCTTCACAAAATCCTCGAAGAAGTTACCGATGGTTTCTCCTTTACTGGTAATCCCTCTAATAAAAGCTATCGCAACTGAAAAGCCTGTCGCTGCCGAGGTGAACATCATCATCATAATGACCGCCATTTGCGAGAAATAGGACAACCCGGACTCTCCGCTGTAATGCTGCAGGTTCGTATTGGTCATGAAACTGATGACCGTATTGAAGGTCAGCGTCTCTTCCATATTGTCAATTCCGTTAGGATTTAAAGGCAGATACTTTTGCATTCTCAATATCAAATAGCTGACAGCAACGAGCACAATATTAGTAATGATAAAACTGAGCGCATACGTTTTCCAGGTCATGCCTTTTCGTTCCTTCAAGCCAATCAGTGAAAATATAGGTTTTTCTATAAAAGAGAACCATTTGTCCGTCCGGTTAGCTTCATTCGAAAATACGTGATACAAGTAGGTCCCCACCGGCTTAACCAGCAGCGCCAGAATCACAATGACAACGGCAATTTGTAAAATGCCCATAGTTTATTACTTCCCTTCCTAAGCCTATCTGTTTTTTCTCAAAATTTTTCCGGATTAATCAGCGCGTAGGCCAAGTAAACAAAAATAAATACAGTAAATATCACGACGACTATCATTTATGGTCGCCTCCCGATTCCTGGATCACTCTTCCGCACCAGGACAGAAATCCTGTGAACAGCGCATAGGTCACTACTAGCATTAAAACCATGTAGAGATCCAACATGTATATTCCCTCCATTAATATCATTAAGATTGCTGACTATTTATCCGACATGCGTCTGAACCAGGAAAGAAACATCCTCACTGGTCGTATGAATCACATAAGTGGCGCCGAGCCCTTTATAAATAAGACGCGGGTTACTCGTGTGCGTAATCACATAAATAGGCTTTACCGTCCAGCTGCGGCATATTTGAATATAACGGCAGCATAAGTTCATGCTCTGTTCAAATAGAAATATTTTCCCGATAGGTAGTTCTGGAATTTTCCATTTGGCTTGTTCAATAGTATCTATCAAAATGATATTTTTTACACCCAGACCATCCAGCCGCTGTTTTTCCCCTTTATTGTTAGCAATGGCGGCGAATGGCAATCCTTGCCGGATCAATTGGCATATGAATCCTTCACCGGTCTTGTTAGGCGCAGATACCAAAATAAATTGTTGCTGTTCCATTTCGATTTTCCTCCTTTTTTCCCCGAAAAGAAGGCAACCAACTATCCCCCAAAAGTGACACGAACCTCTATAGTGAATTCCGATTACTTATGGGGGAGCCCCCAATTATCTGCAGAAATTTGCTTCGCTTCATTCCTTAAGCGCAACAAAAAGAAGCCTGCGAAAAGAGGTGAACTCTTCTCGCGGCTTCCTAAGGCACAGAAAATTAAACCGTGTCTTACCCACGACAATCGTTGCCTCTCTCGATACGCTTACGAGGTTAGCTGTCGGATTCGGGCGTGAGAGTCGCCCTACCTGCAGGTATACTTCCAGCATACCTAACAGGATTCACCCCATGAAGCTTGCCCGATACTTGTGTCTGACTTACAGACTAATGAAGTATCTTGCGCTCCTTTGGTTCCCCCGTTCCTTTTCCATTCAAGGACTCAGCGATAAAGATGCATGTTCATTTTAATTATGAAATAGTGGTCCTAAAGCTGTTTGCTTTCAACTTTCTATACAAACCGGTTCACGCTTAAAAGTTCTTACTATCCAACGCCTACGAGGTTAGCTGACGGATTCGGATGGTGAGAGTCACCCTACCTGGATGCAAACTTGAGTGCATCTTCAGGATTCACCCCAAACGACTTGAAATACGGCTCTCACACCGTATTGGCATCGTTTTGTTGGTTCCCCCGTTTCCCCTGTAATTAGGAAATTAAGCGGTTAGAATTGGAAACTTTGTTGTAAATCATGAGTCGTATCATACTCCTGTAGCTTAGCACTGTAAATAAAGCATGACTTTCATATGCGTCTATAACGGATAGCTAGAACCTCTTAATAAGGTTCATTCTTCAATTTACTGCATCTACCTCACTCTATCTCCATTTTTAAAGGAATTCTCAAAAAACATAGCATAACCTAGCATTAGGGTAGATAATAAACGTTAACCTCAGTTGAATTCGCTTACATCTGCTTATATAGCAAAAATACCTAAAATAACCTCCTGATTGGCGGTTTACAATATGCTCCAGTCAGCGTATGATACGTTTCAATAACTACATAATTTATTTTCACGCTTAATTCCCGCATAGGGAAACGGGGGACCCACTTGAAGCCATCTTAGTATAGATGGTTCACGGGGTGAATCCTTACAGGTATGCCGACGCATATCTGCTGGTAGGGCGCTCTCAAGCCCGAATCCGACAGCTAACCTCGTAAGCGAATTGAGAGAGAACCAGCGATCGTGCTATTCCTAGCCAGCTTGTCAGGAAGCCCGTGAGTAGAGATTCTCTGCTCTCCGGGCTTTTTTTTGTTGTCCAAAACAAATAACAAGGAGTGTATTCATTATGTTAAAGCTTGCTGACCCTCTGGATTCTCCATCCGACCGAACCCTGGAAGGCTTTAAAATTGGTTCCATGGAAATTTATCAATTTGATTGTCTTCTATTAAAAAGACGAATTCCGCAAGTCACAAACGAATGCGCATGCGGCTTGCTAAAAATATCGAGCAATGGAATCAACGGCTGGGAGGAATGCATCCTGCCTTCCTACGGGAGAAAATTCGATCTGATCCCATGGGCTTCTGTGTTCATTAAGTTAAAAGGACTTTCCGTACTTGAAGCCATGGCCTTCATCCAAAACAAACAGGAAGCATGGGGACAAGACCGCTGCTCGTTGGCCCATTCCGCTCTGCAGGATCTCATTAATCAACTTCAACAAACGGATATAGCCCCTCCGCAAAAGGAAAACGGTATTGTACTGGAACGTTCCTACTTGATTGATCAATCGCGATCCTATTTTTCCTTTTAAGCAAAATAACCTATTAATAGTAAGGGAAGGGATCATTCCATGAGTATTTTATATTTCATTGTAGTTTTCATTTTATTATGCCAGTGGATTTATTGGTTGATTTCACGTTACCCCGAAATACGCAAAATGCGGTGTGAAAAAAAGCGGATATATCGGCTAGGTGCCTTGTCTTTATTTATAGTTTCCTTGATCTTAAGCTACGTCCTTGCACAAGCGGCGGCTGTAATACCCGTTTCCCAAATGACATCATTAACCTTCATTACGACTTTGTTTATCGGACTAGTTTGCATCCTTTGCCTTAGAGTCTACATAATGAACAGCAGACAAGTATTCCGGTCAACCTGCTACTCAGGCATGTTTTTCTCGTTCTTTCTAATAGCTATGGAGCTATTTTGTTTTATTATGCTGTTGTAAGGGTGTTCTCCAATGCATTGCAAAAAAGGGGCTGTCCCAAAAGGGTATCAGTGAATGAATCAGCCCAAACTATGTACAAAGACGCCTCCAAAACCACCATGTAAGCGGAAATGGAAGCGTCTTTTTTGTAGGGAAATTCCCATCAGAGTGGGGGTTCGAAAATCGAAAAATGAGTCCGGCCGCTTTTTGGATGTTACTTAAGTGATGGGGCGGCTGCTTTCAACCTAGAGGAGACCATGATTTGTCGGGGCCGCTGTGGAAGGAAAGAAAATAGATGGAAATTGTAACGCTAATCCAGCGTGGATATCGCCTGAAATCAATCTAACTGGAAAAACTAACTCTAATAGAGGTGAAATGGTGGATATCAGCCAAAATACGTAGAATTAGCATGAGGAATTCCAGCTATAAGACTTGGAACGCTATTTTCGGAGTAACTAACTTGACATTTTCCTGATAATTGCACGGAGTGCGCCAGACTGCCATGCAATGCCGTAACCGAACCACGAGCCACGAACCCGATACCAGCGATGAGTACGCGCTGGAAGGCGACCTCATCTTATTCATCACTAAGAATACACAAGAATATGCAAAAAAGCCTTCAACTATTAAAGTGGAATTGAGGGCTCTTTTGCAACCATCTATTCAGGATAAAATGGTGGAGGGGTTGTTTCAAAATGACTTTTGGGACAGCTCCACCTGGCAGTATAGTCGTGCTAGCTACTCCCACTTGAAGGTCAAGCTTGCTGCAATAAATGCAAGCACTAACCAACCGCCCAGGAATGCTGCCTCCACCCATAAGCCTGACATTGCAGTCCCTACATTCATGACCTGACGTAATGCAACAGTAAGATGGGATATCGGTATTAGCTTTACAGCTCCTTGTAAAAATTCCGGCATATTTTTGATAGGGAAAAATACACCTCCGACAAACAGCATCGGGAAGGAAATGAACCCGGCAATCGGTCCTGCGCTCTCCGGAGTTTTGGCAATTCCCGCCACAATGAACCCTGTAGCCATGAAAGCAAGTGTGCCTAGAACGACGAAAAACAGTAAAGTCAGCCAAGATCCGTTCACTTGGGTACCGAAGAACAAATACGCCACTAGCAGAACAATAACCGATTGAATTCCGTTTAGAACGAGCCTGGCTGTAATTTGCGCCGCGATGAACGTAGATGCTCGCAAGGTTGTGCTTTGCATACGACGAAGCACCCCTCTCTCCCTCCAAGATGCGATTTGGCCGGCAACCCCGTTCAAGTTATTGGACATAATCATCATAGCCAAGATGCCTGGCACCAGGAAGTCAATATAACGCAATTTCAAAGATTGCACGCCCTCTGATTTCAAGCTAAGAACAGGAGTATAATTCACGCTCTGCTTAGACACCGAATCGATGATCTGGTTTAGAGCTACTTTGGCCAGCTCCGATACGGACAAGTTCGTTTCATCGTAGTACATTTTTAGCTCAGCTGGCGCACCCGACTTAATTCCACTTTGAATCGTTTGACCGGTCCCCTTAGGAATGATCAGAACGAATTGCGTGTCTCCCTGCTTTAGCTGTGCAAGTGCTTGCTCCGCATCTTGGGATTCAGTCGCTTTTACAATCGCACTACTTTTCATTAAGCCGCTAATGGTTTGGGATTGAGTCGTTTGGTCTTGATCGATAACAACTCCCTCCAGAGAAACAGAATTTCCGTTTCCAAGAAATGAGCCCAGCATGACCATAAAAAAGACCGGAAACAGCAGTGTCCAGAATAAAACTTGCCGGTTCCTTATAAAAATTCTAAGTTGGGCCAACGTTAATTGTACATATGCATTCATTCGGCTCGGCCGCCTCCTTTTTTGCGTTTCATTCCTCTCTCAAGCTCTTCCCAGTCATATGGATAAAGACATCCTCCAATGTAGCTGTCCGCGTCTGCAGGTCAATAATTTTCCATTGCTCTGCTTCAGCACGTTGTATCAAGTCAATAAGCGAGGTCTGCAAATGGTCGGTGTATAATACAAAAACATCCTTGCGCAAATCAGCCTGCTTCACTTTTTGCACGTTATGGAGCTGGTCTAGCATCTCAGTGGATTGCTGTTCCGTCAGCTTCCCCCCCTCTTCTGTCAGGCGAAACTCAATAGCGCTGTCCGACTGCAAACTGCTCACGAGGCTCCGCGGCGTATCCAGCGCGATAACCTGACCGCTGTCCATCAAGCAGATCCGATCACAGAGCACATGCGCTTCTTCCATATAATGAGTCGAGAGCACAACCGTTTTGCCCTGCTCCTTTAATCGTAAAATAATATCCCACAGCGTTCGGCGTGCCTGAGGATCAAGTCCTGTCGTCGGTTCGTCCAGAAAAACAACCTGAGGATCGTTAACCAACGCAAGTCCGATAGCCAAGCGCTGCTTTTGCCCACCGGACAAGTTTTTGACACGGTCATTTACTTTTTCACGCAAAATCATATCATCCATCAACGGCTCAAGGGGAACCGATTCCGGGTAAAAGCTTGCATACATGCGCATAATCTCATGCACCTTCAGCAGCTCGAACAATGAGGTTGATTGAAGCTGAACACCGATAACCTGCTTGACCTTGTTCAAGTCGGTCTGTGTATCAAAGCCTGCCACCTTCGCACTGCCTCCATCAGGCCTTCGAAGACCTTCGATCATTTCCATCGTAGTAGTTTTACCTGCCCCATTGGGACCGAGCAATCCAAACACTTCACCCTTATATACTTCAAAATCTACTCCCTTGACAGCAGTAAAATCGCCATATTTCTTAATTAAGCCCTTCACTTCAATTATAGCTTGCGGTGCAGTCAACGGTCTCGTCCTCCTTCACTCACCTATTTCCCTTATCTTCCACAGTATACCATTCTCCAAATACATAAAGCACATTCATGCTTTCATTGGATGTATGACCTCGGAACATGATATAGTAAGGTCTATAAATCAATGCACCTGAATGAACCCGGGCTCATGCGTCAATGTGGAAACAGCTGTGCAAAAGGAGAACTAAATCATGAATAGAAAAAGGAACCAACCTGCGAACCATAAGCCAAATCCATCTCCAACCAAACTATACACAGTAAAAGAACCTGCGGAGCTATTGAGCTTTTTAATAACTACTTTATCGAATCAAGGGCGCAACTCCATTAAATCCATACTGAGCCGTGGGCAAGTATCCGTGAATAATCAAGTCGTGACCGTATATAACTATCCGCTGCAGCCAGGACAGACGGTGTCCATCCGCAAGGACAGAGCTTCTGAGGCTCCGCCTATGGTAGGGCTTAAAATTTTACATGAAGATGAGGATATCATTGTCGTTCAAAAGGATGCTGGCCTGCTGTCCGTTGCTTCCGATCAAGCTCATGAAAATGAACTGACAGCCTATAAGCAGCTTACAGCCCATGTTCGTATCGGCAATCCGAAAAATCGTATTTTTATCGTTCATCGCCTGGATCGCGACACCTCGGGAGTCATGCTGTTTGCCAAAAGCGAGCGCGTCCAGCAAACGCTGCAAAATGCATGGCAGGATACAGTGAAGGAGCGTACTTACGTTGCCCTTGTTGAAGGAATGGTAAAGAAGCAGGAAGGCACCATTTCATCGTGGTTGAAAGAGAGCGCTACGTTAAAGATGTACTCCAGCTCTTACCCTAATGATGGACAGCATGCTGTGACCCACTATAAAGTCATCCAGTCCAATCGCAACTTCTCGTTGCTGGAGGTCCATCTCGAAACCGGACGGAAAAATCAAATTCGAGTTCACATGCAAGATATGGGCCATCCCATTGCAGGCGATAAGAAATATGGCTCCACCACCAAGCCCATCAATCGGCTAGGGCTGCACGCACGTGTCTTGTCCTTTATACATCCACGATCCGGCGAGCTGCTCCGTTTTGAAACGGAAATTCCCAAGTCATTTATCAATCAATCACGTATAACACCTCCGCAGTAACTGAGAATGGTAGACTTCGATACGATTCTCACCAGGAGGATGCGGCATACATGAACAAAACAGACCGATTGTTAGCCATAGTGTTGCAGCTGCAACGCAAATCGATTTTACGAGCTGAGGATTTGGCAGCTACATTCGAGACAAGCGTGAGGACCATCTATCGAGATATTCAAGCACTTAGCGAAGCTGGAGTGCCGGTGGTAGGTGCTCCAGGGCAGGGATATTCCTTGATGGAAGGGTACTTCCTGCCGCCGATTACTTTCACAGCGGAAGAAGCCGTGACATTGCTCATTGGGACGGATTTTATCGAGCAAAGATTCGATATCGACTATGGAATTAGGGCACGAAGCTCTCGTGGAAAAATTGAAGCCATCCTGCCTGAGCATGTTCGAAGCGAAGCATCTCGAGTACGTAAGACCATCCGACTTCTCGCTTCTAAGGAAGATATATCTAGCGGACAAAATAGAGAGTACATCGAAACGATTCGTCGAGCGATATTGGAGGAGCGGAAGGTAAGATTCGGTTATTCGAAAAGAATGCCCGAAGAAGATGGGAATCGCAGAAGTGTTCGTGAGGCTGCCCCTTATGGACTTGTGCTTGTCCAAGGATCATGGATACTGATTGCACAGTGTGATCTGCGGCAAGACATTCGCCATTTTCGGTTGTCACGAATGACCGACCTTACCGTTCTGGAAGACCGATTCAAGGTACCATCCGATTTTAATTTGCATGATTACACGCCTCTGGATGACCGGAATACACGAGTATCCATTCTGGTCAACCCTGACATCGCGGATAAAGTGAAGGAATCGAATAACTTTTACATGGAAGCTGCAGAGGACCATGCGGAAGGATTGCAAGTGAATTTTCGTGTCCGTCAGCCCGAGGAATTGCTGCACTGGGTCCTCGGCTGGGGGGCGGATGTCGTTGTATTGGAGCCGGAATCTTTCCGGAATCGGGTTCGTGATGAAGCTGAAAAAATGTTCAAACGCTACTGACACACTGTTGTCAGTAGCGTTTTTGTATAGTAGGGCTAGATGATCCTAAAGGAGCTGTTTTAAAAATATGAATACAAACGAAGCCTTACAGCGATTTGAAGAAATTGCGAATCATTATCTTCATGAACTGGATAACTTCAGCATGGACCAGTTGAAACGTCAGCCAAGTGAGAACGAGTGGTCGCTTGGTCAAATGTATCAGCATCTGATTAACTCAGCTCTTTATATGCAGCTTCGCAATATTGAACATTGCATCAGGGCAAGCGATGATTCCATTGCCTCTACAGCGGAAATAACAAAGGAGGGTGCAGCTATATTTGAACAAGGAAGCTTCCCGCCCATACGTATTCAAGTCCCTCCCTCCCCACAATATACACCGGAGCAACCAGAAAGCAAAGAACAGTTGATTCAAGGATTGAACACCGTGATCCATCGAATGAAACAAATCGAGCCGACGCTTGAAAAGGCAACCCTGCAAGCTACGGTCTCCCATCCGCGATTCGGTGCACTGCGTGCGAAAGAATGGTTTTTGCTCATTGAAATGCACTACCGTCACCACCTTCTTCAGATGGACCGTTTGAAAAAAGTATTAGAAATCAACGTATAAATCTAAAGTATCTTCCCAATTGAATAATTTGAATCATACAGGTTCTAAGTAACAATAGTTCAACACATTTCCCCGATAAAAAGACCCCATCAGGTATTCGATGAATCGAATCCAATGATGAGGTCTTCTTTTTCATTGTAATGATGTGCTGGTCAGGTTATTGAAAGAAAATCTATATATTATTACATAGAGTTCAGATATAATTTAAATAAAGCTGCATTATATTCAAAATATTGGGAGGTCATTATAGTGAATGAGATCCATAATAAAAGATTAATTTTTGTATTTACCGGCCCCGATGGTTCCGGGAGAAAAACCGTAGCCCAAAAAGTAGGTGCATTGTGTGAACTGCAAAGAGTCTTATCCTATACAACCCGACCCAGCAGATTATATGAGAAAGATGGAGTAGACTATCACTTCATCACTCCTGAGCAATTTATTGAAGCGGAACAAAACGAAGAATTTATTGAAACTCTTGAAATTGAAGGGGTATTTTACGGAATCAAATCTGTGGAAATTGAAGCTACGTTTCAGAAGCATCCCTACATATACCTTATTCTGAACCGTCAGGGTTCGAAGCTTTTAAAGGAAGTATATGGTGATAAAGTTATCCAGATCATGATTTATGCCGATCGAAACAAGGTGATGAGCCGTTTGCTGGAACGCGGAGATACAACCGAGGTTATTTATAAAAATTTAGACCGTTATGAACAAGAAATGGGTTACTTAAAAGAATGTGACGCTAATGTTGAAAATTATGATCTGGACGATACGGTAGAAGAAGTTGCTGAAATTTTGAAAACCTATATGTAAATTCGCACTCCAATAGCTTTTGAATGCTTATGGCTTGTCCTTATTCCCTATACTGCAAAAGGCTGTGCAGGTCCTTCCCTGCCCAGCCTTTTGTCGTCTAGTCAACCTACTAGGTTGCTTAAAGCAGAATCGTCTCGATCTGCTCGATTTCCGTCGCATCTAATTCCAATCGGTTAATTGCACCTACATTATCTTCAATCTGACTCACCTTGCTCGCTCCTATCAACACAGAAGCAACGCGTTCCTTACGCAGCACCCATGCAAGAGCGAGCTGAGCCAAAGTTTGCCCGCGACCCATGGCAAGCTCGTTCAATCGTTTTATTTTATTCAGCTTCTCTTCGGTAATATCCTTTTCCTTAAGAAACGGACTATTCGAGCTCGCAGCACGGGAATCCTTAGGTATTCCATCCAAATAGCGGTTGGTCAGCACACCTTGAGCCAATGGGCTAAAGGCAATGCAGCCTGCCCCGCCTTCCTCCAGCTCCTCCAATAATCCGTCCTCAACCCAACGATTAAACATGGAATAGGTAGCTTGATGAATCAGCAGAGGTGTTCCAAGTGACTTTAAGATCTGAATCGCCTGTTTGGTCTGCTCCGCGTTATAATTCGAAATTCCAACGTAAAGCGCCTTGCCTTGTCTCACGATTAGGTCCAGTGCCCCCATTGTTTCTTCCATTGGAGTATTAGGATCAGGGCGATGAGAATAGAAAATATCCACATAGTCGAGTCCCATACGCTTCAAGCTCTGATCCAGGCTGGAAATCATATTTTTCTTAGAGCCCCACTCTCCGTACGGCCCAGGCCACATATAATAGCCAGCCTTCGTGGATATGATCATCTCATCGCGATAAGCAGCCAAATCTGATTTGAGGATTTTACCAAAGGTTTCCTCAGCGGAACCGGCAGATGGTCCATAATTGTTAGCCAGATCAAAATGAGTGATTCCTAAATCAAACGAACGGGAGATCATTGCCTTGGCATTAGCCAAAGTATCGACATCGCCGAAATTATGCCACAGCCCTAAGGAGACCGCCGGAAGCTTCAGTCCCGATCTCCCGCAGCGGTTATACACCATTGAATCATACCTTTGTTCATTCGGTACATAAGTTGTCATTATCTTAGCTCCATTTCATTTTCTAGTAAAGGCTGCCTGTCTAGCCCTTCAGTCCTGTTGTACTTATGCCTTCCACAATATACTTTTGAAATACGAAAAATACGACTACTATTGGAACCAAAGACAAGATAGACATCGCGAACATCGCTCCCCAGTCCGTCTTCATCGTCGGGTCGGAGAAATTTTTAATAGCCAAGGAAACCGTCGCCAATTTGGGCGAATTTAAATATAACAAAGGGCTGAAGAAATCATCCCATGTCCAATAGAACTTAAAGATCGATACCGTAATAATGGCCGGGACAAGCAAAGGTACCATAATCCGGATAAAAATCTGATACTTATCACATCCGTCAATATAAGCCGATTCATCCAATTCTTTGGGAATTCCTCTTAGAAATTGGGTAGTAAGAAAGATGAAGAACGCTCCTCCAAAAAATGCGGGGACAATCAAAGGTAAAAATGTATTAATCCATCCGATTTTGTGAAAAAAGATATACTGTGGGATCATCAGTACCTCGCCTGGAAGCATCATTGTCAACATCATACAGCCGAACCAAAAGGATGCCCACTTGAACCGTATTCTGGCAAACCCGTACGCAACCATGGTTGACGAGATAACCGTCCCGATTACAGACAGAATGGTAATGATAAAGGAGTTTTTGAAAAAGACAGAAAATGAAATGCCCGCGAACCCTTTAAATCCGTTAACGTAATTGTCGAAGTTCCATTTCAGAGGAATTAATTGATGCGCATGGGTGAAAATTTCCGTGGTATCCTTCAGGGAGCTGGACAACATCCATAACACAGGGTAGATCATGACCAAGGCAAATAGAGTAACAAAGACATGAACAAGAATACGTCCGGACTGCCTGATTGTTTTTGCTGAGCTGTTCATGCTCTAATCCCCTTTCGATTCGTAATGAACCCAATGTTTAGATGTTTTGAACACGACGGCCGTAAAAAAAGCGATCATAAGCAGCAATACCCACGCCATCGAAGAGCCGTATCCCATTTCATAATAACGGAATGATTTCTCGTACAAATACAGCACATAGAACAACGTCTTATCAAAAGGTCCGCCTCCGGTTACGATCATGCCTTCGGTGAACACCTTGAATCCATTGATAATCCCCATGACCAGATTAAAAAAGATAACCGGCGTCAGCAAAGGGAGCGTGATGCTTTTGAATTTCCGCCATGCGTTCGCACCGTCTACCTGAGCCGCCTCGTATAATTCAGCGGGTATTTGCTTCAACCCTGCAAGAAAAATAAGCATAGAGGAACCAAATTGCCATACGGACAAAACGATCAGCGACAGAAGGGCTGTTGAAGGATGAGTGATCCACGAAACCTTCTCTGTAATTCCAAAGGATGCCTCCAGAAAGGAGTTAAACGCACCCGATGCACCAAATAACTGCCTCCACATGACCGATACGGCGACACTGCCTCCAATCAAAGTTGGCAAATAATAAGTAGCTCTGAAAAAACCGAGAAATTTCAACTTCATGTTTAGAAGCATCGCTACAGCGAGCGCAAAGCAGAGGCGTAAGGGTACAGCAGTAAACACGAAAATCAGGGTCGCCTTAACCGATATCCAATAGCGGGAATCTTCCATAAACATCTCTTTGAAATTGTCCAATCCTACCCATTCCGGAGGAGATAAGATGTCGTATTTGGTAAAAGCAAGATATAGCGAAGCGGCTATAGGAATAATGGAAAAAGCAAGAAAACCAAACAACCAAGGGAAAATAAATACATATCCCGCCGTATTGTCGGATCTCCAAAATGTTTTGTTGCCGACTCCTCTCAAGCTCCATCACCTCGGTTGTGTCCTGGGATAAATCTTGGGATAAACCGATGCAGCTGCAGACAGGCTTATCCCAAGCCTTCCATTATTTTTTCTTAGCCAATACTGCATTCGCTTCTTTTCTGAACTTTTCCGCCGCTTGCTGAGGAGTAATCTTCTCGTAGAATACCTCGGCACGTATATTCGTAAAGATTTTACCTACCTCCGATCCTGCAACAGGAGCAGGAGGATCAATGACGCTTGAATGTTTTTCGACCGTTTGAAGATACTGGGACACTCTCTTTTGCGTATCGCTGAAGCTGTTCTGCATACCAGCAATGAGCTTCGGATGATACGGCATTCCGAAATAAGCGTTCAATGATTTAGCAGCATCAAGATTGTTTGTGAAAAACTCGATAAACTTGGCCGCCTCCTCAGGATGTTTGGAAGAGGCTGCAATGCCATGGAAGAAGGAAGGCTTCATATACATCCCCTTGCCATCGCCTGATCCCGGATACATCGCATAGCCAAGAGGCTTCTTGAGCTGGGTTTCCATTATATCGGCATGGTTGCTCCAGTAGGAGAATCCGCCGAATGCCGCTTGCCCTTTAGGAAACGGACCGTCTTCCAGCCCTCTGACTTCAAGCTCAACGCCAATTGGGCTTATAATGCCTTTTTTCTGCCAATTGAGCTGCAGGTTCATATAGTCAATGAACAATTTATCGTCATCATAGCCAAGTGCGTCCTGCGCCTTATTATAAAAGGATTTGCCTTGTTGTCTGAGCCATACTTCAAAATGACTTTGCATCATATGGGTATCGCCATAAATATTCAGCTTGTCTTTAATCGTCTGCAGGTCTTTCTCATATTGATCCCATGTATAATCCGGACCAGGTGCCTTAACGCCGGCTTTTTCCAGCTTCTCAGGGTCATAGAACATAACTAGGGCATTGTTTCCTATGTTAATGCCATAGGTTTTTCCGTTAATAATACCGCCTTTCATGTTAACTTCCGCTACACCGGTCATATCGATGGTTTTATTGGCTATGTAATCATCCAAAGGCTTCAAAATCCCTTTATTTACATAGTTCTGAATTTGCGAGTAGTCTACACGAACAATATCCGGCAAGCTGTTCGAAGCTGCTTGTACATTAATTTTGTCATTGTAGGCATCGCCCGCATAATATTCCGCTTCTATCTTTATATTCGGGTTGGCCTTCTGGAACAGCTCAATAACCGCGTTGTTCTTATCAACCGTCAATTGTGAGCCTGCCCAATAGGTCATTCTTAAGGTGACGGGGTCATTCTTTTTCGGAGCCGCCGTATTAGGCTGAGAAGCAGCTGGCTCTTTGCCCTTGGTTCCACCGGCATCGGTGCTTGAACCTTGCGAGCATCCGGCGAGCGTGGACGATAATGTCAATAAAGCAGTCAAACAAAGAAACGTAACCTTCTGCATAACGACACTCCCCATCTTGAATTTTCTAAAATCGTATAAGAGAGAATGAAACAGGTTGGCCCCCCCTATTTGCATTTTCAAGTTAATTCTACTTGGTTGCCCATCATATGATAATAAAAAAAACAGACACTTTTTACTTGAAAATCAGTAATGAGTGTCATGTTTTATCATCGTTTTATATTCCACCGGCGTATAGCCTGTATACTTTTTAAAAAGGTTGCTGAAGTACTGCGAATCCCTGCCAAATCCTGTTTGTTCCGCAATTTCATACACCTTATAATTGTTAAATTTTGTCATAAGTTCCTTCGCCCACTCTATTCTGACCCTGGTTACATACTGCGAGAATTTCTCGTTCATTTCTTTTCGAAACAGCTTCCCCAAATAATCCACATTCATATAGAAATAATGCTTGGCAAGCCACTGCAGTGACAGCTCCTCATTCCCTAAATTTTCTTGAATATGCTGAACCATACTGTGAACGAGCATGCGGTTTTTTTGTGAATAGACTTCGTAGTTTTCTTTGGTAATGACATGAGACACGCCAAATATATATCTATGGATCTCCTCCAATGTTTTCATCTGAAGGATAGGTACAATTTTGGGAATATTCTCGTTGATTTTATCCGGCATCGTCTGCCTAACAATGGTCGTGATCAATTCGATGCAATAGCTGATCGCCATATTAATTTCACAACGAAACTCGCGCAGCTTATCAAAGAAATAGGCTAATTCGTCTTTAAGATCTTCCGTATTCCCGATTTTTATTGCCATCACGATGTTGTTATAATTCAAATTCACAATTTCCGTTGCGGTCGAGGACAGCTCCAAATCAACCTCTTCGCTTGTAATAATACTGCTCTCGCCAAGGTAAAACCTGTATTTCAAATACTGCTGGGCATCATGGTAAATCTTTGGAATATCTTCAAATGTGCAAGGATTACTGATCGACAAAGTCAAATCGACTTTATATTTACTCTCAAATTCCTCTTTGATTTTACTGGTCATATTTACCATTTCTTGTAATTCCATATCTTCGATCAGGATGATAAACTTATCTCCTACTATCGTGCTGAGCATAACGTTGCGTGTCTTGATCAGCTCTTCGGAAATATTTTTGAGCGCATATAATTCAACGAACTCAAAAGCAGCCTCCAGCTGGAACAAAATCAATCTTACCTTCTCATCTTGGATGTGTAAAATTTTTTTATAATGCTCCATCTCATGCTTAAAAAAGGTTCTGTTCAGCAAGCAGTCTCTTAGCAGCTGCTCTTTTACTTTAGGCAGCGCTTCGGCAAGCTGGTTTTCCATGAGCTGATAGAAGCTGATCTTATTTCTCTGCTCATCCAATTCGCTGATAACCTGCTGCAATACATGAGTTATGTCCATCTCGTCACAAGGCTTTAATAAATAATGTTTAACGCCATGCTGCATCGCTTTGCTGGCAAACTCAAATTCACCATGGCCTGATAGAACGACAAACTTGGCATCCGGCAGCAGCTTCATCGTTTGCTGGATAAGCTCCAATCCGTCCATTCGAGGCATCTTAACATCCGTTATGATAATATCCGGCCGTATATCCAGCATTTGCTCGTATGCAGATAATCCATCAGGAGCACAGCCGGTAAAATCCAGTCCCAATCGATCCCAATCGATTAATTTGGCAATGCCCTCCCGTATAATTCTTTCGTCATCAACCACGAATACCTTATAGCTCGGATCAATCAATTTTCAACACCTCACCTATCGTCATTTGCTGCCATGGAGTCTGTCTGATGAAGGAAATCCGCGAATATTTGCGGGAAAAGGACGGCTCTCCACTCAGAATGCCCTACGCCGGACTGTTCGTATAGGGGATAGAAATTTTAATGATGGTGCCTTTATCCGGCTCACTCTCTATACGAATGCCATAAGGCTCTCCGAATAAAATTTTCAGCCGTTCATTGATGCTTCTCAATCCAATACCCGTTCCCTCCGCTGCTACCTCATTAAGCTCCAATTTACTCAAATAATCCGCATCCATTCCCGGTCCGGTATCTTGGACAATAATAACGAGCCTGTCAGGTAACTCCTCTGCGTATACGGTTATCTCACACATCTCGGAAGCGGTCTCCACCCCATATTTTATACTGTTCTCAACGATAGGCTGCAAAATAATACATGGAATATACAACGAGTGAAGATGCTCTTCTATTCGCATACGATAAACCAAGCGGTCTTCGAACCGGAATTGCTGAATGTAAATATAATTGGATAAATTCCCGATCTCTTCCTTCAGCGTAATAAATTCCTTATCATTCACTGTACTTCGAAGCAGACTTCCCAGTGCCTTGACCATACCCGAAATTTGCTGCTGTCCGTTCATCCTCGCTAACCAATTGATCGAATCCAATGTATTGTATAGGAAATGCGGGTTTAATTTGGCCTTTAACGTATTGTACTCGGCATCTTTAAGCATGATTTGCTTCACATAATTTTCTTTGATCAATGTATCCAATTTATCTATCATCTTATCGAAATTACGGCTAAGCTGGCCGATTTCGTCCCGATTTTCTGGAAACTCCAGCTTATCCAGCTCGAAATTCCCCTTCTCTACCACCGTAATTTTTTTCGTTAGCTTTTCGATCGGCTGGGTAATGCTTTTGGAAAATCGCAGGCCAACCAGCAGAATGATAAGCAAAACAACAACATACAAGCAGATCAATACAATCTTCATAATAAACGTATCTTTGAAGATGGACCCATAGGGCACAAGATGGATAAAGGTCCACCCCGTATATTGAAGGGTAAAATAGGCGGCCAAATATTTCTCGTGATTCAAGGTGATCAAGCTATAATTATTCACATCATTAAAAAGTAGCTCCTGCTCCTGATAACTGATTGGACTTTCACCAGGATAAATAACTTTATCTCCCGATACGATGAGCAGCGTAGAATCATAATACCTGCTTTCACTCGGTGAGGCATATATAATTTTATCTGCAAAGGTTCTAATCAACAAAGTCCCGAGCGGTTCCATGCTGGAATCATCAATCTCACGAATTTCGCGAAGGGAGAAAAAAGCGTCGTCCTGCAGTATCCCTCCCACCCAGACGCTCGCCCCTTTATATTCCGAAGCTTTTTCACGCAGGCTCTCCATATCGCTGGAACTGATGGTTTTGACATTTAATCCGACACCATGAGAATTATTGTTTGTATCAAGAATCGTAATGGAGGAGACCGCGTAATCGAATAAATGATAGGAAAGCAGCTTCTTCTTTAATTCATTTGCTGCGAAATAAGCCTCATAGGTCCCTGGAGCTGTCTTGATTTCTTTCAAATACCTTTGGACATCTGCGTCGGACATGATCGAAAGGGATAATTTATCGATATTCAGCAGCTTTTCTTCGATCCGCTGCGAGAACAGGTGAAACTTATCCGTTGTTTCTCGATAGATCAAGCTATCATACAAGGATTGCGAAAGCTGTACAAACAGCCAGCCCAGGAAGCTGGTCAAAAAAGCCCCCATAATGATAAAAATGAATAGCTTATGTTTGATTTTTAAGTTTCTCATAGGATCACCTGTGTAAATTATACCATAGCCTCTCAGATGGCAGATCGCCAAATTCCTTTGAGGAAATGGAGCTGCACTCTTATATTCTCAACCAGTAAATCTCGCCGATCACCAGTTCCTGTCTTAATACATTGGCTGAAACCAGACGTTGGGGCGTCATCTAAAACCAGAGCATAGTTCCTTGGCTACCCATACGTTGGTGCGTCGCCTAAACCCAGACCTCTAAAACCAGACCCTAGTTCCTTGGCTAGACCCATACGTTGGTGCGTTGGGAGGGAATAGGGTATGGGGTTACGGCCACTGTTGAAGTCATGTTCCTTGATTAAACGGCTTGCAGCGGTGTGAACACACCTTCAAAGGCGGACGCTATTGCTCCTACACCCCATACCCATTCCCTCTCTTGTTCTACTCTATGCTTGGGAAGTTTCCTTGCTTGCTTGCTTTGCTTTCCTGCTTTCCTGCTTTCCTGCTTTCCTATTTCCTGCTTTCCTATTTCCTGCTTTCCTATTTCCTGATTTACTTGCTTCCTGCTTCCTTGTTCCTTGTTCCTTGTTTCCTTGCTTCCTTGCTTCTTGCTTCCTTGCTTTCCTGCTCCCCTATTTCTTGGTTTCCTCGCTTCCTTGCTTCCTTGCTTCCTTGCTCCTTGCTCCCTGCTTCCTTGCTTCCTTGCTCCTTGCTCCTTGCTCCTTGCTCCTTGCTCCCTGCTTCTTTGCTCCCTGCTTCCTTGCCCCCTGCTTCCTTGCTCCTTGCTCCTTGCTTCCTTGCTTCCTTGCTCCCTGCTTCCTTGCCCCCTGCTTCCTTGCTCCTTGCTCCTTGCTCCCTGCTCTTTGCTCCCTGCTTCCTGCTTCCTGCTTCCTTGCTTCCTGCTTCCTTGCTCCCTGCTTCCTTGCTCCCTGCTCCCTGCTCCCTTGCTCCCTGCTTCCCTGCTTCCCTGCTTCCCTGCTTCTCTGCTGCTTGTTCCTTGCTTCCTTTCTCCTTGTTTCCCTATTTCCCATCCCAGCATTCTAACCGGTCTCGATCCGATACCGAGGCTTCTCCTGTTTGAGGAGATAACATCATACTAAACCTTTTCATCGATTGAGTTGCTCTCTTGAGAGGGGCTACTGCTCACTAATATTCTTAAGCGGAACGTCAGTCCCTTATTTACTATACTTCCACTCGAATTCATGGAGCTGAGGAACTACGATGCCTTATTTCATCCTCCAATAGGCTGTAATGCCATATTTCAAGTAAATAAGTGATCGTAGTTCCCTTTCACTCGAATGATCACGTGTGCAGTTCAAAATAGCGCATCCTTGTTCCTCTAACGTGCCAAATAAGTAAAGGAGATGAAGTAAACCTCCAAATTCAAATCCAGTTGCTAGTGAATGGCGCCTCCGATGTTCATAAAAACCTGTTGCATCCCCATTCCTAAACAGCGAAAAATCGGTGCGGGAACTAAGGCCCGGCCGATTTTCCGATAACGCTGTTTATACGCTGGCTATGTTAAAATCAAAGCCCTTATCCTGATTGCCGGGACTTTGTTTAGGCTGAAAAAACGAATGGATGCTGCTCACATCTTCAATCAAATCAGCCGTATCTTCCAGCCCAATATTAAACCGAATCAAGCTTACTGGACGCTCGGGCGAGGCATCGGGCACCAAGCCTACCACCAGCACCAGACTTTCATACCCTCCAAAGCTGAGGCCGATTCTGAAATAATCGAGCTGATCCACCCATGTTTTGGCCTGCTCAAGCGTACCCTCCACCTCGATGGACATCAGACTGCCGTAACCGCCCATCTGCGAAAGGGCGAGCTCATGCTGAGGATGCGTGGAGAGCCCGGGAAAATTGACCCTTCTTATGCAGGAAACTGTGCTGAAGTATTCCGCCATTGTCTGCGCTGACTTGCTTAAGCGTTCCATCCGCAAAGGAAGAGTCCTCATTCCACGCAGCAATAAGGACGCCGTATGAGGAGTCATCACCCCTCCCAACAGTTGATGGTCGATACGGCTCAATTTATCAATAAGCTCCGATGATCCAATCACAGCGCCACCTAGAACATCGCTATGCCCACCGACATATTTCGTTAACGAATGAACAACCAGGTCGATGCCCATCCGCAGCGGATTTTGATAACATGGAGACGCCCATGTATTATCAATGATTGTTTTAATGCTGCGCGCTTTGGCAGCTTGGACGCAGGCAGCCAAATCCTGCAGCTGGAAATAATAGCTGGTCGGACTCTCCAAATAGATAAGAGCTGTATTTTCACGAATGGCTTCCGTAATTTTATCCATGGATGTGCCGTCCACATAGGTTACTTCAACGCCATACCGGGTCAAGAAAAACTCCAAAAACTCTCTGGTGCCGAAATACACCTGATCAACGCATATGATATGATCACCCGTTCGTACGGTAGATAAGATAGCCGCAGAAATAGCAGCCATACCGGAAGCGAAGCATTGAGCCCTCTCTCCGTACTCCAGTGCGGCCAATCGCTTTTCTAATTCCTGTACCGTCGGATTTCCCATCCGGCTGTATTTGAAGGAATGCCCCGGCTCATCGCTTTTGGCGTAAGAAAATAATGTATTCTGATAGATGGGGATCGAAACAGCCCCTTGATGCCTCTCATCATGCTTATCGTGGGCAACAAATGTAAACGGTAAAGGGTTCTTTTGCGAGTTCAAGCGAATACCCCCTTTCTGGTAATTCTGACTTTTTGTTATTTGCTATTTCTTCGACAGCTCATATAGCGCTTGGGTACAAACCTCAGCATGCCGCATCAATTGATCGATTCCGATATTTTCGTCTGCCTGGTGAAAATTAGTGGCTGGCGATCCCGGAAAAGAAGGGCCGAAGGTGACTCCGCGATTGTGCAGCTTCTTCGCATAGGTTCCTCCCGCCATGGAAATCAGCCTCGCCTGTTCGCCAGTCACCGTCTCATAAGCACGGCTTAGCATGCCGATTAACGGATGGTCCGGTGCCATGTACAGTGCAGGCATATGTGCTTTAACGACAGTTTCCAGCCCGGCGTCTGCGGCAATCTTTGTAAGAAGGGAAATGATTTCATCCCCCTCCGCCGACACGGGGTAACGGATGTTCAGCGTAACTTTAGCTTCCTCACGGTTTACAGCGATGCTCGCCAAGTTCACGGTAACATTGCCATGTATCTCTTCCTCAAAAGCGATGCCAAGAGAAGTTCCATCCAGCTCCTTACCGACTCGCTGCTGCAGAAACCGCAGAAACGGCTCAGCCGCAAGACCCGAACAGAGCGGGTTAGACGTAATTTCCTCAATCAAACGAGTGATCGCATTGATCCCGTTATGCGGCCAAGCTCCGTGAGACGCCTTTCCTGTCTTCTCCAGCGCTAATAACTGCTTGCCATCTACCGCAAGCACTTCGGCACGACACAGGTCAGGCACCACATTAGCGGCGTCTCCACCCTCGATCCGGATCCAGTTGGCGCTGCCGCTTGCTTCCAGCTTTTGTATCCACGAAAAGGTGATAACCCCTTTCTCAGCATTCGATATTGGATATCCCCCATCGGTAACAAAAGCGTAGTCCGGCAATGGCTCCTGCTCGAAATAATAGTCCAGATCGTTCATGCCATTCTCTTCATTCGTGCCGAAGATAACCCGAATCCTCCGATCCGGAATGAAACCTGCCTGCTTAAGCGCATATAGACTGTAAAGCGCCGCAATAACCGCGAATTTATTGTCGGATGCACCCCGTCCATAAATTTTGCCGTCCACAATCTCGGCCGACAGTGGAGGATATGTCCATCCATCACCGATGGGTACCGTGTCGACATGGGTTACAACGGCAGCTATCTCGTCTCCGGAACCAAATTCAGCATGCCCTGTATAGCCATTCACATGGGCCGTCCGAAATCCCAGTTCTGAAGCCAGATCCAGCATGTAATGCAGAGCTTGGTTTACTCCCTCGCCATACGGCATCCCCGGCTTAGGCTCTTCCATTACACTGTGGATTTGAATAAGCTGGCGCAAGTGATGAATCATTTCCTTCTCGTATTGCCGAACTGAGTGTCCAATGTGCATCGCCATTTTCTCTCTCCTCACCTGGGCTCATTAAGCCCTTCCCGATGTACGGTTACTGGGCCGCTTTGGCTGCTTCTACTACCCATTTAATCCGCTGCCTGTCGATATCGCCAGAAAGTGAGCAATCCGCACCTAGAATAACCCCGGTAGTACCCGTTTCCTCTATGAGATTAGCTGTAAATTGATCGACATCTGCTTTCGTACCGCTATATAAAAGGCCTTCCTTTGTATTATCGAATCCGCCCAAAACAGCCTTTCCACCAAAAAATTCCATCCCCTCTTTTAATCCTAATTCCTCTACATATATAGCCCAGTTAAAGGCTTTTGCCGGATAATCCCGCCAGCATTCCAAACGATTCTTAATGCCTGCCCAACCACATAGATGAAGCATGTTATTATCGCTAAATTTATTGGCATGGTCCAGCACATATTTGTCACTTGGCGTAATCCACTTCCGGTATTCGTCATAGGTGAAACGATCCATCTCTCCGCCCTGTAAGCAATAATAAGCTCCGGTACATTGACCTTCTGTAATAATAAGCTCTGCCAGCATAGCCTGATCCTGCGCAATTACATCCAATGCATACATGACAGCCTCAGGATCCTCTTTCAAATGCCTCATAACGAGCTCATCTGAAGTTCCGAACCGAATGCAGGAGAAAGGTGCGAACACATTGTAAAATATGCAGCACTCCCCGTTAACACGGTCGCTGATCCCTTTTGCCCGTTCAACCTGCTCTTTGATATATGGATGGTCCTTGCCCAATGGCTTCAATTTACGCCAATCTGTTGCCTCTTTGATTTCCGCATTAATTGGAAAAGCGAAATAACCATCACACATAATTTTGATAAAATCGATATCGCTATCCTTATAATGCTGAACATGAGCTTCTATGCATGCTTCCCCTTTGGCCTCTTCGCCAGAGAAATGAAACCAGAAGCCAACAGGAACCTTGTCTACAGCTTGCTTGTTCAATGCGTTAAGAACTCTAGTTTTTTTATCCAATCTAATCACTATCCTTCGCTATATAATTTTTTGTTCATTAAAGCACGTTTTACTACCCTTTAAGTGCTCCGATCATTAAGCCTTTGACAAACTATTTTTGCAGAAAGGGATAAACAAACTGGGACCGCAGAAATGACATTGCCCAAGGATCGTCCATAATAGCCCTTCATGCTTCAGCAGCATGCGAGGATCACATAATAAAGGGGGTAAATAGTTACTAGCATTAGCAGTATCATGAATAAAATATTTACCAGATTAAACAGCTTTTCGGCTGCTGTACTCTCTATCGCCATCCCCCGTCCCCCTTTAAGGTTACGTCACCTTTCGCGATAGGCAGCTTGTTTGATTTCGGGCTGTTATTATTCGCAGGTTTATCTGCAGCTGCAGGACCCGAGCAGCTTGAGCAGGCTGTTGACAACACCGGCTGGCCACCCAGCACAGCTGCCGTAATTCCTTTTACATGTGGATGTGCAGGCATTCACTTTTCTGACCTCTTTATAGTTTTTACGTAGTAAAAACTCGCTTCGCAAGTGTCTGTTTCGTTCATCATTCCTCCTATCTTTCATTCAATTTAGTCAGGTCTAGTTGAAATTAGAGTAAGTTTACTATCTTTATTCCAAAATAAACATAAAAAAAAGCAGACATTTTTGTGAGAAAAACCGAAATCATAACAAGGTATCGTTAGATTGGTTTCTCTTACAATGTCCACTTTTTACCATTTTAAGGGCATTATTCAGTGCTCAAATGAAGCTTCAGTTACTTGACCAAGCGCCATCTATTCAGCAATTGCTCACGATGACGTGCGGCGATATCAAAGCGATAAGTCACGAGCAGATTTTCCAGCTTTACAGGAGTTAGCAGCGGATTGACCGTAATGTTGGGAAGTACAGGAAAAGAGAATGCGGTATTCATGTATTCGGTCTGCGCCTCTTTGGATAACACAAAATCAACGAACTTTTGGGCCGCTGCTGTATTGTTCCCACTCTTCAATATGGATACAGCACCAATCTCCCAGCCTGCTTGAGGGGGAATATAGGAGTTGATGTCATAGCCCGAATTTTTAAAACGCAGCTGGTCACCGAGGAAGTTCACTACCGCTGCCACATCCCCGACGGCTAAACGTTGTGCAGAAGTGATCCCTGCAAAAGTGGTCGATGAGCTCTGCTTCTTAAGCGCCTGCATCAATTGAATGGCTTCGTCCTCCCCCCGCTGCTGAGCAAGCGAAGCAAGGAGTGTATAGCCAGTTCCTGAGGTTTCCGGGTCAGGGATTTCTATTTTCCCCTTCAACTCAGGGCGCAATAAATCTTCATACTTCTGCGGCAGCGGTAAGGAGGCCAATTGCGGGTCCTGCCGCCATACCGTCTGATTAACGCCAATCGCAAGCGCCCCCATATACATACCTGTCCAATAGCCTTCCTTATCTTTATATTGTGCCGATATTCCATCAGCCATGTAGGAGGTATAATGAACGGATTTCCCCTTGTTTTTCAGCTGCTCGTGGAGATCAGCCGGACCGCCTAGCACAACATCAATCCCTGTTTTCTCTATAGTCAACAGATGGTAGCTTGCTTCCCCACTGGACATACGAATCATTTCATACGGCTGATTGGCCTTCTTTTTAAACTTTTCCAGCAAAATGCGGCCCTCGTCTTCCTGAAATATAACGTAAACTTTAAGGGGCTGGCTGCTTGTTTTCTCCGAATAAAAGGAATAGCCTATGAACGCCGCTGCTGCCAATATTAGAATAACGATTCCTTTCTTCCACATACCAACCGCCTCCTGCGCATAGAATCCAAGGATAAATAGCTTCGCCAGCTTTCTTTCAAGTCTCACGTAATTGTATCAAGGCCAAAAAAGGAAAACCGTTGTTTTCCTTTTTTAGTATTCACTATTGTGAGCTTATTCTATTTTACTTCGCCACTTTAATCAAATGAATTTTATCCGCTGCAGCTCGTATTTTCACTATACCTTGAAAGGAAGTCTGGCCTATGTCATAGGCGTCAACGATCCATTCCTTCCCCTCGTCTCCTGCGAGGAAATACCGCTCTTTCTCACCGAGAAACATAGACGATTTAACTACGACACCGTTCATTTCAAAATCTCCTGGATCGGGCTGTTGATTGATGCGCATCGATTCCGGACGAATGCTTAGCAGCACCTGCTCTCCAACTGTTAGCTGCTCTTTGGTGCTTATAGTTACAGTATCACTAGCACTGCCGTATTTTACAGTCACGTTTTCCCCATCTATATGAACCGTGACAGCTTCAACAAAATTCGTTGTCCCAATAAAATCGGCTACATATTGCGTACGAGGCTTATAGTAAATTTCATGCGGCGTGCCGTGCTGATCAATAACACCTTTATTAAAAACAACAATCTGATCCGACATGGACAAAGCCTCCAGCTGATCGTGGGTTACGTAAATGACGGTTAAACCAAGATCCAGCTGTATATTCCGCAGCTCGACCCGTACCTCTTCCCGCAGCTTGGCA
Source organism: Paenibacillus radicis (ex Xue et al. 2023) (assembly GCF_024722015.1). Taxonomy (GTDB): domain Bacteria; phylum Bacillota; class Bacilli; order Paenibacillales; family NBRC-103111; genus Paenibacillus_S. The sequence goes on along the minus strand of NZ_JANQBD010000010.1, from coordinate 78,375 downwards.
TCCAAATTACTTAGCGGCTCATCCAACAATATGATCGGGGAGTCCATGACAAGAGCTCGCGCCATCGCAACACGCTGCTGCTGTCCACCAGACATTTCATGCGGGTAACGCTCCTCCAAGCCGGTTAATTTCACCTTAGCCAAAGCTGCCTTGACCCGGTCCTGTATCTCCGCTTCGGGGCGCTTCTGAATATCCAGGCCGTAGGCGACATTATCGAACACCGTCATATGAGGAAATAGGGCATACTCTTGAAACACCATCGGGGTTCCCCGTTTGTAAGGAGGCAGATCATTCACAAGCTTCCCGTCAATCCAGATTTCACCCTCATCTACCGTGTAAAATCCTGCGATAGAACGCAGCAGGGTCGTCTTTCCGCAGCCGCTGGGCCCTAAGAAAGTAATAAATTTACCTGCTTCAATCTGCAAATCAATATTTTTGAGAACGTGATTGGTACCGAACACCTTATTCACATTCTTGAGATCAAGCAGCACCTGTGTGCTCATTACGACCACTCCCTGCATCTAGAAATCAAAGATTTTTACCTTGTTGCCAAAAATCAACTTCATTATGCCCAGTGTCCCAAGCGTTGCACCCATCAGTCCCACCGCCACGGCGGCAGCCCAGTAATAAGTTCCGGTCTCTGCGTAATTAAAAATGGATACAGCCGCTACAACCCATTGAGGCGTAATGAGGAAAACAATCGTACTTAACGTATTCATATTTTTCATAAAAGCATAGACAAAATTAGCTACGACCGTTTTTTGCAGCATTGGGAATACAATGGTCGTCAATGTCTTGCGGCTATCAGCGCCAAGATTCGTTGCCGCCTCTTCGATGGATTTATCTACCTGCTTGAACGATGCGGTCAATCCACGGTACCCGACAGGCATCTGCTTAAGCAGCATCGCTACGATAATCAATACGGCAGAGCCCTGAAGAATGATCGGTCCTGAGCTAAAGGCTACAATCAAGGCGAGCCCTACGAAGGTACCCGGCAAAGCAATCGGCAGCACTGCTGTGAAGTCCAGCAATCTTTTGCCTGGAAACGGTTTGCGCACAACGACATAAGCTAACACCAACGCAAACGCAACAGCAAGCAAAGAGCTGATTAGAGATAACACCAAGCTGTTAAGCACCGCAGGACTGGACGGATTAAATACGACTTTCATTATATGATCCAGTGTAAACGTATTGTCTCTTCCGAAATTTTTCGTAAAAGCGAACAAAATCGTAATCGCAAACATCGCTATGATGAATAAGGAGATTAGACTATTAAACGAAAAAAGCAGGATATTCGTCTTTCTTGAGGTCGTAATCCGATTCAAACCTGATACAGGCTTACCTGTAATGGTTGAATAAGAGCCCTTGGACATGATCTTGTTCTGAAGGACAAAAACTAGCAGGGCTGGAATAACAAGAATAATACCCATAACGGAAGCAAGCCCAGGTTGGTTATTAATGATTTCACCATAAATTTCAACAGCCAATAGGGAATAATTGCCGCCAATCAGCTTCGGATTTCCAAAATCAGCAAAGCAGTTAATAGCTACGAGTAAGAAAGCGTTAATGACTCCGGGCAGCGCCAGCTTAAAGGTAATCGTACGAAACAGCTTAAAGCCTCTAGCGCCCAGATTTTGTGCTGCAATCTCCAGATTCGGAGAAATCGAACGAAGTACGCCTGTAATGGTCATGTAAGCAAGCGGGAAATAAGAAATCGTCTGGACAATCCATAGACCAGGCAGCCCATATAAATCAAGCTCGACATCAAACCATGCTTTCATCCATTGGGATACAGAGCCACCCCGGCCGAACAACAGCAGGAAGGCCAAGCCGCTCATCACCGAAGGTGCCAGCAGCGGTAAAAAAGCAATGAATCGAAAAAATTTCTTCCCTGCAATGTTGCTATAATTAATAGCGTATGCATAGATAAAACCAAATATCGTTGCCGTAATTGCTGACAGTGAGGAACTGACTATTGTATTAAGAAGAGCTGTTCCGTAACGGCTTTTACTAAAAAACGTTCCCCAATCTCCACCACTTGGAATAAAAATGACGAATACTAGCGGGTAAATAACAAACAGAAGCAACAGCGCAAAACAAATCAATACGAGCATGAGTGAAGAAGGATCCTTTAAGAGCCTGCCGATCGACTCCCCGATGCCACTTTTCTCTTTCATAGGGGGAGAGCTACCACCTTTCTTCTTGTTCCATTAGGGGTACTGCGGGAACTCAACGTGCCTGCAGTACCCCTCTGGCACAACTTATTTCAAATCCTTCAAAGCATCCTGAAGCGCTTTTCTTTGTTCAGCTGCTGTCCATAAGCTATATGTTTTGTTATATTTGGTTGTTTTGATATCAACACCGCCCTGTGGAATAGGCACGGATGGCTTAACCGAAACGGAATAGGCCGATTGTGTATAAATCATTCCTGGTTCTTTAGTTAGCATGTAATCCATCAGTTTTTTGGCAGCGGCTGTATTCGGACCATTCTTAACAATGGCAAGTCCGCCTACTTCATAGCCTGCAGCTTCCGGAACGATACTAACAATCGGATTGCCTTGGTTTTTCACTTTAATCTGGTCGCCCAGGAAGGTAATTCCGATAGTGTATTCACCTTTACCGGCTTTTTGGATAGGCTCAATACCGGATTTCGGTCTTTCCTTCAGGTTTGGCAGCAACTGGGTCATATACTTCAGCATTTCATCCTTGCCCCATACTTGAGCGAGAGATGCAACGGCTGTGTAGGACGTACCTGACGTAGCCGGATCGGACATACCGATCTCACCTTTGAATTTAGGATCCAGCAAATCTTTAAACGTCTGCGGATAGGCGGCTGTTCCGTATTTTTCCTTCCAACGCTTCTCGTTGATACCGATTGCAATTGGATTCAAATAAAATCCGGTCCAAGCTCCGTCTTTATCCTTCATGTTGTCAGGAATATCAGATGCATTCGGCGAGACGTAAGCTTCCAAAGCCCCTGCCTTTTTCAATACCTCATGAGAATCTGCCGGACCGCCCATTAAAAAGTCGGCTTGCGGCTTACCCATTTCATTCTGTACACGTGAAACCGCTTCACCGCTTGGCAAACGCAGAACATCGTAATCAATGCCCGTTTCCGCTTTGAACTTTTCAAGAAGCATACGAGCTTCTTCCTCTTGGAAGATCGAATACACGGTAACTTTCCCCTGAACCTTACCTCCGAATACTCCCGATTTGTACATAAAGAACCCTGCTATCAGCACAACTACAATTACAGATAAACTAATGAGCGAAGTATTGCTTTTCTTTCTAGCCATTTCATCAACCATCCCTTCAAAAATTATTTATGAGGCATCGTTCAGCTTGAAATAGGCTCTTTGGTTGGTCTCATCCAGTAAATCAAAAACGACAATGTAAGCGTTGTTATAGCGGTCGATGTGAATCCAATGCTTCTTGGTTACATGATCGTCTGCCAGTTGTATAACATAGTGGGCGTCAGGCTGTTGGGCCAAGTCGTCAAAATGACTAAAATCAATCACTCGAACCGCCGCTTCTACCTGTGCGGTAAGCTCTGCCCGCTCCACCCTGGACAGTAGTGTAAGCTCGCCGTTCTGTAGAGCAAACACCTCGTTACGGCTATCATCAATAGCCATTCCAACCGTAGCTGAAGTTAACGTTTTATCGATCAGTATACTTTGAAGCTTGCGAATTTCAGCGCTTACATTAAGTGAGTTCACCGATTCCTGACCGAAGCGAAATGTGTTCGTCTCGATTTGGAACGGGATGTCCTCCTGATCCAAATAAGCCATTACTCCTGTAAGAAGCAGCCGGGGAGGCCTGATTGAATTCTGTTGCTTCCCTAGAACCAGCAGTCCGGCAAACGAGGACTTCAGCTTCAGCAGTTCCTTCGGTTCATCGATCGAGATGGTGCCTAAACCAGGGTAAGTAACATCGACGCGCATTGGAACACCGGCGAACATATCGCGGCCATCCTGCTGAGGAGGTACAACATGCACTTCATCATATGGAATTCGGAATGCATAGGCGCAAATGCCAACCAAGATGCAGGCAACAACGACTTGCAGTAGAATGAGACGAAACCATGAAAGCCCTTTCTTTTCCCCTGGCATTTACTTTACCCTCCTTTTATCTCAAAAAAATCATAGGTTTGTATCAATTTTGTAACAAGCGCTTACATGGGACTTATAAGGGTGGCAATGTACTAAATCTCAGCTGCACTTCCGTCCCTTTCCCCTCCTGACTTGTGATGAGGATACTGCCGCCCTGCAGCTCCATGAACTGTTTGCACAGCGGTAAACCAAGCCCATGCGATTGCGCTGATATAATACGGTCCTGCTTATATTCAGAGGGAAGAAACAAGGTCTGCCTGTCCTGCTCTGAAATACCTCTGCCGTTATCAACAATATGTACCCGGCCTTCTCCCTCGCAGCATTCCAGCCTAATATCCAGATGCGTACATTCCCCATGTCTAATGGCATTGTCAATCACATTAAACAACACCTGCTGCGTAAGCTTCGGATCCAAATACACTTCGCAGGCGTCAGCTTGCAGATTTGTGATGATAGATGATTTTTGAATAGTAGGCTCTAAAATCCTCAGGCTATCTGAGAGAATCGTCGACAGGTCTACCTGTTCGAGTTTAACGCGCCAAATCTCATTTCCTTTAAGTGACGTTTGCAAAAGATCCTCTACCATGTTTAACAAGCGGTCGCTCTCTTTGCGAATGTACATATTGCAGGTCTTGATATCATCCAATTGATCCATCTTGGCAATCAAATCGGAAAACCCAATGATCGAGGTCAGCGGTGTCTTCAGCTCATGCGTCATATTGTCGTAAAACGTCTTTTGCTTGCCTTGCTCATAGTGCAGCAGCTCAATATGCTGTTGAAGCGCGTCGGACATATGATTAAAGTCTGCTGCCAGCTCCCTCACTTCATCTTGACTATTAACGACAATTTTTTTGCTGAAATTACCGACGGATACAAGCTTAAGCGCCTGCTGCAAATCTTGCAATGGCTTCATCAGGATGGAAAAAAAGGAGTAGCTCGCCAGTAGGGAAATCAATAAGCAAACCAGAGCCACTCCGATAAACCAATATCGCATTTGTTTCTGTGTCTGCACATGCTGATTCAAATCAAGTAAATAACGAAAGCCGCCCACAATCTTGCCCTCATATCTGAATGGGGCTGAATAAATTAAATATTGAGTATCCGCCGCCTCCGTTATAACCGTCGCTGTCTCGCCTTTGAGCACAGTCTCGATATCACTGCGTTTAAGCAAATTCTCTTTATCGCCGCTATTGCCGACAATTGTTTCATCCAACGCAAATAGCTGTACCTGAAAGTTGCTATTCGCGGCCAGATGGGAAGCAATGAGCGGTGCGTAAGCACCTGAAAACAATTGCTCTATATTGATCTTTTTATCATTAACAATTTTTAAAGCCTCAATCCGGTGCAGCGCAAAATATTGGCTCAAAGTTTGAGTGTCGCGTTCAATCATGCTTTTGCTAAGCGTATAATTCACGATAAAGTACATCGCTGTAAGCAGCATGATGATGGTGACCGTGTGCTGGAGAAACAGCTTATTTCGCAAGCCCATCGTTTATACCTCCAGCTTATAGCCTGTACCGTGTACGGTTGCCACCAAATGGTCATGAGGCTTCATTTTTTCCCTCAAACGGTTGACCATCATATCAACGGAACGCGTCTGGCCGTAATACTCAAAGCCCCACACTTGATCTAATATTTGCTCGCGTGTGAACACTTTTTTCGGATTGGTGCACAGCAACCACATGAAATCAAACTCTTTGCTGGTCGTTTTGACATAGGAGCCCGCGACTAACAAATTCCGCTCTCCCTTGTCAATTTCAATCAGCCCGATTTGAATAGTTTCGGACAGGGGGGCCGCAGTCGCTTTCATCCGTCTCATGACCGCCCGCACACGAAGTATAAGCTCCCTTGTCTCGAAAGGTTTGGTCAAGTAATCGTCTGCGCCCAGTTGAAAGCCGAGTATTTTATCATTCATCTCATTTTTCGCAGTCAGCACGATTACGGGAATTGACTTATATTGCTGCTGGAGCGCTTGCAAAAGCTCGAACCCTGAACGGTCTGGTAGCATTAAATCAAGCAAGATTAGATCTATCGGCTGCTGCTGATCGTCAAGCTCCTTCATGCCTGCCGCTGCTGTGCCTGCAACTATGGAATGGAAGCCTTCAACCTCTAAGCTTAATTTAAGCAGCATTTGAATGCTGGGATCGTCTTCAATAATTAATATATTCACTAAGGGTCACCCTTTCTTTCCGAGCTTGTGTGCGTTTGTTATGTAACTGACTGTACAAAATTTTATTGAAGAATACCAGAGCGAATCTGTATTTACATAAAAACTGTTAAACTTAATGAACTTTTCCTTGACGCAAAATTTGGTCCCCACCAAGCGGTGAGGAGTCAGTGGTTGAATGAAAAGCTACTAATGAGTAGGACAATTAAAATACATAATTCATCCATATAAAATAGATATAAAGGGGTTATTTCAACTGTGTATGAAGTTGAGATTTATGAAGATGAGGTTGGTAATTCAGAACTGAAAGATTGGCTTCGTGAACTAAAACATCGCAAAGATAAGGGAATAAAAGATGCCAGAATCGTACTTAATCAGATACATTATTGTATAGAACGTATCAAGATCGAGGGAACTTATGCTCCTGAGGAAACCGCCAAACACATAATTGATGACATATGGGAGCTGCGTCCCGATAAATACAGAGTTATGTTTTTCCAAATGAAAGAAGGCTGATTAATCTTCATAGTAGAGCGTCCTCCTAGGATGATGTGATGGGCTTTTAAGGGCACTGACCCATTGCAACCCCATCGTACCAGAGGCGCTTCTTTTTGTGCAAAGGCGTTTTCTTAGCCCCTACAGGAATTTAAAGTGGAAATGCCCTTTCTAATTTTGCTTAAGTGATGGCGCGAGAATAGATGTTCAAAGGTTGCTTTCATCGTAAAGGAGACCAGGATATTCTTACAGCTGCCGAAAGAAAGACGATAGATGGAAATCCTCCCGTTAATCCAGCCTTAATATGGTTTGAAATCATTCTAACTGGAAAAGCTCCTGCTAATCTAGGTGATAGGGATGAGATCAGCCAAAATCCGTAGAATTAGCAGGAGAAATTCCAGTTATAGGGCTTGGAACGCTATTTTTTCGGGAAAATAACGTGACAATTTCCTGCTAATTGCGTGGTTAAATCACTCCCGTAAGGAAACACGGAGAACTCCACAAAAGCATATCAAAAAGGCTACACAATTAAGGAATGATTGGAATAAGCGTAATCATTGACTGTTAAAAACTAGAAGTCTGATATATAAATGGAGGAAAGACAATGAAGTTCGATGATTTTATGGAAGAAATTGGTGAAAATTCTATTGAAGCGGAAACAATTCGACAAATCGCGCGAATGGTTGCTGATATTGTCAGACGGCGAAAAATGCTTGGATTAACCCAAGATCAAGTTGCCAAGAAGGCCGGTCTTTCTCAAGCACAGGTAGCACGACTGGAAAACAGTTCACAAATTCCTAGAGTTGACACACTGATTAAAGTGGCTATAGCCCTTGGAATGTATATTCATTTGAACGCGACTGAAGAAGAAGCAGCCACTCTCAATCAAGTGGCACATGTCTAGCAACCAAATTGTGAGCAGAGTGGGTTCTTTTCGAAGGCTTTGACTCACATATATCCAATCCATTGCTCCCCATTACTATCACCGTCCAGATAATTTATGTTGCCAATAGTTTACCACAAAATGGATAATAGAGTTGAAACGCCTACGATCTCGTTTAATGACCAATCCGCAGCAAAAAGTGCTGCACAAACTATTCTCGATATACTATTTTAAAAAAGGAGACGGTGAATGGTATGAATCCAACAAGTAAAGCAATCAAGCGCATATTAGACGAGCTGGGAAATCAGGAGCTTTTAGACGAACTCAGTAAAGAGCTTTCCTTATCAGACTTAAACACCTTGCTGCTCGAACTGTTCAGACAACGAACTCTGGATACATCGTATGCCGACTTGCTGAGAGCTTATTCGACGAACCGGTTTGTCCAGCCTGCACAACTGGATCCCCTCGCCCTTAAGCGGCTGGAGCTTCATATTCTTACAATAGCGCAGCAAGCCTCCTACCAAGCCATTCAGCTATCGCCTGTCGCTCCGCTAGGCTCATGCTCTGTAGTCGCAACTTCCGATCAGAATAAAATCATATCATCTTTAAGAGGAACCGAGGTGGTAGCCGATGCCACCAATCTATTAGCCTTACATATCTGTGATTTATTAAAGGAAAAAAAGGCAGCTAATGACGTGAATCCCATAAGATTCAGCACCACACACCGGCATGTAAGAGCCCAAAATTTTAATAGACCCGGATTACTCCCGCATTTTCATTTATACGCAATGGTTAGCTCCGGAAAGGACAAAGGTTCCTATTCATTTGAAAAACAGACGCTTTTGGAACATATATTGGTTTATCAAAGTATTTTTTCATCCTTATATCATACCGATGTAACCGTGAAATTAAACCGTCGTGACGGTTATACAGATAGCGAAGGGCTCCTTCAAAGATTAAGTGAACATCTCCAAGAAGCCGCTCCAGCAATTTCCGTTATAGTAAACATGGATGAGAATTCAAATCAATACTATAAAGGACTGCAGTTTACGGTTACGGTTACTATAAAGGGACAAGAGCTAAATATAGGCGATGGGGGCTTTGTTGATTGGTCGCAGAAGCTGCTCGGCAGCAAAAAGGAAAGAATGATGATCAGCGCCATTGGTTTGGACAGACTTATTTAAATCAGCTTCCTACAGGCTAATGAACCTACGGAAGCTTTTTTCTTTTGTCAGCAAGGCTTGAAATTGTCATCGAACTTCTGTATTATTTTATTATCGACATTTTTGCAGGTCTAAACAAAAAAAGGCGGTGAAGCCATGTCTCCCAGAACCAAGGAACAGAACGATGAAATCAGAGAGCGCAGAAAACTGCAAATTATTGAAACAGCTGAATTACTTTTTATAAGAAACGGCATGAATCTGGATATTAGAGATGTAGCCCAGGCAGCCCAATTAGGCTATGGAACGGTATATCATTACTACAATAACAAACATCTGCTGATTCACGATATTATGGAATCCGGCTTTAGCGCCGCGGAGGAAACAGCCCAACAGCTTAATGCGCCGCAGTCCCCCCTGTCCCTGCTACATACTTATCTGCAATGCTTACCCGATAGCTGGACGAAGAGCCGGGCGGCTTTTGCCATATACAAGAAGGCTTCAGAGAACTTTTCGATGTTTGAACCGGATATTCAGCAAGCATACAACAATCGGTTCGAGAAATTTATTTATATGCCCGTAGTTACTTTAATTCAAAAAGCCATTAGCTTGCAGGAGTTGCCCAACAAGCTCGATCCTCATCGGACTGCTAACACGCTGCTCGGTGCGCTGATTGGAGCTTTCAGCATTTATTCCGGACATGACAACCAACGGTTTGACGCTAACTTTACAGCAGATGTATTAATAAAAGGAATTTTGGAGGTATGACATGTGATCACTCTCAGAACGATTGATGAAATTCAACAAATGAAAAAAGCCGGGCAAATTGTCGCGGCCTGCCATAAAGAAATTGCACATATGATCAAGCCAGGAGTGACTACACTCGAAATTAACGATTACGTTGAAAAGCGAATTACAGAAATGGGAGGAAGCCAATTTACCAAAGGCTTTATGGGTTACCCATTCGCAACCTGCGCATCCATCAATGATGTCATTGCCCATGGGTTCCCGAGCAAAGTCCCTTTGAAGAACGGTGACATCGTCACGATCGATATTGTCGCAATTGCTGATGGCTGGGTAGGTGATTCGGCTTGGTGTTACACCGTAGGAGATGTGTCCGAGGAAGCAAAACGCTTGATGGAAGTAACCAAAGAATGTCTCTACATTGGAATTGAGCACGCGGTAGTCGGCAATCGAATTGGAGATGTGATGCACGCTTTACAGCAGCATGCCGAACGTAACGGCTATTCTGTAGTTCGTGATCTATTAGGACATGGGGTTGGTAGGTCCGTGCATGAGGAACCTAACTTCCCACATACCGGCAAACCCGGTAAAGGCTTCAGGCTCAAAGAAGGTATGGTTATTACCATTGAGCCCATGCTTAACCAAGGTACTTATGAAATGACTATCGACTCTGATAACTGGACGGCAAGAACAGCCGACGGCCGATTGTCCGCACAATACGAGCATACCATTGCTATTACCGCGGACGGTCCGATTATTTTGACAGAACAGGAATAAGACTGATAATAATTTAATAAATTAAGTCCAGCCCCAGAAGAATCCGTCCCTATCCCAAGCTACCCTTCCACCATGCAGCTTTTTGAATATTTTTTTGACATCCTTGGATATGGACGGATTCCCATTTTCATTCACATAAATAAAATGCTCGCCAAATTTAGCTTTAATCCGCTCTACAGCGTCGCTTTGATACAGTATCCCGGCAAACTTCACTTCCTCTATCATCCATCCGGCAACATCATCTGCTGAAAATTCCAAACCTATCGCTCCTCTATTTATGATGCAAATACAATCCAAGTATACCCTATTTGTCATGAATCTGACTAATTTCAGATGTACTGTATAATCGAGGAGTCTATAATTGTCTATTAACAAAAATCTACGCCCTTAGAATGTATTATAAGCTTGGACAATATTAAAGCCCTCTCATTATTTCGGAGGGCTTTTGGACTGTTCTTTTATATACGATACGGTAAATTATCCATGTCTATTTACGCTCCCGCCCACACATCCTTGGTGTAACGCCCGTCTTTCTGCAGGCTGTCCAGCCATTGCTTCGCCTTGCTTTCATCGACGCCATGGGCTTCAGCATACGCTTGTTCAAGTGAAGCCTCCACATCCGGCGCCATCCGGCTGCCGTCCCCGCATACATAGAGTCTTCCTCCGCCATCAAGTATTGCGATCAGCTCGTTGCCGCATTGCCCCATTTGATGCTGGACGTATGTTTTCGCTTCATCTGCTTTGCGTGAAAAAGCGCAGTGCAGCGTCACAATCCCTTCTTGCTGAAACCGCTCCAGCTCCTCGCGGTATAAGTAGTCCTCATCGCTGCGACAGCCGAAGAACAGATGCGCCTCTCCCAGCTTCGCCCCTTCTTGCTGCATGGCGCTTCGTGCTTGAAGGAAGCCGCGGAATGGCGCCACACCCGTTCCGGGGCCAACCATGATGATCGGCGTTTGGGGATCATCGGGCAATTGAAAGCCAGACTCCGGTGTCCGCACGAACATCACTATATCCTTCCCTGCATCGCTCGCAGCAAGATGGTTCGATGCCACACCCCGGTATTCGCCGCGCCCGCTCAGAGCCGGTCCACGTACAACACCGACCGTAATGCTTGCCTGATTCGGCTGGACACGTGGTGAGCTGGAGATCGAATAATAGCGAGGCTTCAGCGGCGGTAGCAGCTCGATAAACCGTTCGAACGGCAGCTCGCATGCCTCATATTGATTCAGCAGATCGAGCATCGTGATCCGTTTGCTCAGTATCTGCTCCTTGTAAACCTCCTCGGCAAGCATAGCTTCCGGCTCCTTGCGGTGCGGCGGACAGACGGTGTACGCCGCCAGCTCTCGCAGCTGGGCGCGACTCGCCGCTTCCTGCAGCTCTACGCTGTGTGACAGCAGATCGTGCAAGCTTACGGGGCGGTCTAGCGGCAGGTGTGCGGCGCTGCGTCCGCTCGCCTTGAGGATGAGATGGTCGTTACCGTTCAGACGGAAACGGCGCAGCACTTCATCCACCAGCTCCGGACGGTTGCACGGCAGCACGCCAAGATGATCCCCTTCATGGTATGCAATGCCTTCCGGCAGTGCGATCTCCAGATGGCGTGTGCTGCGTCCGCTGCCAGCTCCCTGCAGCTCGCGGTTTTCCAATACCTTGGCGTGCACCGCCTCATACGATTCAGCCAGCGGGTTACCAACAAAGCCACTGACGAATTGGACCGTAAGCGTGCTTCGCTCGCTGTCAGCCTTAATGTTCAGCTGCAAGCCGAGCTGCCCCATTACCTCGGGCCACAGGCGGGTGCGCCAGTCTTCGAGCTGCTTCTCGAAATCGCTGCTGGCATCCCCTTCGCCCCGCTGGGCAAGACGGGTTGCGCCTTTGGCGGCAAGCTGCTCGTCAATCAGGCGCGGAATATGCTGGTAGGTGCTCGCCCAGTTGTGATCGCCGCAGCCGAACACCGCATACTTCACACCGTTCAGCTCACCGGTTTCTGCATCTTCCAGCCACTGTACGAATTCTCTGGCGCTGCTGGGAGGCTTGCCGTTGTAGGATGCGGTTACGATAAACACCGCTCCTTCCTTCGGCAGCTTGCCCGCTCTATCGTTCAGTGCCGCAACGTTGCAGTTAAAGCCCTGCAGCTTGGCCGCATCGGCCAGCTCTCTTGCAATGCCCTCGGCCGTGCCCATGTTAGAGCCGTACAGGATGAGCAGCGGCGTATTGTGGGCCTGTACCCCAGTGGCAGCATCACTCAATTGCTCCTCCTTGGGCAGTACAGCTGTTGCCGATGAGGCAGCAGCTGATCCCGGGAGCACTACCGTGCTGGAAGCGGAGGACGCTCTGAGACGGGCGCGGATTGTAAAGCCATCCGGCTTCAGTGTCAACGCTTCCTTCACCTTCAGCTGGTAATTTGTATGATCAATCAGCTCAAATTGCTTCAGCACCATCCCGAGCACAAGCGTTGCCTCCTGCAGCGCAAACTGCTGTCCGATGCATGCCCGTTGGCCATTGCCGAACGGCTTGTAGGCGTCATGAGGTATCCGGCTAGGATCCTCGAATCGCTCAGGCCGGAATGCTTCGACATCCTCACCCCATGCGGTCTTATCACGATGAAGCTGTGGGATAAGCACAGTCACGGCCTCGCCCTTCGCCATCGGATAAGTGCCTGCCAGCAGCGTATCCTCTTTCGCATATAGCGAGAAAGCGGGGGCCGTAGGCCACAGCCTCAGAGCTTCGCTCAGCACCATACGGACGTAGCGCAGCTCGCGAACTTGCGCATAGCTGGGAATAGGCCCTGTCATGACGCGGTCCACTTCTTCGTAAGCCTTTTGCAGCTTTTCCGGATTTTTCAGCAAATAATAGATCGCAAAAGATAATAGACCGCTTGTCGTTTCATGTCCGGCAATCAGGAAAGTAATAATCTGGTAGCGAATATTTTCGTCATCCAGACCCTCTCCGGTTTCCCGGTCGATTCCCTCAAGCATGTGCGACATCAGATCGTCGACACCTTGGCTTCCCTGTACTCTGCGCTCGGCTATCAGCTTATCGACCAAAGTATACATGGACTGAATATCATGCCGGAATTGGCGCTTCGTCAGCACCATCAGCTTGTCCTGCAGCCCGAGACGCTGGAGTTGGCTCATCGCTTCATGCAGCGAGCGGACCATGCTCGTAATAAAGGGATGCGGCTCCTCCCTGTAAAAGCTGTTGAACCGGTAATTGAAGCCGCAAAGACCTATCGTGTCCAGCGTCAGCCTCGTCATATCCTCCGGAACATCGATGCTCTCATCCGGGTTCAAGCGTGACCATTTCTGGATCATCTGCAAGGCGATATCGACCATCATCGTATGGTAGCCCTGCATCGCCCGCTGTGAAAAGCTCGGCAGCAATATATGATGCGCCTTCTGCCAATTCTGCTCCTCGGTATGAGCCGTGAACAGCCCATCACCCGTAAATGCGCGAACATTCATTAAAGCCGGATGCACCTTTTTATCAAAACGCGATTCATCACATGCATCGGCCACCAGCTCATTATCCGATATAATAACCATGGATCTCCCAGGCATTTCCATTCTAAAAATGGGACCAAACTCCTCGGCAAGCTTGACCATTGATTGTACAGGCTTTTCTTTGTCGATCAGAGGCAGGTTGCCAAGCGGACCGTATGTTTTGGGTTGCGGAATTTGTGGACCAGTTAAAATTGTCATACTTATAACCTCCTTGGCTTTGTTCCCACAGCTTTTACCAGTTTACTATGTGATCATTGCGAGGGAATTATTACAAAACACGAAATACTATTGACAAAAAATACTAATTTAATTAACATCTAATTAGATAATAATTAAATCAGAACTTTGATTGAATATAATTTAAGAGAGGGGCGTGTTTTGAAACTATGCAGTTAGATAAAGTTGTTAACTACCATAAGGCGCTGGCTGATCGGACCCGAATAAGAATATTGATTCTGCTCTCTGAAGGAGAGTTGAACGGTCAAGTTCTTGCGGAGAAATTAAGTCTCTCCCCTGCTACTATTACCCATCACGCAGCCAAGCTTCGGGAAGCCAGTCTGATTAATGAGCGCAGAGACAAGAATACGATTTACTTTACCCTGAATCATTATTTTATTAAGAATAATGCCCAGGCAGCCTTAGATCTGATCTACAAGCAAGTTCATTCCGAAGGGGGTGCCGGTACGTTGGATGAATCAAGCAAACTGTTCATGGAATCCGTTATTCGAAACTTTTTCACATCAGAAGGCACTTTAAAGCACATCCCTGCACAGCTCAAGAAAAAACTGATCGTTCTCGAGCATCTGGTATCCCAATTGGAAAAGGGCCGGAAGTATAGCGAGCAGGAGCTCAATGAATTTATTAAGAAGTTCCATGGCGATTTCGCAACGATCCGCAGGGAATTTATTATGCATCAATTTATGTACAGGGAAAGTGAAATTTATGAGCTAAATCCGCGGGAAATGTGGGCCAAGTGGGAAAAATTGTCGTGACCTGGCTGCTTGAACCCTTGAGTAAACAGGGTGATTGGGGTACATTAAAATCTATGAATCTATTTGTATTTTTTGAAAGGAAGATATTGTGAGAGCCCTTATCATCTTACTCCTTATAGGCATCGCAGCCGGATTTGGAGCACCGTTGACTGCGGAAGCACACGTAAAGTGGTTCACGGAGCTTCCCCCTCAGAAGGAGAGTATTATCCATATTATTTCTCCTCTATTTATGTTTCTTGCAATTATGGTCGCTGTGCTGCTTGCGTTGTTAGCACAAATTTTGCCGGCGTTAAGTGAATGGAAGCTCATGCAAGCGGCCGACAACAAATTGGATCAGCTGCGTAAATATTCGATCCTTATTCTTAAATACGGATTAGCTGCTGCACTGACGATTCAAGTGTTGTCCGGTTCTCTATTCGTACCCGAATTTTCGATCCAAACTCAGCTTCAGACCGTCCTTCTGTGGGTCGCGATCGTACTGCTGCTTATACCGCAACATTATGCTACCAAAGCAGGGGCACTCGTTATTTTGTATTTATTAATCGATTTGACGATAAAAGTCGGTTTATTCCATATGCTGGATTACGGCTTCTATCTGGCTATTGCCTGCACTTTGCTTGTGGATAAAACGAAGGCTTCTGCTCTAGGTTTCCCGTTCCTCTACCTTGGTACCGGATTGTCGCTATGCTGGGTTGCGGTGGAAAAGTGGGTGTATCCAGCGCTGGCTATCGATATTATCCATCAGCATAGTGTTCCAACCTTCGGCTTCGCACCTGAGGCGTTTGTCGTGATGGCGGCGTTCATTGAATTCGTTGTCGGTTATCTGCTTGTAGTAGGAATACTCAATCGTTTGCTTTCCCTTGTGTTAACAGGTATTTTCGTATCTACAACGATGCTGTTCGGCATGACTGAATTGGTCGGTCATTTCATGATTCACGTCGTGCTGCTCATCTTCATTATTGAAGGAGTCAGCTTCTATAAACCTCCTATCAAAATGCATAAAACAAAGCTGGATCAGATGGTGTTCGTTTCCCTTAATTTTATATTTGTCCTGTCCTCATTTGTTTTAATTTACTACCGTTTTGCCTAAAAGCTGCTTCTATGGCGAGTTTATTTCCTTGTTACAAAACAAAAAGTTGGCCCCTTGTTCACCTTAATAGTGAAAGGGCCAACTTTTTATTTTTATAATATCAGCGTTTATTTGAAGTAAGGGATTATAGGGCTTTACTGTTTATTTACAGGAACCGCTTGCCCTAAATATTCCTCCATTGTTACGCCCCGCTTAGCAATTTCCTTGGACATCTCCGTGCCTACATAGCGCAAATGCCATGGCTCATATTGATAGCCCGTGATGGACTCTTTCCCCTTCGGGTAACGGATGATGAAGCCGAACTCCGCCGCATTCTCATCCAGCCATTTGGCTTCTTTCGTAGCTGCGAAACAATCGGAAGCTGCACATTTCCCTGAGATTCCCGCAACGTCGATAGCCAGACCTGTCTCATGCTCACTGTGTCCCGGCTTGGCGCTGTACTTATTGGCTGCTTCCTCCCCGTCCTTCTTAACATAATTCGCATATACGGTTTTCTGGGTTTCATGGGAACGGTAAGCGGAAACGCCCGATAAAGGCAGTTTATCGTCACTCGCTGCTTTAAACAGCTTCTCCAAAGCGGCAGCCGCTTCTTTGCGCAATTTGCGTTTTTCCGTTTTTTCCTTGAAAATAAAAGGAACATTAGGGTCGACCAAATCCTGAGGTACATAGCTATCAGGCAACTTATAGGCTTTATTTACAAGTACGGTTTTATCTGCAGGATTAGCTGCAACTTGGACGGCCTGGCCCTTCCCGCCAGTATCTGCCGGCTTCGGAGAAGATGTAATTGGCTGTGTCGATGGCTTGGCAGGATCTGCTGCGCCTGGCGATGGTGCTGCTGGTGAACCGGCCTTTGCGGGTGAATCGGTCTGAACCGGCTGCGCAGCTCCAGAGGTTTTGGCTGGATCGGCAGCTGTCTTAGGAGCATTACTATCACCTGTGCCAGTGCCTGACGGTGGGGCTTTCGAATCGTTGCCGCAGCCTGCGGCAGATATAATAAGGATTCCTGCTAGGAGAAGAACCGCTGCTGGCTTCAAGCTTGCAAATAATTTCATGAATCAACCATCCTATCCCTGTTGTAGTTGCCTCTCTAGTATACAATGACGCAGCGCAAAGGTAAAAAGTTGCCAATAAAGAGGATGATTGTGGAGGATGCCGTGACGTCAATAAGGGAGATTTCAGTCATATGGACTTAGCCAACAGGAGAATAACGATATACTTGCTGGCGGGCGTAGCTACCGCCCCGCTGTTCATGGAAGGCTTGCGGCAGACGATGGAAGCCCGACTCCTGCAGGACGGATGGCTGGTACAATCCGAGCTGCTCTTTCCCTATGGCGATTGGAGCCGGAAGCTGTCCAGTCAGCTCCGCGAAATGAGCCATGACCTGTGGCGCGCGCGTACGCGCCCGCTTCGCTCCATCGGAGGGCAGCGTGTCGCTGCCGCCATTAAGGCGCGCGGCGAAGACAGCTTGCCGCTGCTGATCGGGCACAGCGGCGGCGGTGTGGCCGCCGTGCACGCCGTGCAGATTCTCGCGGATGCGGGCGGGGCTGTTGGCGGCGGGACTTACAGCCGGTTCGGCGCCGACCCACGCCAGCCCTTCCCTCACCGCATCGTACAGATCGGCTCACCGAAGTGCCCGATCCCTGAATGGATGCGGGAGTCCGTTCTGTACGCCGGGGCGCTCAACGCCAAAGGCAAATCATCCGACCTGATAACCCGGCTGGGAAGCTGGAGCGGATGGCAGCGAAATGAGCGCGGAACGGCCACATGGAGTTGGAAGCAGTTCGCTCCCACTGCCATTGTTCATTTCCCCGTCATCGGCGGTCATCCCGATTACTTCAGGGAAAGCAGCCCTTATCTCAACATAGATGGTGTCCCCAACCTGGAGACTACTGTGCAAGCGATGTGGGATTGGTTTCAATCCTCATGCCGCCCCAAACCGGGCATCCAAAGCGATTAGTTATAAAACTGTACTGGCTAATCATTGGGCTAGCCAGCTAGTTTGAACGTTACCTTACCAGCAAGTTGTACCGATACATGCATCACATATGCTTTCTTCCAATATGAGTATAACGCTAGTTAGAATAAGTTATAAAGGAGTTGCTTCGGTTGTCCCTTTCATATTCCAACCTTCTGGAAAGCCATCTTAGGGCCCATGCCAACCTGGACAAGGCAAGCCCCATGGAAGCCTATATGCGCCATCTGTTCCCATTCCTGGGCATCAAATCCCCAGAACGTGTGGCCCTGGTAAAAGGCTTCATCCAGGAACACGGCGTGCCGCCGCAGGGTGAAGTACTAGCCACCACCATCCGTGAGCTGTGGAAGCTTCCCGAGCGTGAGTTCCACTACGCAGCCTTACAGCTGCTCGAAAAACAACTCAAGAAGCTCGAGCCAACAGCAATCGATCTGCTGGAAGAGCTGGTCATTACCCATTCATGGTGGGACACTGTCGATACCTTGGCAAGCCGGCTTATCGGCTCCCACTTCACCAAATATCCGGACCTGATCCCCATTTATACGGAACGCTGGATCGAGTCCGACAACATGTGGCTGCAGAGGAGCGCTCTTCTGTTTCAGCTGAGCTATAAGAGCCGAACCGATACTACTCTATTGTTCGACTATATTCGCCGCACAGCACATTCGCAGGAGTTTTTCCTGCGGAAAGCGATAGGGTGGACGCTGCGGGAATACAGCAAGACCGATGAATCCGCAGTCCGCCAGTTCGTTGCCGAAACAGCTCTGTCTCCTCTAAGTGTGCGGGAAGCGCTCAAACATGCGGACCGATAAATCAAATCAGTCGAGGTTGAATAGATAGCAATAACAGTAACTGGAAAAAGTCCTGTTAATTATGCCCTCCAATCGCTCTACTGACCTTATACATGGAAATAATCCCGTTAATTATATCGAATCGGAGCTTTTTCTTACATACACGCCCTTTTTAGATGGAGGTTTTCCAGCTAACTCCTCCCATTGCGGGTGTCCAAGCCAAATTTGCATGAGGTTTTCCAGTTAATTCCTAATGCGCGAATCCCTGTCACGCGTTGCGACGTTGTATGGCCGTCGGTCGAATCTTTTACGCAAGGGGTGCATTTTATACAACGACCTATCCCCGGTCCGAGTCTAGAGCAGCCTTACGATAAAAAAGCCCATCCGAGTAAGCTGAACTGTAAACAGCAAGCTCTCTTAGATGGGCTCCAATATGCCCCTTTTATCGATGCGACATCCTGTACTGCTTCGGCGACATATTCACATAGCGTTGAAAGGCCCGGTTCAAATTGCGCTCGGAATACCCGACCAATTCCGCTATTTCCATTACGCTGTATTCAGTGTCCTCCAGCAGCTTTTTGGCTTTGCTCACTTTGCTTTCCATAACATATTCAACGAAAGAAACACCCAGCTCCTTTTTAAACAGCTTGCTTAAATATGATGGGCTGAGCCCGACCAGGTCTGCGAATTCGATGAGGGAGTGATTGACGCCAACATTTTCCTTGATCTGTTTGCAAACGATCTGAATCGCAAGCTTGGCCCCCTTCTTACGGCTTTCTTCCGTAATTTGACGGTACAAAGGAAAGATTAGCTCAATAAACCACTCATATATTTCACGCGAGGTTTGCCTGGCCTTCAGCTGATCAAACCAATTGTCTTCCAGTGAGTCGATCATACCTGGCCCCTTCTCCTCCAACGATTGAATGATCGAGGACAGGAGCACATGATAGCACTGGTAAATCGTATTATAAGACTCCGAGCCCCGCACAATTTGGGCGAATTGCTCCAGTGCTTGCTCTGCAAGCTGAATCTCGCCTCGGGATAATGCTTCAACAATCACTTTCTCCTGCTCGTTCGGATAGAAGAACATACTCTGTCTGCCTGTCTGCTCCATCTCCTCGAAGAACAGCACAGGATGGCTGTCATTGAATATCCGGTGCTGCAGCGCCAGCTTAGCCTCACGATACGATTCCGCCACAGATGTGATCTCTTGGTACGATCTCCCTACACCAACCGACATGGAGAAGGACAAATAGGTTCTCAGCGCCTCACGAATTTCCTTGGCAAACATTCTCGTCTGCTCCAATACGCGCTCATGTGATTCCTCGCTGTCGAAATGCAGAATTGCGATGCCTTCACGTTCATTTTTTTCCACGATAAAGCCGTTAAGCGATGATTTGGCAAGCAGCTCGTTCATCACGTTCGTAACCGCGAATATTACAATAGAGCCTTCATTTGGCAAAAATCGCTTTTCTTTAAACAAATTTTCTATTATTCCTACCAATACCACATAGGTGCCCTGCACTGAAATTTGATGATGATCGCATTCATTGAGCAAAGAAGCTCGGCTTATGCTGCTCCCTGATAACAGCCTCTGCAGGAATTGATCCCGTATATTCGGGCTAACCTTCTTCAAGTAATTATTCAATGATTCCGATTGCTCGTTCAGATAGCTTAAGCAGGATTTGATATACTCAATATCGTTGCCCTTCGGTAACAACGGCTGGCCGCTTCCAATATTCTCTCCATAGCGAATCAGCTGCTCTATCGGGTTATAGGCCCTCTTGGAGGCGAAAAATGTCAGCAGCACACCAAAGGCCAGAAAGATCGTCACAGACAGGAAGATAACCCAGCGGACCCATGTCAGCTCCTTGGTCAGCTCACGCTCCGGCAGCAGCGAAATATAGGTTCGTCCATACGTTGTTTTATAATAAACCGCCAGATACCGCTCTTGGTCTTCACCAAGAACAACGGTCTCTCCGGTGCTGTCTTCATCTTTTAAAATATCCTGTAAACCTGCAAGTCTTTCAGCGGACTGACCCAAATTATTTTTGTCGGTGGAATGCAAAACAATCTGGTTGTTCGAGTCCAGCAGCAGAAGGGATTGTTCTTTGGCAAATGTGTAGTTCACCAGGTTTTTTTCCAGTATGTCTTCCTTTACGTGAATGGCGAGAACGCCTTGCGCCTGCTGGTCAACCGTCATAAGAGGAAGCTTTCTGACAAAGGACAAATACCCCTCCCTGCTTGCAGAGGGCAGATAAACCCACTTGCCGGAGCCCTCCATTTTCAGAATCTGGTCGATATCCTCATGATCCTTATACTCTTTATAAGGCAAAAAGCCGTAGTTGTTCGTTATAACCGCACCCGATTGCTTGTCGTAAACCATGATTTCGCTAATTAAGCTGCTGGAGTTTTTACTAACCTGAAACGTATCTATAATCGAAGCATATAGCGCATAATCGTCAAAATCGGGCGTACCCAGTGTACCCTTAATAAGGGAATTGGAGGATATTTTGAGAGATTCATGCTCGATGCTGGTCAGCACGTTCTCCATCCTGTCTTTTAGAAGCGTTAAGGAAGCCAAGTTATCTACTTTGAACTGGTTCGTTAGCTTCACTATGGAAAAGTGATAATAGGCGCTGCCTGCAAGAACGATTGGAATGGATACGGACAAACAACCGAACCAAATGAGCCGGTTCAAATAATTGGCTCGCGGCAGCAGCGGAGCTATGACTTTTCGAATCTGATCCATCCACTTACTCAACATGTTGTTACCTCCGAGCCCCAAGGATAGACGGCCAAATCATTCCTTTACCCCATTAAATTCTGAGTACATTATAGCATATACAAAGCGGTTAAATGGGAAGAAGAAGGCCGGCCGGGCAGCACTTTAGCACCGCGGCACAGCCTCCTCACCCTTAATCATCCAGTTCAAGAAGGAATCGGGATTTATTGCATTTCTACCCGAATGCAGTCCCATACAAGCAGATTAGGAACCGTAAATACGAGGCTGCCTGACTCTTCCTTCGAGTAAGACACGGATTGTCCTGAAATAAGCTGGTGAACCGACTTCACCTGGCCATTGCCCGGCAAACGAAGCTTGACCTCGATTTGTGTAAGCGGGATATTGGCCGTCAATGGCCGTCGTCCTGCGCCATTGACCATATGGATCAGCAGATTGCCTTCCTTCTCGAACAACGTGATTTGAAGCCCTGGTATATGCGTTACTTCGATCAGCTTATCTTCTCCCAATGCGTAATCGAT
Organism: Paenibacillus radicis (ex Xue et al. 2023); assembly: GCF_024722015.1. Taxonomy (GTDB): domain Bacteria; phylum Bacillota; class Bacilli; order Paenibacillales; family NBRC-103111; genus Paenibacillus_S. The sequence continues at coordinate 56,434 of NZ_JANQBD010000010.1, read as the reverse complement.
CGCATTGGATAGAAGCTGGTAATGCTCAACCAATTTGTATTCATTAATCAAATGGCTCAAGGAGAAGGGAAGATACAGAGCGCTTCCATTTCCTGTCCGGTTGGTTAGAGCGAGCGGCAATTCCGTATGGCTGACAGGCAGCGAAGCCCGCTCCGGAGGACGCCCTACCCCATCCATAGGCGAGAACGGCGGCACCAATGTCGCCAACACCTTCGTATTCTCACCTATCGGTGTACAATACGCTACTTTACCACGGTGAGCGATCAGCTCCGTATGCTCAAGGCCCTTCTGCAGCGGATTGCCGTTTCCTTCAAACCGCAGGTAGGAAGCTGTCAAAGACTGACTGACATAGATATTGTCGCTAACGCCCAGCAAAGCAAGAAGCTTCTCATTCCGCGGAACATTCCCTTCGATGATGACGCAGCCGCCCTGCTCCACATAAGCGGACAGGATTTCAATGAACCCATCCGTATATTTCATCCCCTCGGGAACTATCAACGCTTTGTAACGGGATAGCCGCTCTGGAACCGCTTGCTCCATCAACAGCACATCGAAGGGAACCTGTTGATTAATCAAGCCATCCGCCATGCCTTCAGCGGAAGCGTCGGCTGTCCACATCAGAGCTACTTGAGACAGCGGTTCCGCATTCTCCATATCCTGCTCGATCTGCTGCACATCATGATTGAATGCGCTAACAACATCAAGAATCCGCTTATCTCCGATTGTATCGGGAATACCCGTCAAGGAATGCCAGATGCTTCCCCCATGCGCCGGGATTTGTGCCAGCCAGAAGCGGTATTCAGCCGGCGGGAGCCCTGTATGCCTCCAATCCATGCCCGGTGAGGAGTGAACGATGCCGAATGGAATCGGTCTGTCCGGAAGCGATCGTCCCAGCTTCATACTGAGCGCCGGCTTCCAGAACTCAGGAATATGATGATGGCCGAGAGATAAAATATCCTGCGGCTCCGTGCACAGCATATCCGTCGTTTCTGCACGGTCGAACAGGTTGTCGTGGTACAGGTTATAGTACAGAATCATAGGGATATCGGGATTTTTAGTTTTGATCAAGGAATAAAATTGGTCCATATTATCGCGCATGCACGATGATGCCCAATCCTCAGCGAAGTCCTTCTTGCTTACTGGGATCGGCTGCCCGTACTTGGCGAGGTATTTCCGCTGGCAGGCTTCACACCAGCAATCGCTGTAGCCAGGGGCATTGAAGAAGATACCATCGAGATCATAGTTGCTTATGACTTCATCCAGAACAGGGAGCGCAACCGCCTCGTTGCGATAAGCCCCATTAATGCATGTATTCATCAGCATAGACCAAGGTCCGGGTCTTGTTAATCCGACAATGTCGGGCTCTCCATTCGCTTGCTTGGCAAACCACTGCGGCTTCTGCAGGTAGATCGAATCCTCTGCACGACTAAAATCGAATCGTCCGATAAAGCGAAGCCCCTGTTTATGGCAAGCTTCTATAACCTCCTTCAGCAAATCGGATGACTGAGGCAAATACTCGTTAACGGTATGAAAAGGAACCTTCGTAGGATACCAGGCGTAGATGCCGGCAACATTAAACACAATGGTATTAGCTCCCATTTCTTTCATCTGCGAGGCCAGTTTATCCGGGTTGATTAGTGCTGTGTCTTTAATTTGCAAATTCGGTTGAATGACGCGAAGCGGCTTTTGCCACCAAGCTTTAGCCATGTTTCCCATAAAGCGCCTCCTGAAAACGGCTGCCGAAAGGCAGCTTCGGCAGCCGTTCGTGGTTGATTTGGTGTTCCTCAATCTGTTCCAGCCGTATCCCTACAACTCTGCATTTAAATTGGAATGCTTACTTTTTGCCGTTAAATTCATCATTAGAAGCTTTATTTTCCTGATAAGCTTTCTTCATTTCAGGTAAATTATTAATTTTGTCGACAAATGCTTTGTACTCATCCATTGAAATCTGCCCTACGATAGCTTTGGTAACCATTGATTTCCACTCGTTTTCATATTTGGGCCAAGTGCTGTTGAACGTTGCCGAATAGCGGTAAGGATCTACTTTACCTATAGTATCGTATGCTTCAACTTCCTTTTTCTTAATATCGTTATACGCCTTGTCTCCCGAAGCGCTTTCAACTTTACCCCACTTGGCATAAGCAAGAACGCCAGCACCTTTGCTCGTTGTATTTACTTCTTTGACCCCTTGCTCGGTTAATACCTTTTGTCCGCCAACTACTTTATGGTGTATACCTTCTAGGCCGTAGTAAGCGAAATCTGTAATTTCATCCGATGCGGTTTGATCAAAGTATTTCAATAATTGCTTCACTTTAGCTTCCGGTACTTTTTTGGAGATATAATAGCCCCCGGATACGCCTGTAGATAATACAACCGCGTCTCCTTTAGGTCCCTTCAAGGTCAGCTCAAGAATTTTGGGGTTAGGCTGTGTTTTGGCGATGGAATCTTCCCACTCCTTATCCCACCATACACTGCGCACATAAGATGCCGCTCTCCCTGTTTTGAACAGTTCCTCAGCCTGTGTTTTCTTCGTTACCGAAAATTCCTTGGACAAAACGCCGTCCGCATACAAGCCTTTGAACCAGTTAACCATTTCGGCATATTGAGGAGTAAGTCGGGTATCAATCATACCGCCCTCCTGGTTATAGGTCGGATCCAGAGCGCCAAAACCTGCCGCAAACGCCAAGTCGCCATCATTGACAATAACACCGTGACCGATCAAGCCAAGCGTATCCTTCTTGCCGTTGCCGTCCGGATCGCTTTCTACTATCTTTTTCAACGCCGCGCCGTATTCATCCAATGTTGTCGGTACCGGAATATTCAGCTTATCCAGCCAGTCCTTACGGATCTTCATCCCTTGGTCAATCCTGGAGCGCGAACGCGGTACTGCATAAATTTTGCCGTCTACGGACAAATACTTCTCCCAGTTAGGAGCCATATTTTTCTTCAAATTCGGGTACTGGCTGAAATCGCCCAAAAGAGGCGTCAGATCCCAGAAGGCCCCGTTCTTAACAGCACTGCGAAGCGTCGGCCAAGTAGCATCCGGGGAGGATACAACCTCAGGGAGGTCGCCGGATGCGAACAGCAGATCCGCCTTTGTCTTTATATCACCGTCCGGCACCCATTCGATATCCAGCTTACTATTCGTTCTTTTTTGCCATTCGGTCCAGAAGGCATTATTCATGTCGGGCACCTCGTTATACAGACCGGCAAACATTTTGATCGATAATGGCTTATTGTCCTGAGCAGGATCTGTTTTGGCACCACCATCCTTGGTGGCCGTTCCGCTGCCTGAAGAGCAGCCTGCGAGTAAAGATCCTCCCATGACTACGGACAATAGAACAGCCGGCAGCTTCTTTTTCATTTGATTCGATTTCATCTTTGTTTCCTCCCCAAATTGATTTACTTAGCGTTTGTTCAACCCAACCTTTATATGTGATTCAATCGGCTTGTTCCAAGGCAGCTTTCTACCCTTTAACGGAGCCGAGCATAACCCCTTTGGCAAAATGCTTTTGCAGGAATGGATAGATCAGCAGAATCGGCACCATCGACATAACAATCGAAGCCATCCGGATCGTTTCCTGAGGAATCACCCGGTCATCGCCGCCCGCACCAGCCTGCCCAACTCCAGTCGAATCGGAATCAACAACCAATGTTTTAACCAACACCTGCAAAGTCCACTTCTTGGAATCCGATATATAAATGAGGGCATTGAAATATGTATTCCAATGGCTCACAGCGAAAAACAAAGTGAATGCGGCGATAGCCGGCATGGAAAGCGGAATAATAATCCGCAAGAACACTCCGATATCCGAGCAGCCGTCAATTTTACCCGAATCCTCCAGCTCAGCGGGCAGCGACTCGAGAAAGCTCTTGATAACGATCAAGCTCCAAGCGTTCGTAAGCGAAGGCCATATTAACGACCAATATGAGTTCAGCAGCCCCAGCTCTTTAACCAGCAAATAGCTCGGGACAATTCCTGCACTGAACACTAATGTGAAGATAACACCGCCCATCATAACGCCCCGGCCCGGCATCGCCTTTTTAGTCAAAGCATAAGCCAGTGTGAAGGAAACGATAATATTGAACACCGTACCGACCACCGTAATAAACGCCGTGCTTTTTAATGCATTCAAGAAGCTGTTCGTCGATAAGATGTATTTATAGGAGGCCAATGACCAGGAATCCGGAAACACATAAAATTTCAAAGGAATGTAAGCCTTAGGATCGGTAAAGGACACACTGAATACATATAAAAAAGGAAATATGCAGGTTATCGAAATCAAAGCCAGGAGCGTATAGTTCACCCAGTCAAACAACGTCATCTGCTTCTTAGCTACAAAGCTCATACGATCTGTCTCCTTTCTTTAATAGATTCCTTCATGCCCGAGTTTTTTCACAATATAATTGCTCGCCAATACCAGCACAAGCCCGACAACGCCTTTAAACATCCCCACTGTAATCCCCATACTGATCTGGCCTTTCAAAATACCATGGGTATAGGCATACGTATCGAACACTTCAGCAACGGACAATACGAGCGGATTCATCATAAGCAATATTTGCTCGAAGCCAACATCCGCCATATGACCAAGCCTTAATATTAAAAGAATGATAATGGTCGGTCGGATAGCCGGTAAAGTGATATGCCAGATTTGACGCCAACGGCTCGCGCCATCGACTACAGCTGCTTCATAACGCTGCGGATCAACGCCGGCCATTGCCGCCAGGAATATGATCGTGCCCCAGCCCGCCTCTTTCCACATGCTTTGCGCTGTCAGAAGTCCCCAGAAGTAATTCGGATTGGATAAAAATGAAATGGTCTCATGCCCCATGCCGCTTATTACTTTGTTCACGATGCCTACATCCGCCGAAAGGATGAAAAAGGTCATACTGGCAACAACAACCCAGGACAAGAAATGGGGCATGTAAACAATCGATTGATTAAAACGTTTGAACGCCTCATGCCGTACCTCGTTAAGCATTAAGGCCAGCAGAATCGGAATAGGGAATAAAAAGATGAGCCCAAAAATGTTGATTGCAAACGTATTGCGCATCATCATATAGAAGTTAGCGTCAGCGAACAGCTCGGTGAAATATTTAAAGCCCACCCATTCGCTGCCACTGAAGCCAGAGTAGGGGTTGTACTCCTTAAAGGCCAGCAATAATCCCCATAACGGAATAAATTTGAAAATAATAAAATACAGGATACCGGGCAATGCAAGCAGATACATATATTTGTACATAGCCATTCGCTTCAAGAGAGACGAGCTTCCGCTTCCAGCTTTGGTTCCGTTAATCGTTTTGTTGCTTACGACAGTCGATTGCTGCATTAAGGCACCTCCTTCACAAAAAAATTATATCGTCTATTCTACTCACTGAATTCCAGCACAATAGCATCGTACAGCTCCAGTGTTTCTACAACGAGGGTGATTCCTTCCTGATTAGAGCAAGTCGGCACATATTTCTGACGCATCAAACTATACGCCTTGCAGTTCTTTCCAGCTTGCCCATGTCCCACTACAATCTGGATGCCTGCGACAGCAATCGGATCGCTGTAGGTCACTCCGTTAAAGCCTGTCAAATTCAGCAGTTGGAGCATATGCTTGCTATCGTCGATCTTATTATAAAATAACTCCACTGCCTGCGGCGCATCCGTAGTTACGGCATAGCGGCCGTCGAGCATGTAATGGAGCAAGTCGGTCAGCACCCGCTTGTGGTCTTCATAGCCGTATCTGTAATATAGGGTGCCCGCTTCCCATGGCAAGTAGGCGCCTCTCTCTCTGCTCACTCCCACTCCATATTCGGACGACCTCTGATGTCCGTAGGCTCTTTCAGGAGGACCGAAGGTCGATGGCAGCACGAAAGGAAGCAATGTCTTCTGGTCTCCCTCGAAGGACATCTTGCTGAATCCCTCGCCGACAATAACCCAATCGCGAGCTGGAAAGCTGCGGAACACCTCTTTATCCGATGTTTCCAAATAAGCCGGAATCGTATCCGTGATGGTCTCTCTATACTTGGCCTGAAACAGCTCGTACAGCATTTCTCGGTTCCGTTCATCCCCTGTCAACGCATGTCCTGTAGCCATAATACGTACACCGCTGCTGTGCTGCAGCTCCTTCAGGGCGGCTAATTGAGCGTTGTCCATATTCCGAATGCCTGGCACGATTACCGCTTGAACGCCTTTAAGCTGCTCCAGCTTGGCCGATAGCCTGCCTTGCGGCACGACATCGAACTGGATATGCTGCTCCTTCAGCATTTTGAACCATCCGAAATATTCCTGCGGATTCGCACGGTCTAATGAGTCGGGCTTGATCAGTGCCACGTCAGCCATGGAGCCCAAGCTGCCGAAATATTTCTCGTTCTCTTTATGGAACCGGTATACTTCCTGCGCAGCTGTTATGTTCTCTTGATCCGGATATCCATCAAATATGCCAATGATGCAGAAGTCCAGCCCCGAGCCGCTGGCTATACTTTCATACAGCCGGATTTGCACTTCATTGGCAGATACGCCGGTGAACCGGTAGGTTAAATCAATCGCATTGATACAGCAATTGCTGATCAGCTTGTCATCCCAGCCGTCCTCAATCGATTTCACATTCTCTGAAGCTGAATACTGCCATACTGGATGAGGCCTGTGAAGGGCGGTGTTGGATTCATTACGGACAATATCCACCTGATGGGTGTGATACGTACATAACGCAATCTCCGGATTCTTCCGTTTGACCATCTCGTGTACGGAATCCAAAATTTCTTTTGTCGTAATGGACTGGAACTTTTTGTACTGCTGGTATACCTCATTGTTCGGGTCCCTGTTCTCCGGCAACCCAGTGCCATACATAGCCCGGAATCTTCGCTTGCAGTTGTCACAATAGCAGAGGCCATAATCATTTCCGCTGTAATCTTTAGTTTGATAGCCAAACATATTGAAGAAAATACCGTCAACCGCGTAGCTATCGAGAACCTCTTCGATAATCTTTAGCGAATGCTCTTGTTGGTAGCCACCATTAATGCAGGTATGCACAATCCCGTGATAATTGACTTCCTTGCCTTCCTTAGTCCGGTAATACCATTCCGGCTTGTCTGCGAACAGGCTCTCATGGGTTTTACTGAAATCGAATCTGGCGATAAAACGCATCCCATTCGCATGAGCCTTGTCTATTGCCTCCCTTAGCAAATCCTTCTTTAAATAGGGAGTCACATAATGATGCTCCAGCTTACTTGGATAAAATGCAAAAATTCCTCCAGCGTTAAGCATCAGCACATTTGCATCAAATTGTTTTAGCTGAGATATTAATAGATCGACATCAAGATCCGCATCGATTTCTCTCAAATTATTCTGAATCAATCGCAGCTGGTTATTATGCCACCATGCCATATATATCCTCCTTCCAGCTCTTTCCTCTTATTCGGTGCTGCTCTACACAGTTGATTATAGATGCATACGAAAAAGCAAAAAACGGACATTTCATGACTTACCATTCAATTGCCTCACTGAGCCGTTCCTGTCCTGTCGATACACTGACTCCTTACATACTGCGCATGGCCCTAGGGAATGGCCTGTCTCAACGATGACCAAAAATGTCCGGTTTCATCCAGTCCGATATATTTCCAAAAAGCTTTATAACGCCGGTACATAACATCTGCAAGCTTATGTCCAAAGTTACAGCTTCCTTTGTCTGCTTCGTGCTGCTTCGAGGTGAGCTTAAAAATTGCTGCAAAGAACAGCGAAGCCAAGCTATTCGCTTCCACGTAAGAAAAACCGTCAGCGATGACGGTCCTTTTATGTGCAAACTCATACGTTGTGCGTGGGGAGGGAATCCAGTGCGGGACTCCTACCGCTCTTGCTTCCTTTGATTGGCAGGCTTGCAGCGGTGGGAACACGGTCTTCAAAGTTAGGCTGCATACCCGGGCAGTTACCGGGGTGACGACCTGGGCGGACGCTATCGCTCTTCCATTCCACCCATGCCTGCACATAACCTTAAACAACACGCAAGTACTGCACTACGGAAGTGAAGGGCAATGCGGAAGTAATTGTTCCTTTATCACCTGAAAAGTCCAAAAATCAGAGTGATACGGGAACAGCCAGTTCCGTTATTGCTCAGTTTTTGTACATAAATGCTCCAATTTGGCCAACATAACGGAATTCCCGCTTCCGCTATCGCCCCAGATTGGAGGCAGCAGATGGAATAGCGGAAATCTCCGTTCCGTACAAAATCCTCCAGGGATCATAGCCGCTATCCATATAAAAATCCTCCTTGATCATGTCTTAAGCTCTAATGCAGCTCTAATCTAAACAAGGTAAGCAGGTTACTCGCTCATTCTTCATTCCTACGAAAAACTTTCTATTTCTTTGTATCATCTAACATGAATTCCGCTGATTAACGGAACGTCAATGCTCTATTGTTCGAGAACTCATCCCATTTCGTGAAGTCGCGGAACTACGATTCGTTATTTCGACTTTTATAGCCTGAAATGCGATATTTTAAACAAATAAGAGATCCTAGTTCCGTTTCACTTGAATAATAACGTTAAAACAATGAAATAGCGCACCTCACTTCCTTTTAAGCCAGTTAGGTGGATGAAAATATGCATCATGTTCCCACCCCCGCAAGAGAGAGACTTCCTCTATACTGTACATAGATTTGTGCTATCCGTACCGGTCGAAGACCCGTAAGCTCATCGAGACCTATTGGCTTCCATACGTTCGAGTCCATACCTCTACCTTGCAAAAATCGAAATAAGGGGTAAGCTTCGTTCACCCCAAAACATATAAATTGCATAAAAAAAAGCTTACCCGATTGCCGTAGGGCATATCGGATAAGCTTTTTTTGCGTTTAAAAGAAGAATGGGCTGCCGAAACCAAAGCCGCCGCCGAACGGTCGACCGAAGCCAAAGCCATCACCAAAACCGCCAAAGCCTCCAAAACCTCCGACAAACGGTGAAGTACCGATAGCCAGCAAGTCGAATAAAACGAGCGGGACTAGCGCTGTAGTTCTAACTTGCTTACCTTTTGTCGGTGCTAGAAATAGTTGATTGCCACTAATACGAACAAGCTTGCCACTTACCGTACTGCCGTCCTTCTTCAGCGCATATACGGTTTTACCGATCAACTTGCGAACATTTTGTTTACGAACCGCTTTGTGCAATGAGTCCACCTCCATTAATATTAGCGACGGGTTGTTAACCCATAAAAAAAAGGAACTACGCTATATTGTACGGGGGTAAAGTGCATATTGCTTGTTCAGTTGTCCCATATCGGCCAAAGATATGTCAAAGGCTGCCGAGTTAGTTCAACCCTCGACAGCCTTTGACATACATGCTTTATTACGGTTTACGCAGACGGCCCAGCTCTGTCGTAATAGCTTCAATTTCACTAATGCTGAATTGAGATTTACTAGCTACCATCTCATAGATATCCTTCAAATCGACATATTGCTCATTGTTAAGCTGAGTAGCTCTAAGTGCAGCTCCAGTTGCCATCCGCAGCTTGGTTTTTATTTCCTCCATCATAAACTCGGTATTTACCAATGTGTTTTCCGATAAATCCATTCTACTATCATCCTCTCCTGCACAATACGATAACCCTTGCATATGACTGCTGAGCTCGATTCTCTCTCTGCCTTCATAGATATTTTCCATTGTAGCATGTTTTGAGATGAACCGCGCATTGTATTATAATGGGATCAGGCTAATGATTCATCGATACAACCTGATTTTTACACGAATAAGGAGATGATTGTATGATTCATACGCTGCATATTCAAACCAAACGGCGCGATGAAATGATTGATATTACCCAACTTATTATTGAGCTCTTGAAGCAAGAGTCATTCGATGACGGTATGGCTGTCATTTACTCACCACATACAACAGCCGGCATTACTATTAATGAAAATGCAGACCCTGATGTGAAACGCGATATCTTGATGCGGTTGGATGAAGTATACCCGTGGGAGCATCCTAAGTATTTGCACGCGGAAGGCAACACTGCAGCACATCTCAAGACCATCACCACAGGCACCTCTCAGACTGTATTAATCGCTGGAGGCCGCCTCATTCTAGGTCGTTGGCAGGGTATATACTTCTGCGAATTTGATGGACCTCGGGCACGCAATTGCCTTGTTCAATTTATACACAGCTGACAATTGGGATAGGCTGGCGGATAATAATGCGCTTCCACGATTCAATCTAATATTAATTGTTAAATAAGCTGCCCTATTAACAGGCGGCTTCTTTCTATTTGGAATTCAATCCCTCGCATAAATACCTTACATGATGCTCAGCCAGCTTTTTGACATCGTCATACGATTGGCGGTAGCGGATATTATAAGAAATAAAGCCATGCATGGACATGAACAAGCTCCAGGGAAGACTATACATTTTAGAATCATTACCCGGCTGACGTGCGATAACTGAACGCACCACCGTAGCGAACAACTCGAGGCATTGCGCTTGTTCGGTTCTTGAGTAATTCTGCAGCTCCACATCGTCAATCATAAACATAATTTCATAATGATAAGGATTTTCCAGCCCAAAACGGATAAACTCTTGCATCAGCCTCTCCAGTTGACCTATATCGCCCATTCGGGTTCGACTGAGCATATCCTTCTGCCTGTGCAACAGCATTTTGAAATCTTCCGTCACCAATGCATAGAATAATTCCGCTTTTTCTTTAAAATGATAATAAAGCGCTCCATGACTGTATCCCATCTCTTTGGCGATGCTGCGCATCGTTAAAGTGTGATAGCCGTGCTCAGCAAAAAGCTGACGCGCTTCCCCCAATATCCGATCTCGGCTAAGTTCCTGCGCCACTACTTTTCTAGCCAACACGATTCAACTCGCTCTCGTCTATAATTCCCTCACTTTAATAGTTTATCACTTTATTGCTGCAACGCAAGAGAAAATAGAGAGATTAATAGAGTTCCGCTACCTAGGGCAGCGGCCATGCATCATGTTCAACATACAGCTGCGCTCCGAGTGCAATAACTCCTTGCCCTTGAGTGACATCGGTCATCCATGCCGCAAAATGTTCAGCCTCTGCAGCAATTGGCAAACAGGTCAATGTTACTTTGTCCGTAAATGCCGTTTCCCCCATCAGCATTTCGCGGCTGCGCAGCTCATTCTCCACCTTCCCGTGCCACGTATAATCAATTTCTACATGCACTTCACGGTGCAGAACTTGATATACCGGCACTGCCGCGGCTATGCCTTCCACAGCCCCATCGGTATATGCGCGAATCAGGCCTCCTGCCCCGAGCATAATGCCGCCAAAGTACCGGGTGACCACAACTGCGATATTTTTCAAGCCCTGGTTTTTGATCACTTCAAGGATGGGCTTCCCTGCCGTTCCACTGGGCTCACCGTCATCCGACTGCTTTTGGATCTCATCGCGCTCCCCAATCATATAAGCGGAGCAATTATGTGTAGCCATCGAGTGTTCCTTTTTGATACTCTGTATAAACTGTATAGCTTCCTCCTCCGTCGAGACAGGCTTCGCATGCCCGATAAAACGAGACTTTTTGATTACAATCTCCGAGACGCCAAATTGTTTAACCGTTTTATAATGTGCCAACATAAATATGACCCTCCTTTCTTTCACAACCACTATAAGATATCAACTGAAAAAAAGCAGTACACCCTCAAGGTGAACCGCTTTTGTCATCGTACATTACTTGGTCAATCTTGCTTCCAGCTCAGCCTTCTCTTTCTCGTATCCCGGCTTGCCCAGCAGCGCGAACATGTTAGCTTTATATGCTTCTACGCCCGGTTGGTCAAAAGGATTGACACCCAGCAGGTATCCACTGATGGCGCAAGCTTTTTCAAAGAAATAAACCATATATCCAAATGTGTATGCACTTGTATCAGGAAGTGTCACAATCAGGTTCGGCACGCCGCCATCCGTATGAGCCAGCATGGTTCCCTCGAATGCCTTTTTGTTGACGAAATCCATCGTTTTACCGCTCAGGAAATTCAAGCCGTCCAAATTGTCGGCATCCGTCCCGATCGTAATTTGCTCTGACACCTCAGCAACCTGAATGACCGTTTCAAAAAGTGTCCGGTTTCCGTCCTGGATGAATTGTCCCATGGAATGCAGGTCCGTAGAGAAGTCAACAGCAGCAGGAAAAATCCCTTTGTAATCTTTGCCTTCGCTTTCCCCGAACAGCTGCTTCCACCATTCCGAAATAAAGTGCAGGGACGGCTCGTAGTTAACGAGGATTTCCGTCGTTTTGCCTTTACGGTACAATGCATTACGAACTGCCGCATATTGATAGCTTTCATTCTCGCTCAAGCTCGGATTCGAGTAAATCTCTTTGGCATCCGCCGCGCCGCGCATAATAGCTTCGATATCAACACCTGCCGTAGCAATCGGCAGCAGTCCAACTGCTGTTAATACGGAGTAGCGTCCACCCACATCATCAGGAATAACGAAGGATTCGTAGCCTTCTTCGTTAGCAAGAGTTTTTAACGCGCCTCTCGCACGGTCAGTTGTTGCATAAATGCGTTTACGAGCTGCTTCTTTACCATATTTCTTCTCCAACAGCTCCCGGAAAATACGAAATGCTATGGCTGGCTCGGTCGTTGTCCCCGATTTGGAAATAACGTTAACCGAAATATCTTTTCCTTCCAATAGCTTCAGCAAATGAGTTACATAGGTGGAACTGATATTATTGCCTACAAAATAAATTTCCGGCGTCTTACGCTCGCCCTTAGGAAGCAGGTTATAAAAAGAGTGGGTCAGCATTTCAATAGCTGCACGCGCTCCCAGGTAAGAACCGCCGATACCAATTACTACGAGGGCATCAGAATCAGATTGAATCTGCTTGGCCGCTTTCTGTATACGAGCGAATTCTTCCTTGTCATAGTTGACCGGCAGGTCAACCCATCCCAGGTAATCAGAACCCGCACCCGTTTGATTATGTAATTGCTCATGCGCCATTCGAACCGGCTCGGCTAAGTAATCCACCTCATGCTGTTGAATAAACGAAAGAGCTTTGCTGTAGTCAAAAGTAAGTTTGTTGCTCATGAAAACAACCTCCTTAGAGTTTTTGTAAGAAATAGCCTTTTCGTAGCAGAATCATATCTAACACTTAAATTAGAATACTTTAATTGGCAACGTAAAAGCAAGTATGTCATTCACACTGATTACGGGAAGTGCTACAATAAAACTCGAGGTGATTCGATGAAAACGATAGCATTTATCGGGTTGGGAACTATGGGCAAGCCTATGGCTGCCAACTTGTTGAACAAAGGCTTTACCGTTACAGTCTATAACCGTTCTTCAGAAAAAGCGGTTGAGCTCGTCCCGCTTGGAGCAACCGTTGCAAGCACTCCTGCTGAAGCAGCGAAGGGTGTTGACGTGGTCATTACCATGCTGAGCAACGATGCTGCCGTTCTGGATGCAGTATTGGGCCCTAATGGAGTTATTCAAGAAATTAAAGCAGGGCAAACGGTTATCGACTGCAGCACAGTATCCCCTGAGACAAGCCTGCAAATTCATGCAGCTATGTCTGAGCGCTCCGTAGAGTTTCTGGATGCTCCGGTAACCGGCAGCAAGCCGCAAGCAGAAGCTGGACTTCTTGCCTTCATGGTAGGAGGAAGCTATGCCGCAACGGAGAACATGCGCCCTGTATTCGAAGCTATGGGAACGAAGATCATTCATTTGGGCCCTTCAGGCTCGGGAGCTTATGCCAAGCTAGCTAATAACACCATGGTTGCCATCAATGCACTTAGCTTGATTGAGGGGCTATCCATTGTTACCAAGGCCGGTATCGACGCCGAGCAATTCTTGCAGATCGTCAAATCAGGTGGCGCTAACAGCCGTATCACCGAGATGAAGAGCGATAAAATCTTGAATCGTGACTTCAGCACTCAGTTCTCGCTTCAGCTGATGCTTAAGGATTTACTGCTGGCAAGCGAAGTATCAAGCCATTTTCAGCTTCCTTCTCCTATGCTCAAAGCAGCTACCGGTGTTTTCCAAATGGGTCTCAGCAAAGGCTTCGGAGAAGATGACCTGTCCGCTATCGTACAATGCTATGAGGAATGGATGAACGCTCAGGTCGGCAAGAAGCTCTCAGGAGCCGAGAGACGGCGTAATACTCGCGTCCATCTGGATATTCCGCTGCACCTGTCGGTGCATCAGTGGGAGCAAGAAGGCTCCTTTACCGGTCAGACCATCGAAGGCTCGCTTTACGACTTGTCCGAATCCGGAATTCAGATCGTATCCTCTTTCCCGCTGGCTCAAGATATGTTCATTGTTATTCACTTCCCGCAGGAGGCCGAGCTTCCTCCAATTACAGCCAGAGTTATCCGGATCGAGAACGACAACGAGAAGTTCCGTTACGGCTGCATGCTATCTGGACTTGCTCCTTATGTACGCCTGAAAATCGAAGAATACCTTGCGAGCAAGCTGTAAATAAAAAAAGAAAAATACCCTGTGAATGCGCGAAACTCGTGCGTTACAGGGTATTTATTGATGTAGTAAAAGCAATAACAATAGCAAGCGTTGCCAGGATAACTGGTTTACTCAGCAATATAGGAGCAGCAATAGTCCGTCGCTGTTTTTACAACCAGCTTGAACTTGGAGTTCGCAGCAACTGTAAATTCACCCGTACCATTAATTTCAATCCATTCTGTAGAACCAGGAAGCTGAACCGTCAATTCACCGGCGAGAATCTCCATAATTTCTTTTGCATCGGTACCGAACTCATATTCTCCAGGAAGCATAATACCCAAAGTTTTTTTCGTTCCATCTGCGAAAATAACTGTGCGGCTTGTTACTTTGCCGTCATAGTAAATATTGGCTTTTTTGACAACTGTTACTTGTTCGAATTGAGACATTATTCTGCTTTTCTCCTTTGGAATGAAGGCCGAACCATCAGGTCCGGCCTCTTCATAATTTTCTTTTCTTAACAGCCTAAACCTTTATTTCAAAAGATGCTTCACGCGAGCAACTACATTTTCAACCGTAAAGCCATATTCTTTAATAACAATTGGACCTGGAGCGGAAGCGCCAAAACGATTGATGCCAAGCACTTCGCCTTGATCACCAACATAACGGTCCCATCCGAAGGAATGACCCATCTCAACAGCTAGACGCGCTTTTACATCAGGCAGCAGGACGGAATCCTTGTAATCCTGAGGCTGCTTGTCGAACAACTCCCAGCTCGGAATACTGATGACACGCACTTGAATGCCCTCTTCTGCAAGCTGCTTCTGAGCGCCGATAGCAAGCTGAACTTCTGTACCTGTCGCAAGAATTTGCGCTTGCGGTTTACCGTCTGCAGCATCGGACAACACATAAGCTCCGCGACTTAGGGATGCTTTGGCTTGCTCACTGCCTGCCAGCTTAGGAGCTGCTTGACGGGAGAAGATCAAGGCTACTGGGCCCTTCTTGTTCTCAACTGCATAACGCCATGCTGCAGCTGTTTCGTCGCCATCCGCAGGACGAATAACTGTTACACCCGGGATTACACGAAGCGCCGCTAATTGCTCGATCGGCTCGTGAGTAGGACCGTCTTCGCCAACGCCGATACTGTCATGTGTGAACACATAAATAGCTGGCACATCCATGATTGAAGCCAAACGGATAGCCGGACGCAGGTAGTCGGAGAATACGAAGAACGTACCGCCAAACACTTTCAAACCACCGTGCAGAAGCATACCGTTAACAGCTGCGCCCATACCGAACTCACGTACACCGAAGTATACATTTTGTCCGCTATAATCTTTAGCCGTTACTACGCCAAGGTCTTTCAAATGTGTCATTGTTGAGGATTCCAAGTCAGCGGAACCACCCACCAGCCAAGGTACATTCTTAGCGATTGCATTCAGAACGATACCGGATGCAGTACGAGTACCTTTCTCAGCTGGAGCCGCTTCAGGAATGTCTTTATCCCAGCCCTCTGGAAGCTCGCCACTAACAGCCGCTTCGAATTGCTTTGCAAGCTCCGGATAAGCTTTAGCGTATTCAGCAAATTTGCTTTCCCAAGCCGCATTCGCTGCGATACCTTTTTGTTTCACTTCGCCAAAATGGGCGCTTACTTCAGCTGGAACATAGAAATGCTGATCTTCCGGCCAGCCGTATGCTTTTTTAGTCAAAGCTACTTCATCAACACCAAGCGGGGAACCGTGAGGACCAACATGTCCACCTTTACCTGCTTTATTCGGGCTGCCGAAGCCGATTACCGTTTTCACCTCAATAAGTGTCGGACGGTCATCATTTTGCGCTTCTTGAACGGCTTTGCCGATTTCGTCCAGGTCGTTGCCTTCCTCTACGCGAAGCACTTGCCAGCCGTATCCTTCAAACCGCTTCATAACATTTTCAGAGAATGAAAGGTTTAACTCTCCATCCAGAGAAATATCATTGGAATCATACAGAACTACCAATTTGCCAAGCTTCAAGTGTCCCGCCAGAGAAGCCGCTTCTGAAGAAAGACCCTCCATCAAGTCCCCGTCTCCGCAAATTACATAGGTGTAGTGGTCTACAACGTTAAATGGACCTTTATTATAAGTAGCTGCCAATTGGGCTTCAGCCAATGCCATACCTACCGCCATACCAAAACCTTGTCCCAACGGACCCGTTGTAGCGTCAACCCCTGCAGTATGTCCAACTTCCGGATGCCCAGGTGTTTTGCTTCCCCACATACGGAACTGCTTCAGCTCTTCGATAGGCAGGTCATAACCGCTTAAATGAAGCAGGCTGTACAACAGCATGGAGCCATGTCCTGCAGAGAGAACAAAACGGTCACGGTTAATCCAAGTTGGATTATCCGGGTTATGGTTCATAAATTTAGCAAACAACGAATATCCCATAGGCGCTGCGCCCATAGGCATACCAGGGTGACCCGATTTGGCCTTCTCAATTGCATCTATGGAAAGCGTGCGGATCGTGTCGATCGACAATTGCTCGATCGCTTTATTAACTACTGTCATTAATAGAACCTCCTAAAGTTTTTAGTGTGACGGCAGAGCCGGAAACCAGTTTTTTACTAAAACTGTAAGCGTCGGTCTTAATGTTAACGTGTGCATAAACCTAACGCACTAGATTTCACTTGCACCATTTTACCATTGTCCATTTCAGTTTGCCACTCAAAAAGTAAGACATAAGAAAAAATGATATAAAATATAAATCAAAACCCGAAGGAATTGCCAAAAATCTGGCGAATATATAATACTTGATTATTTGAGCTTTATGTTTATTTTGAGCGATGGGAGTCGATCATGAACCATCTATTGGTAGAACTGGCTAACAAACGTCAAACCTATAGAAAGATGCTAAATTTATATTGGATGACCATTATACTAACAGTGCTTTTAGAGCACTGGATTCACCGTCTAGGGCCTTCAAGCGTATCCAATATATTCACGCAACAGCTAATTCTTCAAACCTTGGGGCTCGCCGCAGTTACTGGCATAACGGAAATGCTGTACCGTTACCGCAAGGTACAAAGCGACAATTTGCTGCTCATAACCGGAATCATCTACGCCTCATCGATCATATATATCAATCCTACTATCGGCATCGTTCCAGCGATATACATTTTTCCCATCCTGACCTCTGTTCTCTCCTTCAACAAGACCCGAATTCTGCTTGCTTTCTCATTGACTCTACTTTGCTTTGTCTGTATGTATGCGTTATCTCCCGATCTTCGTTTCACTATGCAGCCCATCCATATTTTTGGAGTACTGTTTTTGTATATCGGCGTAACTATTATCGCACTATCGATAACTACAAGCGGCATCGAGCTGCTTGATAATTTGAAGCATGCAACCGAAGCCAGACAAGAGCTGCTGGTAAAAAATATTATTATGGACAGGCTCTCCAAAATCGATGCATTAACCGATCTCTACAATCATAAAACCTTCCATGAATATTTGGAAAAGCTGGTGGAGCAAAACGAACACAACCAGCTCTCACTCCAATTGGCTATTATGGACATCGATAATTTCAAAAAAATTAATGACACATACGGACATTGGGTCGGTGATATCATGCTGCAGCGGGTAGCCAATATCATTAAAGAAACGGTCACACCCAATGATTTTGTGGCACGCTATGGCGGTGAGGAATTTGCTGTTATTTTCACCGAAAAAACATTGGAGGAATCCCTCGCTATCGTTGAGCAAGTCCGCCAAAAGCTGGCCGTGAGCCTTCACCCGGAGCTAGAATCTCAAGCCGCAACATTAAGCATCGGATTGCAGAATTATGCCAAAGGCGATGGTAAAGAGGCGCTGTTCAAGGGCGCCGACGCTTCCCTCTATACAGCCAAACGTACCGGCAAAAACAAAACCGTTGTGCATTCCTTAATCAGTGACCCTAAAGGCGCTTGAGAGATGAATGATTTCCATCTTAAGATTGCGGCTGGTACTCGGCATGCTGTTCGGTTTGACGGCAGGATGCATACTGGGCTCTTTTTTAAAGCAGTCCAATCACTGACCGGGAGCGGCGTCTACACCGTGCTGTTAAATGTTGATTTTCTACCGATCCCTAAGTGGTTCGGCCTGCCCGTGCAGCCTGTTATAAGCTTATCCATCGCAAAATCCATTCAATAGCAACGAGTAAAAAGAAAGATTGACTCTCAATGAGCTTCATCGATGGTCAATCTCTTTTTTACATATAACGATGTGATCGTGAATCCTAAGCGGATAAACTGTCTTTGCCCACAATCAAATACACTTGACCCGACGCTTCCACCTCTATCGGGAACGTGGTCACACACCCCTCATCTGGTGATTGCACCAAGCCGTCCTTCACATCGATTTTCCAATCATGCAGAGGACAGAATACGTAGTGGTCGCATACTATGCCTTCCGAAAGCTTCCCATTCTTGTGAGGACATTTATTCTCTACCGCATAAAACTCACCGTTCGAAAGCTTAAATATGGCAATCTCCGTGCCCCCTACTCGTACCGTTCTTGATCTAAGCTTCGGAATGTCATCTACATTAGCTATCCATAAACGTTCCATACCCTATCACCCCAGGAGTAATTTTTTAATAATGAATTTTATAAGAACCTTTTGTAGCCTACGAATTACATTTTTACCTCACAACATTTATAACGCGAACCTAACACTGTATTGTATAACAAAGCCAAATATAGATTTAAAATAAAAATTAATAACATTTATGTCATATATTATAACGTATATTATTAATTTAAATGAATTAAGCGGATGTTTCAATAGTTTAAAGTAAGTTTATATAACATTAAATTGAGTTTATTTTGAATTAACGAACATTCGATTAAAAGGATAAGTTAATCATTCGTTTTTAAGCATTCTTGAACTTGCTGGGAGTCAAACGTTACATACCCCACCAAGGATTTGGGACTCTACGAACAAATAAGAGGCTGTCCCAAAAGGGTATCAGTGAATGAATCAGTCCCAAACTCTGTACAAAGACGCCTCCAAAATCACCCTGTAAGCGGAAATGGAAGCGTCTTTTTTGTAGGGAAGTCCCCATCAGAGTGGGGGTTCGAAAATCGAAAAATGAATCCGGCCGCTTTTTGGATGTTACTTAAGTGATGGGGCGAGAAGCGATGTTCAAAGGCTGCTTCAATCTGGAGGAGACCATGATTTGTCGGGGCCGCTGTGGAAGGAATGAAAATAGATGGAAATTGTAACGCTAATCCAGCGTGGATATCGCCTGAAATCAATCTAACTGGAAAAACTAACTCTAATATAGGTGAAATGATCGATTTCAGCCAAAATACGTAGAATTAGCATGAGGAATTCCAGCTATAAGACTTGGAACGCTATTTTCGGAGTAACTAACTTGGCATTTTCCTGATAATTGCAAGGAGTGCGCCAGACTACCATGCAATGCCGTAACCGAACCACGAACCCGATACCCGCGATGAGTACGCGCTGGAAAGCGACCTCATCTTATTCACCACTAAGAATACACAAGAATATGCAAAAAAGCCTTCAACTATTAAAGTTGAATTGAGGGCTCTTTTGCAACCATCTATTCAGGATAAAATGTTGGAGGGGTTGTCTCAAAATGACTTTTGGGACAGCCCCTCTGCATTTTCCGGCTATTGTTTAATGAGCGCTTGGAAATAATCGTTTTACCATTTCACTGAATTCGTTGAAGAAGCCGGAGACGGGTTTGCCCTGGCGAACATCTTGTACATACGTATTGATGCGCCCTACAAAATCCGGATTCGTCGATACGTATACATTTTGAATGTTGGAGTCTGCCGCTCTGACCTGCGCAGCGATCTGATCTTCCTCTGCACGTGAGAGTTCAACTCCACTTTTCAATACAGCAGCTACATAGGCATTGCGGTTTGTAACAAGCACATTCGCTTGCCGGACTTCGTTCAGTTTCAAAATGTTCGCTACAGCTTGGTCGGCAATTTGGATTCGATTATCCGTGGCTGCCTGCTGATGAACGGTTCCATTGTTCATATTGGTACTTTGCTGCTGGACCTTGTTGTTAGCCTTGCTGCAGCCAACAAACAGCAATGTCGAAGCAATCATCGTTGCTATAACCATCTGTTTAGCGAATTGATTCTTTTTCATAAGGTTCACTCCTTGTTTTAGAAAATGGGGCATGTCTTAGTATGTCGATTTTGGTAAAAAGCATACAAAAAATCGCCTTTTATTTTCCAGAAAGGGTAAATAAACTGGCAGCCCTCCACTCTAAAGCGAGCATACCTGCCAAGATTTGGGGTAAAGCAAGAGTTTAGACTCCCTCCACTTCAAACCATAATGCAAAATCATCCTTCTCTATGTGCAAACTCCTATGTAGCGTACCTGGAGAGCGAAAAACTATGCTGCGTCCAAGGAAGTCGTACATACCGGAAGTACTTTTTCCTTTATCACCCGGAAAGCTCACAAAAACAGAGCGATAACGGAACAGCAAGTTCCGTTATCACTCTGTTTTTGTGCATAGCACTCGTATTTGCCCAACATAAAGGAATTCGGCCTTCCGCTATCGCCCCAAATGGGAGGAGGCAGATGAAATAACGGAAATTTCTGCTCCGTTCTCGCCCTTAAACGCTCATAGCAGCATAGCAGCCTTCGACGCATCTGCACTCCCTCCCCCGATCATGAAGTAAAATAATACAAATTAAAAAGCGGACCCGCTCCCCCAGCTGCCTGCCGGGTTAACGAATCCGCTTTATATTATGAAATCGATAGGATGACAGCTTTCATTAATTAAAAACAACCGTCTTATTGCCATGCACAATGACACGGTCTTCTACATGCCACGATACCGCTCTCGCCAGCACAATCCGTTCAATATGCCGACCGATACGCTTAAGGTCGTCAACATTGTCGCGATGGCTGACACGCTGGACGTCCTGCTCAATAATCGGGCCTCCGTCCAGCTCCTCGGTCACATAATGCGCAGTAGCTCCGATGATTTTGACCCCGCGATTATGTGCTTGCGCATAAGGCTTGCCTCCGACAAAGGCGGGGAGGAAGGAATGGTGAATATTGATGATACGATTAGGGAAATGCTCTATGAATTTCGGCGTAATGATCTGCATGTACCGCGCTAACACCACTGCGTCCACTTGATCTACTACCAGCTCCAGCTGCTTTCTCTCCGCATCCGCCTTAGTTTCGGCCGTTACCGGAATATGGTGGTATTCGATGCCAAAGGATTCAACCAAGCTCCGCATATCGTTATGATTGCTTATTACCATCGCAATATCCGCTTCAAGATCACCCGCCTGCCACTGCCACAGCAGCTCCAGCAAAGCGTGATCTTCTTTGGAAACAAAGATCGCAAGCTTCTTCTTGCGTCCTGCACGATTGATGCTCCATTTCATTTGGAACTGAGCGGCGACGGACGCAAAATCCGTCTTCAGCTGCTCGCGTCGAGCATCCAGGTTTTCCAAATCAAACTCGATACGGATATAAAACATTCCGCCCTCGGGGTCCATCGTATACTGATCAGATTGCACGATATTCGCTCCATGCTCATATAAAAACCGGGAAACAGCGGCAACAATCCCAGGCTGGTCCGGGCAGGATACGAGCATCCTCGCGCGATTCTTCAGATCCTCCCGATTGCTTTTTATTGCTATGTTCGGTGTCATAATAGATTATTGCTCCTCATAGTTTCATAGATTGCTGCTACAGCTGGAATACCTTTTGACCGGCAAGCCATGCTGTTAAGCGGTGATTGATTTGTTCTTCGCTTAGCTCCGGGAACAAGCGATCCTCAGCAAGCTGATCGAATAAGCGTTCCATTGGCTCGCGTCCATCGGCTTTTTTCGCTTTGGCGTCGTTTTTCAGAACCTCCCAGGTTTGCAGCACATAGTCTCTCGAATGTACCTCGCGTTTATTGAAGAAATGGGCGATGCGCTCAACATCCTCCAAGAAATTGGAGCCAAAACGCTTCTCAGCCGTTCCGCTCAGCAGTGCGATTTCCGCCTCATACATTGGACGCTGCGTTTTATCTTCCTTGCCGATCCAAGGGGTCTCCAGGATGAGCGGCAAAGCTTTAAGCTTGTCATGATGCACAACCCGATTCATCGCTTCGAACCCGATCCACCCCGCTCCAACCGGAGCATGACGGTCCTTGCTCGCGCCCTTCGGATTTTTGCTGTCATTCAGATGCACAACCCCGATCCGATCCAGTCCAACGATTTTGTCAAAATGCTCCAATACGCCGTCCAGATCATTAACGATATCATATCCGGCATCATGAACGTGGCATGTGTCGAGACAAACGGAAAGCTTCCCGTTATCAGCAACCTTATCGATGATCGCAGCAAGCTCCTCAAAGCTGCGCCCCATCTCCGTGCCTTTACCCGCCATCGTTTCCAGCGCAATATTTACATTCGTATCTTTAACGCCTGCCAGCACTTCATTCAAGCCTTCGGCAATCCGATTCAAGCCATATTCAGCATCTTTTTCCGTGTAGGCCCCTGGATGAAGAACAATCTGCTTAACACCGATATAATCCGTGCGGCGAATTTCTTCTTGCAAGAAGCGCACAGCGAGCTCAAATGTATCTTCCTTATAAGAGCCTAAATTAATAATGTAAGGGGCATGAACGATTATTTCGCCAATGCCATGCTTGTCCATCAATGCTTTGCCTTCTTCAATAAATTGTGATTCGATCGGCTTGCGACGCGTATTTTGCGGTGCACCGGTGTAAATCATAAATGTAGACGAACCATAGGAAACAGCTTCCTCTGCTGCATTCAACAAACCTTTATCAGAAAACGATACATGAGAACCAATAGTAGGCATCGTAAAAGTTCAACTCCTTTGTTTTTCACACTATTTCTATTTTACTAGCATTGCCGGAATAAATCTAGAAATAACAAATAGATTCCACTTTTTCCTAAAAAAATCGCCTTATAATTGCCCCTTCCTGATACGACAGACTACTTTTGAAGAAGAACCAATTAAGGTATAATGGATTTAGAGGTGACATTAACGATGAACAATGCTTTTATGTGGTTTATATTCTTTTGGGTGTTTGTGCTCATTACCTTTATGTCCATAGGCGGTTTCTTCATGTTCCGCAAATTTATGAAGGTATTGCCCAAGGAAGACGGCAAATCCAAGCTCGACTGGCAAAATCATTACGTTGAATCATCCCGCCATTTATGGACGGAGGATTCCAAGACGTTTCTTAATATGCTCGTCGATCCGGTACCTACGCCATTTCGCGATATTGCACGCCATTCCATTGCTGCCAAGATCGGTCAGGTTGCACTGGAAAGCCATGCTGATCAGATCACGCAGGACCATTGTATTAAAGGATATATTCTGGCAACTCCCAAGCGGGATTATCGGAGCCTTACCTCATACTTAGACAAGCAGCAGGTCGATTACAGCGCATTTAAGCATCTGCTGAAAGGATAGCCGCTTCACAATCGTTGCACCATTTTGATCGCAAACTCCGCTGTACGGAAAATCGCAAGAGGCTGTCCCAAAGGGTATCAGTGAATGAATCAGTCTTAAAGGATGTACAAAGACGCCTCCAAAACCACCATGTAAGTGGAAATGGAAGCGTCTTTTTTGTAGGGAAATCCCCATCAGAGTGGGGGTTCGAAAATCGAAAAATGAGTCCGGCCCGCTTTTTGGATGTTACTTAAGTGATGGGGCGGCTGCTTTCAATCTAGAGGAGACCATGATTTGTCGGGGCCGCTGCGGAAGGAAAGAAAATAGATGGAAATTGTAACGCTAATCCAGCGTGGATATCGCCTGAAATCAATCTAACTGGAAAAACTAACTCTAATATAGATGAAATGGTGGATATCAGCCAAAATACGTAGAATTAGCAGGAGGAATTCCAGCTATAAGACTTGGAACGCTATTTTCGGAGTAACTAACTTGACATTTTCCTGATAATTGCACGGAGTGCGCCAGACTGCCATGCAATGCCGTAACCGAACCACGAGCCACGAACCCGATACCCGCGATGAGTACGCGCTGGAAAGCGACCTCATCTTATTCATCACTAAGAATACACAAGAATATGCAAAAAAGCCTTCAACTATTAAAGTGGAATTGAGGGCTCTTTTGCAACCATCTATTCAGGATAAAATGGTGGAGGGGGTGCCTCAAAATGACTTTTGGGACAGCCCCTTTTCACTACTATTTCCGGAATGAACCCCTTCATTGCACTCTTACTCAGACAACTGCTTTTTTCCGTCTAATATCGCATCTCCAGAACGCTGTGAATATGAAGCTTTGGCACAATGATTTGGATTCCATTGCCTTTTGAGTCTAAACTTAAATCCAAAACCGTCCCTTCCGGCCACTGAATGACCTCTCTAATTGCGGCATCATGAAACATTACTTTAACATCGTGCACAGGGGTTATCGATTCAATCGGATCATAAAATGATTGTTTACGGCTGCCTGAATGGCCATTATGGAAATTGATCAGATGAAGATAACGAGCCCCGTCCTTCTCCATCAGATTCACTTCCACAGTAGGCGGAACTTCAACGGTAAATGGCCTATCCCTATCGTATTTGTTCAACAAATTATTGACGATCCGCCGCAGCCAAAAGTGGTTGTTATCCCAATATATTGAAAATATAGGACCTGATATATACAATGCATCTCCAAGGCCAAAGCGGTTAGCGGTGATTGCCGGAAAATCACTGATTCTGCCCGCAGGTGGAATAGGGTGACGGAATGCTCTCTGCGGCGCCGGAACAGTTAACGGCCACTGTATGTAGCTTAAAGCTTCTGAAGCAGAAGCTTTCACCTTCAGAAACGGCCCCTCAACAAGCTGAGGGATCGCTGCGGTACCCTCCCATAGCTCAGTATTTTCGGTCATGTAGGCAAAAGGATATGGAGTTCTGTCCAGATAATCCACGCCAAGTACCTCGGCCAACAAGAAGTTGGTCCTCCCCCCGCCTCCACCTTGGTTCAAGGAAGCTTCCCCTGCCGCCAGCAGCAACCCCCCCCGACGCACGAATTCAGCAATCCTTTCAGCGGACTGTTGGTTTAACCGCACCGTTTCAGGCAGTACAACAACCTTATATGCCGACAGATCCGGAAAATCATCATTGAAAAAAATGTCAAACTGGTGATGCCCTTCAATCAGCATCTTGGCGGCACCCAGAGTCGCCGAGTCACCCTGCTCGAAATACCAGTTCTCCGTGTAGCTTCCAATCAGCGCTATATGCTTCGTCGCAGTAGAGCCGATACACAGCTGCTCCCTCTCCTCTACGAACGAAAAAGCGTCCCCGATAATATCGTATACACCGCTTTGAAGCTTGCCGCTCGGCAGCACCTGATCACCAATATTAATGACACCGCCGTTAGCCATAATTGTCGCAAACTCATACTTCAGCTGCTCCGCTGTTTTGCAGCTCATCAGCCCCCAGCCCTCCGTAAATCGTACGGTCATAATCTGGACCGGAACAGGAAGGCTGCGAACAAAGCGAGCTCGGATAGAGTGGCATAGAAACGTACCCGAAGCAGGCTGAGATTCCCATAGACCATAATCACTTGTCGCATTAATTTCTGCAGGCTCACCCATTTTCCAGGCACCGTTGCAGTTAACGAGCACTTCCGGACGAATAGCCTTAACGACATCGTAAATTTCCTGCATACAACGGGCGGCGGATTGCTTCGCAAATCCATTGACCAGCTTGGGGTTGGATGTGAGCAGTTCAGGCGTCAGCTCCATACTGTATTCTTCTGAAAACTTCTTTTGACAATACCGGCAGAAGCAATGGTGGTCCCACAGATAGGGAATATCGATCAAGTAACCGTCCATCGGATATTTCTCTGTAATTTCTTTGAGCTGCGGGATCACGAGCTCCTCACGATAAGGGCTGTTAATGCACGGAAGCTCCCATACCGTCCCTTTACCTCCACGTTTGTTCCCGTCCTTATCAATCTGATACCAATCAGGGTTGTGTTCTACGGCATAAGCATCCGTCCCTAAAGAATAGTAGGCAATCACCTTAATATTGTGTTTATGGGCCTCCTCCAGCACTTCTCCGAAAAAGTCCTGGGCAAGCCCGCTGTGCTTGTGACCTACTTGATTGTCGTAAAAGGCATTGCCGAAATGGCATTTCGTAAAAATACCGATAACGTTGACTTTTGCCCGGACAAACTCAGCTACGAAGGTCTCGGCATTAAAATCCTTAATCGCATCATAAGGAAATTCCGGCGTATGAAAATCGACATGCACCTGGCGTATATGACTGCTGAACCAATTATCTTTCACTGTTCAAGCTCCCTTCTCCTCGCTTACTTACTCCTCATTCACCTATCTATAAAACACTTCCCGCGTCATCGGGAACACTCTGCATATTGCGAAGCAGCCGGTTCAGCAGCTTCTCTTTCATTTCCGCTACTATGTCGCGGTATTCCGGATCATCAGCAAGATTCCGCTGCTCGTAAGGATCTTCCTGCAAATCGTAGAGCGAAATCCGATCGGGCGGCAAATTCACCGGCCGCCCGAAGGCCGGGCCATTATAAGGTGCCGCCTGCAGCTCCTTGCGCGTGTCCCGGGTCAAGTCGCCGTACATCAGCTTGTATCTGCCGTCATAGAGCATTTTATCGCTGCCCATCTCACAGAAGGCATCCATCCGATGAGTCTCCACATCCCCTGTCAGCAGGGGCTTCAAGCTCAAGCCCTGATCCAAATAATGGCTTGAGCAGCCTGCAAAATCACATACCGTCTTCCCGATATCGATAAGCTCGGCAATCGCATTGCTAGCTGCACCTTGCCTAATCCCGGGACCCGCGGCGATAAACGGAACATGAACGGAGCCCTCGTACAGATTGATTTTCCCCCATAAGCCATGGTCCCCTGCGTTGTCACCGTGATCCGAAGTATACAAGATGACCGTGTGATCCAGCTTCCCTGCTGCCTCAAGGGTGTCCAACACTCGCCCGATCCTGTCATCCACCTCCGTAATGCAGGCAGCATAAGCTTGCCACTTGGTGAGCTCACGGCGTCCGCCATCCCCTGCTGCACCTGAAGGAATCCGGTCTTCCACATTGACATCGCTTACATTTAGATCTCTATAGGCTTGCGGCGCATCATAAGGATCATGGGGCCCAACAAAACCAAGATGAAGATAAAACGGCTTGTGAGGTGAAACCTGCTCCAGAAATTCGCAAGCCTTGCGAGCGATGTAAGCATCCTGGGTAAATTCCTTATCCCAGGGCCATGCCTCCTCCGGCTGCATCGTAGCGTTCCCCTGCCGGAACCGGCCGGTCCAGCTTCTGTAGGCTTCGAGCAGGCCCTGCTCCCGCAGAAAGCGGGTGTATTGGCATTCGCAGCCGATGCTGCCGCTGCCCATCTTGCCTGAGGTTTCGTGCACATGCTCGAATCCAAGTGTTTGAACATCCGCTTCATGTGCGATAAAATCGCCATCCCAAACATGGACATGATGATGCAGTTTGCCGATCATCGCCGTGTGATAGCCATTCCCTCTCAAGGCATGCAGAAACGTCGGGATCTGCGGATTTATCGCATGGCGGTTAGTGAAGCAGCCGGTATTCATTGGATACCGGCCTGATGTGATCGCAATACGTGAAGGAACGCAGAGCGGGGCATTGCAATAAGTCCGGTTAACCATTGTTCCGCGAGCCGCCAAACGGTCCAAATTCGGGGTCTTAATTGATTCCTCGCCTGCACAGCCCATATAATCCCAGCGGTGATGATCGGATGTAATCAGGATCACATTAGGCTTCACTCCTGCTCCTAAGCCATTTTCCAAGAGATTCGCTCCTTTGCAGTTGTTTTGAAAGCATGCTTTCATTTACGGTTTTTAATGATTCCTTCCACAGCAGCACCGCCTGAGCTTTACATATCACTTTTTCGTAAATTTGGCATATTCCGCGTTTAATTCCTCAATGATCTTGTCTCCCCCGCTGCTCTTCCACTGATCGATCGCCTTCTTCCAGCCAGCATCGTCCACCTCTCCATAAATGTATTTGACACGTGCATCATTTATTAATTTATCCAGCTCGCTGCCCTTTTCGATCTGTGTATTCGAGACAAGAGGCAGAGTCGGGTTAGCTACGGCTATAGATGTGTTTTCCACATACGTTTTATTTACCTTCTCATCCATTGGAGAACCCGTCATGAGCTTAGGCTTCCAATCCGTGATCAGCAGCTCAATGACTGATGTTACTTCTTCGTCGTACAGCTTTTGATCGAGTCGAACGGGCTTGCCGTTTTCCATTTTATAATGCCGCCCTTCAATGCCATTAACGAGCAGCTGCTCCACCTTTGGATCAGATAATTGATTGATAAACTCAAGCGTATCCTTCAGCTCACTTTCCGATTTAATGCTTGATTTGGGGAACATGTACATCCCGTTAAATCCATTGGAGGCAAACACCCTCTCCCCCTTAGGCCCTTTGATGCGTGTGACAAAGTCCAGCTTCGCATTCGGGTTAGCCTGATATAAGGCCGCCCAGTTAGGAATAGTAGCATGAGCGACAACCGCCGGATATAGACCCGCCTTTTCCTTGGCAATCGCATCCCATGCCTGCCCTTGTTGAATGGCTGCGAAGTCCTGGTTCATCAGCTTTTCGCTGAACATTTTACGGTAAAACTTCATAGCCTCCATATACTCATCCGTGGTGAAATCCGGGAACAGCTTACCATCCTTTACCCCATAACCGTTAGGAGCCCCAAACCAGGCGAGAGCGTTGCCGAAGCCTTGTTGGCTGAGCAGCTTGGGCATGAATTCGACCAGCCCGTAGGTATCTTTTTTACCATTCTTATCCGGGTCCTGCTCCGTAAATGCTTTGGCCATTTGATAAACATCATCTATCGTCTCCGGCGGCTTCATTCCCAGATTGTCCAGCCAGTCTTTGCGGTACAACAGCATCTGCAGGCCAAGCGGACGCTGATGCGGCATGCCGTACAGCTTCCCATCGATAGAGGCGTTGTAAGTCGTTTGCTCGTTGTACAAGTTTTTTAAATTCGGATAGTCCTTCAGGTAACCGCCAACTTCCCAGAACATATTGGAGCGAACACCGGATAGAATCGTAGAAAGCTTGTTGTTTTGCACATTCATTACCATCGGAAGCTGGCCCGAGGCTATAGTTGCATTCACCTTATTATCATAAGCAGAGTTCGGAACCCAAGTAATATCCAGCTTCGTATTGGTCATCTCTTCAATCTTTTTGACCATAATGTTGTCTTTCTTAGGCGGCTCGGCGAAATAATACACCATCATCAGGCTGATTTTCTTAGGCTCCTTAGCTTGTTCTTTAGGCGGAGTTTTCGTCTGCTGTGCATTAGCGTCTACGGAAGGCGTACCTTTATCTGCCGCTTTCCCACCACCCGCGTTGCTCCCTCCACTACAACCTGCAAGCAAGCCTGCAAGCACAATAACTGGACTGATATAGCCTATGCTTTTGGACAAAAGCTTCTTCTTGTTCATTTCGCTTTCCCTCCATAAATTAAATTGAACTTACATTTGAACCGGACTTTTAAACGACTCAACCTTTAACCGATCCCAGCAAAATCCCTTTGGTAAAATGCTTCTGCAAAAAAGGATACACTATCAATATAGGAAGTGTGGAAAGGACGATCATGGCCATGTTCACGGTTTGTGCTGGAATGTTAAAGCTGTCCTGATTTGATTCACCGAGACCTCCCTGAGATAAAATGATCAGCTGCCGAACCAGAACCTGAAGCGGCCATTTCTCAGTGTCGTTAATGTACAGGATGGCTGTAAAATAGCTGTTCCAATGGCCTACCGCGTAAAACATGACGAAGGTGACAATGACCGGCAACGAGAGGGGGATCACTATACGGAATAAAATACCCAGATCATTACAACCGTCCATTTTGGCCGACTCCTCCAAGCCTTCAGGCAGCTGTTGGAAAAAGTTTTTCATAACTATCAGGTTGAAAGCGTTAATCGCCCCGGGAATCATCAATGACCAATAGCTGTCCAGCAGCCCCATCGTTTTGACTATCAGGAAGGTTGGGATCATCCCCCCGCTGAACAGCATTGAGAAAATGACCATTAGCAGGATAGGCTGCCGCCCCTTCAATTCTTTGCGGGCTAACGCGTAAGCCATCAGCACAGTAAACAAAATATTAATGAAAGTGCCGACCGCCGTAATATAAATGGAAACCCCTAACCCCCGAATAACCGCCTCGGAAGCCAACAAATAGCTATAAGCGTCTAACGTCAGGCGGGAAGGAATAAGGACAAAGCCTTGTTTAGTTAACTCGTCCGCCGGTGTCAGGGAGCCTGCCAAAATATAAAGAAACGGAATGATCGTTGCAATCGCGAACAGTGTCAGCAGCAAGTAATTGATCCCATCGAACAACAGGCTGCCCACCGATTTGCCACCTTTTCGTTTTACCGCGATATACGGCCTCTGCCCGGTCTTAGCTTGCTTTTGCATAGTTTCCACCCGTTAGTAAACTCCTTCCTCCCCGAACCTTTTGGCGATGTAATTCGCACTCAGCACCAAAACGAGTCCGATCACGGATTTGAACAATCCAACAGAGGTGCTGTAGCTGAAAAGCCCCTGCTGGATACCAATGCTGTACACATAAGTATCGAATACTTCCCCTACCTGACGGTTTAGCGGGTTTAACATCAGAAAAATTTGCTCAAAACCGGTGTCTAGAAAGCTCCCCAGACGAAGAATTAACAAAATGATGATCGTGCTGCGGATGGCCGGGAGTGTAATATGGTACAGCTGTCTAAGCCGATTGGCGCCGTCCATGTGTGCAGCTTCATAAAGCTGTGGATCAACCCCGGCTAGTGCTGCGAGAAAAATGATCGTTCCCCATCCGGTTTCCTTCCACATCAGCTCCGAAACGACCATCGTACGGAACCAGGCTTCACTAACAAGAAAGTTCAATTTCTCCCATCCAAGTGCTGCGATCCACTCATTTACGATACCGCCCTCTGTTGTGAAGAAGATATAGGCGATTCCGACTACAACGACCCATGAGATAAAGTGGGGGATATAGATAAGTGTCTGCACCGTACGCTTAAACAGCTCTTTTCTCACTTCATTGAGCATCAAAGCAATCACTATAGGCAGAGGGAAAAAGAAGACCAGGTTATAGAAGGCAAGCACGAATGTATTGCGAAACAGCATCCAAAAAACCGGATCTCCAAAAAAACGTTCAAAATGCTTCAACCCTACCCATTTACTAGCTAAAAAGCCCTGAAACACCTGATAATCTTGAAAAGCAATCAAAACTCCCCACATCGGTATATATTTGAAGATGACAAAGTAAAAAAATCCGGGTGCCAGCATCAAGTACAGCCAGCGATATTTGGATACATAAGAAAGCAGGTACAAACGATCCAATGGGTTAACCCCTCCATTCTGCATTAGTGAGCCGCTTGCCATCAATATAGAGGCTCCCGCCTGTAACGTCTACAATCTCTAGAGATCATTCGAGTCTACGGAGGGAGCAATAATCATCTGAGATCATCTAATCATTTGGGTATAAATGCAGCGGTAGCGCAGAGGGGAGCGCAGTTACATATGAACACCCCATCCAGGTGCTTGTCTAATCCCCTACATTTGTGCGTTGGGAGGGAATTGGGTATGGGTTCCAACCGCTGTTGAAATCGTATGCTATGAATTTATTTAGCGGTACACATACGATTTCAAAGGCGGACGCTGTCGCTTTTCTACCCCATACCCATTCCCTCTTTTGTTCTACTCGGTCTGTGCTGCTTCCTTATTCTCCAGTGGGGAATGGACATTCAACCCGTTCCTCGATAATCGATCTGCTCTGTAGGGATCGTTCGCTCAGACTCAAGCTCTTAACGGAACGTCATTCCTCTATTTGCCCTGCAAACCATCAAATTCATAATTACACGGAACTACAATGCTTTATTTCATCTCCGCCCGGCTCGAAATGCCCCGTTTCAAGCAAATAAGTGATCAACGTTCCGTCTCACTTGAATAATCGCGTCTGCATAGCTAATTAACGCACTCCAGTTCCTTTAGCCTGCCGATTAGGTGGTAACTAATTGAACGAAGCCAAATACGCTCCCGTTCAACAGAAAAAAATCCGCACATAGCATACATGCGGATTCCTCCTATCTTCTTATTGGACCTTCATCATTCGTCACATCCAGGTTTTATACTGCTCCCGGTACTTGCCTGGGGTCATGCCTTCCATTTTGCGAAAGTAGCGGATAAAATTCTGGGCATTGTTGTATTGCAGCCTTTCCGCTATTTCATTTATTTTCATTTGCGTCTGGGTCAGCCATTTCTTGGCTGTTTGAAGCCTATGTGCCGATACATATTCGCTGAAGCTGACCCCCACATCACGGCGGAACACCCTCTTCACATGGCTTGGATGAAAATGCAGCCGCGCCGCACACGCCTCAAGCGTCAAGTCCGTTTCGAGCGACTCGTGGATTATTTTCAGCACCTTATCGGTTATAGTTGTATCCTGAGCTGCTCTTGCTTGCTCCACCGCTTCAACAACCTTGCCGATAATGTCTTCACGAAACCAATGCTCGATATCGGATGCTGAATTCATTTCAAGCAGTCTTTCAAAAAGCGATTGATGCCTTTCACCCGCGAGATCCCAAGTAACTCCCATTTGGTTAGCCAAATCGATCAATTCGATGAGAAGCCTTGCAGAAAAAACCTGATAATCCTGATGGGTGCATTCCTTGGAAAAAACATCCTTAATAAATTGGCTGAGCAGTTCGTCAACCCTCTCGATTTCCAACAGTTTAATTGCATCCAGCATATCCCCGACGATAGCTTCCGGATAATTAGGCTTAACACGCTGGACCGGCTGTTGATCCTCAATAAAAATAACCGCTTCCTGCCCTATTCTCATCCGGTATTTTAACGCTTCCAGACCTTCCTGATATGCTCTTGGCATATCGCTCCACTTGGAGTACGGCCGGCTGACGCCGATACTGATTTTGAGTCCGAGGAAGCCACGAATTGTAGCCTGGATGTTTTCTGCCGTCACATATAGGCTGTTTTTAAACGCCTCCCTGTCGTCCGTATCGCTCCCAACCAACGTGACCTGAGACGGATGAATCAGAATCGGGCTCAGCCTGTTTTCTGCAGGTATGATGTCGCTAATCATATTATTGATAGCGAATAGCAATAAATCTTTATCCGATTCGCGAAATCGGCAGCCCTCGAAGGTGTCGATTTGGGTGACTAATACAGCTTTGGTTTTCCAAGCGGATGAAGAATGAAACATTTTCAGGCTTTCACTAATATCTGTCGTCATAACCTCACCTTGAAGCAGCTTGACAACAAAATAGTCCTTCAACTGCTGAAGATGTCTCTGCATTTGCGTTTCCATTTGATTTTGCGTCAGCTTCATCGTTTGGAAGCGTTCGCTGATAAACTGGAATTCGTCCTGCGTTCTCAGATCACTTAGAGGAACAGAGCCTGGATCGGATGCTCCCTTGACAGCTTCATACAGCTTGAGTATCGGACGGTACAATCTCCTAGAGTGCAGGTAAGTGATAATAGAAGCAGCCGCAACAATGCCTAAACAAATCAGAAATGTAATCCAGCCGATGGCTCTCGATTCGCGGGTAACCTCAACAATGGGCGCCATGGTAACATATTTCCAATCATTATATGAAGATCGAAGGAGGTTAACGGACACATCCTTGTCCATCCATACCGCCTTGAATGTGTTCGGAGGGTTTGGTTGATTCATAATATTGCCAAGCGGTTCATCCATGGGAAAGTGCTGTCCATTTATGGAGCCATCCGGACTGGACAAGACGGTATTATTTTCATCCAAAACGTAGGTTTTGCCGCCTCCCGGAATATTTTCAACTAATTTGCTGATTTCACCTGATGCGATTTTTATAACGACTACCATTGTGGGAGCTTGAGAATTTAAGGGCAGCTTGCGGATCAAATGAATACCGTAGCCTTTCCCGATCGTTGAGGTTAAGGGATTGTTGGAGAATGAGGCAGACCAGAAGGAGTTTTTACTGTTTTTGATATATACCATATCCATATTCACTGCATAGTCGTCAAAACGGTACATCCCGCTATTTTCAATAATCCACTTTTGCGACATGTTAATGAGCTGAACATCTTGAATCCCCAGATCATAAGATTGAATACGCTGCATGTACTCACGAAGCTCCTGAATCATTTGAAACTCACGGTAAGAAAGCTCGCGTTCCAGGGAGTTATTTACCAATGGCGAAGTGACCAGCTGCATCGATGCGGCATCGACCGCTTTCAGAAATTGCTCAACGCGAAGTTCGGTTTGCAGCGTAATCTGCGAGTTGCCTTCATTTACTTTCTGCAGCGCGATGCCAGATGACTTGTAGTAGGAGAAGCTCCCCAGCACAATGACGGGAAGGATGACAATGAACACGCTGTACCAAAACAATCGCGAAAAATATTTGGACAGCAAAATAGTTTTCATGTCCGTTCCCCGCCCTTCGAATTTACAAACAATTTCCACTGATAATATGTATTTATTATAACAAGAAAGCTTGGTGGAATTGAATATGATTTATGTATGTAAGCCAGTTACTTTAAGCGTGAATCAGCTTAATTGCCAAAGAGCCTGAACCCTTTGTTTCCAAGGGGTTCAGGCTCTTTGGGTGGTTCTGAGGGACATTAAATTTTAATGTCCAACGACTTGCCCAGGTGAGGATGCTGTGCGGCAGCAAAATCCTGCAGCATCACTGCCGCTTGGGCTGCTTGAGTATCCTGCACCTTGTTAAGCAAGGTGATTCCAACCGCCTGCTGAAGGGCATCTCCGCTGCTCACGGCGGCCAAAGTGCTGTTGATTTCCATTGTCATCACTCATTTCTTTTTCTGGATGCATACCAAGGGATAGCAAAGGGTCCACACTTTATTATCGGCTGCGGTATCCCGACTCTTTATAGTTCAACACTCTACTAAAGAAACGGCACCGTACATACTGCAGCTACAGTGTTAATATTTTAGCCTGTTACCTTTTCATCCCATTTAGCATTAATCATCGTATCCATTAGGGTTATTGACCTGCCAGCGCCAGGAGTCCTCACACATCTCTTCAATTCCCCTAACCGCAGCCCAACCCAATAACGCTTCTGCCTTAGACGGGTCCGCGTAGCATACAGCCACATCTCCCGATCTGCGCTCTGCAAAACGGTAAGGAATCATCCCCCCAAAAGCTTGTTCGAATGCACGAACCATCTCCAGCACACTGTAGCCTTTTCCAGTACCTAGATTATAGGCTTCGATTCCACTGCTAACCGTTACCTTTTCAAGCGCCTTCAAATGGCCAATAGCCAAATCGACCACATGAATATAATCTCTAACTCCGGTTCCGTCCATTGTCGGATAATCGCTGCCAAATATAATAAGCTCCTTCAGCTTTCCAACCGCAACTTGAGAGATATAAGGCATCAGATTGTTAGGTATTCCATTGGGGTCCTCACCAATTCTTCCGCTGGCGTGAGCCCCAATAGGATTAAAATAACGCAGAAGCGAAATGCTCCAGCTGTTATCTGATATGTAAAGATCCTGGAGAATCTGCTCGATCATAAGCTTCGTCTGTCCGTAAGGATTGGTTGCAGCCAGTGGAAAATGCTCTGATATCGGAACGTTTTCCGACATTCCATATACGGTAGCTGAAGAGCTGAACACCAGCTTTTTGACACCGTACTTTTGCATCGTTTCACAAAGGATGAGCGTTCCAGCAATGTTAGTATAATAATAGCGCAAAGGAAGCTCCACCGATTCCTCCACGGCCTTAAGTCCAGCTAAATGGATAACCGCCTCTATTCTGCTGTGAGCGAATACCTCTTCAACAGCCGAGCGGTCCAAAAGATCCAAGTGGTGAAATGGAAAGTCTTTACCTGCAAGCTCACGGATACGTTTCAAAGCTTCCGGCTTGCTGTTCGTTAAGCTATCCACAACTATGATTTCATAACCGTTGTTAAGCAGCTCGACACATGTATGACTTCCTATATAGCCTGCTCCGCCTGTAACCAGTACTGCCATTGCCAAGCCTCCAATCATGGATGGTCGATATTGCTCCTACGGATTGCTTTTTTATTATAACAACCTGATTAATGGATTCCAATAATAGTGGACTAATCTTTCGTTGTGCAAAAAGTCACCTTCATGAAAAAGCTGTGCCACCCATTGCAAATACCGGCTCCGTTTATTAAGATTTTTATATATTCTTCTCAAATAGATGCCAGAATGCTTTTATAACATTGGAGGAGCCATTGTATGAACAATAAAGAAGCTATACATTTTCTTGAGAACCAAGTTACCAAAGACAGGGATGGTCTTCCCGAGGATTTATTTTTGTTTGTGAGCCGGTTAACCCCCCTTATTTGTGTAGACCTGCTTATCAAAGACGATGAGGATCGAACGCTGTTTACATGGAGAGATGATGAGATATTCGGTAGAGGTTGGCATCTTCCGGGCGGCGTTATCCGGCATAACGAGCGATTCGAGGACCGTATCCTTAAAGTAGGGCAGATTGAACTGGGAGCCAACCTCGCTTTCGATCCGGAGCCTTGCAGATTTATTCAGGATCTGGATATCAGTAAACGGGATAGGGGACATTTTATCGCCTTTCTATACCGCTGTCGTTTGTTGTCCCAACCGGATGAATCCATACGGTACTCTTCAGCTGGGGAGCCGCGTGTGGGAGAATGGGCATGGTTTAGTGGCAAGCCTGAAGCTTTATTGAAGGTGCATGAGGTATATGAGCCCTATTTTGTTTAATAAATTTAGCATTCCAGGTTTATATTGCATCTAAGTTGGCCATATTGAATGATGTTGGTGTTGTTCAGGCAGAGACGAACGATAACCTCAGCCAAAGTCATGGTATGCATATTGCAATGGACTGATAGCTTATTCAACTTTGAGTTGTACTCATCGGTCAGAGACAGGTTGACCCGGTTGAAGCTCTTCTCGCGAACAAATAGCCTCCTCCACGCTCACTTAACATCGTAACTTCGTTACAGTGTTACTTGATGAGCAGGGGGAGGCTTTATTGAGTTTTTACACTTGCCAGCAAGTTGTTATGGATCTGGGTTATCTCCTGAATCTACTCTATTTTAGTCTTAAGCATAGAGCAAGCAATCTATTACTGCATATCCTATATTAGTATAAGGGGTTGTTTAAATAGCCCCCTTTTGATCACGGACTATAAGGGAGTGGTAATATGCCCCAGCTTAAAATTTTATATTGTACTAATGATCGCACCAGCAATATTATCCGATCGGGAGAATTTTTCAAGCAGGAGGTCATGAAGCAGCAGGATGTGCTGGTTTTTTGTCTGGATGAGGAGGCAAATATAAAGCAAATATTGTATGATCACGAGTTTACCCCCGATTTTATCTTCTTCGATGATGTCATGTTGAACAAGCCATTACACGGCTTAAAATATGTAAATATACCTAAAGGCGTATTGTATTGGGACCTTCAAAAGGATCAAAAGAAATTTCGTCGGTTTGTATACGAAAATGACATCGATCTTATATTTTCGTTCCATAGAGACGCTTTTATAGACAATTTTCCGGAACTGCTTAATAAATTTCGTTGGCTCCCCCATCATGTGAATATCCAGCAGTTTAAAGACTATGATCTGAATAGGAAAATTGATTTTTTGCTGATGGGTGCTGTAAATGAAGACTACTATCCGCTAAGGCATACAATCTCAACAGAAATGAAAGGTTATCCGGGCTTTGTCCATCATCCGCATCCGGGATACAGGGATTACGATAGAGATGAGGATGATGAGGCGGAATCTTTAGTAGGGGAATATTTTGCAAGGGAGATTAACAAAGCCAAAATGTTTTTTACCGATGATTCTATTTACAGGCTTCCCAACGCCAAATATTTCGAAGTCCCTGCTTGCAGAACCCTATTGCTGGCTAATGGATCTAAAGAGCTTAGGGATTTAGGATTTATAGATGGAGAAACGTTCGTAGAAGTCAATGAGGAGAATTATTTGGAGAAGGCATTGTATTATTTAGAACATGAAGAAGAAAGAACGGCTATCGCAGAACGCGGCTATCAAATGGTGAGGAAAAAGCATTCAACAACAAATAGAGTCCTGAAATTCATTAATTATATTAGAGATTATTTGGACAGAATCGACTGGAACTATGAAGAGCCTGTAATAAGCTTAAGCCCGCAAAGGCTGCATAGCGGTGAAGTTATGGATAAAGTTATATACGCATTGGACAATAAAATCCCTTATGCCGTCGTTTCCGTTGGCGAAACTGAAGCCTTTGTCATGGCCCAGTACTATATACTTTCCGAAGAAGAATTTATGAATAATAAAGAAGCGACTATTGCCAATGAAAAAATTGAACGAGGCCACCAGCACAGAGGTATTTTATTTCCTAATACAGCAGCACGTGATATGGCTATCGATGCGGTGAAAATATGCGATATTGTCGGCTACAACACATTTTTTTGGAAAAAGAATGCGGGACAATTTACTGAAAAAGTATTCGATACGTATGACATATGGCGAAAATATTATTTTGAAGCGTATATTCGCAGAGTGATCATCTATTCACAGGAGAAAAAGTTCCATCAAATGCTGCGTGGCAAAAACATATTGATAGTTTGCGGCTATGCCAAAGAAGTGAAGAAATCACTTAACGCCAACTTAAAAGCAGATTTAAACTTTAATATCGTTGGCACCGTGATGGTTAACGCATTTGAAGACTTGCCGCGGGCAATGGAAGAAATTGCAGAATACGAGTTTGATTTGGCCTTATTGGCTGCGGGAACCAATGCGATCATACTGGCCGGCTACATTAAGGAGAACCTCGGAAAGGTAGCTTTTGATTTAGGGCATGGAATGGAAAGTATAGCAAGAGACTATTTTTTTGACGAAAAAGACTTTATTAAAGAATATATCGGAATCAATAGACTGATGAATATGTAATGGAGACCCAAGAAATATCCCTAATCGCACTCCAATCAAATGGCAGCCATGTTGCAGTGTTTATCTAGACGGGAAGGTGGCGATGGGATAAACGCTTTGACGTTTGACCCACGCCACCTTGTCATATTTTTTACAATTCATGTATCCGATGCTTGCTTTTTCACTTCAAGTCGAAGTCGTCAATTTAATTCAACCGTTCACTGCGGCCTTACTACCATGGGAATGGCATATTTCCGGTCCCAGGCTCAAGAAACTGTCCCGTGTTAGAAGAACAAGCCGATTGGCACCATGCAAAAATAGACCCAGCAGCTTCATGCGGTTCCAAGTTAGCATCGTGGGAGGCGCAGCTTGTATACATTTTACCCGGATGAATCGAGCTCACATGAATACCTTTTTTTCTAAGCTCTTGATCCAAACAAAGAGAAAGCATATTTTGTGCAGCCTTAGCAATTCGATAAGAGTAAGAAAATCCGCCTTCGTTGAACTCCCCAGATGCGGTCATGGCAAGAGAGCCCAGTCTTGAAGAAATATTAATGATTCTGGGGTTCGCAGACTGCTCAAGATAGTTAGATACCGCTTTAACGGTTCGGATGACTCCAAGGCAGTGAACATTAAACAGCTCGCCCACCTCTTGGGTTGTAACCTCTGAAAATTGATAGGCAATTCCCGGAATGCCAGCGTTATTGATCAAAATATCGACTGTATCCGTCAGGTCTCCCACAACAGTTCTGATGCTATCGATACAATCATCCTCACCCACATCGGCAATAATCGGATGGCAATACGGCATTTCCATAAGCAGCTCTTCAGCAGCCGTTTGCGTTCTTACCAACGGGAATACTCGGTATTGGTGCGCGTAGAAAATCCTGGCCAGCTCATAGCCCAATCCCCTGCCCGCGCCCGTGATAAGCACCGTTTCGCTCACTTCCCTGCCTCCTTCCGGGCTCCTGTTAACCGATCCAGCCTCGCACCGGACCCGGGCCTCATAAGATATCCGCCCCGATAATATTTGGCATCGTACGATACGACAAAGGCAGCAGGATCTAGGGCCATTATGTCCTGATAGAGCCTGGATTGCTTTTTACGCAATATAATAATGGAGAGAACAAGGCTTTTCCCATCAACCCCCTCAGCCTCCCATATCGTTAGCCCATACCCTTTCTTGGAAAGCTCTTGAACTATAAAATGGCGCTCCTGCTTAGTAAACACCTGGACATTCGTAAACCCTAAAGCCAGCCGCTCCTCAATTTTAATTCCGGTTAATATACCAACCCCATAGCTGAGGCAGTAAACGACCAGGCTGACCGGTTGATCCAAATGGTCCAGAACGATTTTAAACCCGATGACGTAGATCATAATATCAATCGAGCTAAGCATCGCCGCCGTATAACGGTATCCTTTGAGCGTAAAAATTTGTCGGATCGTCAGAACCGTTACATACACAATTTGTATAAAAAATATGGTGACTAACGTTGGCCACATGGCACTTCACCCCTCAACGAAAATGGAACAGAGGAATCCCGGTGAATGCAGAAATTCCTCCTTGATATCCCATTAAAATACAATTACGCTGCGCCCTACATTCACACAATTGCAATCGTGGAAGGAGTCGAAGGCCTTATTAATATCCTCCAGCTGAATCTTCTCAAGAATCAGCTCATCGAGCATAAGCTTGCCATCCAAATAAAGCTGAGCCAATGTAGCTATATCGCGAAGCGGATGAACGTCTCCGTAGAAGCTCCCCTTCAAGGTTTTACCTACACGATGAAATCCGCCAGCCGGAAGACTCAGTTCCTTTTTCGGATCATAAGCCCCGACAACAACCGTCGTTCCACCCTTGCGAGTACCCTGCCATGCACTGCTTCCCGCGTTCGTATTTCCGGAAGCGTCAATTGCAAATTGCACACCATAACCGCCAGTCAAATCCTTTAAAGCCTGAACCGCATTTTGCTCCGCTACGTTAATCGTATGCGTGGCTCCGTAGGCTCTTGCCAGCTCCAGGTTTTTCGGCTTTACATCGCAAGCGATAATTTGGGAAGCCCCGGCAATTCGGGCGCCTTGAATAGCGTTGATGCCTACACCTCCAATGCCGAAGATGGCAACGGAGGAGCCCGGCGTAACCTTAGCCGCATTGACGGCGGCTCCATATCCCGTTGCTACGCCGCAGCCAAGCAAGGATGCTTGAATAAGTGGCATTTCATCCGGCAATTTGACGCAGGATCGTTCAGCCACTACGGCAAAT
Organism: Paenibacillus radicis (ex Xue et al. 2023); assembly: GCF_024722015.1. Taxonomy (GTDB): domain Bacteria; phylum Bacillota; class Bacilli; order Paenibacillales; family NBRC-103111; genus Paenibacillus_S. The sequence continues at coordinate 14,860 of NZ_JANQBD010000010.1, read as the reverse complement.
TCCGCGAAAGTTGAGAGCAAGGAATAATGGTATAATTTTTGCCCTGCCTGGCTCAACCTGGAAGTGCCGTCGAGCAGCGTTCCGTCAAACATCGGGCCGAACGCGATTTCACATAAATGCACCTGACCTTGTTCGCAAAATGGGCATACCCCGCAAAACGGTACCCAGCTCAGAGCAACTTTATCGCCTGCCTTCACATGGCGAACATTCGAGCCTATTCCTACGACAATCCCTGCGCCCTCATGTCCGAGAATGGATGGGGTAGGCGTTGATGTATCCATCAAGCTGTTCATATCACTATGGCAAACGCCGGATGCTTCAATTTTGACCAAAACCTCATTAGGCCCCGGCGACGCAAGCTCCACTTGTTCGATCGTTAACGGCTTGCCAACCTCTCTCATTACTGCAGCTTTCATTCTCATCTAGTTATTCCCCTGTCCGGCTTAAATTTTGATCCAAATGGATTTGACTTTCGTGTATGATTCCAATGAATGAATGGCATATTCTTTGCCCCAACCGCTCTGCTTCGTACCCCCAAATGGGCTGGCGAAATCGTAACAGCCGTATTTGTTGACGAACACCATACCCGCTTCCAAACGACTCGCGACCCTATGGGCCCTCGAAACATCATTCGTCCACAAGCCCGCTCCAAGGCCATAGATGGAATCGTTAGCCATCGCCACCGCTTCGTCCTCGTCCTTAAAAGGAATGACTACCAGAACCGGTCCAAAAATTTCTTCTTGAGCGATACGCATACTATTGGAAACGTCAGCAAAAATCGTTGGCCTTACATAGTAACCATCACGGTTCGTTCCTTCGGTATCGCGTTTGCCTCCAGCTACCAAACGTGCGCCTTCCTGTTGGCCGATCTCGATGTAGTTAAGAATGCTCTCCATATGCGCCTTCGTGCACTGCGGACCTTGATCGCTCAACGGATCAAACGGATCTCCGCACACATAGCTATCCGCAAGCTTAGCCAATTGTTCAACAAAATGGTCGTATATGTTCTCCTGAACGAATAATCGGGTTGGAGCCGAGCATTTTTCCCCTTTATGAGTAAACAAGCCATAGAAAGACCGTTCGATGGCGAAATCCAAATCCGGTACATCGTCAAACACAATATTAGGCGACTTTCCGCCCAACTCCAGTGTCACTGTCTTTAAATTGGAATCCGCCGAATCATGCACCAGCTGTTTGCCAACAGAAGTGCTTCCGGTAAACGATATTTTGTTCACATCCGAATGCTTCGTAATATAAGAACCGATACTGCCGCTGCCTAGAATAAGGTTGATCACACCAGGCGGAAGCACTTCTTCCTCATGCAATATCTCGAACAAGCGAATCGCCGAAAGAGATGTGGCGCTTGATGGTTTAAGCACTACCGTGTTCCCCATTGCGAGGGCAGGAGCCAGCTTCCAGCAAGCCATGAGGATCGGGAAGTTCCACGGTACGATTTGTCCGCATACCCCGACCGGCTCTCTAACCGTGTAGCTCAGGAAGGAGCCATCTACAGGGCAGTTTTCTCCGTAGAATTTGTCCGTCCAGCCCGCATAATAATCAAATATGTCAGCGGATTCAGGAATATCGTCCGCGTAAGCTTCTTTATACAGCTTGCCGTTATCCAAGGATTCCAGCGTAGCCAGCTCCGCATGATGCTTGCGGATAACATCTGCGATGGTATGCAATACTTTGGCCCGCTCCTTGCGGCTCATTTCTTTCCAAGGGCCTGACCGAAAAGCGGCCTTCGCTGCCGCTACCGCAGCATCCACATCCTCCTTGCCTGCTCCGTGGAAGGTGCCTAGAATGCTGCCATCCGCAGGATTGATCGTTTCCACCAGCTTGCCGGCAGCATTGCTCCTCCACTCTCCATTGACATAGAGCCGCTTAGTTGTCTCCAGCCATTCCTTTGCCCATTTCAGACGAGCTTGTTCCAAATAAATCTCCTCCTTGTTGAAGCCATGTTTGTAAATCTATACCTTGCCGGGCTGCTTCTTTCACCCCATGTGAAACGGCTGCATACCCGTATTTCTCCTTTAAGCTGACCATACGTGGAACCATGCTCTCTGAATAGGTTTTGCAGCGCTCCGTATTCACCATCGCACCACGAAGACATAGCTCCGTGAACTGGCAAATCGCTTTGGTCAACATCTCCACCGCTTCCAGGATGTTGATCCCTGCGACCGCCTCCCATACATTCAAGTTCAGCTCCCCGTGCTCCACGACCGCCTGTACGGTCCGGTCGCAGCCGAGCACTTGAAAGCAGCATTGAATGAGCGTTTCCGCTACCACGGGATTGACCTTACCCGGGAAGAAGGACGAGCCCGCTTGCACGGCTGGCAGGATGAGCTCCGCCAGTCCGGCCTCCGGTCCGGAGGACAGCAGCCGGAAGTCCTTGGCCACCTTCAGCAGCGATGCTGCCAGCAGAGCGAGCTGCGCCGAGACTTCCGCCAAATCATCGGGGTTTTGCGCTGCATCGTACAGATTGCTGCGTAATTCGAAGTTTTCACCTGTTACAAGGTTCAGCTTCTTTATAATCACTTCACGATAAGCTGCAGAAGCACCGTGGCCTGAACCGACTACGGTTGCGCCCAGATTGATCTGCCGCAATCTGTGAAAGGCACCTGCCAGAGCGGTACTTCTTCGCTCCACCAAGGCTGCGTAACCGCCGAACGTATCTCCGTATGAGATTGCCATTCCATCCTGCATGCAGGTACGGGCTATGGTGATTGTGGCTCCGAGCTCAGCTTCCTTTGCTTTCATCTGTGCATACAGCTTGTCAAGCTCCTGCTTCAAGCCCTCCCATATCGAAACAAGCGCCATTCTAATCGCCGTATGGCATACATCAGATGTAGACTGCGATAGGTTGACATGCTCGATCGGATCAACCGGCTCGTAATCTCCGGGCTTCCCCCCCGCGCTTATATTGCTGAGATTCGCGATCACTTCGTTCAGATTCATATTGACGCCAATCCCACCGCCCCCATGCAGTACGTCCACGGGAAAATGCTTTGTATGATTACCGGCAATCAATTGATCGCAGGCCGCTTCTATTAACCCCGCTCGCCTCGCATCCAGCTCACCCGTTTCATGGTTCGCTTGCACCGCCGCTTTTTTCACGAGCGCCAAGGATTGGATATAAACTGAATATTGACTAAGGAAGCGGCCTGAAAAAGATAGATTCTCACATGTCCTCAGCGTCTGGATGCCATAATAGGCATCCGTTGGAATGAGAAGCTCTCCGAACATATCCTTTTCTATACGAAAAGATTCAGATGATTTATCGATGGCAGGCTCCTCCTCTACTGCTGCTTTTACTGCTGCGTATTAATCCGTACCCCAAATGTATGCATTTTTAATCTCATACTTTTCCAATACTTCAGGATCAAGCTCGAAGCCGAGCCCCGGCTTATCCGACAGTACCAAATACCCATCGCTGTCAACATTGAACTTCTCCTGCTGTACGAAATCACGGCGTTCCGGTGTCCATGTCGGCGGATCGTAAGGGAACTCAAAATAAGGGCATGTGCTGAGCCCGCAGCTCAATTGCAGGTTAGCCAAGAATCCGATACCGTTGCTCCAGCTATGCGGCGTAAACCAGTGGCCGCCCATTTGCACCATGTCGGCAATTTTACGAATTTGCGTGATCCCACCTGTCAATGCGACATCCGGCTGGTACACATCCAATGATCCGTGGCGGTACATTTCTCTGAAATCATGCCATTCCCGGTTCATCTCTCCTCCTGCAATACGGATACCCACCTTCTGCCGAAGCGCTGCCATTCCTTCAAAATCATGAGAGGGCAGCGGTTCTTCTAGCCAGACTACATTTAATTGCTCCAGCTCCTTCGCTACCTGATAAGCCATTTTCACATCCCATGTTCGTTCCACATCCCAAGGCATCTTCCAGCCCTGGTTCGCATCTACCATAATGTCCAGCTTATTGCCAACCGCTTTGCGTACCGCTTCTACGACCTTGATATCCTTACGGGGATCTTGATTGTGGAAGCGGATTTTCATCGCCTTGAAGCCCTGCTCAACGAATGCTTCAGCACGCTCGGCGCGAACTTCGGGAGAGACCAATTCACCGGTAGAGGCATACGCCAGCATTCGGTCGCTGCGGCCTCCAAGCAGCTTATAGACAGGCAGCCCCGTCGCCTTCCCCATCAAATCCCATAAGGCCAAGTCTAAAGGCCAACAGCGTCCATAATGAAAATCAATATTATCGATGATTTGAGCATGGCGCTCGATGGCAAATGGATCCTGACCAATAAACAAATGCTCGTGTCCGGCGAAACCCGTCATCAGATCACCCGAGCCAATACCTGTAATGCCCTCGTCCGTATGAACATAAACAAGTGTGGTACCGAATTTCTTCCGGGGGGTAGGATCCCAGGATGCATGAAAGGCCGGATCTAGCGGAATCATATATTGCTTAATTTCAATTGATGTGATTTTCATAACGATCGCTCCCTTGGTTTGGCTGTTATTTTTACTTAATTAGTCCTGACTTGGTTAAAAACTCTTTTGCGACTTCTGCCGTAGGCTTCTTATCCATATCGACCTTGGCGTTTAGCTCTGACATCGTTTTGTCATCGAGCTTGCCGGCCAATTGATTTAATACTTGAGCCACGTCCGGATACTTTTCAATCAGAGTCTTCGGAACGATCGGAGCGGCAAAATAAGGTGGAAAGTAGCCCTTATCATCCTTCAGCGATTTAAGCTTCAAGGCAGGAATGCGGCCATCCGTAGCGTAAGCAACCAACACATCGAATTTACTGTCAGCCAACGCCGAAAATGCGAGTGAAATGTCCATTTCCTTGAAATCTTTAAATTTCATGCCATATTTATCCGTTAAACCTTTATATCCATCCGTACGAGCATAGAATGCGGCATCCATGCCAATTACCAAATCCTTGGAGTGGGCCACCAGATCAGAGAACGAATTAATATTTAATGCTTTCGCTTTGTCCTCTTTCATAATGAGGGTGAATGTATTGTTCATGCCAAGCGGCTCCAGCCATTGGAACCCGAACTGCTTATCATAGCCTTCCTTCGTTTTTTGGAATACGGAATCCGGCGTATCGTCCGGTTTCAATGTATTTTTTAACACATTGATATAGCCTGTTCCCGTGTAATCGACAAATACTTGAATGTCCCCGTCCTTCATCCCTTGATTCAACACAGCGGAGGCCGCATACCCGCCTTCTTTAATCGTTACTTGATGCTTTGTTTTATTTTGCAGAAGCTGTCCCATGATTTGTGCAAGCACATATTGCTCCGTGAAATTTTTACTAGCAACCACGATCTTCGCCGAGCTTTGTGCATCCCCCGCCGATGTTTTGTTCTGAGAGCATGCTGACAATAACAACACCAAACTCACAAGAAGTATCAACCACTTTTTCATAAAATTTCCTCCCAAGTTTTTATTAACATACATTTGCATGATTCTCTAAGCCATTTTGCAGACATTACTTGGATGCCGGTTGTGCAGCGATTGGACTCCTTTTGCGTGTGGCACGGGTTTCCAGCTTCTTCAACAGCACTTCCACCACAATCGCGAGCAGTGCTGCCGGTATCGCCCCGGAAAGAACCAGCTCCGGACGCATTAAGGTAACACCCCGGAAAATAATTTGGCCTAGTCCCCCTGCCCCAATAAATGCGGCGATAGTTGTAATCCCGATTGTCCAAACAGTAGCGGTTCGAATTCCCGCCATGATAACCGGCAGTGCAAGCGGAAGCTCAATCATCCGCAGGATTTGCCAGTTCGTCATGCCCATGCCGCGCCCTGCATCCACTGTGGAAGGACTCACTTCCGTGATGCCTGTATACACATTTCTCACAATGGGAGCTAGTGCGTACAAAACGAGTGCAATAATCGTAGGCTTCACCCCAATGCCTACAAGCGGCATTAAGAATCCGAATAAGGCAATGCTTGGAATGGTTTGAAACATTCCGGCGAACCCGATCACCGCATCCGCCACCTTTTTATTTCTTGTTAAATAAATTCCGAGCGGCACCGCCAATGCAATGGCAATCAGCATCGACAGCATGGAGATGTAAATATGCTGCCATAAACCGGTAAGTATCATGTCCGGTTGATCCCGATAAACCTCCCACAACGAACTCCACAAATTTTGCTCCTGCATTACAAATTCCCCCTTTCCCTTACCCACTCATTTTCGATAAACCACGGAGTATACTCGTCTGAGTCACGACACCAATCACCTTGCCATGCTTCATCACAGGCAGGCCGCTTACTTGTGATTCCATCAATCTCTCTGAAGCCTCACGCCAACTTGAATCCGCTTCCACACAAAGCAAAGGCTTGTGCATAATTGTGCAGATAGTCTCATTACCCCGACCTGCATTTCGTTCCAGCTCTGCTAATGAGATGACACCGGCCACACCCCGGTCCCCATCGTAAACCAGAAAAGCTTCTTCCTTCGAGCTCTTGGCGACCGACAAGGCATCTGCAATTCGATGCTCCTCATACAGCTTCGTGATCGGTTGAATCATCATAGCCTCTACTTGTGAAACGATCCCGTTCCCACTTGCTCCTGCAGCTGCCGCACCCAATCGCTTCTCCCCGATAAAACCCCTTACAAATTCATTGGCAGGATATTTCAAAATGTTCTCCGGGGTATCAAGCTGGATAATACGGCCTGCATTCATGATGGCGATCCGATCCGATATTTTTAGTGCCTCGTCGATATCATGAGTAACAAATACGATCGTTTTCTGAATCTCCTTTTGCAAACGAACCAACTCCTCCTGCAGCTGCTCACGAGAGATCGGGTCCAAGGCGCTGAATGGCTCGTCCATTAGAATAATTGGAGGCTCGGCAGCCAATGCGCGGATAACTCCGATCCTTTGCTGCTGTCCGCCGCTTAATTCGGAAGGAAAGCGGTTTCGAAACACTTTTGGATCGAGGCCAACCATATGCATCAGTTCATTGACTCGTTCCGTATAGTCTGCGTCCTTCCAGCCCTTTAGCTTGGGAACAAGGCCGATGTTCTTGCCAATGGATAGATGAGGCAGAAGGCCAATTTGCTGAATCACATAGCCTATTCCCCTTCTAAGCTCCACAGGATTCGTGTTCGAGATATCTTGACCATGAATCTTAATGGTTCCGGATGACGGCTCAATTAATCGGTTAATCATCCGAAGCGTCGTCGTTTTCCCGCAGCCGCTTGGCCCTATTAAAGCAACCAGCTCTCCCTTGCCTATGTGCAGGTCTAATTCCGTCAATACCTTTACAGCACCATACACCTTGCTTATCTTGTCGAAACGGATCATGTACTTCCCACCCCCACAATATTTACGAAAGCAGCCTTTAGCAGGCAAAATACTTTACACTTTTATATATAGCAAAATGCGTGCCAATAATTTTTCCGCGATTTTAGGCAGCTATAAGCATGGATTGTAGGTTTCTTCTACAAAAACGTTGTTGAATTTTTCTACACTGTAATTTTTCACAACAATGAAACACAGCATAAAAAATCCCTTCAGTGCAAACCTGATAGGACCATAGCGGTTCCAATCGTTCGCCCAAAGGGATTCCTGTACACTTATATTGTGATTATACTTACTTTTTCTGACGTATCAGTCCCGTATCCAGTAAATATTGCCTTGCCAGCTCAGTAACATCCTCATGCAGCACATCGGCCTTGTATAAATACGCCTTGAACTTGTCATGATCTAATTGATTTGTAAGCCCAGTCAACAATGGTTCGATCCGGGGATTCTGCTTCAAGACCGGGTCCTTGACTACCGGCGCCGGATTATAGGGCGGGAAGAAATGACGGTCATCCTCCAGCTCCACCAAGCCATAAGCATCGATCCGGCCGTCCGAGGAGAAGCCTATTGTCGCTTGAACACGTGATTCTTTGACGGCCTGAGCAAACAGCTTCGTATCCGAGACGATAACATTCTCACGTGGAATATCCAGATCATATACGCTCTCGAACTGCTTCAAACCGTCAGCGCGGATGAGAAATTCACTATTCGTTGCGATATTGAGCCGTTTATGCTCCTTGGCATAAGTCCCCAAATCACTAATCGTATTGATACCATATTGTTCAGCCAGTTCTTTCTTGATAAGCACTGCCCAAGTACTATTAATTTCAGTTGTTATAGGGAGCCAGTGCAGACCGATTTTCTTATCCTCCTCCGAAACAATTCGGAACGCTTCATTCGCGTCTTCGATCCCGGCTTGATGCTGATAATAAATTCTTGCCGTATTGGCATACTCCCAGTATTGATCGATCACTCCTGCTTCCAAAGCAGAACGGATATTGGTGCTTCCTTTAAAAATGATTTCCTTTACGTTAAATCCGTTTTCTCTCAGTAAGATGCCGGTCATTTTCATTAACAAATACTGCTCGGTGAATGATTTGGAGCCAATGGTAATGACAGGCTTCGATTCGGGAGATTGCTCCTCCGCCCTGTCAGACTCTTTATAAGTCCCCAGACCAAAAGGATTAGCGATCAACATAGAAGCAAGCATCAGTACGATCATCAGCGCCAGGGGGATAATCCACTTGTTTTTCATGGGCTCTCTCCCTCCTTCTGCAAGGGAAATTCACACCTCATCGTTGTCCCCTCATCCGCTTTGCTTTGAATTTGCAGTGACCCTCCGTGCTCCATCATAATGTCTCTGGCAATAGTAAGCCCCAGACCAGAGCCCTTCTCTTTCGTTGTAAAATACGGATTGAACATCCATTCCATCGTTTGCTCGGAAATCCCCATCCCCGTGTCCTTCACTTCGACAACAAGTACTCCGTTCCCAGCTCCCCCACTAACCGATGTACGAATGCTTAATGTTCCTCCGTCCGGCATAGCTTCAATACTGTTTAAAATCAAATTTAAAAACACCTGCATTAATTTATTGCTTTTTCCCACAAAAGAAGCCTGCTCAGCCGCATAATCCTTGACGGTTTCGATATTTGCACCTCTGAGCTTAATACGTAGGAGATGCAGTGTCTCATCCAGCAGCTTCTCCACCCGGATCGTTTCTTCTTGCTCACTGGTCATTTTGGAGAAAGACAGAAATTGATTGACGATACCGTTCATACGCCTAACAACCCGGTAAATATCATTTACAAGTTCATTTACCGTTTCATCCTGAGGCATGGCAGCTATCTCATCCTTTAATAATTCAGAGGCACCGGAGAGGATGGCCAACGGATTTTTGATTTCATGGGCAATGCCTGTGCTGATCTGTCCGATTAAAGCAAGCTTCTCGCTCTGTTTGGCATGCTCCTCCAGCAGCTTCCATTGGGTTATATCCTGAAAAACAGCGATGCTGCCGATATTGCCGCCCTGCATATTATAGAATTTGGAGGTGACGATCTTAACAACATGCTTGTGTCCCTTCGCGTCTATAATATAAGTTTCCGCATCTTCAGCCATATGCTCGTCATTCAAACTGTTCAATATTCCAAAATCAGCTTCCTTGTTCTCGATCTGCATATCCGACAAATGCATACCCATCATGGAGGCTCTCGGATAACCCGTAATCTTTTCAAACTGCTGATTGATATGGGTTATCCTTCCTTCATTATCTACAGTCAGGATCGCGTAAGGAATCCCTTCGATAACATCGCGCAAATAACGTTCCTTTTCCTCAACCATCCTCTGCTTTTCGCTTAAGCTTACTGCCATTGCAGCCATCGAGTGCCATAAAACCGTCAGCTCATCCTTCGATCTACTCGTCAATTGAGGAAGTACAGCGATGGCATCGTTTCGTTCTATACTTCTGGCAAATTGAGTTAGCCTCACAATCGGCTGCAAAATTTTTTGCACACCGATTCTGATGAACAAGAGGGTTAGTAAAAGGATGCATACAAAAGTTCCCGTCAACGCTTGGGACAGATCCGTCATCGGTTTAAAAGCATACCGCTCCGGTACTCCGAGGACTAGCCCCCAGCCATCCCACATCGTCTTGTAAGCCATAATACTGGATTCGTTGTGATACTCGCCTTTCATGGAGCCGGAAGTATAACGGGATATGTTTGCTGCTGCTGGAAACGTAGAGAAATTCTCGCCAATTTCGGACATTACGGTGGAAGCAATAACCCTGCCGCTGCGATCCACGATAAAGCTAAATCCATTGCTTGGAACGCTGCTCACACTTAATACTTCCGAGAGATGCTCCTGGCTTAGCTCCGCAATTAACATCCCTATGAATTGTTCATGATTGTCCAGAATCGGAAGTGAAATACATACTACCCGCTGTCCGTGAGGATTCAGAAATACATCGGAAACTGCATAGTTTTTACTCCAGCGTACAATCTCGAAGTTGGGGAAATCATAAGCGGCCCTTTGAGTTTGCAAGGCAAAAGGCGCCTCAAAAAGCATTTGCTTTTGAGCATCCACCATAGTAACAGATTGGATCATAGTACTGCTGGCTATCGTTTGCTTAGCGCGTTCATACATTCTCTGGGGTTGAAGCTTGGCTTCTTCGTCCACCTCGGCGATCAGCTGCATTTGCAGCACCGCGTCGGATATTTCTGTATTAAATCGCTTTACCAAAGCGTCCGCGCTTAGTAAATTTTTACTCACTATATCTTTTTCTACAATCCGGTGCGTATAGCCAAGAATCAGATTATAAATAAGCAGTACAGGAACGATAATAACGATAGAGTAGATGATCAAATACTTCTTCTTGATGCTTTGGGAGACGGAATTCATCGGGAAATTAGAGAACATAGATGCCATGGTTTCCGCCCGTCCTTATCTCATTTTTTTCATTTTATAGATGAGCGTGTGCCTTGAAATGCCGAGCAGATCGGCTGCCTTGGTCTGATTGCCGCCTACTTCCTCCAGTGCCCTGGAAATAATTTCTTCCTCAACCTCTTCAAGAGCCTTCTGCAAATTCAACTGACCGGATTTCATTTTACGGGTGCCCACAAGTTCAGTCTCTACATGCTGGGGGAAAAAGAGTTCACCCGAAACCTCATGCAAATGAATCATGCCGCTTGAATGAACAATGTGCATTCTTTCGAGCATATTGAGAAGTTCTCGGATGTTCCCAGGCCAATCGTGAGCCGTAAGCATTGCAATCGTTTCGTCAGACAGCTGAACCTGCTTGCCGTATTTATGGTTAAGCTTATGGATATAATTAATAATCATGTATGGAATATCTTCTCTTCGTTCCCTTAGCGGCGGCACTTCAATTTCAACCAGATTCAAACGGTAATACAAATCTTGTCGGAACTGCCCTTCCTTGACAAGCTTCTTAATGTCTTTATTCGTTGCGGTAATAATTCGCACATCAACGCTTCGGTAGGAATTGCTCCCTAGCTTCATGAACGTTTTTTCCTCGATGATGTGGAGCATTTTCGCCTGCATGGCTAGAGGCATTTCCCCAACCTCGTCGAGAAAAATAGTACCGCCGTCGGCAGCCTCAAATTTCCCTGCCCTTGATTCTGTTGCGCCTGTAAAAGCACCCTTCTGGTATCCGAACAGCTCGCTTTCCAGTAATGAGTCAGGAATGGCCGCACAATTAATGGAAACAAAGGGCTTGTCCTTGCGTTGGCTAATCTTGTGTATCCATTTGGACAGAGCTGTTTTTCCAACTCCACTTTCCCCTAGTATTAAGATGGATGCATCCGTCTCCTTCACTTTATTAAAAAGCTCACAGACACCTTTCATTTTCTCACTTTGAAACACCAGCTCTTCATGATCGCTCGTTGACGCAAGCTGCTCCTTTAGAACCTGATTTTCGAGCTGAAGACGTTTTTTATCGCATGCCTTCCCAACAATTTCTTTAATCAATTCTAGCTCGCTTGGTTTATTAAGATAATCAAATGCCCCCAGCCTCATAGCATCAACAGCATTCTCTACATTTCCGTATGCGGTTAGCATTATCACTTCCACATGGGGAAACTCGTTTTTAATTTTCTGAAGCACTTCTAGTCCAGTAAGGTCAGGAAGCATATAATCAAGGATCACAACATCTATATCCTCTTCTTTGACAATTTGCAATGCTGCATCCCCAGTTATCGCCTGAAACGTTCGAAAACCTGACTTTTTCAGCTTATGGGAGATGATACGGCATAAATCCTCTTCGTCATCAACGGTCAAAATTCCAAAAGAATAAGCCATTCTAATCTGCCTCCTACTTGTATGATAAGGCTTTACTTTGGAAATAAACTCTCGTTTTCCAGCCTCTGCTAGTTTACACTCTCTGCTCCTCGTAACCGCGAAGACAAAATTTGCATTTCCTCCCTGTACTTCATGACCGTTCTCCGGGAAATTTGAAGGCCTTCCCTGGTTAGCGTATCGGTAAGCAGTTGATCCGAGAGCGGCTTGCTTTTATTCTCTGCATCGACTAACTCCCGAATTCGACATTTGATCCGTTCAGCGGAAGCAGCTTCTCCATCTGCTGTTATTAATCCAGTCGCGAAGAAAAATTTCAATTCAAACATGCCATGCGGCGTTTGGACCACCTTGTTCTGGATAGCGCGGCTTATCGTGGATTGATGGAGCTCTAGTCTATCAGCAATCGTTTTCAAATTCATTGGCTTCAAATAAGATAACCCTTTATCCAAAAAAAGCTGCTGCTCTTCAGTAATCGCCTCAATCACCCGGTAAAGCGTCTGCCTTCTTTGGTCCAAGCTTTGGATCAGCCACGTCGCGGTCTGAATGCGCTTTCTTGCGTAATCTCCCGTTTCCTTGCAATCGCTCTCAGCACAAAGCTTCTGGACTTGTGTATTTAAAGACACTTTAGGCATTCCATCCTCATGCAGCATGATAACGTACTCGTCGTTTTTCTTTTGTATCGTGGCATCGGGTTTTAGATCAACTTGGCGCTCGTGTCTGTAAGCAAGACCTGGACGCGGATTTAGCGTTCGAATAAATGCCAGTGATTGTTTTACCTGCTCCAATGAAACATTCAGAATTTGAGCCAGGTGTTTCCATTTGCCAGCCCCTAACTCATGTATGTGATTACTAACCAGCACTTCCGCTAAGCGATCGGCTTTCTCAGCCCGCTGCAGCTGAATGAGCAAGCATTCTTGAAGCGTTCTCGCTGCTACCCCTGCAGGCTCTAAAGCTTGCAAAGCTTCTAGTGCTTCTGCGACTTCCGAGACCTCCACTTGCAAGCAATATGCCGCTTCCTCAAGTGAAATATCTAATAAACCGCTTTCATTTAGGCTTCCAGCTAAAAACTTTGCAATATTATAAGAGCGATTATTGAGCCCAGTCAGGCGAAGCTGGCTTATCAGCACCATCTCCAGCGTATCGGGTTCGTTCGCGGTAAGCTCTACAAAAGCCGTATTCCCATTGTTAGCTGCTTGCTTTACCTTGCTTCTACGGCTCTTGTTCTCGGTCCAGCTGACTTCAAGCAATGGATTTTCAGAGGATTGCTCGTGCAAGTAGCTAACTAAATCCGCTGAAGATAATTGCAATATATGCATGGATTGAATGAGTTTTGGCGTGATAGTCAGGTTCAAATTTTGCTGCAATACTGCCGCATGGTTTACATTCATCCGGTTCACCTACCATTCGAGTGTATAAATATTATACAATAGCAGCATTTAAATAAAAATAACTAGATTTTAGTCGAGCCGTTCTTAAGGGGGGCCCTGATGCCCGTGAATGTCCGAGAGCTTAACTCCCATAAGGCTTTCGGACGTTTTCCCTCCCCTTTGAAACCCTGATTTCCGAGTATAATTTGCAGTATGCTAATGCTACTACGGCAGCAATCTTGTGACAAAACAGAACAAGTTTATTATGTTATAATATCCATAAGTGAGGATTGGAGTTGATCATATTGAATGACTTGCTTGATCCAAAAAATGACTTCGTGTGAGCCTCCGCTAACGGAGATCATTCTAATGAATCCTTATACAGATAAGGATTCACCGCGTGACAAACAATCCATCTTTGATATTAAAGCAAAGACAACCGAAGGCGAACTTATAAATATTGAGATGCAGCTCTTTAACCAATACGATATTGAAAAGCGAATTGGTTGCTGTTTTTGAAGGGTCCTAGTAAATCGAACTGGGAGGTACTGACCATGAACGAACCTGTCTTACGTAAGGCGATGAATACGCTGGAGTTTTTAAGCCAGGATGCGGAAGCGCGGCGGTTGTACGAAATGCGTCAAAAAGCTTTGCATGACGAGGTGTCGATGATTGAAGGAGCCCGCGAAGAAGGAAGCTACAAGAAAGCCATTGAGGTAGCAAGGAAGATGCTGGCTAAGGGCAAAGACATGGACGAGATTGTTGAGTTTTCTGGACTGACGATTGAGGAAATTGAGCGTTTGAAAGCTCACTAAAATAAAAAGGCTGCATGAGAACTGTGCCCTGGTTTGTAGACACGCTGAAATAAACGCCTAGGACCATTACACGACTAAGAGATGATTCCTGTATTCGTCAGGGATCATCTTTTTCTAATTCCCATTGGTAACGTTCTGAGTTATAAAAATGGATGTTTCCTCTATTGAAGTCATTCTCCCCTTCAAACAATTGAATCCGTGCTTCAGCACGTTTCAATTGTTCTTCCATAGACAAATCTTCAGCTGGTTTCGCCCCGTTGCACCTTTATCACGGCGTTCTTCAAGAGGCCCACTCTCTCCAAGCGCTGAATAAGCTGCCCGCCAACGTTTCAATCACTCATTAGGCTTTCGGTTAACTATGATCGACAACTGAAATCCAGCCTCAATAAATATTTGCTGGGGAGTTCCTCTTTTTAGATAAGCTTGAATGGCATGCCCCGGAGGGCCAATGTCATTAAGTTAAGCTCAAAAACAATAGCGGAATTAAAATGGAATTCGAAACGGTATGGGAAAAATCCCTGTGCCGTTTGTTTTTTGGTGTAAGCCAGAAAAAAGCGTACAGCAAACAAGGCG